>JADQAZ010000001.1 GCA_018524345.1 Harenicola maris
GGAGCAGGGCCTGCGCTTTGCGATCCGCGAAGGCGGCCGCACAGTCGGCGCCGGCGTGGTGTCCAAAATCAACGAGTAAATCGCTCGGCAGGGGGTTCCCTGCCAGCAACTCTCGCTGTAGAAGACCGGACGCGCCCTTAGGGGCGCGTTCTTCCGACTAACAGAGGTTCGACGTGGGCTGTGCAATTCCGCAGGGTCCACCTCTCAACTGATACTGCCTAGAAAGGCTGATCTGATGGCAATCCAAAGCCAAAACATCCGCATCCGGCTCAAGGCGTTTGACTACCGGGTACTGGACGCCAGCACCCAGGAAATCGTCAATACGGCCAAGCGGACAGGCGCGCAGGTGCGCGGTCCTATCCCGCTTCCGAACAAGATCGAGAAATTCACCGTTTTGCGCGGCCCACACGTTGACAAAAAGTCCCGTGACCAGTGGGAAATCCGCACGCACAAGCGTCTTCTCGACATCATTGATCCTACGCCGCAGACCGTGGACGCGCTGATGAAGCTCGACCTCGCCGCTGGCGTGGACGTTCAGATTTCTGTTTAAGGAGGGCTCCGAGATATGTTGCGCTCTGGTGTAATTGCGAAAAAGGTCGGCATGACCCGCCTTTTTCTGGAAGACGGCAAACAGGTTCCTGTGACGGTTCTGGCCCTTGACGGGTGTCAGGTCGTTGGTCAGCGGACCGCCGAAAAAGATGGTTATGTGGCTGTAACCCTCGGTGCGGGCGCTGCCCGGGCCAAGCGGACTGCGGCCCCGATGCGTGGTGTGTTCGCCGCGGCCAAGGTGGAGCCTAAGCGCAAGCTTGCTGAGTTCCGCGTGGCTGAGGAAAACCTCATCAACGTAGGCGAGGAACTCTCCGCCGACCATTACTTTGCTGGCCAATTCGTTGATGTCTCTGGCACATCGATCGGTAAGGGTTTTCAAGGTGCGATGAAGCGTCACAACTTCGGGGGCCTTCGCGCTTCCCACGGTGTGTCCATCTCCCACCGTTCGCACGGCTCCACAGGCCAGTGTCAGGACCCCGGCAAAGTGTTCAAGGGCAAGAAAATGGCCGGTCACATGGGCGCAGCCCGTGTAACGACCCAAAACCTGCAGGTTGTTAAAACCGACGCAGGCCGTGGTCTGATCATGGTCAAAGGCGCTGTTCCCGGCTCCAAAGGTGGCTGGGTCACAATCAAGGATGCGGTTAAGAAGCCCTTCCCTGAAAACGCAATCCTGCCCGCAGGTCTGAAATCCGCAGCAGCCGCCGCTGCCGCCGCCGCCGAGGAAGCCGCAGCTGCTGAAGCCGCCGCCGCCGAAGCCGCAGCAGCAGAAGCCGCCGCCGCAGAAGAAGCCGCGATCCAAGCTGCTGAAGCCGATGCTCCAGCACCTGAGAAAAAGGAAGGTGACGAATGAAACTCGACGTCATCAAACTAGACGGCGGCAAAGCCGGTAGCGTTGACCTGATCGAAGACATCTTCGGTCTGGAGCCACGCTCCGACATCCTGCACTCCGTTGTCCGCTGGCAGCGCAACAAAGCGCAGGCCGGTACGCACAAGGTGAAAACCCGCTCCGAGGTCAGCTACTCGACCAAGAAGATCTACCGTCAGAAAGGCACCGGCGGCGCACGCCACGGCGCACGTTCTGCACCGATCTTCCGCAAGGGTGGTGTCTACAAGGGCCCAACGCCCCGCAGCCACGCCCACGACCTTCCCAAGAAGGTCCGCAAGCTGGGTCTCAAGCACGCCCTGTCCGCCAAAATGGCAACAGGCAGCCTTGTTGTGATCGACACTGCTGATGCAGACGGCAAGACAGCAACGCTCGCGAAACTGGTCAAGAACCTTGGCTGGAAACGCGCGCTGGTGATCGACGGTGCCGAGGTGAACGAAGGTTTCGCCAAAGCCGCCGCCAACATCACTGGTCTGGACGTTCTGCCCAGCATGGGTGCCAACGTATACGACATCCTGAAGCGCGATACCCTCGTGCTGACCAAAGCAGGTGTCGAAGCTCTGGAGGCTCGTTTGAAATGAGTGTGAAAGCAGAACTATACGACGTCGTGCGCAAGCCGATCATCACCGAAAAGGCCACAATGGCGTCCGAGAATGGCGCAGTTGTCTTTGAGGTCGCGATCGACGCCAACAAACCCCAGATCAAAGAGGCGGTTGAAACCCTCTTTGGTGTGAAAGTGAAGGCCGTGAACACGACCATCACCAAGGGTAAGGTAAAGCGTTTCCGTGGCCAGCCCGGCAAACGCCGCGACGTGAAAAAAGCCTATGTGACCCTCGAAGAGGGCAACACAATCGACGTATCGACAGGCCTCTAAGGTCCGTCACATGTCCTAGGAAAAGGCCCTCGCATCCGCGGGGGCCTTTTTCGTTGGGCAGTGGGGCAGGGGCCCCCGGGTTGCTTTCCTCCCGCCAGAGCGCTTGACTGCCCCTCTAAAGCCCCAAGCGGATACCCCCATATGGGTGACCCGGACTCCCTGAAGGCCCTCGGCCAGCTGCAAAGCGAAAGCCTAGAGGCCCTCCGCCAATTCAACGGTGTGCTGTGGAAAGAGGTGTTCGGGGAATTCCATGCCCATTACGGCGAAATGCCGATCTAGGTGCTGCTCTACAAAAACAGCGACCTGCACAAATGCCACGCCGCCGCCGTCCAAACCCTCTCCCCCTATTTCGACAGAATCGCCCCCGTCCATTTCACCCTGTCCTATACGATCACAACGCCGGAGCATGAGATCACCCTCGATACCTTCATGGCCCATGGGGAGATCACCCAGGCCCTTGGCGCGGCCTCCCTCGGCGCCGCCCCCGATGTCTCTGCCCGCCCCAAAGAGGGGCTTTTCGCGGGCCTCATCTCCGGCCCAGCCCCGCAATAGGGCCCCCGCCCAAGAATACCCCTTATTTCCCGCCCCATAGCGCTTGACCCGCTACGCAACCTTTCATACAAGCGCCCATCAGCAGTGGCCCCGGATTCGTCCGGGGCTTTGCTGTTGTTCGTATGAACACCAAGCCGGGGACCTTCGGGGCCCTACAAAGCCGGGGACCTTCGGGGCCCTAAACATCGGCGGGGCACAAGCCGCGCCATTAAATACGGAAGACAGAAAGCATGGCACTAAAGTCGTATAAGCCGACGACGCCAGGCCAGCGTGGGCTGGTTCTGATCGACCGCTCTGAGTTGTGGAAGGGCCGCCCAGTTAAGGCCCTGACCGAGGGTCTGACAAAGTCAGGCGGTCGGAACAACACCGGACGGATTACAATGCGTCGCCGTGGTGGGGGTGCAAAGCGCCTTTATCGCGTCGTAGATTTCAAGCGTAACAAATTCGATGTTGCGGCCACCGTCGAGCGGATCGAATATGACCCGAACCGCACCGCCTTTATCGCCCTCGTGCGGTATGAGGATGGCGAGCAGGCCTACATCATCGCCCCTCAACGTCTCGCCGTTGGCGACACCGTTGTAGCCGGCGAAAAAACCGACGTGAAACCAGGCAACGCAATGCGTTTCTCTGGCATGCCCATCGGCACGATCATCCACAACATCGAGATGAAGCCAGGCAAAGGCGGCCAGATCGCCCGTGCTGCTGGCACATATGCTCAGTTCGTGGGTCGTGACGGCGGCTACGCCCAGATCCGCCTGTCCTCCGGCGAACTGCGCTTGGTGCGTCAGGAATGCATGGCCACCGTTGGTGCCGTGTCCAACCCTGACAACTCCAACCAGAACTTCGGTAAAGCGGGCCGCAACCGTCACAAGGGCATCCGCCCCTCTGTTCGCGGTGTGGTTATGAACCCCGTCGATCACCCGCATGGTGGTGGTGAGGGTCGTACATCCGGTGGTCGTCACCCAGTGACACCATGGGGCAAGCCGACCAAGGGTTATCGCACTCGGAACAAAAACAAAGCGTCCAGCAAGCTTATCATCCGCTCGCGTCACGCCAAGAAGAAGGGGCGCTGATAGATGTCGCGTTCTGTATGGAAAGGGCCCTTCGTTGACGCCTATGTGCTCAAGAAGGCCGAAAAAACCCGCGAGAGCGGCCGCAACGAGGTCATCAAGATCTGGTCGCGTCGTTCCACGATCCTGCCCCAGTTTGTGGGCCTCACTTTCGGTGTCTACAACGGCCGCAAACACGTGCCCGTTAACGTCACCGAAGAGATGATCGGTCAGAAATTCGGGGAATATTCCCCGACGCGTACCTACTACGGTCACGCCGCTGACAAAAAATCGAAGAGGAAATAAGCCATGGGTAAGGAAAAGAACCCCCGCCGCGTGGCCGAGAACGAAGCAATGGCAAAGTCCAAAATGCTCCGTACAAGCCCTCAAAAGCTTAACTTGGTTGCCCAGTTGATCCGCGGCAAGAAAGTCGACAAGGCGCTCGCCGACCTGACTTTCTCCAAAAAGCGTATCTCTGACGACGTGAAAAAATGTCTGCAGTCGGCCATCGCCAATGCGGAAAACAATCACAACCTCGACGTTGACGAGCTGATCGTCGCCGAAGCCTATGTCGGTAAAAACCTGACCATGAAACGCGGTCGCCCGCGCGCCCGTGGCCGGTTCGGCAAGATCGTCAAGCCGTTCGCGGAACTGACAATCAAAGTGCGTCAGGTAGAAGCAGTTTCCGGGGAGCAAGCCTAATGGGACATAAAGTCAATCCGATCGGCATGCGCCTTCAGGTCAACCGCACCTGGGACAGCCGCTGGTATGCCGACACCAAAGACTACGGCGATCTGCTGCACGAAGACATCGCGATCCGCGATTTCATCAACACAGAGTGCAAGCAGGCCGGCGTCAGCCGTGTGATCATCGAGCGTCCGCACAAAAAGTGCCGCGTGACCGTTCACACTGCACGCCCCGGCGTGATCATTGGCAAGAAAGGCGCAGACATCGAAACCCTGCGCAAAAAGCTGGCCAATATCACCGACAGCGAACTGCACCTCAACATCGTTGAAGTGCGCAAACCAGAACTGGACGCCGCCCTCGTCGCCGAGAGCATCGCACAGCAGCTGGAGCGCCGTGTGTCCTTCCGCCGTGCCATGAAACGCTCGGTTCAGAACGCGATGCGTATGGGTGCCCTCGGCATCCGCGTGAACGTTGCTGGCCGTCTTGGCGGCGCGGAAATCGCCCGGACAGAATGGTATCGCGAAGGCCGTGTGCCCCTGCACACTCTGCGCGCTGACATCGACTACGCCCACGCCGAAGGCATGACGCCTTACGGTATCATTGGGATCAAGGTCTGGATCTTCAAAGGCGAGATCATGGAGCACGATCCAGCTGCACGCGACCGCAAAGCTGCCGAAATGCAAGAGGGCCCAGCCCCACGCGGTGCCGGCGGCGGCAACCGTCGCGATCGCTAAGGAGTAGAAGAACATGCTACAGCCAAAGCGCACAAAATTCCGCAAAATGCACAAAGGTCGCATTCGCGGGGATGCAAAGGGTGGATCCACCCTCAACTTCGGGACATTCGGTCTGAAGGCTCTTGAGCCTGAGCGCGTCACAGCGCGTCAGATCGAAGCCGCCCGTCGTGCCATGACACGTCACATGAAGCGTCAAGGCCGCGTCTGGATCCGTATTTTCCCTGACACACCCGTTACCTCCAAGCCCGTCGAAGTTCGTATGGGTAAAGGTAAAGGTTCCGTGGACTTTTGGGCATGCAAGGTCAAACCTGGCCGCGTTATGTTCGAAATCGACGGCGTCGATGAAGACACAGCCCGCGAGGCCCTGCGCCTCGCCGCGATGAAACTGCCGGTCAAAACCCGCACAGTCATCCGCGAAGATTGGTAAACCTCGCGCTTTAGCGCGAGGCAGAGGCGGCAGGTGATCTTTCCGAAAGGAAAAATCGCCGAGAGCCCCAGCCATCAAAAAGCCCCCGCCGAGAAATCAGCGGGGGCTTTTCCGTTATCCCCGAATTTTAGGATAAAATTCGCAACCCGCCCCGCGCGGACCGGATAAGAATTTTCTCCGAAAATTCTCGGTCCGCCTAGGCGCAGCAGTTGCGTTCAAGGGCGCCCGGCCACCGGCTGGTCTATATGTCGAGCTTGGCCCCGATGCCCCGGGGCTCCGCCCGTTCGCGGCTCAAACTGTCCCCCGGACAGTTTGCCGGCCCAAGGGGGCCGGACCGCCGCTCACCCCCACGAATAATTAAACGACACCGACACCCGCTCTTCTTCGGCCATGTTCATCGGCACCTCGTGCCGCACAAAGCTCTCCCAGAGCAGAACATCCCCGACAGAGGGCGCCACATACACAAAGGGCCGCAGCCCTTCTGGCGCGTCCTTCACCCGCCCCGGGGCGGCCATCATCATCGGCAGACGCGGGTCCTCGAACTTGATGGCAGAGGCGCCCTCGGGCATGGCCACATAGGTCGTCCCTGAAATCACCGAATGGGGATGGATATGGCCGGTGTGGATGCCGCCCTCGGGCAGGATGTTGATCCAGATATCCTCAAGCTTCAGGGCCTTGCCGTCCAGATCATAGCCCGCATCCTCGGCAAAGGCCGCCACATGCTTGTCCAGCGCCGCCACCACATCCTTAAAGATCGGAAACCGCCAGGGCAGGTCCGTCAAGGAGGCATAGGAGGTGTATCCGGCAAAGTCGTTCGCCTCGCACCAATCCTGCCCCGCCTCGTCATCCTCGGCGATGGCAATACAGGAGCGCTCCAGTTCAACAGGGTCAATCGCCCCGTGATCGTTCAGGGCGGCGCGGTATAAGCGGGTCACAAACAGTGAGGAAATATCAGCCATACCCATGGTCATAATCCACCGCTGCGCCTAAGGGTAGGGGGCTTGTTGCGCCCTTATTTCACTGGCCTGCGCCCATATCTGGCGAATCCCGCTGAAAAGGGTTGCCATAACGGGCCAGACCCCCTAAACGGACGCTTCATCATGAACTCCACTGGAATCAGGGTGACCCTTTTGGGGGGCCTACCAGTGATGTTGAAAGGAAAAGACGCAATGTCCGCACAGGAACTTCGCGATAAGACACCTGATCAGCTGCGCGAGCAACTGACAGACCTGAAAAAAGAATCCTTCAACCTGCGCTTCCAGCAGGCCACAGGGGCCATCGAAAACACTGCCCGTATGCGCGTTGTGCGCCGTGAAGCGGCCCGTGTGAAAACCATTCTGAACGAAAAAGCAGCACTCGCTGCAAAAGCGGAGGCTTAAGAGTATGCCCAAACGTATCCTCACCGGCACCGTCACAAGCGACCAGAACGAGCAGACAGTGACTGTCTCTGTTGAGCGCCGCTTTACACATCCGGTTCTGAAAAAGACGATCCGGAAGTCCAAGAAATACCGTGCCCATGACGAGAACAACACCTTCAAGACAGGTGACATGGTCCGTATTCAGGAATGCCCACCGCGTTCCAAAACCAAACGCTGGGAGGTGATTGCCTCCTAAGGCAGTCACACCCGGTTAGATCGAAACCCTGGGACACAGTTCCTAAAGGTCGGGAGAAACCTAAATGATCCAGATGCAGACCAACCTGGATGTAGCTGACAACAGCGGCGCGCGCCGTGTTCAGTGCATCAAGGTTCTGGGCGGTTCCAAACGCAAATATGCCTCCGTGGGCGACGTCATCGTGGTGTCGGTCAAAGAGGCTATTCCGCGTGGCCGCGTTAAAAAAGGCGACGTTCGCAAGGCCGTCGTTGTGCGCACAGCAAAAGAAGTGCGCCGTGAAGATGGCACAGCCATCCGCTTTGACGGCAATGCTGCCGTTATTCTCGGGAACAACGGCGAGCCCGTTGGCACCCGTATCTTTGGCCCAGTCGTTCGCGAGCTGCGCGCAAAGAACTTCATGAAAATCATCTCGCTCGCTCCGGAGGTTCTGTAACATGGCCGCCAAGTTGAAAAAGGGTGACACGGTTATCGTGCTGACCGGTAAGGACAAGGGCAAGACTGGCTCTATCACGTCCATCGATACCAAAGCCGGCAAGGCAATCGTGGAAGGGATCAACATCTCGATCCGTCACACCAAGCAATCGCAAAACAGCCAGGGCGGCCGCGTGCCACAAGCCATGCCTGTTCAGCTTTCCAACCTCGCCTTCGCAGACGCAAACGGCAAAGCCACCCGCGTCGGCTTCAAAGTCGAAGATGGCAAAAAAGTCCGCGTTGCGAAAACAACAGGAGACGTGATCGATGCTTGATAACGCTTCTTACAAACCCCGTTTGCAGGAACTCTACACCGGCACCATCCGCGCCGCGCTGAAAGAGGAATTCGGCTACAAGAACGAAATGCAGATCCCGCGTCTGGATAAAATCGTTCTGAACATCGGCGCTGGTGCCGAGTCCGTAAAGGACGGCAAAAAAGCGAAATCGGCTCAGAACGACCTGACGCTGATCGCTGGCCAGCAGGCTATGTTGACCAAAGCCAAGAAATCCATCGCTGGCTTCCGCCTGCGTGAGGATATGCCCCTTGGCGCCAAGGTCACCATGCGCTCCGCCCGTATGTATGAATTCCTTGACCGTCTTGTGACCATTGCAATGCCCCGTATCCGCGACTTCCGCGGCATCTCCGGCAAATCTTTCGACGGTCGTGGCAACTATGCCATGGGCCTCAAAGAGCATCTGGTCTTCCCCGAGATCGACTTCGACTCGATCGACGAGAACTGGGGAATGGACATCATCATCTGCACAACCGCGAAAACGGATGCAGAAGCCAAAGCGCTGTTGAAAGCTTTCAACATGCCTTTCAACAGCTAAGGGGACACGGAACTCATGGCTAAAAAAGCAATGATCGAGCGCCAGAAAAAGCGCGAAAAATTGGTGGCAAAATATGCCTCCAAGCGTGCCGAGCTCAAAGCAATCGCGCGCGACGAAAGCAAACCCATGGACGAGCGGTTCAAAGCCCAGCTGAAGCTGGCCAAACTGCCCCGCAACTCCTCGGAAACACGTCTTCACAACCGGTGCCAGATCACTGGTCGTCCAAAGGCGTATTACCGCAAACTCAAAATGTCTCGGATCGCGCTGCGCGATCTGGCCTCCGTTGGCCAGATCCCCGGCATGGTCAAGTCCAGCTGGTAAGGAGCGCATATTATGAACGATCCTATCGGTGATATGCTGACACGTATCCGCAACGCACAGATGCGCGGCAAGTCCACAGTCCGGACACCTGCCTCCAAACTGCGCGCTTGGGTTCTCGATGTTCTGGCTGACGAAGGCTACATCCGCGGGTACGAACCCGTTGCTGACGCCAAGCACCCGGAAATCGAAATCAGCCTGAAGTACTACGAAGGCACTCCTGTTATTCGCGAGCTCAAGCGGGTCTCCAAACCCGGCCGCCGCGTTTACATGGGTTCCAATGACATCCCAACCGTCCGTCAGGGCCTGGGTGTGTCGATTGTCTCCACCTCTCAGGGTGTGATGTCGGATGCAAACGCACGTGCGGCCAATGTTGGCGGCGAAGTGCTCTGCACAATCTTCTAAGGGGGCCACAATGTCTCGTATTGGTAAAAAACCGGTCGATCTGCCCTCTGGCGTCTCCGCCAGCGTGTCTGGCCAGACCGTTGAAGTCAAAGGCCCCAAGGGCGCCCGCAGCTTCACCGCGACTGACGATGTCAGCCTGAAGGTTGAAGACAACGTTGTAACCATCGAACCACGCGGCAAGTCCAAGCGTGCGAAACAGCAGTGGGGCATGTCCCGCACTATGATCGCAAACCTGGTCACTGGCGTCACCGATGGCTTCAAAAAAGAGATGGAGATCAACGGCGTGGGTTACCGGGCACAGATGCAGGGCAACACCCTGAAACTGTCCCTCGGCCTCTCCCACGAGGTGAACTTCGACGTGCCAGCCGGTGTGACCGTAACCTGCCCAAAGCAGACCGAGATCATCGTTGAAGGCACAGATGAGCAACTCGTCGGCCAGGTCGCGGCAAACATCCGCGAATGGCGCAAGCCCGAGCCCTACAAAGGCAAAGGCATCAAATACAAAGACGAGTATATCTTCCGCAAGGAAGGCAAGAAGAAGTAAGGACGACGACAATGGCAAACAGCAAAAGACAACTGTTCTTGAAGCGCCGCCTGCGCGTTCGGAACAAACTTCGCAAAGTGAACGCAGGGCGCGTGCGCCTCTCCGTTCACCGCTCGAACAAGAACATCTTCGTTCAGTTGATCGACGATGTGCAGGGCGTAACCCTCGCATCGGCATCTTCGATGGAGAAAGACCTCGGCGTTGTTGGCAAAAACAACATCGACGCAGCCACCAAGGTCGGCTCTGCAATCGCAGAACGGGCCAAGAAGGCAGGCGTTACAGAGGCCTATTTTGACCGTGGCGGTTTCCTGTTCCACGGCAAGGTAAAGGCTCTGGCCGATGCAGCCCGCGAAGGCGGTCTGAAAATCTAAAGCGTGGGTTGCCCCGTCACAGGGGCAACCTCGATGATCCGGGGGCATACCGCCCACTGGGATCGTGCCAAACACAGCGCCCTGCGCGCGACAGATAAGGAAGATGCCAGATGGCAAGAGATGACAACCGTGGGGGCGGCCGCCGCAACCAACGTGAAGAGACACCAGAATTCGCCGACCGTCTGGTCGCAATCAACCGCGTTTCCAAAACCGTTAAAGGTGGTAAGCGTTTCGGCTTTGCTGCCCTCGTCGTCGTAGGCGACCAGAAAGGCCGCGTTGGCTTTGGCAAAGGTAAAGCCAAAGAGGTGCCCGAGGCGATCCGCAAGGCCACCGAGCAAGCCAAACGCCAGATGATCCGCGTGCCCCTGCGTGAGGGCCGCACCCTGCACCACGACACAGAGGGCCGTCACGGCGCTGGTAAAGTCGTTATGCGCACAGCCCCACAAGGTACCGGTATCATCGCCGGTGGTCCAATGCGTGCCGTGTTCGAAATGCTGGGTATTCAGGACGTTGTTGCCAAATCCATCGGCAGCCAGAACCCCTACAACATGATCCGCGCAACCATCAACGGTCTGGGCCGCGAAAGCTCCCCCCGTATGGTCGCACAACGCCGTGGCAAAAAGGTTGCTGACATCCTGCGCAAGCCGGAAGAAGCCGCCGCCCCTGCCGAAGCAGAAGCATAAGGAACCGGACCCATGGCTAAAACCATTGTCGTAAAACAAGTCGGCTCTCCGATCCGTCGCCCTGCCAAACAGCGCGCAACACTGATCGGCCTCGGCCTGAACAAGATGAACCGCACCCGTGAGCTGGAAGACACCCCTTCCGTCCGCGGCATGATCAACAAGATCTCTCACATGGTAGAGATCATCGAGGAAAAAGGCTAAACGCCACCCCTCGCGATCTGCGAAAATTCAAAACGCCCTCGGGAAACCGGGGGCGTTTTTGTCATTTCTATGACCATCTCCATGCGTCTGGCGCAATGCCGCACTGCAGAAACGTCAGTTGTTAGCGCCAACACCGCCGCCTATATCTGTGTCACGGAAAGAGAAAAACCGCCGCTGGGAAATACGTCCCCGCGAAATGAAACGAAGGAAAAACCAATGGCTTATGTAGCTTACACCACACCATCTATTCTTGACCGCGCCCGCGCTGTCCTCGCCAATGTCGCCGAACGCCGCGCCCTGCTGCGCAGCTACAAGGAAACCCTGAACGAGCTGAACAGCCTCGGCGATCGCGAATTGCTCGATCTCGGCCTCAGCCGCGCAAACCTTGCCGAAGTTGCTCAAAAGCACGTCTACGGCGCTTAATTTCACGGCGTTGCCGGGGCAGGGCAGGTCCCGCTCCGGCAATCGCTACCCTACTGGGTCAGCATCTCATACCCTTTTCGCATCGAATCAATGATGTGAGGGACATAATGCAAATCCAGACCAAAACCGCCCTGCGCGGTGCAATCGCCGGCCTTGCCCTGATGGGCGGGGCCTTTTCTGTTTCTGCGGAAACCGCAGTGGAAAAGCTCAACTCCGGCACCGTGCTGCCCACCAACCTGCCGTTCTCCGAGCTGGTGGTAGCGGGCGACACGCTCTACCTCTCCGGCCAGATCGGCAACCTGCCCGGCACCCTGACCCTGGCAGAGGGCGGCACCGCAGGCGAATCCAAGCAGGTGATGGAAAACATCAAAACCTCGCTGGAGGCCCATGGCTACGGCATGGAAAACCTCGTGAAATGCACGGTGATGCTGGCCGATATCTCCGAATGGGGTGATTTCAACACCGTCTACGCCGAATATTTCGAACCCGGCGAATTCCCCGCCCGCGCCGCCTTCGGCGCCAATGGCCTCGCCGTAGGCGCCGCCGTCGAAGTCGACTGCATCGGGGTCAAATAACCCAAAGGCGCAGAACAACCGCCGCGCCCCGCAAGCGACGCTTGCCCCGGGCGCGGTGATCGCCTATACGCGCCCAGTGGTGCCATTCTGGCATCCGAATCCATTTGAAACGCCGCGTCTGTCCACTCCCGTCGCTGGGGGGCAAGTCCGGCAAGGAGAAGCGACATGAAACTGCACGAACTCGCCCCCGCACCGGGCTCTACACACAACAAAAAACGCATTGGCCGTGGTCCCGGCTCCGGCAAGGGTAAAACCGGTGGCCGTGGTATCAAGGGTCAGAAGTCCCGCTCGGGTGTTTCCCTGAACGGTTACGAGGGTGGCCAAATGCCACTCTACCAACGCCTGCCAAAGCGTGGCTTTAACAAGCCGAACCGCAAGAAATTCGCCGTTGTGAACCTCGGCCTGATCCAGAAGTTCATCGACGCTGGCAAACTCGACGCCAAATCCGCGATCGATGAGGACGCGCTGATCGCTTCGGGCCTCGTGCGCCGCAAGCTGGACGGCATCCGCGTGCTGGCCAAGGGCGAAGTTTCCGCCAAGCTGACCCTCTCTGTCACCGGCGCATCCGCGCAGGCCGTGGCCGCCGTTGAAAAGGCTGGCGGCTCTTTGACAGTCACAAAGGCAGCAGCAGCCGAATAATGGCTTGTGAGCGGCGCTTGCGCTGCTTACATCTTTGCTAGATTTCCTGCGCCGCCTATCGGAAGTCCGATCAGGCGGCGCAGCCACGTTAAAGAGGGGCCTCAATGGCATCTGCAGCAGAACAAATGGCCGCGAACCTAAGCTGGGGCACCCTCGGCAAGGCTCCGGAACTTCGCCAACGCATCTTTTTCACCATCGGCTTGCTGATCGTCTACCGTCTGGGAACCTATATTCCCGTGCCCGGTATCGACGCTGACAGCCTGCGCACCTTCATGGAGCAAGCCTCCGCCGGCCTCGGCGGCGTGCTCTCCATGTTCACGGGCGGCGCGCTCAGCCGGATGGGCATCTTCGCCCTTGGCATCATGCCCTATATCTCCGCCTCGATCATCATCCAGCTGATGACAGCCATGGTCCCCGCACTTGAGGGCCTGAAGAAAGAGGGCGAGCAGGGCCGCAAGAAGATCAACCAATACACCCGCTACGGCACCGTTCTCTTGGCCACCTTCCAGGCCTATGGCCTCGCGGTCAGCCTCGAGTCAGGCGGCCTTGTCACCGATCCGGGCTGGTTCTTCCGCGCGGCCTGCGTGATCACCCTGGTCGGCGGCACCATGTTCCTGATGTGGCTGGGCGAGCAGATCACCGCCCGCGGCATCGGCAACGGTATCTCCCTGATCATCTTCGTCGGCATCATCGCAGAGCTTCCCGCCGCCCTCGCCCAGTTCTTTGAACAGGGCCGCACCGGCGCATTGTCCACACCCGCAACTCTGGGCGTGATCGTGATGCTCTTTGCGACGCTGGCCTTCGTGGTCTTTATGGAACGATCGCTGCGCAAGATTAACATCCAGTATCCGCGCCGTCAGGTCGGCATGAAGGTCTACGACGGCCAGAACAGCCACCTGCCGATCAAGGTCAACCCATCGGGCGTGATCCCGGCGATCTTCGCCTCCTCGCTCCTGCTGTTGCCCACCACAATCAGCACCTTCTCGGGAAGCCAGACAGGCCCGGTGATGTCCATCATCCTCGCCTACTTCGGCCCCGGACAGCCGCTCTACCTTCTGTTCTTCGCGGCCATGATCGTGTTCTTCGCCTACTTCTACACCCTGAACGTCTCGTTCAAGGTGGATGACGTGGCCGATAACCTGAAAAACCAGAACGGCTTTGTCCCCGGCATCCGCCCGGGCAAGAAAACCGCCGAGTATCTGGAATATGTGGTGATCCGCATCCTCGTGCTTGGCTCCGGCTATCTGGCGCTGGTCTGCCTGCTCCCTGAAATCGTCCGGTCCAACCTGTCGATCACGGCCTATTTCGGCGGCACCTCGATCCTGATTATCGTCAGCGTCGGCATGGATACGATCCAACAGATCCAGTCGCATATGCTGGCCCATCAGTATGAGGGCCTGCTGGAGCGCTCGCAGCTGCGCGGCAAGAAACGCACCAAACGTCCGCCATCGCGCCGTTAGGCCGCAGGGTAGGGTGCTTGGCACCCCGCTCTTTGGGCGATACACAGATCCCGGCACCGCGCAGATAGGCGCGGGCCGGACACCATTTTTGGGGGGACACCAAAATGAACATCATCCTTCTGGGCCCTCCGGGCGCGGGTAAAGGCACCCAATCGGCACGCCTCGTAGAAGAGCGCGGCATGATCCAACTTTCCACCGGCGACATGCTCCGCGAGGCCCGCACCTCCGGCACGGCCATGGGCAAGAAGGTCGCGGCCATCATGGACGCGGGCGAATTGGTCACCGACGAAATCGTCGTCGGCCTGATCGAGGAAAAACTGCAGGGCGACCATGGCGGAGGGTTCGTTTTCGACGGCTTCCCCCGCACGCTGGCTCAGGCCGACGCCCTGACCGCGCTGCTTGAGAAATATAACACCTCGCTGGATGTCGTGATCGAACTGGCGGTGAATGACGAGGTCCTCGTGACCCGCATCATCGGCCGCGCCGCAGAGGCGATCGCCGCCGGCGGCAAAGCGCGCGCAGACGACAATGAGGAAAGCCTCAAAACCCGCCTGATGGAATACTACAAGAAAACCTCGCCCCTGATCGGATATTACTACGCCAAGGGGCAGCTTGCCCATGTTGATGGCCTTGGTGAAATCGAACAGGTCGCAGCAGATATTGCGGGTGTTCTTGACAAAGGGTGATCGCCCTTGACCCTGCCTGCGAATCGCCGTAACTGAGCGCTTCTCTTAAGAGAATAGCAATGTTGCGCGCGCCGCGTTCATGATTTGCGAAACTCTACCGGCCCGGGGCAAAATGCTGCGGGCCGTCGTTGTGAAAAAAGGGTCTGGTGTTACGGATCCGCAACCGAAAAGGAAGCTACCTTGGCCCGTATCGCTGGCGTCAATATCCCAACCGCAAAACGCGTTCCTATCGCGCTTACATACATTCACGGCATCGGTGACGATGGCGCACGGAAAATCTGCGAGGCTGTCGGCATCGACCTGACACGCCGCGTCAACGAATTGTCCGACGCCGAAGTTCTCGCCGTCCGCGAGCACATCGACGCAAACTTCACCGTAGAAGGTGACCTGCGCCGCGAAGTGCAAATGAACATCAAGCGTCTGATGGACCTTGGCTGCTACCGTGGCCTGCGTCATCGCCGCAACCTTCCTGTACGCGGTCAGCGTACCCACACCAACGCTCGCACTCGCAAAGGCCCCGCAAAGGCCATTGCCGGTAAGAAGAAATAAGGAAGGGTTTGTACAATGGCTCGTGAAGCTCGTCGGACCAAGAAAAAGGTCTCCAAGAATATCGCCGCTGGTGTTGCCCACGTGAACTCCTCGTTCAACAACACCAAAATCCTCATCTCTGACGTTCAGGGCAATGCAATCGCATGGTCCTCCGCAGGGACCATGGGTTTCAAAGGCTCTCGTAAATCCACGCCCTATGCTGCCCAGATGGCCGCAGAGGACGTGGCAAAGAAAGCTCAGGAACACGGCGTTAAAACCCTCGAAGTTGAGGTCCAGGGCCCTGGCTCCGGCCGTGAAAGCGCCCTGCGCGCTCTGGCCGCTGTTGGCCTGAACATCACTTCGATCCGCGACGTTACACCGATGGCCCACAACGGCTGCCGGCCACCAAAACGCCGCCGTGTCTAATTTCACGACTTTCGCCCGGCCATAAAGGCCGGGCTACTGCATTTTTTCCTCGGGCGTTCCGGGCCTCGGACATGGGTTCGAAACTGGTATGGAGGCGACACACATGATCCATAAAAATTGGCAAGAACTCATCAAGCCAACGCAACTGGTTGTTAAGCCGGGCAATGATCCCGCACGTCAGGCAACCGTTGTAGCAGAGCCGCTAGAGCGTGGCTTTGGCCTGACAATGGGCAACGCGCTGCGCCGCGTTCTGCTGTCCTCGCTGCAAGGCGCGGCCATCACATCTGTTCAGATCGACAACGTTCTGCACGAATTCTCCTCCATCGCCGGTGTGCGCGAGGACGTCACCGACGTGATCCTCAACCTCAAAGGCGTTGCTGTCCGCATGGACGTGGACGGGCCAAAGCGCCTGTCGATCTCGGCCAAAGGCCCGGGCATCGTTACCGCGTCCTCCATCTCCGAAAGCGCAGGTATCGAGATCCTGAACAAGGATCACGTGATCTGCCACCTCGACGATGGCGCCGACCTCTACATGGAACTGACGGTCAACACCGGCAAGGGCTATGTCTCTGCCGACAAGAACCGCCCCGAGGACGCGCCTATCGGCCTGATCCCCGTGGACGCGATCTACTCGCCCGTCAAAAAAGTAAGCTACGACGTGCAGCCCACCCGTGAGGGCCAGGTGCTGGACTATGACAAGCTGACACTGAAACTGGAAACAGACGGTTCCGTAACGCCGGATGACGCCGTGGCCTATGCCGCCCGCATCCTGCAGGACCAGCTGTCGATCTTCGTCAACTTCGACGAGCCCGAATCGGCTCAGCGTCAGGACGACGACGACGGCCTCGAGTTCAACCCGCTTCTCCTGAAGAAGGTTGACGAGCTGGAGCTCTCCGTCCGTTCCGCAAACTGCCTGAAGAACGACAACATCGTCTACATCGGGGATCTGATCCAGAAAACCGAAGCAGAGATGCTGCGCACGCCAAACTTCGGCCGGAAGTCTTTGAACGAGATCAAAGAGGTTCTTTCCGGCATGGGTCTGCACCTCGGCATGGATGTCGAAGAGTGGCCACCAGAAAACATCGAAGATCTGGCCAAGAAGTTCGAAGACCAGTTCTAAGCAATCTGCACAATCGTATGTATCGGTTGTGCATGGGATGTGTATGGAGTGTGCATCAAGTTTTCATGCTCCAAACGCATCCCGCCCCCGGGCAATCCCGCCCCACTAAGGAGAGCGGCTGACACGCATCAGACCGCCGGACAAAGTCAAAAACGAAGGAACTAGAAAATGCGCCACGCCCGTGGATACCGCCGCCTGAACCGCACACATGAGCACCGCAAAGCGCTCTTTGCCAACATGGCCGGCTCGCTCATCGAACATGAGCAAATCAAAACAACATTGCCCAAGGCCAAAGAACTGAAGCGTATCGCTGAAAAGCTGATCACGCTCGGCAAACGCGGCGATCTGCACGCCCGCCGTCAGGCCCGCGCACAGCTCAAGCAGGACGCTTACGTTGCGAAACTGTTCGAAGTCCTCGGCCCCCGCTACGCCGACCGCCCCGGTGGTTGCGTGCGCGTTCTGAAGGCTGGCTTCCGTTATGGCGACATGGCACCGATGGCCATCATTGAGCTTGTCGACCGCGACGTTGACGCCAAAGGCGCAGGCGACCGCGCCCGCCTCGAAGCTGAAGAAGCTGCTGAATCTTAAGGTCTTTTTTAGACAACCTGAATTATAAAAGGGGCGCCGCGGAGCGCCCCTTTTTATTACCTACTCTCTGGTTCGTGTAATTCTGTTAATTTAAATAGTTAACTAGACCGGTGATATTGATCGCTCCACAACAGTTGGTTTAAATCTTGCCAACAATTTGAAAATTTTACGATTATTGTTGACGCCATGCTCTCTAATTTGTCTAAAAAACCAATGTCTGAGGTTTCACGTCTTACAACAGAGCTCTCCCAACTGGGTCGTCAATCGCCCCGGGGATACTTTGCTGGCCTTCACATCCGGTTTTCATACGCGCTGTTCAACTTCCATACGTATGACAACACATGGCTCGAACACTATACATCTCAAGCCTATGCGATGCGTGATCCAACGATTGCCTGGGGGTTCTCCACAACTGGAGAAACAAGATGGAGCGACTTGCAATCGCTTGATCCTTTTGGAATTTTTGATGACGCGGCCCGCTTTGGTTTGGTATACGGTGTTTCTTTGTCGCATGGGCCAATCTCATCTCGATCTATCGTTAGCGCTGCGCGCGATGATCGCGAATTTTCCGACGATGAAATATCAACGATGAGAGACATCGTTCATCGGCTTCATAATTTAACGGAACCCCCGGAAAGCTTAACCAAGGCGCAAACAGATGCGCTGCGGCTAATCGCAGAGGGGGACCGTCACACAGCCGCAGCAGCGAAGCTGAATATTTCAGAAAGCGCACTAAAGGCCCGATTGACGGCTGCACGGGAACGTCTGCTGGCCCGCACAACGGCCGAAGCTATCCAACGTGCCAAGGAGTACCGACTGCTCTAATTTCAAACCCTTCCTGCGATTGCTGATTCTTTTCCACTCAATCAAGCGACCAGGAGCACTACAATGCAGACCACCACACTCTCTTTTGCGAACATCCATGACCACGGCGAATTGTTTGCAAACTTCATGCGCGAACGGCACCAATCCTTTATCGTTCAAAAGGAATGGGACCTCCCCCAAGCCATGGGAATGGAATATGACCAATACGATACGCCAGCCAGCCGCTGGATCGCCGTGCATGAATTCGGCGAGGTTCTGGCAGGCATCCGCCTGACACCAACGACGAACCGTTGCGGGATTTATTCCTACATGATCCGCGATGCACAGCGCGGTCTTCTCGGCACGATCCCCTCTGATCTGCTCTACGAAGACGCCCCGATCGATCCCAACATCTGGGAAACAAGCCGCGTCTTCGTGAACCACAAGGTTCCGGACCGCAGCCGCAACCGCGTGCGCCTGCAACTCGCCGGGGCATTGACCAAATCCGCCCGCGAACTTGGCGCTTCGCATATCCTTGCCCTGACCATGGGCGTTTGGCCCCGCATGTTCCGTTTGTGCAAGCTGGAGGCAACCGCCGCCGGTCCGGTGCTTGAGATCGACGGCGACAAAACACAGGTCGTTTCCATCGATCTGTCGAACAAGCTGCACTAAGCCAGAGTGTTCCGCGCGGCGGGGGGCGATACCGCTTTCCCTTGGCCGCGCGGCACCTTACCTTCTGCCCCATGAGCGACCTTTTCAATCATGGGGCAAAGCCCGAAGCCGAACCCCCACAGGCCCCCCGCCCATTGGCCGACCGCTTGCGTCCGGCCAAGCTTGAAGACGTGGTGGGGCAGGGGCATCTGCTTGGCCCGGGCGGCCCGCTTGGCGCGATGCTGGCCGCGGGCACTCTTGGCTCGATCATCTTCTGGGGCCCCCCCGGCGTTGGCAAAACCACCATCGCCCGCCTGCTGGCGGATGCCAGCGACCGCGCCTTTGTGCAGATAAGTGCCATCTTCTCGGGCGTCCCCGAATTGCGCAAAGTCTTTGACGCGGCCAAGCTTCGCCGCACCGGCGGGCGCGGCACGCTGCTCTTCGTTGACGAGATCCACCGTTTCAACAAGGCGCAGCAGGACAGCTTTCTGCCCCATATGGAGGACGGCACGATCCTTCTGGTCGGCGCCACCACCGAGAACCCCTCCTTCGAGCTTAACGCCGCGATCCTGAGCCGCGCGCAGGTCATGGTGCTGGAACGTCTGGATGATGCCGCGCTGGAGGGGCTGATTGACAGGGCAGAGGCCGATCTTGACCTCTCCCTGCCCCTGACAGAGGGCGCAAGGCGTGCCCTCGTGGAGATGGCCGACGGGGATGGCCGCGCGATGCTCAATCTGGTGGAGCAGGCCGCAGGCTGGAAGGCCGAGGCCCCCATCGACACCGCCGCCCTGTCGCAGCGCCTGTCGCGCCGCGCGGCGGTCTATGACAAATCCGGCGATCAACATTACAACCTGATCTCTGCCCTGCATAAATCCGTGCGCGGGTCCGATCCCGATGCGGCGCTCTACTGGTTCGCCCGCATGCTCGAGGGGGGGGAGGATCCCCGCTACCTCGCCCGCCGCCTGACCCGCATGGCCGTGGAGGACATCGCCCTCGCCGATCCCTCGGCGCAGACCCATTGCCTCAACGCATGGCAAACTTACGAGCGTCTCGGCTCGCCCGAGGGGGAGCTCGCCCTTGCCGGGGCGGTGGCCTATCTCGCGCTCGCGCCGAAATCCAACGCGGTTTACACCGGCTACAAGGACGCGCGGCGGCTGGCCAAAACCAGCGGCTCCGAGCCTCCGCCCAAACACATCCTCAACGCCCCCACCGACCTGATGAAGGATCAGGGCTACGGGGAGGGCTATGCCTATGACCACGATGCCGAGGACGGCTTTTCGGGGCAGGATTACTTCCCCGAGGGGATGGAGCGGCCAAGCCTTTACAACCCTGTGGATCGCGGCTTTGAGCGCGACCTGAAAAAACGTGCCGATTACTTCGCCGGGTTGCGCGCAAAACGCCGCAAAGGTTGACATCTCGGGCAGGGCGGCCCAATGGACGCCCATGTTTCTAACGACACTTCAGGTGGCCCTCGGGGGCGCAATCGGCGCGGCCTGCCGGTTTCTGGTGGGTGTGGGTGTCTTTCGCCTCGCCGGGCCGGGGTTCCCGCTTGCGGTGCTCTCGGTGAATATCGTCGGGTCCTTCCTGATGGGGCTGTTTGTGGTCTATGCCGGGCAACGCGGCGCGGCGCATCTGAACCCCTTTGTGATGACCGGCCTGCTGGGCGGCTTCACCACGTTTTCGGCCTTCTCGCTCGAAACCGTCACGCTCTTTGAGCGCGGCGATTACGGGCAGGCGGCAATCTATGTTTTGGCCTCGGTGGCCCTGTCGATTGGCGGGCTGGCCCTTGGGCTGTATTTGGCACGAGGTATCTGGGCATGAGCGGCGTTCAAACAATCGAGGTTCGCGCAGGCGAAGGTGATCAGCGGCTTGACCGCTGGGTGCGCCGCCGGTTCCCCCATGTTGCACAGGGGCGCATTGAAAAGATGTGCCGCAAGGGCGAAATCCGCGTCGATGGCGGGCGGGTCAAGGCCAATACGCGGGTCGAGGTTGGCCAAAGCGTTCGCCTGCCGCCCCTGCCGGAAACGGCCGCGCCGCTTGTGGTGCGCTCCAGCGTGTCGGATGCGGATGCCAAGCTGATCCAGAGCACGGTGATCTACCGCGATGATTACCTCATCGCCCTGAACAAACCCCCCGGCCTGCCCACACAGGGCGGAAGCGGCCAGACGCGCCATATCGACGGCATGGCCGAGGCCCTGCGCTTTGGCGCCGATGACAAGCCCAAGCTGGTGCACCGCCTCGACAAGGACACCTCTGGTGTCCTGCTGCTGGCCCGCACCCGCGAGGCCGCCAAGGCCCTGACGGACGCCTTCCGCCACCGCGACACGCGCAAGCTTTACTGGGCCGCGATCGCAGGCGTGCCCACGCCCCGCATGGGCAGCATCAAGTTCGCCCTCGTAAAGGCCGGCGGCCATGGCGGAAGCGGCGAGGGCGAAAAGATGCGCTGCCTGCACCCGGACCAGCTGCGCGAGGTTGAGGGGGCGAAACGTGCCCAGACGGATTACGCCGTCATGTCCGCCCTTGGCGGGCGCATCAGCTGGGCGGCCCTCGTGCCCATCACAGGCCGCACCCATCAGCTGCGCGCCCATATGGCCGAGATCGGGCACCCGATCATCGGTGATGGCAAATACGGCGGCTCGGGGCAGGAAAACCTTGGTGACGGTTGGGGCGCGGGCCTTGGCGGCGGCATGAGCCGCAAGCTGCACCTACACGCGCGCTCGCTTGAGCTGGAACACCCTTTCACCGGCGCGACCCTCAGCCTGACGGCGCCTTTGGCTGAGCATATGCAGCGCACATGGGACACCCTCGGCTGGGACCCGAGGGACTACCCCGTCGACCCCTTTGCCCCAGAGGAGTTTTGACCCGTGAGCGATTGGAAGGCCAAAAGGTTCTGGAAAGAAGCCACAGTTGAGGCGATCGATGGCGGGATGACCGTCCATCTGGACGGGCGCCCCGTGCGCACCCCCGCCAAGGCGCCCTTGGTCCTGCCGACCGAGGCCATGGCCCGCGCCATCGCCACCGAATGGGACGCGCAGGAGGGCGAGATCAAGCCCGAGACCATGCCTGTCACACGCGGGGCCAATGCGGCCCTTGATAAGGTGGCGCTTCAATTTGACGAGGTCGCGGCGCTGATCATCGAATACGGCCAGACCGACCTGCTGTGCTACCGCGCCGCCCATCCAGAGGTCCTGATTGACCTGCAAGCCAAGGCTTGGGATCCGCTCCTCGATTGGGCGAGCGAGCGCTACGGCGCGCGCCTTGCGGTGACCACCGGAATGATGCCCGTGCCGCAGGATCCTAGGGCCGTAATCGGCCTCGAAGAGGCGGTCAAAAACTGCACAGAATTTACGCTTACGGCCCTGTCAGATCTGGTTGGCCTATCGGGTTCCTTGGTGATTGGCCTTGCCGCAATGGATGATCCGACCCGTGCAGAGGCCCTTTGGCTGGCCAGCCGCGTTGACGAAGACTTCCAGATTTCGCAATGGGGTGAGGACGAAGAAGCCAGTGAAACAGCGGCGCGCAAGCGCGCTGACTTCATGGCCGCTGTGCGATTCTTTCAGCTTAGTGCGCAAAACGCCTAAAAAGGCATCACGCTCCCGAATGGGTCCGCTTTGATGCACACCGAAAGAAAAATCCCAATAAAATATCAACTTGACGCTGCGCATGAGCGTCAAACCCCTTGACCTGAGGCGGACAATTTGGTCCTCATTGATCAGTTTTCTAGCAATGCGCTGGAATTCGCTGAAACGTCCCAGGTCAAATTGGCTTGGTTAAAACCGGGCTGACAAAATTTGACCCGGAACATCAGGAAGAGGTAAAAATGAAAAAATCCGTTCTTTTTGGCGCGATGACTGTAGCTGGCGTTGCCGCCGGCGTTGCATCCGCCGGTACGCTTGACGACGTGAAAGCACGCGGCAAGCTGAACTGCGGCGTGACCACCGGTCTGGTTGGTTTCGCAGCACCCGACGCAAACGGCGAATGGGAAGGCTTTGACGTTGGCGTATGTCGCGCTGTTGCAGCCGCCGTTCTTGGCGATGCGACTGCTGTGGAATTCGTTCCAACAACAGGTAAAACACGCTTCACCGCTCTGGCCTCCGGCGAGATCGACGTGCTGGCACGTAACACAACATGGACATTCAGCCGCGACGTCGACCTGAAGTTCGAATTTGTTGGTGTGAACTACTATGACGGCCAAGGCTTCATGGTTCCCAAGGAACTGGGCGTGTCCTCGGCTAAAGAGCTCGACGGTGCGACTGTCTGCATTCAGACCGGTACAACAACCGAGCTGAACCTTGCTGACTTCTTCCGCTCCAACAACATGAGCTACGAGCCCGTGCCAATCGAAACCAACGCCGAAGCTCAGCAGCAGTATCTTGCTGGCGCATGCGACGTTTACACGACTGACGCATCCGGCCTTGCCTCTACACGTGCAACTTTCGAAACACCTGCAGATCACGTTCTGCTTCCAGAGATCGTATCCAAAGAGCCACTCGGCCCGCTGGTTCGCCACGGCGACAGCGAGTGGGGCGACGTTGTTCGCTGGACTCTGAACGCGCTGATCACTGCTGAAGAGCTGGGTGTTTCCTCCGCCAATATCGCAGACATGTCTGCTGCTGCTGGCGACAACCCAGAAATCAACCGTCTTCTGGGCACCGAGGGCACACTGGGCGAAATGCTCGGCCTCGAAGCTGACTGGGCGAAAAAGGCCATCATGGCCGGTGGTAACTATGCCGAGCTGTTCGAAAAGAACATCGGTGAGACCACTCCAATCGGTCTGGCTCGCGGGCTGAACGCACAATGGACCGATGGCGGTCTGCTGTACTCCCCACCGTTCCGCTAGGACATTCGATAAAAGGGCGCGGTCACACCGCGCCCTTTTTATATAAGCCGCCAAGATGCGGTGAAGCGCCGTCAAACAGGTGCAGAAAATAATAAACAAGACGCAAACGGGGATTATGAATGTCAACGATCACTGACCCTCCGCAGGGCCCTTTTAAGGTGTCCATGCTCTTCAACGACACGCGCTATAGATCCCTGACGTTTCAGGCTATTGCCCTTGTCCTTCTTATCGTGGCCTTTGCCTATCTTGCCTCAAACCTGATGAGCAACCTGGCCGCCGCCGGACTGAATATCTCCTACGACTTTTTGTCCAATCCCTCCGGCTATGACATCAACCAGCGTTTGATCGAATATGACAGCCAGTCCTCGCATATGCGTGCGGCTTGGGTCGGTATTATCAATACACTTCTGGTGGCCTTTCTGGCCTGTATCACCGCCACCGTCTTTGGCGTTCTGGCCGGGGTGCTTCGCCTGTCGAACAACTGGCTCGTGAGCAAGCTCATGGCCTTTTATGTTGAGATTTTCCGCAACATCCCCGTTCTGATCTGGATCATCATTATCTTCACGATCATGACCGCGGTTATGCCGGGGGCCCGCTCCTATCTGGGCGAGGATCCCGAGGCGGACCTGCTGTTCGGGTATTTTGCCTTCACCAACCGCGGGGTCTACGCGCCTGCGCCGATCTGGGGCCCGGGTTCCGGTGTTGTCGTCGGGGTTTTCATTGCCTCGCTCATCGGCATCTTTGCCTACCGTAAATACGCGCAGCACCTTCTGTATTCCACGGGTAAGCTGCTGCCCGTTGGCTGGCCGTCCCTGGCTCTGTTGATCGTGCCTTCCGTTCTGGCCTATTTCATCATGGGGCAACCGATCGGCCTTGATGCGCCTGATCCGCTTGCAAACCGGTTCAACCTGCGCGGCGGTATCCAGATCGGGGCACCGCTGATCGCCCTGTGGTTCGCGCTTTCGATCTACACCGGTGCCTTTATCGCCGAGAACGTGCGCGCCGGTATTCAAGCCGTTAGCAAGGGTCAGACAGAGGCCGCCTCGGCCCTTGGCCTGCGCCCCGGCCGTGTGATGAACCTTGTGGTTCTGCCACAGGCCCTGCGGGTCATCATTCCGCCGCTGGTCTCGCAATACCTGAACATCACCAAGAACTCCTCGCTCGCGATTGCGGTTGGCTATGCCGATATCACCGCGACCCTTGGCGGGATCACCTTGAACCAGACAGGGCGCGCGATCGAATGCGTGCTGTTGTTGATGCTCTTCTATCTCATCATCTCGCTCTCGATTTCGACGGTGATGAACATCTACAACAATGCTGTTAAGCTGAAGGAGCGTTGAGCCATGTCTGATACTCATGCCCATTCCGTCGCCTTCGTGCGCGAAACAGAAATCCCCGCAAGCCCGCCCCCTGCGGCAGAGACCGGTGTTGTAAAGTGGCTGCGTGCCAATCTCTTTGCGACCTGGGCCAACAGTTTGCTGACCATCGTTGCGATCTATGTGATCTACCTGATCCTTGCGGGTACCTTGCCATGGATCGCAAACGGCATCTGGAACGCAGGAAGTCTTGGGGAATGCCGTGAAATCCTGTCCGGCAAAGTGGGGGCCTGCTTTGCGGTTCTTACCGAACGCTGGCCACAGCTGATCTACGGGTTCAAATACCCGACCTCGGAATACTGGCGCCCGACACTGGCCTTTTTCCTGATGCTGGTGGCTCTTGCGCCCGTGTTGTTCTTTGACCTGCCACGCAAGCTCCTTATCTTCACGGCTCTGTTCCCTTTCATCGCCTATTGGCTGATCTGGGGTGGCACGATCCTGACACCGATCCTTGCGCTTGCCGGGTTCGTTGGCGGCTTCTTCGTCTACCAGAAGTTCGTGAAAGACAGTTTTGCCCTTGGCGCTGGTGGGGGGGCTCTTGTTGCCCTGATCATCTGGGTTGTGGGGGGCTGGCTGATCCCGGATACGGCGAACGAGAATGCCATGCTTCTGGCGGTGCCTTCGCGTGATCTGGGTGGCTTCATGTTGAACATGATGCTGGGCCTGACCTGTGTGTCGCTGTCTATCCCTCTCGGGATCGTTCTGGCCCTTGGTCGACAGTCGCATATGCCATTGATCAAAGGCATCTCGGTTGTCTTCATCGAATTCATCCGCGGCGTGCCGCTGATTACGCTGCTGTTCGTGGCGTCGGTGATGCTGGCCTATTTCTTCCCGCCTGAATCCACCGTGGACCTCTTCCTGCGGGTGGTGATCATGATCACCATGTTCTCGGCGGCCTATATCGCCGAGGTGATCCGCGGCGGTCTGGCGGCTTTGCCCAAAGGGCAATACGAGGCGGCAGACAGTCTTGGTCTGGATTACGCGCAGGCCATGCGCCTGATCATCCTGCCCCAAGCGTTGAAGATTTCGATCCCCGGTATCGTGAATATCGCTGTTGGTCTGTTCAAGGATACAACACTGGTTTCGGTGATTTCGATGTTCGATATCCTCGGCATGATCCGCGGGCCGATCCTTGCCTCGACCGAATGGAACGGGGTGTATTGGGAGCTTCTGGGCTTTGCCTGTGTGTGCTTCTTCATCACTTGCTATGGCATTTCACAATATTCACAGTGGCTTGAGCGTCGTCTTGCCACCGATCATCGATAAGGAGGCCCGAGCATGGCTGAACCACAAATGAAGGTCTCGGAAGAGATCGCAATCACCATCCAGAACATGAACAAATGGTATGGGTCCTTTCACGTGTTGCGCGATATCGACCTGACGGTGAACCGCGGCGAACGGATTGTTATTTGCGGGCCTTCGGGCTCCGGCAAATCTACGCTGATCCGTTGTATCAATGCCCTTGAGGAGCACCAGCAGGGGCGGATCGAGGTTGACGGGACGGTGCTGTCCTCCGACCTCAAGAACATTGACAAGATCCGGTCCGAGGTTGGCATGTGCTTCCAGCACTTTAACCTCTTCCCGCATCTGACAATCCTCGAGAACTGCACGCTGGCTCCGATCTGGGTGCGCAAGACGCCCAAGAAAGAGGCCGAAGAAACTGCGATGCACTTTCTCGAGAAGGTGAAGATCCCCGATCAGGCCAACAAATACCCCGGTCAGCTGTCCGGTGGCCAACAACAGCGTGTGGCGATTGCGCGATCCCTGTGCATGAAGCCGCGCATCATGCTGTTCGACGAGCCGACATCGGCCCTCGACCCCGAGATGATCAAAGAGGTGCTCGATACCATGATCGAACTTGCGGAAGAGGGGATGACAATGCTCTGCGTGACTCACGAGATGGGCTTTGCCCGTCAGGTCGCCAACCGCGTTATCTTTATGGATGCGGGCCAGATCGTGGAGCAGAACGAGCCTGAAGAGTTCTTTAACAATCCCAAGTCGGATCGGACGAAGCTCTTCCTCAGCCAGATCCTCGGGCACTAAGGCAGGTTGGGGGCTCTGCCCCCGGCCTTCGGCCTCCCCCGCGATGTTTAGACCAATAAGAAGCGCTTAGCCGGTTTTAAGATCGGCAGGCGTGACAAAGGCCCGGGCGGTTCCGCTACGGGCCTTTATGCTGTCCCAGCCCGCGGCATCGAAGTCCACGACGGCAAGGCTCGCAGTGGGGAAGTCAAAGAAGCGCGGATGTTTGGGAGGCTCAGCGATCAGTTGATCTGCAAGGGCCGCCATGCCGGGGTTATGGCCGATCAGCATGACGGTCTCGGCGCTTTCGCGGCCGAGGTGCTTTTGCATGGCTTCGGGGTGGGCGTGATAGAAGGACGGCACGAATTTGATATCGGAGGTCAGGCCGAGGCCCTCCCAAGTTTCGACGGTGCGTTTGGCGGTTGAGCAGAGCACCCTTTGGGGGGCTATGTTTTCTGCGCGCAGCCAGTCCCCGATCGCCTTTGCGCCCGCGCGGCCTCTCGCGTTCAGGGGGCGGTCATGGTCATCAAGGGTGAAGTCATCCCAGCTGGATTTGGCATGGCGCAGAAGCAAAAGTGTTTTCATTTTCGTCCCAGAAATGAGGCCATGTGAAAGCCGGATTGTTCCGGCACCCTTTCATAGCTTTGGCTGACAGGGCAAGCGCGACGTGCGAGGCAGCCGTGCGTCAGGCATTCGGCGCCTTGTGGGGTGGCGATATGGGAGCGGCAGGCGGCTACGTCGTATCCGCTGGGGGAGAGGGCATCGACGGGGCAGGTGGTGCGGCAAGGCTCTGCGCAGCCTTCGCATGGTTTGGTGGAGGCCTTGGGCAGCGGGAGGTGCCCCTCAAACCGGAGCGCGCCGCGGTAGGAGACCATCAGGCCCGATTGGTCATGGACCAGCATGCCGACGGGTGAGGACCAGGCGCGACCTGAGGCCGTTGCCCATGACAGGAACGGCTGATAGGGCGGGCCACCGAAGGGAAAGAGGGGGGCGGCATTCAGACGCTCGGCCAGGCCGGTGATGACCCGTTTGGACCAGCGGTCCAGAGGGTCAGGGTTGCCGTCCATATATTCGGGGCTGTGTGAAAAATGCGCCCAAAAGCCCGGCTCATGCGGGCCGAGCAGGATTAGGGTGTCCTTGTCCTCGTGCAATGCGCCAAAGACCTCCAGCTGCGCCGCTGCGGCGGCTTTGGAGGCCTGCGCGAGGGTCATGGCCGAATGATGGAGCCTGCGCCGTGGTCGGTGAAGAGCTCCAGCAAGCAGGCGTTCGGAGCGCGGCCATCAAGGATGACTGCCGCACGCACGCCTCCGTGGATGGCACCAAGGGCGGTTTCGGTTTTGGGAATCATGCCGCCCGCGATAACGCCCTCGGCCCGTAGCTTCGCGATGTGATCGGCGGTGAGTTCGGTGACGACCTGGCCACTGGCGTCGCGCACCCCGTCCACATCCGTCAGAAGGAGCAGGCGATCGGCCTTGAGCGCTGCGGCGATGGCGCCTGCGGCTGTGTCACCGTTCACATTAAAAGTCTCTCCGTTGCGGCCCGCCCCGATGGGCGCGACGACGGGGATGATGTCGCTGCTGTGGAGTTGATGGATGAGGTTCGGGTTTACCTCCGTCGGTTCTCCCACAAAGCCGAGCTCAGGGTGCGAGGGATCGCAGATCATCAGATTTGCGTCCTTGCCCGATAGTCCGACGGCCTGCCCGCCTTGCTCGTTGATGGCCTGAACGATCCATTTGTTCACCCGGCCCGAGAGGACCATTTCCACCACTTCGACGGTTTTCGCATCTGTGACGCGCTTGCCGTCAACAAAGGTGGATTCCACCCCGAGCCGGTCCAGCATGGCGTTGATCATTGGCCCGCCGCCGTGAACGATCACGGGGCGCACTCCGACCTGGCTCATCAAAACGACGTCGCGGGCGAAATCTGCCATGGCTTCGTCGCTGGACATGGCATGGCCGCCCAGTTTGATCACAACAATGGCCCCATCGTAGCGCTGCAAATAGGGCAGGGCCTTCGACAGGGTGCGGGCGGTAGCGAACCAATCGCTGTTCATGGCAGTTTGCTTTTTCATATCAATTCCTCGGGCCTCGGTGTTACGCTCAAATGCGCTGTTATGCCAAGGGTGGATTGCGTTTTTCCCGGGGTGTAATAATCTGATAAAAAGAGTCGGAAAATTGAATTCATCAGAAGATCGCCAAAAGACCATTGTCCTGACCGGGGCAAGCCGGGGAATCGGTCATGCGACCGTGAAACGGTTCTCTGCTGCCGGTTGGCGGGTGCTGACCTGTTCGCGTCAGCCATTTGACGACCGTTGCCCATGGCCGGGCGGGGAGGATAACCATATTCAGGTGGACCTGTCTGACCCGAACAACACGATCGAGGCCATTGAGGTGATCAAGGAAAAGCTTGATGGGCATCTGGACGCTTTGGTGAACAACGCAGGGATTTCGCCGAAAGGGGAGGGGGGCAGCAGGCTCAACACCCTGAACACGGACCTGCAGACATGGGGCAAGGTCTTCCATGTAAACTTCTTTGCCCCGGTGGTTCTGGCCCGTGGTTTGCAGGCGGAATTGCAGGCCGCCGAGGGGGCGATTGTGAATGTCACCTCCATCGCGGGCAGCCGGGTGCACCCGTTCGCAGGCGCGGCCTACGCCACATCGAAGGCGGCGCTCGCGGCCCTTACGCGGGAGATGGCAGCGGATTTCGGCCCCTATGGGGTGCGGGTCAATTCCATCGCGCCGGGGGAGATCGAAACCTCGATCCTAAGCCCCGGCACCGAGGCGATTGTAGACACCTTGCCGTTGCGCCGGTTGGGGCAGCCGATGGAAGTGGCCGAGGTGATCTTTTTCCTATGCACGGGGGCCTCGTCCTACGTCACGGGGACGGAGATCGAGGTGAACGCTGGACAGCACGTTTAAGGCGCCAGCCTACAGCCCGTGAATAATGGAGCGTAGGATAGGGATGCCTTCCCCCTTTTCCGAGGAGGTCACGACAATCTCGGGGAAGGAGGCCGGATGCTTGGCCAGATTCGTGCGGACCTGATCCAAAATCGCCTGACGCTCATGGTCTTTGATCTTGTCGGCCTTGGTCAAAACGGCCTGAAAGGTCACTGCGGATTTATTCAACATGGTCATGATTTCGGTGTCCACGGATTTCACGCCGTGGCGCGCATCGATCAGGACAAAGACGCGGCGCAGAGAGGGCCTGCCAGAGAGGTAGGCCTTAAGCAGCCGTTGCCATTTTTCCACGACAGGCACCGGCGCCTTGGCATAGCCATAGCCGGGCAGGTCGACGAGGTAACGTTCCTCGCCCAAGGTGAAGTAGTTGATTTCCTGCGTCCGGCCCGGCGTGTTTGACGCGCGCGCAAGGCCCTTGCGCCCTGTCAGGGCGTTGATCAGGCTGGACTTCCCGACGTTAGAACGGCCCGCAAAGCACACCTCGGACCGATCGGCCGGGGGCAGACCATCCATTGCGACGACGCCTTTGAGAAAGTCGATCTCGCCAGCGAAAAGCTTGCGTCCGGCTTCGAGGGCCTCTGCGTCAGGTTCTTCCGCGATAGGAAATTGAAGGGGAATCATAGGAGGGTCACCGTGTCACCTTTGGAAACTGTGCCGCCTTGGACGACTTCGGCGGCAACGGAGAACTGGGTGTGATCCCAACCCTCTCGCAGCGTTCCCAAGGTGTCGGCGTCACGCTCTCCGGTTTCGGGGTTGGCCGTTGTCGCTGCGCAGCGGCCGATGCGTTCAACGATCTTGAGGCGCGCTTCGCCCAGAGTGACCTCTGCGCCGACCCAATCGAACTCTTCCCAAGCGGGAAGGCCGTCCAGCCAGATATTCGCGCGCCAACGGTGCATGGACAAACGGCGGCCCAGCTTCTGTTCCACCGCACGATGCGAGGCGATATTCGCAATCGAGATAGAGGGGAAGGGGTTGTCCGTCAGGCCGCGTCCCGGAACCGAAATGATTCGCGCAGGCTGGGCGCGGCCTTCGGGCATCAAGGGGGCGACCCACTTCAGGAAGGCCTCTTGCCCTTCTTCAGTGCCGGGCCGAAAGGCCAGATCGGGCCGCTCGGGGTGGGCCAAGTGTAGGGTTTCGGTGGTTTCCTCGAGGCGCGAGGTGATTGCCATCAGCTGCGGCGCCTTCGCCCCGCGGGTGAAGTTGTTGCAATGCACCCATTCGCTGCCATCAGCAGAGCTGGCCTCATGGGCGACGGCCCATGTCCTGTCCCATGGCAGGCACTTGCCCGGCTCAAGCCGAACCTCGGTCATCTCCTCTCGGCCATGGGCCTTGAGGGGATGACGCCAAATCTCGGCTACGGCCCCCATTACTTGCCGCTTTCTTTGGGCTTGCGGGACAGGCTCGACCGGATGTTGCCGAAGACATCGGGCTTATAGCCTTGGCTGCGCATGATCAGATACTGCTGTGTAAAGGTGATCGTGTTGTTGGCGATCCAGTAGATCACCAAGCCGCTGGCGAAACCGCCCAGCATGAACATGAAGACCCATGGCATCCAGGCAAAGATCATCGCCTGTGTCGCATCGGATGGCGCCGGGTTCAGCTTTTGCTGCAGCCACATGGAGATACCCAGCAACAGGGGCAGAATGCCGATGAAGACGAGGGCCATGATGGAACCGGGCTCTGGCGAGGCATTGGGCAGCAGGCCAAAGAAGTTCAGCAAAGTGGTAGGGTCCGGTGCAGAGAGATCCTGAAACGGGCCGAACCAAGGGGCGTGACGCAGTTCGATTGTGACAAAAATCACTTTATAAAGGCTAAAGAAAATCGGGATCTGCAGGAGGATTGGCATACAGCCCGCCGCCGGATTTACTTTTTCCTTTTTATACAGCGCCATCATCTCTTGCTGCATCTTCTGGCGGTCATCGCCGGTGCGTTCCTTAAGCTTCTCCATCTCCGGCTGCAGTTCCTTCATTTTCGCCATGGAGACGTAGGACTTGTAAGCAAGCGGGAAGAGGAGGGCCTTGATGGCAAGGGTCAGGGCGATAATGGCCCACCCCATGTTGCCGATAAGGTTGTTCAGGAAGTGCAGCATCGCAAAGATCGGTTTGGTCAAGAAGTAGAACCAGCCCCAGTCAATACTGTCGAGGAAGCCTTCGATCCCGCCTTCGTTCTGATAGGCGCGGATAACCTCCCATTCCTTCGCGCCGGCGAAGAATTGCGATGTCGTGGTGACGGTCGCGCCGGGGGCAATGGCCTGTGTCGGCAAGACTGTGCGCGCGGTGTAGATGTCGGAGCGGGTTTGGTAGCTGTAAGCTTGCTCGGCCGGTTGTGCCGGATCGGGGATCAAGGTCGCCATCCAGTATTTGTCGGTAAAGCCGATCCAACCGCCTGCGGCGGCCTGGGTGACTTCACCGGGCGCGCCAAGAGCGGGGTTCACGTCCAGATCCGCGATTGTGTCATAGTCTTCCTCGATCAACTTGCCATCGTTCATGCCGATAAGGCCTTCGTGAACGATGAAGAAGTTCTCCAACTCGGGGAGGCCATGGCGGGCCACAACGCCGTATGGTGCGGCGCGGCGTTCCGTCTCTGTCGGGTTCTCGACGCTTTGCGCGACGGTGAACAGGTAGTTCTCATCGACGCTGATGGTGCGGCGGAAGATCAAGCCGCTTGGGCTGTCCCAACGCAGGGTAACTGGCGTCGATGCGGAGAGGGTCTCGCCGCTTTCGATGGACCAAGGGGTGTTGGTGCCAGGAACGTCATCGGCGGCAAGGCCGCTGCCGGGGGCCCAACCGAACAGGGCATAGAAGGCCTGCGGTGCGCCGACGGGCTTGAGAAGATCAACGATCCCGGAGTCGCCCTCGAGGGTTTGGTTGTAGTCTTTCAGCGCGAGATCATCGATCCGGCCCCCAATCATAGAGATCGAACCGCTTAGCTTCGCTGTGTCAATCGTCAGGCGCGGAGCCTCGGCCACAGCGGCGCTGGTTGCGGAATCGCTATTCGTGGATGTCTCTACAGTGGCGTCGCCGTCGCTTGCGGCGCTTGGGACTGTCGCAATATCTACACCGGTTTGCCCGTCAACTGGGGCAGGAGCGGTTAGTGTTGTTGCGTTCGGGTCAGCTTCGGGGGTTTCCGGTGGAAAAATGAGGAACCACGCGAGGATCACGAGAAAACTAAGGGCCGTAGCAAGAATGAGGTTCTTGTTCTGATCGTCCATCCGGTCTGCACCACTTATTGCTTGGAAGTTGCAGGCGGTTGAACCGCTCAGGGGGCAAAAGGTCAAGCAGAAACCCCCTAAAACGGGGGTTTCTGTGTTGTATCAGGAGGACTTCGGCCGGGGCCGGTCGAATTACACGATGCGAACCGTGGGCGCCTCGGTCTCAACGCGCTGTTTTCCCCAAACTGTCATCTCGTCAAATGGGATCGGGCGCGAAATTCCAAAGCCCTGCAGATGGTGGCAGCCAAGGCTCGCAAGCATCTCTTGTTGTTGAAGATTTTCGACACCTTCGGCCAGAGCGTCGAGGTCCAGCTGTTTTGCCATGAGCAGGATGGCAGAGATCACTTTGTATTGCTCGGTGTCCTCATGCATCTGCATCACAAAGGATCGGTCGATTTTAAGGCGGTTCACGGCGAAACGGCGAATATTTGCGATACTTGCATGGCCCGTGCCAAAATCATCAAGGTCGATGTTACAGCCCAGCTTGGCCAGCTCTGCGATGTTGCGAGAGATCGTGTCATCCTCGGTCTCCGCTACGACTGTTTCGAGGATTTCGATGGTCAAACGCTGTGGCTTAAGTTCGAATTTGTCGAGTTCCCACTGGATACGGTCCACCAATTTGGGATTGCGGAGCTCTGTGCTGGAAAAGTTGACGCCAATCGTCGGGACAATCAAGCCCTCCTTGTCCCACTTGCGCATGGCGGCCAGTGAGCGCGAGAGCATAACCTCGCCGAGGCGTTCCATCAAACCGGCGGCTTCCATGGAAGGCAGGAATTTTCCCGGCAGGAGGACGCCGGATTTCGGATGCTCCCATCGCGCGAGGGCTTCTACGCCGGTAAGCCTTCCTGTCTCCGCATCAATCTGTGGTTGGAACCAGGGCTGGAATTGCCCCTCGTCAAAGCCGTTTACAATGTCATCGACCAGTTCATTTCGGCTCGTAATCATGTCGCGCATATCACTGGAGTAGGCTCGAATAGCGGCGCTGCCCTGACGGCGGGCCTCCTCCGCTGCCACCTGTGCTGCCTCCAGCAAGGCCTCGCCCCCTGGCATCGGGGCGCGCGAACCAAGGCAAAAGCCGACCGAAACAGTGATCCGCAACGTGGTTGCTTCGATACTATAGGGCTCGCTCAGTTCCTTTTGGATACGCTCGCAAAGCTGCAGGGCCGTTTCCAGATTGATGCGACGTGTGGGGGCGATGCCGATGGCAAAGCGGGGGCCTTCCAGCCGGGCGCAAATGTCATCGACACGGGCGATCCCCGTAAGACGGTTCGCAATCTTCGGGAGGAGTTCATCGGCGGTGGAACGCCCCATAAGTTCCTCAACCTCATAGAAATCGTCGATTTCGACAACAAAGGCGGTCGGCAAATGTTCGTCCTTGCCCCTCATGTGCTCCTCCAGAAAATAGAGGTAAGTGTCGCGGAGGGGCAGGCCCGTCAAACCGTCCACAGTGGTGGGCTTTCCGTTGCGTAGAAAGGCGCCTGAGGTCAGCACAAGAACCGGCAGGGCAACGGCCAGCATCAGCGTCAAGCCCATGCCGCCCAGCCAATACCACCCAAGAATGAACGCCGGCACGAAGGCCAAAAGCTCAAACCGCCAGAGCTTTCCGCCCTCTGGCGTGATCAAGGCAGTGCAGGTGTTCCAAAACTTTTGCATGGCAAGGGGGCCCCTAGTTTGCATCATCAAATCTAGGGGAAGGGCTAAAGGAACTATCTGAGTGGAATCTTAACCGCCGGAGAGGTTTTCTTTCGAATTTTCACTATCTGTTCGCATCAGCCCTGCAAAGTCGAACAGCTTGGGGTCGAGCAGATGTGAGGGGCGGGCATTCATCAGGGCGCGGAACATGACCTGTCTACGGCCCGGGCTGTTGGCCTCCCAACCGTCCAGAATTTGTTTCACCTGTTGCCGTTGCAGCCCGTCTTGGGACCCGCAGAGGTCACAGGGAATGATCGGATAATTCATGGCCCGTGCGAATTTTTCGCAATCGGCCTCTGCCACATGGGCAAGAGGGCGATAGAGGAATAAATCCCCCTCTTCATTGACCAATTTCGGGGGCATGGTGGCCAAACGGCCGCCATGGAACAGGTTCATAAAGAAGGTTTCGAGGATGTCATCGCGATGATGGCCCAGAACAACGGCGCTGCAGCCTTCCTCGCGGGCAATGCGATAGAGGTTGCCGCGGCGCAGGCGCGAGCAGAGGGCGCAAAATGTCCGCCCCTCGGGAACCTTGTCCATAACGATGGAATAGGTGTCCTGATATTCGATTCGGTGGGGGACGCCTTTGGCCTTCAGAAACTCGGGAAGGACCGTCGCGGGGAAGCCGGGCTGCCCCTGATCGAGGTTGCAAGCCAGGATATCCACCGGCAGAAGCCCGCGCCACTGAAGCTCATAGAGAGCCGCAAGAAGGGTATAACTGTCCTTGCCGCCCGACAGGCAGACAAGCCACCGAGCGCCGCGTTCGATCATGCCGTATTGCTCAATCGCCTCGCGGGTATAGCGAACGATGCGTTTGCGCAGCTTTTTGAACTCCGTCGTCGAGGGAGCGCCAGCAAAGAGAGGGTGAATATCGTCGTTATCGTCAAGCATAGCGCGGGTATGCCAGAGCGCGGGGGCGCTGCCTAGGGGTTAGTCCGGCACATTGTCGATGCCGCTTTTGCCCCATGGATGACAGCGGCCGATGCGGCGCAGGGTTAACCAGCCGCCCTTGATCGCACCGTGCTTTTCCAATGCCTCAAGGGCATAGGCGCTGCAGGTCGGGTGATAGCGGCAGTTAAAGCCAACCCATGGGCTGAACACCAAGCGATAGGCCCGAACCGGGAGGGAAAATACATAGGCAAGCGGCGTCATGGATGCAGGGTTGATAAGGCGCGGCGCAGGTCCGCCTGCATCTCGGCAAAATCGCGGGTCGCGGTGGCGCTGGCGCGGCCGATTAGGACGTAGTCGTATCCCGGTTGGCCGAGCTCCGGCAAAATGCCATCGGCCAATTCGCGCAGCCTACGTTTGGCGCGGTTGCGGGCCACAGCGTTGCCGACTTTTTTGGAACAGGTAAAGCCCACACGGAGGGGCTCTCCTGCGGGCTCTGTCTTGCGGGCTTGAAGGGTGAATCCCGGTGTGCTCACACGGCGCGCGCGCGCCGCGGCCAAAAAGTCCGCCCGCTTGCGCAGGCGGGCAGGCCTTATGCGCTCAGGGATTTCCGACCACGTGCACGACGTGCATTCAAAATTTTACGGCCAGCTTTTGTCGCCATACGGGCGCGGAAACCGTGGCGACGCTTACGAACGAGGTTCGAGGGCTGATATGTGCGCTTCATGGCGTTTCTCTTCTTCTTTGCTTGCGGCCCAAATCACGCGGAGGCGCAGATTCGAAGGCAAAATCTGTGTTGAAGCCCGGTCTTTAGTGGCCCTGTCACACCAAGTCAATTCGGAAAGTGGCCAAATGCCTGCAACATTAGGCTGAGGGTGCTGCGCGAATTGTTACAAGAACACCGCGCAAATGCAACAAAGGGGCCTGCGCTCTTCACCAGATATCAACCCGCCGTGATCAGGGTATCCCCAATGGGGCGAGCCGTGCATCTATCCCGCAACGCACCTACACATTTGGGACCCTAGAGATGAGCGATATGACCCCTACGAACCAAAAACCGAAATGGGCCCAAGGGCTTGTTCGCAAGCTGCCTATTGTTGCCATTGTCGCTGTCGCGCTGATCGGTGCCTTCACCCTGCGCGACTCGCTCAGCTTTCAGGCCCTTGCCGAAAACCGCGAGGCTTTGATCGCATTTCGGGATGCCAACTACCTGCTGACGGTTGTGTTGTTCATTGCGGCCTATGTCGGGATCGTGGCTTTCTCCCTTCCCGGGGCGACCATTGCCACCCTGACCGGCGGGTTCCTCTTCGCGACCTTCCCGGGCGCCTTGTATAATGTGACCGGGGCAACCCTTGGCGCGATTGCGATTTTTCAGGCGGCTCGCTGGGGCTTTGGTGACAAGCTGGGTGCAAAGATCGAAGGCGCAGGGGGCGCTGTCAAAAAGATCAAGGACGGGATCGACGAGAACCAGTGGTCCATGCTGTTCCTGATCCGTCTTGTGCCTGCGGTGCCTTTCTTTGTTGCCAATCTGGTGCCCTCCTTCATGCAGGTGCCTTTGCACCGCTTTGCGATTTCGACCTTCCTTGGCATTGTCCCGGGGGCTGTCGTTTACACCTCTGTCGGTGCCGGGCTAGGTGAAGTCTTTGCGCGGGGGGAGACACCGAACCTTGGCATTATCTTTGAACCGCACATCCTGCTGCCGATTATCGGCCTGTGCCTGCTGGCCGTGTTGCCAATCGTCATCAAATCCATTCGCGGCAAGAAAGGCCTGTAAGTCATGAACAAGATCAAAACAGATATCTGTATCATCGGGGCTGGATCCGGCGGTTTGTCGGTGGCTGCTGGCGCGGCGCAAATGGGTGCGAAGGTTGTCCTGCTGGAAGGGCACAAAATGGGGGGGGATTGCCTGAATTACGGCTGCGTTCCGTCCAAAGCATTGATTGCCGCGGGCAAACACGCCTATGCCATGGGCACCGGTGCGCCCTTTGGCGTCACCCCGGCCGATGCGCAGGTGAATTACAGCGCAGCAAAGGATCACGTGCATAGTGTGATCGCGACCATCGAACCCCACGACAGCCAGGAGCGGTTTGAGGGGTTCGGGATCGAGGTGATCCGCGAGTTCGGGGAATTCATCTCCGAAACCGAGGTGCAGGCCGGTGATACGATCATCGAGGCCCGCCGCTTTGTCATCGCCACAGGGTCCAAACCCTTTGTTCCGCCGATTAGCGGCCTGGATCAGGTGCCCTACGAGACGAACGAGACCATTTTCGACCTGCGCGAGAAGCCGGACCACCTTCTGGTCATCGGCGGCGGCCCGATCGGCATGGAGATGGCGCAGGCGCATCGCCGCCTAGGCTGCGAAGTCACGGTGATCGAGGGGGCCAAGGCCATGGGTAAGGATGACCCGGAGATGGCCGCCGTAGTGTTGAACCGCCTGCGCGAAGAGGGAATCACAATTGTAGAGGATGCTTCGGCCGAGGAGATCAGCGGATCCGCCGGGGATATCACCGTCAAAACCTCGAACGGGACATTCAAGGGCTCTCACCTGCTGATGGCCGTTGGCCGCAAAGTGAACATCGATAAGCTAAATCTGGCCGCAGGCGGGATTGACCATGACCGCGCGGTCAAGGTGGGGGATGACCTCAAATCGGTAAGCAACCGCAAGGTCTATGCTATTGGCGATGCGGCGGGCGGGATGCAGTTTACCCATCTCGCAGGTTATCACGCGGGCATTGTTGTTCGCTCCGCTCTGTTCGGTTTGCCTGCAAAGGCGAAGACCTCTCACATTCCATGGGCAACCTACACCGACCCGGAGCTGGCACATGTTGGCCTGACGGAGGCGGAAGCCAAAGAAAAATTCGGCGACAAGGCAGAGGTCTTCCGTTTCCCCTATGCCGAAAATGACCGAGCGGTGGCAGAGGGCAAAACCACAGGCCTGATCAAGGTTATGGTCCACAAAGGAAGGCCGGTTGGCGCAAGCATTGCGGGCGCACAGGCCGGGGAGCTGATCTCGATGTGGGCAATGGCAATCGCCAACAACCAGAAAATGTCGGCCCTCGCCAACACTGTTTTACCCTATCCGACACTGGCAGAGATTAACAAACGCGCCGCGAGTGCCTATTTTACCCCCAAGCTATTCGATAGCCCACGGGTGAAGCAGATCGTTGGGTTCGTTCAAAAATGGATTCCGTAGGGAAATTGGGATAAAGCACGCCTAATGTTTGTGAATACTCTTTCTGGGCGTTTTTTGCTCCTGACCGTTATCTTCGTCATGTTGGCGGAGGTCCTGATCTTTGTTCCCTCAGTTGCTCGCTTTCGCGAGGATTACCTGCAAACACGGCTTGAGAAGGCGCAAATCGCCTCTCTTGCCCTGCTGGCCGTCGAGGACATGATTGATCAGGAGCTTGAGGCCGAGCTGCTTGAGAATGCCGGCGTTCTTAATGTGGTGCTGCGGCGGGACGAGATCAAACAGCTGATCCTGTCCTCAACCATCCCGGCGCCGATCTACGCGACCTATGATTTGCGTCGGTCAACGGTCTTTGGCCTCGTACGTGATGCCCAGATGCAGGTGTTCGATTCCGAGGAGCGGATTATTCGTGTGATCGGGGAGCCTGTTCAGGGCGCGGGCATGTTAATCGAGGTCACGATGAGCAACGCCAAGTTGCGGGCGGCAATGATTGACTATGGTCTTCGAATCCTCCTGATCTCGGCCATTATCTCTGTTGTCACCGCATTTATGCTGTTCCTTGCGGTGCGAAGGCTGCTTGTGACGCCGATCAAGCGTGTGGTGCGGCACATGAAGAGCTACTCCAGTGCGCCGGAGGATGCCCGGCGCATCATCGTTCCAACCGCGGGTGTGACCGAGCTGTTTGAAGCTGAATCCGCCCTGCAGGACCTTCAGACGCAGCTTACCTCATCCCTCCGCCAGAAGGAGCATTTGGCCCAACTTGGCGGCGCTGTCGCCAAGATCAGCCATGATTTGCGCAATATCCTGACGACGGCGCAACTCTTCGCCGACCGGATGGAAATGAGCAATGACCCGGGCGTGCAGCGCGCGGCGCCCAAGTTGGTAAGCTCGATCAGCCGTGCGGTATCCCTTTGCGAAAGCACGCTGGCCTTCGGCAAGGCCGAGGAATCACCGCCCAAACTCTCTCGCCTTCCCTTGGGAACGATCATTCAGGACGTGATCGACAGCGAGGCCTTGAGCGCAGAGGCCGAGGGCGTGCGGATCCAGAATGAATGTGATCCCGAAATGTCCCTACGCGCCGATCCAGAGCAGCTTTACCGCGTGCTTTCAAACCTCGTGCGCAATGCACGGCAGGCTCTCAGCACCCATGATGGGGAGCGGATGATTACACTGACCGCGCAGGAAGATCGGGATGGTTGGACGTTGCGGGTTTCTGACAGTGGTCCGGGCCTTCCTCCTAAAGCGCAAGAGAATCTGTTTCAGGCGTTTCAGGGCGGGGCACGAAAAGGCGGCTCTGGCCTCGGCCTCGTTATTGCGCAGGAATTGATACGCGGTCACGGCGGCACGCTGAAGCTGGATAAGACCGGTCCGGATGGCACGGATTTTGTAATCTACCTGCCGAAAGCCATCCTCTCATTGGATGCCGTTGCGAAATAGTTGGCAGACTTTGAAAAAGGTGCAGAATGGCTCTTGCATAGGCCACGCGCCCTCGCTATCAGGGCCACCTCGGCGCTGGTAGCTCAGTTGGATAGAGTACTTGACTACGAATCAAGGGGTCGGGGGTTCGAATCCTCCCCAGCGCGCCATTTCCCTTTCTGTGAAGCGACACATTCCCCATCTGGGTCGGTGACCGTCCATTTTGGACGCGTTTCTTTGGCTTTGCTCGATGGAGGAGATGTTTGACATTGCCTCTCCTCCAAAGCTGATTTTGAGACAATGACTGCAGCGTGCCTACCTCTGAAATCAACTCCGGGTGACGGTTAGAGGAAGCGGCAGCAGAGCGAACGGGCCAGGCCAAACTAGACATCGGCAGCGAACAGCGTGCAAGCTTGGGTCTAACCCTAACTGAAAAGGGATACGCATCGTTCACTCTGGCGATTTTTTGCCGAGAATTTTCGACGGAAAACCGGGCCTGATCTGTTCAATGCATACCAAATGCAAAGGGAACCCGAGAATGCAAAAATTTACCTATGCGGCGTTTGCAGCGATGCTGTCCACCTTGCCACTCGCTTCTCAGGCGGAGATTGCTGACACAATATTGTCGGGTGGCAAAATTCTGACCGCTGGTGAGGATTTCTCAATCGTCGAAGCTTTGGCAATCAAGGATGGACGTATTCTGGCGACAGGGGGGGCTGATGCAGTTGCTGATCTGATTGGCGAGGAAACAATCGTCATCAACCTTGACGGTAAGACTGTTATTCCCGGCCTGATCGACAATCACCTGCATTTCATTCGGGGTGTGTGGAACAATCAAACAGAGGTTCGTTTAAGCGGCATTACCTCGCGCGCGGCTGCACTGGAGCATATTGCCGCCTACGCAGCCCAGGCCGAACCCGGCACATGGGTGACGACAATCGGGGGGGACGCTGGATCAATTCCTTGACGACACCACGCCGTTCACCTTGACAGAGCTGGACGCAGCCGCTCCTAATAACCCACTGTACTTGTTGCGTAACTATTCGAACGGATTTGCTAATACCGCAGCCTTTGATGCCTTGGATATCGATAATGGAGCGTCTGCTGTGCTTTCAGGCCGCGACGGTCTGGCGCCATTTACGGATGCTGTCACCTGGAGAAACAAGACGTCCAGCCCCGAAGCCATCCTGAACTACATGTCGGTTCTGAACGGGATGGGGCTGACCATGGTGTATGATGTCGGGCGCCCGTCAGAAGGGAACCTTGATCCTCTCGAAGACCTTGCCGCGAAGCGGGATCTCCCGCTGCGCGTGTTCCACACCTTGCGGTACTCCGCTAGCGACGAGGCCTCGACCAATGATGCGCTGGAGCTGATCAACGGAGGGGCGAAGCCGTTTTCCAATGATCCGCAATTCGGTTTGCTGGGGCTTGGTGAACACATCTATGCTCCGATGCTCGACAATGCGAACTGGACCAAAGAATGGGAAGAGGGGACCTGGGGCCCCTTTAGCGAAATCTCTTTTGCCGCTGCGCGAAACGGCTGGACCGTTCATGAACATGTGATGAGCCAAGCAACGGCGGTTCAGTACCTAAACCTTATTGAAGACATCGCCAAAGAAATTCCGGAGGTTTCCGAGCTGCGTTGGACCTTTGCCCATGTCAACGGCATACAAGATGAGGATATCGCCCGCGCTGCAGAGCTTGGGGTCGCCTTTGGTGTGCATTCTCAGGCCCGGATGAGCGTTCGTGCCATGGACGCACCAAGAATAGGGTCGTTATCGCGATCCGGTGCGCTTTGGGGGCTCGGGTCCGATGCGGGTATCGTCGCGCCAGCCAACCCGTTCTGGACCCTTGAGTGGGCCATTTCCGGAACCAATGTAGCCGGTCGAAGCGGTTGGTCCGAGGATCAGCGTGTCTCCCGAGAACAGGCCTTGCGTGCGCACACCACATACAATGCCAAGCTTTTGTTTGTGGAGGACGACCTTGGCACGCTTGAGGTTGGTAAGCTGGCTGACCTCGTGGTGTTGGATCAGGATTACATGACGATTGAAGCCACCGAAATCTCTTCGATCAAGCCCGTTCTGACAATGACTGGAGGCGAAGTCGTTTACCAAAGCGCAGACTGACGCGAGATGAGCTAAATTGGCTAAGGGCGGCTTCACTGGGCGCGCCCAAAAAGGCCGGTCGTATCGCCTTGGCACCGAAGAATAGAGCGCCGTCATCATCGTGACCATGGAAGCCGAGGAAGCCGGATGCGCGCCCACCTTGATCCCATCCGCGTTGGGGCGCGACACAGCCGCGCCCCGTAGTCAGGTTCAACCGTTCCGGTAGGTGTAGCTATAGCCGTTCAATGCAGGCTGCCCGCCGAGGTGGGCGTAGAGCACTTTGGAGCCTTCAGGGAAGAAGCCCTTCTTCACCAGATCAATCATGCCTTGCATGGATTTGCCTTCATAAACCGGATCGGTGATCATGGCTTCGGTCTGGGCGGCAAGGCGGATCGCGTCGTTTGTTTCGGCGCTCGGCACGCCGTAGGCCGGATAGGCGTAGTCGGGGTTGATGTGGATGTCTTTATCCTCAATCGAATAACCGCATTCGATCAGATCGCAGGTCTTGTTCGCGATTTCCTTAACCTGCGCGCGGGTCTGATCGACGGTGCCCGAGGCATCGATACCGATCACGCGGTCGGCGCGCCCATCCTTCTTGAAGCCCACAATCATGCCGCCCTGGGTCGATCCGGTGACGACACAAACCACGATGTAGTCAAACTTGAAGCCCAACTCGGCCTCTTGTTCGCGCACCTCTTCGGCAAAGCCGACATAGCCGAGGCAGCCATGGGGATGGACGGATGCGCCCGCCGGAATGCCATAGGGTTTGCCGCCTTCTTTTTTCACGTCCTCGATGGCCTCTTCATAGCTTGTCCGAATGCCGATATCGAAGCCGTCATCCACAAGGCGACTGTCCGCGCCCATCAAGCGGGTCATCAGGATATTGCCCACGCGGTCATAAACCGCGTCGTCATGGGGCACCCATGCTTCCTGGACCAAACGGCACTTCATCCCGATTTTGGCCGCAGTGGCCGCAACCATTCGTGTGTGGTTTGATTGGACCCCGCCAATGGAGACAAGCGTATCGGCACCGGATTTGATCGCGTCAGGCACGATGTATTCTAGTTTGCGCAGCTTGTTCCCGCCCTGCGCAAGGCCGGAATTGCAATCCTCGCGCTTTGCGTAGATCTCGACCTTGCCGCCGAGGGCCTCGGTCAGGCGGGGAAGGTGTTCGATTGGCGTCTTGCCAAAGGTCAGGGGGTAACGTTCAAATTTTTCCAGCATGGTGGCTCTCCTGCGATTGCGTTGTGTAAAGGATAGCAGAGGGTTCCAGATGGGTGCTTTCAGTTTGGGGATTTGATTTTTGAGTGATTGAAGATTTAGTGTCCATATTCGGATGTTGTGCGTCCATAGTATGACAAAAATGAAAGGATCTTTCACGATGCCTTTGGATCGAATCGATAAACGCATGCTTCAACTCCTGCAAAAAGACGGGCGGCTTTCAAACGCGGAGCTGGCTGCAAAGGTTAACGTCAGTCCTGCAACCTGCCACAGGCGCACTCAAAGGCTCTTTAAGGATGGCCACATTCAATCCGTCCGCGCGGTCATCAATCCCGAGGCCGTCGGGTTGGGCGCGATTGCTATGGTCGGCGTTGTGCTCGATCGCTCCACCCCTGAGAGCTTTGCGAACTTTGAGGCTGCTATCCTTGACCTTCCGATGATCCTTGATTGCCACCTTGTGGCGGGGGATTTTGACTATCTGCTGAAAATTCGCATGGCGGATATGGCAGATTTCAATCGTCTCCATGGGGAGGTTCTGATTGCGCTGCCCGAAGTCCGGCAGGCCCGGACGTTCTTTGTGATGAAAGAGGTCAAAGACGGTGCGCCGCTGAGTTTTTGAACTTCGTAGGGCGGTGACGATTCGGGATGTAAGCGCGCTCAAGGGAAAGCTCTGACGCGGAAGATGTCAGAACGATGCCTCCGCAGGCGCATCTATTCCGATGACGCTGCCATTTGTTTCGAGGCCTCGAGGATTCCCTCCCAGATGATGTCCAGCGCTGCGGAAAGGGAGAGGTTCTCACTATGCTCCCACAGAAAAATGGTGCGCCCGATGGCGTCGGTGGCCATGCCTGAGAGCGCCGCGGCAAGTTGCTTGTTCTTAACGCGCGCGGTCAGGTCCTCGGTAAGGCTTTCGCGTTCGGCCATCAAAAATCCGTCAAGAATACCGCGCGCCTTTTCATTTGATCGCAGGACATTTCCCACCAGTCTGACAACGGGGGCATCTTCGGTCAGCGCTTTGATGTGCGCATTTAGGAACGCTTTGAGGTCTTGGTGCAAAGGGCCGTTTCCTTCGCATAGGGCTGTTTTATCTTCGTCGCTATAGGGGGGCGGGGTGCCGATTGCTGCAGATTCCTTGTTGACGAAATAGTTGAAAAAGGTGCGCGTGCTGACCCCTGCTGCGGCGGCGATCTCTTCGGTTGTGACCTGATCAAGGCCCTTTTGGGCCGCTAGCTCCAGCGTTGCGATTTGAATATCACGTGCCGTTTGCTGCTTTCGTCTCTCTCGTAACGAAACTGTCATTTTCCATATTCCTGCATACTGTGCAATATTTGCGCAGTGGGCACCATGCCTGCCCGATAGTCAAGGATTTAGGGCCAGATGAGAGCCAAGCTGTGGAAGATAATGGGCGCAATGCTCGCGTTGTTGGGGTCTGGGGTCGTTGCAAATGCGCAGCCGGGGCCCCCTGCGGGTATGACGATGGGCCCTCTCGAAGTGGGTGTTGTTGAAATGCAGTTGCAAGAGGTGCCGCGTGTCATGACCTCCCCGGGGATTGCCGTGGCCTTTCAGCAGGTAGAGGTACGTCCGAGTATTGGCGGGGTGGTTCAAGAGATCCTTTATACGCCTGACCAACTTCTTGAGGTCGGCGATCCATTGTTCCGGATTGATGACGCCTCATACGTGGCCGCTGAAGCTTCGGCGCGGGCGGATGTGGCGACAGCCTAGGCGAACCTTTCAGTGGCGCAGTCGACCTATGATCGCGCCGAGCAGTTGATCGGACGCGGCTATACCGAGGCCGAAGTCGAGGCGGCTCGCGCAAGTCTGGCGGAGGCAAAGGCGACGCTGGATGCGGTCCAAGCCGCGCTCGATTACGCGCAGACAGAGCTTTCATGGACGACGCTAACCAGCCCGATTGCCGGGCGTGCGGATGTGTCCACAGTCTCCGTCGGGGACCTTGTGACCGCTGGCCAGTCCGATTCCCTCACCACCATCGTTCAGTCTGATCCGATCTATGTGGATACCGTGGAAACAAGCGCGCGCATTTTGTCTGTGCGCAAGGGATTTGCCGAAGGGACCTTGGAGCAGAACGATACCCTTGAGGCGACGCTGACGCTCGAGAACGAAGAAATCTATCGCGGTCATGGGCAGCTGGTTACAGCGGGCAACACGGTATCGACGACCACGGGCACCGTGACGATCCGGTTTAAGTTCGACAATCCGGACCATTTGATAATCCCCGGTATGTTCGCGCGCGGTGACGTTGTCATCGGCTCTACGGAAGCCTATCTGGTGCCGCAGCGGGCGGCGACGCGTGAAAGTTCCGGCAAGCTTTCGGTCTATGTCGTGGATGCTAACGGCAAGGCCGAGCAGGTCACGCTTGAGGATGATGGTAGTTACCAAAAATCTTGGATCGTGCGTGAGGGCTTGAGTGAGGGTGACCGGCTGATCGTGGACGGCTTGTCCTCGCTCCGGCCGGGGCAGGAGGTAACACCTGTCGCCGCGATCATTGATGAAAACGGTGTCGCGCGCGACGCCGAAACGCCCTCTGCGGAGGAATAATCAATGGCCTCTTTCTTTATTCACCGCCTGGTTTTCGCCTGGGTGCTTGCCATTGCGACCATGCTGTTGGGGGCCTTCAGCATGTTGAGCCTGCCGATCTCCCAGTATCCTGACATCGCGCCGACGACTGTCCGCATTTCGGCCTCCTATACCGGAGCCTCGGCCGAGACGGTTGAAAACTCTGTCACTGCCGTGATCGAAGACGGGCTGACCGGCCTTGATGGGCTGACCTATATGACCTCCTCCTCCAGTGAGGGGGGGGCCAGTGTATCGCTGACCTTTGACGACACGATCGATCCCGACATGGCGCAGGTGCAGGTGCAGAACAAACTGCAGCTTGTTGAATCGCAGTTGCCGGATGTGGTGACCAGTCTGGGTGTCTCTGTCACCCGTTCGACCTCCTCGATCCTGATGGTGGGCGCATTGGTTAGTGAGGATGATAGCCTGTCCTCTCTCGAGTTGGGCGACATCCTGAGCAGCACGATCGAAGATGCAGTGCAGCGCACGGATGGTGTCGGCTCGATCAACACCTTCGGGACCGAATACGCGATGCGCATCTGGCTGAATCCGGAGCGTTTGTATCAATACCAACTGACCCCGGCGGATGTGACGACGGCTGTGTCAGAGCAGAACACCAATGTCACGGTCGGCAGCCTTGGCGATCAGCCGGTCGTTCAGGGGCAACAGTTTACCGTTTCCCTTTCTGCGCAGTCGCAACTTGAAACCGTTGCGGATTTCCAGTCGATCCTGCTGAAGACCGATGCCGATGGGGCCGCAATTTACCTTGGCGATGTAGCGAGGGTTGAACTGGCCGAGGAAGACTACGGCAGCATCAGCCGTTTCAATGGCCACCCCGCGGCGGGTTTCGCCGTTAACCTCTCCACAGGGGCCAATGCCGTCGACACTGCCGAGGCCGTCCGCGAAGTCATGAATGGCCTGTCCTCTGCCCTGCCGGAGGGGGTGAGCGTCGAGTATCCCTATGACACCTCGCCTTTTGTCGAGGAGTCGATCCATCAGGTCTATGAAACACTGATCGAGGCTGTGGTCCTCGTCTTTCTTGTGATCTTTGTATTCTTGCAAAGCTGGCGCGCCACTCTCATCCCGACGATCGCCGTTCCTGTGGTGCTTTTGGGTACCTTTGGTGTGCTCTCGGCCTTTGGAATGTCGATCAACACACTGACGATGTTCGCTCTGGTTTTGGCGATCGGCCTGTTGGTCGATGATGCGATCGTTGTGGTCGAAAACGTCGAACGGGTGATGGAGGAGGACGGGCTGGACGCCAAGGCGGCGACGGAAAAAAGCATGGGCGAGATATCGACCGCTTTGATCGGCATTGTCGTGGTTCTGTCAGCTGTTTTCCTTCCCATGGCTTTCCTGAGCGGATCGACCGGCGTGATCTACAAGCAGTTCTCGGTCACCATCATTTCGGCAATGGTGCTCTCGCTGTTTGTCGCTTTGATCCTGACGCCAGCCATGTGCGCGCAGCTTCTTAAGCCGGGCCATGGCAAGGCTCCGATTGCGCCGCTGCGTTGGTTCAACACCGGCCTTGATCGGTTGACCGATGGCTATGGCGCAACTGTCGGGCGTTTCTCTCTGCGGCCGTTTCGTATGTTGATCCTGTTGGGCCTGGTGGGGTTCGGGGCCTATTGGGTCTATGATCGCTTGCCCAGTTCCTTCCTTCCGACAGAGGATCAGGGCGTGCTGATGGCGATGGTTGAGCTGCCTCAGGGCTCCACCGTGCAACAGACGCAGTACACAATCGAGCAGATCGAAGATTACATGCTGACCGAAGAAGCCGATGTTGTGGACGGGGTTTTCGCTAATGTGGGGTTCAGTTTTTCCGGCTCGGGCCAGAACTACGGCGTGCTGTTTATCAAGCTCAAGGACTATGAAGAGCGTCCCGATGATGACGCAGCTGACCTTTTGACGCGGGCGAACGGACGGTTTTTCCAATCCCGCCTCGGCAGCATCTTTGTGCTGCAACCTCCCGCGATCCAAGGTCTGGGCACTACCTCGGGCTTCACCATGTATCTGGTGGATCAATCCGGCGGCGGGCAGGAGGAGTTGAGCGCAGCAGCCGATCAGCTTGTCGCCCTTGGCAATCAGGATGGGCGGGTCACAAACCTGCGCGGGAACGAGGCCGCCACCGAACCCTCACTAAAGCTGAAGATCGACCAGCAAAGGGCCGAGGCTCTGGGTGTTTCGCTTTCGGATGTGAACGCGATGCTCTCTACGGTCTTCTCGGGCTCCTACGTGAACGACTTTCCCCTCGGCAACTCCCTGCGAGAGGTGATTGTTCAAGGCGGTGCCGAATGGCGGATGCAGCCTTCGGATGTCGACCACTGGTATGTGCGCAACAGCTCTTCCGAGATGGTTCCGGTCTCTGCCTTCATGAGCCAGGAGTGGGAAATGACAACGCCGCAGCTGTCCCGCTATGGCGGCACGCGTGCGCTGGAAATCTCCGGCGAGGCGGCTGGCGGCGTCAGTTCGGGTGATGCGATGGACCTCATGGAGGATCTCGCCGCCAGCCTCGACGGGTCTTACGCCGCGGCCTGGACGGGGTTGAGCTATCAGGAGCGCCTGTCGGGCGATCAGGAGGCCATCCTTTATGCGATTTCTGCACTGGTGGTCTTCCTCAGCCTTGCGGCCCTTTACGAAAGCTGGGCGGTGCCTTTCGCCGTGATGCTCTCTGTGCCCGTCGGTATCCTTGGGGCCTTGGTGACGACTTGGTACTTTGGGCAGGCGAATGACGTCTACTTCAAGGTGGGATTGCTCACGACCATCGGCCTTGCGGCACGAAACGCCATTCTGATCGTCGAATTCGCCGAGGCTCTTCGCGCCAAGGGGCAGAGCCCGATGGAGGCCACAACCTCTGCGGCCCGTCAGCGTTTGCGCCCGATCCTCATGACCTCACTGGCCTTCGGCTTTGGCATTCTGCCATTGGTTCTGGCCTCGGGGGCCGGGGCGAATGCCCAAAAATCGATAGGCACGGGAATGCTGGGCGGGATCATCTTCTCGGCGGTCATCGGGATCGTGATGGTTCCTGTCTTTTATGTCGCTGTCATCAAGACCACGGAAATATTCCGTACACGAAGGGAAGCCGCGCAATGAAATCGCAATCTCTCATCCTGATGCTCTTTCTGGCTGGCTGCGCTGTTGGCCCGGATTATCAACGTCCGGAAATCGCGCTGCAAACGCGGTTTGACCAAGGCAGCGCCGAGGCGATTGGAGCAGTCGCGAGCGAACAATGGTGGCTGAGCTACAACGACAAGGTTCTGTCCGGATTGGTCAAACGCGGGCTGGCGCAAAGCCTGGACGTAATGGCCGCGACCGAGGCGATCCGTGAAGCGCAGGCCAACCTGCGCGGCACCGGCGTGAACTCTGCGGCCGAGGGCACGCTTTCGGCCTCCACCACGGCCTCGGGCGGGGACGGGATCAATGGCACTGTATCCACCGAAAACAGCGCTTTGAGCGCGGCTTTTGTGCTTGATCTCTTTGGCGGGCTGCAGCGCGAGCAAGAAGCGGCGAAAGCCTCTGTGACGGCAGCTCGGGCCGATGCCGAAACCGTCAGGCTGGCTTGGCTCGCGGAACTGGTTTCTGCCTATTCCAATGCGCGCTATTACCAACAGGTTCTGGCCCTGACGCGGACGACGATCAACGCCCGTGCGGAAACGGTTAAAATCACCCAAAGCCAGTTCGAAGCGGGTGCGACAACGGAATACGAAGTCGCCGAGGCGCAGGCGCGCTTGTCCTCTGCCCGAGCGGGTTTGCCGCAATATGCGGCCCTGTTTGACGCCAATGTCTATGCGATTGCGACTCTTCTGAATGAGCCTGCCGGTCCGATCGCGGCCCAGATGCAGAAGGGCGCGCCGCAATTATCGACACCTAGCGGTTCTAATACCGGCGTGCCGGCGGATCTGTTGCGCAACCGTCCCGATGTGCGCAGTGCAGAGGCCGATCTGGCGGCTGCGGTGGCTGCTGTCGGGGTGGCCGAGGCCGCTCTTTATCCCTCGCTTTCGCTCAGCGGTTCGGTGGGCCGATCCGAGAGCACCAATAGTTGGAGCTTTGGCCCGCAACTCTCCTTGCCCGTGTTCAATCAGGGCGCTCTGCGGGCGAGCCGCGATGCGGATACTTCTGCGGCCAAACAGGCCGAGATTTCATGGCGTGGGGCGGTTTCTTCTGCGATCGAGGATGTTCAGGTCGCACAATCCAACCTGTCGCGGTATCGCCAGCGTGCGGCCCTGCTGCAAACGGCGGCCCGCGACTATGACCGCGCACTAACCTTGGCTCAGGAAAACTACCGCAGTGGGGCGATCACGCTTCTTGATCTGCTCGACACGGATCGGAATGCCGCGAGCGCCAAGATAACCGCCGCCTCTGCCGTGAATGATGCGGCACAGGCTTGGGCCACACTGAAAATTGCCATCGGCGCGGGCTCTGCCGCGACGGAACTGACAGGCGGTTGACCTGCATAACCTCGGAAACCACAAACATGGGGCCATGCTGGTCCATGCATGAATGATGAAAAAAAGGCCTATTGAAATGATGAAGCACTTTGGAAAAATCGCCCTGCTGGTTGCCGTTTTGGGCGCAGGCGCGGCGGCCCTGATCCTGTTTGGCGGGCGTTTGGGGCTGTGGCAGCCGATCACCGGCTTTGGCCTCTATCGGTCTTACTTCAATCCGCTGGCTATGATTGTCGCGGCGGTGGGTGTGGTTGCGTTGATTGTTCACATCCTGCGCAAGGAGCGCGGCGGGATGCTGGCTGGTGGGCTTGCCACGATTGTCGGGCTTGCCCTTCTTGCGCCGCTGGTCAACTCGACCTTGAACCCAACGCCGCGCGCTGCGCCCATTCATGACATTTCAACCGATACCACCAACCCACCCGTGTTTGAGGTGATTGATGAAACCCGCGAGGGGGGACGCAACACGCTTGAGTACGGCGGGCCCGAACTGGCCGAAGCACAAGCTGCGGCCTATCCCGACATTGCGCCTCTCATCACGGACCTCGCCCCCGATGCTGCCTTTGAGCGCGCCTTGACCGTCGCCCGCCACATGGGATGGGAGATCATCGCCGAGGATGCGGAGCGGTTGCGCTTTGAGGCTGTGGCCCGCACCTCTGTTTTCTACTTTGCGGATGACGTGGTGGTGGTTGTGACTGCACAGGATGAAGGAAGCCGCGTTGACATGCGCGGTGTCTCAAGAGTGGGGCGCAGTGATCAAGGCGTCAACGCGGCACGTATTCGCGCCTTTCAACAGCAATTCTGATTTTGACCCCAAGTGGAGAGCAACGACCGATGAAAAAACGTAATTCAACCGTTCCCCTGATGATCGCTGTTACGGTGGGCCTTGCGGTCCCTCAAGCGTCCTTTGCCGAGACCCCGACCATTCAGACCAGTGATTCACCTTGCCGATAACCTCAACGAGAAGGCCAAGCTCGGCTGGTGTATCGACACGGTTGGCCGCGGTTTGAGTGACCAGCTCCACGCGCATTCCTGCAAACCCACTGGAGATGATGTGCTGTTTTCCTATGCGGAGAATGGCGTGATTTCCTCGGCGACCTATGAAGGCAAATGCATGGCCTATAGCGCGCCGGAGAATGCGGAACGTCCCTTTGGTTTGGTGGATTGTGACGCGGCGGACCAAACGTAGAAGTTTGAATACGACGCTGCCAGTATGGAGCTGCGGATTGGCGGGGCACCTACGCAATGTGTTACGGTCGCTGCCACCATCGATGATGCCGGGCCGTTCCAGTCTCGTGCTCTTTTGGTGGCGCCCTGCGATGCCCTTGAGCCAGGGTTCAAGCAGTGGGTCGTTCAGGAATAGCTCTAAACAAAAACGGAGCCGCATCAGATCGATGTGGCTCCGCTTAAGGTTATGCGAGGTGTGGTGGCAACAAGCGCTGCCTAAGCCGCTCGTTGAGGGCGGCGCCCCGGTTACTTGCTCAACTGCCCCTTGTAGAAATCAAGCGCGCCCTGAGCGTCTATGCCAGCAGCGGCTGCGTCCTTGAGCCATTTCTCGGTGATAAAGGCCGAGGCCTCGATCAGCTCGGCCTCAAAGGCGGGGTCGGCCTCGATCACCTCGATCTCTTCCTCTTCATACATCGCCTCTGCTGCAGCGCTGGATTCATCCCATGCGGCACCGAATTTGGCCGCAAGGGCAGCGCCGCTTACTTCCATAATGGCGTCCTGATCCTCGGGGGAAAGCTCGGCCCAAGTGTCCTTGCTGATGAACATCGAAAATGAGGTCGTGTAGATCGGCACCTCGAACTTGGTGTTGGATTGCGCATAGGGCATCAACTGGAAGGAGCGCAGCGCATCGGCATCAACGCCCAGAAACCCGTCGACGACACCGCGCGAGATGATTTCGTTTGATTGCACCGCCGGAGTCGAGACGACCCCTGCCTTGAGGCGTTTGGCAATCTCTGCGAGCGGGCCTGGCAGCACCCAGATTTTGCGCGCGGCGAGCTCTTCGATGGAGTTGATCGGTGTGTTGGTCTGGCTGTAGAGGCGGCCAGGCGAAATCACGAACTGTGATAACAGGTGCACGGTCTCGAACTCGTCGGGGAAATAGGCTCGGTTGGTGTCCCAAAGGGCCACGCTCATCTTCTCGGCATCATAGGTGCCGACAAAGGGTTGCATGGCGACTGCGGGGCCTTGGATACGGTTCTGGATCAATCCGTTGAACTGGACCGCGACGTCAACCAGGCCCTTTTCCACAGCGTTCAACTGTTCCGGCGGCGGTGCCACAGATTTGGGCAGTATGCGCGCTGTGACGCGGCCCTCTGTCACGCGCTCGACCTCTTCGATCCAAGCGGGGACCACATTGGTGCAGACCTGATGTCCCGAGCCGAAAAAGCAGTTCACGAGCAGGCGGGTGTCGGCCTGAGCCGCAGTTGAGGCGGCGAAAAGAGATAGGGACGCCATTAGGAATTTCAGCTTCATGTCTTTGTTCTCCTCCTGGGTGACACGGCGATGGCGCCGGTCTTTTTGTTCTGTGTCGCGCCGGTTCCTCCTCCGAACCAATGTGGCGTGACAGCGTGGTTACTGCCCGTCAGGCCGCATCGCTATCCGGGTTTGGAAAGGCATAGGCCTCGGCATAGGACGGCAGGGCTTGGATCTTGGAAACCCAGTTGCCATAGTGCGGCCGCTTTGAGAAATCTGTCAGCATGTCGAGTTTGTTGGCCTGAAAACGGTCAGGGTAGGGCGCCATGGCGATATCGGCCAAGGTCAGTTGATCACCGCAGAGCCAAGGGGTTTTCGCCAATTGAACCTCCATCATATCGAGCACAGTTTCGATACGCTCGATCGCGTTCGCTTCTTCGGCCTCGGAGACCCCATGTTCGAGCCGATGCAGCAGGATACGCCGTTTCTCGGGGTTGCCAACTTTCTGCCAAAGGGCCCTAAGCTCGTCATGCGAGAGGCCGACGAACTTGTCGCTGTGAGAGCGGCTGTGCGAAAGGGCGTTGATCGCCTTGTGCACCGCATATTCGAAACGGTCCATCCAGACCCGCATCATCCCGCGGGCATAGGCATCTTCGGGCACAAGGCTGGCTCCGGTGTCAAAGACCTCGTCGAGGTATTGCATGATGATCAGGGACTCGATCAGGACCTTGCCGTCGTGGTCCAGAGCAGGGACATAGCTGTTGGGATTGATCTGTTTGTACCATTCCTCAAGCTGTTCCTTCTTGCGGTGAATATCCACATGGTGACTGATCCAATCGACCTGCTTTTCCGCGAGGGTCATGCGCACCCGCCGCGAACAGGTTGAACTCCAGTAGTGGTATAGTTTGAGCATATAGCAGGCTTTCGTTGGACGGTTGATATGTCGTGGCGGGGGGCAGGTGCCCTTCTGATTTGCGTGGGATATGCGTGCGGGGTGTTTGGTTGCTCCCCGGTAGCAAAACCGCGTGATGGGCTGGATGTTGAACCGGGGCAGGTATAATGTAAAATTCGAAGATCCACTTATGCCATAGAGATTGTCTATAACTGATGGACCCCAAACACCTCATGCAATTGGCGATCATTGTCGAGCTCGGCTCGGTGACCAAGGCCGCGCGCAAGCTAAACCTTACGCAGCCGACCCTGTCGCGCACCGTAAAGATCATCGAGGATCGGGCCGGTGGCGCGGTTCTGCGCCGGGGGCGCTACGGGGTGACGGCAACCGAGATCGGCGCGCGTCTGGCCGCGGAGGGCCGCGCGATCCTGCGCAGTTCCGAACAGGCGCAGGTTGCGGTGCAGGAATGGCGCAACGGTTTGGTCGGGGAGCTGAGGGTCGGCGTTGGCCCGATGCTGGCCGCCACATTGATGGGAGATTTCTTTGCCGAGACTATTCAGAACCCGCCCTCCTATAGCCTGAAGCTGCATTGCGAGGTCGCGGCGCGGCTGGCTAAACGGTTGCGCGATGACGAGTTGGACCTGGCCATTATCCCATATGAGTTAGACCGGCAGGATGACGGGCTGTTCCGGGAAAGGATCTTCCGCGAACATCTGTCGATCTTTGTCGGTGCTGAGGACCCTTTGGCAGGCAAAACAGGCATCGCACCGCAAGAATTGGCGCAGTATAATTGGATATCTGTTGGCGCGATTTCGGGCCTGTTCGACATCACCCGAGAGAACCTTGATTGGCTAGGCCTGCCAACTGTGACGCCGGGGATCGAGATTTCTGGCGATGTCACAATGACCTTTCGCATGCTGGAGAAAACCAAATCCTGCGCCATGATGCCCTTTCGCTTGGCCGGGAGGTATCAGGAACGATACCGCGTCGCGCCTGTGGGCCTGACCGTCGAGCTTCCCTCGCGCAACTTCGGCCTTTGGTCGACGATGGCGAGCCGCGACCGCCCGGGAGTGGTGGATTTTATCGAGCGGCTGAACCGTTACTTGGCAAAGACCATCAGTCGTCCGGGTGACGCCATTTGAGGCATCGGGAAACCCTATGCCTGGCAGTGAAATCCGAATTTTACACCATGCTTCTTTCTGTCCATGATCAAGGGGGCGGGCCGGAGGCTGGCTGCACATGTCCAATCGCGGGGATCACTGGAAATGAATGTCTTGTGGATCATGGTGGATCAGCTCCGCTGGGACTATCTGAGTTGTTACGGTGCAGATCACATCAAGACGCCGAATATCGACTGGCTGGCCGAGCAGGGTGTGCGCTTCAACAAGGCCTATGTGCAGTCGCCCATCTGCGGCCCCAGCAGGATGAGCTATTACACCGGTCGCTATGTGCGCAGCCACGGCTCCACCATGAACAGCGCGCCTTTGCGGGTGGGGGAGCCGACACTGGGCGAACATTTGCGCGAGGCCGGTGTCAAATATTCGCTGGTCGGCAAAAGCCATATGACAGCGGATATTGCCGGAATGAAGCGCCTCGGTATCGATCCGGATGGCGAGATCGGCCGGTTGATCCGCGAATGTGGTTTCGAGGTGGTCCTGCGCGACGACGGCGAAAACCCCACCGCCCATCCCGGCCGCCGGGGTGAGGATTACGAGGCCTATCTGCGCAGCCATGGCATGACGGGCGATAACCTTTGGGAAGAATGGGCCAATACCGGCGTCACGCCATCTGGCGAACTGGTCTCGGGCTGGATGCTGGAGAACGCAAGATATCCTGCGCGGGTGCCCAAGGAGCATTCGGAAACCGCATGGCTTACGACGCGCGGCATCGAATATATTGAGGCGCAGGGGGATCAGCCCTGGCTCTGTCACCTGAGCTATATCAAACCCCATTGGCCCTATCTGGCGCCGAGCCCCTATAACGACATGTATGGGCCCGAGGACCTTCCGCCCGTTAACCGCAGCCCGGTAGAGAAGGTGGCTGACCATCCGCTCCTGCAAGAATGGCTGAAGATGCGGGTCTGTCAGAATTTCTCCCGCGATGACATTCGCGATACCGTCGGCCCGACCTATATGGGGCTAATCAAGGAGCTTGATGATCAGCTCGGACGGCTCTTTAGCTTTCTGCAAGAAAGCGGCCGGATGAAAGACACGATGATCGTCTTCTGCTCGGATCACGGCGACAATGTGGGCGATCACTGGATGGGCGAGAAGGACTTGTTCTATGACTGTTCGGCCCGCGTGCCCCTCTTGATCTACGATCCGCGCCCTTCGGCCGATCCGACTCGTGGCAGCGCCAGTGATGCTCTGGTCGAGGCGATTGATCTGGCCCCGACCTTCCTTGAGGTCTTTGGCGCCGCGCCAAGGCCCCATATCCTTGAGGGCCGATCGCTTGGCCCGATCCTGCGCGGAGAGGTGCCAGAGTGGCGGGAGTTTTGCGTGTCGGAATACGATTATGCAGCGCGAGCGCCACGCCGAGAGAACCATATCGATCAGGTCGATGCGCGGCTGGTCATGATCTTTGACGGACGATGGAAATACGTCCATGTCGAGCAGATGCGCCCACTGCTGTATGATCTGCAGGCCGATCCGAACGAGTTGAACGAACTGGGCGGGGACCCTGCCTTTGCCGGTCAGATTGCTCGAATGCAGGCGATGCATTTCGAATGGTGCCGCCGTCACCACAACAGGCTGACCCGCGATGCCGCCACTGTCGAGGCCGCTACGGACCGAGGCGCGCCACCGGGTGTGCTGATCGGTTATGCCAACAAGGAAGAGGTCGATCGGGATGGCCGGATATTCCCGGTTCATGTGACGCGGTGACCCTACTGCACGGTCGCCAGTCATGGCCAGGCTTGGTCAGAACCGTTTGGGGCTGAAGGCCGCAATGTCGATGTTGGGTTTTTTGCCAAGGGCAAGGTCGGCTACGATACGGCCTGTCAGGGGGCCGAGGGTAAGGCCGATATGTTGGTGCCCGAAGGCGAGGATGACATTGTCTGATGTAGGTGAGAAGCCGATGACCGGAAGAGCGTCCGGCATCGTCGGGCGGTAGCCGAGCCAAGGCTTGTCCGGCGCGCCCAAAGGGGCGAACATTTCCTTGGACTTTCTGTGCAGATAGTCTGTGTTGCGGCTGTTGAAGGGGGCGTACAGTGACGCGATTTCGACAGTGCCGGCGATGCGTAGCCCTTGTGCCATTGGCGTTGCATAGAAGCCCGCCTCGGCCCAGCCGACAGGGCGGGAGGTGAGAGCGCTGCTTTGCGGATAAAGGATGTTATAGCCACGCTCGACCCCGAGGGGGAGGCGCTCTGCCCCTGTGCCGCGAATTCGGGTGGAATGCGCCCCCGCGGCGATGACGCAGCGCTTGCCCCGCACCTGCGTGCCATCGGCCAGGGTGACGGTTACTCCAGTAGCGTCGGGCTGGACCTGCGTCATTGAGCTTTGCGCCCATGCGCCGCCCAAAGCCAGATAGCGGGCGTGATAGCGCAGGGTCAGGGCCTGCGGATCGAGGACGTGCCTCGCGCCCTTGTATTGTAGCCCGCCGTGGACGGGCCCCTGGATGGCGGGTTCCAAGGTGCGAACCTCTTCTTCGGTCAACTCGTCAAAGGTCACACCGGCCTTTTTGCGCATCTCGTTGCCTGCGCGGGCGGCGTCGAAGCCCGCTTTGGTGGACCAGATATAGAGGCAATCATTCTGGACAAAGAGGTCCTCGGCGCCGCTCTCCGCCGTGAGGGCATCAATGCTCTCGTCGGCTTTTGCCAGTAGCCTGCCAAGGTTGGCGGCGATCTCTTCTACTTTGGCGGAGCGGCAATTTCGCAGGAAGGAGAGCATCCATCGCGGATTTTGCAGCCCGTATTTCCAGTTGAAGGTGAGCGGACTGTCGGCGCTCGTCAGCAAGGTGGGCAGGGCGGCGAAGATCGAGGGGCTGTTGATCGGCACATTGGCGTAGGTCGCGATGGTGCAGGCGGAGCCGGAAACCGTGCCGGAACCGGGTGTCTCCCCATCGCAGAGCAGGACTGACATCCCCTCCATTCGGGCCATCAGCGCGGCGGAGGTGCCGACGATACCCGCGCCTGCGATGATGAGGTCAAAGTCCTGCATAAGGGTCCCGGTTATTGGCGTTGCGGGAGTTTTGAACAGGGGCCCTAGCTTTGCAATGGGCAAATCGGCGCTAGTCCTGGAACCGCCCCCTTGTGCGGTTGGCAAAGGCAACAAGGGTCAGCATCACCGGAACCTCGACCAGCACGCCGACCACCGTGGCGAGGGCCGCCCCGGAGTTGAGGCCAAAGAGGCTTATCGCGACGGCCACCGCCAACTCGAAGAAGTTCGAGGTGCCGATCAAGGCGCAGGGCGCGGCGATGCGGTGCGGTACGTTCATGGCAAAGGCAGCGGCATAGGCGAGGGCGAAGATGCCGTAACTTTGCAAAACAATCGGCACGGCGATCATGGCGATCACCATGGGTTTAGCGAGGATCACCTGCCCCTGAAGGCCGAAAAGGATGACCACAGTCATTATCAGGCCCACGACAGAGTAGGGTTTGACGGCGGTCTGAAACCGGTCGATCGCGGCTTCGCTCCGCAGATAGGCCCGCGTGATCAGACCCGCCGCCAAAGGTAGGGCGATGAAGAGCAGAACAGACAGGATCAATGTGCGCCAAGGGACAGTGATGTCCGTCACCCCGAGCAGGAGCGCTACAATAGGGGCAAAGGCAATGACCATGATCAGGTCATTCACCGAGACCTGAAGGAGGGTGTAGCCCGCGTCGCCCTTGGTCAATTGAGACCAGACAAAGACCATGGCCGTGCAGGGCGCAGCACCGAGCAGGATGAGGCCGGCGATATATTGCCCGGCATCCTCTGGCGTGATCCACGGGGCAAAGATGTAGTGAAAAAACAGAACGGCAAGGCCCGCCATGGTGAAGGGCTTGATCAACCAATTCACGGTTACGGTGATGAAGAGACCTCTCGGCTGTTTGGCGATCTGGCCAAGAGAGCGTGGATCAACGCCGACCATCATCGGAAAAACCATGGCCCAGATCAGCACCGCAACCACCAGATTGACGCTGGCGAACTCGGCGGCAGCGATGCTGCTTATCAGGCCGGGGGCGACATTTCCCAAAAGAATCCCGCCCGCCATGGCAAGGGCAACCCAGACAGAAAGATAACGTTCAAAAATACTCATGCAGCTACCTCAAGGGGTTCGTTCGGGCGAAGTTGGTGCGTGGCCATCCAGCTTAGCAATATCATGACGGCCGCTGTGCCAAGACACAGGGGCAGGCCGCCGAGTTGATAGGTCAGGCCGGACAAAAGGGTTCCGGTCAGACGCCCCATGGCGTTGGACATGTAATAAAAACCGACGTCCATTGTTACCCGTTTCGCGCTTGTGAAACGCAAGATGAGGTAGGAATGGAGCGAGGAGTTCACCGCAAAGATGCCGCCGAAGACCAACAGGCCCGCAATGATCGCAGCAGTGAGCGCCGGGGCGGGGTTTGGCACCAGCCAGACCAGCACAGCGAGGAGAGCGGGCGGCGCCGCGAGCATCGCGGCCCAGATTTGTGCCTGTGTCAGCATATCAGCATCGCTGCGTGTATCAGCGCGCAGGATGCGCGGCGACCAGCCTTGAACCGCGCCGTAAAGGATCGTCCAGATCGCCATGAATGTGCCGATCATGAAGAAGGCGGCACGGTTCCCTTCGTGGCTTCCGTCCGACAGCACGGCGTAGAAATAGATCGGGATGCCGACCACAAACCAAACATCTCGTGCACCGAAGAGGAAAAGCCGAGCGGCGCTGAGCCAGTTGATATTGCGGTTCTTTGAAAAAACCTCGGAGAATTTCGCGTCCTTGCGGCCGGTGGGCAGGCCAGCGGGCATGCCAAAGACAACGCCGATCAGGATCAGCCCAAGGATCGCCGCCATGGTCAGGATCGACGGCACAAAGCCGAACAGGGCCAGGACCGCCGCGCCAAGTAAGAACCCCGCGCCTTTCACAGCATTCTTAGAGCCGGTCAAAAGCGCGACCCAGCGGAACAGGCCGCCGCCCTCCGCCGGAGCAAGGATCTTTACCGCGCTTTTCGAACTCATCTTGGCAAGGTCCTTGGCCACGCCGGACATCCCTTGCACCAACATTACAAAGACGACTGAGGCCGTAATGCCCCAAGCAGGATTAAGCTGTGCCAGAGCAAGAAGCGCCACGATCTGTAAGGCTAGCCCCGCGTAGAGCGTTGAAGTCAGGCCAAAGCGCGCCGCGATCCAGCCCGCCGAAAGGTTCGTGACGACGCCCGCGATCTCATACAGAACGAACAGATAGGCCAGCTGTACCGGCGAAAAGCCGATGGAATGAAAATGCAGCAAGACGAGCATCCGCAAGGCGCCATCCGTCAGCATAAAAGCCCAATAGGCCGCCGTTACGGTGATATAGGCCGAAAGGCCAGCAGGGCGTGTCACAGGGAGGCACCCACCATCAGGGCCACATCCACAAGGCGGTGTGCGTAGCCGTATTCGTTGTCATACCAGGCATAGACCTTCAGTTGCGTGCCGTTGACGACCATGGTGGATGGCGCGTCGATGATGCTGCTGCGCGGGTCATTGGTGTAATCGCAAGAGACAAGCGGGCGGGTCTCATAGCCGAGGATGCCCTTGAGCGGGCCTTCGGCGGCGTTTGCAAAAAGGGCGTTGACCTCTTCTGCTGTTGTTTCCCGTTCCATTTCAAAGACACAATCGGTGATCGAGGCATTGAGGAGCGGCACGCGCACGGCGTGGCCGTTCAGCTTGCCCTTGAGCTCGGGGTAGATCAGCGTGATCGCGGTGGCCGAGCCTGTCGTCGTCGGGATCAGGTTGGTCAGTGCAGAGCGGGCGCGGCGCAGGTCCTTTGCCGGACGGTCCACAATGGTCTGGGTGTTGGTGACATCATGGATCGTGGTGATCGAGCCGTGCTTGATGCCGATCCCCTCCAGCAAGACCTTCACTACGGGGGCAAGGCAGTTAGTGGTGCAGCTTGCCGCGGTGACGATGCTATGGGTTTCGGGATCGTAGGTGTCATTATTCACACCGAAGACGATATTGGCGGTCGGCCCGTCCTTGACCGGGGCCGAAACGACAACCTTTTTGACGCCCGCTTCAAAATAGGGGGCAAGCTTTGCCTCGGTCTTGAAGGCGCCGGTGCAGTCGATGACCACATCGACCCCGTCGAGGGGGAGTTCTTCCAGCTTGCGGGTATTGGTAACCGGGATGCGGGTGCCGTCTATGGTGATCGCGCTGTCGTCTGCGCCGAATTCGGCGGGCCAGCGTCCGTGGACGCTATCGAATTCAAGCAGATGCGCATGCATCGCCGGATCGCCCATGGCATCGTTGATAAAGGCGATCTTTGCGCCGCTTTCCAAAAGCGGGCGCAGGGCCAGTTTGCCCATGCGGCCAAGGCCGTTCAATGCGTAGGTTGTCATATCTGTTTAGTCCTGAAGAGAGGGCTCTTGGCCAATTGCATCGACGCTTTTTTGCAGCGAGCTACGGTCAAGCGAGGCAAAGGGGAGCGAGGTGAAGGCAACCATACGATTGCGCAATGCGCCGTAGGTTTGCTGAAAAGCGAGGCGTTTTTCCGCGTCCGTGCCTGTGGCCTTGACGGGATCGGGCATGCCCCAGTGGCCCGAGACAGGCTGCCCCGGCCATGCGGGGCATTCCTCATTCGCGGCGCGGTCGCAAACAGTGAAGACAAAGTCCATCTTCGGCGCATCCTCGCCCTGAAACTCGGATACGTTTTTCGAGCGGAGCTGGGATGTATCGTGCTTCTTCGAGTTCAGCATCTCGACCGCGAACGGGTTAAGCTCCGACCGGTGGGTCGTGCCGGCGGAGTAGGCGTTGAACTGGTCACCCGCGAGGCTCCGCAGGATGGTTTCGGCCATGATCGAACGGGCGGAGTTGCCGGTGCAAACGAAAAGGACATTGAATTTTGTATCGGGCATGGGTGTCACGCTTTTGATAAGGTCAGTGAATTGAGGGGGGCAAATGTCGGCGCGTCCTCTGCAGCAATCGAAGAGCAGGTCAGAGACAAGGTGGCGTACGCCTTCAAGGTTAATGGAGTAGAGCAGGCGCGTTGCATCGCGCCGCTGGCGGATCAGGCCCGCCTTCGTCAGGGCCGATAGGTAGACCGACGCAGTGGAGGGTTTGAGGGATAGCGCCTGTGTGATCTCTCCGGCCGAAAGCTCGTCCGGACAGCGCCGCATAAGCAGGCGGTACACCGACATGCGCTGTGGGTGGCTGAGGGCCGAGAGTTGTTCCAAGAGTTCAAATTCCATATTTCATGAATTTATAAAATTGATGAGTCGGTCAAGTGCAAAATGTGGAATTGCCCTCGATTTCTCACTTGCTGGTGGCGCCTTAGGGGGCGGGGCGCCGAATGCACGGTTGAACATTACCCGGCAAAGGTAACAAATGGGCGACAGGTTTAGGCATTCTTGGCACCCAAGGCGGGTCAGGCCTTTGGCAAGCAATTGAACGGGACAATGACACCATGCGTCTACTAGTGTCTGCGGATATCCACCTTGGCTCGCCCATCCGTTCCGTTGCCTTGCGGAACCCGGAACTCGGAGCGCGGCTGAAGCAGGCCAGCAGGGATGCATTCGCCAAGATCATCGATCTGGCCATAGCCGAGAAGGTGGACGCCCTGATCCTCGCCGGGGATATTTTTGACCGCGACCATCCAGAGTTGCGCGCGCGGGCCTTCCTGATCGCGCAGCTCGCACGGGCGGCGGAGGCCGGGGTGCCCACCGTGTTGATCCGCGGTAATCACGACGCATTGCTTGACCATCAGGCCCATGGCGAACTGGGGCCCAATATCCATCTTCTGCACCGCGCTGTGCCCACGGTTGAGATCAAGGGCACGGCTTTCCACGGCCTGTCATTCGAGTCCTCCCATATGTCGGAAAGTCTGTTGCCCGGCTATCCGCCTCCCGTTTCGGGAAAGCGCAATGTCGGGCTGATGCATACCTCGCTTGATGGTGCGCCGGGGCATGATCCCTATGCACCCTGCGCGGAGCGGGACCTGATGGCGCATGGCTATGACCTTTGGTGCCTTGGCCATATTCACGCACCGTTTGAGCGTGCGGAGGGGGATGTTTTGGCGGTGATGCCCGGCATCCCGCAGCCACGCCATTTTGGCGAACGGCGGGGCGGGACTGTGGCCTTAATGACCCTTGGCGAGGAGGGGCCGCCACAGATCGAGCGGCGCGAAGTTGCGGTTTTGGCCTTTGCTGAATGCGAGGTGGACCTGACGGAGGCAGAGGATCAGCAGGCAGTGCTGCGGGCCCTGCAAGAAGGGATGAAAGCCGCGCGCGTTTCAGGGCAGGATACCGCCCTTCGCCTGCGGGTGATCACCGATGAGATCAGTAGCGAGATGTTGGCCGAACTGGCCGCCGAAGTGTTGGAGAACGTCGAAGGGGTGTACCTTGATAAGGTCAAATCCGTCCCGTCGCCCACAGATGAGGGCGCTCAGGCGGATGTTCTGACGCGCCTGATGCGGGAGGAACTGGCAGAAGAGGGGTTTCGTCATGCGTCCATGAAGGAACTGCAGGACCTTCAAGGCGTGTTGCCAGCCGAGATTGCGGATGAGCTGGAGGCTGGCGAGCTAGATGCGCTCCTAGAGGAGGCGATTGGTGAGGTCGCTTTGCTGTTGCATGGGGACGCTGTGAAATGAGGCTGAACCAACTGCAGCTCACCCGATACGGCCGGTTTATGGACGCCGTGATCCCCTTTCCCCGCCCTGGTAAGGGGACGGTGGATGTGACGGTGATCTACGGTCCAAATGAGGCTGGTAAATCAACGGCCTTTCATGCTTTTCTGGAGCTGTTGTTCGGGTTCAAAGCCGGGGCGCATCCCTTTGCCTTCCGGTTTGAGCGAAAAGACTTGTTGGTTGGCGCGGAACTCGACCTTCCCGGTCGCGGGCCGATGACATTTCAGCGCAATTCCAAGAGGGCAAATTCCCTGACGGATGCCGAGGGGCGCCCTCTGAATGAGGCGGTTCTATCCGGCGCCCTGCATGGGCTGACGCGTGATGCCTTTGAAGAGCGGTTTTCCCTGAACGATGCGGGTTTGCGGGAGGGAGGCGCGCGCATCGCCGGAGCACAGGGGGACTTGGGGCAGCTCCTCCATGCGGGCATTTCGGGCCTGACTGGAATGGCAGAAACCTTGGACGCCCTCTCAGCGCGCGCGGATAGGTTTCATAAGCCGCGTGGGCGCGGGACAGAGCTGAACCTGGGCCGCGAGAAGTTGACTGAAATTTCAAGGGCTCTCAGGGCCGGGCGCTTGACGGTGGAGCGTGAGCGGGATCTGCGCCGGAAATGTGATGCGGCGCGAACGGTTTTCGAAGCGGCAAAGGTTGAACTTGCGCAGGCACATCAACGGCAGGCAGCCGCAAGCGCCGCGCAGCTCTGGTTCGAGAAGGGGCAAGATATCGCCGAGCTGGAAGAGGCTTTGGCGAAGTATCCTGAGGGGCCGGACCTGCAAAGTGGCGCGCCAGAGCGCGTGGTGGAGTTGGTCGCAGGTATAGCTGCGGCGGAGCGCCGTATTGCAGAGGGAAAAGCAGAAAAAGCCACCCTCGATCAGGTCATTTCCGACAATGCGATTGACCCATTGGCTGACGATCTGGCGTCAGAGCTGGCGCGACTTGACGCCATGGTTATTGACGATGGTCCGCTGATGGCGCGGGCTGGAACGGCGCAGGCGGATGTGGCGCGGCGTAAGCGGGACCGGGATGACCTGGCCGATCAGATGGCGGCCTTTCTAAGGGAGATGGGGGTTGATGGGCCAGCGGTGGAATTTGTCCTGCCGGCGGAACGCTTGGAGGCAATGACCCTTGCGGTTCAAGACTGCGTCACGACATTGCCCGCGGCGAAGGCTGCGCGGGAGGCCGTGGAAGATGCTCGCGCGCAGCTTGGGGAAACTCCCGAAGAACCTGTGGACTTGACCGATTTGACAGCGGGCTTTGCGGCATGGTCTGCGGCATCGGATATCGCCGTGCAAATGGCCGAGGTGGCGCAAACAGAGGCGCGGTTAACCAAGGCCACCGCCGAATTGCCTGGGTCTTGGGCAGGGTTGATTGACGCGGGCCTGCCCGCGCAGGCCACATTAGAGGCCGCCGCACGGGATTGGGCGCGGTTGCAGGCGGAGAAGGATGTAGCGGAAGCCTCCCTTGATACACGGGCGGATGAATTGGCGCAGGCACAAGCGGCCTTGTCGAGCCTGAAAGACACACCCGGTGCTGTAGATGTTGGGCAGATCGAAGAAACCCGGCGGCAGCGGGACATGGCGTGGCAAAGGCATAGCGAGGACCTGTCATCGCCAACAGCAGAGGCCTTCGAGGCCGCGATGCAAGGCGATGATGTCGCGCGCGCGCATTTCCTGACCGGCGCTGAGGCGCGAGAGCGGTTGCGCGGCGCACAGGAGGAGGCGCAGGGCGCAAAGGCGCGGCATCAGCGGGCGCAAGCACAGGCACAGAAAAGTGGCGCCGAGCTTGAAGCCTTGGCGGAGCGATGCGCGGGCCTGTCGCTTCTACTTGGCTTGCCGCAGGATACACCGCCCAACGGATTTGCGGCGCGGTATCAGGCCTTGAGCGGAGCCGCCATTGCCTCGGCGGAACATGTCAATGCGCATGCGGCGTTAAAGGCCGCGTCCACGCAGCGGGAGGCCGCAGAAAGGCGGCTTGAGGCCGTAGCGCGGGCGGTTGGGATTGAGGCCTCCATTGAGGGCCTTCCTGCTCGGGTGCAAAAGCGTCTGAATTCTGAGGAAAGCGTGCAGCGTACTTGGGACAATTGGCTTGCCGGGCAGGAAAAGCTCGTCCGATTGGGGGAGAAAGCTAAGGGCGCGCAGGATGCTGCAACTGCGGCGGAGAGGGCGTTGAGCGCTTTGGCTGCGGATGTTTCCCTGTCAGATCGAAGCGCAAGCGGCATTGGCGCGGCTTTGCCTCAGCTGCGAATTCTCGCGCAGTTGCATGGCCAGCATCAGGCCTTGTCGCAAAGGATCACGGGATTGGAGACAGCGATTGAGGCTCTTGATGCAGGAGCGAAGCGATTGTCGAAGTTGATGGGTGAGGACAATGCGCAGGGAGCGATGGCGATCGTGGACCTTGCAAGACGTCGCGTTTCAGAGGCTGAACGTGCCGATACACGACGAGAGCAGGCATCGGAGCGATTGTTAGAGGTACAGCGTAGGGTAAAATCCGCGGAGGATGACCTGAAGTCTGCCACAAAAGATCTGGCTGCGGGTTTTGCCGGGCAGGGTGGGGCGGATATGGAGTCTCGCGCACGGATCGCGCAATTGGCCGAGCGGGATCGCCTGCGTAGGGAAAGCCGCACCGCAGAGCAAGACCGTGCCAAGGTTCGATCCGGCGTCGATGCAGGGCTTTTTGCACAGGAGCTGGAACGTCTGCCCGATGCGGGCCGCGCTATGGAATTGGCGCAGGCGAGTGAGGACGCACAGAGCGCCCGCGATGCCGCCCGCGATGTCGAGCGTGAGGCCGATCGCCTGTACCGCGAGGCCTTCGATGCCGATGATCAAAGCGCCTTGGTAACGCGGCAGGCGGTGTTGCGGGAGGAATTGCGCGCCGGGGCGCGGCAGGCCGCGGTGGCCCGGCTTGGGGTGCTTGCGGCGCGGGGGGCTTTGCGCAAACTGGCCGAAGAACGGCGCAGCCATATGCTTCGCGATGTAGAGGACGCCTTCGTGACCATTACCGCTCCGGACTGGGAGGGCGTCGATGTATGGAGCCAGGCCGAGGGGCAAAAACTCGTGGGCGTGCAGCCCGGCGGTGCCCGGGTTCCGGTGGAACAGATGTCAACGGGCACTATGGGGCAGCTATACTTTGCGCTACGATTGGCTGGGTATCGTGCTTTTGCCCGCGACCCGGGGCCCTTGCCCATGGTTCTGGATGATATCATGGAGACATTCGACGACACCCGCGCGCGGGCTGCGCTACAGCTCTGTGCGCAGATTGGTGCGGATGGGCAGGCAATCCTGTTCACCCACCACGCCCATTTGGTGGATCTGGCGCGGGAGACGATCCCGGAGGTGTCGATAGTCGAGATGCCGGGCCGCTAGTCCCAGGACATCACGACTTTTCCGGCTTTGCCAGAGATCATGGCGTCAAATCCTGCCGCGTAATCGTCTATCCCGATGCGGTGGGTGATAAGGTCCGTCAGGTCGAGGCCGGATTGCACGAGGGCAATCATCTTATACCAGGTTTCAAACATCTCGCGGCCGTAGATGCCTTTGACGTTGAGCATTTTGAAGATGATCTTGTTCCAATCGACGGCAAACTCCGTGGGGGCAATGCCGAGCAGAGCAATCTTGCCGCCGTTGTTCATCTTGTCGATCATGTCGCGCATGGCCGGTGCTGCGCCGGACATTTCGAGGCCGACATCAAAGCCCTCGGTCATCCCGATATCCTGCATCACATCCGAGAGGTTTCTTTCTTCTGCATTGACCACATGTTGCACGCCCATCTGCTTTGCGAGGGCGATGCGATAGGGGCTTATGTCCGTGATTACGACCTTCCTCGCGCCGACCTTTTGCGCGACCAATGCACCCATGATGCCGATAGGGCCCGCACCGGTCACAAGGACGTCCTCGCCGACGAGGTCAAAGCTGAGCGCCGTGTGGACGGCGTTGCCGAAAGGGTCAAAAATCGCCGCGATCTCGTCGGGAATGTCATCGGGGATCGGGACGACATTGGCCTGGGGGATACACAGATACTCCGCAAAGGAACCGGGGTGATTAACGCCCACGCCCTTGGTGTTGCGGCACAGATGCCCCCGCCCGGCGCGGCAGTTGCGGCAGGTGCCGCAGACGATATGCCCCTCGCCCGAGACCCTTTGGCCGATTTTAAACTTCGTCGCCGCGGCGCCCATGTCGACGATCTCGCCGCAGAATTCATGGCCGACAACCATGGGCGTGGGCACGGTTTTGGCGGACCATTCGTCCCACTTCCAGATATGGACATCGGTACCGCAGATGGCCGATTTCTTGACCCGGATCAGAACCTCATCGGGGCCGGGCTCTGGCACCGGAACGGTTTGCATCCACAAGCCCGGTTCGGGGCGCGCCTTAACAAGGGCCTTCATCTCGTTGCTCATGGGATCAGGCCCATGTCTTGGCCAACAGAGATAAAAGCGTCGATGGCGGTGTCGAGCTCTTCGCGGGAGTGGGCCGCGGACATCTGGGTGCGGATGCGGTCCGCGCCCTTTGGCACCACCGGAAAGCTGAAAGGTGCGACATAGACGCCGCGAGCATCGAGCCGTGCGGCCATGTCCTGCGCCAGTTTGGGATCGCGCAGCATGACGGGAATGATCGGGTGCTCGCCTGGTAACAGGTCAAACCCGGCTTCGGACATCCTTGCGCGGAAATGGAGGGCGTTCTCCATCAGGTGATCGCGGCGCTCTGTGCTGGCCTCGAGCATATCCAGCACTTTGACAGAGGTTTGGGCGATCACGGGCGCGAGCGTGTTGGAAAACAGGTAGGGGCGGGAGCGTTGACGCAGCCAGTCGACCACCTGTTTACTGGCGCAGGTATAGCCGCCCGATGCACCGCCGAGGGCCTTGCCCAAGGTGCCGGTGACGATATCGACGCGCCCCATAACGCCGCAATGCTCGATAGAGCCGCGCCCGGTGGCCCCGACAAAGCCGACCGCGTGGCTGTCGTCAACCATGACCATGGCACCGTATTTGTCGGCGAGGTCGCAGATCTCTCCCAGCTTGGCGATGTAGCCGTCCATAGAGAAGACGCCATCGGTCGCGATCAGCTTGAAACGGCACCCCTCGGCCGCCTGAAGCTGCGCCTCCAGATCCGCCATGTCGGAGTTCGCGTAGCGCAGACGTTTGGCCTTGCACAGGCGCACACCGTCAATGATGGAGGCATGGTTGAGCGCGTCGGAAATGATCGCGTCTTCGGGGCCGAGAAGGGTTTCGAAAAGGCCGGTGTTGGCGTCGAAACAGCTCGAATACAGGATCGTGTCCTCGAACCCGAGAAATCGCGCAAGGCGGGTTTCAAGCTCGATGTGCTCCTCCTGCGTGCCGCAGATAAAACGGACGGAGGACATGCCGTAGCCATAGCGGGAGAGGGCCTCTTGCCCCGCCTTGATCAGGTCCGGGTGGTCGGACAATCCAAGGTAGTTATTTGCGCAAAGGTTAATGACCTGTTTGCCGGAGGTGAGGGCAACAGTGCCCGCCTGCTTGCTGGTGATGACCCGCTCGGATTTATAGAGGCCGGATTGTTTAAGAGCCTCAAGCTCTGCCGATAGATATTGGTTCAGGGACTGGGACATTGGCTCTCCGTCTCGGGCGCTATGGCGTTTGATTGTTGATAGGCGCGGAAGAGCGAGACGGCAAGAATTGTGAAGAGGCGCTCACATTTGAGTGATTGCTCAATGATTGTGGTTGAGCAATCACTCAAATTGTTTAGGTGGGAGGAACACGGCGCAAAGCCGCACCCAAAAGGATATGACATGACCGAATTTACAATCCACACCATCGACTCCGCACCAGAGGCCGCTAAGCCCGCTCTTGAAGCGTCCAACGCCAAGAACGGCCGGGTTCCGGGCCTGCACGGCGTTATGGCTGAATCTCCTGAGCTGCTTCAGGCCTATGCGCAGGTGCATGAGCTGTTTGTGGCGTCCAGCCTTGACGCAGATGAGCTGACTGTTGTGTGGCAGACGATCAACGTCGAGAACGAGTGTCACTACTGCGTTCCCGCCCATACGGGCATCGCCAAGATGATGAAGGTAGATGATGCCATCACAGAGGCGCTTCGCAATGGCACGCCCCTGCCGAACGCGCGTTTGGAGGCCCTGCGGACCTTTACCCTGCAGGTCGTCCGTCAGCGCGGCGAATTGACCGATGCGGAAACACAGGCCTTCCTCGATGCCGGGTTCACCAACCGCAACATTCTGGAAGTGATCCTTGGGTATAGCCAGAAGATCATGTCCAACTATGTGAACCACTTCGCGAAGACGCCGGTTGATGGCGTGTTTGAGAAATTCGCTTGGTCTCCATCCAAGTAAGACAATCGCGCGGCTGCCTTCGGGTGGCCGCGCCCTCTGATTTGTCAGGGAATTGCATTCTCTGGACACGATTATATTTGTAGTGGGCATGCAGCAATTGTGTGCGACAGCCACTAAGGGAAAAGATCATGCAAAAAGAGCCACTTCGTATTGATATCATTTCGGATGTGATGTGCCCTTGGTGCATTGTCGGCTACCGACAGCTGGCACAGGCACTGGACAGCACAGGCACTGATCATGAAATCCATTGGCATCCGTTTGAGCTGAACCCCGCCATGCCGCCCGAGGGGCAGGATATGATCGAGCATATCGCCGAGAAATACGGATCAACGCCCGAGCAATCGGCGCAAAACCGTGCCCGCCTTGAGGCCCTTGGCGACGAGCTGGATTTCAAGTTCGGCTTTGCCGACGGATTTCGCATGCACAATACCTTTAACACCCACCAGTTGCTGCATTGGGCCGAGGAACAAGGCCGGATGCATGACCTGAAACAGGCGTTCTTCGCAGCGCATTTTACAGATGGGCGCAACGTGTCAGATGTAAATGTGTTGGCCGATGTCGCGGCGGAAATCGGGCTTGACCGGGCAGAGGCCTTGGCCGTGCTGAAGGATCAGCGTTTTGCCGACACCGTGCGAGAAAAAGAGGCGTTCTGGCAGCGTCAGGGCATCCAAGGTGTTCCAGCGGTGGTTTTTGACCGCCAGCACCTTGTCACCGGCGCCCAAGGGGTAGAGAACTACACCAATATTTTGCACCATTTGGCAAAAGAAGAGGCATAATCGCCATGGCACGCGCTGCCCCCTACGACCGCGAAGCGACCCTTGATGCAGCCATGTCCCTGTTCTGGGACAAGGGGTATCACGCGACGTCGCTCAAGGATCTCGAGGGCGCGCTGTCAATGAAACCGGGGAGCATCTACGCGGCGTTCAAAAGCAAGGAGAACCTCTATCTTCTTGCGATGGAGCGCTACTTTGCCGCCTCGCGCAGCGGGTTTCGCAGCCAGATAGCACAGTCACCTTCGCCGCTCGCCGGATTGGCGGCCCACTTGCGGGCCTATGCGTCTCTGCCTGCTGGGGATGAAAAGCGGCGTGCCTGCATGTTGGTCAAGACCTTTGTCGACACACGGTCGACCGATGCTGCAATTGCCGGGCAATCGCAGAGCTACCTGAACGAAATGCGCGGCGAGATCGCGCAGGTGTTCGAGGCTGCAATCGAGCAGGGCGAAATCGCCAGCGATAGCGACGCGCAGGAACTGGCGCGGCGGTTTCAGGCCTATGTCACGGCGATCCGGATAGAGCTTCATCAAGGCACGCCAGCAGACGAGGTGACCAACCTCGCCGATAAGCTGGCGTCAGAGATCGAGTCCCTGCAGCAATAACCCCATGCCGTGGTTTGCACGTTGACCTCCCTTCCGGAAATGCGGGATGGTGGCGCGAAAAGTGAAACTCTACATCATGGGAATTGTCTGATGAAAACTATGGCCGCTGTTGCGCTCGCGCCGGGGAAACCCCTTGAAGTGATGGAAGTGAACCTCGACGGTCCCCGAAAGGGTGAGGTTCTGGTCGAGATCAAGGCGACAGGTCTTTGCCATACAGACGAATTTACCCGATCCGGCGATGATCCCGAGGGAATCTTTCCTGCCATCTTGGGCCATGAGGGCGCGGGTGTCGTTATCGAAGTGGGCGAGGGGGTGACCTCCCTTGAGGTGGGCGATCATGTGATCCCCCTTTACACGCCCGAATGCCGTGAATGCGAATATTGCCTGAACCCAAAGACAAACCTGTGCCAGTCGATCCGCACGACTCAAGGCGCTGGTCTGCTGCCTGATGGCTCCACCCGTTTTTCGATGCTGGATGGCACGCCGATCCACCACTACATGGGCTGCTCGACCTTTGCCAACCACACGGTTGTGCCGGAGATCGCGCTTGCCAAGGTGCGCAAGGACGCCCCGTTTGACAAGATCTGCTACATCGGTTGCGGCGTGACCACAGGCATCGGCGCAGTGATCAACACAGCCAAGGTCGAGATCGGCAGCCGTGCGATTGTCTTTGGCTTGGGCGGCATTGGCCTCAATGTGATCCAGGGCCTGCGCCTCGCCGGAGCGGATCAGATTGTCGGCGTTGACCTGAACGACAGCAAAGTCGAGATGGGCGAGCGCTTCGGCATGACCGATTTCGTCAACCCATCCAAGGTTGAGGGCGATCTGGTCGCGCATTTGGTCGAACTGACCAAGGGCGGCGCGGATTACACCTTTGACGCGACGGGAAATGTTGGCGTGATGCGCACGGCTCTTGAGGCTGCGCATAAGGGGTGGGGCGAGAGCATCATCATCGGCGTTGCCCCTGCGGGCGCCGAAATCTCCACGCGGCCCTTCCAGTTGGTTACCGGCCGAAGCTGGCGTGGCACGGCCTTTGGCGGCGCCTCCGGCCGGACCGATGTTCCCAAAATCGTTGATTGGTACATGGACGGCAAAATCGAAATTGACCCGATGATCACCCACAAGTTGAAGCTTGAGGAGATCAACCACGGATTTGACCTGATGCATGAGGGCAAATCCATTCGGGCGGTTATCGAATATTGATGCCCTTCCCGGCGCGGCAAACTGCTGCGCCGGGGCTTTGCCCGTATTGCTGACAATTTCTGCCGTCATGTGGCGCGGGCCGGATTGCCTCTTGAGCAGTCGGGGCATATGGGTGCCATACACCCATCCAAGGACTATTCTGTCATGCCCATGTTTCGCACTGCGTTAATCCTCGGCCTGTTGTCGGCCGTTGGCCCCTTCGCCATTGATATGTATTTGCCGGCCCTGCCCGAAATCGGGGCGGACTTGGGGGCAGAGGTGTCCGCGGTGCAGCTTACGGTCACGGCGTATTTCGTGGCCTTTGGCTTGGCGCAGCTGATCTATGGCCCCTGGGCGGACCAAGCGGGGCGCAAGCTGCCGCTCTATGCCGGTTTGGGGATTTTCATCGCCGCTACAGTGGGCTGCGCCATGGCGCCAACGATTGGGTGGCTTGTGGCATTTCGCGCTCTGCAAGGGGCAGGGGGGGCGGTTTTGATGGTTGTGCCGCGCGCGATCATCCGCGATCTGCACACAGGGCCAGATGCGACAAAGCTCATGGCTTTGGTGATGTTGGTTATTTCAATCTCGCCGATGCTTGCGCCGCTGGCGGGCAGCGGAATGATTGCGATCGGTGATTGGCGGCTGGTTTTCTGGTCGCTTTGCGTGGCCGGGGCCCTTGGTCTTGTGTTGATGTCGCTGGCCCTGCCCGAAACACTTGCCAAGCCAGAGCGCGTTCGCGTGAACCTGCGCAACCTATTGCGCGGCACAAAGACTTTGATCCTCGATCCCGCCTTCATCGGGCTGACCCTCACCGGCGGCTTTGGCTTCTCGAGCTTTATGGTCTTTATTGCGAGCGCATCCTTCGTCTACTCGGGGCATTTCGGTTTGTCTCCAACGGGGTTCAGCCTTGCTTTCGCGGTCAATGCGATCGGGTTTTTTATGGCATCGCAGCTTGCCGGGCCTTTCGGCGAGCGCTTTGGCGATGCGCGGGTGATCCGCTTGGCTGTGATGGGCTTTGCGGCTTTTGCTGTTTCGCTGTTTCTGATCGGCTTGGCGGGCTTTGCCAGCCTGCCCGTTGTGATGGCGGGCCTGTTCTGCGCCAATGCCTGCTTGGGCCTGATTATCCCGACCACGATGGTCATGGCCCTTGACCCGCATGGAGAGATCGCAGGCCTTGCCTCCTCCCTAGGTGGCACTTTGCAGATGGTGACGGGCGGCATGATGGTGATGATCACAGGGCTGTTCTTTGACGGCACCGCCGTGCCGATGATCGGAGCGATTGCTCTATGTGCTTGTTGCGCCATGGCAATGGCCCTGTGGACCCTGCGCATGATGGCGCGCGCCGAGCCGAAGGTGGCCTGAACAAAGCAAAAGCCGCTTGGCTTTTGGGGGGCAGGGCGGTCATAGTCCGCGCAAATGAAACGCGCCCTGTTGCATGGCAACAAACGGCGCGTTTCGAGCCAAGGAGAGCCACCCTGATGACCGCCCCCGCCACACAGATGCGCAAAGAAATTCTGGAAATCCCCGTCGCGGTTCAGCGATTGTTGGACAATGGCGGCGCCGATGTGCGCGGCGCGGCGGCGGCGATGCGCGATGTATCCCCCTCGTTTATGGTGAGCGTTGCGCGGGGGTCATCGGATCACGCGGCGACCTATTTGAAGTATGCTTCCGAATTGTTGATGGGCGTTCCGATTGCCTCGGTCGGCCCGTCGATCGCCTCCATCTATGGGCGGCAGCTGAACCTTGGCGGGGCGGCCTGCCTATCGGTTTCGCAATCGGGCAAAAGCCCCGATATCGTTGAGATGTCGCGGATGGCGCGGGCGGGCGGGGCCCTGACCATCGCCATGACGAACAACCCGGACAGCCCCCTTGCGGCGGTCTCGGACCACACGCTCAACCTGCATGCGGGGCCGGAGATCAGCGTCGCGGCAACCAAGACTTTCGTAAATTCGCTCGTCTCGGGCCTCTGGATGTTGGCGGAATGGGCCGAAGACGCGGCCCTTTTGGCCGCGATCCAAAGTCTTCCCGGGAAACTGGAAGAAGCCGTGCAGATCGATTGGGCAGAGGCACGCGCCGCATTGGGCAGCCGAAATTCCCTGTTCTGTCTTGGGCGCGGGCCAGCCTATGCGATGTCGAACGAGGCGGCCTTGAAGTTCAAGGAAACCTGCCAGGTGCATGCGGAAAGCTATTCTTCGGCCGAGGTTCTGCATGGGCCGGTCTCGATCGTTGACGGCGGATTTCCCGTGATCGCCTTGACTGCGGCGGATCAAGCAGAGGCGGCCTTAGCGGGCGTTGCGGATGATCTGGCGCAGAAGGGCGCGGTTGTTTTTGCCACCACTGAAAAAGTGTCGGGCGCGCGTATTCTGCCAAGGGTGCGGACCGAGCACCCCTTGACTGACCCTATCGCCCTGATTGCCAGTCTTTACGCCATGGTCGAACGCATCGCCGCCTCCCGTGGCATCAACCCCGACGCGCCGCGTCACCTGAACAAGGTGACGGAGACAGTGTGACAAGGGCGGGGTTACAGCGCCACGCGGTCATTGCAGGCGGCGGCATCGGCGGGTTATCCGCCGGTTTGGCGCTGTCGCTGCTGGGGTGGCAGGTAACCGTCTGCGAACGTGCCAAGGCATTGGAGGAGGTCGGCGCAGGCCTGCAGATAAGTCCAAATGGTGTGAAGTTGCTTGAGCGATTGGGGGTGATGCCCGCTCTGGAGCCGCTCCTGTTCGAACCCGAAGCGATTGAGATGCGTCTTGGGGAAAGCGGGCGGCAGATCATGTATCTGCCGATGAAAGGCGCGGCGCTGGCGCGGTGGGGCGCGCGCTACATTCAGGTGCATCGCGCGGATTTGGTTGAGGTGCTGGCACAGGCCCTCTTGGCGCGGCAGGGCGATGCCCTGCGGCTTGGTTGCGACGTTATCGGTTATGCCCATCGGGAGGATGGGGCCACGGCCCGCCTCGCCGATGGTGGGGAGATCGATGCCGATCTTGTCGTCGGAGCCGATGGCATTCATTCAGCCATTCGCGAACAGATGCTCGGTCCGGAAAAGCCGGCGTTTACCGGCAATGTCGCTTGGCGCGCGCTGGTGCCGGTGGAGGCTTTGGGAGGCTTGGCCCCTCCGCCGACAGGGTGCATTTGGGCTGGGCCCGGAAAACACGCGGTGACAACGCGTGTGCGGGGCGGCTCTTTGGTCAATTTCGTCGGGATCGTGGAGCAGGACAGCTGGCACGAAGAGGGATGGTCCCTTCCGGGGCGGGCCGAGGATGCGCTTGCCGATTTTGGCGGCTGGTCACCGGTGGTCACCGCGATCCTCGAGAAGGCTACCCGCCATAACCGTTGGGCGCTCTTCGCCCGTCAACCGATGGCGCGGTGGTCCGATGGCCCGGTTCTCTTGCTGGGCGATGCGGCGCATCCGATGCTGCCCTCCCTTGCGCAGGGGGCGGTTCAGGCGTTGGAAGACGGGGCCATGTTGGTTCACCTGCTGAAGCAGGGCGTGGCTTTGCCCGATCTGGGCGCGGCCTACTATGTCAAACGCATCCGCCGGGCGAGCCGGGTGCAAAAGGCGTCAAGGGACAATTTGCGCCTGTTTCACAAACGCGGGGCGCTGCAACAGGGCCTGAACTATGGCCCGATCTGGCTTGGCAGTCGCATAGCGCCGAGCCTAGGGCACCGCCGTATGGATTGGCTCTATGGCGCCGAGGTTTAACCCGCTTTGGCTTCACGCCGGAGCAGGTAGATATCCATGATCCAGCCGTGATCGGCGCGGGCCGCTGCGCGCGCCTCGATGATCTTGGGGCCGGTGGTTTCAAGCGGCCCGCTCAGAGCGATTTCGTTCTCCATGCCGACATAGGCGGCCCAGTAGATCGTGATACCCTGCGACTGAAGCACCTGAAACGCGCAACCGCCGTCGAGCATCACCACTAGGGTATCCACGCCATCAGGCCAACCGTGATCGCGCAAATGGCGGCCCGTGGTTGTCAGAAATGGCGCGCCAATTTCATTGACGGGAATGGCGTGACTGGCCGTTAGCGCGAGGGCAGAGGTGATACCGGGGATCACGGTTATTTCGGGCTGCGGCGCAAGGCGGGCGGCAATGCGCAGGGTGCTGTCGTAAAGCGAGGGATCCCCCCAAACCAGCAGAGCGACGCTTTGCGCCGTCGGATGGCGGGCGATCTCAGCCTGCCAAGCCTCGGCGATGGCGTCGTGCCAATCCAGAACGCCTTGGGTGTAGCTGGGATTGCTGGTGTCACGTTTCGGCAGGTCAAACTCGGCGATGGTGACGGGCGCGGTGATGACATCGGCGCAAATGCTGCGGCGAAGCTCGGCAAGGTCATCCTTCTCCGGCCCTTTGCGTGGGATCAGGATCAGGGCCGCAGCGTTCAGGGCCTTGATCGCCTGCAGGGTCAGGTGATCGGGATTGCCGGTGCCAATTCCAATAAGGGTCAGGGTTTTCAAACTGCTCTCCTACACAAAACGCGGCCCTGTAATCGGACCGCGTTTCAGAGTTTTTTATGGGCGCTTTAGGCCGCGTTATAAAGGCGCGGCGTTACGAAGGCTGAGCCCTTTAGCCCGCGCAGGGACTTTGCACCAGCCAGAACGGCGAGATCGGCCAAAGGCTCAACAATCACTACGAGCATATAAGCCGCACCAAAGCTGGCGACATTGGCAAGGTTCTCTGCACCAAAGCCGGAGCCATAGATCGCCCAGAAGGCCACCCAAGCAACAACGCCGCCTTGATAGGCCGTAGAAAGGGCCAGTGCCTGCGAATATTTCAGGTCAACATAGGCCGTACCCGGCGCGATGATTTTGCGCGCAAGCGCGTGCAGCGCAAAGAGCGGCACCAGAAGCGTTGTCAGGTTCATGCCGTATTGCGGCAGGTCAATCGGGGCCATGAACATGCCCTGAGCCAGCAGGCCAAGGGCAAGGCCAAGGGCAGCGGGGCCTGCGCCGAGGATCAGGAACAAGGTCGAGCCAAGGATAAAGTGGACCTCGGACACCCCGACGGCGAAATGCGGCATTAATTCAAAAAACACCAGTGTCCCGAGGGTGCCGATCAGGCTGCGAAGGGCCACGGATGGCAGGCCCTTCTCACGGCTGGCCGCGGCCAGTTGATACAGGCCGAAGGCCCCCGCACCAGCAGCTGTTGCGTAGCTGAGGCCAATTTTTGCGGCGTCAACGACGCCGGGTTCGATATGCATATTGCAGCTCTCCAAATTATGCCGTCCCTCCGACGGCGAAGATATTTTACGAGGCCGCCATGAGGGGGGCGGCATAGAAGGGGACGGCAGGTTTCCTGACTTGCGGGTCGCGGCCTGACCGGGCCTTCCCATCTGCGCATGGCAGACAGTGGCGTGTTCCGGGGTGGCTCACCGCTTACAGTTGCGGGGGCAGTCGCGGAATTGGCTGGGGGATACCCCCGCGCCGCACCGCGTTCCCTTAGCGTCCCCTTGCGGGAACACCGTCCTGTTTCAAGGAGTGCCGATGCCGGAGGAAGCTGTCAAGCGGCCTACTCGGCGAGGGGGCCGTAAATGATGATGGCGGGGCCAGAGCCAGTTGATTGTGACAGTTTTCTGGCCAGTTCCGTCAAGGTGGAGCGGGTGATGTCCTGCTCCGGGTGGCCAACGGATTCGGCGAGCAGGGCCGGAGTATCCCCGGGAAGGCCCGCCGCCATCAGCCGCTCTGCCAGCTTGGGAAATGTGCGTTTGCCCATGAAGACAACGGTTGTCGCATTGGGGTCGGCGAGGGTTTGCATATGCATCCCCTCGGGCAATTCGCCGGTGACATCCGCACCGGTCAGAAACTGCACCCGCCGCGCCGTTTCCCGCCGTGTAAGCGGAATGCCCGCGGCGGCGGCGGCGGCAGAGGCCGAGGTGACGCCGGGGATGATTTCATAGGGGATCCCAGCCGCGCGAAGGGCTGTCAGCTCTTCTTCCAGCCTGCCAAAAATGCCGCTATCGCCGGATTTCAGGCGCACAACCCGCTGACCTGTCTGGGCGTATTCAACAAGGAGCTTGCTCACGTGGCTTTGCTGCGGAGAGGGGCGGCCTGCACGTTTGCCGACGCCGATCATATCGGCCCCATCGCGGGCATGCCCAAGGATCGGGCCAGACGACAGGTCATCAAACAGCACCGCATCGGCCTTTTGCAGCCGATCCACCGCCTTGAGCGTCAAGAGCTCAGGATCACCGGGGCCAGAGGATACAAAGGAGACAAAACCACTCATGGTTCGCTCGTCGGGGAAAATGCGGTCCGGTTCAAGAGGTTTTCGCCCCTAATCCTGATCAATCAGATGGAAAAACGTGCCAGTCGCCTGCCCGCCGCCCGGCATTCGCGCGATTGCGCCGGTTTCCGGCATGGGCGTTCCACTGGCATCCGTAACCTCGGCCAAGGGGGCATCTGGGGCATCTGTGACGAAGGTGTAGTGGAATTCATGGCCGCGCAGCAGGGCGCCCTTGGCGGCCATCGGGGTGTCATGCAGAAGTCGCGCCTGCCGATAGCCAAGGTGCATTTTTCGCTTGGCGAAGGAGGTTTCGAGGTTGAACAGCCCTGCCATGTCATGCCGTGTGCCCGACTTATCGGTAAGGCCCGCGCCCATAACCATGTAGCCGCCGCATTCGCCGTGGACGGGCCTGGTATCCGCAAATCGGCGCAGGCCAGTCAGGAAACTATGGCTGGCGGCGATCTTGCCCGCGTGCAATTCGGGATAACCGCCGGGGAGCCAGCACAGGTCGGCCGTTTCGTCCGGCGCCTCATCTGCGAGGGGGGAGAAGGGCAGGATGGTTGCGCCCGCGGCTGTCCATGCGTCGAGCAGATGGGGATAGACAAAGCTGAACGCGGCGTCACGGGCGAGCGCGATCCGCATGGCTGGTGGGGTGATGGGGTTGGCCGCGCCTTGGAGGCGCGCAGGGGCGGCACTAGCGGCCTTGGTGACGGCCTCAATATCAACGTGCTTGGCGATAAAACGGCTCGCGTTTTCAAGAATGGCGTCCAGCTCGGGGGTTTCCTCGGCCTGGATCAGGCCAAGGTGGCGCTCCGGCAGGGCCATATCGGGGTTGCGGGGCAAAGCGCCAAAAACCTTGATCCCAGCCTCTTCCATACCGGCGCGGGTGAGGGCCTCGTGCCGCGGACTGGCAACACGGTTGAGGATCACCCCCGCAAAGGGGAGGTCCGGCCGCAAGTTTTTAAAGCCAAGGGCAATGGCGGCGGCGGATTGCGCCTGCCCCGACACATCGAGGACGAGCAGAACAGGCCAGCCCATAAGCGTTGCGATATCAGCGCTCGCCCCGTTGCCGGTCGCCCCCGGCGTGACCACCCCGTCAAACAGGCCCATGGACCCCTCGGCCAGCACCAGATCGGCGCTTTCGCTGGCTTGAGTCAGGCTGTGCAAACGCTCGGTATCCATGGCCCAACTGTCAAGGTTGACAGAGGGACGTCCCGTGGCGGCGCGGTGAAAGGCCGGATCGATGTAGTCGGGGCCGGATTTGTAGGGCTGCACTGTTTTGCCTGCGGAACGAAGGGCGGCAAGAAGGCCGAGCATGACCGTTGTCTTGCCGGTGCCAGAGGCAGGGGCGGAGATCATCAGGCCGGGTGTCGGGCTGCTCATTCTGTGCCCTCCGGAAAGCGTGGATCGGTGCCGACGGGGCGATAGCGGCGGTCATAATCGCCCGCATAGAGGCGGCTTTCGTCGAACCCGGTTGCCGCAAGGGCGGGGCCCACGAGGATAAGGGCAGAGCGGGCCATCTCCTTGGGCACTTCGGTTTCCAAGGTGCCTAGGGTCGCGCGCAGGATTTTCTCGTCCGGCCAAGTGGCGCGCCAGACAACGGCGACGGGGCAATCGGCGCCGTAATGCGGAGTTAGCCGCTCCGTGACATCGGCCAGCACATGCACCGACAGATGGATGGCAAGGGTCGCGCGGGTGGCGGCGAAGTTTTCCAGCGTTTCGTTCGGCGGCATGGCTGTGGCGCGGCCCGAGGTGCGGGTCAGGACAACCGACTGCGCAAGGCCGGGCAGGGTAAGCTCGGTTTGCAGAGCGGCGGCAGCGGCGGCAAAGGAGGGCACGCCGGGGGTCACATCAAAGGGGATATCAAGGGCGCGCAACCGGCGGAGCTGTTCGCCCATGGCGGACCAGACGGACAGGTCGCCGGAATGCAGGCGGGCGATGTCATGGCCCGCGTCATGGGCGGTTTGGATATGGTCCATGATCTCGTCCAGCGACAGCGGCGCTGTGTTGATGATCACCGCGCCTTCGGGGCAATGGCTCAGCAAAGCCTGCGGCACCAAGGAGCCGGCATAAAGGCAGGTTTGGCTGCTGGCGATCAAGGATTGCCCTCGTAGGGTGATCAGGTCGGCGGCGCCGGGGCCCGCGCCGATGAAGTGGACGGTCATTGGGATGGGCTTTCTGTTTGAGGTCTTGGTGTGGCGACTGCGGCGGTGGCCATGCCGCCAGGGCAGGTGCTTCGCGGGGCGATCAGGGTGGCCATGGGCCCCGCGGCATGAAGGGCGGCCGCCTCGGCAAGGCTGCCGGTGCCGAACATCTCCATGGCGCGGGGGGAATGCGTTGGGGTTGGGGTGCCCTTCAGCACGGCCTGTGGAACACCGATGACTGGCAAGGAAAGAGTTTCGGCAAGGGCGCGCAGGGGGGCAGCTTGGACCTTGCTTTCAACTGTCGCAAGAGCGGTCAGGCTTGCCAGAGGCACAGCCGTAGCCTGAAGGGCCGCTGCAAGGTCGCCTGCGCTCGCCTGACCGCGAAAGCCCAGACCGGCGATCATAGAGTGACGCTCCATTGCACAATGGGCCTCGCGGGTTTCCAGCCGTGCAGGGAGCCAAGAGGCTCGGCACTGGCAAGTTCGATGCGGGTGAGGTCTCCGCCATGTGCGGCGTAGAGGGCGGCCAGCCGGGCCTCCGTCTCTAGGGTCACGCCGTTGGCCACAAGGCGGGTGCCGGGGGCGAGTGTTTGAAACAACACCTCGAACAACCTGTCAGAACCACCGCCGCCAACAAAGACGGCATCGGGGGCAGGAAGGACTGCCAGTGCTTCAGGGGCCGCGCCGTGATGCACCGTTAGCAAGTGGGCGAGGCCAAAAGCCTGCGCATTGGTGCGAATGTTCGGGATGCGATCGGCTCGGGGTTCGATCGCCGCGGCGGTTCCGCCCGAGAGGCACCATTCGACCGAGATCGAACCACTGCCCGCCCCGATGTCCCAAAGCCGCTCGCCCATGCGGGGGGCAAGGGCGCTCAGGGTCAGGGCTCGAACCTGCTGTTTGGTGATTTGGCCATCATGGGCAAACAGGGAATTGGGCAACCCGCTGGCCCGTTGCAAAAACGGGCCGGAGCGCGGGGTCGCCGCTGCCGCCACGGGGCCCTGCAGTTGCGGCGGATTGGGAGACCCCTGCTTAAAGATCGCCTCGCGCGGGCCGCCAAGGGCATGGAGGACCAAAAGCTCGGCGTCAAAACCCTGGGCGGTAAGCCACTCGTCCAGCTTACCCACAGCAGCAGGATCGCGCAGGGTGGCAAGAACGGTTTGACCGGGCGCCAGCACCGGGCGGAGCGTTTCAAACGGCGCCGCATGCAGGGCCATGCAACGGCAGGTTTCCAGCCGAAGGCCAAGGCGAGCGGCGGCGAGACTAAAGATGCTGGGCGCGCTATGGCACAGCCATTCCGAGGGCGAGAGATGCCGCGCCACCGTGCCGCCTGCGCCGTTCCAAAAGGGGTCACCGGACGCAAGCATTACGGTGGGGGTGCCGCGCCGCTCCAACAGGGGGGCAATGTCGAAAGGGATCGGCCAAGGCCGGCCGCGGGTGCCAGCCTCAACGAGGGCCAGGTGTCTTTCGCCGCCAAAGATAACCTCTGCATCGTCAAGGGCATCGCGGCTTGCGCCGGATAGGCTTTGCAGGCCATCTTCGCCCAGACCGATGATGGTAAGCCACGGCTTTGGAAGAGGATCAGACATGACGCGTATCTTGATATTGGGGGGCACGAGCGAGGCCTCCGCCTTGGCAAATGCTGTGGCAGAGGGCGGGATCGATGCGGTGTTTTCCTATGCGGGACGGACGCTCCACCCCAAGGTGCAGCCCCTGCCAACCCGCGTTGGCGGCTTCGGGGGTGCCTCGGGTTTGGCGGCCTATCTGCGGGCCGAGGAGATCAGCGGCGTGGTTGACGCAACCCATCCTTTTGCGGTGCAGATGTCGGCCAATGCGGTGGCAGGCTGCGCCGAGGCCGGAGTGCCCTTGGTTGCGTTTGAACGCCCCAAATGGGTGGCGGGGGACGGGGATGACTGGGTCCATGTGCCCGACATCGAGGCCGCCGTGCGGGCCCTTCCCACCACCAGATCGCGCGTGTTTCTGGCCATCGGCCGTCAGCACTTGACCCTCTTCGCTGATGCGCCGCAGCATTTCTATCTGCTGCGCTTGGTCGACCCTTGGCCCGGGGATCTGCCCCTGCCGGACGCAAGCGCGGTGATCGGCCGCGGCCCTTTCACCGGGGCGGCGGATCAGGTTTTGATGCTGTCCCACGGGATCACCCATGTGGTTGCCAAAAACTCCGGCGCGCAGAGTGCGGCGGGCAAGCTGGAGGCCGCACGGGCCTTGGGGCTGCCCGTGATCATGGTGGATCGTCCGGCGGTGCCGGATCGAGAGCTGCGCCATGATGTGGCCGGAGTGATGCAATGGATCGCTCATTCGGCACGTCGGGGGGTATAGACCCAAGGGCCGATGCGGCGCGTCGTGCTTGACCCGAGGATGACCACGGTGCGCATATCGGCCATCTCGGGGGTTGCCTCGCCCAATTCGACGGTTTGGATCGCCTCCTCCGGGGTGCTGACAGCCCGGGCAAAGGAGATCAGGCGTTTCGGGCCACATTCCTCGAGCAAAACCTCAAGCGCACGGGTGAACTGATGCGGGCGGCTTTTGGAACGCGGGTTGTAAAAGGCCATAGAGAAATCGGCGCGCGCGGCGAGCCGTAGGCGCTCTTCGATCACCGCCCATGGTTTGAGGTTGTCTGACAGGTTGATGGCGCAAAAGTCATGCCCCATAGGCGCGCCAAGGCTGGCGGCGGCGGCCAGCATGGCGGTGATGCCGGGCAGGACACGGATATCAAGGGCCTGCCAATCGGGGCGGTTCTCCATTGCCTCGAACACAGCGGCGGCCATGGCAAAGACCCCCGGATCGCCAGAGGAAACCACGAGCGCGCGCTTGCCCTCGCTCGCGAGCGTCAGGGCATGTTCTGCGCGGTCAATCTCCACCCTATTGTCCGTTGGATGCAGGGACAGGCCCTCACGCGGCGCGATGCGGTTGACGTATGGAATGTAGCCGATGACGTCCGTGGCCTCCGCGATCGCCTGCGTCACCTGCGGGGTTACAAGCTCGGCGTCGCCGGGGCCAAGGCCCGCGATGGTGACCCAGCCGCTCATGCCGAGGCCTGCAGTTCGGGGCGGCGGCCATTGCCGTGCACGAGGACAATCGCGAAATACGGACAGTCGGTTTCTGCCATATCGGCAAGGCGGGCAATACGCTGATTGGGGCCCGTGCCCTGCTCGACCAGCCAAGCGGCCTCAAGACGCCCCGCGGCGGCAAGGGCGCGGCGCACTTTGGGCAAATTGCGCCCGGTCTTCATCACCACAAGGGCATCTGCGGTTTGCATATGCTGGATCAGCTGGTCCTGCGGCAAGGTCGCCATCAGGACGGTCAGGACATCATCGCCCCATGTGATCGGCTGTTCGGTCGCCGTCCAACAGCCCGACATGCCGGTGATGCCGGGGATGATCTCCATCTCTACCTTGCTGTGCAGGCGGGTGTAGAGGTGCATGAAGGAACCATAGAAAAACGGATCGCCTTCACACAAAACAATTACATCTTCGGTCTGACTCAGGGCGGTAAGCTTGGCGGCCCAATCATCGTAAAAGGTGGCCAGTGCGGCGATATACTCGGGGCTGTCGAAGGGCAGCTCGGTCGTCACCGGGTATTCCATGGCGTGCTCGGTCGCGTCATCTCGCAACATGCCATCAACGATGGCGCGGGCCTGTCCCTTGCGGCCCGCTTTGCGAAAGAACGCCACGTGGCTGGCCTGCCGGATCAAACGATCGGAACGGACCGACATGAGGTCCGGGTTGCCGGGGCCAAGGCCGGTGCAGATGATCTTGCCCATGGGCTATTCCTTTCGGCTGGCGAGGGCGTTGACCGCCGCAACGGTAATGGCAGAGCCGCCAAGGCGGCCTCTGACGATCATAGCGGGAACCGGCGGCGCTGCCATCAGGGCCTCTTTGCTTTCTGCAGCTCCGATAAAACCGACAGGGCAGCCGATGATGGCGGCGGGCCGGGGGCAGGCAGGATCCTCGAGCATGTTGAGCAGGTGAAACAGAGCCGTAGGGGCATTGCCGATGGCCACAACCGCGCCGTCCAGATGCGGTCGCCAAAGCTCCAGCGCGGCGGCGGAGCGGGTGTTTTGCATCTCTTTGGCAAGATCCGGCACGGAAGGATCGCGCAGGGTGCAGATGACCTGATTGTCCGCGGGCAGGCGGGGGCGGGTGATGCCCTCTGACACCATGTAAGCATCGCAAAGGATCGGCGCGCCAGATTCAAGGGCCGCGCGGGCTGCCAATGCCATATCAGGGGTGAATTCCACGTGCTCCTCAAGCCCGACCATACCGGCGGCGTGGATCATGCGCACGGCAACGATCTCTTCCTCGGGCGTAAAGCGGGCGAGGTTCGCCTCCGCTCGGATTGTCGCGAAGGAACGGAGGTAAATCTCCGCGCCATTGGTCTCATAAGTATGGGGCATCAGGGGGTCAGGGCCTTTGGAAGGGTATCAGGGGAAAGGTTTGTAAGCGCTGGAAGATCGGCGCAGGTGCCGTTGCGGATAAGGTCAAATCCTTGCGGCGTGGCAAGGACGGTCAGGTCGGCAGCGCGGGGGTGCGCACAGGCCTTAGCGCAGCCAGAGACATGCAGAGTTTGCCCCGCGGGGACCAATGGCGCAAGGCTGCGCGCCAAGGTGCGGGTCGGGGCATGCCCTTGGGGGCAGCGGGGCGCACCGGTGCAGGCCATCGTCCGCAAGAGTGGGTCATCCTGGGTTGTGATGAGTTCCCGCAGATCAGGCGCCTGTGTTGCCCCTTCCAGCAAGATCATGCGCCACGGGGTCATGCGCACGGCGCTGAGGCTGGCAAGTTCAACAAGCGTTTCGGCCTGCATCTGGCCAAAGGCCAGAGCGACCAGAGTGCCAGATGTGCTCGGGCCCGGTGTCTGGCGGGCAGGGGCGGGCGCGGGGTTGCGCTGCATGCCTGCGAAGGCAGGCGGAAGCACAACCCCGCGCCTGAGCAGCCGAGCCATACGGCCCGGCGCAGGGCCGGGTAAATCCGCTCTGGCCTGAAGGAACCATTCGGCGAGGTCGATCGCGGCCTGCACGGCCTCGGCGGGTTCGACTTCGGCGCAGATTTCGGCGCCATCTGCGCAAAGCTGCAGCGTGCCGGTTGAAGTCGCCTCAATTCGGATGTCAGTGGGTGTTTCGCGCAACACGGGCTGCGGCCCGGTGTCGACGGCAAAGCCAAATTTCGCGGGCAGGCCGGGCAGAGGGGCGGCTGCGAGGGCTGCTTCCAGAGCCCGTGCAATTACCTGTGTCCTGTCGCCCTCCTGCCAAAAGGGCTGCGTGATGACGTTGCGGTTCGCCTCTGCTTCTGCGCTTTTGTCCAGAAGATTCAGGGCAGAGAGACCATCGAGCAGGGCCGGGTAGCTTGCTTCGCTCACGCCGCGTATCTGCAAGGCGGCGCGGCTTGAAAGGTCCAATGTGCCGTTGCCATGTGCAACGGACAGCTCCGCAATGCGCTTTGCCTGCGCCTGTGTCAGCCGCCCAAGTGGCGGGCGCAATCGCACGACAAGGCCATCGCCGGAAGCCATTGGCCGAAGGGCGCCGGGGCACCAGCCTTTGATCTCGGGGACGCTCACGCGCTGCCCTCTATCGCGGCGGCGATGGAGTTGCGCCGCGTGACCCACAGCCCGGCCTCGCGGAGCGCGGCAAAACGGTTCCGCAGGGCCTCAAGGGCCATGGGGTTGGCCTCCTCCATAAAGGCGACAAGGTCCTCTCGCCCCAATGTGGCCTCGTGGTAGAGGTCAAAAAGATGCGGTGGAATGGCGCGGGTCAGGTTGGCCATGGCAGCGAGGTTATCAAGCGTTGCCGTCACCTCCGCCGCGCCGCGAAAACCGTGGCGCATCATACCGCTGGCCCAATCGGGATTGGCCGCGCGGGCGCGCACGGTGCGGGCGATTTCCTCTGGCAAAGTGCGGGCGCGAAGGGCGGCGGGGTTGGTGCTGTCGATGTGGTAGAGCGCAGGCGCATCGGCACCAAGGCGGGCGGCGGCGGCTGCAAAGCCGGCCTCATGGGCGGCATAGTCGGGCGACATCAGCACGTCCGTTTCGGTCAGGTCCTGCACGTGCACAAAACTGTCCGCCCCCTTGACGCGGGCCTCAAGACCGGCGCGATCATGGGTGGAGGTGCCCGCCGCGTCGATCGCCCAAGCGGAACCCTGCAGCCATTGCTCGCCCGCATGGTTTTGCCCCTCGGCGGAGTAGTCCTCCAGCGCCGCGCCCATGGCAACCCCGTAGTGGCCGGGTTTGGGGCCGAAGACGCGGGGCGCAGCGGTCAGATAGGGATTGTCGGCGGGACTTTCCTCCCGCAGCGCAAGGGCCTGCGCCCCCGCCTCGAACATTTGCGAGAGGCCGGGGAAAACATCGCGGAACAGGCCGGAGACCCGCAGCGTTACGTCAATGCGCGGCCTGTCCAACAGGGCCAGCGGCAGGATTTCAAAGCCAGAGACGCGCTCCGATCCCTCATCCCATTTCGGGGCGAGGCCGGCGAGGTGCAGCGCCATGGCGAGCTCTTCGCCCGCTGTGCGCATGGTGGCAGAGCCCCACAAATCAACCACAAGGCCGCGCGGATAGTCGCCGTGATCCTGTAGATGCCGCCGCACCAGCTCTTCGGCCAGTTTGACGCCCTGAGCATGGGCCGCGCGGGAGGGAACAGCGCGGGGATCGACGGAGAATAGGTTGCGCCCCGTTGGCAGAACATCCGTCTGCCCGCGATAGGGCGAGCCGGACGGCCCGGGGGCGACGCGCTTGCCATTCAGGGCATCAAGCAGCCCCTGCATCTCGCCCTCTGCCGCGCCGTAGATGTGCAGACCATCGCCAAACTGGCTTTCCTTGATGTCGCAGACAAATCGGTCAATGCGGGTGATCGCCTCGGCGGCGGAGGCATCGGGCGTCAGGCCAAGGTCGGCCTCAACACCCGCGCCCTGCGCCTCGGAACGGATCCCTTCGATCAGGCGGTCGCGGCGGGCGGGGTCGAGGCCATCGGCGGTGGAATATTCGTCGAGCAGGCTTTCGAGGCGGACCAACCCCGCGGGCGTTTCGCTTTCGGCCAAGGGGGGCGGAACGTGGCCAAGGGTTATGGCCGAGATACGGCGTTTCGCTTGGGCGGCCTCGCCCGGGTCGTTGACGATAAAGGGGTAGAGGACCGGTGTCGTCCCGATCAGGGCCTCTGGCCAGCAGTCACGCGAGAGGGCCACAGATTTGCCGGGCAGCCATTCCAACGTGCCATGAGCGCCGATGTGCAAGAGGGCATGGATGCCCTGTTCCCGCAGCCATAGGTAAAAGGCCACATAGCCGTGGCGCGGTGTGCGGCCAGTGTCGTGGTAGTCATCCTCCCGCTGCGCCGCCGCGCCGCGTTCTGGCTGAAGCGCAACGAGGGCGCGGCCACGGCGCAGGGCGGCAAAGTGGAACGCACCCTCGCGGCAGGCGGGGTCTGCCTCTGGCGCGCCCCATGCCTGGGTCAGGTCCTCGCGGAGCGTCTCGGGAAGGTTGGCGAGGGCGGCTTGATAGGCCTCAAGTGGCCAGGCGATGGTCTGCGAGTTAAGCGCCTCGGCCAGATCCTCGCCCGCCTGCGTCTCATACCCAGCCTCCGACAGGCCCGCGAGGATCCCCTCGGCAGAGGCTAGCGCATCAAGGCCAACGGCATGGGCGATCTGATCGGGTCTGCCGGGATAGGTGGAAAGGATCAGGGCGATTTCGCGTTCTTGAGTCTCTGCTTGCCCAAGGGCGTGCCATGCGGCCACCTTGCCCGCCATGACCTCCGCACGTTCCCTATCCGCGCTATGCGCAAAGCGGGAGTATTCGAGGGCGGGGTCCTTTTTGCCGGGCTGTTTAAAGCTGACCACGCCGGTGAAGATGCGCCCGTCGACCTCGGGCAGAACCACATGCATGGCAAGATCGGCTGGGGACAGCCCCCGCTCCGCCAAGGCCCAATCCTTGCGCCGCGCCGTAGACAGGGCCAGTTGGAAGACAGGGCAGCCGGGCGCGTCGAGGGGGGAGGGGCCGTCGGCTGACTTGCCGGAAAAGGCGGTGGCATTGACGAGGGCGGCAGGGGGCGCCACGGCAAATGCCTGCGCAAGAAACTCCGCCGCGCCGGGGGCCTTAAGGGAGGGCACGAAGAGCCCGTAGGCCGCAAAGCCGCGATCCCTCAGGGCGGCAATTATGGCATCCACCGGCGCCGTGTCGGCGGCGGTCAGGTAGCTGCGATAGAAGGTGACCGGAACGAGGGGCGCATCAGGCCTGGGCGCGGCAATGACGCCCCGCTCCGGATCGTACCAGCCACATTGGGGCACGGTCTTCTCACCCATCACCGGCCCCGCATAAAGGCCCGCGGCAAGGGCAAGCTGCGCCAGAGCCGCCTGCGCCGCCACCGCCCCGCCCGCATCGCAAAGCGCCGACAGGCGGCGCAGGGTGGAGGTCGGCAAAGTGGAATAGGCATCAAGCGCGGGGTCTTCGCGGCCATCGGCGGGCAGAACGGCAATGGCAATGCCGCGGCGCTGTGCTAGATCACGCAGGCACATTAGGCCATAGGGCCAGTAGCTTTCCCCGCCAATCAGCCGGATCAAGATACCCTTGGCCCCGGACAGTGTGTTTTCAACATAGGTGTCGACAGAAAGGGGGTGTTTCAGGGCCACCAGATTGGCGAGCCGTGTGCTCGGCAGGCCCGATTGTCCACCCTGCGCCGCGCGATGCCAGCCCGCCGCGAAAGCGCCAAGGTCACTGTCGGAAAACGACAGCACCACCAGATCGGCCGGGGTTTGACCCAGATCGAACGGCGTGTCGGTTTCCTCTAACCCGTGGCTTTCGCGAAAGACGACATGCATGATGTCAGCCCTGCAGGGTGGCGCGAATGGCGGCCTCGTCGACGTGATCGTGCTCGGCGATCACGACAAGGCGGCTGGCGCGCGGTGTGTCGCCCCATGGACGGTCATATTGATGCCGCACGCGCTCTCCCACGGCCTGCACGAGCAGGCGCATAGGCTTGCCCGAAACAGCGATGTGACCTTTGACGCGCAGGATGTTTTGCTCGCGGGCGAGGCGTTGGATCGCAGCCGAGAGAGCCTCTGGGTCCTCAATCTCGTCCAGTTCAATCACCACGGTGTCGAAGTCGTCGTGTTCGTGGTCGTGGTGGCCGTCATGGTGCGAGGGGCGGCTGTCCAGGTCGTCCTCGGCGGCAGCGCCAAGGCCGAGGATGGTGCGCGGGTCAATTTCACCCTCGCTGATGGCGAGGGTCGGCAGCGGGCGCGGCGCTTCGGCGGCGATGATCTTGCGGGCGGCTTCCACGCCGGCCTCTCCGGCAAGGTCGGCCTTGGTCAGAAGGATGATATCGGCGCAGCTGATCTGATCCTCGAACACTTCGGACAGGGGCGTTTCGTGATCAAGGCTATCGTCGGCCTCGCGCTGTGCCTGCACGGCGGCCTCGTCAGGGGCAAAGCGGCCTGCGGCAACGGCCTCTGCATCGGCCAGAGCAATCACGCCATCGACAGTGATCTTGGAGCGGATCGCGGGCCACTCAAAGGCTTTGAGCAGCGGTTTGGGCAAGGCAAGACCAGAGGTTTCGATCAGGATGTGATCGGGCTTGGTCGGCAGGGCCATCAGGGCCTCGATCGTGGGGATAAAGTCATCGGCCACGGTGCAGCAGATGCAACCATTGGCCAGCTCCACGATGTTTTCGTCAGGGCAGTTCTCATCAGCACAGGATTTAAGGATCTCGCCATCAACCCCGACGGTGCCGAATTCATTGACCAGAATGGCAAGGCGCTTGCCCTGCGGGTTCTGCATCAAATGACGGATCAATGTGGTTTTGCCAGAGCCAAGAAAGCCGGTGACAACGGTGACGGGGATTTTGGACAGATCGGACATGGGTTCAGCCTTTTGCAGCCGCGGGCGCGGCGAGGGGGGGGATGCGTGCAAGGGATTGTTTGCGAAAAATCACCGGGCGCTCGCGCCACGGCACAATACCGTTATCGGTGGCAGCATAGGCGGCGGCGCCTGTCAGGATGTCTTCGGCGTTGTCCTCGGTCATGTGGCCGTAGACGTAAGACCATTTGCCCGGCTGTGTCAGGGCAACTGCCCCGCCGTTGTTGCAGGCAGAGAGGCACTCGACGGGGACGATCTCGACCCCCTCGGGCGCGCCGAGTTCGGTTAGCTTGTCATGCAGCCGTGCACCCGGACGAATGCCGTCCTCGGGCACCTCTTGTCCGGCGCGGCAGGTCATGCACACATGGAGCGTCGTTGTCATCTCGGGCCCTTTCCGGCGGCATTGGCAGCGCGGGGAAAATGGCCAGAAAGGACGGGATAGCCGCCATCTTTCCGGCGCGGCACACCCCGACCGCCCGTAAAACACGTTGTGTTGGCAGGTCTCCCGGCTTGCGGATAGGGGGCATCGCCCCTTCGGTTGCCTGCCTTCCCGCGCCCCCGATGGGGCCAGTGGCCTTTGGCAACCTCTCCGGTCACGGTCGCGGGGGCGGCTGCATTCGGGCGGCTCTCGCCCCCCTTTCGCATTCCCTCTTCGCCTGTCATAGACAGGAACCAACGGCCTCACCTGAGGCAAAAGGCAATGGGTTGTCAAGCAAGGGAGCCAGTGCAATGGCAAACGACACATCAGAAGCTGAAAACGCCCGTCATGCGGCCAAGAAGGCCAAGATCAAGGCTGCGCGGGACAAGATCATGGCCACGAAAGAGGGCGAGAAGGGCTTGATCATCGTTCATACGGGCAAGGGGAAGGGCAAGTCCTCCTCCGGCTTCGGTATGATTCTGCGCTGTATCGCCCATGAGATGCCCTGTGCCGTGGTGCAGTTTATCAAGGGGGCCTGGGATACCGGCGAGCGGCGTTTGCTGACCCAGAACTTCGGTGAGTTGTGCCAGTTTTATGCCATGGGCGAAGGGTTCACCTGGGAGACCCAAGACAAGGAACGCGACATCGCCGCTGCGCGCGCGGGCTGGGAAAAGGCGAAGGAGTTGATCCGCAACCCCGAGATCAAGCTGGTGCTGTTGGACGAGATCAATATCGCGCTGCGGTATGACTATCTGGATCTGGACGAGGTTCTTGAGTTCCTTGCCGAGGAAAAGCCGCCTCTGAGCCATGTGGTTCTGACTGGACGCAATGCCAAGCCGGACTTGATTGAGATGGCCGATCTGGTGACAGATATGACCATGGTTAAGCACCCCTTTGCAGGGGGCGTAAAGGCGCAACCTGGCGTGGAATTTTGAAGTAGGGCGATTTTTTCCTTCGAAAAAAATGGGGGGCTCTGCCCCCCGGAGCGCGATGCGCTCTCCCCCCCGGGATATTTGGGCCAATAAGAAACTCAGGAGCGGAAAATGGCAAAAGTTCGGATGCTGACAGAGTTCGGAATGGGCAGCAGTTTGCGGCGGCAGGACTATACCGGAGCGGCAAAGCGCGCGGTTCAGGATGCTCTTTGGCACAATTCGATCAACTTGGCGGAGCTTTTCGGGCGTGAGAAGACCGAGATGTTGATTGATCTGGAAATCGGGGTCCAGCAGCCCGATCAGGTGGATGTTGAGGCTGTTGTAGAGGCCTTCCCCTATGGTCAGATTTCGGTCTCTGTGGTGCAAGGTGGCCTGGACGTGCCGCGGCCCTATGGGGCGCCGACTGTGATGGCCAATGTCGCTATATCCGTAAGCTTCGAGATGGAGGGTGCCTGATGCAGAGGTTCATTATCGAAATGGGGATGGGCAACGATCAATATGGTCAGGATTACACCAAGGCCGCATCGAGGGCGATCGAGGATGCAATCCGCCATTCGTCGATCCCCATGTTCGAGGCGATGGGGATTTCCCATGACGACATGGAGGTGCGCGTAACTGTCGGCGTGCAGGAGCCGGACGCTGTTGATTGCGCGGTTTTGGCCGAGGGGCTGCCGCGCGGGCGGGCCACTGTGCAGGCGGTTCTTGGGGGCCTGAATGTGGTGAACCCGTCAAATCGCAATGTCACGGTCATTGCCTCCGCCGCCGTTGAGGCGTTTTTGCCGAAACAGGGGTAGGGTAATGGGCCGGGCGCTAATGGTTCAGGGGGCAGGCTCCAACGTCGGGAAATCCATGTTGGTTGCCGGCCTGTGCCGTGCGGCCAAGCTGCGCGGATTGAGCGTTGCGCCGTTCAAGCCGCAAAACATGTCAAACAATGCCGCTGTCACCGCCGATGGGGGAGAGATCGGGCGCGCGCAGGCGCTTCAGGCCATGGCTGCGGGTCTTGATCTGCACACCGATATGAACCCTGTGCTCCTTAAGCCAGAGAGCGACAATGGCAGCCAGGTTGTGGTGCAGGGCCAGCGGATTGCGACGGTCAAAGCGCGCGACTATGCGGCGTTGAAGCCGCGGTTGATGGCCCCGGTGCAGGAGAGCTTTGCGCGCCTGAAGGCGGGTTATGACCTTGTCTTGGTAGAGGGGGCGGGGAGCCCTGCCGAGGTAAATCTGCGGGCGGGCGATATTGCCAATATGGGTTTCGCGCGGGCGGCGGATTGTCCGGTTTTGTTAGTGGGAGACATCGACCGCGGCGGGGTGATTGCGCAGATCATCGGTACGCAGGCGGTGTTGGATGCTGAAGACGCCGCGATGATTTGCGGCTTTGCCATCAACAAGTTTCGCGGCGATCCGAGGCTTTTCGATGATGGCTATCGTTTGATTGCGGAGCAGACAGGATGGCGCGGTTTTGGTGTCGTGCCGTTTTTCGACCGCGCCCATATCTTGCCCGCCGAAGACGGGCTGGACCTGCGGCGTATGGCGAAAGGCGCAGGGGCCTACCGGGTTGCGACCCTTGGCCTGAGCAGAATTGCGAACTTTGATGACCTTGATCCATTGGCGCAGGAGCCGGGCATTTCCCTTGAGATCATAGAGGCGGGCCGTGCCCTGCCGGGGGATTGCGACTTGGTAATCATACCGGGCAGCAAGTCCACCCGCGGCGACCTGTCGTTTATTCGCAGTCAGGGCTGGGATGTTGATTTGCGGGCCCATGTTCGGCGCGGTGGCCGTGTGTTGGGGATTTGTGGGGGTTATCAAATGCTGGGCCATGCGGTGCATGATCCCGAGGGAAACGAGGGCCCTGCAGGCAGCGATGCGGGTCTTGGTCTGCTGGATGTGGAAACCACGATGCATGCGGACAAGCGCCTGACGCGGGTGCGGGCGACACATGGGCCGAGTGGCGTGGATTTCGACGGGTATGAAATCCACATCGGGCGCACCAGCGGCGCCGATTGCGCACGGCCCTTTGCCTTTGTGGAGGACGCGCCGGACGGGGCCATGACTGCGGACGGATTGGTGCAGGGCAGTTACCTACACGGGATGTTCGCCGATGATGCCTTTCGCGCCGCGTACCTTGCAGAGCTTGGGGCGGTGGCCTCCGGCCATGCCTATAGCGCAGGGGTCGAGGCCGCCTTGGATGCATTGGCGGCGCATCTCGAAAAGCACCTCGATGTGGAGGCGTTACTCGCCTGTGCCCGTTAGAGCGGTTTCCAGAACGGCCCACTCTGCCGCGTTTCCGGGCAGGCCCAGCCTGACCCAGTGTTCCGAATAGGGAAAAATGCGCGACCATATCGCAGCCTTCGCCAGATGGGTTTGGATCGCGGCGGCATGGGGCGTGCTATATGTGCGAAACAGGGTCGTTCCGCCAACAAGGGACCATCCGGCTTGCACCGCGATCTCGTCCATCCGCGCGGCGTCCATGATCAGGCGGGTACGGGTTGTGTCGGCCCATTCGGCATCGTTCAATGCCTGCGCCGCGACGGCAAGGGCGGGGCCGTTCACCGCCCATGGTCCGGCCATGGTGCGGAGTGCCTCGATGTCTTGGGCCGAGCCAAGGGCAAAGCCGAGGCGTAGGCCCGCGAGGCCATAGAATTTGCCAAAACTGCGCAGGATGATCAGCCCGTCCTGCCCGGCCCGCGGGGCAAGGGAGAACTCGGGGACGGGATCGGCAAAGCTTTCGTCCACCACAAGGCGGCCCACATTGGGGAGCAGGTTGAGCAGGTCCTGCGGGGCGTGATGCTGGCCGACGGGATTGTTCGGGTTCACCACCACGGCCATATCCGCGCCTTGCAGGTCGGATAGCTCGGCGACTTGGCTGACCTCCCAGCCCTCGGCGGCCAATGCCGCTGCGTGCTCGTTGTAAGTCGGCCCAAGGATCGCGGCGCGGCCCGGGGGGGCAAGGCGGGGCATAAGCTGGATCGCCGCCTGCGCACCAGACAGGGCCACGATCGGCGCCTGCGTCTCATAGGCCGCGCGGGCCGCCGCCAGCAGGGCATTCATAGCGGTTTGCGTGGGTAGGCTGGTCCAGACGTCGGGGTCCAGCCCCTCCACCGGATAGGGGACACGGTTGATGCCGGTGGACAGGTCGATCCACGGCCCGCCGCCGTATTTCGCCATGGCGTTGTCCATATTTCCGCCGTGATCGCGCATGTTCTATCCGCCTGTTTTTTCGCGTTATAGCAAGGCAATCACTGTGAGCAAGCCGGCGCAAAGTATCATCGCGCGCAGATAAAGCCGCAGGGCACGCGATATGTCCTTCGGCTCGGCATCCTTGCCCTGCGCATGGACGTAGCTGTCCTGCGTGAGTGCACCATCATAGATGCGCGGTCCGGAGAGGCGAATATTCAAACCGCCCGCCATTGCGGCCTCGGGCCAGCCCGCGTTCGGGGACCGATGCCGGTTCGCATCGCGAAACATCGCTTTGGCGGCCATGACTGGCCGTTTGCTGACTGATGTGAAGATCCAGCCTGTCAGCCGTGCGGGCAGAAAATTCACCACGTCATCCAGCTTGGCGGAGGCCCAGCCGAAAGCCTCATACCGAGGCGTGCGGTAGCCGACCATGGAGTCGAGGGTGTTCACTGCCTTGTAGATTGCAATGCCGGGCAACCCGGCAATCACGCCCCAAAACAGGGGGGCGATGATCCCGTCGGATGTGTTCTCGGCCAAGGATTCGATGCTGGCGCGGGTGATGGCGGGGCCATCCATGTGTGCGGTTTCACGGCCAACGATCATGGAGACGGCCTTGCGGGCGGCGGGAATATCGCCGGATTTTAGGGGCGTCTCGATGGCCCTTACGTGGTCAAGCATGGAGCGGGCAGCGATCAGGGGCCAAGCAAGCACCCCGCCGATCAGGGTGGCAATCATCGTGTTCGGCAAGAGGGTCTGAATGGCAATCGCAGGGACAGCAGCGGCGAGCAATGTTAGGGCCATAGCGAAGCAGCCCGCCGTCTTTCGGCGGCTTGCCTCGCCGGTATTAAGAGATCTTTCCAACCGTGAAATCAGGGCGCCGAGCCAAGTGACAGGGTGCCCGATCCGTTGGTAAATCGCCTCCGGCCACCCGATCAGAGCGTCCAGCAAAAGCGCCACAAACATCATCCCGGCAAAGCTCACAGGGCCGGTCCATGAGAGAATGTTAGTGTGGCGTCAAAACGGGCTTCCTCAAGGACGTCTTCCGCATCTTCCGGCACCTCGCCCGTAGGGAAGAGGAAGCCGCGTGCATTGCCGGTGTGGGCTATGACATATCCAAGGGCGCCAAGGCTTTGCGCAAGCTCCGCGCTCGGGTCATCCTGCGGCCCGCGCATGGCAAGGCAGAGCTCCGCCGAAGTGGAGGCAAGTCGGGCCAGTGCGGGCAAGTCCTGCGCCAAGGCGGCCTCGACCCAAGGTTCGATCAGGTCGGATATGTCAGGAAAGCTCTCATCATTCGGGTTGGTTCGGCGCAGCGGCCCAAAGAACCCGCCAACCACGTCAAAGGCGGGCAGGGCCGGCAGTTCGGCCACGATGCGGCCTGTACGTGACCCCCACAAAAGCCGCTCTGGCGCGGGGAACATCAAAGGATCGGTCGCCCCCTCCACCGCTTGGCAGGCCTCGGCCAGCTGTTGCGGACGACCGGAATATCCTGCGGCGCGGGCAAGGGCGACAAGGGCGGCCGTTGAGGCCCCCGCGCCCCCGCCCGGCGGCATATCGCAACGCAGGGACAGACGGGCGGTGTAGTCCAACCGGAGCTCCGCAAGCAAAGAGGCCGCCTTGGGCGCCGCCAACAAACCAGAGGCAGAACCTGCGACCCGCAGGGCGGGGGCGGGGCGTGTCTCGGCCGTAAGGGTCAGGGCGGGGCAGGGCAGCGAGATCAAGGCAAGCGGGCCGTCCGGCCCAAGGGTGCCTTGGATCAGCTCGCCAAAATGGCCCTGCACAGTGATACGATTTGCAGTCACCTCTGCCCCCCTGTTCGGTTCACGTAACCCACGGCCCAACCATCGGGCAGGCGCGTCAGCGCGGTCACGGACCAGTTCGCAATTTGAAAGGCCAACCCGGCGGCTGGATCACCCAAGGCAAGGCCAAGTGCCACACGGATCGTACCCGCATGGGCGATCACGGCGGTGGTGCCGGGGGCGATGATACCCTCAATCGCCGGGGCGGTTCGGGCTGTCAGATCGGCAAAGCTCTCGCCGGAGGGCGGGCGTAGGGCGGCAAGCCCCTCGCGCGACATCGTGCCGGGATCGGGCAGGTCGGCAAAGGGCTTGCCCTCCCACTCGCCAAAATCCTGCTCCCAAAGCTGGGGCTCATGGGCGGGGCTTGCCTCTGGCCAGATGGCCTGCGCCGTCATCCGGCAACGCTGTGCAGGGGAGGCAACAAAGCGGTCCACAGAGCCGATCAACGCCCGCGCATGGTCGGCCGCGGCCCTGTCGGAGACATCGGCAGGCACATCGCGCCGGCCGGCCAGACAGCCGCCATCAAGCCCGGGCGCGTGGCGAATGAAATACAGATGTGACGGTTTTGCAGGCTGCAATGTTGAATTTCTCCTTTCCCCTCGGGCTTGGTTCTGCTTTCTCAAGGGCGCGGGAACAAGGGGCGATATGCACAAAACCATTCTGATCACCGGCGGCGCGCGCTCTGGCAAGAGCGTAATCGCAGAGGCCGAGACCCTGAAACTGGGGCGTCCCGCCGTTTATATCGCAACGGCAGAGGCCTTTGACGCCGAGATGGAGGCGCGGATCGAAACCCATCAGGCGCGGCGCGGAGTGGAGTGGACCACCCATGCCGAACCGCTGGATTTGATCGGGGCGCTGACGCAAACCGACGGGCAGGGGCCGCGTTTGATCGATTGTCTGACCCTGTGGCTGAGTAACTTGATGCATGCGGGCCGTGACTGGCGGGATGAGAGTGCGGCCCTCTGCGCGGCTCTGGCCAAGCAAAACAGCCCTGTGGTGCTGGTGACGAACGAGGTCGGCGGCGGCATCGTGCCGGACAATGCCCTTGCGCGAGCCTACCGCGATGCGGCAGGAGAGTTGAACCAGATGGTGGCACAAGAGGCCGATAGCGTGATGATGGCCGTCTGCGGCCTTGGAATGAAAGTGAAATAAGTGACTGATAGCCTTTTTCCCCTTGCCCGTTTGGATGGCATCGTCGGTTTGGCCGCGCATTTGCCCATTGCTGACGCTGCTGCGGCAGATGCGGCGCGCGCGCGGCAGAACAGCCTGACCAAACCCCCTGGCTCGCTTGGCCGGTTGGAGGAACTGGCGATCTTCATGGCCGCATGGCGCGGCACGGATCGCCCCGCGATCAAAACGGCGCAGGCCTTGGTCTTTGCTGGCAATCACGGGGTCTGCGATCAGGGGGTGAACCCCTTCCCGCAGGCCGTGACCGCCCAAATGGTCGCGAATTTCGAGGCTGGCGGCGCCGCGATCAATCAGCTTTGCCGCGCGAACGGGGCCGAGTTGTCGGTCATCGCGCTGGACCTTGATACACCCACGCAGGATTTCACCAAGGGCGCCGCGATGAGCGAAGAGGATTGCCTCGCCGCGATGAACAGAGGCGCGGCGGCAGTGAACCCCTTGGCCGATATTGTCCTTCTTGGCGAGATGGGGATTGGCAATTCAACGATCGCGGCGGCTCTGGCGGCGGCCAATATCGGCGGCGATGTCGCGGATTGGGTTGGCCCGGGCACCGGATCGGATGCCGAAGGGATCGCCCTGAAAACGCGGGTGATCGAGGCCGGGCTTTCCCTACACGCGGGACAATCGGCGATGCAAAGCCTTGCCACCCTTGGCGGGCGAGAACAGGCGGCGATTTGCGGCGCAGTTTTGGCCGCGCGGGCCGCCGGCATTCCGGTGATGCTCGACGGGTACATCTGCACCGCAGCTGTCACCCCCCTCTTTGCGACGGACGCGGCCCTTCTGGATCATTGCCTCGTGGCCCACGCGAGCGCAGAGCCGGGGCACGCCCTGTTGCTAGAGGCAATGGGTAAGGATCCTGTGCTGCGGTTTGACATGCGTCTTGGCGAGGGCTCCGGCGCGGCTCTTGCTCTTGGTGTGCTGCGCAGCGCGCTGGAATGTCACAACGGCATGGCCACCTTTGCCGAAGCGGGCGTCGCGGGCGGGTGACATCGCTGCCGCCCCTTCCCGAGCTGATAAAGCAGGTGCAGGTGGCTGTGATGCTGCTGACCCGACTGCCTGCGGGGCGGTTGGGTGACGCTGTGCCGGGGCTGGGGCGTTCTGTTTGGGCCTTCCCCTTGGCCGGACTGGCGGTGGGGCTGGTGTCTGGACTGGTTCTAACGCTGGCCCTGTCGCTTGGCCTGCCTGAGCCTTTGGCCGCTGGCCTCGCCGTTATGACGGGTATCCTTGCCACTGGCGGTCTGCATGAGGACGGGCTGGCGGATTTGGCCGATGGCTTTGGCGGCGGGGCAACCCGCGCCGCGCGGCTGGACATCATGCGCGACAGCCGCATCGGAAGCTATGGCACGCTTGCGCTTATCATCGGGGTTGGCCTGCGGTGGCAGGCCCTGACCCTTCTGTGCGCCGAAGGTGGGGCCATCTGGGCGGTGATCGCGCTTGCGATGCTGTCCCGGGCCGCGCCTGCTATGGCCCTTGGCCTCATGCCCGCGGCGCGGGCCGATGGTTTGGGGCATGCTGCGGCCCTAACCTCGCGCAGCGGCGGGGGCGTGGCCATTGCGATTGCGGTGATTTGCGCGGCGCTGCTCCTCGGCCCGGCCCCTGTGCTTGCCGTTGCTCTGGTGATCGCGATTGTGGCCCTGGCCACTTGTGCCTTGGCCATGCGCATGATCGGCGGCCAAACCGGCGACGTGATGGGCGCGGTGCAACAGCTTGCGGAAATTGCTGGCTTTCTGACTCTCGCCGCAATGCTGTGAGCCCTTGCAAAACCCGCGCCTGAGGTGTTCTCTGCCCAGAGGTTTTACGGAAATTCAGGGGGCCGAAATGGCAAATGACGGACAGACCAAGGCCATCTTTGTGCAGCTGCGCTGCAAACCCGGCACGACCTATGACGTTGCCTTCGAAATCTATCAGCGCGAGATCGTGAGCCAGTTGTTTTCAACATCGGGAGAGTGGGACCTGATCGCGCAGATCTACCCACCCGCCGATGTGGATGTCGGCAAGTGGATCAATGAGAACCTCAACGATATTGTGGGGATCGAACGTTCCCTCACAACGCTGACCTTCAAGGCCTTTTAGCTACTGCTCGCCGGGTTCTCCCTCGGCGATATAGGCGAGGAAGCGTGTGCGCCGTTCGGTCAAATCGGACATGCAGGTGCTTCTGAGTAGGGGCTCGAGGGAGCCGCCGCGCACCTGATAGGCATCGATATCGCAGGTCAAATCGCGGTATTTGATCCATGCCCGCTGGCTCTCAAGCAAGACCTGACTTTCCGTTTGCCCGTCCCGCCGTTGATTGTATTTATCCGCCTCGGCCACCTGCGCCTTGGCCCGTTTCCAGACGGCGTTCAGGGTCTTGTCCAGCGCTTTGAATTCCTCTGCGGCGCAGTAGTTCATATGTTGTTGGGGCAAATCTTGCGAGTTACAATTGATGTTTTGTGCGGCCAAGGGGCCCGCGGCAAATAGGGTCACCGCGATCAAAAAGGGGCGCATAAATCTCTCCGTTTGAATGTTTGGATCGTTAATCGGCGCGATAAATTTCCGCCGCTTTCACTATGCCCGCAAAGGGGAGGTTTTCCAAAGCCTAGTTGATGACGCGCGTGCTTTGGCCGGGACGGACGCAAAAGGCCCGTCAGTGGATGCCCTTCAGCGCCTGATAAGTGGCCCGATATCGTGCCTTCGCGGCGGCAAAGCTGTCGCTCAGGGCCGTGTTAGGGGCAATCCTGCGCGAGATTTCAGGCGTTTGGGCGATCTCCACCCCGGCGCCTGTTGCGGCCATCTGGGCAAGGCGCGCCGCGCCAAGACCGGCGCCAAAGTCCCCCGCAACGGGGACCTCGATAGGGCAATTCAGGGCGGTTGCGATAATCTCCAGCCACGCGGTAGAGCGGCTTCCGCCGCCAACAGCGATGAGCCTGTCAATTTTCGTGCCGCTTGCGGCCATTGCGTCAAGGCTGTCGCGGAAGGCAAATGCCACCCCTTCCAGAACCGCGCGGGTTCCTGCGGCGCGGTCTGTGACCTGTTCGAGGCCAGTGAAAACGCCGCGAATGCGGGCATCATTATGGGGCGTCCGCTCCCCGCCAAGATAGGGCAGGAACAGAGCGCTTCCGGGGGCGGAGGCGCCGCTGATTTCCTCTGTCAGAGCGGCAGGCGTGCTGCCGGTAAGCTTGGCATACCATTCCAGCGCATCAGCGGCGGCAAGGATCACGCCCATCTGGTGCCAAGTGTCCGGTACCGCATGGCAAAAACTGTGAACGGCGGTCTCGGGCTGCGGGCTGTAGCTGGCGGTGGGGGCGAAGACGACGCCGGAGGTCCCGAGAGACAGAAACCCCGTGCCGGGGCGAACGGCCCCGATGCCGATGGCAGAGGCCGCGTTGTCGCCGCCGCCGCCCGCTACCACGACATCCGTGCCAAGGCCCCAAGCCGAGGCAAGCTCGGCCCGCAGGGTGCCGGAGGGGGCGGAACCCTCAACCAGCCTCGGCATGTTCTCACGGCCAAGGCCGGTTTTGGTCAGCAGGTCATCCGACCAATCGCGCGCGCCGGTGTCCAGCCATGCGGTTCCGGCGGCGTCCGACATTTCCGATGCGGCCTCTCCGGTCAGCCAAAGGCGCAGGTAGTCTTTGGGCAGCAAGACAAGGGCCGTCTGGTCAAACACCTGCGGCTCGTTTGCCCGGAGCCAAGCGAGCTTTGGCGCGGTGAAGCCCGGAAAAACGATGTTGCCCGTCACAGCGCGAAACGCCGGGTCGGCGTCCATCTGCGCGGCCTCGGCGTGGCTGCGTGTGTCGTTCCACAGGATGCAAGGGCGCAGCACGTTATGCGCTTTATCCAGAACCGTTGCGCCGTGCATATGGCCAGCCAAGCCGATGCCGCGCACGGCGCTAAGGTCATGCTCCGCCCCAAGGGCGGTCATGGCCTTTTGCGTCGCGGTCAGCCAGTCGGCGGGGTTTTGTTCGGACCATCCGGCATTGGGGCGCTGCACGGTAAGCGGCGCATGGGCATCGCCCAGAACCACGCCGCTTTCGTCCATCAACAGGGCCTTGAGGCCTGAGGTTCCAAGATCAAGTCCGATAAACATTACGCCGCCTCTTCGCCCGGTTTGCGCCCCAGGATGATCATCGACAGGATGTCGTCTTCGGTGACGTCCTCAACCCGCTCTGTCCCGATCATCTGGCCGTTTTTCATTACGGATACACGGTCGCACAGTTCAAGCATTTCGCGGGTGTCGTGGGAAATCAGGAAAATGCCGAGGCCCTGTTTCTTAAGCTCCTGAATCAGTTCCGCAACCATCTGTGTCTCGTGCACACCGAGGGCGGCGGTGGGTTCGTCCATGATCAGGATCTTGGCATTGAAATAGACAGCGCGTGCAATGGCAACGGATTGCCGCTGCCCGCCGGACAGGGCGCTGACCGGTTCGTTCAACTTCTTAAAGTTGGGGTTGAGGCGGGCCATGATCTTGCGGGTCTCGGCCTCCATCTGGGCGTCATCGACGAGGCCAAGGCGGGTGGTCAACTCGCGCCCCAGAAACAGGTTGGAAGCCGCATCAAGATTATCCGCCAAGGCAAGTGTCTGATAGATCGTCTCGATGTTATAGCGCCGCGCATCGCGGGGAGAGTTGATCGTGGCCTTCTCGCCGTTGATGCGTATTTCGCCGCTGTCCATCTGATATGCACCGGACAGGATCTTGATCAGCGTCGATTTGCCCGCACCGTTATGGCCGAGCAGGCCGACGACTTCACCCGCGTGCAGATCAAGGGAAACCCTGTCCACCGCTCGCACGCCGCCAAAAGCGATCGAGATGTCTTTGAGTTCTACCAAGGGCGCGCTCATATCTTTTCTCCCATCCGCTTGCGGTATTGAATGTCGATCCAGACGGCAAAGACAAGCACCGCGCCGACAACGATGTTTTGCAGGGGCGCATCCACGCCCATCATCGCCATGCCCGAGGCCAGCGATTGCATGATCAGGGCCCCGAGGATCGCGCCGTAAATCGTGCCGATCCCGCCAGACAGGGCCGTGCCGCCGATCACCGCCGCCGCAATCACGCGCAGCTCGTCCAGTGTGCCGATGTCATTGGTGTGGTTCGCCAGCCGCGAGGAGGCAACAACCGCCGAGAGCGCACAAAGCGCGCCCATCAGGCCAAAGATTTTCACCGTCAGCAGCCGCGTGTTGATGCCAGAAAGCTCCGCCGCATCAGGGTTGCCGCCGGTGGCAAAGATATAGCGCCCAAGGCGTGTCTTGCGGGCGATCACCGTCATGGCAATGGCAATGGCGATCAGCAGAAACACGGAAATCGGAACGCCGTAGCCCTCTGTATAGCCCTCTGGCATAATCTCGCCGCGGGCCTCGAATAGGCGCTCGAGCCGCCGGGTGGGAATTTCATAGGAGTTCATGATCCAGACAAAGCCGATGATCAGCGCCGACAAAAGCCCCGCAAGGGAGACCTCGGCCCAAAGCGGCTTCGGTGTCATATCATGGCTGACTTTATTGCGGCGGGCCTGAAACAAAAGCCAGCAGGTGGCGGCAACGGCCAGAGCGGCAAAGATCCAGCTGAGGCCAACGCCGAGGGTGCCGTTGATCCCGCCAAAGGCCATGAAGGTCGGGTCAAGCGGGCCAATGGTCTGGCCGCTGGTTTGATACCAGCCCACATTGCGCCAGACGAGAAACCCCCCAAGCGTCACGATAAAGGCCGGGATGCCCTGATAGCCCACCAGCCAGCCGTTAAAGCACCCGATGGCCGCCCCTACGACAAGGCCGACGGCAATGGTGATCCATGGAGTCAAGGGGTGCTCCAGCCCGAGGCCAAGGGCATTGGGAAGATATTGCGTTTGCGTCATGGCCATAACGGCGCTGGAGGCCGCAAGGATCGCGCCGACCGACAGGTCGATGTGACGGGTGACGATGATGAACACCATCCCCGTCGCCATGATGGCAACGCTGACGGTCTGCACTGTCAGGGTGAAAATATTGCGCGGCGTCAAAAACCGCCCGTCCGTCATGATGTTGAAAACCACGCAAACAAGGACAAATGCGCCGATCATTCCAAGGAGGCGCGTGTCGAGCTCCAGTTGATCGAGCAAAGACCGTTTCGTCTGGGCACTGGGTGTGGCGGAGGGTTCCGAGGCGGCCATCGCGTCATTCCTGCTGCTTAAAGGGGCTGTGATTTTTCGCACGCATCAAGGGCGGCATGGGCTGCCCGGGTGCGCATGAAGAAGGGGGATGTGCCGCCACCCTTGGTCAGAGCGGCGGCGATTGTCATTTAATTACAAGGGGCAGGGCCGCCTGTAACGCCCTGACACAGGGCCTCTTGTGTGATCCAGCCCGCATCCACAACGGCGGTCAGATTGTCTTTGGTCACGGGGACAGGCGCAAGGAAAACAGCTGTCATCTCTGTGCCGGCGGGGGATGTCCATTTCTGGGCGCCCTCGACCTTGTCCATCGTGCCGTCACCTGCAAGGGCAACCGCGATATTAGCGGCGTTCTTGCCAAGCTCACGCGCGTCTTTCCAAACGCTGACAGTCTGATGACCCTTGGCAACACGGTTCAGAGCGGCGTGATCGCCATCCTGACCGGAGACAGGGATGCCCTCCATACCCTGCGCCGTCAGCGCAGCAACAGCGCCGCCTGCGGTGCCATCATTGGAGGCCACAACTGCGTCAACGCCGTTGTCTTGCGCTGTCAGGATCTGCTCCATGTTGCGCTGTGCGTTGGCAGGAAGCCAGCCATCGGTATAGGCCTCGCCCACGATGGTGATGTCACCCGCGTCAATCGCCGGCTGCAGGATTTCCTGCTGACCGCCGCGCAGGAAATCTGCGTTGGGATCAGTGGGGGAGCCCTTGATCATGACATAACGCCCCTTGGGCGCGGCCTCCAGAACGGCGCGGGCCTGCATGCGGCCAACCTCGACGTTGTCGAATGTCAGGTAAAAGGCGCGGGGGTCTTCGATCAGACGGTCATAGCCGACGACAGGAATGCCCTCGTCATCTGCCGCATCAATGGCGGGGCCGATGGCGGCGCTGTCTTGGGCCAGAATGATCAGGGCATCAACGCCCTGCGCGATCAGACTTTCCACATCGGAAAGCTGTTTGGCGCTGGATGATTGTGCATCGGCGGACAGATAGTTGGCGCCGGCGGCCTCCAGAGCGGCCTTGATGGCGCCCTCGTCGGTTTTCCAACGCTCTTCTTGAAAGTTTGACCAGCTGACGCCGACAGTGATGCCGTGGCTTTCCGCCGAGGCAAGGCCAGTGAAACCTGCGACTGTCATAGCCGCTGCTGCGAGTACCTTACGCATGTGTATTCCTCCCTATGGTGTGCCGCCCCGGTTTGCCGGGGCAGGCCAACGGATTCGTTCCGTTGCCGCAGGTTGGCATATTTAATTTGTCCGTCAAACTAAAAAAGTTTCTGCACTTGCGAAATGGACGCTGTATTGCGGGGCTTGGGGTGTATTGGGTGGAAAAATCCGGAAATATCGGTATTTTTCATTTTGGTGTCGAACTAATTACTTCTATAGTTGGCGACTATGAATATGACTGCATCCTCCGCCCATGATCCCTCTGCTGGTTTTTCCGGCTGTGGTCCGCTGCTCTCCAGTGTGGAGGATGCGGCCAAGCCCACACGCCTGCGCATCCTCGAGGCCGTGCGTGCCACGGGGCATGCGTCTCGGGCCGAGGTCGCGAAATCCTTGCAAATCAGCCCGGGCACCGTGACCTCTGTCACCGCAGAGCTGATCTCGGCGGGGCTGCTCGAAGAGTTTGAGCGTCCTTATCTCAACTCGGGCCGTGGGCGCCCGCCGGTTGCGCTTCGGCTGGTGTCTGACAGCCACCATGTTGTCGGGATGAAGCTGTCGGATGTCTCCCATTCCGCCGTGGTCTGCGATTTCGCGGGCGAGGTGCGGGCGGAGGCCTCGATCCCCCGCGGCCAGTCGAGCGACGGCACCGCGCAAAGCCTGCTGGAGGAGGCCGTCGCCCTATTCGATCTGGTGACAGAGGCCGCGGGCCTGCGCCGCTCCGACATCTCGGCCCTTGGCCTCGGTCTGCCGGGGCTGGTGGATTACACGACGGGGCATGTGCAGTGGTCCCCGATCTTGACGGAGGGGCCGGTGCCCTTGGGGCCGGACCTTGCCGCGCGCCTCGGCCTGCCCGTGACGCTGGACAATGATGCCAACCTCGTGACCCTTGCGGAGCTTTGGTTCGGCGCGGGCCGTGCAAAGTCCGACTTTGCGGTGGTGACCATCGAACATGGCGTGGGGATGGGGCTGGTTCTGGGGAATTCCCTGTTTCGCGGCGCGATGGGGCTCGGCATGGAGCTTGGTCACACCAAGGTACAGCTTGACGGCGCCCTGTGTCGCTGTGGTCAGCGCGGCTGCCTTGAGGCCTATGTGGCCGACTATGCCCTTGTGCGCGAGGCTTCGACGGCGATGCAGGGGCCCTTGATCAACGCGGCTGAGGGGGTGGTTCTTGGCTCCCTCTACGATCAGGCCAAGGCAGGGAACGAGGCCGCGCGCAGCATCTTTCGCCGCGCAGGGCGCTTCCTTGCCCTCGGCCTCGCCAATGTAGCGCATTTGTTTGACCCGAACCTGATTATCCTTTCCGGCGAGCGGATGCGGTATGACCTTTTGTACACCGAAGAAGTCCTTGCAGAAATGCGGATGATGTCGCGCAATACCCGCGGCAGACCGCCTGTGGTCGAGGTTCACGCCTGGGGGGACAAGGTCTGGGCGCGGGGGGCTGCGGCCCTTGCCCTGACAGACCTGACAGAGACGGTCGTCCGCATGGAGGCAAGCGCATGAGGGGCCTCCTCCTGCCGTTCCTCCTTGCCCCCGCGCTCGCCCATGCGGATGCGCCGCTGTTCACGGAGGTCACTGGCGATCTGCCGGTGGAGCATATCTATAGCGGCCCGTGGGAGCATTTCGTGGGCGGCGGCGTGGCGGTGTTCGATTGCAATGGCGACAGCCTGCCGGAGCTTTTTGCCGCGGGGGGCGAGAACCCCGCGCGCCTGTTCATCAACGCGAGCCGCCCCGGGGATACCCTTCGGTTTACTCTGGGCGATGCGCCTCAGGTGACGGGCGTGACAGGGGCCTATCCACTCGACATCAACTCCGACGGCATCCTTGATCTGGTGGTCCTGCGCGCAGGGGCCAATCAGGTTTGGCGCGGCGGCGCGGACTGCACATTCACCGATGCGACCTCCCTCTGGGGGATCGACGCGGGCAGTGCATGGACCACCGCCTTCTCTGCGATCTGGGAAGAGGGCGCGGATTGGCCCACACTGGCCTTTGGCAACTACGTGGACCGAGAGGATAAGAACGGCCCCTTTGGCACCTGCGACGTGAACCATGTGCTGCGGCCCGAGGGGCAGGGGCGCTATGGCCTGCCGATCACGCTTTCGCCGAGCTATTGCACCCTGTCGATGCTCTTTTCCGATGATGACGGGGATGGGCGCCCCTCCCTGCGGGTGTCGAATGACCGGCACTATCATGCCGACAAGGGGCATGAGCAGATGTGGGAGCTGCCCAATCTGACCGAACGCGCTTTTTCCGAAGCATGGGAGAAAACCGTGATCTTCGGCATGGGCATCGCCAGCCGCGACCTGACAGGGGATGGCCTGCCCGAGGTCATGCTGACCTCCATGGGGGATCAGTTAATGCAGGTGAATTCCGCCGCCGGATATGATTGGGCCCCCTATGAGATCGGCACCTTCGCACAGCGCCCCTATGTCGGCGATGCGGGCGGGGTTTCCACCGGTTGGCATGCGCAGTTCGGCGATGTGGACAATGACGCCCGCCCCGATCTGTTCATCGCCAAGGGCAATGTTGACGAGATGCCCGAGGGCGCGATGGAGGACCCCAACAACCTGTTGATGCAGGGCGAGGATGGCACCTTCACCGAGGCGGGCGATACCGCTGGTGTCGGATCGCCCCATCGCGGGCGGGGGGCGGCCTTGGCCGATCTGAACGCCGACGGCTGGCTTGATCTGGTGGTCGTGAACCGCCGTGCGCCGATGCAGCTCTATATGAACAGGGGGCTTCCCGGGCGTTCATGGATCGGGATCGATCTGCATAAAATGGGCACCAACCGCGCCGCTGTGGGGGCAAAGGTTGAGGTGCGGACAGCCTCCGGCGCGCAGATGCAGGAGGTCACCGTAGGCGGCGGCCATGCGGGCGGGCAGGCCCTGCCGCTGCATTTCGGCTTGGGGCAGACTGTCGGTGCAGAGGTGCGCGTGACCCTACAGGGTAAAACGCCCGGCCCATGGCGATACCTGCGGGCGGGGCGAGTGCACCGGATCGCGGCGCAATAGCCTAGGGTTTCAGGGCCAGGCCAGCCGTGGCCGCATCGCGCATCGCCTGCGAAAAGCTCAAGGTATCAATCGCCGTGGCGACAAAGGTTGCCCCCAAGGCGATACACTCGCGCGCAAGGTCCGCATCCAGCGTCAGGATGCCCGCGGCCTTACCGGCGGCAACAGTGCGGGTGATGATGTCGAGGATCGCGGCGCGCACCTGCGGCGCGTCATCCTGCCCGGCAAAGCCCATATCCGCGCCAAGGTCGGCAGGCCCGACAAAGACACCATCGACCCCCTCAACCCCCAGTATCGCGTCAAGGTTCGCATGGGCGGCGCGGCTTTCGGCCTGCACCAGAAGGCACATCTGCTCATTGGCCGTGGTGACATAATCGGCCAGCGACCCGTAGTGCGAGGCACGGGCCAAGGCCGCGCCAACGCCGCGGATGCCCTGCGGCGGGTAACGCATCGCGGCCGCCAGAGCCTCGGCCTGTTCGGCACTGTCCACCATCGGGATCAACAGGGTCTGCGCCCCGGCATCAAGGTATTGCTTGATCATCCATGTCTCGCCGCTGACAGGGCGGACGATGGGCTGGCTGCCGCGCCCCTCGACCACGCGCAGCTGTGCGATGATGCTTTGCAGATCGTTGGGGGCATGCTCCCCGTCGATCAGCAGCCAGTCAAACCCCGCGCGGGCAGAGACCTCTGCCGCGTCGACCCCGACAAGGCCGACCCATGCGCCGATCTGGACCTCGCCGCGCGTGATGGCAGCCTTGAAGGCGTTTACAGGGGCCGCCATGGTTACGGCTTGAGGACAGAGGCAAGGATATCGCCGATCTGGCCGATCTCGCTCTCTGTTAGGGTCAGGGGCGGCGACATGGCCAGCGAGTCGCCCGCAGGGCGCACGCTCAACCCCTTGTCCCACAGCGCCTCATAGGCCGCACGGCCCGCATCGCCGACGGCGCCCTTCTGCTCAAGATGCACAGCGCCCATCAGGCCAAGGTTGCGCACGTCATGCACCCCGGGGGCATTGTCGAACTGATGCAGCATGTCCTGCCAAACGGGGGCCATGGCGGCGCAGTTCTCAAAGATGCCCTCGTCGCGATAGACATCCATGGTCGCAATCGTCGCGGCGCAGGCCAGCGGATGGCCGGAATAAGTGTAGCCGTGGAAAAGGTCCGGCATGGTCTCGGGCCCTTGCAGGAAGGCATCGCGCACGGCGGCGGTGGTAAAGACCCCGCCCATGGGAACGGTGGCATTGGTCATGCCCTTGGCGGCGGTGAACATATCGGGTTTGACGCCGAAATACTGGCTGGCGAAGGGGGTGCCAAGGCGGCCAAAGCCGGTGATAACCTCGTCAAAGATCAGCAAAATCCCGTTGGCATCGCAAATCTCCCGCAGACGCTCGAGGTAGCCCTTTGGCGGCGGGTAGACCCCGCCCGCGCCAAAGACAGGCTCGGCAATCACGGCGGCAATCGTATGGGCCCCTTGGGCGTCACAGATGGCCTGCAGATCATCGGCCAGATGGGCGCCGTGCTCTGGCTGGCCATGGCTGAACCGGTTCTCGGGAAGGTCCGTGTGGCGCATGTGCTGCGCGCTTGGATAGAGCGTGCCGAACTGCCCCTTGTTCAGGCCAAGGCCGCCGACAGACAGCCCGCCAAAGTTGATCCCGTGATAGGCCTTGGCCCGGCCCACAAGGATACGCCGCTGCCCCTCACCGCGCGCCTGATGATAGGCGAGCGCGATTTTCAGTGCGGTATCAACCGCTTCGGAGCCGGAGTTGGTGAAGAACACATGGTCAAACCCGTCCGCCAGATCGACCATGCGCGAGGCCGCCTGAAAGGCGATCGGATGCCCTTGGTTAAAGCTATGGGCGAAGTCGAGACGCGCGGCCTGATCCTGAATAGCCTTGGTGATCCGGTCCACCCCGTGGCCGGCGTTGCAGCACCACAGCCCGCCGGTGCCGTCGATCACTTCGTGACCGTCAACGGTGGTGTAATGGATGCCCTTTGCCTTGGCGATCAGGCGGGGATTGGCCTTGAACCACCGCGATGCAGTGAAAGGCATCCAGAAACTATCGAGGTCATTCGGGACGGAGGTCTGCTCGTTCATCTGGTTTCCTTTGCGTTTCAGAAAAAGGCCTGTAGGCCGGTTTGGGCACGGCCTAGGATCAGGGCGTGCACGTCATGGGTGCCCTCATAGGTGTTCACGGTTTCAAGGTTCTGCGCGTGGCGCATCACCCCGTAACCGATCTGGATGCCGTTACCGCCATGCATGTCGCGCGATTGCCGCGCAATATCGAGGGCCTTGCCGCAGTTGTTGCGCTTGACGATTGAGATCATCTCGGGCGCGAAACGCCCCTCGTCGATCAACCGCCCGACCCGCAGGGAGGCCTGCAGCCCAAGGGCGATTTCGGTCTGCATATCGGCCAGTTTCTTTTGATAAAGCTGGGTCTGCGCAAGGGGGCGGCCGAATTGCTTGCGGTCCATCCCGTAGCCATGGGCGCGGTGCCAGCAGTCCTCTGCCGCGCCCATCACGCCCCAGCTGATGCCGTAACGCGCGCGGTTCAGGCAGGAAAACGGCCCTTTGAGCCCTTCAACACCCGGAAGCAGGGCCTCCTCGCTCACTTCCACCCCCTGCATCACGATCTCGCCGGTGACAGAAGCGCGTAGGGAGAGTTTGCCGTCGATTTTGGGCGCGGACAGCCCCTTCATCCCCTTTTCCAGGACAAAGCCGCGGATTCTTCCGTCGTGGGCGTCGGACTTGGCCCAGACAACAAAGACATCGGCGATGGGGGCGTTGGAGATCCACATTTTGGAGCCGGTGATCCGGTAGCCGCCGTCAATCGCCTCGGCGCGGGTTTTCATGCCGCCCGGGTCGCTTCCGGCCTCCGGCTCTGTCAGGCCAAAGCAGCCGATTAGATCCCCCGCCGCAAGGCCGGGCAGGTATTTTTGCCGCTGCGCATCGGTGCCAAAGGCGTTGATCGGGTGCATGACGAGCGAGGACTGCACCGAGGCCATGGAGCGAAAGCCGCTGTCGACGCGCTCGATCTCGCGGGCGACAAGGCCGTAGGCCACGTAGGAGGCGCCAACACCGCCCAGCTCCTCGGGGATGGTCACGCCCAGCATTCCGGCCTCGCCCATGGCCTTGAAGATGCCCGGATCGACACCCTCGTTCATATACATATCTTCCACCAAGGGGGCGAGGGTGCCTTGGGCAAAGCCCTGCGCCGCATCGCGGATCATCCGCTCGTCTTCCGTGAGCTGATCCTCCAGCAAAAACGGGTCTTCCCAAACAAATGCGGCCATGGCCGTGTCTCCCTTTTTGAGTATGCGCAGAGATGACACCATTTCCGGCAGGGGCTGCAATGGGAAATGCCGCAAAAAGCGGGGATTAGCGCAGGTGCAGCACCGGAGCAGGGCCAAGGGCCACCGGCCCGGCAAAGATGCGCCCGTCGCGGAAGGAGATAGGGATATCAAGGGTTTCGGGATGGCCGGCAAGCTGAGAGACAAGGCTGAGCGCCCTTTCGATCAGGCCCGAAAGCTCCTGCGGAACGGCGCCTGTGGCCACGCCGATGGCAAGGATATCGCGCCAGTTGGTCGCTTTGATCAACAAATCGCCCGTCGGTAGCCCGCCCTCGTCCACCGTCATCTCTCCGGTCGCCTTCAGCTGCAGCTGGCCCCATGTCGCCTCGGCGAGCTTGAGGTCGATCGCGCGGGGTTGGGGGCGGCGGTGTTCGATCGCGGCGCGGTCCCAATCGGCGTCAAAGGTGACCTCGGCAGAGAGGCGCACAGCCTCGAGGCTGCGCGGCAGGTCGGCGATCTCGCTCAAGGCCTCCATCAGGGCCAGAGGGGGGGAGAGGGTCTTGGCCTCGAAGCCGATGGCGCGGGCGTGGGGCGTGCTATCGATGGTCTGGGTGCCAAGGCGGGCCTCGTCCATGGAGAGGACCCAGCCCTGATCCGAGGTGACGCCGACACCGCGAAACACAAAGGCCGCGCGGTCGAGGGCAAGGGCGGTGCCGGGCCGCAGGACCACGCTGCCGCGCATTTCCTCGCCTGTGATATCAAGGCGTTGTTGCGGGGTCTGCAGGCTCTGGGTGTCCGGCCAGACAAGGATCAGGTGGTTGGGTTTGTAGCTGAGGCTGAGCACCTGAAAGAAGGGCGCGGTCCAGACCCAACCCGTGCCCGGATCGGCCAGCTGGACATCGGTCAGTTGCAGGTCAAACCGGTTGGGAAAGCCGCGCACCGTGGCATCGGACCATTCGGCCTGCCAATCCTCGGCCCGCCGTTCCGCGCCCCAGGTGCTTGCGGCTTTTTCCAGCCCCTTGGCGCCGATAAACCAGTAGCCGCCCCAGAGGGCAGCGGCGATAAGGGCAATTCGAAATAGCCAGCGCATCATAGGATCGGCTCTTTAAGTTGTTTGAAACATAGGGTCTACATCACCTGACGCCAAAGGATAGACGCAATGCACCTGCCCGACGAGACTCTGCCCGACCCGCTGTGGGTTTTCGGCTATGGAAGCCTGATGTGGAACCCCGGTTTTGCCGTGGCAGAGCAGCATATCGCGCGGGTCAGCGGCTTTCGGCGCGGGTTTTGTATGCGCTCGGTCAATTATCGCGGCACGGCGGCTGCGCCGGGGCTGGTGCTGGCGCTGGATGCGGAGGAAGGCGCGGCTTGCGAGGGCGTGGCCTTTCGGCTGAAAGCGGGGGCTCAGAGCGAGGATTTTCGAGTGTTGCGCGAGCGCGAGATGTCCGAATCCGCCTATCAGGAACGCTTGGTTGAGGCGCGGCTGGCCAATGGGCAGGTCTTGCAGGTGCTCGCCTATGTGATTTCCCCTGACCATGCGCTCTATTGCGGCGGGCTTTGCGCCGAGGAACAGGCGCAGATCATCGCGGAACGGGCGGGCAACAGGGGGCCGAACCGCGATTACCTGCATAACACCGTCACCCACCTTGGCGAGCTGGGGATCAGCGATCCGGGGCTGGAGGCGCTGGACGCGCGTGTGCGCGCTTTGTGCGGCGAAACCTAGCGGCGCGTTGATACCGGTTGGCAAGCCCAGCTATGCCGCCTAGAGTTTGTGCCAAGAAAAGAAACGTCAGGGGCGTCCTATGGACATGACCAGACCAGAGGCCGAGCCACAGTTTTCCCAACCCGTGCGTCAGATCACCCTGATGCTGCTGGTGCTTTTGCTCGTCGGTGTCGGCGGATATCTTGTGTATCCCACTGTGCAGGGGGTGATTGTCTCCAACCCGTTTCTGAACGGGGTGATCGGGGTTGTTTTCGTTTTCGGCGTGCTGGCGACGTTCTGGCAGGTTTGGCAGCTGATCACCTCGGTCAACTGGGTTGAGGGCTTTACCCTTGGCGAGAAACAGGGTGAGGCGGCGCCGCGTTTGCTGGCGTCTCTGGCCGCGCTGTTGCGCAGCCGCGGCGCGCGGACGCAGATCAACACGGCCTCGGCGCAGTCTATCCTCGATTCGGTGGCCACGCGGATCGAGGAGCTGCGGGATATCACGCGCTACATCGTTAACCTGCTGGTTTTTCTTGGCCTTTTGGGCACCTTCTATGGGCTGGCGACCACGGTTCCGGCGGTGGTTGAAACCATCCGCTCCCTCGCCCCGCAGGACGGCGAGGGCAGCACAGAGATTTTCGGCCGCCTGATGGGCGGGCTTGAGGCGCAGCTTGGCGGGATGGGCACGGCCTTTGGGTCGTCCCTCCTTGGTTTGGCCGGGTCGCTGGTTGTCGGGCTGTTGGAATTGTTCGTCAGCCACGGGCAGAACCGTTTTTACCGCGAGCTTGAGGAATGGGTGTCCTCGATCACCAAGACGGGGTTTTCCTCTGGCGACGCCGAGGGGTTCGGGGATGGCGGTGCTGTGGCCGGTATTCTGGACCATATGGCGGAGCAGATGGAGGGGATGCGGCAGATGTTTACGCAGTCCGACATCAACCGCGCGATGCTTGAGGACAAGATGTCCGATGTGGCCTCTGCGGTGCAGGATCTGGCGGTGCAAATCGGGCAGGAACGCCGCGGGAGCGGGGCGTTGGACCGGCTGGCCTCTTCGCAGGAACGTCTGCTGGAGCATTTCGAGGCCGCCGCCACGCGAGAGGGCGGCGGAGATGACGCCGAGGCGCGGATGCGCCTGCGCTCGATCGATACGCAACTGCTTCATATCCTTGAGGAAATGGCCGCGGGGCGGCAGGAGGCCATTGGCGATCTGCGCAGCGACATGGCGGTGTTGATCAAATCCGTGCGCGAAGCCAGCCGCGCCGAGCGCCGCAGGGAGCCATAGATGGCCCTGTCGCGGCGCGGATCACGGGGGCTTTCGGGCACGATCTGGCCCGGTTTCGTGGATGCGATGACGGCGCTTTTGCTGGTTCTGATGTTTGTTCTGTCGATCTTTATGATCGTGCAATTCATGCTGCGCGACGAGCTGTCCGGCAAGGATGAGGAGCTTGACGAGCTTTCGGTGGAGATCAGCCAGCTGGCCAGCGCCCTTGGGCTCGAGCGGCAGAAGGTGACCTCGCTGGAGGGGGATTTATCCACCCAGACCAATGCCTTGGAGGCCGCGCAGGCGGCGGCGCAGCGGCAGGAAACCCTGATCGCGACCCTGAGCCAACAGGTGCAAACCCAGCAGGGGCAGCTTGCGGCGGCGCAGCAGAGCATCACCGATTTCGAGGCGCAGGTTGCCACCCTGATGACACAGCGCAACACGGTGCAGGCCGAGCGCGATGCCTTGGCCGGAGAGAAGGCGAGCCTTGAGACCGCCCTTGCCGCAGCGCGGGTTGAGCTGGACGCAGGGGTAGAGGCCGCACGGCTTGATGCGGCGCGGCGCGAGGCGCTGGAGGCCATGGTGGCCGAGCTTCAGGCCGAGGGCGGCGCGGCGGCGGCGCGGGTGACGGAGCTTGAGACCGAGCTGACGCAAGAGGAGGCCGCGAAGCTGGCCGAAGCGGCGGCGGCGGCGGCCCTGCGGGAACGTCTGAAGGGGGCGGAAAGCGAGCTGACGGCGATGACGCTGGCCTTGGAGGCGCAGCGGCAAAGGGCGGAGGATACGCTCACCCTTTTGGCTGCGGCGAATGCCGCCGAGAAGGACCTGACAGAGAGGATTGCGACCATTCTGGCCGAGCGTGCGCGGCTGGAGGGGCGGGTCGAGCAGCAGGATTTGAACGCCAATCAAGAGAAGGCAGAACTTGAACGATTACGGGCGGTTAACGCCGCTTTGCAGGCGGATCTGGGCGATGTCACCGCGGTGCGGGAGCAGCTGTCGGCGGCGCTTGCGGCGCAGGAGGGCGAGGCCCTTGATCTGCAGGGGAAATTGACCGGAACAGAGGCGCAGATTGCGGCGCAGGCGGCGGAGCTGGAACAGCTGCGGGCGCAGGTTGCGGCCCTGAGCGCGCAGGCGGGCGATGCGCAGGAGGTGCAGCGGCGGCTGGCGGCGGCCTTGGTCGCCGAGGAGAGCAGCAAGGCCGAGCTTCAACGCCTGCGGGTGGAGAACGCGGCGCTGCGGGCGGCGGCGGGGTCCAGCACGGCGGAGCTGGCGGCGCTGGAGGAGGCGCGACTGGCCGAGGCGGCGCGGCAGGCGGCGCTGCTTGATACGGCGAATACGGCCCTGAACGATGCGCAGCAACAGACGGCGGAGGACCAGCGCAGGCTGGCGCTGCTCAACGAGCAGATCGCGGCTCTTCGGGCGCAGCTTGGGAGCCTTCAGGCGCTGCTTGATACGGCGAGCGAGGCGGATGCGAATGCGCAGGTGCAGATCGAGGCGCTGGGCAGTCAGTTGAACGCTGCATTGGCGCAAGCTGCTGCGGAACAACGGAAAATTGCGGCTTTGGAAGCGGCGGAGCGCAAGCGGTTGGAGGAGGAAGCCAAGCAGCTTGAGGCCTATCGGTCAGAGTTCTTTGGCCGCATGCGCGAGGTTCTGGGCACGACGGACGGGGTGACGATTTCGGGGGACCGATTCGTGTTTTCCTCGGAGGTTTTGTTCCCGCCGGGGGGCGCGACCCTGTCGGTGGCGGGGGAGCGTGAGCTGGCGAAGATCGCCGCGATTTTGCGGGCGATTGCGCGGGATATTCCGCCCGAGATCGACTGGCTCATTCGCGTTGACGGGCATACCGATGATGTGCCGCTTTCAGGGCAGGGAGAGTTTGCCGATAACTGGGAACTGAGCCAGGCGCGGGCGCTGTCTGTGGTGCGCTACATGAGCGATTTTCTGGGCATTGATCCGCGGCATTTGTCGGCGAACGGCTTTGGCGAATACCAGCCCCTCAACACCGCCGATACGGACGAGGCGCGGGCACAGAACCGGCGGATCGAGTTGAAGCTGACGGAACGCTGAGAACCTGCCAAAGCCCTAAAAACTTGATGCACAAGTGATGCACATCCGATGCACAACCCATACGCATCTTTGTGCAGGACCTCTGATCCGGGCGGCGACAATTTGTTTGAACAAATTGGCCGGTCCCGGCGCTTTGCGCCGGGACCGGGACAAGATTTTTGAAAATCTTGTTAGCGCTCCTTGACGTAGGGCTCGCCCCCCGCGCGGGGCGGGATGGCTTTGCCGACGAAGCCGGCGAGGATCACCACTGTCAGGATGTAGGGCAGAGCGTCGAGCAGTTGGACCTGCACGGTCATGCCGGTCAGGTTTGTGATCAGGTCGGGCCGCAGGGCCAGCGCCTGTAGGAAGCCGAACAGGAGGCAGGCGTAGAGCGCGTGCCATGGGCGCCATTTGGCGAAGATCAGGGCCGCCAGCGCGATGAAGCCGCGCCCTGCGGACATGTCCTTTACGAAGCCCGCTTGCAGCGCCGTTGACAGGTAGGCCCCCGCGATGCCGCAGAGGAGGCCGCAGATGGCGACGGCGGCGAAGCGCAGGCGCACCACCGAGATGCCCGCTGTATCCACCGCTGCGGGGTTTTCGCCCACGGCGCGCAGGCGCAGGCCGAAGCGGGTGCGGAATAGCACCCACCATGTCAGCGGCACGCAGAGCAGGCCGAGGTAGACGAGGATGGAGTGGCCCGAGAGCAGTTCGGAGTAGAGCTGCATCGGGGCGGAGGCTTCTTTGATTTCCACCGTTTTGGTCAGCGCGCCGGGCAGGGTGACGGGGTTGAAGCGCCCTGCGCCCATGAGCGATGGGGTGCGGCCGCCCTGTTGGAACCAGTCCTGGGCGATCAGCACCGTCAGGCCCGCGGCGAGGAAGTTGATGGCCACGCCGGAGATGAGCTGATTGCCGCGGAAGGTGATCGAGGCCAGACCGTGGATGCCGGAGAGCACCATGGAGGCCGCGATGCCCGCCAGCAGGCCGAGCCAGACGGAGCCCGTCATGGCCGCGACGGCGGCGGAGAAGAAGGCCGCGAAGAGCATTTTGCCCTCAAGCCCGATGTCGAAGATGCCCGCCCGTTCGGAGAACAGGCCCGCGAGGCAGGCCAGAAGCAGCGGCAGGGCAAGGCGGATTGTGCTGTCGAGCACTTGGATCAGGGTTAGAAAATCCATGGATCAGCCCCTTTTCCGAGCAGCGAGGAAGATGCGTTCCAGTGGCATGCGCACCATATTGTCGAGGGCCCCTGTGAACAGGATCACGAGGGCCTGAATGACCACGATGAGTTCGCGGGGGATGGAGGTCCAGAGCGCCAGCTCTGCGCCGCCTTGGTAGAGGAAGCCGAAGAGGATTGCCGCGAGGAAGACACCGAAGGGGTGCGAGCGGCCCATGAGCGCCACGGCGATGCCGATGAAGCCCGCCCCCTCGACCGAGTTGAGGATCAGGCGCTCGGCCTCTCCCATGACGTTGTTGATCGCCATAAGCCCCGCAAGCCCGCCGGAGATCAGCATGGCGACCATGGTGATTTTCACCGGCGAGATACCCGCGTATTTCGCCGCGGGTTCCGAATGGCCGTAGGAGCGGATTTCATAGCCCAGTCTTGTGCGCCAGATCAGCATCCAGACCGCGATACAGGCCGCGATGGCGACGAAGAAGGTGACGTTGGCGGGCGCGGCCTTGGAGAAGGGGATGCCGAAGGTGCCGAGGATATCGGCGAGGTTCGGCAGGTGGGTGCTTTCGGCAAAGCGGGCGGTGGCGGGGTCCATCGCGCCGACGGGGCGCAGCAGGTTGACCAGCACATAGTTCAGCAGCGCCGCGGCGATGAAGTTGAACATGATCGTGGTGATCACAATATGGCTGCCGCGTTTGGCCTGAAGATAGGCCGGGATCGCCGCCCATGCGGCGCCAAAGAGCGCCGCGCCGAGGGTTGCGCCCAGAAGGGCGAGGGACCAGTGCGGCCATGGGATATAGAGGCAGACAAGCCCCACGCCGAGGCCGCCGAGGGCGGCCTGCCCTTCGCCGCCGATGTTGAACAGGCGCGCGTGGAAGGCCACGGCCACGGCCAGACCGGTAAAGATGAAGTTCGTGGCGTAATACAGCGTATAGCCCCAGCCATAGGTGGAGCCGAGGGCGCCGCTGACCATGAGTTTAAGCGCCTCCCACGGGTTCTCGCCGATGGCGAGGATCACGAGGGCCGAGAGGATCGCGGCCAGCAGGAGGGAGATGAGGGGGACGAGGACGACCTCGGCCCATTTTGGCATGACGTCCATTTATGCCGCCCCTTTTTCGTCAGTCACGCCCGCCATAAGCAGGCCGAGTTCGCGTTCGTCTGTTTCGCTAGCCATGCGTTCGCCCATGATCTGGCCGTCGAACATGACGGCGATCCGGTCAGACAGGGCGAGGATTTCCTCTAGCTCGACAGAGACCAGAAGGATCGCCTTGCCCTGATCGCGCAGGGCGATGATTTGCTGGTGGATGAATTCGATCGCGCCGATATCGACGCCGCGCGTTGGCTGGCCGATCAGCAGGAGTTCGGGATTGCGTTCGATTTCGCGGGCCAGAACGATTTTCTGTTGGTTGCCGCCGGAGAAGTTTTTCGCCGCGAGGCGGGGATCGGGGGGGCGGACGTCGAAACGTTCCATCTTGCCCTCTGTGTCCTGCCAGATGGCCTTGTTGTTCATCAGCAGGCCGGAGCGGTAGGCCTCGTCATGGTGGTAGCCGAAGGCGGCGTTTTCCCATGCGTGGAAATCCATGATGAGGCCCTCGCGCTGGCGGTCCTCTGGCACATGGGCGATGCCGCGTTCGCGGCGCGAGCGGGCGTCGGATTTGGCGCCTGTCAGGTCGATCTGTTCGCCATTGACGGTGACGGTGCCGGTGGCGGTTTCATAGCCGCCCAGAACCTCGAGCAGTTCCGATTGGCCGTTGCCCGCGACACCGGCGATGCCCAGAACCTCGCCTGCGTGGATGTCGAAGCTGATGCCTTTGACGCGCTGCACACCTTGGGCGTCGGTGACGTTGAGGTCGCGGACCTCGAGGACCGTGGGGCCGGGTTTGGCGGGGGTTTTGTCGACCCGCAGCAGGACCTTGCGGCCGACCATAAGCTCGGCCAGTTCCTCGGGCGAGGTTTCGGCGGTTTTGACCGTTGCTGTCATCTCGCCGCGCCGCATGACGGAGACCGTATCGGTGGTTTCCATGATTTCGCGCAGCTTGTGGGTGATGAGGATGATGGTTTTGCCCTCTTCCTTCAGGCGGCGCAGGATGCGGAAGAGTTGGTCTGCCTCGGACGGGGTGAGCACGCCTGTGGGTTCATCAAGGATGAGGATATCGGCGCGGCGGTAGAGGGCCTTGAGGATCTCCACCCGTTGTTGCATGCCGACGCCGATGTCCTGGATCAGGGCGTCGGGGTCGATGTTCAGCTCGTATTCCTTGGCCAGCGAGGTGAGCTCGCGCCGCGCCTTGGAGAGCGAGGGGGCCAGCAGGGCGCCGCTTTCGGCGCCGAGGACCACGTTTTCCAGAACCGAGAAATTCTCGACCAGTTTGAAGTGTTGGAAGACCATGCCGATGCCGGCGGCGATGGCGGCCTGACTGTCGGGGATGGTGACCGGCTTGCCGGAGATGAGGATCTCGCCCGCGTCGGCCTTGTAGAAGCCATAGAGGATCGACATCAGCGTCGATTTACCGGCGCCGTTTTCGCCGATGATGCCGTGGATCGTGCCCTTGGCCACATGGATCGAGATGTCCTTGTTGGCCTGCACCGGGCCAAAGGCCTTGGAGATGCCGCGCAATTCGATGGCGGGGGCGACATGGATGGTATCCACGTCATATTCGCCTTGGATGGTCGTTTCGGGGCCAGTGTCCGGGCCTGTGTCCCGGCCTGTTTCGTTGTCCGTTGGGGTCATTCGGGGGTTCCGGTTCCTGCAAAGCCGATCATCGAGGCGATTTGGCCCTTTTCGTCCGTTTGGACGAAATACTGGCCGAATTGTTCCATCCCGTTGGCCATGCGAAAGGCGACTGTTGCGCGGGTGAACCCGTGCTGGATGTCGTCATGCACCACCTCGGCCACCGCGCCGGGGGCGGCGGTTGCGAAGAAGGCGACATATTCGGCGATGGGCGCGGGGCCGATGAGGGGGTCTTGGGTGCGGGGGTCGGCGTAGGAGCCGGTGTCGGACATGGCAGAGGCGATGGCGGCGCTGCGCTCTGCCTCATCTGTCATGCCCCATGCAGAAAAGAATGTATGGATGCTGTCTGCCATGTGTTGGTCCCCCGGGTGGATTAAAAAGGGCCGCAGCCGATAAGCGCGGCGCGGCCCCTTAAGTATTGTTCAAACTGCCGGTTTACTCAACGGGGCAGGAGTTGTCGGACATGTAGTCGTGGACAACGATGTCGCCTGCGATGATGGCGGCTTTGGCCTCTTCGAGGGCGGCTGTCATTTCAGCTGTCACGAGGGAGGCGTTGTTGTCGTCTACCGCATAGCCGACGCCATCGGCGCCAAGGCCCATGGCGGTGAAGCCGGTGGTGAGGTCTTCGCCCTCTTTCATGGCGTTATAAACGGCCACATCGACGCGCTTGAGCATGGATGTCAGAACCTTGCCGGGGTGCAGGTAGTTCTGGTTGCTGTCAACGCCGATGGACAGGATGTCCTCGTCTGCGGCGGCCTGAAGCACGCCAACGCCGGTGCCGCCAGCGGCAGCAAAGACAACGTCAGAGCCTTGGGAGATCTGCGCTTTGGTCAGCTCGGTGCCCTTTACGGGGTCGTTCCATGCGGCGGGTGTTGTGCCGGTCATGTTCTGGATGATGGCCACATCGGGGTTGGCCGCTTTGGCGCCCTGAGCGTAGCCGCAAGCGAATTTGCGGATCAGGGGGATGTCCATGCCGCCGATGAAGGAGACCGTGCCGGTTTTGGAGGCCTGAGCCGCCATCATCCCGACGAGGTAGGAGCCTTCGTGCTCGTTGAACACAACGGATTTCACGTTTGGCGCGTCAACGACCATGTCGATGATGGCGAATTTGGTGTCGGGGTAGTCCCCTGCGACCTCTTCCAGAGCGGAGGCAAAGGAGAAGCCGGCCATGACGATCGGGTTAGCACCCGATTCGGCGAAGCGGCGCAGGGCCTGCTCGCGCTGGGCGTCGGATTGCAGCTCGACCTCGGCGAATTTGCCGCCGGTTTCCTCGGCCCAACGTGTGGCACCGTTGAAGGCGCTTTCGTTGAAGGATTTGTCGAATTTACCACCGAGATCATAGATAATCGCAGGGTCGGCCAGAGCAGCGCCGGACAGAAGGGCTGTGCCTGCTGCTGCGCCGAGAAGTGTCCGCATGAATGTCATTGGTTGTCTCCCGTTGTTGACGGCCCCGTGTGTCGGGGCGTGGCGCGGCCTTGTTGATCAAGCCTAGCGCCCTTGAATAACACCTGACGATAAGGCCGCAGGCGGCGGGGGGGGTCAACCGCTTTTTAGGAAAGACGTAGGGTTAAAACGAGGGGGTTTGCCTGTTCTAGAGGCTTTTGCTTAGCAAAAGGGCGTCTATGCGGCGCTCTGATGCTGTGTGGTAATATCCGCTGCGGCGGCCGGTTTGGGCAAAGCCGTTTTGGGCATAGAGCGCGAGGGCGGGGGCGTTTTCGGCGGAAACCTCAAGAAAACAAGTGGCTGCGCCCCTGTCTTGCAGGGTTTCCAGCAGGGCGCGGAGCAGGGCGGTGCCATGGCCGCGGCCCTGATGGGCGGGATCGATGGCGATGGTCAGGATTTCGGCCTCGTCCAGCACAAGGCGGGCGAGGGCAAAGCCATGGGGGGCAAAGACGGGGGCGGTGAGCGGATCCTTGAGCAGATCGCCGAGCGCCTGCGCGCCCCATGGCGCATGGGGGAAGGCGGCGGCGTGGATGCGGGCCATTTCCTCGGGGTTCATGTCCTGCGGGTTTGGGGGGGCTGCCATGGGGTTAGCCCGTGATGACGGGCGGGGCATTGCGCGCGGGGGCGGCGTCTGCGGGGCGCAGGTAGAGCGGGCTTGGCCGCTCGGCGGGGTTTGGGGTGCGCGCGTGGGCCACGCGCGCGATGGCGGAGGCGGGGGCAAAGGCGGCCGGGGCCGCCTTTGCCCCCGCCTCCGCCCCGCCCTTTGCGAGCGTGAGGAGCATTTCGGCGGGCGGGCCGATGACTGTGGCCGCGCCGAGGGTGAGGGTGGCCGGGTCCGTCAGGATCGGGGCGGCGGGCGCGGCGCCGCCGTAGCCCTGTGCGTAGATCAGCCCGCGCGGCGCAGGCAGGGTGGCGATCACGGGGCCGCTGGTGCCATGGGTGAGGGCGTCGAGCAGGCTCACGCCTGTGGCGGGGATGCCGAGGGCCAGCGCCATGCCGCGCGCCGCCGAGACGGCGATGCGGATGCCGGTGAAATTGCCCGGCCCGATGCCGACGGCGATGCGGGTGAGGTCCTGCATGTCGGCGCCTGCCTCGTGCATGACCTCTGCCACCATGGGCATCAGGCGTTCGGCCTGTCCCTTGGCCATGTCCTCGTAGAGGGCGGCGAGGAGGGTTTCGTCCTGCGAGAGCAGGGCGGCGCTGACCGAGGGGCCGGAGGTGTCGAAGGCGAGGATCATGGGGTGTTCAATGTGCTGCGGGCCGAGGCGGGGGCCTGATGCAGCCCGTCTGTGAGGGTGAGCCATGGCAGGCGGCTGTCTGCGTGGCAGTGGAGTTCCGGGGCGAGGCTTTCTGCCTGATCGAGGATCCCGACGGGGACGTAGGTTTGATCCGGCAGGTAGTCGAACTGCGCCGCCAGCGGCGAGCCGCAGGTCGGGCAGGACCATCTGTCGACGCCTTTGACCGCCGTAAGCGGGGCGGGCGGCGGCGTCAGGGTGACATCGCCGGGGCCGAAGGCGGCGAAGGCCCCGACCGGCGCCCCTGTCCAGCGCCGGCAATCGGCGCAGTGACAGTAGACAACGGTGCGGGGCCTTTGGTTGGCGGTGATGCGGGTTGCGCCGCAGTAGCAGCGCCCTGTTATGGCGGCCTTAGGCGGCAACCGGGCGAACCTCGATCACCTCTGGGATATAGTGGCGCAGAAGGTTTTCGATGCCCATTTTCAGGGTCAGCGTCGAGGAGGGGCAACCGGCGCAGGCGCCCTGCATATGCAGGTAGACGACGCCTTGGTCAAAGCCATGGAAGGTGATGTCGCCACCGTCCTGTGCCACGGCGGGGCGCACGCGGGTGTCGAGCAGGGTTTTGATTTGCTCGACGATCTCGCCGTCTTCGCCGTCATGGCTGGCGTGGCCGCCTGCGGAGGCGGCGCTGTCTGTGCCCATGACGGGCTGGCCGGTTTGCAGGTGTTCCATGATCGCGCCGAGGATGGCGGGTTTGATATGGTCCCATTCGACGGCATCGGCCTTGGTCACGGTGATAAAGTCGTTGCCGAAGAAGACGCCCGTTACGCCGTTCACGCCAAAGACGCGGGTGGCGAGGGGGGAGCTCTCTGCCGCGGTGGCGGAGGGGAAGTCGGCTGTGCCAGCCTCAAGCACCGTTTGACCGGGCAGGAATTTCAGGGTCGCCGGGTTTGGCGTGGATTCGGTCTGGATGAACATGGCGCGCACCTTTGTTTGGGTTGGCCACATATATGGCCTTCTGCGCGGGCGGGGTCAAGGTTTTGGAATGGTTCTAAGTTAAGCGCGGTTGCGGGGCTGATATGGCCCTGTGCTCAGGTGGGGCCGAAGGCGCGTTTGGCGAGGTCTGCGGTGGTGAGGATCGGTTTCGGGGCGAGGTCGGCGAGCATGGAGAGGTATTCGGGGGCGGAGACGAGCCCGAGGTTTTCCGCCGCCAGCGTGCCGCCCAAGGGGAGCGCTGGGGTGAGGCCGAACATCTGGTCGATGCCGGGGGCGCCGTGGGTTGCCATGGCTTCTTTGAAGAAGCGGGTGGTAATGGTGGATTCTTTGTATCTGACCTCGAACATCAGGTCTTCGGCGCTGATGTTACCTTTTCCTGCTGCGATCTTTTTCTCGTCTGTGAAGGAGTTGAGCAGGATGCCATCCTGCCATGTGCTGGTGACAAAGCGGCGCCCGAATTTCTTGCCCCAGACATTCATGTTTCCCATGCATGTCATTGATATAACGAAGTATTCGTCCTCTTCCATCAGGGGGGTGTCCTTGATCCATTTGCGCAGGGTGGGCGCATAGGTGATCGGATTGACCAGTTGGAAGTAGCCGCCGAGGAAGGTGGAGAAACCGTATCTTTGGTAGTACTCGATCAGGACGGGCGGCAGGTGGGCGGCGAGGGTTTCCAGCGTGTCCTCTGGCACAGTAACCTGCTGGCTGGGCTTGTCGTATTTCTCATCGAAATAGTCGAAATCCTGGGCGATAGTCATTTTCTCCGGCTCCTGCAGGGGTCGAGTTTTGCGTTCATTCCGGCGATCCTGCTATCGTGCTGCGGTTCGTTTGAAGCGAAAGCCCTCTCGCGCGGTTAGATTTTGGGGCCTGACAGGGCCCAGTCCCAGTACATTTCGCGGATGCGGCGCGTCAGGGGGCCGTGTTGGTAGGAGGTGTCGTCGAAGGCCGTGACGGGGGTGACTTTCATCATGTTGCCGGAGAGGAAGACCTCGTCTGCTGCGTGGAAGTCATCGAAGGTGAGGACTTTTTCCACGACCTCGACGCCATCGGCGCGCAGGTTGGTGATATGGCGGGCGCGGGTGATGCCGGAGAGGAAGGTGCCATTGGCGATGGGGGTGAAGACCACGCCGTCCTTGACCATAAAGACATTGGCGCTGGCGGTTTCGGCGACATTGCCCATGGCGTCGGCGACGAGGGCATTGCCGAAGCCTTTGGTGCGGGCCTCTGCCAGCATGCGGGCGTTGTTGGGGTAGAGGCAGCCGGCCTTGGCGTCTGTCACCGCGTCCTCGAGGACGGGGCGGCGGAAGCGGGTGCGGGTGAGGGTGGTGCTGGCGGTCTCGGGGGCCATGGGGATTTCCTCGAGGCAGAGCGCGAAGCCGGTGGCGCCCTCTTTCGGGACGATGCCGAGATCGCCGCCCTCGATCGCCCAATACATCGGGCGGATGTAGATGGCGGCATCGGGGGCATAGGCGGTGAGGCCGTCTAGGGCGATTTGCACCATATCCTCGGCGCTGACCGTGGGCGTGATCATCAGGGCCTTGGCGGAGCGGTTCGCGCGGGCGCAATGGGCCTCTAGGTCAGGGGTGACGCCCTGAAACGCGCGGGCGCCGTCGAAGACGGTGGTGCCGAGCCATGCGCCATGGTCGGCGGCGCTCATGATCGGGACATCGCTGTCGTGCCATTTGCCGTTGAAATAGGTGCGGATGTTTTGCCCGGTTGCCATTGCCGATGTCCTGAATGCTGGATGTGTCGGGGGAGACTATGGGCGCGGCGGGGCGGGGGCAAGGGCAGGGGATCGGCAAAATTCGGGCGCCGGGGGGCAAAATGTGATAGGCTGGGGCATGGGACAGTTATTGCGCATCGGTTGGAGGATTGCGGGGTTTGCCTGTGCGGCGGGCTTGGCCGCGCTGGGCGCGGGCGGGGCGGCGGCAGAGAGTGCGACCATTGCCACGACGGCCAATACCATTCACTGCCATATCGGGGATGACATCGGGAAGGGCAGCCTGCTCTGTGTGATCTTCGAGCGTGAGGGGCCTTTGGCGCGGCCGAGGCCCGCCGATTGTGCGCAGGGTTGGGGCCATGCCTATTACATTGAGGATCACGGGCCGGTGCAGATGGTCTGTTATCAGGTGAGCAAGACGGATTGGCGGGGCAATTTCCAGTTCGACGTAACCCAGACCGCGCGTTTTGGCGGCGTGTCCTGCCGCGCGACGCGGCGGGTGGTGGATTGCCGGAACCTTGATGGCAACGGGTTCTTTCTGTCCCGCCGGGAGCAAACGATTTTCTGACATATCGGCAGGGGGCAAATCCTGGAACAGGATTTGGGACAGACTTTTGCAAAAGTCTGTGGCGCGCGGTTGCGGGTGCTTGTGATCGGGTTGAGGGGGTGCTCTATGGGGCGGATCAGCGCGCAAGAGGTGGCTATGCGGAAGAACATCTGGATCACGATTTTCGAGTGGATCGGTTCGGCCCTCGGGATTGGCTATGCTTTGTTGATTGCTTCTAACACGGGCTATGAGGTTCTGGCTTTTGTGATGCTTTTGACTTCGGCTGTGCTGTTTGCCTGTTGGGCGGTGCTGGATCGGCGCTGGGCCTTTTTGGGGTTACAGTTTTTCTATGCCAGTGCGGCGATTGTCGGGTTTTTCCGCTGGGGCTAGTGCGCCTGTGTTTGCCACAAAAAAGGCCCGCCTGATGGGGAACAATCAGGCGGGCCAGGCGCTAGTGCGCGGCTGTTTGGACTATCTTGGGGGAAGGTATCAGCCGATGACAGCGCCATCTGTGCGGCGCACGGCAACCACGCCCGAGCGGGGCACCGAGGTGCCGCCAGCCGGGTAGTGTGAGTTGCCCCGTTCGCCGGGGTGTTGCACGCCCACGAACATGGTGCGGCGATCAGGTGCCCAGCAGATGCCGGTGATCTCGCATTCGTTCGGGCCGGTGAGGAAGCGGCGGATTTCGCCGGTTGTCGTATCGCCTGCGAGCATCTGGTTGTTGCCCATGCCGGCGAAGGCCTCTGCGTTGGAGTAGTTGCCGTCTGTCTGGATCCACAAGAGGCCGTTGTCGTCAAAGCTCAGCCCGTCGGGGGAGTTGAACATATTGCCCGAATTGATGTTCTCGGAGCCTTTGTTCAGCCCTTCGCCGACCTCGGGGTTGCCTGCGAGGGCGAAGAGGTCCCATGTGAAGGCATCGGCGGTGTGGTCTTCCTCTGCCGGAACCCAGCGGGCGATCTGGCCGTAGACGTTGTTTTCGCGGGGGTTGGGGCCATCGACGGGGGCCTCGTCGCCGCCGGCGTTGCCGGAGATGCCGCGGTTCTTGTTGTTGGTGAGGGCGACGTAGACCTCTGTTTTGGCGGGGTTGGAGGCGACCCATTCGGGGCGGTCCATGGTTGTCGCGCCGACGGCAGAGGCCGCGATGCGGGTGTGGACGGCGATTTCGGCCGCTGTCATGCCTGTGGCCTCTGGTGTCAGGGCCAGCCATTCGCCGGAGAGGTCATCGTTGAATTTGGCGGCGTAGAGGGTGCCCTCGTCCAGCAGCGCGGAGTTGTCGCCGCCAGCGGAGTAGGTGCCAGTGGAGACGAAGCGGTAGAGGAATTCGCCGCGCTCGTCATCGCCCATATAGACGACGATTTTGCCATTGGCGGCCACGACCACCTCGGCGTTTTCGTGTTTGAAGCGGCCAAGGGCGGTGCGTTTCTTGGGGGTGGCTGTGGGGTCGTAGGGATCGATCTCCACGACGTAGCCTGCGCGGTTGGCCTCATTCGGGTTTTTGGCGATGTCGAAGCGTTCGTCCACCTCGGCCCAGCCGTAGCCCCAGTCATCGACGCCGATGCCGTAGCGGGTGAATTCGGCGGGGATCTCCATCTCTTTGTCGGAGGCGGAGAAGTAGCCGTTGAAGTTTTCTTCGCAGGCCAGATAGGTGCCCCAAGGGGTTTCGCCGTTGCCGCAGTTGTTCCACGTGCCTTTGGATGTGGTGCCGGTGGGATCGGCGGCGGTTTTGAGCAGATCGGAGCCTGCGGCGGGGCCTGTCAGGTCCATGTCGGTGTCGGCGGTGACGCGGCGGTTCAGGTCGCTGTCTTTGACGACCGTCCATTTGCCGTTCTGCTGGGCGACCTCGAAGACGGAGAGGCCGTGGGCGTTCATGCCCTTGCGGATGTCGTCCTCATTGGCGGGTTTGCCCTCTGGCCGGTTGCCCCAGAGGATATCGGTGTTGGTGTATTCGTTGTTGATCGCAAAGACGGTGCGGCCGCCGCGGGTGAAGATCGACATGCCGTCGTTGTTGTCGCCGAAGGTGCGGGCCTGTGTTGCGGCGGTGCCGCGGGTGGCCTCGTCGAACTCTGGCGCGTCGGACCAAAGGGGGTCGCCCCAGCTGATCACGGTTTCCCATTCGAAGCCTTCGGGCACGTGGATTGTGTCTTCGGAGGAGGCGGGGATGGCGGAGAAGCCGAAGCGGTCCTTGCTGCCCTCGGCCTTGGCGGTCATGGCGGATGTGCCGAGCAGGAAGCTGCCGAGGCCGAAGGTCATCACGCCGCCAAGGAAGCCGCGGCGCGACAGGGCGGTTTCTACGACGCGGTCGAAGTCTGTGACCTCGTCGCGGGGGAAATTTTTCTCGTCGTAGTCGTCAAAGTTCATGTCATTTGGGGACATTGGATTCTCCGGTGTCTTGGGGCCGGAATGGCCCCTGGATAGGGTATGCGGAGGGTCCTATGGATGTTGTTTAACGCCCGTGTGACGGGTTTGAATCGGTTTCGTGACAGGGGAGTTTGGGGGTGTGCGGGCTTGGGCGGCGCGGGGGGGATTTGCGCGGGCTGTGGCCGCGAGATGGTTTTTATTGCGCGGGCTTTGCCCGCGCTGGGGGGCGCGCGGCCCCTGCGGGGCCGCGCGCCAATGCGTTGCGTTCAGGCGCCGCCTAGGCGCCGACCATGCCGACGATTTCCTTTGTGCGCTTGAGGATCGGCGCTGCGATCTCGCTGGCGGCGGCGGCGCCTTTGGCAAGGATGCGGTCGATCTCGGCGGTGTCCTGCATCAGGCGGGACATTTCGGTGCTGATCGGGGCGAGTTTCGCCACGGCCAGATCGGCCAGCAGGGGTTTGAATTCGCCAAACTGTTTGCCGCCCATTTCGGCCAGCACCTCCTCGGCCGATTGTTCGGCCAAGGCGGCGTAGATGTTCACCAGATTGCGGGCCTCTGGCCGGTCAGTGAGGCCCTCGACCTCGGAGGGCAGGCCCTCGGGGTCGGTTTTGGCCTTGCGGATTTTCTTGGCGATGTCTTCGGCGCTGTCGGTCATTTTGATGCGGGACATATCCGAGGGGTCGGATTTGGACATCTTCTTTGAGCCGTCGCGCAGGGACATCACGCGGGTGGCGGCACCTTCGATGACCGGCTCGGTCATGGGGAAGAAATCAACGCCGTAGTCGTTGTTGAACTTGGCGGCGATGTCGCGGGTGAGTTCCAGATGTTGTTTCTGGTCCTCGCCGACGGGGACCTCTGTCGCGTGGTAGATCAGGATGTCGGCGGCCATGAGGGCCGGATAGGCCAAGAGGCCGAGGGAGGCGTTCTCGGAGTTCTTGCCGGCTTTGTCTTTCCACTGGGTCATGCGCTTCATCCAGCCCATGCGCGCGACGCAGTTGAAGATCCACGCCAGTTGTGCGTGTTCGGCGACCTGGGATTGGTTGAACAGGATGGATTGCGCCGGATCGAGGCCGGAGGCGATGAAACCGGCGGCCAGTTCGCGCGTGTTCTGGGTCAGCTCGGCGGGGTCCTGCCAGACGGTGATCGCGTGCATGTCGACCATGCAATAGAGCGTCTGGATGTCTTGCTCCTGCTTTTTGACGAAGCCTTGGATCGCGCCAAGGTAGTTGCCAAGGTGCAGCCCGCCAGAGGGCTGGATGCCGGAGAAAACGCGGGGTGTGAACTGTTCATTGGGCATTTGTGATGCTTTCAAGGTGGACGGGTGGCTGGAGGGTCATTACCTCTGCTGGCACGAAGAGGTCAACCAAAGGGACCAGTCTATGTATCAAGATCCAAATGCCTCGCCGTTCAATGCGCTGCCCAAGGCGGTGATTGTGCTGGCGGCGGCGATATTCGCTGTCGAGCTGTATTTCATGGCCGGGCAGGCCGGGTTGATCGGCAATACGCGGGGCGGGGATGACCTGCGCATACTGGCGATACAGGACTATGCCTTTTCGGGGCAGCTGTTGGATTACATGATCCGCACGGGGCAGTTTCCGGCCGAGCATTTGCTGCGGTTTGTGACCTATCCTTTTGTGCATTTCAGTTTCACCAGCATGATCTTTGCGGCGGTTTTCGTTCTGGCCCTTGGCAAGATGGTGGGTGAGGCCTTCGGGAATGTGGCGGTTTGCGTGATCTTTTTCGTGGCCTCCTTTGTGGGGGCGCTGGTCTATGGGCTGCTGTTGAATGATCCGCGGCCCTTGGTGGGCGGGTTTGTTGGCGCCTATGGGTTGATCGGGGCCTATACGTTTATTCTGTGGGTCGGGCTGGGCCGGACGGGGCAGAACCAGATGCAGGCCTTTACCTTGATCGGGGCGCTTTGCGCCTATCAGTTGATTTTTGGTGTGATCTTCGGGGCCAGCAATGACTGGGTGGCGGAGATCGCCGGTTTCCTGACCGGCGGGGCGCTGCCTATGGTTCTGTCGCCCGGGGGGCGGGCGGCCTTGCTGGCGCAGATACGCCGCCGCTGATGTAGGGCGAGATTTTTCGGCGAAAAATCTTGGGCGGGGCGGGGCCCCGCCGTTATCCCCGTTTGAGTTGTTTGCGCAATTCGCCAAGGCTGATTGCGCCGAGGGCCTGGGCGGCGGCGAAATAGGTGACGATGCCGACCATCACAAGCGCCAGCAGGGCCAGATAGCGCAGGCCCGGGGCGAGCAGGGCGGGGCCGAGCAGCCATGCCATAGCGGCCAACGCCGCGCCCATGACGGCGGAGGCCAGCACGATGCGCAGGGCGCGGCGTTTGAGTTGGGCGTCGACCTCTGCCTCTGGCCCCATGCTGCGCGAGCCGCGCCACAGCAGCACCACCATGGCCCAGCCGGCCAGTGTCGTGGCCAGCGCCGCGGCGAGGAAGCCGAGGGTGGCGGCGAGGCCGATGGCGACCGCGGCGTTGATCACCATCGCGATGAGCGCGTAGCGGAAGGGGGATTTGGTGTCGTGCCGCGCGTAGAACAGCGGTTGCAGCACCTTTTGCAGCACAAAGGCGGGCAGGCCCGCGCCGTAGACGGCGGTGGCGAGGGCGGTGTTGTGCACGGCCTCTGCATCAAAAGCGCCGCGTCCGTAGAGGACCGAGACGATGGGCTGGGCGATGAGCATCAGCGCCGCTGCGGCGGGGATGGTCAGCACCAGTGCGAATTCGGCGGCGCGGTTGAGGGCGTATTGCCCGCCCTTGGCATCGCCTGCCTGCAGGCGGCGCGACAGGTCGGGCAGGAGCACCACGCCGATGGCGATGGCCACGACCCCGAGGGGGAGTTGGTAGAGCCGGTCGGCGAGGTTGAGGTATTGGATCGCGCCCTCTGTCGTTTGGCTGGCGACTTGGCGGCCCACCAGCAGGTTGACCTGTAGCACGCCGCCCGCCAGCGCCGCAGGGGCGGCGATGACGGCGAGGCGGCGCAGGTCGGGGGTGAGGACCGGCCAGCGGGGGATGATGCGAAAGCCTGCTTTCGCCGCCGCCCACCAGACCAGCGCCAGTTGCAGCACGCCCGCCACGGGGACGCCGTAGGAGAGGGCGGTGCCGAAATCCCAGCCCGCCCAGACCGCCAGGGACATCACCGCCACCAGCACGATATTGAGCAGCACCGGCGCGGCGGCGGCGGCGGCAAAGCGGCCTGTCGCGTTGAGCACCCCCGAGAGCAGCGCCGCCAGCGAGATCAGCAAGATATAGGGGAAGACGATGCGGCCGTAATCCGTGGCCAGATCAAAGCGTTCATCGCCAACAAATCCGCTGGCCATGGCCCAGACCAGCCATGGCATGAAGATCTGCGCCACCACCGTCAGGGCGATCAGGATGCCTGCGAGGCCGGAGAAGGCATCGCGGGCGAAGCTTTGGGGATCATCTCCGCCTTCGAGTTTTTTCGAGAACATCGGCACGAAGGCCATGTTGAAGGCCCCTTCGGCAAAGAAGCGGCGGAACATATTGGGCAGGGAGAAGGCGACGACGAAGGCCTCTGCCATGGGGCCATCGCCAAGGCGGGCGGCGATGAAGATGTCGCGGGCGAAGCCCATGACCCTGCTGAGCAGGGTCCAGATGCCGACGGTCAGGAACCCCCGGATCAGACGGATCGGTTTCATTTCGGGTTTGCCCTTTGCACACCGGTTTCGATGGCTTCCTTGAGTTTGTTGCCCAAGGCGACCTGTTTGTTATGGGAATGCAGTTTCAGGCCGAAGGCGTCCTTGACGTAGAAGCTGTCGACCGCCTGTGCGCCATAGGTCGCGACCACGGCGGAGGAGATGTAGATATTGCTGTCGGCCAGCGTGCGGGCCAGATCGAAGAGCAGGCCGGGGCGGTCGCGGGTGTCGACCTCGATCACGGTGTAGATATCGGAGGCGCCGTTGTCGAAGGTGATATTGGTGGGGAAGCGGAAGTCGCGTTCGCGCTTTTTCATCTTGTCTTTGGACTTGAGCGCCTCTTTCGCCAAGATCTCTCCCATCAGGGTTTTGCGGATCGTGTTGGTCAGGCGCGGCAGGCCGGCGGGGTCATAGGGATCGCCTGCGGCGTCCTGCAGCCAGAAGACCGCGATCGAGATGCCGTCCTTGGAGGTAAAGGTGCGCGCGTCCACCACATTGGCGCCGACCATGGCCAGCGCCCCGGCGATGCGGGCAAAGATGCCGGGGTGGTCGACCAGCGCAAAGCAGGCGCGGGTGGCGTCGCGGTCGGGGTCTGGCGTCAGGTCGATGCGGACCTGATCGTCGGCCAGCCCGTCTGTCAGGCGGGCGAGGGTGATATGGGTCGCTGTGGGCAGGCTTTGCCAATAGGGCGGGTAGTGGCGCGCGGTTTCGGCGCGCAGTTTCTTTTTCGGCCAGTCGGAGAGGGCATCGCGCAGGGCGCGTTTGGCCTCGTCCGCGCGGTTCTCGCGGTTGATGTCCTCCAGCCCGTTTTCCAGCGCCTCGGCGGTTTGGTGGTAGAGGCTGCGCAGCAGCATGGCCTTCCAGTTGTTCCAGACATTGGGGCCGACGCCGCGGATGTCACAGACCGTCAGGGCGCACAGGAGGTCGAGCCGTTTGCGGGTTTTGACCGCTTTGGCGAAATCCTTGACCGTGCGGGGTTCTGACAGGTCGCGTTTTTGCGCCACGTCGGACATCAGCAGGTGGTTGCGCACCAGCCATTCGACGGTTTCGGCCTGTGCCGGTTTGAGGCCGAGGCGGGGGGCGACATCGCGGGCGATCTTGGCACCGAGGATGGAGTGGTCTTCCTCGCGCCCTTTGCCGATGTCATGCATCAGCAGGGCGGTGTAGATCACGCGGCGGTCGACCCCGCGTTTGAGGATGCCGCTGGCGACGGGGAGTTCCTCGATCAGTTCCTCGCGTTCGATCTGGGCGAGGGTTTTGATGGTCTGGATCGTGTGCTCGTCCACGGTGTAGCTGTGGTAGACGTTGAATTGCATCATCGCCACGATGGGTTCGAATTCGGGGATGAAGGCGGCCAGCACGCCAAGCTCGTTCATACGCCGCAGGGCGCGTTCGGGGTTGCCGTGTTTGAGCATGACATCGAAGAAGATCTTCGCGGCCTCTTTGGAGCCCTGCATTTCGGCGTCGATCAGGTCAAGGTTGGCCGCGACCAACCGCATGGCGGAGGAGTGGATCAGAAGGCCCGTGCGCAGGGCCTCGTCAAAGATGCGCAAGAGGTTGAGCTTGTCGGCGATGAATTCGGCGGGGTTCTCGATGTCGAGGCGGCCGCCGCGCACGACATAGCCGGGGCGGACCTTTTTGCGGCGGCGGAACAGGCCGATCAGGCTGGGCGAGGTTTTGACGTGCTGTTCCTCGAGCGCGGTCAGCAGGATGCGGGTGAGTTCGCCCACATGGGTGGCGTGCAGGAAGTAGTCCTGCATGTAGTGTTCCACCGCGCGGCGGCCCGGCGTGTCCTTGTAGCCCATGCGTTCGGCCACCTCGACCTGCATGTCGAAGGTGAGCTGGTCCATGGCGCGTCTGTTGATCAGGTGCAGGTGGGCGCGCACGGCCCAGAGGAAATTCTCGGCCTTCTCGAAGGTGGCGAATTCCTCGGGTTGGAACAGGCCGACGGTGACGAGGTCGGAGGGGTGGGCGACGCGGTGGATGTATTTGGCGATCCAGAACAGGGATTGCAGGTCGCGCAGGCCGCCTTTGCCCTCTTTGACATTGGGTTCGAGGACATAGCGTTGCCCGCCCTGACGCTCGTGCCGTTCGGCGCGCTCCTCGAGCTTGGCCTCGACAAAGGCGGGGCCGGAGTTCTTGAACAGGTTTTCCCACAGGGCGAGGCCGAGGTCGTTTGCCAGCCCTTCGTCGCCGCAGACGCGGCGCAGTTCGAGCATGGAGGTGCGGATGGTGAAATCCTCGGTGCCGAGGCGCAGGCAGTCCTTGATGGTGCGGGTGGCGTGGCCGACTTTGAGGCGCAGGTCCCACAGGATGTAGAGCATGCTTTCGACCATGGTTTCCGCCCAAGGCGAGGTTTTGGGCGGGGTCAGGAAGAGCAGGTCGACATCGGAGAAGGGCGCCATTTCGGCGCGGCCATAGCCGCCGACGGCCATGACGGAGATCCGCTCCGCTGGCGTCGGGTTTTGCACCGGGTGCAGGTAGGTTTTGCAGACCCAGAAGGTGAGGGTGACGAGGCCGTCTGTCAGGTAGGCGTAGCTGCTGACGAGGGCGCGGGAGGCCCTTGGCTCGGCCTCGAAGGCGGCCTCAATGGCGGCGCGGGCGCGGGTCTGGGTCGCGCTGAGATGCGCGACGGTGATGCGGCGCAGCTCTGCTGCGTCCTCGATGCCGTTCAGGGCGGCGGTGAGGGCGGTTTTTTCGGTTGCGATGTCCACAAGAGCATCGCCCGGCACGATAAGGATCGGGCCGGGCGCGTCTTGTTCGGGAGCGGAGGGGCGCAGGTTAGAGGCCAGCGCCGCCGAAGCTTCTGGGTGCGGGGTCAATGATGGATACCGTGTTGTTTCGGATCTGGGCCACTGCCAGACCGCGTTGGTTGGTGCCGTCACTGCGCAGGCGGAAGATGCCATTGACGCCGACAAAGCCGGAGCCCTGTGTCAGCGCGCCGCGTGTGAGGGCGTTGGATTTGCCTTGTTTCACCAATGCGCCGATGGCGGCGATACCGTCATAGGCAAGGCCGGCAATCGGGTGGGGTGCCCCGCCATAGGCCGCGCGGTAGCGCGACTGGAAGGTGTTGTTCAGGTTGGGATCGGGCAGGGCGAACCAGCTGCCTTGCAGGCCGGGCTGGGTGAGCGCCTGGGACGGGATGTCGAGGCGGCCAAGGCCGATGAACTGAGCGGTGGAGGAGGACAGGCCCGCCTCTGGCAACAGTTGCGACAGGAAGGGCAGGGCGCCGTCGTTGTTGGAGGTGAAGAAGATCGAATTCGCGCCGGAGGCCTTGGCCTGTGCCGCGATTTGCGGGATGGCGTTGGTCAGCCCGGTTTGGGAAAGCTCGAAGGAGGCGTTGCCCGCAAGGGTGGCGCCATTGCGCGAGATCGCACGGGCAATCGAATCGCGGCCGATTTCCTCGGCCGGGGCGCGGGCGTTGACGATGAAGATCTTGCCCTTGCCGGAGCGGCGCGCGTAGCTGACCAGACGGTCGGCGGTGTTGTCGAAGGTGGGGCCGAGGACAAAGACATTGCCCCCCGCGATGGCGGTGTTGTTGGAGAAGGCGAGGACGTTCACGCCCTTGTCGACCACAGCCACGCCCGCGGCATTGGCGGCTTCGGAGAAGACCGGGCCAAGGATGATTTTCGCGCCATCCGCCACAGCGGCGGCGGCAACCTGCGCCGCCTGAGAGGCGTTGCCAGCGGTGTTATACACGCGCAGATCGATCTGGACGCCGTTCAGATCGGAGATCGCCAGACGGGCGGCGTTCTCGAGGTTGCGGGCTAGAACGCTGTCGCCGGAGCGCGAGGAACCGCCGGGCACAAGCAGGGCCACAGGCACCGGCTTGCTGGTGTCGATGGTCGGCCCGGAGCCGCCGGTGCCGCCAAATCCGCCCAGCGCACTGGGATCACAGGCGGCCAGAAAACCGGCGGCCACAACCGCCATGCCGCGCAAAAGCCTGCGCCGAAAAACCCCGTTTGCGTTGGACATCCTTAAACTCCTTACTGTAGGGCCAACAGACAGCCCCCTTGAGCGCGACAATACCATTTGGTGAGATCAAGTAAATGTCAGAACCAATGAGCACCACAGCCTTTCGCAAGTCACCGCTTGCGCCCGGAATATACTTTGTCGCCACGCCGATTGGCGCGGCGCGCGATATTACCCTGCGGGGGCTGGATATTCTGGCCTCGGCGGATGTGCTGGCGGCGGAAGACACGCGCACGGCGCGGCGGCTGATGGAAATGCACGGGGTGCCTTTGGACGGGCGGCGCATCATCGCCTATCACGACCACAACGGGGAAGGGCGCAGGCCGGGGCTGATCGCGGCGGCGGCAGGGGGGCAGTCTGTCGCCTATGTGTCGGAGGCGGGAACGCCTCTGGTCGCGGACCCGGGGTTCCAGCTGGGGCGGCTGGCGGCGGAGGCGGGGGTGCAGGTGTTTTCTGCGCCCGGACCATCGGCGGTGCTTGCGGCGCTGACGGTCTGCGGCTTGCCGACGGACCGGTTCCAGTTCCTCGGCTTTGTGCCCAGCAGCGGATCAGGGCGCAAAACCCTACTGGAGGCCGCGGCGAGCAGTGGCGGCACAAGTGTGATGTTCGAAAGCCCGAAACGGGCGGCGAAACTGCTGGGCGATCTGGCGACATACTGCGGCGAAGACAGGCAGGCGGCCCTGTGCCGCGAGCTGACCAAGAAATTCGAAGAGGTCCAGCGCGGCCCCCTTGGCACCTTGGCGCAAACCGCGGCCGCATCCCCGCCGCGCGGGGAATGCGTGGTCGTGGTGGACCGTGCTGGCGCGGCCAAGACTGACTCCGCGACAGTAGAGGCCGCGCTTCGCCAGGCCTTGCAAAACCAATCCGTCAAAGATGCAGCGCGCGAGGTGGCAGAAGCCTATGACCTGCCGCGCAGAGAGGTCTATCAAATGGCGCTAAAACTGGGGGATTAGGCGAATCTTCATTGACTAGGGCGTAGGGTGATTCTGTTGGCTTTTTGATGAGGATGATCCCGATGATGGCACAGAACGAATATTCCGGTGGAACCGCGGCGCGGAAAAGAGGGGGCAAACTGGCCTATCTGTCCGGCCTTGCCGCCGAGGGGATCGCGGAGCGCCACTACGAAAGCCTTGGCCGCCCTGTGATAGAGAATCGCTGGCGCGGGGAGGCGGGGGAAATCGACCTGATTGCCGAGGATGGCGACACAGTGGTTTTCATCGAGGTCAAGAAATCAAAAACATTTGATCGCGCCGCCGAAAGCCTGAGCCGGAGGCAGATGGAGCGCATCATGATCGCGGCGCAGGAATATGCAGGCAGGCTTGCCGCTGGCCTGCTGACGGAGATGCGGTTTGATGTGGCTTTGGTGAATGCGCAGGGCGATATCCGGATCGTTGAAAACGCCTATTGCCAGTAAAGCATGATTGCATCGGCGGTTCTGGCTTGTCATCTAGGGTGAAACTGTTTGCCTTTTGGCGAACCTTGCTTGGATGACCCGATGAAAATTGCCTTCCAGATGGACCCGATCGACGCGGTTGATATCAACGCGGACAGTAGCTTTCGCCTTGCCGAAGAGGCGCAGGCGCGGGGGCATGAGCTTTACTTCTATTTGCCTGATGATCTGGCCTATGTCGGCGGGCGGATTGTGGCCAATGTTCAGAAGATGGAGGTGCGCCGCGTTCAGGGGGACCATGTCACCCTTGGGCCGCGGGCCGAGACCGATCTGGCCGAGATGGATGTGATCTGGCTGCGGCAGGATCCGCCCTTTGACATGGGCTATATCACCACGACGCATCTGCTGGACCGTTTGAAGGGCGAGACATTGGTTGTGAATGATCCTTTCTGGGTCCGGAACTGTCCCGAGAAGCTGTTGATTCTGGAGTTTCCGCAGTTGATTCCGCAAACGACCATTGCGCGGTCTTTGGATCAGTTGCGTGCCTTCAAGGAAAAGCACGGCGATATCATCATCAAGCCTTTGTATGGCAATGGCGGGGCCGGTGTGTTCCGTTTGGGGGAGCAGGATCGCAATCTGACCTCTTTGCATGAGCTGTTCTCGGCCCAGAACCGCGAGCCACTGATTGCGCAGCAGTTTTTGCCGGATGTCTCCAAGGGGGACAAGCGGGTGATTCTGGTCGATGGGGAGCCTGTCGGGGCGATCAACCGAGTGCCGCAGAAGGGTGAGGTGCGGTCCAACATGCATGTTGGCGGGCGGCCGGAGAAGGTGGAGCTGACCCCGCGCGATATCGAGATTTGCGACACCATTGGCCCCTTGCTGCGGGAACGGGGGCAGGTGTTTGTCGGGATTGATGTGATTGGCGATTACCTGACCGAGATCAACGTGACCTCGCCCACCGGCATTCAGGAGCTTGAGCGGTTTGACGGCACCAATGTTGCAGCCAAGATTTGGGAGGCGATCGAGGGGCGTTTGGCCGGTTAGGCCGCCGACCCTTTATTGCAGCTTGCCAATGGCGAGGCGGTAGCTGAGGGCCTCTGCGATCTGGGGTTGGCCGACCTGCGCCTCTCTGTCGAGGTCGGCGATGGTGCGGGCCACGCGCAGCACGCGGTGATAGCCGCGCGCCGTGAGGCCGTAGTGTTCTGCGGCGCGGGTGAGCAGCTCTTTCCCTTCGCTGTCGGGTTTTGCGATATCTTCCAGAAAGGTGCCCTCGGCGTCTGCGTTGACGCGGATATCGGGGGTTTCGGCGAATCTTGCGTTTTGTATTTCGCGGGCGGCTTTGACGCGGGCGGCGACCTCGGCGGAGCCTTCGGTGGGGGGCGGCAGGTCTAGGTCGGAAAAGCCCACGGGGGGGACCTCTATACGCAGGTCAAAACGGTCCATCAGCGGGCCGGAGATGCGGCCAAGGTAATCCTCGCCGCAGATCGGCACCTTGGCGCAGGCGCGGGAGGGATCGGCAAGGTAGCCGCATTTGCAGGGGTTTGCGGCGGCGACCAGCAGGAACCGGCAGGGGTAGCGGACATGGGCATTGGCGCGGGCGACGACGACCTGTCCGGTTTCGATGGGTTGGCGCAGGGTTTCGAGGGTCTGCCTGCTGAATTCGGGAAACTCATCCATGAAGAGCACGCCGTTATGGGCGAGGGAGACTTCGCCCGGTTTCGCGCTGCGTCCGCCGCCGACGATGGCGGCCATGGAGGCGGTGTGGTGCGGTTCGCGAAAGGGGCGCTCGCGGGAGATGCCGCCTTCTCCCAACAGGCCGGAGAGCGAATGGATCATGGAGGTTTCCAGCGCCTCCGCCGGGGTGAGCGGGGGCAGGATGCCGGGGATGCGGGCGGCGAGCATGGATTTGCCCGCGCCGGGTGGGCCGACCATCAGGAGGTGATGGCGTCCGGCAGCGGCGATTTCCAGCGCCCGTTTGGCGCGTTCCTGTCCCTTGACGTCGCGCAGGTCGCGCTGGGCGTCGCGGGCGGAAACCTCGCCCGGTTCTGCCGCGCTGAGGGGGGATTGGCCGGTGTAATGGCGCACCACGGCGGCGAGGGAGGCCGGGGCGAGGACGCGGGCGGCGCCGACCCAAGCGGCCTCTGCGCCGCAGGCGGCGGGGCAGAGCAGGTCGTGCTCTTGCTCTGCGGCGGCCATGGCGGCAGGGAGGGCGCCGAGGACGGGGATCAGGGTGCCGTCGAGGGCCAACTCGCCAAGGGAGGTGACACGCTCGACCTCGTCCCTTGGGACGATTTCGAGGGCGGAGAGCAGGGCCATAGCGATAGGCAGATCGAAATGGGAGCCCTCCTTGGGCAGGTTGGCAGGCGACAGATTCACCGTGATGCGTTTGGAGGGCAGGGCGATGCTCATGGCGCCAAGGGCGGCGCGGACGCGTTCGCGCGCCTCGCTGACGGCCTTGTCGGGCAGGCCGACGATGGCGAAATGTGGCATGCCCGGGGAGATCGCGCATTGAACCTCGATCGGGCGGGCATCGACCCCGTCGAAGGCGACAGTATAACTTTTGGAAACCATGTTGAGCGCACCAGAGCGAGGCACCAGCCCCTATTGGTTAACAAAATTACCCGTCATGGTTTAAGAAAGGTAAACGCCGGCAAAGAAACCCGCGGGGCGCATGCGCCCCGCTTAAAAAATTCGGAGGATTTTTTCTGACGCCCTTACAAAAGGGCCGCGAAAGCGGGCCATGCGAGGGGGTCGTGTAGGGTTTTGTCGCGGCAGAAGGCATTGCAGAAGCCAAAGACCCGCCCGTCGATTTCAAGGAAATCACTGACCGCATCGCCGGAATAGGGGCAGGTGTCGTTTTCTGACGGCCCCTCTGCGAGGCTCGCGGCGAAGGGGGCGGGGCCTGGCCAAGGGGCCTGCGGGAAGTCCTTTTTATACCACGGCAGGGTTTCGCCCTTTGCCAGCCCCATGGCCCGCCAGCGGCGGAAGGCGGGGTCGGCGAGGTGGGCGGCGACATAGGCCTGCGCCGCCGCGCCCACCTGCAGGCCGTAGCCCGCGATGCGGGCCGCGACGGGGGCAAAGAACGCATCGGCGATGGAGTAATCGCCAAAGAGCCAGGGGCCCCCGGCGGAGCCCAGGGCGAAGGCGTGATCCCAGAGGGCCTCCAGCCGCCGCAGGTCGCTTTGCACGCCCTCATGGGCGGGCATTTCGGCATAGGCTGTGCGCAGGTTCATCGGGCATTCGCCGCGCAGGTCGCCAAAGGCGCAGTGCATCTGGCTGGTCAGATAGCGCGCGGCGGCGCGTTCGCGGGGGGCGGCGGGCCAGAAGGGGCGATCGGGGTGGCGGCTGGCGAGTTCTTCGGCCATGGCGAGGCTGTCGCCAAGGATCGAGCCGTCATCGCAGAGCAGGGCGGGCACGGTGGTGGCCGGTGCGATGGTCTTGATCTGTTCGGCCACGCTAGCGGCGGCGAAGTCCACATGTTCGAGTTTGCAGGCCAGATCGAATTTCTCGAACAGGAGCCAGCCACGGAGGGACCAGCTCGAGTAGCTGCGGTCCCCGATATAGAGGGTATATGTCATGGGGAGAGTTAAGCGCGGGATCGGGGGCGGTTCCAGCGTAAATTTGTGATCGGAACCATCACGGATCATGGGTGTTTCGGGCCTAAAATAGGGAAACCTCTCCAAAGAGTGATCCGGTTCGGGCCGCTGTGCGTAATGAACGTGATATAGTCGCAGCAGCTATGGAGTTTGATCATGACCGACAAGACTTCCCTGAGCCCGCCCCTGACCCGCAAGGCGATGCAGGCCGAATATCTCGACGCAGAGACCGAATTGAAGCTCGCCTATGCCTGGCGTGATGAGCGCGACGAGGAGGCCCTGCACCGGTTGATCACGGCCTATATGCGTTTGGCGATTTCTGTGGCCGCGAAATTCAAACGCTACGGTGCGCCGATGAGCGATTTGATTCAGGAGGCCTCTTTGGGTCTGATGAAGGCGGCGGACAAGTTTGACCCCGACCGGGGGCTGCGGTTTTCAACCTATGCGGTTTGGTGGATCAAGGCCTCGGTGCAGGATCATGTGATGCGCAATTGGTCCATGGTGCGGACGGGCACGACATCGGCGCAGAAGTCCCTGTTCTTTAACATGCGCCGAGTGCAGGCGCAGTTGGAGCGGGAGGCCGCTGCGCAGGGGCGCAGTCTTGAGGGCTGGCAGCTGCGCGAGATGGTGGCGCAGGAGGTTGGCGTGCCTTTGGCCGATGTCGAGGCGATGCAGGGGCGGCTGTCGGGGTCCGATTTCTCGCTCAATGCCCGCCAGTCGGCGGAGGAAGAGGGGCGCGAGTGGATTGACCTGCTGGAGGACAGCTCCGATCAGGCGGCGCAGATCGTGGCCGCGGGTCATGACATGGCGACCCTGCGGCAGTGGCTTTTGTCCGCCATGGGCGAGCTGAACGCCCGCGAGCAGTTCATCGTGCGCGAGCGCAAGCTGCGCGATCAGGCGCGCACGTTGGAGAGCCTTGGCGATGAGCTTGGCCTGTCCAAGGAGCGGGTGCGGCAGCTGGAGGCCGCGGCCTTTGACAAGATGCGGCGTTCGCTTGTGGGGCGCTCCGAGGAGGTTCTGGATATTTTCGTTTGATAGCCCGTGCCTTGCCACGCCCCCCTGCCGCGCCTAGGTTTGCCGTGAACTGGCAAAGGCGGGGCCCATGTTGGCATCAAAGCGTATACTTTTGATCATTGGCGGCGGGATTGCCGCGTTTAAATCGCTGGACCTGATCCGCAGGATGCGGGAGCGGGGCGCGGTTGTGACCCCTGTTCTGACCCGCGCGGCGGAGGAGTTTGTGACGCCTTTGTCTGTTTCTGCCCTTGCGGCGCAGAAGGTCTATCGCGATTTGTTTGATCTGACCGATGAGGCGGAGATGGGGCATATCGAGCTGTCACGCTCTGCCGATTTGATCGTTGTGGCCCCGGCCACCGCCGATTTGATGGCCAAGATGGCGGGGGGGCATGCGAATGATCTGGCCTCGACCCTGCTTTTGGCCACGGATACCCCTGTTTTGATGGCCCCTTCGATGAATGTGCGCATGTGGCTGCACCCTGCGACGCAGCGCAATCTGGCGCAGCTTACCGCCGATGGGGTGGGTTGTGTTGGCCCGGGCGAGGGGGATATGGCCTGCGGGGAATACGGACCCGGGCGGATGGCCGAGGTGCCTGAGATTATCGCCGCCGCCGAGGGGATGCTGGCCGATGGGCCGCTGAAGGGGCGGCATGTACTGGTGACCTCTGGCCCGACGCACGAGCCGATTGATCCGGTGCGCTATATCGCGAACCGGTCCTCTGGTGCGCAGGGGACGGCGATTGCGCGGGCGCTGCTGGCCGCCGGGGCGCAGGTGACCTTTGTCACCGGACCGGCGGATGCGGCGCGGCCCATGGGGGCGCAGGTGATCGAGGTGGAGACCGCGCAGCAGATGCGCGATGCGGCGCTTGGGGCGTTGCCTGCGGATGCGGCGGTGTTTGCGGCGGCGGTGGCCGATTGGCATGTGGTCGGGGCCGGAGACAGCAAGATCAAGAAGGACGGGGACCGTCTGCCTGTGTTGGAATTTGCCGAGAACCCCGACATCCTCGCCGAGGTCTCGCAGATGGGGGCGGGGCGGCCCGGTTTGGTTGTGGGCTTTGCCGCAGAAACCGATGATGTGATCGCAAATGCCACGGCCAAGCGGCTGCGCAAGGGCTGCGACTGGATCGTGGCGAATGATGTCTCCCCCGACACGGGGATCATGGGCGGGGCGGAGAATGCCGTGACCCTGATTTCCGAGGAGGGCGAGGAGGCCTGGGCGCGGATGGGCAAGGATGCGGTTGCGGCGCGGCTTGTGGCGCGATTGGCCGAGGCCTTGGGATGAGCGCCTTGGTGCGGCTTTTGTGGCTGGAGGAGGCGGACCGCGCTTTGCCGCTGCCCTCCTATGCGACGGCGGGCGCGGCGGGGGCCGATGTGCGGGCCAATTTCGCGCCGGATATGCGCGAGGCGGGTGTGCTGCTGGCCCCCGGGGCGCGGGCGCTGATCCCGACGGGATTTGCCATGGAGATCCCTGCGGGCTTTGAGGTGCAGGTGCGGCCACGTTCCGGCCTTGCCCTGAAGCACGGGGTGACGCTGGCCAATGCGCCGGGCACGATTGATGCGGATTATCGCGGCCCCTTGGGGGTGATCCTGATCAACCACGGGGAGGCGCCCTTTGGCGTCGGCCATGGCGACCGGATTGCGCAGCTGGTGATTGCGCCGGTGGTGCAGGCACGTTTCGAGGTGGTGGAGGGCTTGGACAGCACCGCGCGCGGCGCGGGGGGCTTTGGGTCCACGGGGGTGCGGGACTAGGTGCTTTTTGTATTGGGAATCGCGGCGGGGCTTTGGGGTCTTGGGCATGTCATGGGTATGCCGCGGGCCGCGCGTTGGCCGCTGATCGGTTTGCTCTATCTTGCGGTGTTGAGCCTGCATGTGCTGCTACCCGAGGGGCATGCACTGCGCGAGATGACGGGCAAGGATGCGGCGCTTTGGCTCGGGCTTGGGGGCGCTGCGGGGATTGTGCTGGCCTATCGCGCAGCATTGCAGGAATTGCGCCGCCGGATCGACGCGCGGGATGGGGGGCAATCGCGAGAGGCCGAAGCGCCCGCCCAGATGTCCGAGGCGGAGGTGGAGCGCTATGCCCGCCATATCATGCTGCGCGAGATCGGCGGGCCGGGGCAGATGCGGCTGCGGCGGGCGAAGGTTTTGGTGGTGGGGGCCGGGGGCCTTGGGGCGCCTGCGATCCTGTATCTGGCGGGGGCGGGTGTCGGGCAGATCGGGATCATTGACGATGATCTGGTTGAGGTGTCGAACTTGCAGCGGCAGATCATTCACCGCGATGCCAGCCTTGGCATGCCCAAGGTGTTTTCCGCGCAGGCCGAGGCCCTTGCCCTGAACCCGCATATCACCGTCAAACCCTATCACCGCAGGCTGGAGGCGCATTTCGCGCCGGAGCTTATTGCGGAATATGATCTGGTTCTGGACGGGACGGATAATTTCGACACCCGCTATCTGGTCAATGCGGTTTGCGTGGCGGCGGGGATTCCCTTGATTTCCGGCGCTTTGAGCCAGTGGGAGGGGCAGATGAGTGTGTTTGACCCCGCGCAGGGCGCGCCCTGTTATCGCTGTATTTTCCCCGAGGCCCCTGCCGATGGGTTGGCGCCCAGTTGCGCCGAGGCGGGGGTGGTCTCGCCCCTTCCCGGTGTGATCGGGGCGATGATGGCGGTGGAGGCGGTGAAGGTGTTGAGCGGCGCGGGCACGGCGATGCGCGGACAGATGGCGATTTACGATGCGCTTTATGGCGAAAGCCGCAGCATTGCCTTGAAAAGGCGGGCGGATTGTCCCGATTGCGGCCAGATCTGATTGTTCTTCGCCCTGCGCGCGCCTACCTATAGCGCAAAGGAGATTTGCCATGACAAACCCGCTGTTGACCGATTGGGACACCCCGTTTGAATTGCCGCCCTTTGGCGCGATCGAGGATGCCCATTACCAGCCCGCTTTTGACGCCGCATTGGCAGAGGCCCGCGCCGAGACGCAGGCGATTGCGGATCAGGAGGCGCCCGCCACATTCGACAATACGATCAAGGCGCTGGAGCGTGCGGGGCATCGTTTGGGGCAGGTGTTGAGCGTGTTCTACACCGTCAGCGGTGTGGACAGCACCGAGGAGCGGCAGGCCTTGCAGCGGGCGTTTTCGCCCAAGCTGGCGGAGTATTCCTCTTGGGTGGCCCTGCATGAGGGGCTGTTTGCGCGGGTGGATGATTTGTATCAGCGCCGCGATGCCTTGGATCTGGGGCCGGAGGAGGCGCGGGTGCTGGAATTGCATCACCGTTATTTCCGCCGTGCCGGGGCGCTTTTGGCCGCGGAGAAGCGCGGGCGTTTGGCCGAGATCAATGAGGAATTGGCGAATTTGGGCACGGCTTTCGGGCAGAACCTTTTGGCCGATGAGCGGGACTGGTCCATGGCTTTGGACGCCGAGGGGCTGAAGGGCTTGCCGCAGTTCTTGGTGGATGCGGCGGCTTCGGCGGCGCAGGAGAAGGGGGTGGAGGGGCATGTTGTGACCCTGTCGCGTTCCCTCATCGTGCCGTTTTTGCAGTTTTCGCCCAATCGCGCCTTGCGGCAGCGGGCCTTTGAGGCATGGGCCGCGCGGGGGGCCAATGGCGGCGAGACCGACAATCGCGGGCTTTGTGCGCAGATGCTGGCCCTGCGGCACGAGCGGGCGCAGATGCTGGGGTATGAGAATTTCGCGGCTTATAAGCTGGAGACCGAGATGGCGAAGACGCCTGCCAATGTGCGCGGGCTGTTGAATGACGTTTGGGCCCCTGCCAAGGCCGCCGCCGATGCGGATGCGGCGGTTTTGACCGCGATGCTTGAGGCAGACGGAGAGGCGGGGCCTTTGGAGCCTTGGGATTGGCGCTATTATTCCGAGAAGCGGCGCGTGGCGGAGCATGATCTGGATGAGGCGCTGCTGAAGCCCTATTTCCAGCTGGACCGGATGATCGACGCGGCCTTTGACTGCGCCGCGCGTCTGTTCGGCCTGTCCTTTGCGCCGATCGAGGTGGAGCTGCATCACCCTGATGTGCGCGCTTGGGAGGTCACGCGACGGGACGGGGAGCATGTGGCTGTTTTCCTTGGGGATTACTTTGCGCGGTCCGGCAAACGCTCTGGCGCGTGGTGTTCGGCCATTCGGGCGCAGCAGCGGATGGACCGCGAGGTGCGGCCCCATGTTGTGAATGTGTGCAACTTTGCCAAGCCGCCAGCGGGGGCGCCTGCGCTGTTGTCTTATGATGATGCGCGGACGCTGTTTCACGAGTTTGGCCATGCCCTGCACCAGATGCTGAGCGATGTGACCTTCGAGAGCATTTCGGGGACATCTGTGCCGCGTGATTTCGTGGAATTGCCCAGCCAGCTTTATGAGCACTGGTTGGAGGTGCCGGAGGTTTTGCAGAAATTTGCGGTGCATGCGGAGACCGGCGAAGCGATGCCGCAGGCGTTGATGGAGCGGGTTCTGGCCGCGGGCAATTACGACATTGGCCATAGCACGGTGGAATATGTGGCCTCGGCCATGGTGGATCTTGAGTTCCACGACGGGCCGCCCCCTGCCGATCCGATGCAGAAGCAGGCCGAGGTTCTGGAGGCCATGGGGATGCCCCGGGCGATCACCATGCGCCATGCGACGCCGCATTTCGCCCATGTGTTCTCGGGCGGGTATTATGCGGCGAGCTATTATTCCTACATGTGGTCGGAGATGATGGACGCCGATGCCTTTGCCGCCTTTGAGGAGGCGGGCGGGCCGTTTGATGCGGAGATGGCCAAGGCGTTGGAGGCGGATATTCTGTCGGCGGGCGGGCGCGATGAGCCGGATGTTTTGTACACCGCGTTTCGTGGGCGTTTGCCGGGTATTGAGGCGTTGCTTAAGGGGCGCGGCCTTGATGATGCGGCGTGAGGTGCGTGATATAACACCTGCGATTCCCAATAAAAAAGGCCCCTTCGGGGGCCTTTTCTCTTTCATAGCCACGCGCCCCTTGGGGCGGTGATCGGGTCCTTAGACCAGAACGATGTTAACAGCCGACTCGCGACCGTCACGGCCTGCTTCTACGTCGAATGTTACTTTCTGGTTGTCGGCAAGGCCGGTCAGACCAGAACGCTCTACTGCGCTGATGTGAACGAAAACGTCTTTGCCGCCAGATTCTGGTGCTACAAAGCCGTAACCTTTAGTGGCGTTAAACCATTTCACGGTGCCATTGGCCATATCCGTGGTCTCCTAATAATATGTTGCCCGCAGTATGCGACAACCCGGCGTAGTTGGTCTGATCGATTAGACTGAAGCCGATAAAGGGAGACAGTGGTCGAAAGAGAATAACGTTAGCTCTCCCCCTATGCCAGCGTTGTGGCGTTCTGGCAAGGATGATCGCATATGGGGCGGTTTTCGGCGGAAAACGGCGGTTTTTGTGGGTTATGCGGTTGTGATTTGGAGGCTTGGCATGGCCTCGGTCAGGATTGCGGGGGCCGTATCGGGGATGGGGGTGCGCAGCTGCGCCCCCGCTGAATTGCCCGATAGGGTGCCCAGACCGGCGGCCTCTACCACTGCTTGTAGGGCATTGCAGATTTCTGCGCCCTGCAGTGTTGGCGCGGTGAGGGTGAGGGTGGATTGGCCGGGAAAGGAATCGGCAAGGGCGTAATCGTCGAATTCCAGCTCGCTGATCTGATCCGCGATCAGGGCGTCCGGTGTGTTGGAGTTTTGCGTGCGGCCCGGGGCGGGCAGGCCCGCGGTGCCGAAGCGTTCGGTGACGCGGTCCGGATACAAGGTGAAGCTGGCAAATTCGACGATTTCGCCATCGCGGCGATAGAGCAGGGTGGTTTGGCCGCCGATATGGGGCAGTTGGCCGGGGTCCGGCGCGCCCGTCATCCGGCGCCGCAGGGCACCGGGGATGGAGAGCAGGCGGACGAGGCCCATGATCAGGTGAACGCGCAGTTTCATGGCCGCAGAGTAGAACGGTTTCGCGCTGAGATGTAAGCCCGCTTAGGCCATTATGCCCTTGGCTGCGGCGCCAAGGCGCACGGCCTCTACGGCGTCGAGGATTTTGCCGACCTCTTGTTTGATTTTCTCGATCGAGGTTTTGTCGTCGAGCTTCATTTCGAAGCGGCGGAAGCCTGCGCCTGTGACCTCTACCGAGGGTTTGCCGCCGGTGGTTTTGAACACCACGGTCACGTCGCGTTTGCGCGGGGCGGCGAGGTTTTTGGCGATGCGTTTGGCGTGATCGGTGCCGGCCTTGTCGAGGTAGCCCTTTGCGCCGAGGTCCACCTCGGCCTTGCGGAAGGCGGTGGCAGCGGCGCCGTCGTCGTAGAGGGTGGCGGATTTCCAGCGGCGGCTGGCCTCGGTGATGAACATGCCGTGGTGGACGCCCTTGCCGGAGATGCCGATTGAGAAGGTGTTGGACATTTCGGTTCCCTTCTATTGGGGGTTAGGAATGACGGTTGAAAATCAGGGGGTTATTTCTGGATCTGTTCCGAGAGGCCCGCGACCATGCGGATCAGGTTGCCGAGGGTTTCAAGCTCTACCGGTGTGGCGCTGCGGCCCGGGTCATTCATCAGCTCGGTCAGGGCGGCGATATCGGCCATGAGGGAGGCGACGGGGAGGGGGGGCTCTGGCGGGGCGTAAATATTGAGGGCCTCGCGGGCGGGCAGGGCAAAGTAGAGGTCCGCGTCGGTGATATCGACACTGCCCACGCCGGATTTGGCGTGGTCATCCACCACGCGGGTCATGACGTTCAAAAGGAATGTGAGGTCGAGGGTCTTTGGGGCGTCGCTCATCTGGGGGTCGGTGCCTCCGTTGGTTGGAATGGCACGGATGAGGGCAACAGGCGCGGTAATGCGCATGGGGAAGGCAGCCGCCGGAAGGGGGCTGTGGTTGCTAAGCCTTCAAGCGGCCGAGGTGTGAAAATCTGGGCCAAAATACGGCTCCGGACAAAATGAATGTCCGGAGCATAGCGCGATTAGGCCTATCGCACAAATTTCTTGTGCTTGATGCGTTTGGGTTCCAGCGCATCGGGGCCAAGGCGGCGGGCTTTGTCTTCCTCGTAGGCTTCGAAGTTGCCTTCGAACCATTCCACATGGGCCTCGCCTTCGAAGGCGAGGATATGGGTGCAGAGACGGTCGAGGAAGAAGCGGTCGTGCGAGATGATGACGGCGCAGCCTGCGAAATCCTCTAGCGCGTCTTCGAGCGCGCGGAGGGTTTCAACGTCGAGGTCGTTGGTCGGCTCATCGAGGAGGAGGACGTTGCCGCCGGTTTTCAGCAGTTTGGCCATGTGGACGCGGTTGCGTTCACCGCCTGACAGCAGGCCGACCTTTTTCTGCTGATCCCCGCCTTTGAAGTTGAAGGCGGAGCAATAGGCGCGGGAGTTCATCTGGGCGTCGCCCAGTTCGATCACCTCGCCCCCGTCGGAGATTTCCTCCCACACAGTTGCCTCGGGGTCGAGGGCATCGCGGGATTGGTCGACGTAGGAGAGTTGCACCGTGTCGCCATAGCTGACGGTGCCTGCGTCGGGCTGTTCCTGCCCTGTGAGCATGCGGAAAAGGGTGGATTTACCGGCGCCGTTGGGGCCGATCACGCCGACGATGCCGCCGGGGGGCAGGGCAAAGTCGAGGCCCTCGACCAGCAGTTTGTCATCATAGGCCTTTTGCAGGCCTTCGACCTCGATCACCTTGGAGCCAAGGCGGGGGCCGTTGGGGATGATGATCTGGGCGCGGGAGAGTTTTTCGCGCTCTGACTGGCCTGCGAGTTCCTCGTAGGCGTTGATCCGGGCCTTTTGCTTGGCCTGACGCGCCTTGGCGCCAGCGCGAATCCATTCAAGTTCGCGCTCGAGAGTTTTCTGTTTGGATTTGTCTTCCTTGGCCTCGCGTTCCAGACGCTTTGCCTTTTGGTCGAGCCATGAGGAGTAGTTGCCCTCGTAGGGGATGCCGCGGCCACGGTCGAGTTCGAGGATCCAGCCGGTGATGCTGTCGAGGAAGTAGCGGTCGTGGGTGACGATCAGGATGGTGCCTTTGTAGTCGATCAGGTGCTGTTGCAGCCAAGCGATGGTTTCGGCGTCGAGGTGGTTGGTCGGCTCGTCGAGGAGGAGCATTTCCGGGGCTTCGAGCAGAAGCTGGCAGAGGGCGACGCGGCGCAATTCCCCGCCCGAGAGGTTTTCGGGCATGGCGTCATCGGGGGGGCAGCGCAGGGCCTCCAGCGCGACGTCGATCTGGCTGTCGAGGTCCCACAGGTTTTCGGCGTCGATCTGGTCTTGCAGTTTGGCCATTTCGTCGGCGGTCTCGTCCGAGTAGTTCATCGCCAGTTCGTTGTAGCGGTCCAGCGTGTCCTTCTTGGCCTTGACGCCAAGCATGACGTTTTCGCGCACGGTCAGGGTCGGGTCGAGCTTGGGCTCCTGCGGCAGGTAGCCGACCTTGGCGCCCTCGGCGACCCATGCCTCGCCGGTGAAATCCTTGTCGATACCGGCCATGATTTTCATCAAGGTGGATTTACCCGCGCCGTTGACGCCGACCACACCGATTTTCACGCCGGGAAGGAAGGACAGGCGAATGTTTTCAAAGCATTTCTTGCCGCCGGGGTAGGTTTTGGAGACTCCGTCCATGTGATAGACGTATTGATAGGCTGCCATCTGGGATACTTTCCTTGCCGAGCTGGTTTGGTGGCGTTGTAGGCTTGGGGCGGCGTTTTGGCAATAAACCGGGGCCTTGGGGCCTGCGGAAAAACCGATTGGAGGGGCGTTATGCGGTGGTTGGCTGTTTTCGTGGCGGTTTTATGGGCCGCTGGCCCTGTGGGCGCGGCGCCTTTGTTCGAGAATTCCGTGGCCTCGAATGATATTGATTTTATCCGCGCGGGGGATCCTTCGGCCTTTCATTGCATGGGCTATCTGGGGGCGCACCGGCGCGAGATGCCGCATATCCGGCGCAGCCGGCTGTTTCGCGAGGGCACCCATGTGTTCGAGATGCGCTTTACCGACGGGGCGCGGGTTGAGGTTTGGGTGACGCCCTCTGCCAGCCTGCCCGAGGCGCGCCGGTTGGCGCAGCAGGTGGCGGGGCCGCTGGGGCGGTTGCCTCCTGTGTTGCGGTTGCCCTTGGATCACGTGGTGATCAACGAGGGCGACGGGGCGGCCACCGCTGAGGAGGAGGCGCAGTTTTTCATCCTTTACGCAAAGAACATGGCAAAGCGGCTGCGCAATCATGATCTGGAGGAGACGGTGTTTCATGAGGCTATGCATGCCAGTTTGCAAAGCCGGATGCTGAAATCGGCCAAGTGGCGGCGGGCGGTGAAGGCCGATGGCGGCTTTGTCACCCGCTATGCGGCGAGCGACAGGGGCGAGGATTTCGCGGAATCGGGGCTGTTTGCCTATACCGCCCTGCGCCATCCTGAGCGTTTGGGGGCAAAGGTTCTGGCCGGGGTGAAGGCGCAGATGCCTGCGCGGCTGGCGTTTTTTGCCGAGGTTTTTCCCCGTGTCGGGGCGGAGCATAGGCGCGCGGGCGCGGTGGGGGGGTGCCCGTGATGCGGGTTTGGTTGGCTTTGGCGGGCCTTTTGGCTTTGGCGGCCTGTGCGCCCAACCGCGCGGTGATGCGGGAGTCTGTCATGGTGATTGGCGATTCCATTCTGGCGTGGAACGGAGGCTTGGCGCCCGAGGTGATGGGGGAGGCGCTTGGGCGGCGGGTGCTGGACCGGAGCCGCTCTGGCGCGCGGGTCTCTGGGGCGGGGGGCTATGGCTTTGTGCCCGAGATCGCGGCGCAGTACCGCGGCGAGGCGGTGGCATGGGTTGTGATGGACGGGGGCGGCAATGACCTGCTGGGGGAATGTGGCTGTGATGGCTGCGACCCCGTTCTGGACGGGTTGATTTCGGCGGATGGGCGCAGCGGGGAGATTGCGCGCATTGTGGAGCGTATTCGCGCGGGGGGCGCGCGGGTTTTGCTTGTGGGCTATTACCCCGTCAGCGATCGGGGCGGGCCGTTTGAGGAGTGCCGCGATGAGCTGGCGGTTCTGGCGGAGCGGATGGGCCGTTTGGCGGCGCTGCGCGAGGGGGTGAGTTTTGCCTCCCTCGGCGAGGTGATCGGGGCGAGTGATCTGGAATTTTACGGCCCCGACAGGGTGCATCCGACGGAGGCGGGATCGCGCCTGATCGGGCGGTTTCTGGCCGAGCAGATCGAGGCGGATGCCCTGCGTGCGGTGGAGGACCAGCGGCGCAAAACAAGGGCTGCACAGCGCAGAATTAAGGCCGCGAACGCGAGAAAGATTGCCGAGGCCCGCGCGCGGAGCGCGGCGACGGGAGTGGAGGTGCGGTGCCGGTATATCAGCACTGGCGACTTTGGCGAGCGGCTCTTGTCTTGCCGTTGAGGGTGTTTCATGGGCATAGGGCGATATGCTTTGGAGGGCGCGATGCGTCATGAGATACCCTTTGCCGCCGCTGGTGCGGTGGTTGGCCTGCTGGGCGGGTCGTTTGATCCGCCCCATGCGGGCCATGTGCATATCACGCGCGAGGCGTTGAAACGGTTCGGGCTGGATCAGGTGTGGTGGATGGTCAGCCCGGGCAACCCGCTGAAGGCGCGGGGGCCTGCGGCGATCGGGCGGCGATTGAGTGCGGCGCAGGAGATCATGCAACATCCGCGCGTCAGGGTGACAGAGATCGAGGCGCTGCTTGGCACGCGCTATACGGCGCAGACCCTGTCGCGGTTGCAGGAGCTCTATCCGCGGGTGCGGTTTGTCTGGCTGATGGGAGCGGATAATCTGGCGGATTTCCATCGTTGGGACAATTGGCGCGGGATCATGCAAAGCGTGCCGATCGGGGTGATCGCGCGGCCGGGGGATCGCCTATCTGCGCGCAATTCCAAGGCGGCGGAGGCCTTTGCGCGCTATCGTCTGCCGGCCTCGGCCTCGCATCTGTTGGGGCGGTCGGGGGCGCCTGCATGGTGTTTTGTGAATGTGCCGATGCTGGCGATTTCCTCTTCTGCGATCCGGGCGCAGGGGGATTGGACCTAGCCCCCTACAGTTTTGCGTGAATTGGGGGTTTGGCCCCTTGCGGTTGGCGGGGGCATTTGGTTCTGTCCGCTGTATGAAAAGTTCTCAGATTTCCCGGCGGTTTATTTTGGCTGGCCTGATGGCCGGTGTGGCGGATGTTGCTCTTGGTGATGCGCCGTTGCGCTCTATTCGGCCCGAGGCGCGGCGCGGTGTTGTGGACCGTGCGGAGGCGCGGCGGCGCTCTGCGGCCAGTGCCGAGGGGCTTATTTCCGCGGCCAAGCTGGGGGGTAAGGTCGGCTTTGTTGTGGCCGATGCCAAGACCGGCAAGGTGCTGGAATCCTTTAACCCCGATGTGGCCCTGCCCCCCGCCAGTGTGGCGAAATCGGTGACGGCGGCCTATGCGCTGGAGGCGCTTGGCCCCGGATACCGCTTTGTTACCCGCGTTGTGGCCACGGGGCCGATTTCGGGCGGCACGATTGCCGGTGATCTGGTTTTGGTGGGGGGCGGTGATCCGACCCTGTCGACAGATCATCTGGCGGATATGGCCAAGGCATTGAAGGCCGCCGGTGTGCGCCGCGTGGCGGGGCGGGTGCGGGCCTATGCCGGGGCGCTGCCCCATGTGCATGATATCGACAGCTCGCAGCCCGATTACGTGGGCTATAACCCCAGTTTTTCTGGGCTGAACCTGAATTACAACCGGGTGCATTTTGAATGGCGCCGGTCCGGCAACGGGTTTTCTGTGGCGATGGATGCGCGGTCTGACAGCTATCGCCCGCCGGTGAGCATTGCGAGTATGGCGATCCAGAACCGCGAGGGGAACCTGTTTACCTATCGCGATGCGGATGGGCGTGATCAGTGGACGGTGCGGCGCAATGCCCTTGGCAACGGGGGCAGCCGCTGGTTGCCCGTGCGCCGCCCTGCCGATTACGCGATGGAGGTGTTCCGGTATTTCCTGCGGGCGCAGGGGATCGAGGGCGAGATTGGCGCCGATGTGCGGACCCTGCCCAAGGGGGCGATACTGGCCCAGCATCAGAGCCCCGATTTGCGGCGGATTTGCCGTGATATGCTTTTGTATTCCACCAACCTGACGGCGGAGATCGTCGGGATGACCGCCAGCGTGGCGGGGGGATCGAGGAAGATGAGTGTAAGGGCCTCTGCCCGCAAGATGACGGGCTGGCTGAAGTCGCGCACGGGGGCCTCAAAGCCCTCTTTCGTGGATCATTCGGGCCTTGGGGACAGCAGCCGGATTTCGGCGGCGGATATGACCGAGATGGTGCGGCGGCTGGGGCCGCGTGTGGGCCTGCGCGGGATTTTGAAGACCGTGCCCCTGCGCAATTCGGCGGGCAAGGTGATCCCGTCCTCTCGCGTGGAGATTCTGGCCAAGACCGGGACGCTTAACTTTGTGTCCGCCTTGTCAGGGTATATCCGGACGAGCGACGGGCGCGATCTGGTGTTTACGATTTTCACCGGCGATACGGCGCGGCGTGCCTCGATCCCCAAGGCGCAGCGCGAGGCGCCGCAGGGCGCGGCGCAGTGGAACACATCGGCCAAGAACCTGCAGATGCGCCTGATCGAGCGTTGGGATCAGGTGCATGGGGCCTAAGGGCGGTTAGCGCCGGTTAGGGCACCATGTGGCGGGCGCGGGCGGCGCTTTCGATGGCGGCGGCGTTGAGGCGCGGGATGCTAAGCTCGTAGCGGATTTCCTCAAGCAGGCGGATTTCGGAATCCATCAGTGCGCCATCGGCGGCGGCCACGTCGCAGGCCATGACATAGGCGGTTTCGTGCAGCTTTTCGGGCAGGGATTCGCGCAGCAGGCCAAAGAGGGCATCAAGGCCGTCTTCCTCCTCGAAGAGTTCGAACACGGTTTTGGAGACCCTTTGCAGCCGGTCCTGATCGTAGCCTGCAAAGACCGGCAGGTGGTTTACGATGCGCTGGATTGTGACCAGTTCGGTTGTGCGGATGTCCTGATCGCTGGCGGAGACCGCGATCATGACGGCGACAAGCGCATCAGCCGGGCTGAAGGGGTGGGAGATATCGGCCATTTTGGTGCCCTTGTGTTGTCTGCGTCCATTCTGTGTTGGTGCCTTATTTATTGACCTTGCTGCACTGCCGCAATAGGCAGTGGCGCACCGCCGGGTTGGCCGGCGGGCATTAGCTATTCGGTGAACCTATGTCTGATCTGCGCGAAGCTGCCCTTTCTTCCAAAGCCTGGCCTTTCGAGGAGGCGCGCAAACTGCTCAAACGGTATCAGGGCAAGCCGCCGGAGAAGGGCTATGTCCTGTTCGAGACCGGCTATGGCCCCTCGGGCCTGCCGCATATCGGCACCTTTGGCGAGGTGAGCCGGACGACCATGGTGCGCCGTGCCTTTGAAATCATTAGCGATATTCCCACCCGCCTGATCTGTTTTTCCGACGATCTGGACGGGATGCGCAAAGTGCCGGGCAATGTGCCCAATGCCGAGAGCCTGACCGAACATTTGCAGCGGCCTTTGACATCGGTGCCTGACCCGTTTGGCGAGTATGAGAGCTTTGGCCATCATAACAACGCCATGTTGCGGCGATTCCTTGATACCTTTGGCTTTGAATACGAGTTCTATTCGGCCACCGAGTTTTACAAGGCGGGCAAGTTTGACGAGGTGCTGTTGCGCGCCGCCGAGCGCTATGACGAGGTGATGAAGGTGATGCTGAAGTCCCTGCGCGAGGAGCGGGCGGCGACCTATTCGATCTTCTTGCCGATCCACCCCGACACGGGCCGCGTGATGTATGTGCCGATGAAGCATGTGGATGCCAAGGCGGGCACGATCACCTTTGACGACGAGGACGGCAAGGAGATGACCCTGCCTGTCACCGGCGGCAATGTGAAATTGCAGTGGAAGCCCGACTTTGGCGCCCGTTGGGCCGCCCTTGGCGTGGATTTCGAGATGTATGGCAAGGACCATTCCACCAATACGCCGATCTATGACCGGATCTGCGAGATCTTGGGCGGCAAGAAGCCGGAGCATTTCACCTATGAGCTGTTTCTGGACGAGAATGGTCAGAAGATTTCCAAGACTTCGGGCAACGGGGTGTCGATTGACGAGTGGCTGACCTATGCCTCGACCGAGAGCCTGACCTATTTCATGTATCAAAAGCCGAAGACGGCCAAGCGGATGCATTTCGATGTGATCCCCAAGGCGGTGGACGAGTATCACCAGCAGCTTCGGGCCTATGCCACGCAGGATGTGGCGGCGCGTTTGAACAACCCTGTGTTCCATATTCACGGTCATAACGTGCCTGCCTCGGATATGGTTGTGCCTTTCTCGATGCTCTTGAACCTTGCGAGTGTGTCCGGGGCCGAGGACAAGGGGCAGCTTTGGGGCTTTATCCAGCGTTATGCGCCCGAGGCCAGCGCCGAGGCGAACCCGCAGTTGGACGAGGCGGCGGGCTTTGCCGTGCGTTATTACAATGACTTCGTGAAGCCGAATAAGGTGTTCCGCGCGGCGAGTGATGTGGAGCGTGCGGCGCTTGAGGATCTGTCTGCGCGTTTGCAGGCCTGGGAGGGCGGTTTGGACGCCGAGGAGTTGCAATCCATGGTCTTTGCCGTTGGTAAGGAGCACGGGTTCGAGCCGCTGCGCGACTGGTTCAAGGCGCTTTATGAGGTGCTGCTTGGTGCGAGCCAAGGGCCGCGGTTTGGCGGGTTTATCGCGCTTTACGGGGTGGAGGAGACTGTTGCCCTGATCGGATCCGCGCTTGCGGGGGATTTGGCCTAATCCTTGACCCCTGCGTTTGCCGCCCTACTGTTTTAGGCAGATAGGAGGGTTTAGGTATGCGGTTTTTGGTTTTGGCGGCGGGGTTGATGGCCCTGCCTGCGGCGGCGCAGGATGCGCCCGGAGCGGCCCTGCGCGGGGTGATTTCCGATCAGATCGACGCCATTGGCGTGGATGATTATGCGCGGGCCTTCACCTTTGCCTCGCCCTTTATTCAGGGGCTCTTTCGCACGCCGGAGAATTTCGGTGCCATGGTCGAGCGGGGCTATCCCATGGTGGCGGCGCCGCGTTCTGTCGATTTTGGCGAGACGCGGGCCGAGGGGCCGTTGTTTTTTCAGGACGTGATCTTTGAGGATGCGCAGGGGCGGTTTTTCACCCTTGAGTATGAGATGATCCGCGGGCCGGATGGATTTGTTATCAATGGTGTAACCCTGAAGCAGCCGCCCGAGGTGGGCGTATAGGCCCCTTCGCGGCGTGCGCAGGGTTAACCCGCCGTTTACCCCGAATTGAGTAAACCCAACAGCGCGCAGAGGGCAAGGAGGCCCCCTGCGTCACAGCGATAGCTGCATTTAGACATTTGAGCGCAAGACCCCCGGCTGGCGGGGCTGCGCCCATTTGGGTTGCGGCCGTATCGCAGGGGGCATGCGCCGCAACGCCAAGGGGTGCCCGATGAACAAAGCCGTCACTGATGGGATCGATTTTATGCCGCCGCCGTTTTCCGGCGGCCTTGATGTATGGTCAAGCGCGGATGGTGTTCCGGGCAATGCGACCTATGACGGGGCGAGCAATGCCGCCTTTGTGCCTGCGGATAGTGATTTTGGCGGGGCCTTGGAGCTGGTGAAGACCTCTGGCACGCAAAAGCTGCGGTATATGGGGGAAACGCCCATTATTCCCGGCTGTTACGTGCGGGTGCGCGCGCGGGTGAAGGCGGTGTCCGGTGCGCTGCCGAATGTGCGCATTGCGGCATGGGCCGGGGGCGCGGGGGGCGCCCATGTGAACGGGTTGATCGAGACCTCTGTCGCCACGACCCTGACGGAATACGGGCAGGTGGTTGAGGTGAGCGCCATTATCGGGACGGGGAACCGGACCGGTGTGGATATGCCTTGGGGGCTGGAGCCCTTGTATGCGCATGTCGGCCTTGACCTGACGGGGCCCAATGGCGGGACGGTGCGTATTGATGACCTGATCGTGGAGGATGCGACCGAGGTGTTCCATCGCAAGTTGATGGACTGGGTTGATGTGCGCGACTTTGGCGCCCTTGGCAACGGGACGAGCGATGACAGCGCCGCCTTTGCCGCCGCCGATGCCGCCGCCGAGGGGCGCGAGGTTCTGGTGTCGGAGGGGGTGTATTTCCTTGATAACAACGTCACCTTCACCAACCCCGTGCGCTTTACCGGCACGGTGACGATGCCGGACAACCGGCGTTTATCGCTGACCAAGAACTTTGACCTGCCGAGTTATATCGAAGCCTTCGGTGATGAGCTGACAGCGTTTCGCAAGGCGGTTCAGGCGCTGTTCAACTTTACCGATCATGACAGTTTGGACATGGGCGGCCGCAAGGTGGATATCACCGAGCCGATCGATATTCAGGAGGCGATCGACAACCAGAACAGCTTTACCATTCGCCGTGTGATCCGGAACGGGCAGATTTCGGCGGATAACTCGACCGCGTGGAATGATACGGTGGTGACCAGTCAGGCGACCTATTCCACCAGCAACCCCACGCGCCTGACCGGTGTGACCAATATCGCCAATATTCCCAAGGGGTCCTATGTGACGGGCTCTGGCGTCGGGCGCGAGATTTACGTGCGCTCTGTCAATGTGGGGGCAGGCACGCTGGAGCTGTCTTCGCCGCTGTATGACGCGGCGGGGACGCAGAGTTTCACCTTCCGGCGGTTCAAGTATCTGGTCGATTTTGCGGGCATGGTGCAGATGGATAAATTCGCCTTTGCGGATATGGAGTTCCAGTGCAATGGCCGTTGCTCGGCGATTATGTTGCCGGAGGAGGGTTTAAACTTTGCGGTGCGCGATTGTTTCATCAACAATCCGAAGGACCGCGGGATCACATCCATTGGCGGGGCCTGTCAGGGTCTTGCGCTGGATCGCAACCAGTTCCTGTCGAACGAGCAGGCGCTGGATGTGCCGGACCGGACCTCCATCGCCTGCAACATCAACTCCAACGATGCCAAAATTCGTGACAACCGGGCCATGCGGTTCAAGCATTTTCTGGTGCTGGGGGGCGGGAATTACCTGATTTCCAACAACCACTGGTTTCAGGGCGATAGTGTCGATGGCGGGGTTTTGTCGGCGGGGTTGGTCTTTACCAATGCCAATGTGACCACGACAATCAATAGCAACTATATCGATAATAATTTTATCGAATGGACGAACGAGCATGACGCGACACCGGACCTGTCGGGGTTCAGCTTTTCGGCGCTGTCGATCACGGACAATGTGTTTTTCAGCACCAATGCGGCGACTTGGTTCTCTTTCATTGTGATCAAGCCTTATGGGGCGGGGCATTATATTCAGGGGCTGCAGGTGACGAACAACCTCTTCCGCGCGGTGAATTCCGTTTTGGACAGGGTGGAGAAGGTCGATGATACCTTTGCGCCGCTGGATCACACGCGACACCGCAATGTCACCTTTAGCGGCAATGCCTATAACGCGGTCAGCCAGATGGCGGTGAGCCCTGTGATGCTTGAGTTCAACCAAAGCTCCAGCAGCACGGTTTGGACTCTCGATTTTTCGGATTGGCTGCCGTTTGGGGCGCGGGCGCGCAATGTGCAGAGCATTGTGAAGGAGAACAACATCTCTGGCAGCAATGGCACCATGCCCTATGTGCGGGTCGAAAAGGGGACCACGGGCGGGGAGGTCGAGCTGGTTTGGCCCGATGCCTGCACCGGGCGGGTGCAGGTGACGGCGCGGATGGATAATCCCAACTAGTGCGGGGCCTAACTAGCGCGGGGCCGAACTAGGCCCCGATCAGGTCGGCTTTGGTGAGGGTATAGGCCTTGCCAAAGCCGCCGTTCAGATGGGCCGCTTGCACTGTGAACAGGGCAAAGGCGAAGTCTGTGAAATCTATGTAGAGCTGCGATTTGGGATGCGTGATCAGGTAATGGTCGCGCATTTCTGTATGGCCTGCCGCGCCTTGGCGCAGGAAGGTTGCGGTGCATTGCAGGGTCAGGCGCGGGTGGGTGAGGGGGTCGCCCTTTGGCCCCGGCTCGCCGACAAGGAGCGAGCAGGCGGGGTTTTCCTTGAGGGCGCGGGAATGGTGGCTGAGGTCGGAGATCAGCGAGAGCGGCGTGCCGTCCGGTGCGGTGCCGAAGGCGATGCGGCTGACCATGGGGGCGGCGGTGGCGGGGTCGATCACGCCGAGGGCGGCGAAGCGCGCGTTCTGGATCAGGCTTGCCGCGAGGCTGCGGGCGTCCTCGTCGGGGGCTTGGAAGAGTGTGGTCATGGCTGGGCGGCCTCCAGAAGTTTGCGTAGGGCGGCGGCGTCGATCTTGGAGCCGTGGCGTCGGTCATAGGGCAGGGCGCGGACCGGTTGCAAACGTATCACGCCCATGGCGGCGGCCTTGGCCTTCCATTCCGGCAGGTGGGAGCGGTCGCCCTTGATCGCCAGCGTGGGGGTGCCGTTTGCGGTTCCTAAGGCAGCCTCGCGCACGCCGGGCCATTGGCGGGCGGCGGTCTCGATCGCGAAGGGGTGGATCGGGCCTTGGGGGCCATCCACCGCGGCGCCGATACGGCCAAGGAGCCAGAGCCGACCGGTGTCGTCCAGCCGCCCGGCGTCGCCGGTGCGGTGCCAGATGGTATCGCCGTCTTTCAGTTTGTTTTCCGCATCGCGGGCGGGGTCGAGGTAGCCCTTGTTGACGTGATCGCCCGAGACGAGGATCTCGCCCTTGTCGAGTTTGATCTGCACCTGCGGCACCGGAGGACCCGCGAGCAGGCCCGCGCCGGAGGCCATGTCCGCGCGGTCCTGTTGCGTGATCTCCGCGGCATGCAGGTGGGCGATGGGTTCGGCCTCTGTCGAGCCGTATACGCTGGTGATCTGCAGGTCCGGTGCGGCGGCGAGGAGAGCGTCGATCATGTCGGGAAAGACGGGGCCGCCGCCGGTGAACAGGCTGTGCAGGGCGGGCGGATGTTGCGCGTGGGATAGGACGGTGCAGAGCGCGGGGGGCAGCAGGGCGCGTGTGGCGCGGGTGCTGCGCAGGTAGCCCGCGAGGTGGGCGGGAGTGACCTGCGCCGGTTTGCCAAGGGGCCAGTCGGGCAGGATGCTGGTGCGTCCGGCGGCGAGGTTGATCAGGGCAAAGATCGGGAAGGCGACGAGGTCGCGTTCTTCGTTCGGGGAGGCCAGCAGGGGGGCGACGGCGGCGTGCTGCGCCATGAGGAAGGCATGGCTGCGCTCTATCGCCTTGGGGGTGCCGGTGCTGCCGGAGGTGAAGGAGATCAGCGCGGGGGCCTGCGCGGCGGGCAGAGGGCCGGTGGGGGCGGCTTGCCCGCCGGATTTGGGCGTGATCGCGGGCAGGGTCCACAGCTGCGGCAGCAGTTTGAGCCAGCGGTAGGCACCGGAGCAGGCAAAGGCGCGGGGGCCTGCGATTTTCACCGCATTGAGCAGCCCGCGCAGGCCCATCTGCGGCTCTGGAAAGACGGCGACGGCGCCGATCTGCCAGAGGCCTGCAAGGATGATGTAGAGGTCGATCCCGATTGGGGCGGCGACCAGAACGCGGGTGCCTTGGGTGACGCCGCGCCCCTCCAGCCGCGCGGCATAGGCGCGGGCGCTTACGGCCAGTTCGCCAAAGCTGATGGAGCGTCCGGTGCCGTCGATCAGGGCGAGTTTCGGGCCGTGCTGCTCTGCGGCCTTTGCGAAGATTTCGGGCAGCACGCTCATAGGCGTTTGCCCATGAGGGCGTAGCGGCGGAAGATTTCGCCGCCTGCCTGTCGGCTGCGTTCGGCGGAGCGGTTGTCGTCATGGATCAGCCCGTGGATCACTTGGGTAAATCCCTGATCGGCGCAGGCGGTGTGGAAACGGTGCACAAGGTGGCGCCCCACCCCGCGGGCAAGGCCGGCGTAGGTTTTCAGGATCGCGGTTTTGGTTTCCGGCCCCTCGGCGTAGTTCGGCACGCCGAAGAGGAAGCCCGCAAGCGCGCCGGTGTCGTCCCGCGCAAAGAGGACCATTTCGGGCCGCAGCATCGGGACGAAGGGCATATACATCTGCACGAAGGTCTCGCGTGGGATCGGAGTGTAGAACAGGTTGCCCGCAAAGGCCCGGGTCGAGAGGTCATGGACCATGGCGAAGTGCCCCTCGGGGTCGGTGCCGTCCCATTGGGTGAGGGTCAGGCCGGGGATTGCGGGCGGGCTGTCCGCCAGCCCCGCGGCGATGGGCGCGCGGGCGGAGAAATACTGTTCGATGGGGTTAAAACCCGCTGTTTCGAAGGCCTGCATATCATAGGGTTTGGAGGTCGGTTCCATCAGAAAGGGGGGCGTGCCGTCGGTTTCGCTGACGAGGCGGTAGCTGTGCCATGTGTCGCCGTCCATCGGGCCAAGGAGGGCCTTGGCCCCCTGTGCCTTGGCTGCGGCCTCAATGGTTGCCAACAGGGCCGCGCCCGTTGCCGCATCAGGGCAGGACCAGTTGCCGATGCAGGCGCAGGGAAGCGCGCCCCAGAGAGGGCCGGGCCAATAGAGCTTGGCCCTTGCGCCGCCGTGTTCGAAAACCTGTGTCATAGGGTGCTTCCTTGCATCATCGCCACATATAGCAGAGCGGGCGGCAGGGCCCCAAGCGCCGTGATTTTGGCGGCGCGGGCGGATTGGAACTGTGCCGGGCGCAGGAGCGGCGGCAGGGCGGCGAGGGTGAGCAGCGCCGCGCCGCCCCATTGCATCTTGCCGTGCCAGAGGACGGTTCCTGGGTTCATCAGTTGCACCCATTCCCAGACCAGCCAGAGGATCAGGCCCGATGTCGCGGCGAGAATGGCGCGAAGGGGCATGGGGCGGGGGGCGAGGGCGAGGCAAGTCAGCGCCAGCGTCATGCAGGCTGCCGCCAACCCGTAGAAGGACAGGGCATTGGGGCCAAGGGCCTGACCGAGGGCGAGGAAGCCAAAGCTGACGAGGGAGATGGCGGCGACGATGTCGAGGTCGGGGAAACGTTCCTTGCAGGGGGCGAGGCGGCGGGCGGCGGCATGGGCGAGGAGGAGCGAGAGCGGCAGGATCGCGTTTTCCCATGCGGTGACAGACAGGAGCAGGAAGGCGCAGATCACATAGACGCGGGCCGAATGGGCCGAGAGGCCGAGCGCCGCGCCGATGGTGCGAAAGGCGAGGGTGGCGAGGGCAAAGAGCAGGACCTGCGCAAGGAGTTGCCAGCCGCTGACCTCCATATTTGCGGAGAGGAAGATCAGCACGCCCATGGGCAGGAAGAGGTTGTCAAAACCGCGCCAGCTGTCGGCCTCTACCAAGGTGGCGAAGGCAGAGATCAGCAGGGCCAGCGTGATGACATTGCCGCGCGGCACGTCGGACAGGAGCAGCAGGCAGATCATTGCGATCTGGGCGGTGACGAGGAAGAAGATCACGCTGCCTTCGATGCTTTTGGTGCCTGCCTCGACCTTGAACTGGCGCTTGCCGTAGGCGCTCCCTGCGAGGGCAGCGGCGGCGTCGCCGAGGGTGAGGACCGCGAGGGGCAGGATATAGAGGACGGGTTCGCGCGCGGAGAAGAGGAAGACAAGGCCGACGGCGAGGGCGAGGAGGAAATCGCCGTAGCTTTGGCGGTCCACCGTATGCAGGGCGCCGCCGATGCCGCCCCGCAGGGCAGGCAGGCGGAGCGCGCCCATGACAAGGACCGTCAGGCCAAGCATCAGGTAGATTGGCCAGTCGTCCCTGAAGATCCACGGCAGGGTCATGGCAAAAAGGCCGGTGCAGATATGGACGGATTTGCGCTGGACCTCGGCGCTCAGCCCGAGCTGTTTCGCCGCGCGGCGGACGATGAGCATGGCCAGCAGAAGGGCGGCGATTGCCCCTGTGATCAGGGCCAGATTGGCGGCGAAGCTCAAGCCTTGACCTCTTCGACGACGAAATCGGAGTAGAAAAAGGCCATGTCGCGGGCTTTTTGTGCGTCTTCGATCTGTTGCAGGCGGGTGATGCGGGGGGCGAGGGCCTCGGGGTGGCGGCGCGGGGCCATCATGTTCCAGTAGATCAGCCGCGCGCCGGGTTTGGCCTTGTCCAGCAAGCCGGCGAAGACGGGTTCCATCACCTCGGGCGGCATGTATTCGAAGATATCGGAGAGGTTGAAACCGGCGGCATCGGTGATGTCCACGCCCTCGAAAGCACCGAGGTGGGGGGTGATGCGACCCAGCCGGTTGCGGATGGTGTCATAGTTTTCCGCCCGCCAAGCGGTTGGCAGGGCCGCGCCATGGGTGCCCGTCATGATCCAGTGCAGATAGGGGTTCTGGCTCGGGTCTGTGTCCACGGCGGCGTGGCGCAGGCGGCTGCTGACGTGGTCGGCGACGGAGCCCTCGACATGGTCGAAGAAGGCCTTGTCGCGGCCCATGCGGCCCATCATGAAACGCGAGAAGAAGAGCTTCATCATCAGGCGCCAGCGCCAGTTGTTGAAGCGTTTGTCGAAGAAACGCGCGCGCTCTTCGGGGTTGCGCGGGATGAAGATGTCTTTGATGGTTTTGCGGCTGTGGGTGAGGGGCAGGACAAAGCGGCGAAAGAGGCGGAAGTAGCGTTCGAACTTGCCCACACCGCCCGCGCCATGGGCGGCGACATCCGCGCTGCGCTCCTCCCAGAAGGCGCGGATTTCAGGGGGTAGATCGGCGGTGGCGCGGGCCAGAAGCGCGGCGCGGTCTGTGCCCGGGCGTGCGCCCATGAGGCGCAGGAATTCGGGGTGGCTGAGGCTGCTGTAGGCGCCGATGCGTAGCTGTAGGCAGGCAAGCTGTGCGGGGGAGAGGTCAACCGCGATGACCTCTGCCGGATCGAGGGTCAGCAGGGCGAGGGCATTGTCCCCCGCCGAGCAGATGGAGACCAGACGCTGGCCCGCCACATCGCCCATGGCGGCGCAGAGAACATCGCCGTCCTCCCACAGTTGCGCATAGCGGATGATGTCGAAATCGGCGCGGGTGGCGATGGCGGTTTCGGCCCCGGTCACGGCAGGATCTCCACGGTTCCGGCGGCGCCGTCGACGGCGATTTGTGCCCCGTCGGGGATCCAGTCGGTTGCGCCCTTGAGGCCGACAACGCAGGGGATGCCAAGTTCGCGCGCCACGATGGCGGAGTGGGACAGGAGCGAGCCGCGTTCGACCACGATGGCGGAGGCATTGGCGAAGACGGCGATCCAGCCGGGGTCTGTGTTGCGGGCCACGAGGATATCGCCGGGGGTGAGGCTTTCGCTGCGCGGGTCGCGGATGACGCGGGCCTTGGCGGTGCATTGGCCCGCGGAGCAGCCCGTGGCGATGCGCAGGATGTCGGTGCTTTGGCCCGCGTCTTCGGGTTTGGTGGTTTGGGCCGAGGGGCGGATGAGGGGCGCGCCGCGCAGCTCCAGCCGTTCATCGGGGTCGGGGCGGGTGGCGGCATGGGCCATCTCCTCGGCCCGCAGGGCGATGAGGGCGCGCAGGCTGTGGGTCAGCCCGCCGCCCTCCGCCGCCGCAAGGAGTTCCCCAACGGTGAGGTTCAGCACATCGCGGGGCGTGTTGATATGGCCAAGCGCCGCGAGTTCGCGGCCCATGGCCAGAAACACGCGCCGCGCCTGCCCGAAGATGCGGGTGCGTTCGAACCGCAGGTTCTCGCGGTCGCGCACGCGGTTGCGCGCCCAGTGGCAGATCGGCTTGGCCACGGCGCGTTTGAGGGGGTTGCGCAGCAGGGCGCGCCAGTTCGGGGCGGGGTGCGCGTCCTTTTCGCTTGGCGGGCGGCGCGCGCCTGCGAGGATGGCGGCGGTCAGCTGCGAGGGGTCCTCTGTCAGGGGGATGCTTTCGAGTTTGAGCTCCTCTGTGCAGCGGTCGCCGAATTTCTCGAGATAGGCGTCAAAGGCCGCGGCGATCTCCGGGTGGCCTTCCATCGCGGGCAGCCCGCCGGATTGCAGGGCATCGGCCAGATCGGCCTCGCGCACCAGTGCGGCGAGGGCGGCGATGCGCTGTGCGGGCTCTGCCGAGACGATGTCGCCCTGGCCGATCATCAGGTCATTGTGGAACTCCGCGCCCGCCTCGCCCGCCCATTTCACCAGCAGTTTGCGCGAGGCGCCAAAGCCCATCATGCACAGGAAGTCATTGACGAGGGGGGCGTCCCATTGGTCGAGAAGCTCCCCCTCGATCCGCCGGTAGGTGGCGGCCAGTTCGGTCAGGTTGGCGGTGCTGAGGTCCGGCCCTTGGGTGAGGGCGTCCTGCAGACGGGTCATAAAGCCCGCCTTGGTGCGGCGCAGGCGCAGGGCCTGCCGCAGCAGGCCAAAGCCGACGCGCAGCATGCGGGCGTATTCGGCCCATTTGGCGCGACGGTTGGTGGGCGGGGGCGGGCCGATGCTGGCGGTGAGTTCCTCGGGCAGGGGGGTATCCACGCCCATCATGGTTTCCATATGGGCGCGGTTCATGGCGAAACCGGGCAGCATGGCAAGGGCGCGATACCAGTTGCCAAGGTTGTAGTAGACGCGGCCATCGACGCGGGCGAGCAGGTTTTCGAAGACCGCACCATTGGCGGCGATCTGCGCCTCTTGCACGCCGAGCAGGGCGACGAAGGCGCGGTAGACGCGGTTATAGCTGTAGGAGGCGAAGCTGTAGGTCAGGGGGCTGACAAGGCCCGGGTAGCTTTCGACGATATTGGAGTTGTCAAACACCGTTAGGGCCGGATCGGGGCGCGCGGGGGCGCGCAGCTGGGTTGTGATGGGGCGCGACTGGAGGAGGATCAGGCGGGCGTCTTCGCCCGTTCCGGTGATGGCCCATTCGATGTCTTGGGGGCTGCCGAAGGTCTCCTCGGCGCGGCGGGCGAGGGTGGCGATCTGGAGGGCCTCTGCCTCGGTGATGGCCTCTGGGGCATCGGGCGTGATCGCGGCGGTGCCATCTGCAGTGATGGTCCAGTCCTCTCCGTCCACTGTGCCGTCGACGAGCTTGTCACCAAGGCCGGTGGTGGCGGAGATCACGGCGCTCTCGCGGGCGCCGCTGACCGGGTCGGCGGAGAAGGCAACGCCTGCGGCGCGGGCGGGGATCATTTGCTGGATGACGATGGCGGGGGCCTCTGCTCCGCCGCTGGATTTCAGGGCGCGGTAGGTTTCCACCGGGCCGGTAAAGCCAGAGGCATAGACCGTTTCCGCCGCTGTCAGAACGCGGGGGGCGGTGACGTTGAGTTCGGTCAGGAACTGGCCTGCGTGGGAGTGTTCGACCCCGTCCTCTGCGCGGCCCGAGGAGCGCACGGCATAGGGGCCGGGGCCGATCTCTGCCGCGGCTTGTTTGACCTCGCGGTTGAGGCGGCGGCGCGCCTGTTTGTCGTCCTGTGCCTCGGCCACGGCCTGTGGCAGCAGCACGAAGAAGGCGGGTACATCGAAGCCCTCCTGTTGCAGGCGGGCGAGGCTTGCGGCCTTGCCGCCCGCTGTGGCGGGGTCGGTTGCCTTGTCGGCGGGCAGGATGTTTTGGCTCATGTCGTTATCCCCAGATCAGCGGCAGGAAACCTGCGGCGCCGTAGCACAGAAGCACCCAGATGCCCGCGGCTGTGTCGCAGGCCTTTTCGGCCTTGGGCGTCGGGGCCGCGCGGTATTTCAGGCCCGCGAAACAGGCCTGTGCAAAGCCCGCAAAACCGACCAGTGCAATCGGCCAGAAGGCCCCCGCCAAGGCCCCGACCGCGAGCAGGAGCGCCAGAGCAAGGCCCAGGCACAGCAGCCAGACCTTGGCCGCTAAGCGCGGGCCGAGGAGGGCGGAGTAGGTCTCCACCCCTTTGATTTCATTCTCGGGTGCCCAGAGTTTGCGGCCCAGTTCCAGCACGCAGCCATTGACGAAGGAGAGGGCGAAGAAGGTCCAGAGGCCCGCCGCCGGTGCGCCGTTTGGGCCCCATTCCACGCCTGTCAGCAGCAGGTCGATCAGGGGCATGATCGCCATATGGCTGACGAGGTAGAGCCATGGCCGCGCCTTGAGCCATGCGGGGGCGCCGAATTCAAAGCTCATGGCGATGAGCCAGAGCCAGGTGAGGCACAGGAGCCAGAGCACCGAGGGGTGGTAGGCATAGGCGATGAGCGCGGCAAGGGGGGCGAGGAGCGCCCCGAGGGTTAGGATGAGTTTGAGGGAGACCAGCCCCCGCGGGATCGGGCGGCTAGGGCGATAGAGGCGGTCGTCCTTGGCGTCCTTGGCCTCATCCGCCACGCGCATTTGGAAGAACAGGATAAAGACGAGGGCGAAGGCCAGTGTGAAACCCGCCGCGCCGGGCAGGGGGCGGCCTGCCAGATGGGCCGAGAGGCACAGGCTCGCGGCGGAGAAGACCGCCAGCAGGGGAACGGTTTTGATCAGGGGGAAACGCTCTGCCTGATAGGTCCAGAGGCGGTGATGCAGGGGGGCGGTCATCTGTGGCGGGCCAGTGATGCATGGGCATCGGTGAAATGCCCCGCCGCCATGGCCGCGACGATGGAGATTTCTCCGCACAGGCACAGGGCGGCGGCAACCTCTGCCAGAGCCGCCCCGTTGCCCGCGCCCGCTAGGCCCAGCACCGAAAGCCCCGCCTGTTGGCTGGGCAATCCGGTGCCGCCGCCGACGGTGCCGACCAGAATGTTGGGCATGGTGACGGAGCAGAAGAGGTCCTCCCCCCGGGCCTCCATCCGTGTGAAGCCGACGGCGCTCTCTGCGACGCAGGCGGCGTCTTGGCCGGTGGCGATATAAAGGGCCGCGAGGCCGTTGGCGTAATGGGCCTGCGCGCCGAGTTGGCCGGAGAGCAGCGCGCCGAGGTTGGCGACGCGGCCATAGTCCAGCATTTCCGCCACGCTGGTGCGCAGGGCCTTTTCCACCACCGCCTTGGGCAGGACCACCGAGGCAGAGACCTTGCGCCCCCGTCCGGTGAGGGTGCCGAGGGAGGAGGCCTTTTTGTCGCCGGAATAGTTCCCCTCGACATACCAGTTGCGGATCGGGATCGGGCATTGGGCGGCGGCGTGTTCGCACAGGGCGTGGGTGGCGATGGTGACCATGTTCTGCCCCGCTGCATCGCCGGTGGTGTAACGGCACAGCAGGAACACGATGTTGGTGTCGATGGCGGGCTCTAGGCTGACCAGTTTGCCGTGGCGGGTTGTGGCCTCTGCCGCCGCCTTGAGCGCGTCGATGTTGTTCACCACCCAATCGACGAATTGCCCGGCCTGAAGCAGCCCTTCGAAAACGAAAGCGGGGCTACGCAGGACGCCCTCATAGAGGACCGCCGTGCTGACCCCGCCCGCCTTGGTCGCCGCATAGGCGCCGCGGGCGTAGGAGGCGACGAGGGCGGCCTCGGTCGTGGCGAGGGGGACATTGAAATCGCCCTTGGCATTGACGCCGTTGATCCGCAGGGGGCCGAGGACGCCGACGGGCACTTTGACCGTTCCGATGAGGTTTTCGATATTGGCGCTGTAGATCGCGGGGTCGGCGCAGCTGTTGGCATCGGCGAGGGCGTCTTTGGCGGCGCTACCCGCGCCGAGTTTGGCCCAATAGCGCTCCAGCGATTTAGGGCTGGCGCTGCGCACAGGGCGCAGGGAAGAGACGGGGCTGGTGTCCGGTGCGATGCGGGCGGCGTCCTGTTCGGTTTGAAACAGGCCGCGCACGCGGGAGAGCATTTGTTGGACGTGAAAGGGAATGATCAAACGAAACGGCCCCGGAAATGGATAAAGTTTCCGCAGTTTCGCGTGTTTGATCTGGCCCGTCTATGGCGGAATTCCGGCGTTTACGGGGATTTTGTCACTGCGGCTCTTAGGCGACAGCCGAATGGGCGCCGTCTTCGGCTTGGTCCTCATAGGACATGAGGGGGCCGCGGCAGGCGTTGAGGGCGTTGAGGATCGGGGTTTGCAGGGGCAGCCCGGTGCGCAGGGTTTCGGCGGCGGATTGTGCCTGCGCCGCGCGGCAGGCGCCCCAGCGGGAGGTGAGGATGGCGGCCTGCACCTCGGTCTTGGTGAGGTCTTGGGGTGTGGGGGCGTCGATCAGGATGATGTCCGTCTGGCTGCGCAGGGTGGAGAGCAGGGTGCCGCCGGGGTCGAATGCATTGGCGGCGCCGATCAGGACGGTTTGGGACAGCAGGTCGCGTTTGCCGAAGGTGGAGGGCCTGCGCGGGTCGGTGACAGGATTGGGGGCAATGCTATCAAGGCCCGCCATCTGGGTCAGCGCCGCCGTGTCGCCCCCGGCGATCAGCGCCACGCGCAGGCCCCTGCCGGAGAGGTGCCGCGCGAGCGAGAGGGAGAGGGTTGTGACGCCTTGGCCCGCAAGCGGCGCGGTTATGGCCACGGCGGGGGCCTGCCCGCGTTTGGGCGGGGCGGCCTGCATGATTGCCGCGGCCAGCCCGCCGATGGAGCGGGCATAGGGGTGGTCCGGCGCATCGATGATACGGTCGGCGAGGCCCAGATGGCCCATGGCGCCGGGCTGTTCGGGAATGGTTGCGGCCAAGGGAGCCTGCGTTAGCTCCGGCAGGGATTGCGGCGTCACCTCGGAGGCGCGCAGCAGGGCGCGGAGCAGCCCCTGCGCCAATCCCCCTGTGCGCGACATCGGGGCCGGGGACAGGCCGGAGAAGGTGACGTCTTCTGAGCGCAGATCGGCGGGCAAGCGGGGGGCCATGGGCGGGGTCCTTGGATCACGGGGTTAAGCGGGCTTCGCTATGTCCAAGGGGTAGAGAAAATCGGTTAATCAGGCGTTAATATCAATGGTTTCTTAAGGTTAACGGGCCGGGGTGCGTGCCGCAGAATAGAAAAAGCCCCGCAGCGTGGGAGGACACTGCGGGGCTTTTATGCCGCCAGGGAGGAGGGGCGGCGAAACTTTTAGAAGTTAGCCAGGTCGCTGCGGCTCAGGCCGATGTCGAAGAGTTCGCGATCGGTCAGGCCGGAAAGGGCTTTGCGTGTTACGCGGCGGTCATTCCAGTCTGCAACAGCACCGATTGTGCCGTAGAAGAGTTTGGAGAAAAAACCGCCGGAAGCGGTAGTGCGGGTTGCGTCAAACAGTGCCATCCGAAGGTTCCTTTGTTCTGGATTGGTCAATTTCTGAGCAGTTTTAAAACTGCCTTTTCATGAGGCGCATCTAGACAGCGGCAGGGAGTCGGGCAAGGGGCATTTGTGCATGGCACATATGACCTGATTGCATAGCGGGCAAAGTGACCTAAGGGTATGAAATCTTGTCGTAAAAACGTCATAAACGATGTCGCTTTTCCGCCATTCCGTGACGCTGGTGGCGGCTGTATACAGGGGCGGCGGCGAAGGGGGCTTTGGCGCTTTCCGGCTATGCGATGTTCGCTTTTCGTGCTAGTTGGACAAAGAGAACAGAAAAACAAGGGGTTGGGATGCGGGTGATCGGCATTGATCCGGGCTTGCGGGCCATGGGTTGGGGAGTGATCGAGGTGCAGGGGTCAAAATTGTTGCACCTTGGCAACGGCACTTGCAAATCCATCGGAAGCGCCCCTTTGGCCGCGCGGCTGCATGATTTGCATCGGCAATTGACCCTTGTTTTCGAGAGGTTTCGCCCCGATCACGCCGCTGTGGAGCAGACATTTGTGAATAAGGACGCTGTTGGCACCCTGAAACTGGGCCAAGCGCGGGGGATTGCCCTGCTGGCTTCGGCGCAGGCGGGGCTTGAGGTGGGCGAATATGCCCCCAACGCGGTGAAGAAGGCTGTGGTTGGTGTGGGTCATGCGGATAAAAAGCAGATCGCCCATATGGTCGGGATCCATTTTCCCGGGGTCGCCTTTGACAGCCCCGATGCGGCGGATGCTTTGGCGATTGCGATCTGTCATTCCCATCACGCCCAATCGGCGGGCCGTTTGGCCGCTGCGCTTGCGAAGGCGGGCGCATGATCGGGCGGTTGAAGGGACGGCTGGAGTTCATCGGCAGCGACCATGTGCTGCTGGATGTGAATGGCGTGGGCTATATTGTATATGTGTCGGAACGCACCCGCATGGGGTTGCCGGGCTTGGGCGAGGGGCTTGCGCTTTATACCGATCTTCTGGTGCGCGAGGACCTGCTGCAGCTTTTCGGTTTTCCGACGATGATCGAGAAGGAATGGCATCGGCTCTTGACCAGCGTTCAGGGGATCGGGGCCAAGGCGAGCATGGCGATCCTTGGGACCTTGGGGCCGGAGGGGGTTGGACGTGCCCTTGCCATTGGCGATGCGGCGGCGATCAAGGCCGCGCCCGGCGTCGGGCCGAAGATTGCGGCGCGGGTGGTGAACGAGCTTAAGGACAAGGCGCCGCAGGTGATGGCCCTTGGCGGGCATCTGGACGGTGCCGAGGATGAGGTGATCCTGCCCGAGGCGGCGCCGGAGCCCGCCGCGGCCAAACCTAAAGCCAAGCCAAAGGCGCGCAGCGGCGCGGCGGCGGCGCAGGCGGATGCGCTGTCGGCTCTGGTCAACCTTGGCTATGGCCATGGCGATGCGGCCAGCGCCGTGGCGCAGGCGGCCAGCGATGGAGAGGCCAAGGGCGAGGCCGATCTGATCCGCGCCGCTCTCAAACTTCTTGCGCCCAAGGGATAAGCCATGGAAGCGCCTGATCCCACATTGCGTGCGGCCCCGCTGCCCGAGGATGCCGACCGTGCCCTGCGTCCGCAGGGGCTGGATGAGTTCATCGGTCAGGCCGAGGCCCGCGCCAACCTTGCGGTGTTCATAGAGAGTGCGCGGCGGCGCGAGGCGGCGATGGATCACACCCTGTTCCACGGCCCGCCCGGCTTGGGCAAAACCACATTGGCGCAGATCATGGCGCGCGAGTTGGGGGTGAACTTCCGCATGACCTCTGGCCCTGTTCTGGCCAAGGCGGGGGATCTGGCGGCGATCCTGACCAACCTTGAGGCGCGCGACGTCCTGTTCATTGACGAGATCCACCGGCTTAACCCCGTTGTGGAAGAGGTGCTTTACCCCGCGCTTGAGGATTTCGAGCTTGATCTGGTGATCGGCGAGGGGCCGGCGGCGCGGACGGTGCGGATTGAGTTGCAGCCCTTTACCCTTGTTGGCGCGACCACGCGCCTTGGGTTGCTGACGACTCCCCTGCGGGATCGTTTCGGCATTCCCACGCGGCTGCAATTCTACACCGTTGAGGAACTGCACCAGATTGTCACGCGGGGCGCGCGGCTCTTGAACATCGCCTGCGACGAGGCGGGGGCGCGCGAGATTGCCACCCGCGCGCGCGGCACGCCCCGTATCGCAGGGCGGTTGTTGCGCCGTGTGGTGGATTTCGCGCTTGTCGAAGGGGACGGGACGATCACCGCCGCCTTGGCGGATAATGCGCTGACACGTCTTGGGGTCGACAAGCTGGGGCTGGACGGGGCCGACAGACGCTACCTCACCCTGATCGCAGAGAATTATCAGGGCGGGCCTGTGGGGATCGAGACCATGTCCGCCGCCCTGAGCGAGAGCCGCGACGCCTTGGAAGAGGTGATCGAGCCCTATTTGTTGCAAACCGGAATGATCCAGCGCACGCCGCGCGGACGGATGCTTGCGGCCCGTGCTTGGTCGCATCTGGGCCTGCCGCCGCCCGCCGCGCCGGGGCAGGGGGAGTTGATATGAGCGATCTGATTGTTCAAACCGAAATCACCGCCGAGGATATCGCGGCCTTGTTCACCCAAAGCGATGGCACCTATCGTTTCGCCCGTTGGGGGCGGTCGATTGCGCCGGTTGTCTTCGGGGTGGAGGACGAGACCATCACCCTTGTGAAGGGCGCGGTTGAGGCGATCTGCCGTCTGGCGGGCCATGAGATGGCCGAGACGGACCCCGAGCTTGGGGTGAACTTCATGCTGTTTTTCCTGCGCGAATGGGATGATCTGATCGGTGTGCCCGATCTGGACCGTCTGATCCCCGAGTTGGAGCCCCTGCTGGCGCGGCTGAAGGAGGCCGATGCCAATCAATACCGGATTTTCCGGTTTGACGAAACGGGCGCGATCAAGGCGGCTTTTGTGTTCCTGCGTATGGATGCGGCGATGCTGGATGTGCCGGCCGATACCCTGTGCCTGACGCAGGTGGCACAGACGATCCTGCTCTGGTCCGACAAGGCCTTTGCGGAGCGCTCCCCCCTTGCCATGAGCGGCGGGACCACCGTTTTACGGCCGGAGATCGGGGCAGTGATCCGGGCGGCTTATGATCCGGTGATGCCGGTGCAGGCGGGGGATGACAGCCATGCGCTGCGCCTGTTTGCGCGCATCTCTGCGGCGCAATGAGCGCGCCTTTCATTCACCGCTTGCGGGTCTATTACGAAGACACCGACATGGCGGGAATCGTCTATTACGCCAATTACCTGCGCTTCATCGAACGGGGGCGCTCTGACTGGGTGCGCGAGATCGGGATGGACCAGAACGCCATGCGCGAAGAACACGGCATTGTGTTCGCCGTGCGGCGGGTGGAGGCCGACTATCTGGCCCCCGCCAAGCTGGACGACGTATTGGTGGTGGAAACCGTTCTGAGCGAGATCAAGGGCGCAAGGTTCATCATGGATCAGCGGGTTTTGCGCGGGGATACAGTGCTTTTCACCGCAAAAGTGGTGATTGTGGTGATGACACTGCAGGGGCGGCCGACGAAATTACCGGCAACGATCCGCGCATTGTTGGAGAAATAGCACCACTTGTGCCCCGATATCCGCCTACGCCCGCCAGAAACCTTGGCAAGGTGCCAAGAAACAGCGTAAACCAACCGTCATAAAGCTGCGCATATAAGAAAGCGGCACGGTCTTGGTAACACGCAGGCAGATATGGAAACTGAAGCTCTAGCACTGGCGGGGGAACTTGATTTCTCGCTGCAGGCGCTCTTTTTGCGCGCAACATTCACAGTTCAGATTGTGATGGTGATGTTGATCATCGCCTCCTTCTGGTCTTGGAAAATCATCGTCACGAAGCTGATCGCCTATCGTGGGCGCCGCAAAGAGGCGGCGAGTTTTGATGAGGCGTTTTGGTCCGGCACGCCGCTGGATGAATTGTTCGACCAGATGGGTGCAACGCCCAAGGGCCCCTCGCGCAAGATTTTCGCGGCGGGGATGATCGAATGGCGCCGGTCCCACAAGGATGACGGGGCCCTGATCGCGGGCGCGCAGGCGCGAATTGACCGGTCGATGGATGTGGCGATTGCCAAGGAAGCCGAGCAGTTGAATGGCGGATTGTCCGTTCTGGCCACCGTGGGGGCGACTGCGCCCTTTATCGGTTTGTTCGGGACGGTCTGGGGTATCAAGCATGCCTTTGAGCAGATTGCGATTTCGCAATCGACCAACCTTGCCGTGGTTGCGCCGGGGATTGCGGAGGCCTTGCTTGCCACCGCTCTTGGCCTTTTGGCGGCGATCCCTGCGGTTGTGTTTTATAACAAGCTGAGCGCGGACAGTGACCGGATCGTTGGCAGCTATGAGAGCTTTGCCGATGAATTCGCCACCATCCTGTCGCGCCAGTTGGACAGCTAGGCCATGGGCGCGAGTGTTCAGCAAGGCGGCGGCGCCAAGAAGCGCCGGGGGCGGCGCAAGAGCCGCCCTGCCGCAATGGCAGAGATCAACGTCACGCCCTTTGTCGATGTGATGCTGGTGCTGCTTATCATCTTTATGGTCGCCGCGCCGCTGTTGACCGTGGGCGTGCCTGTGGAGCTGCCCAAGACCGCCGCGCAGGCCCTGCCGAGCGAGCAGGAGGAGCCCCTGACCGTGACCCTGACTGCCGAGGGCACCATGTTGATCCAGACGACCGAGACCGCAGAGGATGATCTGATCCCCAAGCTGCGCGCGATTGCGGCGGAGCGGGGCGATAACAAGGTCTTCCTGCGGGCCGACGGGGCGATCGCCTATGAGCGGGTGATGCGTGTGATGGGCGCGCTCAATGCGGGCGGTTTCAATAACATCGGTCTGGTGACAGACACCGGCGGGCCGCGCCTTGATGGCACCGGCGATGCCGGGAATGACGGGTAACCGGCCATGGCCGCACGGGATGGCACAAAGCTTTTGGATGTTGGCACGGTGGTGTCGGCGGGCGGGCATCTTGGCCTGATCGGTTGGGCTTTGCTTGGCGGATTGTTCCAATCCCATGACCCGCAGGACGCCATGCAGGTGACCGAAGTCACCATGATGACGAGCGAGGAGTTCGCGGCGCTGACGGCTGCGCCCTCTGCCGAGCCTGCGGAGGTGATCACGCCGGAGCCTGAAGCGCCCGAACCGGAGACCGAGGAGCCGGTGCAGCCGGAGCCAGAGGTCACCCCGCCCGCGCCGCAAACCCCGCCGGAACCGGAGCTCGCGCCAGAGCCGCCCGCAGCCGAGACCGTGCCGGAGGAGCCGGTTCAGCCCGAGCCGGAACAGCCCGCCGCCGCCGAAACCGCGCCAGAGGCGCCAGAGCCCCTGCCCGAAACGCAGGTGGTGACCGCGCCGCCGGAAATTACCGCGCCGACGCCAGAGGTCGAGGACACGCCCGAGGGCGCGGCCCTTGTGCTGGATACCTCTGCCCGGCCGAAGCCGCGCCCCGCCGCCCGCGTCGCCCCGACCCCAGCGGTTCAGCCGGAGCCGGACGCCGCAGCCGCGCCTGATGTGCAGGAAGCCGCGAACCCGGAGGAGTCCGATCAGGCCGAGCAAGCCGAAGAGGTGCAGGAAGCCGCCGCGCCAGAGGCCGCCGCAACCGAGATCGTGACAGAGGCCGAAACCCCGACAGGGGGCGAGGTTGTCTCCGACCTTGCGCCCACTGGCGCGCCGCGCCCGCCAAGCCGCCCCGCCCGCCTTGCGGAGCGCCGGGCAGAGGCCGTGGCGGCGCAGGAGGCCGCCCGAGAGGCGGCGCAGCAGGCCGCGCAGGAAACCCCCAGCCAAAGCGCCACACAAAGCGCTGTGGAAGAGGCCCTTGCCAGCGGCACCCAGTCCACCACGCCCTCCGGCCCGCCCCTTACGGCGGGCGAGAAGGACGCGCTGCGCATTGCGGTGCAGCAATGCTGGAACGTGGGCAGCCTGTCGAGCGAGGCCCTGCGGGTGACGGTGACTGTCTCGGTCAAGATGCAGCAGAACGGCAAGCCCGACACAGGCTCGCTTCGGATGGTCGGCGCGGAGGGCGGCAGTCAGGCCGCCGCAAAACAGGCCTATGAGGCCGCGCGCCGTGCGATTATTCTGTGCGGCAACAACGGTTTCAATCTGCCTGCGGAGAAATACAGCCAATGGCGCGAGATCGAGATGGTATTCAACCCCGAGCGGATGCGGATCAAATGATCGGTGGCGGCGGGCAAACGGGTGCTGGCGGTGGATGGGCAAAGCGCGCCCTGCTGCGAGCTTCCCTGTGGTAGGAAAGAAGAGTGCGATGAAACAGGTTATCAAATCTATGCTGGCGGCATTGGCCCTGACGGTTGGTGCCATGCCGGTTCTGGCGCAGGACGGGCCGCTGCGGATTGAAATCACCGAGGGTGTGATCGAGCCGCTGCCTGTGGCCGTGCCGAATTTCATCGCGGAAAACGATGCCGCCGCCGATCTGGCGCGGCAGATGGCCGATGTGATCGCCGCCGACCTGACAGGCACGGGCCTGTTCCGCGAGATTTCCGAAGATGCCTTTATCAGCCGCATCACCAGCTTTGACAGCCCTGTGGCCTATGCGGACTGGAAGGCGATCAATGCGCAGGCCTTGGTGACGGGGGCGGTTTCTGTTTCTGGCGATGGCCGTGTGACGGTGAAGTTCCGCTTGTTCGATGTGTTTGCCGAGACCGATCTGGGCGAGGGCTTGCAGCTTGCCGGATCGACCAACAGCTGGCGTCGCCTTGCCCATAAGGTCGCCGATCAGGTTTATAGCCGGATCACCGGCGAGGGCGGCTATTTCGACAGCCGTGTTGTGTTTGTTTCCGAAGACGGGCCGAAGAACGCGCGGCTAAAGCGCCTTGCGGTGATGGATTATGACGGCGCGAACCTGCAATATCTGACGGACAGTTCGACCATTGTGCTGGCGCCGCGTTTCTCGCCCACGGGCGACCGCGTGCTTTACACCAGCTACGCCACGGGGTTCCCCAAGGTGCATGTTCTGGATGTTGGCACGGTGCAAACCCGCATTCTGGATGACCAGCCCGGCACGATGACCTTTGCGCCGCGCTTTGCCCCCAACGGGCAGACGGTTGTCTTCTCTCTCGAACAGGGGGGCAACACGGATATCTATTCGCTGAACCCCGGCTCTACCGCGACGCGGCTGACAAGCTCTCCCTCGATCGAGACCGCGCCGAGCTACTCCCCCGATGGCAGCCAGATCGTGTTCGAAAGCGACCGTTCCGGCGCGCCGCAGCTGTATATCATGCCGGCAACGGGCGGGGAGCCGCGCCGGATCAGCTTTGGCGAGGGGCGTTATGGCACGCCCGTCTGGTCGCCGCGCGGCGATCTGATCGCCTTTACCAAGCAATCGCAGGGCCGGTTCCACATTGGCGTGATGCGCACGGATGGCTCCGAAGAGCGGCTTTTGACCGCGAGTTTTCTGGACGAGGGCCCGACTTGGGCCCCCAATGGCCGCGTGATCATGTTCACGCGGGTTGGCTCCGGAGCGGGCGGGCAGCCTGCGCTTTATTCGGTGGATATTTCGGGGCGCAACCTGCGCCGTGTGACCACCCCCAGCCCGGGGTCAGACCCGGCCTGGTCGCCGCTCTTGCCCTAGTGGTGCAAGGCGATTCCCAAACTCATGCGGGGCTGATATAGTCTCTGCAAAACATGATACGTCAGTCAAACCCGAGCAGGATACAGAAATGACTTTCCCCTTTGTTAAACCCGCGCTGATCGCGGCCCTCGTCCTTGGCCTTACCGCCTGCACCGATGCTGGCCGTTTTGGCAAGGGCGGTAGCGGCGATGACGCCGCCGCGTTGAACGCCACCGGCATCGATCAGAACGCGCTTGATCCGGCCAATGATCCGAACAGCCCGGCCTATTTCCAGCAGAAGGTTGGCGACCGTGTGCTCTTTGCGGTGGATCAGTCCAGCGTGTCGGTTGATGGCCGCGTGACCCTTGACGGGCAGGCCAACTGGCTGACCCAGAACCCGAGCTATAGCGCCATCATCGAAGGCCACGCAGACGAGCAGGGCACACGCGAATACAACCTTGCTCTCGGGGCGCGCCGTGCCAATGCGGTTCAGGAATACCTGATTTCGCGGGGCGTTGCGGGCAACCGTTTGCGCACTGTAACCTACGGCAAGGAGCGCCCGCTTGAGGTGTGTTCCGAAGAGGCCTGCTATGCCAAAAACCGCCGGGCCGTGACGGTTCTGTCGGCGGGTCTGGGCAGCTAGGGCTGTTAAGAAGGGGGGCCGCTGTGGGGTTCGCGATCAAGACAAAGCTGGGCGCTTGCGTTCTGACCATCGGCTTGGCTCTGGCCGCGCCGATGCCGGTTCTGGCGCAAAGTCAGGCAGAGACATTGGCCGATATTCGACAGGAGATGTCGGTTCTTTTCGTTGAGCTGCAAAAGCTCAAACGCGAGATGTCGACGACTCAGGGGGCTGGCGGCGTTGCCGTCAGCGGCTCCATGCTGGACCGTGTCGATGCGATCGAGGGCCAGTTGCAGCGGCTGACCGCCCGCACCGAAGAGCTTGAGAACCGGATTACGCGGATTGTCGCCGATGGCACGCGCCAGCTGGGCGATCTGGAATTCCGGCTGTGCGAGCTTGAACCGGGCTGTGATCTTGGCAGTCTTGGGCAGGGTAATACCCTCGGCGGGGGCGAGGCCCCGACCGCCGCGCCCGCACCTGCGCCGCAGGTGGATACGGGCGGCGGTGCACAGCTTGCCGTGAGCGAGCAGGCAGATTTTGATCGGGCGAAGGGGGACCTCGACTCGGGTAGCTTTCGCAGCGCCGCTGAAAAGTTTGCGGCCTTCACCGAGACCTACCCGGGCGGACCGCTGACCGCTGCGGCGCATATCCTGCGCGGTGATGCCCTGAAGGGGGCGGGTGATCTGGGCCCCTCTGCGCGGGCCTATCTGGATGCTTTTTCAAGCGAGCCTGAGGGGCGTTTGGCCCCCGCGGCCCTGTTCAAGCTGGGCATGGGCCTGAATGATCTTGGCCAGACGAATGAGGCCTGCGTGACACTGGGCGAGGTGCAGACGCGCTTCCCGGATGCCGAGGTCGCCTTTGAGGCCGGAGCCGCACGGCGATCCATTGGATGCCCCTGACCTAACCACCCGTTTCGCCGCCGAGATGGAACGCCTTTTGCCGCAGGTGCCGCCTGCGGGCCTTGGGCTTGCGGTTTCGGGCGGCTCTGACAGCACAGCATTGATGCATCTGGCGGCGGAATGGGCGCAGGGGCGCGGCTGTGCCCTTTCGGTTCTGACTGTGGATCACGGGCTGCGTGCCGCTGCCGCCGATGAGGCCCTGCAGGTGGCGGCGCAGGCGCGTGCGCTTGGCCTGCCGCATCAAACCATCCGCTGGGAGGGGTGGAGCGGTCAGGGCAATCTGCAAGACGCGGCGCGGCGGGCGCGCCACGCCATCATCGCGAAGTGGCGCGGGGAGATAGGCCATATCCTATTGGGACATACGCAGGACGATCAGGCGGAAACCGTGCTGATGCATCTGTTGCGGGGATCGGGCGTGGATGGTTTGGCGGGCATGGCGCCCCTGCGGCGTATTTCGCCCCAAGGGGGCGAAACCGCCGCAGGGGCGCCGGGGGGGGCGGATCAGGGTTTCACCCTGATCCGCCCCCTGCTGAACACGCCGCGCGCAGAATTGCGCGCTTATCTTGGCGCGCGCGGCATCGCTTGGTCTGACGATCCCAGCAATGAGGACGAGGCCTATGACCGCGTGCGCGCCCGCAAGGCGATTGCGGGCGGGGAGGGCGGGCTTGACCCGCGCGTCTTGGCGCAGACGGCGCGGCGCATGGCGCGGGCGGCGCAGGCTCTGCGGCGGATGTCGCATCGGGCGGCGGAGGCGCATGCGCGGGCCGAGCAGGGGGATATCGTTTTTTCGCCCGAGGTCTTCGGGCTGGATGACGAACTGCAGCTTCGGCTGCTGGCGGGGGCATTGTCTTGGGTCTCCTCGGCGCAGTATCGACCGCGAGAGGCCGCCTTGATCGGCGCGATCAGGGCCGCGGCGGAGGGGAGGGACGCGAGTCTGCATGGCTGTTTGATCCTCGCGCGGCGCGGCGGTTTGCGCGTGACGCGGGAATATGCCGCCGTGGCGGACCTGCGCGCGCCCGCAGGGGCGCTTTGGGATGATCGCTGGCATCTTGCCTGTGAGGCTCAGGGCGCTGAGGTGCGCGCGACGGGGGAGGAGGGGCTTGCCCAGATCGAGCTGCCCAAGGAGCGCCCGCCACGGCAGGCGATTCTGTCGCAGCCCGCAATCTGGCGCGACAATCGTGTGATTTCTGCCCCACTGGTCGGTTGGGGGGCGAAATGCACCGTTGAATTGCGGCCTAGGCGTGGTGATTTCGCGCAGAGCCTCTTAGGCGATTGAACATAGCCACCGAAGCCTTATCTTAGGGGCAACTAATCATCGGAGATAACCAACCGTGGGCAACGCGAGAAATATCGCCTTTTGGGTCGTTCTGTTTGTTCTGATCCTTGCGCTCTTTAACCTGTTCAGCAACGGCCAAACGCCGATTGCCGGTCAGGATCGTCCTTATTCCGAGTTCGTGCGGGCCGTTGAAAACGGCCAAGTCGACTCGGTGACGATCGACGGGGAGAAGATGCGCGTCGCAGGCAAAGACGGCACCAATTACATCACCATCCTGCCAGAGGGCGTGGATGTGACGGAGCGTTTGATTGACAACAACGTCGCCGTGAAGGCCGAGGCACAGCAGCAGAACGGCATCCTTGCCTATCTGGGCACGCTGTTGCCTTTCATCATTCTGATCGGCATCTGGATTTTCCTGATGAATCGGATGCAGGGTGGCGGCAAGGGCGGGGCCATGGGCTTTGGCAAGTCGAAGGCGAAGCTTTTGACCGAGAAGCACGGGCGCGTCACCTTTGATGATGTGGCTGGTATTGATGAGGCGAAAGAGGAGCTTGAGGAGATCGTCGAGTTCCTGCGCAACCCGCAGAAGTTCTCGCGTCTTGGCGGCAAAATCCCTAAGGGTGCTTTGCTGGTGGGCCCTCCGGGCACGGGTAAAACCCTTTTGGCGCGTGCCATTGCGGGGGAGGCGGGCGTGCCCTTCTTCACCATCTCTGGTTCCGACTTTGTCGAGATGTTCGTGGGCGTTGGTGCGAGCCGTGTGCGCGACATGTTCGAGCAGGCCAAGAAGAACGCCCCCTGTATCGTGTTCATCGACGAGATCGACGCCGTAGGCCGCTCGCGGGGTGTTGGCTACGGCGGCGGCAATGACGAGCGTGAGCAGACCTTGAACCAGCTTTTGGTCGAGATGGACGGTTTTGAGGCCAACGAGGGCATCATCATCGTGGCCGCGACCAACCGCCCAGACGTTCTTGACCCTGCGCTGCTGCGTCCGGGTCGGTTTGACCGTCAGGTGCAGGTGCCGAACCCCGACATCAAGGGGCGCGAGAAGATCCTCGGCGTGCATGCCCGCAAGGTGCCGCTTGGCCCCGATGTGGATCTGCGCATCATTGCCCGTGGCTCCCCCGGGTTCTCCGGTGCGGACCTTGCGAACCTTGTGAACGAGGCGGCGCTTATGGCCGCCCGTGTGGGGCGCCGGTTTGTCACCATGGAGGACTTCGAGAGTGCCAAGGACAAGGTCATGATGGGAGCGGAGCGCCGCTCCATGGTGATGTCCGAGGACGAGAAGATGCTGACGGCTTACCACGAGGCGGGCCACGCGATTGTGGGCCTGAACGTGCCGCAGCATGATCCGATCCACAAGGCGACGATCATTCCGCGGGGCCGTGCCCTTGGCTTGGTCATGAGCCTGCCGGAGCGCGACCAGCTGTCTGTCAGCCGCACCAAGTATACCTCCAAGATCGCCATGGCGATGGGGGGCAAGGTGGCCGAGGAGCTGAAGTTCGGGCCGGAGAATGTCACCTCTGGTGCGACATCGGATATTCAGCAGGTGTCGAAGATTGCCCGCGCCATGGTTACGCAGTTCGGCTTTTCCGAGGAGCTGGGCCATGTGGATTACGCCAATGAGCAGCAGTCCTATCTGGGCAGCTATGGCGGCGGCACATCCCACAGTCAGGAAACCCAGAAGATCATCGACCAGAAGGTTAAGGAGCTGATCGACGAGGGCTATGACACGGCCAAGCGTATCCTGACCGAGAAGAACGACGAATGGGAACGGCTGGCGCAGGGGCTTTTGGAATACGAAACCCTGACCGGTGCGGAAATCCAGCGTGTGATCAACGGCGAGCCGCCGAAATCGGGCGATGACGATGACAATGCGCCGGACAATGGCGGGGCGCCTTCCTTGACGGCGATCCCGAAAACCAAGCCCAAGGCCAAACGCGGGCCAGAGGGTGACGGCGACATGGAGCCTGATCCAGCATAAGTTCAAAAGGGCCGCCGCGAGGTGGCCCTTTTCTTTTGGGGCGGGTTTTGGCCCATGGGGGCGGGGCTCTCTTGCCCGTTTGCCGGGATGGTGGCACCATCCGCGCCATAGCAGCAAATTGATAAAAGAGGCTCCCGATGCCCGCATTGACCCCCACAGATCACTACGCAACCGTCACATGGCTTGGCCGTGTGCCCCATCGCGACCGGCCCGAGCTGGACACCATTGCAGAGCCAGAGCTGGCCCTGAGTTTCGCCGGGCTTGGGGGATCGGTGCACAGCGGGCTGACTCGCGCCTCTTGCAGCCGTGTGTTGAGCCAGTATCCCCGCGGGACGGAGATCAGGAACACCCGCCAGCTGTCAATCATCAGCGCTGAGGAGATCGCCGAGATTGCGGCGCAGATCGGCCTTGAGGAGATGGATCCGCTGTGGATGGGGGCGAGCATTGTGATCTCCGGCATTCCGGATTTTAGCCACGTCCCCCCGTCCTCGCGCCTGCAGGCCGAGAGCGGCGCGACCATCACCGTGGATATGCAGAACCGCCCCTGTCCCTTTCCGGGCAAGACCATTGATCAGGAGCACCCCGGCGTTGGCCCCAAGTTCAAGCCCGCCGCCAATGGCAGGCGCGGCGTGACGGGTTGGGTCGAGCGGGAGGGACCCCTGCGGATCGGGGATCGCCTGCGCCTGCATATCCCTGATCAGCGCGCTTGGGCGGGCTAAGGCGCCTCGGCGCCCGATAAGGTTTCCTATCCGAAACGGTTTGGCCGGTTTTGGACGCTGAAACAGGCGAAAATGTCGGAAATGCTTGGCGAAAACCCTCTACGCCCGCGTAACCATGGGTATAACGGTCGCGTGGAAAGGGAGGAACTTTTGCCGCGTGGCCGAGCATTTTTAGGGAGCCAAACAGCCATGTCAGATATCGAAATTGCCCGCGCAGCCAAGAAACGCCCGATTCAGGAGATCGGGGCCAAGTTGAACATCCCCTTGGATGATCTGCTGCCGTTTGGACATGACAAGGCGAAGGTCTCCGAAGGGTTCATCAAGGGGCTGCAGGGCAAAAAGGACGGGCACCTCATTCTGGTGACCGCGATCAATCCGACACCGGCGGGCGAGGGCAAGACGACCACGACCGTGGGCCTTGGGGACGGGTTGAATGCCATCGGCAAGAAGGCGGCGATCTGTATTCGCGAGGCCTCCCTCGGCCCCTGTTTCGGGATGAAGGGCGGGGCCGCTGGTGGCGGCTATGCGCAGGTGGTGCCGATGGAGGATATGAACCTGCATTTCACCGGCGATTTCCACGCCATTACCTCTGCCCATAACCTTTTGGCGGCGATGCTGGACAACCATATTTATTGGGGCAACGACTGCGAGATCGACATTCGCCGCGTGGCCTTTCGCCGTGTGATGGACATGAACGACCGCGCCCTGCGCGAGATTGTCTGCAACCTTGGCGGCGTGGCCAATGGCTTTCCGCGCGAGGCGGGGTTTGACATCACCGTGGCCTCGGAGGTTATGGCGATCCTGTGCCTTGCCACCGATCTGGAGGATCTGGAGCGCCGTTTGGGCAATATCATCGTTGGCTATCGCCGCGATCGCAGCCCGGTTTATTGCCGCGATATCAAGGCGGACGGGGCGATGACTGTCCTGTTGCAGCAGGCGATGCAGCCGAACCTTGTGCAGACGCTGGAGAACAACCCCGCCTTTGTTCATGGCGGGCCTTTCGCCAATATCGCCCATGGGTGCAACTCTGTCATCGCCACCACCACGGCCCTGAAACTGGCCGATTATGTGGTGACCGAGGCGGGGTTTGGCGCCGACCTTGGGGCGGAGAAGTTCTTTGATATCAAGTGCCGCAAGGCGGGCCTTAAGCCCGAGGCGGTGGTTCTGGTGGCCACGGTGCGGGCGATGAAGATGAACGGCGGCGTCAAGAAAGACGGGCTGGGAGAAGAGAACGTCGAGGCCGTGAAGGCCGGCTGCGCCAACCTTGGCCGCCATATCCAGAACATCAAGAAATTCGGCGTGCCTGCCGTTGTCGCCATCAACCACTTTGTGACGGACACAGAGGCTGAGGTGCAGGCGGTGAAGGACTACGTCGCCTCCATGGGCTCCGAGGCGATCCTGTGCCAGCATTGGGCCAAGGGCTCTGCCGGGACGGAGGAGCTTGCCCATAAGGTGGTGGAGATCATCGAGGGCGGCAGCGCACAGTTTGCGCCGATCTATCCCGACGAGATGCCGCTGTTCCAGAAGATCGAGACCGTGGCGAAAGAGATTTACCGCGCCGATGAGGTGATTGCGGATAAGAAAATCCGCGACCAGCTGCGCCAATGGGAAGAGGCGGGTTATGGCAACCTGCCGGTTTGCATGGCAAAGACGCAGTATTCGTTCTCGACCGATCCGAACCTGCGCGGCGCGCCGACGGGGCATTCGGTGCCGGTGCGCGAGGTGCGCCTTTCCGCGGGGGCGGGGTTCATCGTCGCGATCTGCGGAGAGATCATGACCATGCCGGGCCTGCCCCGGGTGCCATCGGCGGAGGCGATCCGTCTGAACGAGGCGGGCGAAATCGAGGGGCTGTTCTAACGGGATGGCCCAGAAATGCGGGCCTTGGGGGGCATTGAGCCCCCCGTCAGCCCGGCGCCCCCTTTGGGGGTGCGAGTTGCAATGTTAAGCTAGGAGTGCGCGAAATGGCGGCCAAAGTGATTGATGGAAAGGCCTTTGCGGCCAAGCTGCGCGAGCAGGTTGCGGGCCATGTGGCGCGCCTGAAGGCGGATCACGGGATCGTGCCGGGGCTGGCCGTGGTTCTGGTGGGCGAGGACCCTGCGAGCCAAGTCTATGTGCGCTCCAAGGGGAAGCAGACGGTTGAGGCGGGCATGGCCTCTTTCGAGCATAAGCTGGAGGATAGCGTTTCCGAGGCGGAGCTTTTGGCCGTGGTGGAGAAGTTGAACGCCGATCCCGAGGTGCACGGTATTCTGGTGCAGTTGCCCCTGCCGGGCCATATCAATTCCGACCTTGTGATCAATGCGATTGATCCGGCGAAGGATGTGGACGGGTTCCATATTTCCAACGTCGGTTTGCTGGGCACGGGGCAGAAGTCCATGGTGCCCTGCACGCCCTTGGGCTGTTTGATGATGCTGCGCGAGGCGCATGGATCGCTGTCCGGTATGAACGCTGTGGTGGTGGGGCGCTCCAACATCGTTGGGAAGCCTATGGCACAGCTGTTGCTGGGCGATAGCTGCACGGTGACGATTGCGCATTCGCGGACCAAGGATTTGGCCGAGGTGTGCCGCGGGGCGGATATTCTGGTGGCCGCCGTTGGCCGGCCGCAGATGATCCCCGGCGATTGGGTGAAGCCCGGTGCGACGGTGATTGACGTGGGCATCAACCGGATCGACGCGCCGGAGCGCGGCGAGGGCAAGACGCGGCTGGTGGGCGATGTGGACTATGCCTCCTGCGCCGAGGTTGCGGGGGCGATCACGCCGGTGCCCGGCGGGGTTGGGCCGATGACGATTGCTTGTCTGCTGTCCAACACTCTGGTCGCGACCTGCCGCGCCAACGGGATTGCCGAACCGGAGGGGCTTACGGCGTAAGCGGGCATTCCACGATGCGCTTGCCGGTGAGCAGGGCCGTTGCGCGGGCCTGCATCAAGCCGCTGAGGGCCGTGTCACCCGCCCTGAGGCCGCCTGTATAGGCGCCGAAGGCGGGAAGGATCACGCGGGCCTCATCACGCAGAAAGGCGGGGCGGTAGCGGCCCGCCACGGCGGCCTTGGGGTGGTAGTGGCCGGACACCTCGCCCTGCGCCTTCGGCGCGGCGATATGGCGGAAGGTGAGGGGGCCTTGGGCCCATTCCGCCAGATGCTTGCCGCCCATCTCTATCGGCCCGGGGTCATGGTTGCCTTCGATCCAGATCCATTTGCGCCCAGCCATGAGGGTATTGAGGCCCTCTGTGATCTCCGAGGTCAGGGCGGCGGCGGCGGTCAGGTCATCGAAGCTGTCGCCGAGGCAGATGACCGTGTCGGGCTGTGTCAGGGCAACCTCGGCAGAGAGGCGCGAGAGGGTTTCCCTGCTGTCATAGGGGGGCAAGAGCGCCCCGCCGCGTCTTGCGGCACGCTCTGACTTGCCAAGGTGGAGGTCAGACACGCAGAGCAGGCGATGCTCCTGCCACCAAAGCGCGCCGGAGGGGCGCGCGGTGAGGCGCGCGGTGTTGAGGGTGAAGTCCTTGTTTACGGTTTTTCCTTCGGTTTCTGTGTGTCCTTTCATTTAGCCAAGCCCCGCCTCTGCCATCAGGCGTTCGGCCTGTGCGGCGATCAGACGTTCCTGCCCCTCGCCCATGACGGGCACTCTGCCGACCTCGAGCAGCAAAGGCGCGGCGAAGGGGGAGAGGCTGGGCAGGGTGACGTGGTCGATGCGCCCCTGAATGCGCAAAAGCAGGTCCTCGATCCGGCCAAAATCCACAAGGCCGCGTTGTGCCTCCTCTCGTGTGATCTGCATCAAAAGATGCTCTGGATCGTATTTAAGCAAAGTGTCGTAAAGAATGTCTGAAGAGAACGTTGCCTGCCGCCCGGACTTCTTCGCAGTGGGGCTGCGCCGTTCAATCAGGCCCGCGATTGTGGCGCTGGTTTTGAAGGTGCGTTTCATCACCGCGTTGCCCGCGAGCCAATGGTCAAACCCGGCGCGAAGGTCCGCCGCATCGAGCAGGGATGGAGCGTCCTGCAAGGGCTCCAACCCCCAGATGAGGGTGGCGTAGTCGGTGGCGACAAAGCCAAGGGGATCAAGGGCTTGGCGCTCCATCCTTTGGGTCAGCAGGAGGCCGAGGGTTTGCTGCGCGTTGCGTCCGGCGAAACCATAAAAGCAGGTGTAATGGCGCCCTTCCAGCGGGAAGGTTTCGACCAGCAGGCGATCCGCGCGCGGCATCTTCGAGGTGGATTTTTGCAGGTGCATCCAGTCGCGCGTGGCGGCGGGCAGGTCGGGCCAATCCTCGCGCGAGAGCATGAGCAGGATGCGTTCGGACAGCTGGGTCGAGGTGGCGAATTTGGTGCCCATGAAGGTGGCGATCCGGGGCGATTTGGTGGCGGTGCGGCTGACCTCCACGGTCAATTCACGCAGCCCCTCGTAGCGTACGATCTGGCCGCCGATCAGGAAGGTGTCGCCCTTGGTGAGGGTGGCGGCGAAGGCCTCCTCCACCTCGCCCAGGGGCCTGCCGCCGCCGCGGTTCTTGAGGCGGACCTTTAGGGTGTCTGTGTCCTGAATAGTGCCTATGTTCATACGGATACGCTGCGCCGCGCGGGGATCGCGGAGCTGCCATGTGCCGTCTGCCCGCTGTTGCAGACGTTGCCATTTGTCATAGGCGCGCAGGGCGTATCCGCCGGTGGCGCAGAACTCCAGACAGGCGTCGAAATCGGCGCGGGAGAGGGCGGCGTAGGCGCCTGCGGTGGTGACCTCGGCAAATAGGGCATCGGCGTCGAAGGGGCCGCTGCAGGCGGCGATGAGGATGTGTTGGCACAGCACGTCGCGGGGGCCGGGGCCGCGGGGTTCGCCGTCCAAGTCGCCCGCGGCTGCGGCCTCCAGCGCGGCCTGACATTCGATGACCTCAAAGCGGTTCGCGGGCACGAGGATCGCCTTGGAAGGCGCGTTATAACAATGGTTTGCGCGGCCGATCCGTTGCACCAGACGTTTGACATTCTTGGGCGCGCCGACCTGAATAATCAGGTCCACATCGCCCCAATCGATGCCCAGATCGAGGGTGCCGGTGCAGACGACGGCGCGTAGGGCGCCGGTGGTCATGGCGGCCTCGACCCGTTCGCGTTGGCTGCGATCGAGGGAGCCGTGGTGGATGCCGATGGGCAGGTCATCCGTGTTGGCAAGCCACAGATTATGAAAGAAAATTTCCGCCTGCGCCCGGGTGTTGTGGAAGATCAGGGTGGTCTTATGGGCGGCGACCTCGCGCAGGATATCGGCGATGGCATAGCCGCCGCCGTTGCCGGACCATGGCGGGATCAGATCGGTTTGCAGCATGGAAATATCGGCCGGTGGGCCGGGGTCCGCGGTGAGGATAGGGCAGGAATCTGGATGGTTTGCCAATAGCTTAGCTATGGCGGGCGGGTCCTCTACCGTGGCGGAAAGGCCGACGCGGCGCAGGCCGGGGCGTAGGGCCTGAAGGCGCGTGAGGGCGAGCATGAGCTGATCGCCGCGTTTGCTTTCGGCGAGGGCGTGGATTTCGTCGATCACCACTCGTTGCAGCCCCGCAAACATGCGCGGCGCGTCCTCGTAGCTGAGCAGCAGGGCGAGGCTTTCGGGGGTGGTCAGCAGGATATGGGGCGGGTCGGCGCGTTGGCGTTTTTTGACGGTGGCGGAGGTGTCTCCGGTGCGGTCCTCGATGCGGATGGGCAGGTTTGCCTCCTGTACGGGGCGGAGCAAATTACGTTTGATATCAGAGGCTAAAGCCTTGAGCGGCGAGACATAGAGGGTGTGCAGCCCGCTGTGATCACAGCTGCAAAGCTCCGCCAGAGAGGGCAGGAAGCCGGCGAGGGTTTTGCCGCCGCCGGTGGGGGCGATGAGCAGCATCGCGGGCTGATCCGCGCGGCGGAGCATCTGGGTTTGATGCGGGTGCAGGGACCAGCCCTGAGCGGCGATCCAACTGGCGAGGGGGGCGGGCAGGGCGGTCATGAGAGTAATGATAGCACGGGGGGCGCAATTGGAAACATAGGGTGAACAAATTTTATCGCGGCTGGCGGGAAAACCGGCGAAAAACCGATGCACAAGCCATGCACATCCGATGCACATTCCATGCATACGATTGTGCAGATCGGCCATTTTCGCGGGGCGTTCCAAAATTATTTTTGGCTTAACTTTTCCGTGCCTATAAAGAAGTGCGCGCCCCCAAATCCCGCCGCCTGATCCGGGAAAAACCAAAAAAATAAGGAACCATCACGCAGGCTGTCCTGTTGTCTCTCCATACCGAGGCTGAAACGCCCGTCCATAACTAGGAGAGAAAAAATGAACCGTCTGATGACATCTGCCGCCGCCCTTGCACTGACTGCAACGACCGCTTTTGCCGCCGGCTCCGGCGTTGATAAACTACGCGATTCCGTCGAGCTGCGGGTGAACGAATATAACTCCGATGTGATTGTTGAGATGCTGACCGAACGTCAGGTGAAACAGATCGCACTTGTCCTGAACGACAGCGCATCGACCTCGTCGAAGACTCACCGCATCGAACAGATCGTTGAAGGCACACCTGCTGAGATGATCCACGTGACGACCAGCACCAAGGACGTTGCCGAAGATCCGCTGCGTGCCAATGTTGAGCATGAGTTGGCGATCCGGAACTACGATGTAGATGCGAGCAAACTGACGGATGAGCAGGTCTCTGCTTTGAACCTGACGTTCAATTCCTCGGACAGCCCGAGCGACATGCACGCCGCTGTATCGAGCATCGTTGAGGGCACAGCCGCCGAGGGCGAAGCCGAAATGCTGGTCTTCAACCTTGATATGGAGCCGGAGCCCCTGCGTGCCGCTGTTGGCAATGAGCTGACCTCCCGTGGGTTCGAGGTTGATCCAATGACCCTGAGCGATCAGCAGATTACGGAACTTGCAGGTATCTTTAACACCGGCAACTCCCCCGCCGAGATTGAATCTGCGGTGAAGTCGATCACTGGCGAAAGCTAATTGATCCTGACTGACCAAACAAAACGGGCGCGCCATTGGCGCGCCCGTTTTACTTTGTGCCTGCACCAAACTCTCACCGGGCACGCCCTTGAAATAAAAGCGAGGCGGTGATCCTTGGCGCCGCATTTTTTATCTTCAAAAAATGTGTTCCGGCGGGGCGTTAGTGCACGATTTCTTCTTGTTTCACGAACATATTGGCCCAGGCGCGGTCGATCAGCTCGGGGGACATTTGATAGGGGATGCCCTCGAATTCGCAGATACAGATCATCTGGTCGATTAGGAAGATCGGCTGATAGTTCGCATAGACATTGTCGATCGTCGGGTATTTGTTTTTCAGCAGGTGGATCAAGGCGGCCTGATCCAGCGGCATTTTGCGTTTCTTGGCCATCATGGCAAAGATTTTCAGGAAATCCTCCTGCTCCGGCCCGTCGATTTTGATCTTGAAGAAGATCCGGCGCAAAGCCGCCTTATCGAAGATGTCGTTGGGGTGGAAGTTGGTGGAGAAGATCACGAGGGTGTCGAAGGGCACCTCGAATTTTTCGCCCGATTGCAGGGCGAGGATGTCTTTGCTTTCTTCGAGCGGAACAATCCAGCGGTTGACGAGGCTTTGGGGCGGCTCTGCCTGACGGCCAAGGTCGTCCACGATGAAGATGCCGCCGGTGGATTTCAGCTGTAGCGGCGCCTGATAGGTTCGCGCGACCGGGTTGTAGACGAGGTCCAGCATGGAGAGCGAAAGTTCACCCCCGGTGATCACCGTGGGCCGTTCGCAGCGCACATAGCGGGTGTCATAGCGGCCCGAGGTTTTGCGCAGGGAGTTGGGATCGTCGACGTTTTCCTCGGCGGCGGAATGCACGATGGGGTCATAGACGGTGATGACCTGCCCTGCGTATTCGATGGCATGGGGGACATAGATCTTGTCGCCCATGGCGTCGCGGATACCGTTGGAGATCGAGGATTTACCGTTGCCGGGAGGGCCATACATCAGGATCGAGCGGCCGGATGTGACCGCGGGGCCGAGGTGGCTGAGCAATTCGGGCGGCAGGATCAGGTGGCCCATCGCGCCGGTAAGCTGTTCGCGGGTGATCTGCACATTGCGGATGGATTGGCGTTTGACCTGCTCGGAATAGACATCGAGCGGCACCGGCATGGCGCCGAAATATTCGGACTGGGCGAGGGCGTCGAGGGCGCGGGTTTTGCCCGCCTCGGTCAGTTGATACCCCATTTCGCCGCCCGAGTTCGCCAGCATCGAGCCGGTGCTTTCGATCAGCTTCTGGGTGCGGCCCATATCGACCAGTTCTTGGGTGACCTGCATGGGCAGGCAGATGTTGCGCGACAGTTCGGATACGTTGTCGATGTTCTTGCGGAACATCGTTTTGAGGACGATATCGCGCATCATCGCGGTGGGGAGGCGCATTTCCTCCAGCCGCTTGGGCGCGGGAGGGGCCATTACATTGCCGACTTCCATATTCATCTGCATCACCTGCTTGCTTTGGCCCCGCCTGCGGGGACCCTGGGCCAGAAATTCGTGTGCATAGGGACGCAAGGCGCGGGAAACCCGCCGCAATCCGCTAGCGAGGATGAAAATGCCCCGCTAATGTGGCGAAAAAAAGGAAACGAGCGGTGGATAAAAAGACAAATGGGGTCTGGTTGGCCGGATTGTTGCTGGCGGTTCTGGTTGCGATCGGCGCTTTGGAGGTTGCGAAGGGGGGGCTGTATATCGGCCGTCACGAGGGCGATGCGATGCATTTGCTGGAAATCGTGTTTCGCATGGCCGATGGCCAGTGGCCGCATCTGGATTTCATGACCCCGATTGGTGTTCTGGCCTTTGCGCCGCCTGCTTGGTTTGTGGCGCAGGGGCAGGGGATCGGGATGGCGATGATCTACTCGCAGCTTTTGGTGGCGGCGGTCTTGTTGCCTGCCCTGTGGTGGGCCGGGGTGAGCCGGTTGCCGGGGGTTTTGGGCTTTGTTTTCGGGTTGATCGTGATCGTTTTGGCGACCTCTCTGGTGCATGGCGAGAGCCTGCGGTCGGTGTCGATTTCCATGCATTACAACCGCTGGGCTTGGGCGATTGCCTTTGTGGTCATTGTTCTGGGTGTTTTGCCGCCGCGCGGGCGGGCCTCTGCTTGGGCCGATGGGGTGATCATCGGCTTGGGGCTGGGGGCTTTGGCGCTGCTCAAGGTGACCTATTTCGCGGCCTTTGTGGTGCCGGTGGGATTGGGCCTGTTGCTGCGCGGGGAATTGCGGAGCTTTCTGGTGGCGGTGGTGAGCGGATTGGCTGTTGCGGCGCTAATGACGGCGCTTGCCGGGTTTGCGTTTTGGGCCGCCTATCTGGGCGATATGCTGGCCGTGGCGGGGAGCGAAGTGCGCCCGCAGCCGGGCGAGCCCCTGACGGCGGTGGTGGCCGCGCCGGCCTATCTGGGCGGCTCGCTGGTGTTGATTGCCGGGGTGATCTTGCTGCGGCAGGGGGCGCGGGCGAATGAGGGGCTGTTGCTGATGCTCCTCGTGCCCGGGTTCTTTTACGTGACCTATCAGAATTTCGGCAATGATCCGCAGTGGCTGTTGCTGCTCGGGGTGCTTTTGCTGGCGGCGCGGCCGGAGGCGGGGGTGCTGAACGGCTTTGGTTGGGAGATGCGGGGCGCGGTGGCGATTGCGGGGGCGGCGGCCTTTGCCATGACATTGCCGAGTGCCTTTAACCTTGCCTTCAGCCCGTTTCGCCACATGGCGGCGGAGGCGTCGGATTACGCGCCGATCCTGCCGCGCTCAGACCTGCACGGGGATCTGCTGACCTCGGCCATTCGCGCGAACCGGGTGGATGTTCGGGTGCCGCTGGACGGGCTGGAGGCCGGCCTTGGCGAATGGGCCGGTAAGGGGGATCGTGATGCGCTTGCGGTTCTGAACGGCGAGGAGCTTGCGGCCTGCGAGCTGGAGTTGGGGACATCGGCCTGGTTCGATGCGATCACGCAGGACCTGATGGCGCAGGGCCACGCAGGCAAGCGGGTTATGGCGGCGGATCTGTTCTCGAGCTTTTGGCTCTTTGGCGATTTCAAGCCGTTGATCGGGGGGGCGCCGTGGTATTACGGCGGGCTGCCGGGGTTCGAGAGCGCGGATTTGCTGGTGGTGCCGATCTGTCCCGTGGCGCCGGATATCCGGCGGCAGGTGCTGGAAACGGCGGAGGAGGCGGGGATTGCCCTGCGGGACATCCATCGGCATCCGCTCTATATCCTCTTGGAAAAAGGCTAGAGGTTTTTCGCCTCGGCTTGCGCCGAGGCGACCGGCCGGGGGGCGGCCCTGACCAAAGGTCAGGGCCGCCCCCCGGCCGGGCCCAACGCTTTGATGATGGCCTTTGGCCATTGGAAAAGGGGCGGGAGGGTTTGGGTTTTCGGGTGGTTTGGCCGGGGGCGGCCAGAGGTGCGTTAGCCTGCCGCGGCGCCGTAGCGGGCGGCCATGGCGAGATAGGCGGCGAGGGTGCCGCCGAGGGCGAGGCCCATGGGGAATTTGCCGTGGCTCCAGCTTTTCCACTGCGGCACCTGATTGCGGAAGGGCGGGAAGTGTTTCATCGCGCGGTGGCTGACGAAGGCCGTCAGCAGGATCGCGGCGAAGAGGTAGAGGATATTGAAGATATCCCCCACGGCCACGAAGGGCGCCATGGCGGCGGCGAATTTGGCGTCGCCTGCGCCGATCAGCCCGCCCATGGAGGCGACGAAGCCGACGGTGATGACAAGGATGACATGGACGTAGCGCCACAGATAGTCGTCAAACGGCAGGACGAAGGGGCCGACCACCACAAAGACCGCCAAGGCGGCCATGACCGCCTTGTTGGGAATTTTCATGAAGGCCATGTCTGACCACATTACCCAGAAACAGATGGGCGCTGTGAAGATCAGAAACCACAGGCTGGCGCTTGCGGAGGCTGAGATCATGCCTAGTTCTGCACGTTGTTTTCAAGCGCGGCGAGGGCGCGGACGGCGGCCTCGAAGTGCTGTGGGTGGCTTTCGATCGCCTCTTTCAGCAGGCCTTTGCCTGTTGTCACATCGCCCTTTTTGATCGCGGTGAGCGCAATGGTGTGGAGCAGTTGGGCGCGTTCGATCTGGGACAGGTCCATGATCGGCAGTTGGTAGTTGCCCTGTGCGCTGCGGGCCAGAACGAGGTTGTTCTTGGCGGTAAAGAGGGAAGGGTCGTATTGGATCGCCTCGATAAACAGTTTCTCTGCGCCTTTGTAATCGCCGCGGGTCAGCTTGGAATAGCCCCAGTTGTTCAGCGTCGAGGAGGGTTTCGTGGTCAGGCCGACGGCGGTTTCGTAGAAGCTGTCGGATTTGGTCCATGCCTTGTTGCTGTCGGCGATCATGGCCTCCAGACGGTAGCGTTTGAAGGTTTCATGGGTGGGGGGGATGCCGTTCAGGGCGGCCTCGGCCCGTTTCCATTCACCGGCGCGGATCAGGGCGTCGGCGTATTGCACGCGGTCGTCATTGGTGGCCTCGGGGTGTTCGATGACCTTGGACCATGCGGCGGTGCCTTCGATGTTTTTCTTGGCGCGGATCAGGGACATGGCGAGGCCACGTTTCAGATCGAGCCGTTCGGGCATTTCGGCGGAGGAGCGTTTGAAATAGGCTACTGCCTCGTTCGGGTCGGCCACTGTCAGCATGATGTCGGAGAGGTTGTTCTCGTCGATGGCGTTGACGTTTTGGACGGCTTTGTTGACCTCTGCGTCGCCAGCTTTTTGGCAACCGGCCAGAAGGGATGCGCCCACAAGGGCGGCGATCATAGGATAGGTATGGCGCATTTTTGCGTCCTTTTTACTGCTCTGTCTGCCTCAGGGTGTGCTTAGGAGCCTGTATTCAGAGCTTCCCCGGCGCACCAACGCGAAATTATAGTTATTTTGTTCAGCGTAGTCGGGAATTTCGATCCGCTCTAGCGCCAGTCGAAGATTTTCCCGAATTTCGACACTTTCGCCACTATCGAGGGCGAAGGCGGTTTTGAAGACGCGGGAGGCTTCGCCGTTCTGGCCGGTTTCCATCAGCACGACGCCGAGGTTGTTCCATGCCGGGGCGAAGGTTTCGTCCGCCTTGACGGCGCGGCGCAGCAGGGTTTCGGCTTGACCCAAGCGGCCGAGTTTGAGGTTGGCGGAGCCGAGGGCAGAGAGGACATCGACGTTGAGCCCGTGTTCGCCCCCGGCGCGCAGATAGGCGGAGAGGGCGAGTTCGTATTCGCCCGCCGCCATGAGCCGGTGCCCGACGATCAGCCCATCGACCGCATCGACCACATCGGGCGTGCCGCGCGGCGCCTTTGGCCCCTCGCGGATCGGGTCAAGGGTGCCTGCGGGGCTGCATGCCGCCAGCAATAGCGCAGCGCAGAGCGCGCGCGGAATGTTCAATATGCCTGTCAGGGTCGGCCCCGATCTGTTCGCTGCTTCGTTCCGGCGCAGTTTCAACGCGGGGGGCAGTGGTGCCAAGCCCAAATGCAAAAGGCCCCGGAATACCCGGGGCCCTATGCCTAATGCGCCACATCCCATGGTCTGGCCGCAGGATGGCGAGCAGTTTAGCGCATCAGAAGAAGGTAGAGTCCTTCAGGGTTTCGTAGATCTGGTAGATCGAGGGGCCGATCAGGATGATCAGCAGTGGCGGCAGGGTGAACATCATGGTGCCAAGGGTCAGTTTGGTTGGCAGCACGTTCGCCTTTTCCTCGGCCCGCATCACCCGTTTGTCGCGCATTTCATCGGCAAAGACGCGCAGGGCGTCGGCGATGGATGTACCGAAGGTGGCCGATTGGACCAGCACGGTGACGAAGCTGGCGATATCTGTCACCCCGGCGCGTTCGGACATGCCCTTGAGCACGGAGACCTTGTCGCGGCCGGCCTTCATTTCATGGGCGACCATCTGGAATTCCTCGGCGAGGGCAGGGAAGCCTGCCTCAAGCTCGCCGGAGACGCGGATGATGGATTGGTCGAGCGATTGGCCGGCCTCGACGCAGACGAGCATCATGTCGAGGGCATCGGGGAAGCCGTTGGTGATTTCCAGCTGGCGCGACTGCACGCGGCGGTTCACCCAGTAGCGCGGCAGGTAGTAGCCCACCGCCGCAGGGATCAGGATGGTCATGATCAGCGCCTGGGTTGTGACCTCGCCCGTGGCGGATTTGACGATCGCCACCAGACAGCCCACCGCCAAAGCGCCAAGACCCAGCGCGAAGCTGGAGAAGTGATACATCTGGACGGCGTTTTTGCCGCGATAGCCCGCCTGAAGCATTTTGAGCTTGGCGGCGGAGAGTTCGCCCTCGTCCTGTGGTTCGAGGAAGTTCGAGAATTTCTCGAGCTTGGCGGCGCGGCCGCTGGTATTCCGCAGGGCTTTCTTTGTCTCGCCGCCCGCAGAGTTGCGGTTGCCGCGCCCGTTCTGGCCGCGGACCTTGTCGAAGGGGTCTTTTTCCTTCTTGAGGAACATCGGCAGGGTCAGCACCACCAGCAGGACGCCAAGGAGACCTACGGCGTAGAGGGGGCCGAGTTCGCCGAATTTCTCGACGAGAAACTCATTAGCTTTGGTCAGAATTTCCATTGTTTTCTGCCTTTAGACTTTGATGTTGACCATGATCTTCATGAAGATCACGTTCACCGTGAGGAAGGTGCCCACGATGAGGCAGGCCGGAATGAAGGCCGCTGTTTCGCGCACGTCGTCGTAGTAGTCGGGCTTGATCACGTTGATCATCACGATCGCGAGGATCGGGAAGAGCGACAGGAACATGCCGGACCATTTCGCCTCTGCGGTGATGGCCTTTACCCGGCGGAACAGTTTGAAGCGGGCGCGGATCACCTTGGCCAGACCGGCGAGGATTTCGGCGAGGTTACCGCCCGATTGCTGTTGGATCGTCACGGCCACGGCGAGGAAGCGCATATCCTGCGTTTCGACGCGTTCGGCGAGGCCCTTGAGGCTGTCGGAGATGTCGCGGCCATAGGCGCTTTCATCCGCGATCATGCCGAATTCGGAGCCCAGGGGATCGGGGACCTCTTTGGCGACGATGTTCACCGCATTGGCAAAGGGGTGGCCCACGCGCAGGGAGCGGACCATGAGTTCAACCGCGTCGGGGAGTTGCTCCTCGATCAGGGCCATGCGTTTCTTGGCCTTCTTGTTGACCCAGACATAGACCCCGCCCACGCCCATGGCGATGGCCACAACGATGCGCACGCCAAGGCCCGCAGAGGAGGCGATGGTGAGCAGCAGGAAGGCAAAGATCGACAGCACGACCATGATCAGGACCAGCGTGCCCGGGGAGAAGGCGATATTCGCCTTTTGCGCCTTTTTGGCGAGGATGGAGTAGAGCGGGATCGATTTGGAGGAGAGGTGTTGGGACATTTCCTTGCGGAGCTGTTCCAGGACTTCCTCGCGGTTGCCGCCTTTTTCCATCATCTCGAGACGACGGTTCACCTTGTTGTTCAGGCTGATGGATTTGCCGAACACCGTTAGGTAGATACCCTCGACCAGCAGGATAACCCCGACGAAGATAAGGCCGTAAATAATTGGTTCTGCAGAGATTTCCATGACGGTCCCTTACTGTGCGGCGATGGGTTCGAAGAGCGTGGCAGGTAGGTCATAGCCCCAAGCCTTGAACCTGTCGGAATAGGCGGAGCGCACGCCGGTGGCGTTGAACTGGCCGATGATTTTGCCGTCCTGGCCAAGGCCGAGGCGCTCGTAGCGGAAGATTTCCTGCATCGAGATCACCTCGCCTTCCATCCCGGTGATTTCGGTGATGGAGACCATGCGGCGCGAGCCGTCTTGCAGACGCGAGGCCTGCACGATGAGGTTCACCGCCGAGGCGATCTGGGAGCGGACGGCCTTGAGCGGCATTTCGATACCGGCCATGGCGATCATGTTTTCCAGACGCGAGACGCCGTCACGGGCGGAGTTGGCGTGGATTGTGGTCATGGAGCCGTCGTGGCCGGTGTTCATGGCCTGCAGCATGTCGATCACTTCCTCGCCGCGGGTCTCGCCCACGATGATGCGGTCGGGACGCATCCGAAGGGCGTTTTTCAGACAGTCGCGTTGGGACACGGCGCCTTTGCCCTCAACGTTCGGGGGGCGGCTTTCCATGCGGCCCACGTGGGTTTGCTGGAGCTGAAGTTCGGCCGTATCCTCGATCGTGAGGATGCGTTCGTCGTTGTCGATAAAGGAGGACAGGGCGTTGAGGGTGGTGGTTTTACCCGAACCCGTCCCGCCCGACACGATGACGTTCAAACGACAGGCCACGGCGGCCTGAAGGTAGGCGGCCATTTCCTCGGTGAAGGCACCGAATTTGACCAGCTCGTCAACGCCGAGCTTTTCCTTTTTGAATTTACGAATGGAGACGAGGCTGCCGTCCACGGCGATGGGCGGCACCATGGCGTTGAAACGCGAGCCGTCCTGCAAGCGCGCATCGACGTAGGGGTTGCTTTCGTCGACGCGGCGGCCAACGGCGGAAACGATCTTGTCGATGATCCGCAGCAGGTGCTTTTCGTCTTTGAAGGTGATGTCCGACAGCGAGAGCTTACCGGCGCGTTCCACAAAGATCTGCTGGGGGCCGTTGACGAGAATATCGTTCACGTCCTCGTCTTTCAGCAGGGGTTCCAGCGGGCCGAGGCCGGTAACCTCGTCAAACAGGTCCTGATGCAGGGTGGAGCGTTCGTCCTTGTTCAGGACAATGCCCATTTCCTCCATCGCCTCGGCGCAGATGGCGACGATTTCGGAGCGCAGCTCGGATTCGGAGGCGCTGTCGAGGGCGGCGAGGTTGAGGTTGTCGAGGAGCACCTTGTGCATCTCGACCTTGATCTCGGCCAGCTTGTCCTTGCGCTTTTTCTCTTTGTCCACGGGGGCGGCTTGGGCGGCGGCCTTCTGCGGGGAAGGGCGCGGTGCGGGTGCCTTGGCCGGGGCGGCGGCTTTGGTCGCGGCCTCCGGTGCCGCCGATTCAGCGGCGGATTTCGGTGTGGATTTTTTGTAACGCGAGAACATGGTTTTGGCCCCTTATGCGGTCACGGTTCAGTTGGCGGTTTCGGCTTCACGCACGAGGTCGTGCATTTGCTTTGCCAGTTTATGAATTTCTTTACGAAGCGGGTTCTTGGCTGCTGTCTCGGCCATGGGCAGGCCGTGGTCGCAGGCCTGCATGACGGCTTTGGCGCCGTCGGGCAGGAGCAATTCGATATCAATATCAAGACTTTCGGCCATACGCTTTACCCGGTTCTTGCCGGAAATATCGGTGAACTTGGGCGCGCGGTTGAGGGCGAAGCGGAGTTTCTCGTAGGGGAGGTCCTCTGCCTTGAGGGCCCGCACGAAACGCAGGGTGTTCTGGGCCGAGCGCATGTCGAGCTCGATCGTCGCGAAGTAGATCTGCGCGGCGTTGAGGACAACCTCGGACCATGTGACCAGCGTGGAGGGCATGTCGATGATGACGAAATCGAAGTTCGCTCGGGCGACTTCGATGATTTTCTCGATGTCCTCTGGGCCGACGATATCCAGTGGCAGCATCTCGTAGGGGGCTGTCAGCACGTGGAGTTTGTCGTTGAAGGTTTGTAGCGCGGCCATGAAGGAGGCGCTGTCCAGACGCTCGGTGTCGGACAGCAGTTCAAAGACGGCCTCCTTGCGGGCGAGGTCAAGGAAGGTGGCGGTGGAGCCGAACTGAAAGTCGAGGTCCAGCAGGCAGACGCGGGGCGCGTCGGTTTTGGTGATGGTGGCCAGCTCCCAAGCAAGGTTCACCGCGAAGGTGGTGGAGCCGGTGCCCCCGGCCATGCCGTGGGTGGCCAGAACCACACCGTTGAGATCGGAGCCTGCGGCCTGCGGCACCTGTGGTGCTGCGGCGGGGGCGGGCTCTGCCGGGCGGCGCATGCGTTCGATGGCCTCGTGCAGGGCGCCCTCGGGCAGGGGGTAGGGGACGAAATCGGCGGCGCCGTCGCGCATCAGTTGATGCAGGGCCATTGGCTTGACCTCTTCCGCGATCAGGATGACGCGGATGTCCTGCGCCTTGGCCGTGGTGATGACCCTGCTGATTTCGGGGAGGTTCTTTTCGTCTTCGGCGTCGATGGCGACGGCGATAAATTCAAGAGCGGAGGCATCGGGTTGGCCCATGAAGATCATGGCATCGGCAAAGTTCAGGTCGCCCCAGCTTTCGCCAAGCTCGGTTTCCATGTCTTCGATCAGCAGGTCAAAATTCTGCACATCACGCGCAACTGTACATGCGGTGATCGGTGCTGGTTCTGGCTGCAATGCAGCGTTGCTCGTCATGTGCCTCGCGTCCTTCTACTCGAGCGGCGGTTACGAACTTTGTTGTGGGCCAATGTCCTGCCCTGTTCGTTTGGCGCCAACGCCCGGACAACCCGGACGCACTGCTCCCATGGGGCAATCAATGGCGGGCAAAAGAGGCAGGAATGCGGCTGAAAAGCCGAAATTGTTTGGTATTTTGGCTTTGTCTGAGGATTTTCGGCATGTTGTTTCCAAATCAGATCCGGGGAGAATCGGGGGGCTGGCGGCGAAAAAATCAAGGCCAGCAAAAGGTTTGCGCCCCCCGGCAGGGGGGGCGGTGCCGCGGGGGCGGCGGGGAGGGGGAAGTGGAGGCATCGTTTCCCCTTTGGAGACAGTTTGGCCCAAAAGAGAGAATCATTTCTTAATTCCGCCTTGAGTGATTCCCCCGAAATAGGGGGTTTTGGGGGGCGGAAACAAAAAAGGCGCGCCCGAGGGCGCGCCGAAGTTTGATCGAATGGCAGGCGTGAATTAGCGCTCTTCGGCGCTTCCGCCCTCGTCGATGATTGTCAGCTCGTGCGGTTCTGTCGCCGAGGTGACGGTTTCTGTGTAGGAGAACAGCGCGTATTTGCCGTCCTGCAGCTGTTGGCGTTTGCCCAAGAAGCCGGAGACCTCTGTCACCGTGCGGCGATTGCGGCGTTCGGGCGTTTCGGTCACGATCAGCGGCTGTGTCTCGCCGAAGGAAGCGACGGCCTCCAGACGGCTGCGGGAGATGCCGCGGCTGACCAGATAGTTGACGGCGGCCCGTGCCCGGCGCAGGCCAAGGCGTTTGTTATAGGCATTGCCGCCGACCTTGTCGGTGTGGCCGTAGACGCGGAACTTAACCGACGGATACTGGGCGATCCACTGTGCCTGTTTGTCCAGCGAGGCGCGGGCGCTGGCATCCAGCGAGGCGTCGTTGAAGGCAAAGTTGATCGTTGTCGGCGCCTCTTCCGCGAATTTGCGGCTGAGGCTGACGATGGCGTTGTATTGCCCTGTCATGACCAGATGATTGTTCATCGTCGGGTTGCCGAAGTAGCCCTCGTCCAGTTCCGAACCAGCCGTGTTGTGGAAGGTGCGGGTGGTTTCGGGGGAACAGCCAGCCACCAGGACGGCGGATGCGGCCATTGCGGTTAGAAGATGTGTTTTCTGCATCTGTCTTACTCCATCACGTAGCCGTAGGACCCGGTGAAGTCCTGTTTTGCCACTTCGCCTGCGCCGCCCTGTGTGGGTAGACGTGTCGAGGCGGTTTTGCCTTCCAAGAAGAGCTCGCGCTCGGTTGGGGGGCGGACGCGATCGGTGGGCAGGGCCAGAGCCTCGCCGCGGGTCGGGCTTACGAGGTGGGCCGAGACGATGATCACGAGTTCGGACTGGTTACGGGCGTAGTCGGTGGAGCGGAACAGGGTTCCGAGGACCGGAATGTCGCCAAGCCATGGCACTTTGGAAATCGCATCGGTGAAGTCATCCTGCAGCAGGCCGGCGATTGCGAAGCTTTCGCCATCGTGCATCTCGACCGTGGTGGAGGTGGAGCGTGTGCGGAAGCCGTTGACGGTAAAGCCCGCATCGGTGAAGCCGATGGTGGTGTCGATGCCGGAGACCTCTGCTGTCATGCGCAGGTTGATGTTCTTGCCGATCACGCGGGGCGTGAAGTTGAGCAAGATACCGAAGGGTTTGAATTCCACGCTGACGTTGCCGTCGTCGTTGGAGACCGGCACAGGGTATTCACCGCCCGCAAGGAATTCGGCGTTCTGGCCCGACAGGGCCGTCAGGTTGGGTTCGGCCAAGGTGCGGATGAAGCCCTTTGTTTCCAGAGCCTCGAGCAGCACGGCGAATTCGACCGAGCCTGCGTTCAGGCCGATGGAGAACTGCCCTGTGTTGCCGGAGTTGGTTGTCACGCCGCCGCCGCCAAAGAGGTTGGACAGGTTGGTGTCATCGGCCAGTGTGCCGGTGCCGCCAAGGATGCCTGTGTTGCCGTTGTCGGAGATGCCGTTGATGGCCAGCGACGCGGAGAGCGACTTGGACACGGAGCGGTTCATCTCTGCGAAGCGGACCTTGAGCATGACCTGCTGCGATCCGCCAACGCTCATCAGGTTCGACACACGCTGCGGTGCGTAGCGCTGGGCCAGATCGAGGGCGCGGTCCAGAGCGGCCGCCGAGGAGACCACGCCGGAGAGCACGAGGCCGTCATTGGCGGGGCGCACTTCGATGCCCTCATTGGGAAGGATTTCGCGCAGGCGTTCTTTCAGCTCGCTGATGTCGGGGGTCACGCGGACCTCGACATTGGTGATCAGCGATCCGTCGGGCGCAAGAAGCGTCAGCGTCGTGCGGCCCGGGGCCTTGCCCAGCACATAAATGGTGCGTTCGGACAGGGTGGAAATATCTGCGATGCCGGGATTGGCGATGGAAAGCTCGGCAAATGCCTCGTCGCTTTCGACAACAACGGCCCGGTTCATCGGAACGTTCAATTTACTGGAAGCGGAGCCATTCATGACCCGCAAAGTTTCAGCCATCGCCATTGGCGCGCTGCAAATAGAAAGAGCCAAGCCGACAAGGCCCGCCCTAATAAGCGTCTTAAGTTTCATTGCGATCCTGCCTCTCGATCACGTTTTAAAAAAACGGGGCTTTTGCCCTCATTATGCCGGAGAGTGCGGGGAAATGACTTTTATTGCAATAATCAACAGGTTGGGGGAGGCGGTGAATGTAGTGCTTGAGCAACAGGCGCTAGCTGTTGCGGCACGCAGTGGCGCGCCCCACCGTATGTTGCGGTTTGGGGGCGCGGCGGGGTGTGACATTTGAGTTGACGCTTGGGCAACTGGGGGACAGGCGGGGCTTTGGCCGCGGCCCATTGGGTGTCAGGCGTCGTCCAGATCGGGAACATTGCCGATACGAAGCAGGAAGGTCGGGGGGCTGACCTCTCCGCTGCCGGCGTCTTCGGTCAGCATATAGGCATCGGCACCGGCGCAGCCCTCGCGGGCGGCTTCGCGCTCTGCCCGGTTCTCGGCATCGGCGGCGCTGGTGTATTGGAACTGCTTGTCGATCTTGAGGCCGGTCTGCCCGCCCTTGGCGGCGGTTTCGACGTAGGTCTGGCAGATGTAGTGGGTTTTGTCCGCTGTGTCGTCGGTTGTCATTGGGGTTTCGTCCTTGGGGCGCTGCGCGCGTTTTGTCAGGCCCTGTCATAGAGCGCGGCGCGGGCCGGTGCCATCTGTTTTGCGCGTCAGGGGCCCTTGCCGGTGACGAAAGGGCGGCGGCGCACGCAGAGCCAGAGCAGGCTGCACGTGGCGCCCACGGCGATGAGCAGGCAGGCGTAGTTGGTGATCAGGTCAGGCGAGAGGGCGGGCACGATCTGCACCGCCGAGGCCCCCATGATCGTGGCGCCGAACTGGATCAGGCCCGCGGCGGAGCCGATGTCGCGGCTTTGTTGATCCAGCAGCAGGTTTGTTCCCGGCACGCGCACAACTATGACGCAAGTGGTGCAGGTGGCGGCGATGGCGGCGAAGACGAAGGGCGAGACATGGCCAAAGAGGAGCATGGCCACCCCTGCCAGTGTCATCCCCGTAAAGGCCCCCAGTATGATCGTGGGGCCAGCAAGGACTCGGCGCAATCTCAGGTAGAGCGAGGGGCCGATGATCGCAAAGAGCGCATTGGCCCCGAAAATCAGCGAGAAGGCCTGTTCCGACAGGCCGAAGCCATCGATATAGATGTAGACCGCCGTACCGACGAAGGCCATCAGGCACATGGGCGAGAGCGAGAAGGTGAGCAGCAGGTAGGTAAACCGCGGGTTGGCCAGCACCACGCCAAGGCGGCCCCATGCGCGGAGCAGCGGCCCCGTTGATTTCTCGGGCAGGGTTTCGCGGAACAGCACCACGAGCAGGCTTGCCGCGCAGCCGAAGAGGGCGAGCAGCAGGAACAGCGCCTGCCATGAGGCGACGGAGAGCAGGAAGGCCCCCAGAACGGGGGCGGTCATCGGGGCGATGATGACCATGGACATGACGAGGGCGAGGGCGCGTTCGCGGGCGGGGCCGTCGAAGATGTCCTTGACGATGGTGGTGCCGATCACCGTGACGCCGCCGCCGGCAAAGCCCTGCAGGATGCGAAAGGCGATCAGGGCCTCGATGGTTTGCGACAGGGCGCAGAGCAGGCTGGCGGTGATATAGAGGGCGAGCGCGGTGAGCAGGATCGGCTTGCGGCCGGTGCGTTCGCTGAGCGGGCCCCAGAACAGCATGGCGATGGCGAAGGCGACCATATGGGCGCCGAGCGTCAGGTTCACCACCGGCGGGGTGGTGGCGAAGGTCTCTGCCATTTGCGGCAGGGCGGGCAGGTAGAGGTGGATCGAGAGCGGTGGAAAGGTGCCAAGGGCGACCAGCAGGAGCAGGGTGCCCCTGCGGCCTAGAAGGGGTTGTTCGACGTTCATCCTGCGGGCGGCGTTAGAAGATCAGCCAGAGCGGCAGGCCCTCGGGCAGGTAGGCGGGCAGCCATTCGGACAGGAGCGAGGGATACCAGACCAGATGCATGACCCTGTCGTAGAAGGCGATCAGGATGCCCCATGCCACGAGGGCATAGCCGATGGCGATATAGGGCGCGTAATTGCCCCAACGGATCAGGTAGACCGCGACATAGACCGGCAGGGCGATTTTCTGGCCGACCAGCAGGGAGAGCAGCAGGAGCCCCAGCAGGTAGGCAAAGAACACCGCTGATTTGCGGGCCTGGATTTTCGTCTTGGTCGTGGACCAGAGCGGGCCGAGGCCGCCTGCGGTGGCCAGCTCGCTGCGCAGGCTGCGGGCGTCGATCAGGCAGGTAAAGAGCGCCATGGCGATGGCGGGCAGGGCGATGGCAAAGGGGAAGCGTGCCGCCGAGGAGGGCCAGCCGAGCGAGGCGATGGCGGCATAGGTAAAGAGCGCCGCCAGAGTGATGGAGAAGGGCAGGGAGATGAGCGCGTTACGCTCGTTGCCCTCGCCGGCCTCGGTGTCTTTGTCGGTCTCGTCCCGTTTGGTTTTGATGATGCCGCGGGCGGCGAGGGCGATGGTGATCAGGCAGAGCAGCCCGAGCAGCACCACGATGGGACGCTCCCAGAGCCATGACGGGCCTTGGTGGGCGCGCATGCTGATCTGGAAGGTTTGTTCCATGATGCTGCCGAGGATCAGGGCGAGGACGAGGGGCGGGCGGGGCCAGCCGCCGCGTTTCATGACATAGCCGATGAAGCCCATGACTATGACGCTGATCCAGTCGCCGATGGAGACGCCCGTCAGCCATGCGCCCATCATCACAAAGGTGATGACCGCGGGGATGATGAGTTGGCCGGGGATAAAGGCGATGCGGGCCACCGGTTTGCACCAGACCATCAAGAGGCCCGCGCCGATGATATTGGCGATGGCGATTGTCCAGACGAGGGAGAAGGTGACATCCAGTTTGGTGGTGAGCATTTCGGGGCCGGGCTGGATGCCCTGAATGATCAGAGCGCCCAGAAGGATCGCCGCGCCGAGGCTTCCGGGGATGCCGAAGGCGACGGTGGGGATAAGGGAGCCGCCTTTGACGGCGTTATTGGCGGCCTCGGGCGCGATGACGCCGCGGATATCGCCGGTGCCGAATTTGCTTTTGTCCTTGGCGGTCTGGACGGCGTGGCCATAGGCGATCCAGTCGACGATGGAGCTTCCTAGTCCCGGCAGGATGCCGACATAGGTGCCGATCAGGCTGCAGCGCAGGGTCAGGCCCCAGTGGCGGAAGGCGTCTTTGACGCCCTCGAAGAGGTCGCCCTTTTGCGAGTCGCTTTTGATGGTTTGGGAGATCGAGCTGTTCTTGGCCGCCAGTTCGATCAGTTCGGGGATGGCGAAGAGGCCGAGGATCACGGGCAGCAGCGGCAGCCCGTCGAGCAGGTAGTCAAAGCCGAAGTAAAAGCGCGGCACCGGCATGGTTTGCCCGTAGCCGACGCAGGCCATCAAAAGGCCAAGGCAGGCCATGAGCAGCCCCTTGACCACAACCCGCCCTGTCAGCGAGCCGACCATGGTCAGGCCGAGGACGCCGAGCATGAACAATTCGGCCTTGGAGAAGGCCAGAATGATCGGCAGCACGAGGGGCAGGGAAACGGCAAGGATCAGCGCGCCGAAGACGCCGCCGAAGGCAGAGACCGTGAAGGCGGCGCCAAAGGCGCGTTCAGCGTGGCCTTGTTTGGCAAGGGGGTGGCCGTCGAGCACCGTGGCCTGCGAGGCCGCTGTGCCGGGAATGCCGAGGAGGACCGAGGCGATGGTATCGCTGGTCGAGGTGACGGAGAACATGCCAAGCAGCAGGGCGATGGCGGGGATCGTCTCCATATCGAAGGTAAAGGGCAGCAGGATCACGAGGCCGATCACCCCGCCAAGGCCGGGCACCGCGCCCAGAATGATGCCCATCATCACCCCGAGGAGCAGGTAGCCCGGGGTTGGCCAGGCAAAGACATGCAGGAAACCTTGGACGAAAGCGTCTAACATTCTGACCTCATTGAAACGGGGGGATGGGGGCGGGCGAGGGGCGCGGCGGTATCTTGCGCGCGCCCCCTGCCTTGGGGTTTTGGGGCGTTAGTAGCCGCCCGATTGCTTGGCCAGACGGTCCTTCCAGAACTGTGCGATTGCGGGGTCTGTATTGGCAAGCTCTGCGAGGATCCCCTCGGCGATGTCGAAGCCGATATGGCCGTAGGGGACATGTTCGACCTTGAGGGTCTCGGCCACGGTTTCGGGGTCATTCACCGCCTTGGCGTAGGCTTCGCGCAGGATGGCGGTGGCCTCCGGGTCCATTTCCGGCGGGCCGACGACGATCCAGCTTGCGGTGCCCTGCATGCGTTCGGCAAAGTCGAAGGCCTCATAGAGAGGGCCGGAAGGCTCGGTGCCGAGGGCCTGTTTGTAGAAGTCGCGGAACAGGGGCACACCGGGGTAGCCGGGATCGGGAGCGAGGGTGCCGTCCGATTGCAGCACGCCGAACTGGAACAGGCCGGTGCCTTCGCCCTCGTCGATCAGACGGGGGGTCAGGTGTTTAAGCCAGTGGATAGAGCCCGCGCCGGAGATATTGGTTTCGTTCTGGACCATGGAGGTCGTCAGATCGGCGCTGCCGTTATAGCCGGGGACATAGACATGCTCCATTCCCAGCAGGTCGAAGGCCGCGGTGGCGAGCACGTCGATGGAGTGCAGCGGGGTGCGGCCGGTGTATTTCAGCGGCTGGTCGATGGTTTTGATGTCTTCGGGTTTGTGAATGCCGCCCGGCGCGATGTCGTGGCGCACGCCCGCCATAAAGCCCGGGGCGAGGACGCCCGCGATAAAGGTGCTGTCGGAGTAGTTGAAGCGCACGCCTTCGCGTTCTGTGACCTGCGCCATGACCTGAAACGGGTTGAAGCCGATGGTCAGCCCGTCGGGTTTGGCCCGTTCGTAGATGTAGTTTTGCGCCAGAAGCGTGCCGCCGCCGGGCATGTTCTTGATGATGACGTTTGGCTCGCCGGGGATGTGTTTGCCGAGGTGCCTTGCGATGATGCGGGCGGCGCTGTCGGTGCCGCCGCCGGCCTCGAAGCCGACGATGATTTCGATGGTTTTGCCTTCGTAGAAATCATCGGCCTGTGCGGTGCCGGTGAAGGTGGTGGCAAAGGATAGGGCGGCGGTGCATAGGATGGCGCCGGTTTTGGAGCGTAGAGTCATTGGGTTCCTCCTCCCGTGGTTACGTCTGACGCCAGTGCCTTGCGGTCCGCGGATCGGCAGGGGGCCTGCCTGTCCGTTGTGTGGTGGCATTGGGCCTTGGCTTTGGCGTCTCTCCTCGGTTCAGCATTGACCAACAGATTGCGTAACATCAAATGATAAAAAATGCCGTTTCCATAACTTTGTGGCCCTTTCTGGGTTTGTGCCCTTGGGCGTTTACGCACCGGGAAGGGTTTTGAGGTGGTCGATGAAGGTGCTGACCAGTTCGGTCAGCTCGTCGCTTTTGCGGTGGAAGGCGGTGAGGGAGCGGCGGGCGCTGGGGACCTTTTGCGGCAGGACCACGAGATTGCCTGAGGTGATCTCTGGCCCCAGCAGGAATTTGGAGTGCATCGTCAGATAGCTGCCATGGCGCATGAGGGGGACGATGGCGGTGGCGGCGATGGTTTCGACGACGATTTCCACCTTGGACAGGCCGAAATGGGCGAAGACGGCCTCGGCCTGTTGGCGCAAAGCGGTGTCGGCTGTGGGCAGCATCCAAGGGTATTTCTGCAAATCCTCTGTTTCCCAATCGGTGCTTTTGGCCAGTGGGTGATCGGCGCCGCAGATGATCGACAGCTCGTCCTCCAGCAGGAGGGTGGTTTCGATGCCGTCGGCCTGTTTTTCAAAGGCGAGGGCACCGATGAAAAGGTCAATCGAGCCTTGGCGGAGCATGGTTGTGAGATCGCGCATATGGTGGACCTCAAAGCGCAGGCCGACCTTGGGGCGCTCTGCCAGAAAGGAGGCGATGGCCTCTGGCACGAAATACATCGAGGGCAGGGCGGTGGAGCCGACGATGAGGTGGCCGCGGTCGTGTTGGTGCCATGCCTGCACATCGGCCTCGGCCCGTTCCAGCGAGGCGAGGATGTTCTTGCCATGGACGTAGAGCTGTTCGCCGAGCTTGGTCGGGGTGGCGCCATCGCGGCCGCGGTTGAGGAGTTTGCCGTTCACCTCGGCCTCTAGAAAGCGGATCGAGCGGCTGAGCGCGGGCTGGGTGACATAGAGGACCTGCGCAGCGCGGGAGAGGGAGCCCTGTTCGATGATGACGACGAGGTGGAGCAGCTGGTGCGTCATATGTTGCATGACTTTTCCTTATGGAAGGTGCATTTTATATCACTTGACCGCTTGAGCCGCCGCCTGTCAATACATGGGGCGACCAAACAAACGAAAGTATGTTCCAGATGGCCACAATTGTTAGATTTGCCGATTTGCTTGTGAACACATTAGCAGAGCCGCCATGCGAAATTTTCTATGGAATCAACGCCAAAACCGTGCCGAACGCGAGCCTTGTGATGGGCTATACGCGCTCTGGCCCCAATATGCGCAACCAGCGCCATTTCCACCCCAATGCGGGGGCGGCGCAGTATAAGATCAAGGGCAGCGACAAGCTTTTCTCTGGCCCCGATCACGACATTACCGAGGTGCCGTCGCGTGGCGATGGCTATATCTATATTCCCAAGGGGGAGATCCACGGGGCGATCGGCATGGGGGAGTCTATCGAGCTTGTCTTCTGCTATCCCGGTGTTGCCTCTCTCGAGGAGGCGGGGATTGTCTACATGGAGCCCCGTTGGCAGGCCCCCGCAGATAGCGAGGCCACAGCATGATCCAGTTTAATATCGAACCCGTCCAAAACCCCGACCTGTTGCAGCCTGCGCGCGCGGAGATTGGCGTTTCGCGCGATTTGTGGCCCGAGACCGGCGGCATGATGGGGCGGTTTTTCCTTGCGCCTGCCATGCGCTCGCGGCGGCAGTATCTGGTTAATGCGGACCTTGCCCTGTTCATCGTTGAGGGGCAGGGGGCGCTGGAGACCGGCCCTGCCTTTGCGGTGGAGAAGGATACCTTCGAGAGCAAGGATTTCATCTTTATCGAGCGCGGCGAGGTGTTCAGCATCGAGAACACGGGCGGCGCGGAGTGTTCGATGGTCTTTACACTGGTTGGGGTCGAGGACCTGAGCGAGTTGAACCAGATGTTTGTTGAGGGGCCTTTGTCCTAAAGGGTTCGGCCCCCCCCCTGCGAGAGGTAATCTCCCACCTTGGCCCGCCGGTTTGGCGGGCCTTTTTTGTGTCAGGCGTGCAGGTCTTCCCTTGGGATGTGGAACCTGTCGCGCAGGAGCATTTTCTGCTCGATGCGGGTCAGGTGGGTTTTGGCGGCCTCGGCATCGCCCTGCGCGGCGCGTAGGGAGTTTTGCCAGGCCCGCAGGGCCGAGCGGGGCGACCATGGCAGGGCCGCGTGCATGAGCCATGCGCGCAGCTCGACTGGCAGCTGGTCATAGGCCGCCATCGGATCGCCCTTGCGTGCCCGCCGTTTCAGGGTGGTGCGGGTGTTGGCCTGCCTCTGCGCGATCCCCATTACGCGGCCTGTGCGGCGTCGCGCCAGCGGGGGAAGGGGTCCTGAAGGTCCGGCCATGTGTTGGGGCGGCTGAGGGTGGCATCGTCCAGCAGGGCGGCGTCAAGGGCGGCGGTGATGGCGGCTTTGTCCATGCCTGCGCCGATAAAGACGAGTTCCTGGCGGCGGTCGCCGAAAGGTTCCTCCCAGTGGCGGGCGAGGTAGGCCTTGGCCTGCGGGGTGCTGGGGCGGGAGGCCTCTGGCACCGTGGCCCACCATTTGCCGAGGGGGCGGACGGTGCTGAGCGCGCCCGCGAGGGAGAATTCGGCCAGCCATTCGGGGCGGGTTGCGATCCAGAAATGCCCTTTGGCGCGCAGGGTTCCGGCAAGGGGGCCGTTGAGGACATCGTGGATTTTCTGCGGATCAAAGGGGCGGCGGGCACGGTAGACGAAGGAGGAGACGCCGTATTCCTCTGTTTCCGGCACGTGGTCGGCAAAGCCGTAGAGCTCCTTGGCCCAGAGGGGGTGTTCATGGGCGGTTTCAAAGTCGAAGAGGCCGGTGTCAAAGATCTTGTCCTGCGGCACGGCGCCGTAGTCGGCCTCGAGGATCAGGGCGTCCGGGTTCAGGGCGGTGATGATCTTGCGGGCGGCATCGCGTTTTTGCGGGCCTGCGGCGGTGATCTTGTTCAGGACGACCACATCGGAGAATTCGATCTGGTCCACCAGCAGGTCAACGAGGGTGCGCTCGTCCTCTTCGCCCAAGGCCTGACCGCGGTCGGCGAGGAAATCATGGCTGGAGTAATCCTTCAGCAGCGACAGGGCGTCGACCACGGTGACCATGGTATCAAGGCGGGCCACATCGGAGAGGCTTTGCCCCTCTTCATCGCGGAAATCGAAGGTGGCGGCGACGGGGAGGGGCTCTGATATGCCGGAGGATTCGATCAGCAGGTAGTCGAAGCGCTTTTCGGCGGCGAGGCGGCGGACCTCGAGCAGGAGGTCATCTCGCAGGGTGCAGCAGATGCAGCCGTTGGACATTTCGACGAGGGTTTCCTCGGTCTGGCTGAGGTCCGCTCCGCCATCGCGGATCAGGTCGGCGTCGATGTTGACCTCGGACATGTCGTTGACGATCACGGCCACGCGGCGGCCCTCGCGGTTGTTCAGAACGGCGTTCAGGAGGGTGGTTTTGCCTGCGCCCAGAAAGCCGGAGAGGACCGTGACGGGGAGGCGGGTGTCTTGGATGTTCATGGGGTTCTGCCTGTTTTGAATGGGTAGAATGGCAGGCATGCCGGGGGATTTGGTTTCAACATGCCTGCCCTGCGCAGCTAATGCGCGAGCATTTGAGCGACGATTTCGTTCCCCGTCAGGTAGGCGGGGTAATAGGTGGGCCAGTTTGTGACCTCCTCCAGAAGGGCGGCGCGGTCGTCGCCCCAGTAGAGGTGGTAGTGATCGGATTTTTCCGGCGCGATGCGGTGGTCGGAGAACTGGAAGTAGTCCGGTGCGCCCGCGTCGCCGCCTGTTTTGGCGAAGATAAAGCGGACGCCGCGGCTTCCTGAGTCGTAGGTCAGGATTTCGTAGCCGTCGTTTTCATAGGTGCCGGAGACGGAGGAGTCCTTGGTGAAGAAGGTGACCTCTTGCCCCTCGATCAGGATCCGGTCGACATCTGTGGCGTAGCCGGTGTCGTAATAGGCTTTGTATTCTTCGGCTGTGCGTTCGCCGGATTCGGCCTTGTGGGTCATGACCTCATCGAGGGTGCCGTCTTGGAGCAGCGGATAGAGGGATTGCCAGTCGCCCTCCCAATCGGAGAGGTCGCGGGGCTTGATCTGGTCGTCGCTGAACAGGCCGTTGTAGATGTCATCGGCGGAATGTTCATGGGAGCTGTCGTGGTTATGGTTGGTTTCGGCGCCAGCGGGGGCGGCGAAGGCCATGAGGGTGCAAAGGGTGATGGCGCTGAGGGCGTTTGTTGCGGGGTGGTGCATGTTGATCTCCGGCTTTGCTGTTTTTTGATCTGAGTCGTTATATTATAACATAACGTCAGGCGTTGATAAGAGATCAGAGCGGGGGCGGCAACCGGGATTTCGCATCGGGGGAGGGGGCGAACGCAAAAAGGGCCGCCAGAGGCGACCCTTTTTGATGTCATTTCCAGGCAGTGATCAGTTCGTGCAGGGGATTTCCTGTTCGATGATCTCTGCGCCCTTGCGCACCTTGGTGGTGCAGACGCGGGCGGCGGCGGCCGGTGTCGGGGCCGCTTTTTGCACGATGCCGAGCAGGGAGTTCTGATCGACGGAGACAACCTCGGAGACGCTGTCGTCCTCTGCGCCTACAAGGGAGAGGGACAGACGGCCCGTGGATTGGGCCTGTGCGAGGCTGGCCACCTGGTTTGGCGTTGCGGCGACCGTGACGGTGCGGGCAACGACGGGGCTTTGGCGACCGGTGTCGGAGGTTTGGTCAACCGCGATCAGGCGAATGCCGGGTTCGATCAGCTTGGTAAGCTCGCGGCCTTCGACGGCGCCTGTCCAGTAGACGTCTACGCGGTCACCGGGGCGCAGGAAGCCGGACACACCGGAGGAGACATCGGTGCGGATGGCAAAGGCGCGCATACCCTTACCGAGGCGCGATGTGATGCCTGCGTCTTCGCCCGGCTCGGTGATCTTGGAGGCGAGGAGCGGTTCGAATTTGCTCATGGCCGTCAGGATGATGCGGGGATCCTTGCCCTCGGGGAAGAGGATTTTGGGATCGCGGAAGACACCCTCGGGAAGGCTGTCTTCCTGCCAGCGGATGACGGAGACGTCCTCGTTGGTCAGGGTTTCGCCGTAGGCCTTGTCTTTGTTCACAACGAAGACTTCGACGGTAGGCTTGGCGGCGGCCTGTGCGGCCAGAAGGGCGTTCCGCTCTGCTGTCATATTGCCGATGAAGCCTTGGGCCATGAAGACGGCAAAGCCCGCAAGGCCGATGCCGATCACGAGCACCAATCCGAATACCAGACGCATAATGTGTCCTTTCTGCTCAGGGTGGGGCGCGGATTGTTTACCTCTGCGCCCCAAAAGGGGTTATTTGAGCCTATTGTGCAAAAGAAATGCGGCGGAAAAGTGACCGCCGCATGGTTGAACCGAGGTAAAATGTCTGGCCGCCAGAGGGGGCAGGCCAAAGCATTAATATGTTGCGATGGTCATGCCGCTCAGCTCGTTGCCGACGGATGTGGAGTAATCCAGGGCGCCCGCACTGATCAGGGCGATGACGCCGACAGCAAGGCCAACGATGGCCGCAGTCAAGACGACCCAATCGACCGTTACAGCACCGTCCTCGTTGGACAGGAAGGTTTTCAGGATCTTAGACATTTCGGTCTCCGGTTGTTCGGGGTCCTGCGAAGCAGGGGGTATGGTTTCTTATCTTCCCACCAACCTGGCAGAAGAATGTGGCCATAGCATGGCGCCGGGTAAGATTTTTTGCGCTAAATGACTGTTAATAATAGAAAAACCGCGCCACTGTTGCCAGGGGCGCGGTTTGAATGCTGCGGAGCAGCACTCGCGATTAGTAAGTCGCGATAGTCTGGTTGGACAGCTGGGAGCTGATCTTGCCGGACAGGGAAGTAACGCCGGAAGATACGGAAGCCAGAACGGCGATACCAAGACCAACGATAGCGGCTGTCAGAACAACCCAGTCTACAGTTACAGCGCCGTCTTCGTCGTTGCGGAAATTTTTGATCATGTTGAACAGTTTCATAGTAGTATCCCTCCAAAGGATGTTTTCACGTTTCATTTGAACCTTGACGCTTCTCTGTGTGGGCCGGCCTCTTACTTGGCCCGATCACCGCCTTGGCTATGAAACGTAATTAGCCCTCACAATGGGGCGAGAGTTGGGCGGCAAACGGGTAATTTTCGCACATCGCAAAAAACTTCGAAAAATCACTTAGAGAGCTGTTTTATAAGAATTTTCGGTATTTTGGCTGGAAACAGAAGTGGTGAAAACCTCACGTTGTTGACAAAACTTGGGTGAATTGGGCCTGATTTGCCTGTTTTTCTGGCCACAGGGCTGCTGTCTTGCAAAGATGTGCGTAATAAAAAAGAACGAGCAGGTTCGAAAAACATGACTAAGATCGTATCCGTCTTATTGGCGGGGGCCATTTTGCTGTGCCCCGGGGCCGATTCCATCGCATGGGCCGAAGAGCCGGCGCCCTATCAGGATTTCAAATTCAAACGTATCAAAGTGGGCAAGCGCCCTGTCGGCAAGCGGATCACCGTTCAGATCGACCCTGCCGAGCAGGCCCGCGCCCTTGCTGTTGTGCCCGGTGATCCGGTGACGCCCGAGGTTGTGACCCCCAAGAAGAAGGACGCGCCCCGTGTGGCCGCTTATGAATGGTATTGGGGGAAGGTCTCTCCCAAGCTGCATGATGCGGCCCCGGGCCGTATTCCCGAGGCGGTGCGCGCCCTGCGGGCGGGGCCGGACGGCAAGACCGTGCGCGCGCCCAGTGCCGCGGCCCTTGCCAAGATCGCCAAGGAACACGGGGCGGATATCCTGACCTCGACGATCGGCACCGAAATCTCCCCCGCTCTGGCCCTTGCTGTGATCGGGATCGAGAGCGGCGGGCAGGCCAAGGCGGTGTCCTCTGCCGGGGCGACCGGCGTGATGCAGTTGATGCCCGATACGGCGAAACGCTTTGGCGTGGAGGACAGCACCGTGCCCGGCCAGAACATCAAGGGCGGGGTGGCCTATCTCGATTGGCTGGTCAAACATTTCGAACAGGACCCGATTTTGGCGCTTGCCGGATATAACGCGGGCGAGGGCGCGGTGAAGGAACACGGCGGCGTGCCGCCCTATGCCGAGACCCGCGACTATGTGCCCAAGGTTCTGGCCGCATGGGCCGTGGCCCGCACCCTTTGCGCCACGCCGCCGGAGTTGATATCCGATGGCTGTGTATTCCGATTGCCAGAGGGCTAGAGAGAGATGACCGAGCGGCCTTTGGTTCTTGATGTGGATGGAACCTACCTCAAAACCGACCTGTTGATGGAAAACTTCTGGGCCGGACTTGGGACCGACCCTTTGCGCACCCTTGGCCTGTCCTTCGCCCTGTGGCGGCGGCCAGAGCGCCTGAAAGCGGCCTTGGCAGAGGTGGCCGAGCTGCAGATGGACCTGATGCCCGTGCATGAGGATATCGCCGCCATGGCCGCAGAGGCGGTTTCCGAAGGGCGCGATGTTGTGCTGGCCTCGGCCAGCAACGAGGCGCTGGTGCGGGAACTGGCCGAATACAAGGACCTGCCGGAGACGATTCTTGCCTCCACCAGCGAGGTGAACCTGAAGGGCGCCGCCAAGGCGGGGGCCTTGGTGGATGCCTTTGGCGAGGGCGGATTTGATTACGCGGGCAATGCGCCGGTGGATGCCAAGGTCTGGGCCCATGCCCATACGGCGATCATGGTCGGCGCGCAGCCCAAGGTGGCGGCAAACCTGATTGCCGAGGGCAAGCAGGTGATCGAGGTTGAGGGGGGATGGGCATGGCGCGACCTGATCCGCGCCTTCCGGCCCCATCAATACGTCAAGAACATCCTGCTGTTCCTGCCGGTGATCGCGGCCCATGATTTTACCCTGGCCACCCTGATGTGGGTGTTGCTGGGGATCGCATCCTTTTCGGCGGCGGCCTCCTCGATCTATGTGGTCAATGACCTGCTGGACCTTGAGGCAGACCGCCTGCACGCCACCAAATGCAACCGCCCCTTCGCCAGCGGGGCCGTGCCCATAGCGGTGGGAATGGCGGGTTGTATCGGCCTTGGCATCTTTGCGCTCGGGGTGGCGGCCTGTCTGGGGGCGGCGTTCTTCGGGGTGATTGTCCTCTATATGGTGCTGTCGCTGGCCTATTCGCTGAAACTCAAGCGCATGCGCTGGGTCGATGTGGCGACATTGGCCAGCCTCTATACCCTGCGGGTGGTGGCTGGGGCGGCGGCGAGCGCGGTGAGCGTGTCGGTCTATATGCTGATCTTCATCTTTCCTATCTTCCTGACACTTGGCTGCGTTAAACGACTGACAGAACTCGCCCATGTGGAAACCGACGCGCGGCTTCCGGGGCGGGGCTATGGGCGGCTTGACCGGCCGGACCTGTTGAATGTCGCGGGGCTTGGTGTCTTCGGGGCTGTGCTGATCTTTTTCCTCTATTCCTTTTCGGAACATGCGATGGGGCTGTATCCGACGCGCTGGATCCTTTGGCTGACGCTGCCGTTCATCGCCTTCTGGCTGATCCGGATGGTGCAGATCGGCTGGCGCGGCGAGATGGACTATGACCCGATTGTCTTTGCCCTGCGCGACAAGATCGGCATTGGTGTGCTGTGTTTCACCCTGTCGCTGATGTTCTATGCGGCGGGCCTTTGGGCCGAGTGGTTCGGGGTCTGATCCGCAGGTGGGCCGCGCCCATGCCACGTTTTGATGGGGGCGCTGCCCCCCGGCCTTCGGCCTCCCCCCGGGATATTTAGAACCAATAAGAAACAGGGCGGTTTTTGCGCTGACCTGAGCTTCTTATTGGGACAAATATCCCCGCCGGAGGCACAAAATCTTTTAGATCGAGAGCTTTTTGAAGATCGGCTCGGGGACGGATTTGATGATCCGCATGATGTAGCGCCAGAAGAAGGGCGTGTAGATTGTGTTTTTGCGTTTGTCGCAGGCGCGCAGGATGTCTTGGGCGACTTTTTCCGGCGGGGCGACGAGGAACATGCCGTCGAGGTCATAGGTCATCGCCGTATCGACAAAGCCGGGTTTGACCGTCACCACATGGCCGCCGGAGCGGGTCAGGCGGTTGCGCAGGCCGGAGAGGTAGGTATGGAAGCCTGCCTTTGCCGCGCCGTAGACGTAGTTGCCAAGGCGGCCGCGGTCGCCTGCGACGGAGCCGACGCCGACGACGGTGCCTGCGCCGCGTTCTTCCATCATTGGGGCGAGGCGTTGCACGAGTTCGGCGGGGCCTGTGAAGCTGTCTGTCACGGTGCCGGTGATCAGGGTTGGGTCTGCGTCTATAGCCTCTTGTGCGGGCATGGAGCCGACGAAGACGGCGCAGTTGAGGGTGCCGGTTTGGGCCTGCATCGCGGTGAGCAGCCCCTCGAAGCTTTTGGGATCGCGGGCGTCGAAGGGCAGGGCGCGGGCCGTGGGGGCGCCGCGGGCGGTGCAGTCGGCGGCGCTTGCCTCAAGGTCGGCCATGTCGCGGCCTGCGAGGATCAGGTGGTGGCCCCGCTGCGCCACGGCGCGGGAGAAGGCGCGGGCCATGGAGGAGGTTGCGCCGAGGATCAGCCAGGTGTTTTCGTTGCTCATTTCGGGCCTCGCAGGTTCAGGCGGCGGGTCATGTCGGTGTTCAGGCGGCCTTCGGGGTCGTGTTTGGCGACCTCTGCGGCCCAGTCATTCAGGTTTGGATACATGCTGCGGATCTGTGCCTCGCTGGCCAATGCGTCCTTGGCGAGGTAGACGCGCCCGCCGGCCTGGGCCGTCATGTCGCCGAGGTGGGCGATGAGGTCTTCGGCGCGGCCTTTGTTGCGGAAATCGACGGCGAGGGTGTAGCCCTCCATCGGGAAGGAGATCATGCCGTCGCCTTCCGGCCCCATGCGTTTGAGCACGGCGAGGGGAGAGGCAAGGGCGGAGCGGGCGATTTTCTTGAGCATCTCGCGCAGGACCTCGGTTTGGTCCAGCGGCAGGACGCATTGGAACTGGTGAAAGCCCTTTTTGCCGTAAAGCTTGTTCCAGTCGTAGATCTTGTCCAGCGGGAAGAAGAAGTCGTCGATGGGTTTCACTGTGGTGCGCCCTGCCGCCGGAACGCGGCGGAAGTAGGCGTTGTTGAACATGCGCACGATGGGCGGCGAGAGGGCAAAGCCCGGTGCGTTGAAGGGCACGCGTTTGCCGCGTTTGGCGGCGGGGACGAGGCCTGCGCCTGTTTCGCCCTCTTCCAGGATGCCGCGGCCGAGGGCCTCGCCCTGTGCGGTGGCGTCGATCCAGCCGACGGAATAGCTGGCTGTGGAGCCGTTGATCAGGGCGAGGAAGGCATCGAGGTTTTCGGCGCGGCGTTCGGTGACCATCATCACATCGCCCTTGCAGGCGAGCATTTGCAGTTTGGCCGATTGGATCACGCCGGTTTGGCCAAGGCCGCCGATGGTGGCGTTGAAACCCGCTGTGCCGGGGGTCAGGACCTCTTTGCCCTTGGGTGTTTCGAGGGTGATTTCGAGAACGTGTTGGCCGAAGCTGCCCATGTGGTGGTGGTTCTTGCCGTGCACGTCATTGGCGATGGCGCCGCCGACGGTGGCAAAGCCGGTGCCGGGCATGACGGCGGGCAGCCAGCCTTGGGGGGCAAAGATGCGGGCCAGTGTGCCAAGGGTGCAGCCGCCTTCGACATTCAGCACGCCGGTTTCGGGATCAAAGCCGAGGATGCGGTCCATGCGCAGCATGTCAATCGCTTTGCCGCCGTCGTTCAGGCAGGCGTCGCCGTAGCTGCGCAGGTTGCCAAGGGCCGGGGCGGGGGCCTCGGCCATCAGGCGGCTCAAGTGGCTGGCGCGCTCGGGGCGGGCCGTGTCGCTTGTGGCGCTGTGGACGCGGCCCCAGCCAGTGTAGGTTCGGGATTTCCAGCTCATACCGGTGCCCTTTGATGAGTTTTCGAAATACGTTCCGCGATGGGAAAGGTCAGCAGGCCGAGGCCGATGGCGAACCATAGGGTCGTGACGCGGATGATGGCGGTGGCGGGGATGGAGACCTCTAGCGGGATGCCTTGCAGCCCGAGGAGGGCGATCATCGCCGCCTCTGCCCCGCCGACGCCGCCGGGCGCGCCGGTCAGCCCGCCCGCGAGGGTGGAGAATGTAAAGATCGCGACGGCGGACCAGAAGCCGATATCCGCGCCCATCCACATCAGCAGCAGGTGGAAGGCATAGCCCTCTGCCAGCCAGCCGATGACGCCCAGAAGGGCGGCGGCGCTGAGGATGCGGGGGCTGCCGAAGAGGCGCAGGGAGCGGGCCGCGCCGCGCACCTTGGCAAAGAGCCGGGGCCAGACGCCGAGGGCGCGATAGGCCAGCGTCACGCAGCCCGAGAGCAGCGCAGGGCGGGTGGCGATGATGGCCGCGCCAAGGGCGAGGACAGCAACGATGCCCGCGCCGGGAATGCCGGTGCCCATGCCCGCTAGAAGGGCGGCGGCGCCAAGGATCACGGCCATGGCGGCAAGGTCGGAGGCGCGGTCAACCAGAACAAGGGGGGCGGTGCGCTCGACGCTCCAGCCGGTTTCCCGCTTGAGCCAGCGCATGCGGATCAGCTCTCCCACGCGGCCGGGGGTGACGGACATGGCAAAGCCGCCAAAGAAATGGCGGATGTCCTGTCCGAGCGTCGTGGGCAGGCCGAGGCAGCGGGCGAACATATGCCAGCGCAGGCCGCGGAACAGGTAGTTGACCATGGAAAGGGCCAGCAGGATCAGCACCTCGGCCCAAGTCAGCTTGCGGATCTGGGCCATGGTTTCCTCCCAGCCCGTCGCGGCGGCAAGGCCGATCAACCCGACAAGGAACATGGCCAGAAGCCCGCCAATAAGCGCCGTATCCCGCAGGCGGCGCGAAAGCGGCTTGCGGGCGGCGGTGTCATTGGGGGTGCTGCTCGATGTCATTGTCATTTCGGCTGGGTTTAGAAACAAAATGGGGCAGGAATATGAAGATGTTTCCAATCGGGGAACATTTCCTGCCCTTGTAGCCCGACATGCGGCGGCATGGAACGCAAAACGCCGGGGCTCTGCCCCGGCGTTCCTTTTTTCGGAGAAAAAAGTCTGACCTGCTTAGACGATGGTGGCCTCGGTGGCGGCGCGCAATTCGTCCTCGGTGACGCCCTCGGCGCATTCCACGATCTTCAGCCCGCCTTCGACGACATCCAGCACGCCGAGGTTGGTGATGATCCGGTCCACCACGGCCTGACCTGTCAGGGGCAGGGTGCAGGCCTTCAGCAGCTTGCTTTCGCCGTGTTTGTTGGTGTGGTCCATGACCACGATCACGCGGCCGACCCCTGCGACGAGGTCCATCGCGCCGCCCATGCCCTTGACCAGCTTGCCCGGGATCATCCAGTTGGCCAGATCGCCGTTTTCGGCGACCTCCATGGCGCCAAGGATCGCGGCTGCGATCTTGCCGCCGCGGATCATACCAAAGGAGGTGGCGCTGTCGAAATAGGCGGTGCGGTCCATTTCGGTGATGGTCTGCTTGCCGGCGTTGATCAGGTCGGGGTCCTCTTCGCCCTCAAAGGGGAAGGGGCCCATGCCGAGCATGCCGTTTTCAGACTGCAGGGTGATGTCCTTGTCGCCGACATAATTGGCCACCAGCGTCGGGATGCCGATGCCGAGGTTCACATACCAGCCGTCTTCGAGTTCCTGAGCGGCGCGTGCCGCCATTTGGTTGCGATCCCACATGTTATGCGTCCTCCCGCTTACGTGTTGTGCGCTGTTCGATGCGTTTTTCGTGCTCGCCCTGAATGATGCGGTGCACATAGATGCCGGGCAGGTGGATCAGGTCGGGGTCGATCGAGCCTGTGGGCACGATTTCCTCGACCTCGGCGATGCAGACCTTGCCGCACATGGCCGCTGGCGGGTTAAAGTTGCGGGCGGTTTTGCGGAACAGCAGGTTGCCGGTTTCATCGGCTTTCCATGCCTTGACGATGGAGAGGTCGGCAAAGATGCCCTCTTCCATGATATAGGTTTCGCCGTTGAAATCCTTGTGCTCCTTGCCCTCGGCAATCACGGTGCCAACGCCGGTTTTGGTGTAGAAACCGGGGATGCCGCAGCCGCCTGCGCGCATGCGCTCGGCCAGGGTGCCTTGGGGGTTGAATTCCAGTTCCAGCTCGCCGGAGAGATACTGGCGCATGAATTCGGCGTTTTCGCCCACATAGGAGGAGATCATTTTCTTGACCTGACGGGTTTGCAGCAAGATGCCGATCCCGAAATCATCGACGCCTGCGTTGTTGGAGGCAAAGGTCAGGTCCTTTGTTCCGGCCTGCTTGATCGCGTCTAGCAGCAGTTCGGGAATACCGCAGAGGCCAAAGCCGCCCGCAGCGATAAACATTCCATCAAAAAGCAGACCGTCAAGGGCCGCGGCGGGGCTGTCGTAGATTTTTTTCAAAAGAGGATCCTCCGTTCCGGAGCCCCTTAATTGCCGTTCGGTAAGGTAAGAGTCAATTCGCTGCAGTGCCGCAAAAACCCCTTTGGCGGCTTTATAGCGCTAACATATCCGCAGGGGGCGGCGGATCGCACTGGCGGATCAGAACAGGGTTTCGTAGCGGGCGGGGATGCGCTGGATCGTGCGCTTTTCCTTGGGGTTGCGCAGGACATAGCCATCGCGGGTGCCGCGCACCTCATGGGATTTCTTCTCGTGGCCGAAGGCAAAAATCTTGTCCGTTTGCTGGATGTCATCGGTGAAATAGCGTTCGAATTGGTCGGTGGTCCGGCGCCATGTTTTGCCGCCAAGGCCGGAGATCGGCTCTCCTGTTTCCTTGTCGCTGATCATTTTGATCCGCGCGGCGCTGCGGTCCTCGAAGATGCGGGCATCGAAGAGGCGCAGGTGAACGAGGGTCAGGTTGGGATCGACATGGACCTTTTCGATATCGCTGAAATGGCCGCCGGAGCACCACTGGATCGGTTTGGTGGTGATGCAGGGCTTTGTATACCAGCTGTTGAGGGCATAGTGGCGCCTTTGGGAGAGCACGGGTTTTGCGGGGTCGTAGGGCTGAGGCTCCAGAGCCTCGATATTGACGAGGTCGACGCCGGGGGCGGCGATGACGGGATACCTTTGATCAAGGAGATATTGCACCGGATCGGGGGCGATATCGGGGTCGACCACGATGATTTCATCGACATCGGTGTAGATCACCCGATCGAACATAAAGCTCATGCCCGAGGCGAAGTGGGAGATCATTTTCCAGCGATCAACCTCGCTGTCCTTGTGCATTTCCGGCCGGTTGATGCGGATACAGTTGCAGCCCGCCGCGAGGGCCTCGTATTTCTCGTAATCCGCGTGGATCAGGACGTAGATGTTTTTCAGCGGCAAGAATTGCGCCCAATAGCGCAGGAAGATGTCGAGGAAGACATCATCGTCATAGACCATCGTAAAGAGGGCGAGTTGCTTAGGCATCGCGGGACAGGCGCTTGAAAATCTGCACCGTGGGGCGCAACCCGTTGAGGATATCGGGATAGAGGCCGGCCTTGCCCATGGTGTCAAAGAAGCGCGCGACCTTGTCGAAGTTATGCTCGGTCGGGTGGAGTTCGATCACGATAAGGTCGATGGCGGCGAAATCGATCTGTTCAAAGAGGTCAAATTCCGCCCCCTCGATATCGGCGATCAGGACATTGGCGCCCGATTGGGCGATGACGGAATTGGCATCCAGCACCTCAAGCTCGATTTCCCGTTCGGCCTTGGGCGTTTCGGGGTCCAGCGAGGAGGCCCAGAAATCCTTGGACAGGTAGAATGTTTGCTTGCCCTTTTCCGCGCCCACCAAGGCGTTGATCACCTTGATCCCCGTCACATCATTGATGGCGTGGATATGGTCGATTGTGGGCATGAGTTCGGGGTTTGCCTCAACGCTGGTGACGTTTTCGGCGCCGACGATCTTGGCCGCGGCAACGCCGATGACACCGCATCCGGCGCCGAGTTCAAAGACCTTGTCTCCCTCGCGCAGGCTGGCGTTGATGGCGCGCCGTTCGAGGTGTTCGTAGCGGTCACGCGACATGGCCCGTTTCAGGGCATGGGTGAAAATTTCGAATTTGTCTTCAACGAGAATCCCCGAGAGGTCATAGCTTTCCACGTTGCCTGCCCATTTCTGTTTTTGTTTGGGCGCAGGCTAGCCGTGATGGGGATACTAATCAATTAACGGCAGCAGGCTTTGCTGCGGCCTGTCGCCTTTCGGCGTCAGATCGGGGGCTCTGCCTGTGATCCGCGCGGGCGGGATCACAGGCAGAGGGGTTATTCGCTGTCCGCCTTTTTCGCGGCGGTTTTCTTTGCTGCGGGCTTTTTGGCCGCGGCTTTTTTGGCGGGCGCTTTCTTGGCGGCGGGTTTCTTTTTCGCCGCCGGTTTACGCTTTGTGCCCTTCTTGGCCGATTTTTCGTTAATCAGGTCAACGGCTTGCGCCATGGTCAGGTCATCTGGGGCGACCTCTTTCGGGATGGTGGCGTTTACCTTCTCGAATTTGACGTAGGGGCCGTATTTGCCCTCATAGATGTTCACAGGGCCGCCGCCATCGGGGTGTTCGCCGAGCTCGCGCAGGATTTTCGCCGCCGCGCCGCGTCCGCCGCGGCTGGCGACCTTTTGCGCCAGAAGGTCAACGGCGTGGTTCATGCCCACGGTCCAGACCTCCTCGATCCCCTCAAGGTTGGCGTTGGTGCCGCCCTTGTGGGAGGTCGTGTCGGCGTGTTTCAGGTAGGGGCCGTAGCGTCCGATGTTGGCCCAGATGTTCACGCCATCCTCGGGGTGCTGGCCCAGCAGGCGGGGCAGGGCGAGGAGGCGCACGGCCTGCTCGAGGTCCACCTCGGCGGGGTTCCAGTCCTTGGGGATGGATTGGCGCGGGGGCTTTTTGTTGTCGTCGGTGACTTCGCCGCGCTGCGCATAGGGGCCGAAGCGGCCCTTGAAGACATAGATTTTGTCGCCCGCGTCATCGCCCAGATATTTGCCCTCTGGCGGGATGCCGCTGTCGTCCTCTTGCCCCGGAGGGCCGAAGGCGCGGGTGTAGCGGCATTCGGGGTAGTTGGAGCAGCCGATGAAGGCGCCGCCGGAGCGGGCGGTGCGCATAGACAGGCGCCCCTCGCCGCAGTTGGGGCACAGGCGCGGATCGCCGCCCTCCTCGGTGGGGGGGAAGAGGTGCGGTTCCAGCACCTCGTTGATTTTTTCCAGCACCTCGGTGATGCGCAGATCGGCGGTTTCGGCAATGGCGGCGGAGAAATCGCGCCAGAATTTACCGAGCACGTCCTTATAATCGGCTTCGCCTGCGGAGACATGGTCAAGCTCTGCCTCCAGCCCGGCGGTGAAGTCATAGCCGACGTATTTGCGGAAGTAATTCTCGAGGAAGGCGGTGACGAGACGGCCTTTGTCCTCTGGAATCAAACGGTTTTTGTCTTTGCGCACGTATTCACGATCTTGAATCGTGGTCACGATGCTGGCGTAGGTGGAGGGGCGGCCGATGCCGAGCTCTTCCATGCGTTTGACCAGCGTTGCCTCGGTATAGCGGGGGGGCGGCTGGGTGAAGTGCTGCTCGGGCGTGACGGCGGTTTTGTCCATCGCCTCGCCCTCTGCCATCTGGGGCAGGCGCTTGTCGTCGCCGTCAACAACCTCGTCGTCGCGGCCTTCCTCATAGACGCGCAAAAAACCGTCAAAGAGGACAACCTGACCGGTGGCGCGCAGCATAACCTCGCCATCGGCGGAGCCGATATCGACGGTGGTGCGCTCCATGCGGGCGGCTTCCATCTGGCTGGCGAGGGTGCGTTTCCAGATCAGGTCATAGAGCTTGCGCTGATCGGCGTCAGTCAGGCCCAGCTCGTCCGCGGCCTTGGTCATATCGGTAGGGCGCACGCATTCGTGGGCCTCCTGCGCGTTTTTCGCCTTGTTTTTATAGATGCGCGGAGAGGAGGGCACATAGCTGGCGTCGTAGCGGTTTTTGATCGCTTCGCGGGCGTCGGCCACGGCCTCTGGCGCCATGTCGATGCCGTCGGTCCGCATGTAGGTAATGTGCCCGGCCTCATAGAGGCGCTGCGCGATGGACATGGTGTGCTTTGCGCCCATGCCGAATTTGCGGCTGGCCTCTTGCTGCAGGGTGGAGGTCATGAAGGGCGGGGAGGGGTTGCGGTTGGCGGGCTTTGCCTCGACCTTTTGCACGCTGAGATCGCGGGATTTGACGGCCTGCACGGCGAGGTCGGCCTCTGCCTGACTGCTGATGTCGAATTTATCGAGCTTTTTGCCGGCGAGGACCGTGAGGCGGGCATCAAGGGCCTGACCGCGCGGGGTTTTCAGGTTGGCGCCGACGGACCAGTATTCGCGGTTTTTGAAAACCTCGATCTCCATCTCGCGCTCTACGATCAGGCGCAGGGTGACCGATTGCACGCGGCCTGCGGATTTCGCGCCGGGCAGTTTGCGCCAGAGCACGGGGGAGAGGTTGAAACCCACGAGGTAATCGAGGGCGCGGCGCGCGAGGTAGGCATCAACCAAGGGTTGATCGACCTGACGCGGGTTTTTCATCGCCTCTGTCACCGCGTTCTTGGTGATGGCGTTAAAGACCACGCGGGACACGGGGGTGTCCTTCTTGAGGATCTTGCGTTTGCGCAGGGCCTCCTCAAGGTGCCAACTGATCGCCTCCCCCTCGCGGTCGGGGTCGGTTGCGAGGATCAATTCGCCGTCGTCCTTGAGCGCATCTGCGATGGCTTTGACGTGTTTTTTGCTGGCGGAGGCGACCTCCCACAGCATTTCGAAACCTTCGTCGGGCAGGACGCTGCCATCCTTGGGCGGCAGGTCACGGACATGGCCGTAGGAGGCCAGAACGGTGTAATCCGACCCCAAATATTTGTTGATCGTTTTGGCTTTCGCCGGGGATTCGACAACGACAACTGGCATGAACGTCCTTCCACATCAGGGCGTTAACTGTGCCCTTGGCCCCTTCACATGGGGCTGATTAATGGCATTTCAATGCAGCGGTTTGCGAGGGGGGTCAACCGGAAGTGGTTCGGTGCGGCTCACAAGGCCGCCAGCGGAGCGTGTCAGTTCGCCCAAGATTTCGAGGGTGGTCAGCTGGCGGGAGAGGGCCTGCGGCGGCAGGCCGAGGTCGCGGGAAAGTTGATCCTCGCTTACCGGGGCGGCGCCGAGGAGGGAGAGGATTTTGCGGGTTAAATTGCGCGGTTTTGCGGGCGATCCGGTCGGTGGTGGTAGAATAGGCGCGGCGGCTTGCGGCGGGGCGAAGAAGGCCTGTTGCCGGGGATCCTGCGCCATGGGGGCGGGGCCTGTGACCTCGATAATATCGGCGGCGCTGCGCACTAATGCCGCACCGTCGCGGATCAGCAGATTGCCGCCAGCGGCGCGCCCGTCAAAGGGGTGGCCGGGCACGGCGAGGACCTCGCGCCCTTGATCGAGGGCGCAGCGGGCGGTGATCAGGCTGCCGGATTTTGCGGCGGCCTCCACCACCACAAGGGCGCGGGACAGGCCCGCGACGATGCGGTTGCGGGCGGGAAAGTGGCGGGCCATGGGCCGAAAGCCCGGCGGGTGTTCGGAGAGGATCAAGCCGTTGCGGACGATTTGGGTGTAGAGGTCCTTGTTCTCCTGCGGGTAGATCACATCCACCCCGCCCGCCAGAACGGCGATGGTGCCGGTGGGCAGGGCGGCGGTATGGGCGGCGGCGTCGATGCCGCGGGCCATGCCGGAGGCGAGGACAAAGCCCGCCTCGCCCAGATCATTGGCCAGAGACCGCGCCATGCGTTTGCCGACGGAGGAGGCGTTGCGCGCCCCAACCAGCGCGATGGAGGGGCGGCGCAAAAGCGCGGGGTCACCAAGGGCCCAGAGCATCACGGGGCGGTCTGATATATCGCCCAGAAGGGGGGAATCTGCCGCCGATCCGGCAAAGATGGGCACGGCGCCGAGGCGGTAGCCTGCGGCGAGCTCTGCCCGCGCGACGCCCTCGGGGCAGACTTCGTAATTGGGCAGACCTGCCTCGGCGGCCATGCGGGGGAGCGCGTCAAGCGCGGCCTCGGCAGAGCCGTGTTCGGTCATAAGGCGGAAAAAGGTGGCCGGGCCAACCCGGCGGGATCGCAAGAGACGGAGCCAAGAGACCTGACTTTCTTCCGAGGTGGGTGGTGCGAGGGGGGGTGGGGAAGAGGAAATGTCCACGCCTGATCGCTCCGTCTGTTGCTAGAATCATAGTTAAGGCAAAGTGGTTAATTGGAGGTAAACCAAAACCACCTGTCTTTGATCCCATCGTTTATAGGCCCTGAGGGCTTCGTCAGGCCTCGCTGCCGCCCACGGTGAGCCCGCCGATCATCAGGCTGGGCTGTCCGACGCCGACGGGCACCCATTGGCCTGCCTTGCCGCAGTTGCCGATGCCGGGATCAAGGGCGAGGTCATTGCCGATGGCGCGGATCTGTTTCAGGGCCGTGGCCCCGTCGCCGATCAGGGTGGCGCCTTTGACAGGGTTGCCGACCTTGCCGTCCTTCACACGATACGCCTCGGTGCAGGAGAAGACGAATTTGCCATTGGTGATATCCACCTGACCGCCGCCGAAGCCGACGGCATAGATGCCGTCCTTCAGCCCCGCGAGGATATCGGCGGGATCGTCTTGCCCCGCCAGCATATAGGTGTTGGTCATGCGCGGCATCGGGGCATGGGCGTAGCTTTCGCGGCGGCCGTTGCCCGTCGGCTCCACCCCCATGAGGCGGGCGTTCTGGCGGTCTTGCATGTAGCCGACGAGGACGCCGTCCTCGATCAGGGTGTTCTTGGCCGAGGGGGTGCCCTCGTCATCCACCGAGATGGACCCGCGCCGGTCGGGGATGGTGCCGTCATCGAGGACGGTCACGCCCTTGGCGGCGATCTGTTGGCCCATGAGGCCGGCAAAGGCCGAGGCTCCCTTGCGGTTGAAATCGCCCTCCAGCCCGTGGCCGATGGCCTCGTGCAGCAGGATGCCGGGCCAGCCGGGGCCGAGGACCACATCCATGACGCCCGCGGGGGCGGGTTCGGCGCGCAGGTTGACCAGCGCGATGCGCAGGGCCTCGTCGATCTTGGGTTTCCATTCCTCGGGCTGCATCAATCCGTCAAGGCCGATGCGCCCGCCGCCGCCGGTGCCGCCGCTTTCGCGGCGTCCGTCCTGTTCGACGATGACGGAGACATTCATGCGCGCCATGGGGCGGATGTCTGTCACCTGCGTGCCGTCGGGGCGTAGGATCACGACCTCCTGACAGGAGGCGGCGAGGGTGGCGGAGACCTGCACCACGCGGGCATCCTTGGCGCGGGCGTAGGCGTCGATCTCGCGCAGAAGCTCGACCTTGGCGGGGAAGGGGGCGCCTTGGATGGGGTCGATATCGGCGTAGAGTTTTTTGTTGGTGCCTGCGGGATTATCGGCAAGGGTGCCGCCGCCCGCGCCCACAGCAAGGCGCGCTGTTTCGGCAGCGCGGCGCAGGGCGCTTTCGCTGACCTCGGTGGAGTGGGCGTAGCCCGCTGTCTCGCCGCGCACGGCCCGCAGGCCGAACCCTTCGGAGGCGTCGAAGGTGGATGTGCGCAGCCGGCCATCGTCAAAAGACAGGATTTCGGAGCGTCTGCGTTCGAGGAAAAGCTCTCCGTCGTCGGCCCCGAGGGTCGCCGCGCGCAGGATTTTCAGGGATTCTTCGGCATCGAGTTTGGTTTCAAACGGGAGGAATTGATCAGACATTTAGGTAAAAGCCCTTTCTTATATGGCTTTGGTGGTGCCTTTGCCCTGTGCCTCGCGTCCGAATGCCGCGCATCGCAGTGCTTGAGCGTTTGAGGGTAATATGGTTTTAAGCGTGGCAAGGAACAATGGTACGTGCCGAGGTGAGTCGATCCCGGCCCCCGGAGGCGTGCCACAGAATAGACTTCGGACAGGAAAAGTGCATGCGTGGAATGAATAAACTTGCAGGGCTGGCACTGGGTCTTTCGACCCTGTTGAGCGGGGGCGCGGCCCTTGCACAGGAGGGGCTCGAGGGCCTGGAGAGCATCGGGAAGCCCACGCCGGGCGGCATTAACTTTCAGCCCGCTGTTACGGAACTGGCCCGCGACATCCATTGGCTCGACGGGATGATCAACGTGATCATCACGGTGATTTGTCTCTTCGTGGTGGGCCTTTTGGCGATCTGCCTTGTGCGGTTCAACGAAAAGCGCAACCCCAAGCCCGCCGGTTTCACCCATAACACCCCGATCGAGATCACTTGGACGATTGTTCCGATCGTGATCCTTGTGTTTATCGGTGCGTTCTCTCTGCCGGTTCTGTTCAAGCAGCAGGAAATCCCCGAGCCCGAAGTTGTGATCAAGGCCACTGGCTATCAGTGGTACTGGGGCTATGAATACCCCGAGGAAGAGGGCATCTCTTTCGACAGCATCATGCTGCAGCGCGAAGAGCTTGCCGAATATGGCTATGAGCCTGACGAGTATCTTCTGGCCACCGACACAGCCGTTGTTGTGCCCGTCAACAAGATCGTTGTTGTGCGTGTGACCGGTGCGGATGTGATCCACTCCTGGGCTGTTCCTGCCTTTGGTGTGAAGCAGGATGGCGTTCCGGGCCGGACAGCAGAGCTGTGGTTCAAGGCCGAGAAAGAGGGCGTTTACTTTGGCCAGTGTTCCGAGCTGTGCGGTAAGGACCACGCCTTTATGCCGATCACTGTGAAGGTTGTCAGCGAAGAGAACTACGCTAAGTGGCTGTCTTGGGCGAAGAGTGAATACGCTGGCATTCCTGCCGCGGTTAAAGTCGCCTCGGCTGATTGATCGGACCCGAACGGATGAGCGAAGCCTCTGTTATTGACCACGGCTATGAGCCGAGCATGAAGGACTACTTTGACCTTCTGAAGCCTCGGGTCATGTCCTTGGTGGTGTTTACCGCGCTGGTGGGCCTGTTGGTTGCGCCGGTGGGGGTGAACCCGTTTGTGGGCTTTGTCTCTGTGCTGTTTATCGCGCTTGGGGCAGGGGCCTCTGGTGCGCTGAACATGTGGTGGGATGCGGATATCGATGCGGTGATGAGCCGCACGGTGAAGCGCCCGATCCCCTCGGGCCGTGTCGCCCCGGGGGAGGCCCTTGGCATCGGTATCGCGCTGTCGGGCCTGTCGGTGATTATGCTGGCCTTGGCGGCGAACCTGCTGGCGGCGGCTTTGCTGGCCTTTACGATCTTTTTCTACGCTGTTGTCTATTCCATGTGGCTCAAACGCTCGACCCCGCAGAACATTGTGATCGGCGGCGCGGCGGGGGCCTTCCCACCCATGATCGGCTGGGTCGTGGCGACGGGGTCTGTTTCTGTTGAAGCATGGCTGATGTTCATGCTGATCTTTCTGTGGACGCCGCCGCACTTTTGGGCGCTGGCGCTGTTCATGAAGGAAGATTACCACAAGGCAGGCGTGCCGATGTTGACCGTGACCGCAGGGCATGATGCCACGCGGCGGCACATCTTTGTCTATTCGGTTCTGTTGGCGATTTTCGCGGTGGCCATGGGGTTCAGCTCCATCGGCGGGCCGGTGTTCCTTGCCACGGCAGTGATCCTGAATGCGCGCTTTATGTTGGGATGCTATCGCATCTGGCAGCGGCGCACGCCCGAGGCGCAGGCCGATGACTATGCGGTGGAACGCGGCGTCTTCCGGCAGTCCCTTTGGTATACGCTGTTGCATTTTACCGCCCTGTTGGCGGATGCCGCCCTGAAGGGCGCGGGCCTTTGGAGTGGCTGGGTATGATCAAGGTCGAGCATGAGATTCACCAGCGCCGCAAGGGGCGCAACATGGGTGTCGGGCTGTTATTGCTCGGGATGGTTGCGATCGTCTTTGGTCTGACGGTGGTGAAGGTGAAAAACCTTGGCGCCATCGAGAAGTTCGACCATGTCTATCGCCCTGCGATTGACCCGACCATTCCCGTAACGCCGCCGGTGGACAGCGAATGAAGATGCCTCAGGGGAAAAACCGCACTCTGGTGCAGACGCTTTGCCTTGTTTTCGTGATGGGCGGGCTGGCTTGGGCCTCTGTGCCGTTCTACGACTGGTTCTGCCGCGTGACGGGCTATGGCGGGACGACGAATGTGGCCGAGGCCGGGGCGGATACTATTCTGGACCGCACGATCACCATCCGCTTTGACGCCAACAAAGAGCGCGGCATGCCCTGGGATTTCAAGCCGGTGCAGCAGAAGATGACCGTGCGTTTGGGGGAAACCGGCCTTGCGTTCTATGAGGCCTACAACCCGACGGACCGGCCCATTGCCGGATCGGCGAGCTATAACGTGGCCCCCTATGATGCGGGTGCGTTTTTCAGCAAGATCGATTGCTTTTGCTTCGAGGAGCAGATTTTGCAGCCCGGCGAGCGGGTGCAGATGCCGGTGTCCTTCTTTGTGGACCCCGACCTTGCGACCGACCGTGATGCGAAATACGCCAAGTCGATCACGCTGAGCTATACTTTCTACGAAATCGACCTGCCGGAAGAGCAGGCCGCATTGGCCCCGCGCGCGGGTGCTGATACAACAGACACTAACTGAGCAAAGACCCGAGGGATAACACGAACATGGCCCATGAGAAGAACCACGATTTCCACATCCTGAACCCCTCTATCTGGCCTCTCCTTGGCTCGGTCTCGGGGTTTGTCATGCTGTTCGGCGCCGTTATGTGGATGCATGACATCACGCCGTTCATGTTCTTTATCGGCCTGTTGGGTGTGCTTTACACGATGTGGGGCTGGTGGGGTGAAACCATCACCGAGAACCTGATTGGCGATCACACACCGGTTGTGCGGATTGGTCTGCGCTATGGCGTGATCATGTTCATCATGTCCGAGGTTATGTTCTTTGCCGCGTGGTTCTGGAGCTTTTTCAAACATGCGCTGTATCCGATGCACGAGTATCGCTTTACCGAGCTGGTGCCGCCGCAGATCGAGTATTTTGATCCTTGGCACCTGCCGCTGATCAACACGCTGATCCTGCTGTGTTCCGGTATGGCCGCGACTTGGGCGCACCACGCGCTTGTGCATGAGAACAACAACCGCCGTGCGATCAAAGAGGGTCTGTGGCTGTCGATTGCTCTGGGTGCTGTGTTCACCGTATTCCAGATCTATGAATATGGTCACGCGGCCTTTGGGTTCTCTGGCAATATCTATGGCGCGAACTTCTTTATGGCGACGGGCTTCCACGGGTTCCACGTTATTATCGGGACGATCTTCCTTGCTGTATGTCTGGCGCGTGTTTACCGCGGCCACTTTACGGTTGAGCAGCACATCGGCTTTGAGGCGGCTGCCTGGTACTGGCACTTTGTGGATGTGGTCTGGCTGTTCCTGTTTGCCTCGATCTACATCTGGGGGTCTTCGCTCTAGTCCGTTTCCAGAGTGACCTGATAGAATAAAGGCGCGCCCCGTTGGGGCGCGTTTTGCCTTAGAGGGGATGCCTAGTGCGATATCTTTTTCCAATTCTCCTTGGCCTTGCGGGGGCGGGGATCCTTGTCTCCCTTGGCCTTTGGCAGGTGCAGCGGCTTGCATGGAAAGAGGGTATTCTGGCGCAGATCGAGGCGCGTATCACCGATGCGCCTGTGGCTGTGCCCGCTGCCCCCGATGCGGAGGCGGACCTCTATCTGCCGGTTGAGGCGCGCGGTGTGATGGGGATCGAAGACATTTATGTGCTCGCCTCCCTCAAGGACATCGGCGCGGTGCATCGTGTGATTTCGCCCCTGACCCTAGAGGATGGCCGCCGCGTGATGATTGACCGTGGCTGGCGCCCTGTCGGCGCCCCTGTGCCCGCACGGCGCGAGCAGGTGGTTGAGGTGACGGGCAACCTGCATTGGCCGCAGGAGGTGGACAGTTTCACGCCGGAGCCCGACCCCTCGGGCCTGATGTTTGCCCGCGATCTGCCCGCTATGGCGCAGGTTCTGGGCACCGAAGAGATCCTGATCGTGTTGCGCAGCAGCACCGATCCCGACAGCACAATCACGCCCCTGCCTGTAAGCGGCGCGGGCATTCCCAATGATCACTTGCAATATGCGATCACATGGTTCGGTCTGGCCGTTGTATGGCTTGGCATGACGGGCTATTGGCTTGGTCGATTGCGCAAGACAGCCTGAGGTTCACGTTGATGCAGTATATTTCCACACGCGGGCAGGCCCCTGCCATTTCCTTTGAAGATGCGATGATGTCGGGCCTTGCGCCTGACGGCGGGCTGTATGTGCCCAGCGAGGTGCCGCAGCTGAGCGCGGATGATATTCGTGCCATGGCGGGGCAAAGCTATGAGGAGATCGCCTTTCGCGTGATCCGCCCCTTTGTCGGGCCGGAGTTCAGCGATGATGATCTGCAGGGCTGTATCGCGCGGGCCTATGCCGGATTTGGCCATAGCGCCAAGGCGCCGGTGAAGCAGCTTGCGCCGAACCACTTCTTGCTGGAGCTGTTCCACGGGCCGACGCTGGCCTTCAAGGATTTCGCCATGCAGTTGATCGGGCAGCTGTTCCAGCTGTCCCTGTCGCGGTCCGGCAAGCGGGTGACGATTGTGGGGGCGACCAGCGGGGATACCGGCTCTGCGGCGATCGAGGCGTTTCGGGGCCTGAGCAATGTGGATGTCTGCATCCTGTTCCCCCATGGCCGTGTGTCAGAGGTGCAGCGCCGCCAGATGACGACCCCGTCGGAGGCCAATGTGCATGCCTTGGCGGTGGAGGGCACCTTTGACGATTGTCAGGCGCGCCTGAAAGATATGTTCAATGATTTCGCCTTCCGCGAGGAGGTGGGTCTTGCCGGTGTGAACTCCATCAACTGGGCGCGGGTTGTGGCGCAGGTGGTGTATTATTTCACCTCGGCCACGGCCCTTGGTGCGCCGGACCGCGAGGTGAGCTTTTGCGTGCCGACGGGGAATTTCGGTGACATTTTCGCGGGCTATATCGCGCAGCAGATGGGCCTGCCGATCAAGCAGTTGATCGTGGCGACCAACCGCAATGACGTGATGCACCGCGCCCTGACAACGGGCAGCTATACCACCGGTGTGGTTGCGCCGACGGTTTCGCCCTCCATGGATATTCTGGTCAGCTCGAATTTCGAGCGCGCCCTGTTCGACGCCTATGGCCGTGACGGGGATGCGGTGGCCAAGGATATGGAGGCGTTGAAGAACGGTGGCGGGTTCCAGATTTCGCAGGGCGCATTGGAGGGGCTGCAAAGCACCTTTGTATCCGGGCGCTGCGACGAGGAGCAGACCCTTGGCGAGATCAAGCGGATGCTGGAAGAGACCGGTGAATTGCTCTGTCCCCATACCGCCGTTGGCACCCATGTGGCGCGGGAATTCCTTGGCGATACGCCGGTGATCACCCTGTCCACGGCGCATCCGGCCAAGTTCCCTGATGCGGTGGAAAAAGCCAGCGGGATGCACCCGCCCCTTCCCAATCGGATGGGCGATCTTTATGACCGTGAGGAACGGGTGACGCGGGTGGAGAATGACCTTGCGGCCCTGACACAGCTTATCAAAGAAAGGCGCGGGGCTTGAGCATAAACCTCGACACTTTGCCCAATGGGCTACGGGTGGTGACAGAACATATGCCGGGGCTGCAATCGGCCTCTATCGGGATCTGGGTGAACGTTGGCGGGCGGCATGAGCGGCTTGAGCAGAACGGCATTGCCCATTTCCTTGAGCATATGGCGTTCAAAGGCACCAAGCGGCGTAGCGCCCTTCAGATCGCCGAGGCGATCGAGGATGTGGGTGGCTATATCAACGCCTATACCAGCCGCGAAACCACGGCCTATTACGCGCGGGTGCTTGAGGCCGATGTGCCGCTGGCGATGGATGTGATTGCCGATATCGTTTTGAACCCCGTTTTCGACGAGGGGGAGATCGAGGTGGAGCGCGGGGTGATCTTGCAAGAGATCGGCCAAGCCCTTGATACGCCGGATGATATTATCTTCGACTGGCTTCAGGAAGAGGCCTATCCCGATCAGCCCCTTGGCCGCACGATCCTTGGCCCCTCGGAGCGCGTGAGCAGCTTTGGCAAGGGCGATCTGTCGCGCTTTGTGGCGGAGAATTACGGGCCGGAGCAGATGATCCTGTCGGCCGCTGGCGCGGTGGATCATGCGGCGATCCTGAAGCTGGCGGAGGAGCTGTTTGGCGGTATGGTGCCTGTGCGTCAGAGCAATGTTTTGACGGCGCAGTTCGGCGGCGGCGAGCGGCGCGAGGGCAAGGCCCTTGAGCAGGTGCATTTCGCCCTTGCCTTTGAGGGGCCGGGGTATCGCGACAAGGATATCTATACGGCGCAGGTCTATTCCACGCTTTTGGGCGGGGGGATGTCCTCGCGTCTGTTCCAGGAAGTGCGCGAGAAGCGCGGGCTGTGTTATTCGATTTTCGCGCAGGCCGGGGCCTATGCCGATACCGGTTTGATGACGATCTATGCCGGGACCAGCGGCGAGGAAATCGCCGGTTTGGCGGAGCTGACGGTGGATGAATTGCGCCGCTCGACGCAGGACCTGAACGAGGCCGAGGTGGCGCGTGCGCGGGCGCAGATGAAGGCGGGGATGTTGATGGGGCTGGAGAGCCCGTCCTCCCGCGCCGAGCGTCTTGCGCGTCTGGTTGCGATCTGGGGCCGTGTGCCGCCGCTGTTTGAGACGGTGGAGCGGATCGATGCGGTGAGCCGCGCCGATGTGACAGCCTTTGCCGAGCATATGGTGGGGCATAGCAAATCGGCGCTTGCCCTTTATGGGCCTGCGGATAAGGCGCCCGGTCTGGCCGCCCTGCAGGAGCGTCTGGTCGCGTGATGCGGTTGGCGCGGCGCAAAGTTCGGCTGGCGACAGAGCGCATGATTCTGCGCCCGCCTGCCCATGCGGATTTTCGGGCATGGGCCGCTCTGCGCCGTGACAGCATGGATTTCTTGCAGCCATGGGAGCCTGTCTGGGCCTCTGACCATCTTAGCCGCAAAGCCTTTACCAATCGTGTCTATTGGGCGCAAAAGGCGCTGATCGGCGGAACGGCGGTGCCGCTTTTTCTGGTGCGGCGCAGTGACGAGAGCCTGCTTGGCGCGATCACCATGGACAATATCCGCCGTGGCCCGGCGCAGGCGGCGACCATCGGCTATTGGATCGGCAAGCCTTTTGCCCGCGAGGGATATATGCTGGAGGCGATCCAAGGCATTGTTCATTATGGGTTTTCCGTGCTGGACCTGAGCCGGATCGAGGCCGCCTGCCTGCCCGATAACGCGCCCTCGCGCGGGGTGCTGGAGAAGGCCGGTTTCAAATACGAGGGGGTGGCGCAGAGCTACCTTCAGATCAACGGGCGGTGGCGCAACCATGTGCTCTATGCCAGCCTGCGGGCGGATCGCCGGGGGCGGGCCGAGGCGGGCTGAGGCTGTTCAACTCCAAATTGTGATTTGGCGAATCCGAATCGCGCGGTACTGTTGAAAAGCAGGAGGTGCGCATGATGCGGTTGATCCTTTGTCTAATTATCTTGATGGTTCCGTCGCTTGGCGCGGCGCAGGGGGATCGGCGGCCCAGCCACTGTATCGCCATTGCGCAGAATACGCCGGGGATAGAGTTCCTTCACAAGGCGGCTTATACTGACCCTGTTTCGGAAAATTCCGTGCGACTTCAATACCTTGACCATGCGATGTTCCTGCTTCAGACCAACGGCGGCGTGAGCGCGGTGACGGATTTTGTCGGGCGCACCGGATTGCCGGAGTTTGTTCCCGATATCGTCACCATGAACCATGCCCACAACAGCCATTGGACCGCCGCCCCGGATGAGCGGATCACCCATGTTTTAAAGGGCTGGGGCGTGGGGGAGCCTGCGGATCATCACCTTGATCTAGGTGAGATGCTGGTGCGCAATGTGACCACCGATATTCGCAGCCCCTATCAGGACCGAATCGAGGAAGACGGCAATTCGATCTTCATCTTCGAGGTTGCGGGCCTGTGTATTGGCCATCTGGGCCATCTGCATCACGAGCCGGACCCATCCCAATATGCCGCGATCGGGCGGCTGGACGTGGCGATTGTGCCCGTGGACGGCGGGCTGACGGTGGATATTGCGACGATGCAGCGGATCGTGCGGCAGATTCGCGCCTCCTATGTGATTCCGATGCACTGGTTTTCGAACTACTCCCTTGAACAATTCATGGTGGGTCTGGGCGACGAATTCGAGATCGAGCGTGCGGGCGGATCGGAAGTGACGGTTTCCCTGCGCAGCCTGCCCTCGCGGCCGACGATTTTGGTTCTGGAGCCGATGACACCGCCTGTTTTTTACGAATAACGGGGTTCGACGATTAATCGGGGTGCTCCGTCATATTGGGGCCAAGATAATAGGGCCGAGCGGCGATCCGCGTCTGGTAGATGGTGCAAGGATATGTCACGACTTGTGGCATGCTAGCACCCTGTTCTGACGAATTCCTTAACGGCCTGCGCGCCGTTCTTCCCCCCGCCACGTTTCGCGCCCCCGAGGCGCGCTATGCCGAGGAGCCGCGCGGCTTTTGGACGGGGGAGATTGGCGCGGTTCTGGCCCCTGCGAACACCGCCGAGGTGGCCGTTATTATCAAGGCTGCGGCGCAGGCGCGGGTGCCTGTGATCCCCTATGGCGGCGGCACGGGACTGGTCGGCGGGCAGCTGTCTGATGCGCTGCCGGCGCCTGTGATCCTGAGCCTTGAGCGGATGAATGCCATTCGCCGCGTTGACCCCGTGGGCAATATTCTGGAGGCCGAGGCGGGAGCGATTTTGGCCAACGTGCAGGCCGCGGCGGAGGAGGCGGGGCGGCTGTTTCCGCTCTCGCTGGCCTCTGAAGGTTCGGCGGTTTTGGGCGGGCTTTTGGGGACCAATGCGGGCGGCGTGAACGTCTTGCGCTATGGCAATACGCGCAATCTGGTTCTGGGGATCGAGGCGGTTTTGCCGGATGGGTCGATCTACAACGGATTGAAATCATTGCGCAAAGACAACACCGGCTATGACCTGCGGCATTTGCTCATCGGGGCCGAGGGGACATTGGGCGTGATCACGGCGGCGGTGCTTGCGCTGCATCCGCGCCCTGCGGCGCAGGGGACGGCTGTTATGGCGGTGGCCTCTCCGCGTGCGGCGCTGGACCTTTTGGCCATGGCGCAGGAGCGGCTTGGCAGCGGGATCAGCGCCTTTGAGTTGATCCACCGTTCGGGCAGCGATTTTCTGGCGCAGACGGGGTTTTCCCTGCGGCTGCCCTTTGACGAGACGCCGGAGTGGTGCGTGTTGATCGAGCTTGGCTTGCCGGAGGGCTTGGACCCTGAGGGGGCCTTGGAGGAGCTGTTTGCGGAAGGGTTCGAGGCGGAGCTGGTCTACGATGGCGCGGTGGCGCAGAGCCTTGCCCAGAGGCAGGCCTTCTGGGAGGTGCGCGAGACCATTCCGGAGGCGAACAAGCGCGTGGGCGCGGTGTCGAGCCATGATATTTCCCTGCCCCTGACTCAGGTGCCGGAGTTCATCAACCGCGCGGGCCAAGCCCTTGGGGAGATTGCGGATTTCCGGATCAACTGTTTCGGGCATCTGGGCGACGGGAACCTGCATTACAACCTGTTCCCCGCCGAGGGGCGGCAGCGCGAGGACTATGCGGCGCAGAAGGGTGCGGCGGTGCGTGTGGTCTATGATCTGGTGGAGGAACTGGGCGGGTCGTTCAGTGCCGAGCACGGGGTTGGGCGGCTGAAGGTCGAGGACCTTGAGCGCTATGGCGATCCGGCGAAACTGGCGGTGATGCGGGCGATCAAGGGGGCCTTGGACCCGCAGGGGATCATGAATCCGGGCGCTGTTTTGCGGATGCCTGAAGAATAAGGGTTAAGGGGCAGAATTTGCTCCGAAAATTCTGGTCACACCCGGTGCACAAGTGATGCACATCCGATGCATACGATTGTGCAGATCGGCGTGGTTAACGGGGCGTGCGGCGGGGTGATAAGCCCTGCTTATCGTGCCAATGCAAATTCCCCATCGCGGAACAGCAAGAGGTCAGAGGAGAGGGCGTAGCCGTAGTCCTCCTGAAAGCTTTCGATCAGGGCGCGCATCTGCGGCTTGGCGGTGAGCGATGTGATCGGCTGGAAGACCACGATCGAGCGGTTCGGCACGGCGATGAGCAGGGGGCCGAGTTGGGATTCGATGTCCTGCCAGAGGCCGGTGTCGAGCAGGAAGCTGCTCTCGTAAAATCCGTCGGCGGTAAGGAAATATACACCATCCTGTTCCACAGTGAGTTGCGGACCGGCGGCGGCGAAGTTGTCGCGGGCGGTCTGGTCGAGGGTCTCGGCCGTGAGGCCGTGGCGGGCGAGGTCCGGCTGGGTGACGAAGGCAACGGAGCCGGGTTTGTCCCAGACGTAGAAAAGCCCCATGTCGCCGAGGAAGGGGCGATGGACGGGGGCGGGATCGATGCTGGTGTAGCTGTCCAGATGGCGGAGCACGGGGCGGAGCTGTTCAAGCCGGTCGGGGATGTCGGCGTCGGGGCTGTCGATGGTTTGGGCGATGAAGTTGGAGAGGATCAGGGCGCGATCCTCGGCGCTTGCCGTGCGGGCGAGTTGTTTGTGCAGGTTGTCGGGATAGGTGAGGGCGGGTTCCTCTGCGCCCGGCAGGGTGAGCAGGAGGATGCGCTGCTCCGAGTCGATGCTGGCCTGCACCTTGGGGTAGGTTTGCAGGACATGGTCGCGCATGAGGGCGAGGGTGTCCTCGAGCGTTTCGGGGCGCGGGGTTTCGGCGGCGGTGGCCTGTGCCTGCGTGTCCTGTGCGTCGGTGCTCTGTGTTGTCGTGTTTTGGGCGGTTGTGTCTTGGGTCGCGGTGCCCTGCGCCCCGGTGTCCTGTGCGGCGCTTTGCGCGGCGGCGGGCGGGGCATGCCCCGCGAGGGTGCCAAGGGCGAGCCAGAGGCAGAGAGGCGCAGCAGTGGCAAGGGAGCGGGCAGGCGGGCGGGCGCGGTGCGGGCGGGGGGCTTTGCCCCCACGCGCCGCGCCGCGCCCGCCCGCCTGCCCCCGCAGGGCCATTGATGTCAGAGGCATCAATGGCCGCCGTATGCGCAAAGGGCGTGGACCTCCATGCCCATGGCTTCGAGCTTTGCCCGGCCGCCAAGGTCGGGCAGGTCGATGATGAAGGAGCAGGCGGTGATCTTGCCGCCCAGCCGTTCGATCAGGGAGATCCCGGCCTCTGCCGTGCCGCCGGTGGCGAGGAGGTCATCGACGAGCAGGATGCGTTGGCCTGCGGTGATCGCGTCCTCGTGCAGTTCGACCACGGCCTCGCCGTATTCGAGAGTGTAGGACTGCTCGATACATTTGCCGGGCAGCTTGCCCTTTTTGCGGATCGGGACGAAGCCGGTGGAGAGCTGATGCGCGATGGCGCCGCCGAGGATGAAGCCGCGGGCCTCGAGCCCGACGACGAGGTCGATTTCCTCGCCCGCGTGGGGGTGGAGCATCTGGTCCACCGCCATGCGAAAGCCGCGCGGGTCAGCGAAGAGGGTGGTGACATCGCGGAACATTATCCCCTCTTGCGGGAAGTCGGGGATGGTGCGGATGTAGTCAGTGACTGATTTTGCTGGCATTTTTCTATCCAAGGACCCGTCCGGCGACGGTTTGCAATTTGGCGACAAGGGCGGGGTCGCGTTTTTCGGGGGCGGTCATGATGGCGAATTGGAGCGCGCTGTCGCAGCCCTGCGGGCAGGCCTCGCGCGGGCCGTTCAGGGCGGCGGGCATGGCCGCGACCAGCGCCGCGCCATGGGCGACATTGGCGCCGAGGGTGGCGAGGAGTTGGTTGATGTCGACCTCTCCGTGGTCGGGGTGCCAGCTGTCGTAATCGGTGACCATGGCGACGGTGAGGTAGCAGATCTCGGCCTCGCGGGCGAGTTTGGCCTCGGGCATATTGGTCATGCCGATGACATCGGCGGCCCAGACTTCGCGGTACATGCGCGATTCGGCGAGGGTGGAGAACTGCGGCCCCTCCATTGCGAGGTAGGTGCCGCCGTTATGCACGGTGATGCCGAGGCCCTGCGCCGCGCCCAGGGCCGCGCTGCGCAGCCGGTCGCAGGTGGGATGGGCGAGGGAGACATGGGCGACGCAGCCGGAGCTGAAGAAGCTGGAGGTGCGGCCGCGGGTGCGGTCGATCATCTGGTCGCAGAGGACGAAATCGCCGGGGGCCATTTCATCGCGGAAGGAGCCGCAGGCCGAGACCGAGAGGATATCCGTCACGCCGAGCTGTTTGAGCGCGTCGATATTGGCGCGATAGGGCACATCGGAGGGGGCGTGGACATGGCCGCGTCCGTGGCGGGGCAGGAAGGCCATTTTGGTGCCCTCCAGCTCGCCCACAAGGATCGCGTCCGAGGGATCGCCCCATGGGGTGGTGAGGGTTGTCCATGTTGCGCCTTCGAGGGCGTCGATGGCGTAGAGGCCGCTGCCGCCGATCACGCCGATTACTCTGTCACTCATTGGGGTTAACCTTTTGGTTCCATGTTTAGCGGTATCATAAGCCGCGCGGCGCAGGGGATTCTACCGCGAAAACTGTTGTTTTCGCCTCTGGGGCGCTGCCGGCGGGCTGTGGGGGGCTTCCATGCCGCGGGTATGCCCTATAGGTAGGCGCGAAATGACACTGGCCCCTTTGGGATGGTGTCTGCCTCCTGCCACTTTTGACATCGGATCCTTGCCCTATGCCTCGCAATATTTTGAACGCCCTCGCGCGGTCCAGCCTGACCCCTGATATGGAGCAATGGACAGGAGAGGGCGGGTTGAGCGCGGCGCGCCTGCGGATCGAGCTTTTGTCCGGCCTGACGGTAGCCTTGGCTTTGGTGCCCGAGGCGGTGGCCTTTGCCTTTGTCGCCGGGGTGCATCCTTTGGTCGGGCTTTATGCGGCCTTTCTGGTCGGGTTGATCACGGCCCTGATCGGCGGGCGGCCGGGGATGATTTCCGGTGCGACGGGGGCTTTGGCCGTTGTGATGGTGGCCCTCGTGGCCGAGCACGGGGTGGAATATCTGTTTGCCACCGTTGTTTTGATGGGGATTTTGCAGATCGGGGCCGGGGTGTTCAAGCTGGGCAAGTTTATCCGGCTGGTGCCGCATCCTGTGATGCTGGGCTTTGTGAACGGTTTGGCGATTGTGATTTTCCTTGCGCAGCTGGGGCAGTTTCAGGTGCCCGGCTCTGCGGAGGTGACGGGCCACGGGATCGCCCATGGGGAGTGGCTTTCGGGCATGGCGATGGTGACGATGCTGGGTCTTGTGGGCCTGACCATGGCGATCATCTATCTGATGCCGAAGGTGACCAATGTTATTCCCGCGCCTTTGGCGGGGATCGGGATTGTGGCGATTCTGGTGATTGTGCTGGGGATTGATGTGCCGCGTGTGGGCGATATGGCCAGCATTCAGGGCGGTTTGCCCCAGTGGCATGTGCCCATGGTGCCCTTCACCTTCGAGACCTTTAAGATCATCCTGCCCTATTCCCTTATTCTGGCGGCGATCGGCTTGATCGAGAGCCTTCTGACCCTGAACCTTGTGGGCGAGATCACGGGCAAGCGCGGCGGGGCCAGTCAGGAATGTGTGGCGCAGGGTGTGGCCAATACGGTCACCGGTTTCTTTGGCGGTATGGGCGGCTGTGCCATGATCGGGCAGTCGATGATCAACGTGAAATCGGGCGGGCGGACGCGGATTGCCGGTGTGGCAGCGGCGCTGTTCCTGTTGGTCTTTATCCTGTTCGCCGCGCCTTTGATCGAGCAGATCCCTCTGGCGGCGCTGGTTGGGGTGATGTTCATGGTGGTGATCGGGACCTTTGCTTGGAACTCATTCAACATCCTGCGCAAGGTTCCGGGGACGGATGCCTTTGTGATCATCCTTGTCACCGTGGTGACGGTGATGACCGATCTGGCGACGGCGGTTGTGGTCGGGGTGATTGTCTCGGCGCTGGCCTATGCCTGGCAGAACGCGACGCGGATTCGCGCCCGCGCCCATGAGACGCCCGAGGGGGCCAAGGTCTATGCCATTCGCGGGCCGTTGTTCTTTGGCTCTGCCGAGGCTTTTGGCGAGCTGTTCACGCCGGAGACGGACCCCTCTTTGGTGATCGTGGATTTCGCCGAAAGCCGGGTGGCGGATCAGTCGGCTCTGGCGGCGATCGAGGCTTTGGCCGACAAATACGAGAAGGCGGGCAAGGCGCTTCAGCTGCGCCATCTGAGCCCCGATTGCCATCAGCTTTTGTCCAAGGCGGGCTCGCTTATGATCGACAGCGACGATGACCCCGATTACGAAATCGCCGCCGATTACGGTGTGCGCACCGGGGTGATCGGCGGGCATTAACCGGTTTGGTTACGGGGTCCGGTCCCAAAGGCCGGGCCCTGTGATCAGGGCGCGGGAGGCCTCTTGCCTGCCCGGCAACCACGCGATTTCAACTGTTATGCCGCCTGTAAAGCTGCGCAGCTCTTTGTCCCCGATGAAATAGGGGGCGGGGGGATCGCCTGCGGAGCTTAGGCCCGGGTAGGGGCGCGGCGCGCCGCGCAGCGAGGGGGGCGCGAGGCGTTCGATCAGGGGGGCGAGTTCGCCCTTGGGCAGGGTTTGGCCAAAGGGCGCGGGATGCAGGGCGAGCGCCTCCATCCGGTAGGGATTGCCGTCGTGGCCCGTATAGGTCCGCAGGGTGGCGGTGGTGCGGATGCCTGCGGGCATATCGGTGCAGTCACGGATTTCGGCCCTCGTGGCCTTTGGGTGGATCAGCCCGTGATACCAAGCGAGGTGAAGGCGGACGGAGGGCTCTGTTTCTCCAAGCTCTATCAGAACATCCTCCATCTGCGGCTGATACGCCCGGTTTTCCAGCGCGGTCTCAAGGGCGAGGCCTGTTTGTCCAGCGCGGAGCATGCGGCGCACCATGTCGGGGGATTTGCTGCAGATTTCGTGGGCGTGGAAGTCGATGCCGTTGAAGGGGAGGTCTTGGGGCTCTGGCCCCGCGCGCTGTTCGAGGATGCGCATCATCCAGTCGGGGGCGTCGATGGGCAGGAGGTGGGCGTCATAGCCAAGTTCGCTTCCGGTCCAGAAGGGGCCGGCGATGCCGGGGCGTTTGATCTCTTTGGCGAAGATGGTTTCCATCGCTTCGGCCTCGCTCTCGGCCCAGAGGTCGATTGCGGCGCCGAGGTTATAGGCCGCGCAGGCGCGGATGTAGTTGGAGGGGGCGTCCAGCAGTTTGAGCCATTCGTCGCATTGGCTGGGTTTCGGCGGCGTGAGCAGGATGAGGGCGCCGATGATGTGGTCGGGATTGACGCCCTCGGGCGTTTGGCGGGCCCATTTGCGCAGGCGTTCGGTGATGATTTGGGGGTCGCGGGGGGATTTGAAGCGCAGGTGTTGCAGGAAGTTCGGGATGGTGTCGTTGTGGGTTTCCTGGGCCTCCATCACGCGGGTGAGGAGCCATGCTTCGCGGCGGATCATGTGCTCCCTGCTCGGGCGGTCGCCCCGCGGGCCTGAGCCTTCGGACCAGAAGACGGCGGTCATCAGGCGCTCCAGTGCGCTGTCGCGGAGGTTTTTATCGGCGGAGCGGAGAAAGGGCGCGGCCCCTTGGTAGAAGCCATCCCATTCGGCGCCCTTGAGCAGGTCAAGGCGGGCCTCGCGTATCGGCTTGTAGCTTTCCCAAGTGTCGATACTGCCGTCAGTCATCGGGGCGGGTCAGCTCGAATTGTTCGGTGACGGAGGCGTAGTTGCGGTAGCCCATCCGCGCGAGGGGTTGGTAGCGGGTGACGTCAAAGATGCCGTCGACGATGCAATCGTCGCGCAGGTGCACGCCGGTGACCTCGCCGAAGACGGCGAAGTTGGCGGCGCCGGGCAGGGGGACGATCTGGGTCAGTTTGCATTCCAGCGCGGCGGGGGCGGAGGCGACGCGGGCGCAGTCGATGCTGTCGCACTGGGCGGATTGCAGGCCTGCGACCTCGAATTCGTCGGTGCCGGCGGGCAGGGCGGCGGAGGTGGCGTTCATGGCATCCTGCGCTGCGGTTTCGACGATATTGACGCAAAAGACCCCGGTTTCGCGGATCAGGGAGACGCTGTCCTTGGTGCCGATCCGGTCGGGTTTGGCGCTGGTGGAGGCGAACATGACCTGCGGCGGCTCATAGGCGACGGCGTTGAAAAAGGAATAGGGGGCGAGGTTGTTGACCCCGTCGCGGCCTCGGGTCGAGATCCAGCCGATGGGGCGCGGTGTGACGACGGCGTTGAACGGGTTGTGCGGCAGGCCGTGGCCGTCTTGGGGGCGGTAGAACATGGGGGACCTCGCGGGTTTGGTTTGCTCCGGATTTAGCGCCGTGATAGGGCCGCTTCCAGTCAATTCCGGCCTGCGTGATGTATAAGCTACACCCTGAGACCACAGATGACGCCTATGAGGTGGAGGCGCTTTATGACCTGGTGTTTGCACCGGGGCGTGAGGCGCTGTCGTCCTATCGTCTGCGCGAGGGGGTTCCGGCGGAGGCGGGGCTGAGCCGTGTGGCGCGGGACGAGGGCGGGATTCTTGCCGGGGCGCTGCGGTTTTGGCCTGTGTCCGTGGGCGGGGCGGAGGCCCTGTTGCTGGGGCCGATTGCCGTGCATCCGACGCGGCAGGGCGAGGGATTGGGCGGATTGCTGATGGCCGAGGGGCTGGCGGCGGCATGGGCGGCGGGCTGGCCGCGTGTGATGCTGGTGGGCGATTACGCCTATTACCGCCGTTTCGGCTTCGAGCATTTGAGCGGCGTGGTGATGCCGCCGCCCACCAACCCCGAGCGGGTTCTGGGGCAGGGCGATTGGGCGGGCATCACGGGGCCTGTAGAACGCCGCCTGCCCTAGGTTTACGGGGCCGGAAGGATGGCGCCGGAGGGTTTGAGTTTATGCTCCGGTTCCACATGGATCGTCACCTTTGCGTCCTCTAGCAAGTCCTTGAGGGATTTTTCGATCCGGTCGCAGATTTCATGGGATTCGAAGACGGTGGTTTCCCCCGGAACCACGAGGTGAAAGTCGATGAAGGTGGCTATGCCTGCGTGACGGGTGCGCAGGTCGTGGGCCTCCATCGCGCCGCCTGCCTCTGCGGCGATGACGCGGCGGATGTCTTGCAGGGTGTGTTCCGGCACGGTTTCGTCCATCAGGCTGCTGAGGGAATCCTTTACGATTTTGGAGCCGGACCAGAGGATATGCAGGGCGACCAGGGCGGCCATGGCCGGATCGAGCAGCCACCAGCCCGTGGCCACCGCCAGAAGAAAGCCCACGGCAACGCCGCAGGAGGTGAAGACATCGGCCAGCAGGTGTTTGCCATCGGCGACCAGCGCGGGGGATTTGCCAGAGCGCCCCCGTGTGATCAGCACCCATGCCCAGAACCCGTTGATCGCCGTGGCGAGCATGTTGACGGCGAGGCCCTCGGCCGGGGCGTCGATGGGCAGGGGGGCGAGGAAGCCGCGAAAGGCCTCGCGGAAGATCAGGAGCGCGGCGATGATGATCATCACGCCTTCGAGGACGGCGCTGAAATACTCGGCCTTGTGGTGGCCATAGGGGTGTTCGGCATCGGCGGGTTTTGCGGCGATGCGGATCGCGATCAGGGCGGCGATGGCGGTGGCGACATTGACGGTGCTTTCCAGCGCATCGGAGAGCAGGGCGACAGATCCGGTCAGCCAATAGGCGAGGGTTTTGAGGCCGAGGACCGCGATGCCGATGAAGATACTGCCGATGGCGAGCTTGGTCGTGGTCATGGCGGCGGCCTCTCCTGTCCCTGATCCATCAGGTAAAGGAGGGCCCCCATCTGTGCAAGGAATTGGCGGGCGTCAGCTTGGGTTGATGCCCTGTTCTGCGAGCCAGTTCTTGATCGCGGGGCGCACCGATTGTTCGCCATCGTCGCGGGCGGCGAGGATGATTTTGCGGGCCTCGGAGATGTCGACCTGGCGGATCAGGTTTTTCACCGGACCGATGGAGGCGGGGCGCATGGAGAGGGTGCGCAGGCCCATGGCGGCAAAGCACAGGGCCTCTATCGGGCGGCCTGCGTCCTCGCCGCAGAAGGACAGGTGGGTGCCAGTGTCGGCGCAGCGCTGTGCAATCATTTCGATCAGCGACAGGAAGCTGACGTTGAGGGAATCGTAGCGTTTGCGCACGCGCTCGTTCTCGCGGTCGGCGGCGAAGAAGAACTGTTTCAGGTCATTGCCGCCGATGGAGATAAAGTCGGTTTCCTCGAAGAACTGGCGCGGGGCGAAAGCCATGGAGGGGGTTTCCAGCATGGCGCCGATTTCGATTTTCTCGGGCAGGATATGGCCGAGCTTTTCCTCGCGCTCGATCTCGTGGGTCAGGTGGGCGCGGGCGGCGCGGAATTCCTCGAACTGGGCGATGAAGGGAAACATCACCGAGAGCGGGCGGCCATTGGCGGCGCGAAGGAGGGCCTGAAGCTGCATCCGCATCACGCCGGGCTTATCAAGGCCGACACGGATGGCGCGCCAGCCGAGGGCGGGGTTCGGCTCCTCCTCGCGTTTCATATAGGGCAGCACCTTGTCGGAGCCGATGTCGAGGGTGCGGAAGACCACGCGTTTGCCCTTGGCGGCGTCCATCACGCGGCTGTAGGAGCCGGCGAGGAAGCCGCGGGTGGGCACCTTGTTCGAGGCGAGGAACTGCAATTCGGTGCGGAAGAGGCCAACCCCCTCTGCGCCCGAGCCCTCAAGACTGGGCAGGTCGGCCATCAGCCCCGCGTTCATATGCAGGCCGATGGTGGTGCCGCATTTGGATTTCGCCGGTTTGCCCCGGATCGAGGCATAGCGTTCCTGCGCCTTGGCCTGCATGGCGATTTTGTCGGTGAAGGCGGAGATGATGCTGTCTTCCGGCCGCAGGTGGACGATGCCCTGTTCGCCGTCGACAAGGATGAGGTCGCCGTTCAAGGCCTCTGTCGTGATGCGTTTGGCGTTGATCACCAGCGGGATCGCGAGGGCGCGGGCGACGATGGCGGCGTGGGAGCCGACGGAGCCTTCCTCCAGCACGATGCCGCGCAGGGAGCGGCCATAGGCGAGGAGCTCGCCGGGGCCGATGTTGCGGGCGATGAGCACCGGATTGTCGGGCATTTCGGCCCCTGTGGTCGCGCCTTGCCCGGTCAGCAGGCGCAAGAGGCGGTTGGAGAGGTCATCGAGGTCCTGAAGGCGTTCGCGCAGGTAGGCATCGGGCACCTGTTCCATGCGGGCGCGGGCGGAGGATTGCTCCTTTTCCACCGCGGCCTCGGCGGAGAGGCCATCGTTGATGTCCTTTTCCATGCGCCGCAGCCAGCCCTTGGAATTGGCGAACATGCGGTAGGCTTCGAGCACCTGCACCTGATCGGCGTCGCCCTTGGCGTGGACATCGAGCATCTCGTCGACGGAGACGCGCAGTTCGTCCACAGCGCTGCGCAGGCGGGTGAGCTCGGCCTCGGCGTCCTCGGAAAACGGGTTGGTGACGACCACGCGCGGCTCGTGCAGCCAGACGCGGCCCCTTGCGGTGCCCTCCTGCCCGACGGCGCCGCGCACGAGGACGGCCTGTTGGTGCAGGGCTTTGAGGGCCTCCCCCTCGCCCTGAAAGGCGCCGAGTTCGGTCATTTCGGCCAGCACCATGGCGACGACTTCCAGCGCGTGGATTTCATCGTCAAGGTAGGCGCGGGCCTGTTTCGATTGCACCACCAGCACGCCGAGGCGTTCGCCGATGCGCTGGATCGGGACGCCTGCGAAGCCGGAATAAATTTCCTCGCCGGTTTCGGGCATGAAGCGGAAGCCCCGTTCGGAGGGGGCATCGGCGGTGTTGATCGGGCGGGTGCGCATGGCGACGCGGCCGACGAGCCCCTCTCCCATGCGCATGCGGGTCTGGTGGACGGCCTCTTGATTCAGCCCCTCTGTCGCGCAGAGTTCCAGCGTTTCGGCATCGCGGAACAGGTAGATCGAGCAAACGTCGGTTTGCATTTCGGCGGCGATGAGTTTGGTAATGCGATCAAGACGTTCCTGCCCCTCGGCAGGGTCAGAGAGCGATTGGCGCAGGCGTGTCAGCAGCTTGCGGCTGGTGGATTGCGGCGTTTGCGGCATCGGTTCGGTTCCGTCCCAATGGGCAGGGTCTGCCCGTCTGGGTTGTTTAGACCATAGACTTGCCCGAAACGGAATGTGTTATTGAGACCACAGGCGGGCGGCGGCCTGCGGGACCTCCCGCGCCTTGGCGCGGGAGAGATTTTTCGGAGAAAAATCTTGATCTGGGGGCGCTGCCCCCCGGCCTGCGGCCTCCCCCCGGGATATTTGGACCAATAAGAAGCCTCTGGGCCAGGACCCTAGGATTTTTCCAGCTCGAAGACATCATGGAGGGCCTGCACGGCGAGTTCCATGTATTTGCGGTCGATCAGGACCGAGGTTTTGATTTCCGAGGTGGTGATGACCTTGATGTTCACGCCGTCGTCGGAGAGGGCCTTGAACATTTTGGCGGCGACGCCTGCGTGGGAGCGCATGCCGATGCCGACGACAGAAACCTTGGCGACATTGGTGTCGGAGACCAGCTCGCGGAAGTTGATGTCGCCTGCGGCTTTGGCATCCTCCATCGCCTTTTCGGCGCGCGCCACCTGATCAGTGGGGCAGGAGAAGGTCATGTCTGTGCGCCCCTCTTCGGAGATGTTCTGCACGATCATATCGACATTGACGCCGGCCTCGGCCAGGGGGCCAAAGATGGCGGCGGCGATGCCGGGACGGTCGGCGACGGAGATCAGGGTCATTTTCGCTTCGTCGCGGCTGTAGGCGACCCCGGAGACAACATTGGATTCCATGATTTCTTCCTCATCGCAGACGATTGTGCCCGCTGTGTCTGACATTTCCTCAAAGCTGGACAAGACGCGCAGGGGCACCTTGAACCGCATGGCGAGCTCTACCGAGCGGGTTTGCAGGACCTTGGCGCCCAGCGAGGCGAGTTCGAGCATTTCCTCAAACGCGATCTTGTCGAGTTTGCGGGCCTTTTCGCAGATGCGCGGGTCGGTGGTGTAGACGCCGTCCACATCGGTGTAGATGTCGCAGCGCACGGCGCCAAAGGCGGCGGCGAAGGCGACGGCGGTGGTGTCGGAGCCGCCGCGGCCCAGCGTGGTGATGCGCCCCTCGGGCGAGATGCCTTGGAAGCCCGCGACGACGGCGACTTTCATCCCCTCGGCGAATTTGGCGTCGATGTTACCCGTTGGGATTTCCTCGATCCGGGCGGCGGCATGGGCGCTGTTGGTTTTCAGCGGCACTTGCCAGCCCTGCCAGCTGCGCGCCGGGATATCCATTTCTTGCAGGGTCAGGGCCATGAGCCCTGCGGTGACGTTCTCGCCCGAGGAGACCACCGCGTCATATTCGCGGGCGTCATAGAGGGGCGAGGTTTCATTGACCCAGCCGACGAGTTCGTTGGTTTTGCCCGACATGGCGGAGACAATCACGATGACGTTGTGGCCATTGGCCACCTCTCGCCCCACGCGTTTTGCGGCGCGGCGGATGCGGTCTAGGTTGGCAACGGATGTGCCACCAAATTTCATTACCAATGTGGTCATGTCAGGTCCGGCGTTTTGTTTCGGGGGTGGTTATGCGAACAGGCGGTTGAACGCAAGACAAAGGCGGTGCAGATGTCGGTGCGATCTCAACTATGTCGTGCTTGGGCGTGCTTTACGGTGCTGTATCGTTAGCCTGCCCTGCGGCAACCCCAAAGGACGTTAGACCATGGCCAATGCAGACCCCAAATCCGTGCAGCCCGAGGGCAGCCTTTTCATCAATGGCGGCTTTGTTGCGGGGGCCGGTGCGGCCCTGCCGGTGATCTATCCGGCGACGGGGCAGGTTGTGGCCGAGTTGGCCGAGGCGGACGGCGGGCAGGTGGATGCGGCATTGGCCGCCGCTGTGGAGGCGCAGAAGGCATGGGCCGCACTGCCGGGGGTGGAGCGGGGCCGCGTGTTGCGGCGGGCGGCGGATATCATTCGCGCGCGCAACGCCGAGCTGAGCCGGATCGAGACCATGGACACGGGCAAGCCCCTGCAGGAGACTTTGGTGGCCGATCCGACATCGGCGGCGGATGCGCTGGAGTATTTCGGTGGGCAGGCGGCGATGCTGGGGGGCGATCACATCCAGCTTGGGCGGGACTGGGCCTATACCATCCGAGAGCCTTTGGGCGTTTGCGTCGGTATCGGCGCGTGGAATTATCCGATGCAGATTGCCGCGTGGAAGAGCGCGCCTGCGCTGGCCTGCGGCAATGCCATGGTGTTCAAACCCTCCGAGACCACGCCCCTGACGGCGCTGGCCTTGGCGGAGATTTACCGCGAGGCGGGATTGCCGGACGGGGTGTTTAATGTGGTGCAGGGGCGCGGCGAAGTTGGCGCGGCTTTGGTCAATGATCCGCGGGTGGCGAAGGTTTCGCTGACCGGATCGGTGCCGACGGGGCGCAAGGTGTATGCCGCCGCCGCCGAGGGGATGCGCCATGTGACCATGGAGCTTGGCGGGAAGAGCCCGATTTTGGTGTTTGACGATGCGGATCTTGAGGATGCGGTGTCCGGTGCGATTAACGGGAATTTCTATGCCTCGGGGCAGGTCTGTTCCAACGGGACGCGGGTGTTTGTTCAATCCGGTTTGATGGATGCCTTCCTTGAGCGGTTGAAGGCGCGGCTGGAGGCGGGGATTGTGGCCGGTGATCCGCTGGACGAGGCGGTGAATTACGGGCCGATGGTGTCCAATGCGCAGCGGCAGATCGTTCTGGGCTATGTCGAGAAGGGATTGGCCGAGGGGGCGCGATTGATCACGGGTGGCAAGGCGATGGACCGCGAGGGGTTCTATGTGGAGCCGACGGTTTTTGCCGATGTGACAGATGATATGACCATCGCGCGGGAGGAGATTTTCGGGCCGGTGATGTCTGTTTTGTCTTTCGAGACCGAGGAAGAGGGGATCGCGCGGGCCAATGCGACGGAGTTTGGCCTGTCGGGCGCGGTGTTTACCGCCGATCTGACGCGAGGGCACCGTGTTGCGGCGGCGCTTGAGTGTGGCTCCGCCTGGATCAATGCCTATAATCTGACGCCGGTTGAGGTGCCTTTCGGGGGATCGAAAATGTCCGGTGTCGGGCGGGAGAACGGGCCGCGGGCGATCGAGAATTTCTCGCAGTTGAAGACGGTTTATGTTGGTATGGGGCCGGTTGAGGCGGCGTATTAGGGGGTTTTGCCCCGAGCCCACCCACCCACCCCTCGTGGCAAAACCCCCTTTGTGGAGCGGAAGATTTGGAAGCTGATTATGTGATCATCGGGGCGGGGTCTGCGGGCTCTGCCATGGCCTATCGTTTGGGCGAGGCGGGGCATTCGGTTCTGGTTATTGAGGCGGGGGGCACCGATATTGGGCCGTTTATCCAGATGCCCGGGGCGCTGTCCTTTCCGATGTCCATGCCGCGCTATGACTGGGGCTATGAGACCGAGCCGGAGCCGCATATGGGCGGGCGCCGGTTGGCGGCGCCGCGTGGGCGGGTGCTTGGGGGGTCGTCCTCGATCAACGGGATGATCTATGTGCGCGGGCATCCGCTGGATTACGAGCATTGGGCGGAGAGCGGGGCCGCGGGTTGGGGTTGGGCCGATGTGGCGCCCTATTTCCGGCGGCAGGAGGATTGGCACAGCGGCGGCCATGGTGGCGACGAGAGCTATCGCGGCACGGGCGGGCCTTTGCATGTGACGCGGGGATCGCGGGTGAACCCGTTGGTGCGGGCCTTTGTGGAGGCGGGCGCGGCGGCGGGCTATGCCGTAACCGGCGATTACAATGGCGAACGGCAGGAGGGGGTTGGCCCCTTTGACAGCACGATCTGGCGCGGCAAGCGGTGGTCGGCCTATCGGGCTTACCTCAAGCCCGCGCAGGCGAAGTTTGACGTGAAGGTTGTGAACGGCTTTGCCGAGCGTGTGGTGATTGAGGAGGGGCGCGCCGTGGGCGTTGCCCTGCGCGGCGGCAAGGTCGTGCGGGCGCGGCGTGAGGTTGTTGTGGCGGCCTCGGCCTTTAACTCGCCGAAGATATTGATGTTGTCCGGTATCGGGCCGGGGGCGCATCTGGCCGAGCACGGGATTGAGGTGGTGGCCGATCGCCCCGGTGTGGGGGCGAACCTGCAGGATCACCTTGAGCTTTATGTGCAATATGCGGCGACGCAGCCTGTGAGCCTGTTCAAATACTGGAGCCTGCTCGGCAAGGCCTATGTCGGGGCGCGGTGGCTGTTGACCAAGACCGGGCCGGGGGCCTCGAACCAGTTCGAGAGTGCGGGCTTTGTGCGCAGCCGTGCGGGGGTGAAATACCCCGATGTGCAGTGGCATTTCCTGCCGATTGCGGTGCGGTATGACGGCACCGCGCCGACCTCCGGCCACGGGTTTCAGGTGCATACCGGGCCGATGCGCTCGGGCAGCCGGGGACGGGTGCGATTGAACAGTGCCGATCCGGCGGCGGCGCCGTCGATCCTGTTCAACTATATGTCTTTGGAGGAGGATTGGCGCGATTTTCGCGCGGCGATCCGCCTGACGCGGGATGTGATCGGGCAGGCACCGTTTGACCAATATCGCGGGGCGGAGTTGCAGCCCGGGGATGCGGCGCAGAGCGATGCGGCGTTGGATGAGGTGATCCGCGAGCATGCGGAGAGCGCCTATCACCCCTGCGGCACCTGCAAGATGGGCGCAGCGGATGATCCCATGGCCGTGGTGGACCCTGAGTGCCGTGTGATCGGGGTTGAGGGGCTGCGGGTGGCGGATAGCTCGATCTTTCCGCGCATCACCAATGGCAACCTGAACGGGCCGTCGATTATGACGGGGGAGAAGGCCTCTGATCTGATCCTTGGCCGCGCGCCCTTGCCGCGCGATAATGCGCCTTATTTCGTCCATCCCGATTGGGAAACCCAGCAGCGTTAGGCAGGCGAGAATAAAGGGCCTAGGGGCCCTTTAATCGCGCCTTGCGCCGCGCCATTTACCGCAGGGCCCCTTTGAGAGGATTGCGGGAATGAGTGCGGTTACATTGGTTATCTTGGGCCTGATCGGCCTGATTGCGGGCGGCGAGTTGCTGGTGCGCGGCGCGGTGGCGGCGGCGCGGCGGTTCGGGATATCGCCCATGGTGATCGGGTTGACGCTTGTGGGGTTCGGGACTTCCACCCCCGAGTTGGTGACGAGCCTGCAGGCGGCGCTGGCCGGATCGCCGGGGATTGCCATGGGCAATGTGGTGGGCAGCAATATCGGCAATATCCTGTTGATCCTTGGGCTGGCGGGGGTGATCGCGCCGGTGGTTGTGGACCCTGCGGCCCTGCGGCGGGACGGGAGCATGATGCTTTTTGCGACGGGGATTTGCCTGTGTGCGGTGCTGTGGGGCGCGATTGGCCGCGGGGCCGGGTTCGGGATGTTTGCGGTTCTGGTGGTCTATCTGGCCGCTGTTCTGGTTTGGGAGAAGCGGGCGGGGGATGCCCCCTCGGGCGCGGTTTATGAGGGCGAGGCGGATGTTGTGGGGGAGGTGCCTGCGGGGATTTGGGCCTCTGTCGCCTTGGCGCTTGGGGGATTGGTTTTGACCATTCTTGGCGCGCGGTTTCTGGTCTCTGGTGCGGTGTCCTTGGCGCAGGCGGCGGGGATATCGCAGACGGTGATCGGGCTGACCATTGTGGCGATCGGGACCTCCATGCCCGAATTGGTGACGACCGTGATCGCCATGCGTAAGGGGCAGGGCGAGGTGGCCTTGGGCAATGTTCTGGGCAGCAATATTTTCAACATCCTCGCCATTCTGGGCATCACGTCCATGGTGCAGCCTTTGGCGGTGCCGCCTGAGATTATCGGCCTTGATGTCTGGGTGATGGTGGCGGCCTCTGTCGCTTTGGTGGTGTTCGCGCGCACGGGCTGGCGGATCGGGCGGGGCGAGGGGGCGGTGATGCTGGCCTGTTACGGGGGCTATGTGGGGTGGCTTTTGCTGTAGCAATCTTATCGCGTTGTTAAGGAAGCTGGCCTTATTCTCTTGCGAGGCGGGGGCGGGTTCTGTCAGGGCGGGGGGATGAAAATCCTGTCTCTGATTGCCGCCCTTGTTCTGATCTCTCCTGCTGCCATTGGCCAGACGGTGGAGGGGCGGATGGTTGCCACCGATGGCGATAGTCTGCGGATCGGGGAGGAGCGCATTCGCCTGTACGGGATTGACGCGCCGGAGCTGGACCAGACCTGTTTGCGGCCCGATGGGGGCGTCTGGCGCTGTGGGGGCTGGTCGCAGCGGCAGTTGCGCGAGGTGATCCGCGGGCAGGATCTGCGCTGCGAGGGGCGCGAGCGGGATCGTTACGGGCGGCTTGTGGCGACCTGTTTTGCCGGCGGGCGCGATGTGGCCGAGGAGATGGTGACGCGGGGCGCGGCCTTTGCCTATCGCCGTTATGCGATGGATTATGTGGATGCGGAGAAGGGCGCGGCGATTGCGGATCGCGGCCTTTGGGCCGCCGATGTGCAATCGCCCGCCGCCTTCCGTGCGGGCAAGGTGGCGCCCTCCAGCCCGGCGCCTGAGGGCTGCGAGATCAAGGGCAATATCTCGGCCTCGGGCCGGATATATCACATGCCGGGGCAGGCGGATTACAACCGCACGGGCATCAATACCGCCAAGGGCGAGCGCTGGTTTTGCAGCGAGGATGCGGCGCGGGCCGCCGGATGGCGGCGGGCGCGGCGCTAGTTAGCTGCCGATTTCGTAGGGCAGGATGCCGCGGGAATCGGCGGTGATTTTCAGCTCGTGTTCCAAGGGCGGGACGGAGCGTTGGTGGCAGGTTTTGCGCGGGCAGATGCGGCAGGAAATGCCGATGGGTTCAAAGGCCTCTGGCCGGTCTGTGTCCAGCCCGTCGGCATAGGTGAGCGCGCCCGCATGGGCGACCTCGCAGCCCAGAGCAATGGCATAGCGGCGCGTCGGCGCGTGGTAGGAGCCGCCGGGTTTCGTGACCTCGCGGGCGAGGGAGACATAGCGCACCCCGTCTGGCGTTTCGGCCAGTTGGCGCAGGAATTGCCCGGGGGTTTCAAAGGCTTGGTAGACGTTCCAGAGCGGGCAGGCGCCGCCGAAGCGGGCGAATTGCAGCCGCGTGGCGGAGTGGCGTTTGGTGATGATGCCCGCGCGATCGACCCGCACAAAGAAGAAGGGCACGCCCTTGGCTCCCGCCCGTTGCAGGGTGGAGAGCCGATGCGCGACCTGTTCGAAGGAGGCGCCGAACTGGTCGGCGAGGAGTTCGAGGTCGTGCCTTGTGTCGCGCGCGGCCTGAAGGAAGGCGGCATAGGGCATCAGGGCGGCACCCGCGAAGTAATTGGCCAGACCGATTTTGGCGATGCCGCGGGCCTCTGTCGTTTGGAAGCGGGCGAGGTCGAGGGTGGCCTCGAGCAAGGGTTCCTGCGTCAGCAGGGCAAGGTGGAACAGGGTTTGGAAGCGCCGCGTGCTTTGGGGTGCGCGGGCGGAAAGGGTGAGGGTTTTGGTGGCGGGATCGTAGCGGCGCAGGCCGGCGCCATCGCCGATGGCGACCGTCACGCCCGCATCGGCGAGGCGCTGTTTGGCGGCCTCCAGCGGAGGGGCGCTGCGGCTGACGTGTTCGGCGGCGCGGTCGATCGCGTCGATGTAATTGTCGCAATAGTGGAAGAAATCGCGGACCTCCTCCCATGGGGAGGTGGGGGCATTGGCGGTTTGCAACCCGAGGGCCTCGTCCAGATGGGCGAGGCGTTCCTCTGACTGGCGGTAGGCGCGGTGCAGTTCCAGAAAGGCGCGGGCCAGCACCGGCGCGTTGGAGGCCGCAAGGCGCAGGTCGGCCACGGGGGGCGCATCGGTAAAGACCGGATCGGCGAGGGCCTCGCGCATGTCGGTCACGGTGCGTTCGGTATCGCCGAGGGCGAGCTCTGTCACGTCAAAGCCGAACTCTTGCGCGAGGGAAAGGACCACGCCCGTGCTGACGGGGCGGTTGTTGTTTTCCATCTGGTTCAGATAGGGCAGCGAGACGCCGAGTTTGCCCGCGAAGGCCTTTTGCGTCAGGCCGAGGCGGAGGCGGGTTTCGCGCAGTTTTGCGCCAGCGTAGAGTTTTTGTGTGGCCATAACAGCGGGTTTACAGATTTGCAGGCCGCCGCGCCAGTGTTTGCAAAGCTAGTCCGTGGCGGTTTGGCCGCTGCGGGCAAGCTGTGCCTCGCGCCGGACCACCGAGAGGATGGCAAAGACCGAGAGGAGCGAGGTGGCGAACATCAGCAGCAGCAGGGGCATGGGGCCGGAGCCCTCTGTCAGGATGACGCCCGCAAAGGCCGAGAGCGCCGCGCCGCCGCCGATCATCATCGCGCCGCCAAGGCCCGCGGCGGAGCCTGCGAGCTTGGGCCGGACGGAGAGCATCCCCGCCGTGGCGTTGGGAATGACCAGCCCGTTGCCAAGGCCGACCAGTGTGAAGATGCCGAAGAAGACGCTGTGATGGGCGAGGGTGGCCGAGAAGATCAGGATTTGCAGGCCGACCGCAAAGGTAGAGACCAGAGTGCCCGCGAGGACCAGCGGGTTGATCCCGATTTTCTGGGAAAAGCGGCCGGAGATAAAGTTGCCAAGGGCATAGCCGATGGCGGGGGCGCCAAAGAACAGGCCCATGGTTTGCGGCGACAGGCCAAAGACGCTGGTGGCGACAAAGGGCGCGCCGCCGAGGTAGGCAAAGAAGGCCCCCGAGGCAAAGGCCGAGGAGAGGCAGTAGCCCCAGAAGCGCGGCGAGCGCAGCAGGGCCGGATATTGTGCCACCTGCGCCATAAGCCCGCCTTCGGATTTCACCGCGGTTTCCCCCTGATCCAAGAACACAAGGACGAGGAGCGCGGTGCCGCAGCCCAGCATGAACCAGAAATTCGCCTGCCAGCCGAAGGCCTGATCGAGCATGCCGCCGATCACCGGCGCGATCATCGGCACGATGGCCATGCCCATGCTGACATAGCCGATCATGGAGGCGGCCTGCGCTGTGGGGACCATGTCGCGCACGGCGGCGCGGCTGATGACGATGCCCGCGACGATGGTGCTTTGCCCCATACGGTAGATCAGGAACATCTCTGCCGATTTGGCCGTTAGGGTGCCTGCGGTGGCGAGGAGGAACAGCACCAGACCGGTGAGCATCACCGGGCGGCGGCCGAACCTGTCAGACAGCGGGCCGACGATGATTTGCAGCACCGCGTTGCAGGCCAGATAGAGCGAGACCGAAAGCTGCATCACCGCGTAGTCGGTGTTGAAGTAGCCTGTCATGGAGGGCAGCGAGGGCAGGAACATGTTCATGGCCATGCCGGCCATCCCCGCCATAAGGATCAGCGTGGACAGATGCGGGGCGGTGCTGCGGTCAAGATAACGGCGCGTGGGGAGTGTCGACATGGAGGTTTAGTTGCCGTGTTAGTAGGTAAAGTCTATAACAATTTTTGCACATTGCGCCGCGCATTTTTGCGAGCTGTGCATTTACTGAGGAATCGGCGGGATCGGCGGGGCGGAATTAATGCTTTGTTTACGATTGCGGGGTTTGCAAGTTTGCAATTCGCAGGGATGATCCAGCGAATGATTTGCAAATATTCTTATTCCCCCTTCGCATTTTTCCAAGCCGGCGCTATGCAGGTGGGGTAAGCAGAAGGATACCCCATGAACGACATCCTGCAAGAGCTGGAAGCCCGCCGCGACACCGCCCGTTTGGGCGGAGGCCAGAGGCGCATTGATGCGCAGCATGCCAAAGGCAAGTTAACCGCCCGTGAGCGGATCGACCTGCTGCTTGATGAGGGGAGCTTTGAAGAATTCGATATGTTCGTCGCCCATCGCTGCACCGATTTCGGGATGGAGGGTGACCGCCCGCCCGGCGACGGGGTGGTGACCGGATGGGGCACGATCAACGGGCGTATGGTTTATGTGTTCTCTCAGGATTTCACCGTTTTTGGTGGTTCGCTCTCCGAGACTCATGCGCAAAAGATTTGCAAAATCATGGACATGGCGATGCAGAACGGCGCGCCTGTGGTTGGCATCAATGACAGTGGCGGGGCGCGGATTCAGGAGGGGGTTGCCTCCCTCGCTGGTTATGCCGAGGTGTTCCAGCGCAATATCATGGCCTCTGGCGTGGTGCCGCAGATCAGCGTGATCATGGGGCCCTGTGCGGGCGGGGCGGTGTATTCGCCTGCGATGACGGACTTTATCTTTATGGTGAAGGACAGCTCCTACATGTTTGTCACTGGCCCTGATGTGGTCAAAACCGTGACGAATGAGGTGGTGACCGCTGAGGAGCTTGGTGGGGCCAGCACCCATACCAAGAAAAGTTCGGTTGCGGACGGAGCATTCGAGAATGACGTCGAGGCGCTGGGCCAAGTGCGGCGGTTGGTGGATTTCCTGCCGCTGAACAACCGCGAGAAGCCGCCGGTGCGCCCGTTTTTCGACGATGTGGCGCGGGTGGAGAACAGCCTTGATACCCTGATCCCGGCCAATGCCAATGCGCCTTATGACATGAAGGAACTGATCATCAAGCTGGGCGATGAGGGGGATTTCTACGAGATTCAGGAAGACTTCGCCAAGAACATCATCACCGGTTTCATGCGCCTTGAGGGCAGCACGGTGGGCGTGGTGGCGAACCAGCCTATGGTTCTGGCGGGGTGTCTGGATATTGACAGTTCGCGCAAGGCGGCGCGCTTTGTAAGGTTCTGTGATGCCTTTGAAATTCCGATCCTGACCCTTGTGGATGTGCCCGGGTTCCTGCCCGGCACCAGTCAGGAATATGGCGGGGTGATCAAGCACGGGGCGAAGCTTTTGTTTGCTTATGGCGAGGCGACGGTGCCGAAGGTGACGGTGATCACGCGCAAGGCTTACGGCGGCGCCTATGACGTGATGGCCTCGAAGCATTTGCGGGGCGATTTCAACTATGCTTGGCCCACGGCGGAGATTGCCGTGATGGGGGCCAAGGGGGCGACGGAGATTTTGTATCGCTCCGAGCTTGGCGATGCGGAGAAGATCGCGCAGCGCACGGCGGATTACGAGGAGCGCTTTGCCAACCCGTTTGTGGCCGCCGAGAAGGGCTTTATCGACGAGGTGATCATGCCCCATTCAACGCGGCGGCGCGTCTGCCGGGCCTTTGCCAGCCTGCGCGGCAAGAGCCTGAAGAATCCGTGGAAAAAGCACGACAACATTCCGCTGTAAGCGCGGCGGGATGGGGGGCCTTTGATGGGGCCGAAAAGGGATACACATGTGATGCACATCCGATGCACATTCCATGCAGATGATTTTGCAGATCCGGGGTTCCGGCTTTGCAAGTTTGCTGGCGTTAAGGGGTTTGTACCCCTTCAGGGCCGCGCATGAGCGCGCGGAGCTGGCATGTGGAACGTGCGGGGGCGCGGCTGATCCTGTCGCGGCGGCGGCCCGCTCGGTTTGATCTGAGCGCGCAGATGCGGGTGCCCTTGGCGGGGCGGCTGCGGCTGGCGCATCAGGTGCGGCAGGATGTCTGGCGTGCGATGCGCGGCCTGCGGGGGTTTACCCCCGTGGTGGAGGTCACACGCTTTGCGGACCATATGATTCTGCGCGCTGGCGGGCAGATGGGCCCTGCGCCCGTGACGCCCGCCTTGCAGGCGCGGCTGGAGCGGGTTCTTGCCTGCCCGCAGCGGCAGGCGCGCTGGATCCGCTGCGCTGGCGGCGTGGCGGCGGCCGAATGGGGCACGCCGGAGCCCGCGCCAGCGGCGGAGGCGGCGCCATGAGGCCGCTTTGGCTGGCCCTTGCCGCGCTGGGCGCGGGGATGCCTGCGCAGGCGCAGGAATTGCCCGCGGGCTGGGCGCAGCTCTATGATGTGCAGTTCGTCGCGGTGAGCGGTGGCGGGGTTCCGGCCCTTGTTTTGCGCTATCTTGCGCCAGAGATCGGACGCGAGGGCGGCAGCCTGAGCTATGATGATGTGGCGCCGGAGTTGGACGAGATTTGCAATGGCGACGGGATTCTGGCGGCGGCCTCTGTGGCCGCTTTGGGCCAGCCGATCGCGGAGATCGTAGTGACAGTAATGGACCGCCCCATTGAATGGGGCACGGCCGATCCCGAGGCGACGATGTTTCGGGAGGCCTATCTTTTGGGTGAGGAGGGATGCCAATGGCAATAAGCGATGCTTTGCGTAAGAACGCACGCGGGGACTGTTGCTTGGCAAACAATCCCTATAATAACGCGGGTAGGCGGAACTTTCCGGCCGCCCATGCATTTAACTATAGTGGCCGCGGCACCGCGCGCCAAACCGGACTAGGGACACTAAGGAGACTATCATGTCTAACACTGTTAAAACACTTCTCGCCATCAGCCTTGTTGCTTTCGTCGCTGCTTGCTCGAAAACTGAAGAGCCTGTCATCGAATATGTTGAGCCCGAGCCAACATACAACAAAGTTTAATAGACTTTCGGGGCAGGCCCGTTTTGCGGCCTGCCTCACCCCCGGTTTTGCGCGCCGCCCTGTGCCGGAGGCCGCGTTATGATCAAGCATCGCGGGTTCCCGGGCCGCCTTCCTGGCACTGATTTCCAATTTACCATTCGCCGCCCGAACAAGGGGGGCGCGACCAAGTTGATTGCGCGCGAGCGTTTTGCGGATCGCCGTCCGGCGGATCGGCGGGCGGATGCGGGCTTTATGGTGGCGCTGTGGGAGCAGTTCGGCGATGAGCCGTTCGAGCGCGGCAATCTGGACGCGGGGCGGATCAGTTGGCTGTGGGGGCGCGAGGTTGTGCCCGCGACCGACCCCTTTGACGCCGAGAGTTACGAGGCGCTGCTGCGGATTGACGTGGCGCGGGCCAAGGCGAGCTTCCCCGAGGCCTTTGACGAGGGTTTCAACCCCGGTGGATCGGCGTGAAATCGCTTACAGAGATTCGATTTGCGCGGTCTGCCGCCCAAGTTGACCTTTGGTCAGCGAAAGCCTTTTGCGGGGCGGAAGTTGCGTGTCAGGGTCAGGTGTCGGCACCGTTTCTTTGCAATCCTTTGGTGCCTACATTCAAAGACCGTTACCCTTCCCCTATACAGAGGCCCGTTTCCCCCCGAGGCGGGCCTCTTCTTTCTTTGCTGCGTGTTATAACACGGGGGGGTCGGCGATCTGTTGCCGGAATGCCGCGCCCGCGAAACTGTGACTTCAGTGGATTAGGGACATGCGCTAAACTGCCGGAACCAAAAACAAAAAACCGAGGCAGTAGTAAATGTATAAAATCAAATGGGCGCTTGCCCTTTGCGCTCCGCTTGGCCTTGCGGCCTGCGGCGATACAGATGTTGAGCGCGCCCTTTCGGGTGCTGTGGCGGGGGCCGTTGTTGCCGATGCCACGCAGAACGACACCGTCACCGGCGCCCTTGTGGGGGCTGGCATTGGTGCGTTCAGCGACGACGTTCTGGACAGACTCAACTAATTCTTGGGGGCTGCGCGCCCCCAAGACACCAGATGTGACGCCATTCGGGGTTTTTGCCCCGGGTGGCGTTTTTTGTTTCAACGGGCCTTTGGCCTGTGACCACAGAGGATACCGCCTGCCATGATGAAGAAAATCCTGATCGCAAACCGGGGCGAGATTGCCTGCCGCGTGATGAAGACCGCCCGCAAGATGGGCATCAAGACCGTGGCGGTCTATTCGGATGCGGATGCGCAGGCGCTGCATGTGCAGATGGCCGATGAGGCGGTGCATATCGGGCCGCCGCCTGCGAATCAGTCCTATATCGTGATCGACAAGATCATGGAGGCGATCAAGCAGACCGGCGCCGAGGGGGTGCACCCCGGTTACGGCTTCCTGTCGGAGAACAAGCTGTTTGCCCGCGCTTTGGATGAGGCGGGCGTGGCCTTTATCGGCCCGCCAGAGGGCGCGATCGAGAGCATGGGGGACAAGATCACATCCAAGAAGATCGCGCAGGAGGCCGGGGTGTCGACGGTTCCGGGCTATATGGGCCTGATTGCCGATGCGGAAGAGGCGGTGAAGATTTCGAACGAGATCGGTTACCCTGTGATGATCAAGGCCAGCGCGGGCGGCGGCGGCAAGGGGATGCGGATCGCGTGGAATGACGCGGAGGCCCGCGAGGGGTTCCAGTCCTCCAAGAACGAGGCGGCCTCGAGTTTTGGCGATGACCGGATTTTCATCGAGAAATTCGTCACCCAGCCGCGGCACATTGAGATTCAGGTTCTGGCCGATCAGCACGGCAACTGTGTTTACTTGGGCGAGCGGGAGTGTTCGATCCAGCGCCGCAACCAGAAGGTGATCGAGGAGGCGCCGAGCCCGTTTTTGGACCCCGAGACCCGCGCCGCCATGGGGGCGCAGTCTGTCGCCTTGGCGCAGGCCGTTGGCTACACCAGCGCCGGGACGGTGGAGTTCATCGTCGACGGGGATCGCAATTTCTATTTCCTTGAGATGAACACCCGTTTGCAGGTGGAGCATCCTGTGACCGAGTTGATCACCGGCATCGATCTTGTGGAGCAGATGATCCGCGTGGCGGCGGGGGAGCCTTTGGGCTTTACCCAGGATGACATCAATCTGAACGGTTGGGCGATGGAGAGCCGCTTGTATGCGGAGGATCCTTATCGCGGGTTCCTGCCCTCTATCGGCCGTTTGACGCGCTATCGCCCGCCGGAGGAAATGGCGAGCGCCGATAAGGTCGTGCGCAATGACACCGGCGTTTACGAGGGCGGCGAGATCAGCATGTTCTATGATCCGATGATCGCCAAGCTTTGCACTTGGGCGCCGGATCGCGCCGGGGCGATCGAGGGGATGCGCCATGCGCTGGACGGGTTCGAGCTTGAAGGGATCGGGCATAACCTGCCGTTCCTCTCGGCGGTGATGGATCATCCGCGCTTTACCAGCGGCAATATCACCACGGCCTTTATCGAGGAGGAATTCCCCGGTGGCTTTGAGGGGGTGACCCTGCCGGAGGCGGATATCAAGCGGATCGCGGCGGCGACGGCGGCGATGCACCGGATCGCGGAGATTCGCCGCAGCCGGATTTCGGGCCGGATGGACAATCACACGCGGGTTGTCGGCAGCGACTGGGTTGTCGAGATCGCGGGCAAGTCCCTGATCGTCGAGGTTTCGGCGGACAAGAGCGGCGCGACCGTTGGGTTTGGCGATGGCACCGTGCACCGGATCGACAGCGGCTGGACCCCCGGGGATGTTTTGGCTGTGGTCAAGGTGGACGGGGCGGAGATGAAGCTGAAGGTGGCGAAGCAACCGAGCGGCTTTGTCATTCGCTATCGCGGGGCGGAGATGCCGGTGAAGGTATACACCCCGCGTCAGGCGGAATTGGCCAAGCTGATGCCCGAGAAGGTGGAGGCAGATACCTCCAAGATGCTGCTGTGCCCGATGCCCGGATTGATCGTGAAGATCGATGTGGAAGAGGGCGACGAGGTGCAGGACGGTCAAGCCCTGTGCACCGTCGAGGCGATGAAGATGGAGAACATCCTGCGTGCCGAGCGCAAGGGCGTGGTGTCAAAAATCAAGGCCGCAGCGGGCGACAGCCTTGCGGTGGACGAGATCATCATGGAGTTCGAATAGGGGCCATGGCGGGGCTGTGTCAGCCGCCGTTTTTGATTTCCTCGATCCGCAGGGGCATTTTGTCGATGCTGCGGGTGAGTTCGCGCACATGCCATGGGGCGGGTTTGCGCAGGGCGACGCGGCCGTCCTTGCCCACCAGCACCAGCGAGAAATCGCGGGGGCGCAGGGCGGTGCGGGCGGCGGATTTTGCGGCGGGGTCTGTGTCTGTGATGACGAGGACATCGCGGCGGGCGAGCTCTGCCGGTTCATCCAGCAGCAGCTCCATCTGTTGCCGGAAGCGGGGGTCTGTCGGGCGGTCGGCGAAGACGACGACGAGCCGTTTGGACCAGATCAGATCGCCCAGATCGGGGATCAGGGCGGCGTCGATGACCTCCACCCCTGTTTGGGGCGGCGGGGGCGGCGGGATTTGCGCGGCTGGTGCTGCCTCTTGCGCGGTGAGCGGGGAGGCGATCAGGGCCAGCGTGAGGGCGAGAACAGTTTTCATACCCCTTCATATAGGGGGCATTTGGCAGGAGGCGAAGAGGAGACGCGCCTGCGGCCTATCAAAATCCAATGACCTTGCGAAAAGGGAAGCGAAACGATGAGTGATTTGCCGGACGACTGGAAAGCCTTGGCGGAAAAAGAGCTTAGGGGGCGGAGCGTTGAGGACCTGACGTGGAACACGCTTGAGGGGATCGCGGTGAAGCCCGTTTATACGGCGGATGATGTGGCCGAGGCGCCGGGCTTGCCGGGGCAGGGGCCGTTTACCCGCGGGGTGAAGGCGACGATGTATGCGGGGCGGCCTTGGACGATCCGGCAATACGCGGGGTTTTCCACCGCCGAGGAGAGCAATGCCTTTTACCGCAAGGCGCTGGCGGCGGGGCAGCAGGGGGTTTCCGTGGCCTTCGATCTGGCCACGCACCGGGGCTATGACAGTGACCATGCGCGGGTGATTGGCGACGTTGGCAAGGCGGGCGTGGCGATTGATAGCGTTGAGGATATGAAGATCCTGTTTGACGGGATTCCTTTGGACAAGGTCTCTGTTTCCATGACGATGAACGGGGCGGTTATTCCGGTTCTGGCGTCCTTTATCGTGGCGGGGGAAGAGCAGGGCGTGGACCGTGCGGCCCTGTCGGGCACCATTCAGAATGACATTCTGAAGGAGTTCATGGTGCGGAACACTTATATTTACCCACCCGAGCCTTCTATGAAGATTGTGTCGGATATTATCGAGTTCACCTCCACTGATATGCCGAAGTTCAACTCGATCTCGATTTCCGGCTATCACATGCAGGAGGCGGGCGCGAATTTGGTGCAGGAGCTGGCCTTTACGCTGGCGGACGGGCGCGAATATGTGCGGGCGGCGATCAAGGCGGGGATGGATGTGGATGCCTTTGCGCCGCGGCTGTCGTTCTTTTTCGCCATCGGGATGAACTTCTTTATGGAGGCGGCAAAGCTGCGGGCGGCGCGGCTGTTGTGGCACCGGATCATGCAAGATTTTTCTCCGAAAAATCCGAAATCCTCGATGTTGCGGACCCATTGCCAGACATCTGGTGTGAGCCTGCAGGAGCAGGATCCCTATAACAACGTGGTGCGCACGGCCTTCGAGGCGATGTCGGCGGTGCTGGGGGGGACGCAGTCGCTCCATACCAATTCCTTCGATGAGGCCATGGGCCTGCCGACGGCGTTCTCATCCCGCATCGCGCGCAATACGCAGTTGATTTTGCAGGAGGAAACCGGGGTCACCAATGTGGTCGATCCTTTGGCGGGGTCATATTACGTCGAGAGCCTGACGCAGGAGCTGGCCGATGCGGCATGGGCCCTGATCGAGGAGGTCGAGGAGATGGGCGGCATGACGGCGGCTGTGGCCTCTGGCATGCCGAAGCTGCGGATCGAGGAGAGCGCGGCCAAGCGGCAGGCACTGATTGATCGCGGCGATGAGGTGATCGTTGGGGTGAACAAGTATCGCTTGGACGAGGAAGACCCGATCGACGTGCTCGATATCGACAACGAGGCGGTGCGTGAGGCGCAGGTGGCGCGGCTGGAGCGCATCCGGCAAAGCCGTGATGCCGGGGCCTGCGAGGGCGCCCTTGCGGCGCTTGAGCAGGGCGCGTCTTCCGGGAACGGAAATCTGTTGGCGCTGGCGGTAGAGGCGGCGCGGGCGCGGGCCACTGTGGGAGAGATCAGCATGGCGATGGAGAAGGCATTCGGGCGGCATCGGGCCGAGGTAAAGACCCTCGCGGGGGTTTATGGCGCGGCCTATGAGGGGGATGACGGCTTTGCCGCGATACAGTCTTCTGTCGAGGCCTTTGCCGAGGCCGAGGGGCGGAGGCCACGGATGCTCGTCGTCAAGATGGGGCAGGACGGCCATGACCGCGGGGCGAAGGTGATCGCCACGGCCTTTGCCGATATTGGCTTTGACGTGGATGTCGGCCCCCTGTTCCAGACGCCGGAGGAGGCCGCGCAGGATGCGGTGGACAACGACGTGCATGTGATCGGGATTTCGTCTCAGGCCGCCGGGCACAAGACATTGGCACCCAAGCTGGTGGAGGCTCTGAACGCCGCTGGCGCGGGGGAGATCATCGTGATCTGCGGCGGGGTTATTCCGCAGCAGGATTACCAGTTCCTTTATGATGCGGGCGTCAAGGCGATCTTTGGGCCGGGCACCAATATTCCCAAGGCGGCGGAGGATATTCTGCGCCTGATCCGCGAGGCGTGATTATCGCGCCGTATCAACCCGTTAAAGGATGATCTAGCCATGGAATTCGACCATCTTGCCGTTGCGGGAGAGAGCCTTGAGGAAGCCGCCGCCTATGTGGAGGAGGCCCTTGGCCTGCCCCTGTCGGCGGGCGGGGAGCATGGGCATTTCGGCACCCATAACCGACTGATGTCCCTTGGGCCGGAGGAGTATCTTGAGGCGATTGCCATTGATCCTGCGGCGGGGGCGCTGCCCTATGCGCGTTGGTTTGATCTGGACAGGTTTACAGGGCCTGCCCGCCTGTCGAACTGGATTTGCCGTGTGGATGATATTGCCGCGATAGAGCCGGAGGCGGGGGCGCCTGTGCCCCTGTCCCGCGGGGCGTATCATTGGACCATGGCGGTGCCGCAGGACGGGGTGTTGCCCTATGACAATTGCCATCCGGCCCTGATGCAGTGGCAGGGGCCGCATCCGGCACCCAAGCTGCCCGATGTGGGCGCGCGGCTCGAGCGGTTGGTGGTGAGCCATCCCGAGGCGCAGATGCTGGCGAAATCCCTGCCGCTCTATGAGCGGCGGGTGGTGTTCGAGGCGGGGCCTGCGGCCCTGCGCGCCGAGATACGCACGCCCCATGGTTTGCGGGTGCTGGAATGATCCGCGCGGCGACGCCCACCGATGCGCCCGCGATCTGCGCGATCTGGAACCCTGTGATCCGGGGCGGGCTGGAGACCTTTACCACCGAGGAGAAGACCTTTGGCGGGATCACGGCGGTGATCCGCGAGGCGCCCTGTTTCATCGTTTCCGAGGATGCGGAGGGGGTGACGGGCTTTGCCACCTTTGGGCAGCTGCGCGGCGGGCCGGGCTATGCCCGCAGTATGGAGCATTCGGTTTATGTGGCGCCGCGGGCCTATGGGCGCGGGATCGGGCGGGCTTTGGTGGAGGAGATCGCAGGCCATGCGCAGGCGGGCGGGGCGCGGAGCCTTTGGGCGGCCTGTAGTGGTGGCAGCCCGAATAGCATCGCCTTTCACGCGCGGATCGGGTTTGAACAGGTCGCCGTCTTGGAGAGTGTGGGCTTCAAGCAGGGGCAGTGGTTGGACCTTGTTTTGCTGCGCCGCTGGCTGTCGCCGCAGGGGTAGCGCGGCGAATTGTGCGGCGATTTGCCGGGGCCATGGGCCGACCCTGCACGAGCATTTGCTTTTACATCAAAACCGAACCGCCTAGGGTGGCGGCATGTCGATCTGGACGCGGATAAGTGATGCCATCGGGGCGCTGACCTCTGGCGAGGGGCTGTCGGAGGTGTTTTCGCGCCTGCGCACGCCGCCGGAGCAGAGCGTGGGCTTTACCATTGCCGTGATTGCCTTGGGCGCGAAGATGGCCAAGGCGGACGGGCAGGTGACGCGCGATGAGGTGACGGCCTTTCGCGAGGTGTTCTCCATCCCCGAGGAGGAGGAGGCCAATGCGGCCCGTCTGTTCAACATGGCGCGGAAGGATGTGGCGGGATACGAGCTTTATGCCAAGCGGATCGCGGCCATGTTCGAGGAGGGGCATCCGGCGCTGCTCGATCTCGTGGAGGGGCTGTTTCACATTGCCATGGCCGATGGGGAATACCACCCCGGCGAGGATGATTTCGTGGCGCGAGTGGCCGATATTCTGGGCATACCGGAGCCGAAGTTTCGAGGCCTTCGGGCGCGGTTTGTGCCGGGGGCTGTGCCGGACCCCTATGATGTTTTGGGTGTTTCGCCCGATGCCACGCCCGAGGAGCTGCGGGCCGCGTGGCGGCGGGCGGTGCGCGAGAGCCACCCCGATGCTCTGGCTGCGCGGGGTGTGCCCGAGGAGGCCGTGCGGATGGCCGAGAAGCGCCTTGTGGCGATCAATGCCGCATGGGCCGAGATTGGCGGCTAGGGGTGCGGCTGGCGACCTATAACGTCGAGTGGTTCAATTCGCTCTTTGATCTTGAGGGGAACCTGCAGCCGGACGGGGGCTGGTCGGCGCGGCACGATGTGACGCGGGCGATGCAGCTCGAGGCCCTTGGCAGGGTGTTTGGCGCGCTGGATGCGGATGCGGTTATGGTGGTTGAGGCGCCCGATTACGGGCGGCTGCCGGAGGCGCCGGTGGGCGGGCGGACGGCCAAGGCGCTGGAGGCTTTTGCGGCGGCGAACGGGCTGCGGGCGCGGCGGGCATTGGTGGGGTTTGCCAATGACACGCAGCAGGAATTGGCCCTGATGTATGACCCCGATGTGGTCGATGTCTCCCATGCGCCCATGGGGGAGGAAACCGGCAAGAAGGGCTCTTTTGATGCGCCGCGGTTTGACGGGACCTTTCGGATTGATCTGGACATTGATGCGCAGTCGGACCTTGTGAAGTTTTCCAAGCCGCCGCTGGAGGTCGCCCTGACCAGCCGTGCCAGCGGGGCTGTGGCTCGTTTGATCGGCGTTCATATCAAGTCGAAGGCCCCGCATGGGGCGCGCAATGACCATGATGTCATGCGGATTTCCATTGCCAACCGGCGCAAGCAACTGGCGCAGGCGATCTGGCTGCGGCAGCGGGTGGAGCAGCATCTGGATGCAGGCGATCCCCTGATTGTCATGGGGGATTTCAACGATGGTCCGGGGCTTGATGAATATGAGGCGCTTTTCGGGCGCTCGGCGGTGGAGATCGTTCTGGGGGCCGATGAGGCGGCGGAGCGGCGGCTGTTTGATCCCCATGCGCAGCGGGCGCTGGGCGGGCGGTTTCATGCCCGCGAGGTGACGGCGCGGTTTTACCAGACGCGGGAGAAACGGTTCCTGTCGGCGCTTTTGGATTACGTGATGGTGACGCCGGATTTGCGGGCCATGGCGCCGCAGTGGCGCATCTGGCATCCCTTTGACGATCCGGCCTGTTACGGGGATGCGGGGCTGCGGGAGGCTTTGTTGACGGCCTCGGACCATTTCCCGGTGACATTGGATATTGATCTTTAAGGCTCTGGGGCTTGGGGGAATCGGGGATCGCGCCTATATTGGGGGCATGAAACAGATTGCCCAGATGACAGCCGCCCTTTGCGCCAGCGCCTTTTTGCTGGCCGTGCCAGCCCCCGCCCAAGAGGCCCCGTCGGATATCGACGAGGGGGTGAACCTTGTGGAGGAGGGGATGAAGTTGTTCTTCAGGGGGCTGAGTAAGGAGATTGAGCCTGCGCTGGAGGATTTCGCCAATGAGATCGAGCCCGCCCTGCGCGGTTTGGTTGAGGAAATGGGCCCCACGATGGAGGAGCTTGCCGGTTTGATCGGCGAGATGGACCAGTATCACGCGCCCGAGAAGCTGCCGAACGGGGATATCATCTTGCGGCGCAAGGTGCCGCTGGAGCCTGTAGAGCCGCTGCCGGAGGGGCAGACGGACCTCTAGCCGATGTGCGGGCGCTTTGCAGTGACATTGCCGGATGATGCCATGGCGCAGCTGTTTGCGGCGGCGCCGGCCAATGACATGCCCGAGGTGCCGCGTTATAACGTTTGCCCGACAACGCAGGTGGCGGTGGTGACGGCCGATGGTGGCGCAAGGCGGCTGCGGCCGATGCGCTGGGGGTTTATTCCCCATTGGTATAAGGCGCCGAATGACGGGCCGCTGTTGATCAATGCGCGGGCCGAGACCATTGCGGAGAAGCCCGCCTTTCGGGCGGCCTGCCGCGAGAGACGCTGTTTGATCCCCGCTTCCGGTTTCTATGAATGGACCAAGACGCCCGAGGGGGCGCGTCTGCCGTGGTATATTACCCGCGCCGATGGCGGGCCGGTGGTGTTTGGCGGCATCTGGCAGGACTGGGGCGAGGCGGGGGCGACTTGCGCCATAGTGACCTGCGCCGCCAATGGGCAGATGGCGCAGATCCATCACCGGATGCCGGTGATATTTGGCGCGGATGACGGCGATAGCCTGTCCCTATGGCTGGGGGAGGCGGGAAAGGGGGCGGCGCGGCTGATGCGGCCTGCGCCGGATGAGACGCTGCTGGCCCATCGCGTGGGGGTTGCTGTGAACTCCAATCGCGCCTCTGGCGCGGAGCTGACCCATCCTGTTGAGGGCTGAGCCCTGCTGAAATGCCGAGGGGCCGGGCTGCGCGTGTCGCGCGGCCCGGCCCCTTGCCTGTTTCCTGCGCCGGAATGCGGCGCGGGTATCGGGATTAGCCGTTGTTGAGTTCCAGCTCTTCGAAGGTCACTTCGCCTTCGGAGTCATTGGATGTACCGCTGTCATTGCCGGAGTTGCCCTCGACCGTGCCTTCGTTGCCGCCGCCCTCGATTTCAAGCTCTACGAAGAGGTCTTCGTCCAGCTCGTAGTTGAGGTCCATCGCGGGGGTCACGACGATTTCGTAATAGGTGTTTGGCAGCAGGATCGGGCTTTCCCAGCTTTCGTCCTCGGCCAGCACCTTGTGGATGCCTTCGTCGTCGTTGACGAAGCGGATTTTATCGCCGGGCTGGGCGTAGACCAAAGGCGGCATGAAATCATTGTCGAGAATGGTGACTTCGTGCATTTCGCCGGCCAGTGCCATCGAAGCTGGAAGAAAGGCCGCACCAAAAGCAGCCGCAGTCAAAGTTTTGCGTAGCATTAGAAAGACCCTCATATGCCGAAGCCCCCGCCCAACACTTAATTTGGCTTTATCTGGGGGAATGGGGGCCAAAATGGGGCAGATATGCGGTGTTTTCTGTTCATTCCTGCGCGATTTGCGGGGCGGGGGCGTGGGAATGGGGGGGGAAATCGGCGCGCTATCCCGTGGGTTGAGTGGGGCGGGGGGAAGTATCCTCTAGCCAGATCGGAAATCTATCGTTTAGTCTTGCCCCAAGGGCAGGGGCGAATCCGCAGGGCGGAGCGCCGCGGAATTACCGCCTTCTGCCATGGCTTGGATCGCCCGCGTGGTGATTGGCAGCAAGGGGAGGGGCCAATTTGCCCGACTTGCCCGCCAAACAAGCGAAGTTCAGTTTTTGGGAGGATATTGAATGACAGAGCTATCTATGACCGTGAACGGCAAGACCGTGACGGGAAAGGCCGAGGGGCGGACCCTTTTGGTGACTTTCCTGCGCGAGGAGCTGAAGCTGACCGGCACCCATGTGGGCTGTGACACCAGCCAGTGCGGCGCATGTCAGGTGCATGTGAACGGCCAGCCGGTGAAATCCTGCACTATGTTTGCCGCAGAGGCAGAGGGCGCCGATGTGCGCACGATCGAGGGGATGGCCAATGCCGATGGCTCCCTGTCTGTGATCCAGCAGGCGTTTCAGGACCACCACGGGCTTCAATGCGGATTTTGCACGCCGGGCATGGTGATGACCACGGCCGCCTTGCTCAAGGAAAACCCGAAGCCGACAGAGGCCGAGGTGCGCGAGTATCTGGAGGGCAATATCTGCCGCTGCACCGGATACCACAACATTGTTAAGTCGATTATGGCGGCCTCTGGTCAGGACGTCAGCGCGATCGCCGCGGAATAAGAGCATCCTGCCTGCGCCATTCTGCGCGGGGAGTAGCCAAGGGGGCGCAGGGCCGGGGAGGGCCGGTGCCCGATAGCGAATTCAGGGAGAGAGACATGCCAGCAGATGGTGGTATTGGCGCCAGCAACAAGCGCCGCGAGGATGTCCGGTTTTTGACCGGCAAGGGCCGGTATACGGACGATATTAACCTACTTGGGCAGACCTATGTGCATTTCCTGCGCTCTGACGTGGCGCATGGGGTGTTGAAGTCGGTCGATGTGGCCGAGGCCGCCTCTATGCCCGGTGTGGTGAAGATTTTCACCGGAGAGGATTTTGCCGAGGTTGGCGGTGTGCCCTGCGGGTGGCAGGTGACGGACCGGTTCGGCGAGGTGATGCAGGAGCCGCGCCACCCCGTGATTGCCCATGGCAAGGTGCGCCATGTGGGCGAGATTATCGCCGCCGTTGTGGCCGAAAGCCATGCAGAGGCGCGCGATGCGGCAGAGGCGATCGAGGTGGATATCGAGGACCTGCCCGCGGTGGTGGATATGCGCGCGGCGCTGGCCGAGGGCAGCACCAAGGTGCATGACGATCTGACCAGCAACCTGTGTTACGACTGGGGTTTTGTGGAGGAGAACAAGGAGGCTGTGAATGCGGCCTTTGAGGCCGCGGCCCATGTGACGACGCTTGAGCTGGTGAACAACCGGTTGGTGGCCAACCCGATGGAGCCGCGTGTGGCGATTGGCGATTATGCGCCCGGCACCGGCGACAGCACGCTTTATACCACCAGTCAGAACCCCCATGTGATCCGCTTGCTTATGGGGGCCTTCGTGTTGGGCATTCCCGAGCATAAGCTGCGGGTTGTGGCCCCCGATGTGGGCGGCGGTTTTGGCACCAAGATTTTCCATTATGCGGAGGAGGCCTTTTGCACCTTCGCCGCCAAGGCGGTGGAGCGGCCTGTGAAATGGGTCTCTTCGCGGTCGGAGGCCTTTATCTCCGATGCCCATGGGCGGGACCATGTGACCAAGATCGAGCTGGCGCTGGATGCGGAGAATAACTTTACCGCCCTGCGCACCGATACTATGGCGAATATGGGGGCATACCTCAGCACCTTCGCGCCCTCGGTGCCGACTTGGCTGCATGGGACATTGATGGCGGGGAATTACAAGACGCCGCTGATCTATGTGAATGTGAAGGCGGTGTTTACCAATACGGTGCCGGTGGATGCCTACCGCGGGGCCGGGCGGCCCGAGGCGACCTATCAGCTGGAGCGGGTGATTGATAAGGCGGCGCGGGAATTGGGCGTGGACCCGATTGCCCTGCGGCGGCAGAATTTCATCACCGAGTTCCCCTATGCCACCCCTGTGGCCGTTGAATATGACACCGGCGATTATGTGGCGACCATGGACAAGCTTGAGGAGCTTGCAGACCTGAGCGGGTTTGAGGCGCGGCGGGCCGAGGCGGCGGCGCGGGGCAAGCTGCGCGGGCTTGGCGTGAACTGTTATATCGAGGCTTGCGGCATCGCGCCCTCGAACCTTGTGGGGCAGCTTGGCGCGCGGGCCGGCCTCTATGAAAGTGCCACGGTGCGGGTGAATGCCACCGGCGGTGTGGTTGTGATGACCGGATCGCACAGTCACGGGCAGGGGCATGAGACATCCTTCCCCCAAGTGATTGCCGATATGATCGGGATTGCGCCCGATATGGTCGAGATCGTTCATGGCGATACGGCCAATACGCCGATGGGCATGGGGACCTATGGGTCTCGGTCCATTGCGGTTGGCGGCTCGGCCATGGTGCGGGCGGCGGAGAAGATCATCAACAAGGCCAAGAAGATCGCGGCCCATTTGATGGAAGCCGCCGAGGCGGATATTGAGCTCAAGGACGGGGCGTTTAGTGTGGCGGGCACAGATAAATCCGTGGCCTGGGGCGATGTGACATTGGCCGCCTATGTGCCCCATAACTATCCGCTGGAGGATATCGAGCCGGGGTTGGAGGAGACAGCCTTCTATGATCCGGCGAACTTTACCTATCCCTCCGGCGCCTATGCCTGCGAGGTGGAGCTTGATCCCGAGACGGGGCATTTCACCGTTGAGGCCTTCTGCGCCGCAGATGATTTCGGCAATATCATCAACCCGATGATTGTGGACGGGCAGGTGCATGGCGGGATCGCGCAGGGGGTCGGGCAGTCGATGCTTGAGAACTGCGTCTATGATAGCGAGGGGCAGCTGATGTCCGGCAGCTACATGGATTATGCGATGCCGCGGGCGACCGATGTGCCGTTTTTCAACGTGGATCATTCGTGCCAGACGCCCTGCACCCATAACCCCCTTGGGGTGAAGGGCTGCGGCGAGGCGGGGGCGATCGGCTCGCCGCCGGCGCTGGTCAATGCGGTTGTGGATGCGCTGCAGCGCGGCGGCCATGACATCACCCATATTGATATGCCTCTGTCGCCAAGCCGTGTTTGGCAGGCGATGCAAGGGTAAGGAGAGCGGATATGCATAACTTTGATTTCGTAAAACCGGGCAGTGTGGCAGAGGCGGCAGAGGCCCTGAAGGCGGAGGACGCCATGGCGCTGGGCGGGGGGCAGACCCTGATCCCGACGATGAAGGCGCGGCTGAATGCGCCCTCGGCGCTGGTGTCGCTCTCGGGCATGGCGGAGATGGTCGGCGTGAGTGGATCGGACCCTGTTGTGATCGGCGGGGCGACGACCCATGGGCAGGTGGCGGCAGAGGCGGGGTATCCCGCGCTGGCGGCGCTGGCGGGGCAGATCGGGGATCCGGCGGTGCGCAGCCGCGGGACGATTGGCGGATCGCTGGCCAATAACGATCCGGCGGCTTGCTATCCGGCGGCGGCCTTGGCCTCTGGCGCGGTGATCAAGACCGACCGGCGGGAGATCGTGGCGGATGATTTCTTTGTCGGGATGTTCGAGACGGCGTTGGAGGAAGGGGAGATCATCACCTCTGTCTCTTTCCCGGTTCCGGCGAAGGCCAATTACCAGAAGTTCCTGCAACCGGCCTCGCGCTTTGCCTTGGTGGGCGTGTTTGTGGCGCAGTTCGATAGCGGCGTGCGCGTGGCGGTGACCGGCGCCTCGGAGGAGGGGGTGCATCGCTGGAGCGCGGCGGAGGAGGCTCTTTCTGCGAATTTCAGCGCCGAGGCGCTGGAGGGGCTGAGCGTTGCGTCCGATGGGTTGATGTCCGATCTGCATGGATCGGCGGAGTATCGGGCGCATCTGGTTAAGGTGATGACGGGCCGCGCGGTGCGCGCGGCTGGCTGAGGGGCGGCGCTGCGCGGGGCTTTGCCCCGCGCAGCGGATCAGATTTTTCCAAAAATCTGATGAAAATGCTGTTGCACAGCATTTTTTGCCGCGCTCTGCTGGGGCCACAGGCCTTTGAAGGGGAGCGTTGGGATGAGCGATAGGATTGCACAGGAGCTTGGGCGGCCCTTCTGGTGGGAGGGGCTGCCTGATGCTGTGCCCGAGGGGGATTTGCCGGAGCGTTGTGATCTCTTGGTGATCGGGGGTGGCTATACCGGGTTGTCGGCGGCGATTGCGGCCCATGATTGCGGGGCGCGGGTTGTGGTTGTGGATGCGGGTCTGCCCGGGCGGGGGGCGAGCACGCGCAATGGCGGGATGTTTGGCGCGCAGCCGCGGCTTGGCTGGGATGTTCTGGTGCAGCGCTATGGCGAGGCGGTTGCGCGGGGGGGGTTCGAGGAGGCTTCGACCTCGCTCACATGGGCCTTGGGGTTGATTGCGGCTGAGGGGATCGACTGTGATTTGCAGGCCTGCGGGCGGATTGCCTTGGCTTGGACCGCGCGGCATCTGGAGGGGTATCGGGAGACCGTGCGATCGCTTACTGCGCGATCCTCGGTGCAGGCGGAACTGGTCGAGCGCGAGGACCTTGGCGCGCATATCCGCACGGAGCAGTATTTTGGCGGCATGTTCCTGCCGCAGCATTGCGCCATTCAGCCGCGCAAGTTCCATGACGGGTTGCTGGCGGCGGTGCAGCGGCGGGGCATTCCGGTTGTGGCGCAGTGTCCGGTGACGCGGCTGGAGCGGGTGGGGGGCTTTGCCGCCGAGACGCCCCGGGGCCGCATTCTGGCTGAGCGGGTGGTTTTGGCGACGGGGGGCTATACCACCCGTGCCTTTCGTTGGCATCAAGCGCGGGTTTTTCCGCTGCCGAGTTATATCATCGCGACTGAGGAGCTTTCGCCCGATCTGATTGCGCATATCGCCCCGGGGCGGCGCAATATGGTGGAGAGCCGGGCGCGGCATAGTTATTTCCGCGTCTCGCCCGACGGAAAGCGGATTTTATACGGCGGGCGGGCGGCCATGGTGGGGATTGATCTGCGCCGTGCGGCGGCGAACCTGCGCGGCACCATGGTGGAGGTTTGGCCGGAGCTTGAGGGCGCGCGGATCACCCATGGATGGACGGGCAACACCGGCTATAGTTTTGGTCATATGCCGCAGGTGGGCGTTTATAACGGGGTGCATTTTGCCATGGGGTTTAGCGGCTCTGGCACGGTAATGGCGCCCTATCTGGGGGCCAAGGCGGCCTATCGCGCCCTTGGGGATGCGCGGGGGGAGACGGCGTTTTCTGGCACCACTCTGCGGCCCCATGTGATGCATCCGACGCCGCGCCCGCATTTCTTGCGGGCGGCGGACCTGTGGTATCGCAATTATGTTGACCGGCGCGAAGGGGCGGGGGCGCGGGTGATCGGGCGGGGGCGCAGGTTATAGCGTTCTACAGAGACTGAGGCAGCAGGCGTTCGGGGAGGTCCGCGAGGGATTTGGCCCCGATCTGTGCCATGTTGGATTGCATATCGTCGGTCAGCATATGGATCAGGTGGTCCACCCCGGGTGGGCCCATGGCGGCGAGGGCGTAGTGGAAGGCGCGGCCTGACATCACGAAATCGGCCCCCAGCGCGATGGCGCGCATGATGTCGAGGCCGCCTGCGATTCCGCTGTCGAAGATCAGGGGCGTATCGGGGCCGAGGGCGCTGCGGATGGCGGGCAGGGCGGTGATGGCGGCGGGGCCGCCCTCGAACTGTCTGCCCGAATGGTTAGAGACCCAGATGGCATCTGCGCCCATGTCGCGCAGGCGGGTCGCGTCGGCGGGGTTTTGCACGCCTTTGATCAGCAGATCGCCTTTCCAGACCTGCCGGATAAAGGCGATGTAATCCCAATCGGGGTAGCCGCGGATGATCTTACCCGCATGGGCGAAGGCGCGGGCGCCCTTGACGGTTTTGGGCACATAGCTTTCGGCGAATTTCATCCGCGGGGCGCCTTCGCGGGCCATGGCGAGGGACCAGCGCGGGTGGGTCGCCATGGCGGCCACCATGCGGGGCGTCAGTTTGGGCGGCATCGACAGATGGGCGCGGCGTTGTCTTTCGCGGCGGCTTTCGCCCGGGACATCGACGGTGACGATGAGCTTTTTGTAGCCCGCGGCGCGGGCGCGGCGCAGCATGTCGCGGCAAATCTCGCGGTCGGCAGGGGTGTAGAGCTGGAACCAGCCCATGTCACCGGCATGGGGGCCGATCTCCTCTGGCGTGGCGGCGGCGACGGTTGAGAGGCCGCAGGGGATGCCGATGCGCCGGGCGGCCTGCGCCAGCAGCCGCTCGGCGCCCGGCCAGATGGTGCCCGCCATGCCCACGGGCGCGATGCCGAGCGGCAGGGGGAAGGCCTGCCCCATGAAGGTGCAGGAGATATCTGCGGTGATCTTGCCGCGCAGGATTTCGGGCATGAAGCCCACCGCATCAAGGGCGGCGCGGTTACGGGCCATTCCGGCCTCTGTCCCGGTTGCGCTGTCGAGGTATTCGAAGGCGAAGCCGGGAATGCGGCGGCGGGCGCGGGCGCGCAGGTCACTTATGGCGGGGTATTTGAGGTCTGCATCCATCGTGCAAATCTGACCGCGGCCTGCGCAATGGTAAAGGTCTGAAATGAAAGCCCCCCTGCGACGAAGCGCCTATGGCGCGGGCGGGCAGAGAGGCTTGACCCCCGCGATTGAGTGGCATAGTTGATCCATCTCAAAGCGGGTATGGTGAAATGGTATCATAAGAGCCTTCCAAGCTTAAGGTGCGGGTTCGATTCCCGCTACCCGCTCCAGATTTTCTAACGCGAAGGACGCCGCGTTCATGGCTCGTGCCCCTGTCAAAAGCCCAAGCCATGCAGAGCAAGAGCGTGCATCCAGCAAGCGGGTTGGGGCTCTGTCGGCCCTGTTTCCATTTTTCAAACCCTATCGCGGCATCGTGGCCCTGGCGTTTTGTGCGCTTTTGCTGACCGCTGGTGTTTCGCTTGTGTTGCCGATGGCGGCGCGGCGGGTTGTGGACGGGTTTGGCAGCGGGGATATGGCCCTGCTGGACCGGTATTTCATGGCGGCCCTCGGGGTTGCTGTGGTTTTCGCCCTTGGCACCGGCCTGCGCTACTGGCTTGTCACGCGGTTGGGCGAGCGGGTGGTGGCGGACATTCGCATGGCGGTGTTTGACCGGATGATCGGGATGAGCCCTGCCTATTTCGAGCGGCTCATGACCGGCGAGGTTTTGAGCCGGATCACCACGGATACGACCCTGATCCTGTCGGTGGTGGGCAGTTCGGTCAGCTGGTTCCTGCGCAATACTCTGTTGTTCGTGGGCGGTTTGATCCTGATGTTCTTTACCTCGGCCAAGCTCACAGGGCTTGTGCTGTTGATTGTACCTTTGGTGTTGTTGCCGATCCTGATGTTGGGGCGGCGGTTGCGGGCGCTGAGCCGCGAGAATCAGGACTGGATCGCGGAGAGTTCGGGCAAGGCCTCTGAGGCGCTTTTGGCGGTGCAGACGGTGCAGGCCTATACCCATGAGCGGGCCAGTCGCGGGCGTTTTGCCGATGTGACGGAGATGTCCTTTGACACCGCAAAACGGCGTATCAATGTGCGTGCGGTGATGACGATGGTGATCATTTTCGTGGTCTTCACCGGTATTCTGGGCGTGTTGTGGATTGGCGCGCGCGATGTGCGCAGCGATGTGATGAGCCCGGGCGAATTGGTGCAATTCGTGATCTATGCGGGGATGGTGGCCGGATCGGTTGCGGCCCTGTCGGAGATTTGGGGCGAGTTGCAGCGCGCCGCGGGCGCGACGGAGCGGTTGATTGACCTGCTGCATGCCGAGGATTCGGTGCAGGACCCGGAGCGGCCCCAGCCCACGCCGGAGCGTGCCAAGGGCGCTGTGCGGTTTGACGAGGTGCAGTTTACCTATCCCGCGCGGCCGGGTGCGCCGGCGCTGGACGGGGTGAGCTTTGCCGTGCAGCCGGGGGAGACGGTGGCGATTGTGGGCCCCTCTGGTGCGGGCAAATCGACGGTGTTCCAGCTTTTGCTGCGCTTCTTTGACCCTGAATCCGGGGCGGTTTATCTGGATGGGGCGCCTTTGACCTCCCTTTCGCGGGAGGATTTCCGGCGCCATATCGCCCTTGTGCCGCAAGATCCGGTGATCTTTGCCGAGAGCGCGCGGGAGAATATCCGCTTTGGTCGCCCTGATGCCACGGATGCAGAGGTTGAGGAGGCCGCCAAGGCCGCCGCGGCCCATGAGTTCCTGATGGCCCTGCCTGAGGGGTATGACAGTTATGTGGGCGAGCGGGGCGTGATGTTGTCCGGCGGGCAGAAGCAGCGGATTGCCATTGCCCGCGCGATCCTGCGTGATGCGCCTGTGCTCTTGCTGGATGAGGCGACAAGTGCCTTGGACGCGCAGAGCGAGCGCGCGGTGCAGGGCGCGGTGGAGGCATTGGCCGCGGATCGCACGACGCTGATCGTGGCGCACCGCTTGGCGACGGTGAAAAGCGCGGACCGGATTTTGGTGCTTGAGGACGGCCGCATTGCCGCCACGGGCACCCATGAGGAGCTGGTGGCGCAGGGCGGGCTTTATGCGCGGCTGGCCAAATTGCAATTCACCGAGGGTGCGCAAAGCGAAATTCTGCATGAAGAAACCTAGCGTTACACTTGATTGACGCAGGGGTTTTCGACCATCCTGCAGGAACGAGTTTCCCGGCGCAAAGACCGGGCAACCATCTGGGAGGATGATCATGGGTTTTGCGGTTGCCGGCGATATCGCCGCTATTGAGAATGAAATGTCTTGGGAAGAGCGCAATCTTCCCGAAACGATGTATCAGTTTCTGACATCGACCAAGGACCGTTTCGGCACGCATAATGCCGTATCCTACCAGATATTTTCCGGCCCCAATGACAAGGCAGAGACCCTGACCTGGAACGAGCTGCATGCCAAGACGGTGCAGACGGCGAACCTGTTTCGCTCTCTTGGGGTGGGCGAGGATGATGTGGTGGCCTATCTGCTGCCCAACTGTAACGAGACGGTTCTGACCCTTTTGGGCGGAATGGTTGCGGGGATTGCGAACCCGATCAATCCCTTGCTCGACAGTGACCAGATCGGCGCGATCCTGCGCGAGACGGGGGCCAAGGTTCTGGTCACGCTCAAGGCCTTTCCCAAAACGGACGTGGCACAGAAGGCCGCCGAGGCTGTGGCCGCGGCCCCCGGTGTGACCCATGTGGTCGAGGTGGATTTGCTGCGTTATATCACCGGCATCAAGAAGTTCATCATCCCGTTCATCCGCCCCAAGGTGACGGTGACGCATAATGCCAAGGTGCTGGATTTCGCCGCCGAGGTGGGACGCCAGAACACCCATCTTGATTTCGATGACAGCAAGGGCGACCGGGTTGGTGCCTATTTCCACACCGGCGGCACCACGGGGATGCCGAAGGTGGCACAGCACAAGTATTCGGGGATGATCTACAACGGCTGGCTTGGGGCGACCTTGCTGTTTGACGAGAATGACAACACGATTTGCCCGCTGCCCCTGTTTCATGTGTTTGCCTGTCATGTGATCTTGATGGCGGGGCTTGCCTCTGGGATGCACACGGTGTTTCCGACGCCGCAGGGCTATCGCGGGGACGGGGTGTTCGACAATTTCTGGAAGTTGGTCGAGCGCTGGAAGATCAGCTTTATCATCACCGTGCCGACGGCGATTTCGGCCATGATGCAGCGGCCTGTGGATGCGGATGTGTCCTCGGTGAAGACGGCGTTTTCGGGCTCCTCTCCCCTGCCGATCGAGCTGTTCAAGCGGTTCGAGAAGGCCACGGGGGTTGAGATCGTGGAGGGCTATGGCCTGACCGAGGCGACCTGTCTGGTGTCTTGCAACCCGACCGAGGGGACCAAGAAGGTGGGCTCTGTCGGGATTCCCTTGCCCTATTCCGAGGTGAAAATCCTGATGGACGGGCCGGATGGCCCTGTGGAATGCGGCGAGGACGAGGTGGGCGAGATTTGCATTTCCAGCCCCGGTGTTTTCGCGGGCTCGACCTATACCGAGGTGGATAAGAACCACGACCTGTTCCACCATGACACCTATCTGCGGACGGGCGATCTGGGGCGGGTCGATCCCGATGGGTATCTTTGGATCACGGGCCGCGCCAAGGACCTGATCATTCGCGGCGGGCACAACATTGATCCGGCCGAGATCGAGGAGGCCCTTGCGGGGCATGAGGCCGTGGCCTTTGCCGGTGCCATTGGCCAGCCGGACAGCCATGCGGGCGAATTGCCCTGTGCCTATGTCGAGCTGGTCGAGGGGGCGAGCGTGAGTGAGGCCGAGCTGATCGATTATGCCAACAAGCATATCCACGAGCGGGCGGCCTATCCGAAGTATTTGGAAATCCTGCCTGAGCTGCCCAAGACCGCCGTGGGCAAGGTGTTCAAGCCGGACCTGCGCAAGCGGGCGATCACGCGGGTGTATAACGCCGCCCTGACCGAGGCGGGCCTGCCTGTGCAGGTGGTGAGCGTGCTGGAGAGCAAGAAGCGGGGGCTTGTTGCGCAGCTGGAGAAATCCGGTGATGTGGAGGATACTGCCGTGACCGAGATTTTGGGCTGCTTCACGCGGCCATGGGAATGGGCCGCGGGGTAACGCCGCCCTCACCGCCAAGGATTGCAGCGCGCGGCCTGTCACAGGGCCGCGCGTTTTGCGTTTCGGGCGGGGCGATTGACCCTTGCACATCGGGGCGCGGGGGCGCTCTATGCGCGCCATGCAGTCTTTGTCATTTACTGAGCCTATGGCCCTTGCCGCGGTGTTCTTTGCGCTTTTGGCGGGGGGCATATTGAAGGGGGCGACCGGCGCGGGGGCGCCCTTGTTGGCGGTGCCGGTGATGGCGGCGGTTTATGATGTGCGGGTGGCTGTGGCGGTGATGGTGCTGCCGAACCTGCTGTCGAACCTGTGGCAGGCGCGCAAATACCATGCCCATCACGTGGGCGGGGGCGTTGCGCTGAAGCTGTCCTTGATGGGGGCGGTTGGCGCGGCGGCGGGGACGGTTTTGCTGGCGTGGTTGCCGGTTTCGATTTTGCAGATATTCATGGCCGTGGTGATCACGGGCTATATCGCCTTGCGGTTGCTGAAGCCCGCGATGGCCCTGTCGATGCCGATGGCCTCGCGCTTGGCCGCTGTGGCGGGGTTTTTCGCGGGGGTATTGCAGGGGGCGGCGGGGATTTCGGCGCCGATTGCGGTGACCTTTCTGAGCGCGATGAAGCTGCAGCGGGTGCAGTTTATCGTGACGGTGGCCTGTTTTTTCGCTGCGGTGGGTTTGGCGCAGCTGCCGGTGCAGGTGATCTATGGGATCATGACATGGCATCTTTCGGTGCTGAGCCTTCTGGCCTTTGCGCCCCTGTTGATGGGGATGCCTGTGGGCGAGTGGATCGGCAAGCGGATCAGCCCGCAGGTGTTTGACCGCGTTATCCTGATCCTGCTGGGCCTATTGGCCCTGCGGTTGGTTTGGGTCGAGGTGTTTTGAGGAATTCGGATGATAGGGAGGAGATATCATGAGGATTGAAAAGCTGGACCACGTGAACCTGCGGACCACGCAGTTGGAGGCGATGATCGAATGGTATGTCGAGGTTTTGGGCATGACCAATGGCAAGCGGCCGGGGTTTCCGTTTCCGGGGGCGTGGATCTATGCGGGCGATGCGGCGGTGGTGCATCTGGTGGGCATTGAGGGGGAGGCGGCTGTTGGCTCAGAGGTTTCGCTCAAGATGGAGCATGTGGCCTTTCGCGCCGTGGGGGCGGAGGCCTTTGAGGCGCGGTTGAAGGCGCGCGGTGCGCGGTATCAGAAGGCGGTGATCGAGGAGGTTTCGACCGTGGCGTTCAATGTCTGGGACCCGGACGGGAACCATGTGCATGTGGATTTTGTGTTGGGGGAATAGGGCGCAGCGGATGAAGATTCATGTGACGAATATTTACGTCGATGATCAGGACAGGGCCGAGCGGATTTAAACCGAGGTTCTGGGTTTCAAGATGAAGAACAGCATCCCTGTGGGGGTGGACCGCTGGCTGACTGGCAGCCCATAAAAAAAGCCCCCGCCAAGATCGCTTGGCGGGGGCTTTTGTTTTTGGGACCGCGGCCTAGCCGATGATGTCGTTCAGCGCCTTGGAGGGGCGCATGACGGCGGCTGTTTTGGCGTCGTCGTTGCGGTAGTAGCCGCCGGTGTCGGCGGGCTTGCCCTGCGGTGCGGCGAGGTCGGCAGTGATCTCGGCCTCTGCCTCTGCCAGTGCGGATGCGATGGGGGCGAAATGGGCGGCGAGCTCTGCGTCGTCGCTTTGTGCGGCCAGGGCCTCTGCCCAGTAGCGGGCGAAGAAGTAGTGGCTGTCGCGGTTGTCAGGCTGGCCCACTTTGCGGCCGGGCGATTTGTCGTTGTCGAGGATGCCTTGGGTGGCGGCATCGACGGCCTCGCCCAGAACCAGCGCCTTGGGGTTGTCCCGTGTCTGGCCGAGGAACTTCAGGCTTTCGCCAAGGGCGCAGAATTCGCCGAGGCTGTCCCAACGCAGGTGGTTTTCGCCGTGCAGCTGTTCGACGTGCTTGGGCGCAGAGCCGCCCGCGCCGGTTTCGAACAGCCCGCCGCCCTGCATCAGTTTCACGATGGAGAGCATTTTGGCGGAGGTGCCAAGCTCGAGGATCGGGAAGAGGTCTGTCAGGTAGTCGCGCAGCACGTTGCCGGTGATGGCGATGGAGTTCTTGCCCGCGCGGATGGTGGCAAAGCTTTGCACCGTTGCGGCCTCTGGTGTCATGATCTGGAATTTGTCTGCCACGCCTGCTTTTTCCAGCAGCGGGCGGACGTATTTCAGCAGTTCGGCGTCATGGGCGCGGTTTTCGTCGAGCCAGAAGATCGCCTCGCAGCCCTCCAGCGCCTGACGGTCTATGGCCAGTTGCACCCAGTCTTCGATCGGGGCCTGGCGGGTGGAGGCGGAGCGCCAGATGTCGCCCTTTTCCACTGTGTGCTCGTGCAGCACGTCGCCGTTGTCCAGCACCATGCGGATCACGCCATCGGCGGGGGCCTCGAAGGTGGTGGGGTGGGAGCCGTATTCCTCGGCCTTTTGCGCCATCAGGCCGACGTTTTGCACGGTGCCTGCTGTGGCCACGTCGAGCGCGCCATTGGCCTTACAATCGGCGATGGAGGCGGCATAGACGGGGGCGTAGGAGCTGTCGGGGATGACGCATTTGGCGTCTGCCTCGTTGCCATCGGGGCCCCAGCCCTTGCCGCCAGCGCGGATCAGGGCGGGCATGGAGGCGTCGATGATCACATCGGAGGGGACATGCAGGTTGGTGATGCCCTTGTCGGAGTTGACCATATACATCGGCGGGCCGTCTTTCAGCGCGGCCTCGATGGCGGCGGTGATCTCGGCGGCTTTGGGCGCGGATTCTACGGCCTCCAGCAGGGAGCCGAGGCCGGCGTTGGGGTTGGCGCCTGCGGCGGCGAGTTCGCCCGCGTATTGGTCGAACACGGGGGCGAGGAAGGCGCGCACGGCATAGCCGAAGATGATCGGGTCGGAGACCTTCATCATCGTGGCTTTCATATGCAGCGAGAAGAGGACGCCCTGTTCCTTGGCCTCGGTGATCTGGGCGGCGAGGAAGGCGGAGAGGGCCTTGACCGACATGAATGTCGCGTCGACCACGGTGCCTGCGGGGTAGGAGACGCCGTCCTTGAGGACGGTGGTTGTGCCGTCTGCTTCGACCAGTTCGATCCGCGCTGTGGCGGCGGCGGGCAGGGTGGCGGATTTCTCGTTCGAGAAGAAGTCATTCGCGCCCATGGTGGAGACATGGGTTTTGCTGTCGCTGGCCCATTTGCCCATGCGGTGCGGGTTGGATTGGGCATAGGCCTTTACGGCCTTGGCGGCGCGGCGGTCGGAGTTGCCCTCGCGCAGGACGGGGTTCACAGCCGAGCCTTTGATCGCGTCAAAGCGGGCGCGGATGTCTTTTTCCGCGTCGGTTTGGGGATCAGCCGGATAGCTGGGGATGTTGTAGCCTTTGGCTTGAAGCTCGGCCACGGCCTCCTCAAGCTGGGGCACGGAGGCGGAGATATTGGGCAGTTTGATGACATTGGCGGTGGGTGTTTTCACCAGCTCGCCAAGGGCGGCGAGGTCATCTGACTGGCGTTGGTCCTCGCTCAGCCCCTCGGGGAAGGTGGCGATGATGCGCCCTGCGAGGGAGATGTCGCGGGTGCCGACGGAGACGCCCGCCGCGGCGGCGAAGGTTTTGACAATGGGAAGCAGGGAGGCGGAGGCGAGCTCCGGTGCTTCGTCAACTTTGGTGTAGATGATGTCAGGTGTATTCGAGTTTGCCATGCTGGTCTCTCCCTTGGGTGCCTTGTTAGGTCATCTCCTAAACCCAGAAGGGCGCGAGGTCCACTGCTGGGCTGCATTTTTTGTATACCATGGTCTACCGAGGCGGGATGTCGCCGTCTGGCCCTAGGGGGTTTGGGTGGCGAGGAAGGCGATCAGGTCATTGATCTGGGAGAGTTTGCGCAGGCCGGGGAAGGCCATTTTGGTGCCGGGCATCATGGTATTCGGGTTCAGCAGAAATTCGGCGAGGGTGGAGCGGTCCCATATCAGGTTTGCGCGGGCCATGGCGGGGGAATAGGCGAAATCGGCCTGCCCCGAGGGGGCGCCGATGATTCCGAAGAGCGAGGGGCCGGTCATGTGTTTGCCGGGCTCGAGGCTGTGGCAGGCCTTGCAGCGGGCAAAGACGGCCTCGCCCGCCTGCGCGTCTGCCGCGCCCTTGGCGGGCAGGGCGAGCAGGCAGATCAGGAGCGCCGCGGCGCGGGAGGCATGGATCCGGGTCACTGTGGCAGCCTTGATAAGGGGGCTTTCCCCATCTTTCCCGCCAATGGGATCTGGATCAATCCCCCGTTTGGATTTGGGCCATTTTGCGGGAGTGTTTCCGTGTGACGGCCTGTTTGCGGACAAAGGCGGCAAGGAACATGGCCGTCAGGATCAGGATGATCGTCGGGGCGGGGGCGCTGTCGATGAAAAAGCTGATGTAGGTGCCAAGCAGCATGGCGGACATGCAGATCAGAACCGAGAGCCAGAGCATGGTGGAAAAGCGCCGCACCAGCAGGAAGGCAATCGCCCCCGGTGCGATCAGCAGGCCGATGGCGAGGATCAGCCCCGCCGCCGAGAGCGTCGCCACGATGGTGAGCGAGAGGGCCGCGAGCATGCCGTAGTGGAGCGCGTTGACCGCAAGGCCGGAGGCCTTGGCCTGCGCGGGGTCAAAGCTGTGCAGGAGCCAGTCCTTCCATTTCAGGGCGAGCGCCCCGCCGACAAGGACGGAGATCACCGCCGCTGTGCGCAGCTCGTGCGCCTCTACCCCCAGCATATTGCCAAAGAGGATATGGTCGAGGTGGACATTGGTTTCGATCGCCACATAGAGGACGATGCCAAGGCCGAACATGCCGGAAAAGACCACGCCCATGACCGTGTCTTGCTTCACGCGGCTGTTGTCCGACAGGTAGCCCGTGGCGATGGCGCAGGTCATACCGGCGGCAAAGGCCCCCACGATCAGGGGCAGGCCGAGGATATAGGCCAGCACGATCCCCGGCAGCACCGCATGGGAGACCGCATCCCCCATCAGCGCCCAGCCCTTCATCACCAAAAAGCACGAGAGCAGGGCGCAGGGCACCGAGACCACCATGGAAATCAGGAAGGCCTTTTGCATGAAGGCGAACTGGAACGGGAGCAGGAGCGTCTCGGCGGTCATTGCTCTGCCTCCGGCTCTGGCGGGCGCAAGAGGCCGGCGCGGGCCTTGCGGCGGGCGGCCAGCAGCCCGTGTTTGGGGGCGAAGGTAAAGGCCAGCAGGAAGAGGACCGTTTGCAGGCAGACGATGATGCCGCCCGTCGCCCCGTTGAGGAAATAGCTGGCGTAGGCGCCGATGAAGCTGCTGAGCGCGCCGATGGCGATGGAGGTGAGGATCAGGCGGGGGAAGCGGTCGCAGAGCAGGTAGGCCGTGGCCCCCGGCGTGACCACCATGGCGATCACAAGGAAGGCCCCCACGGTTTGCATTGCCGCCACCACGCAGGCCGAGAGCAGCACGAAGAACACCGCCTTAAGGAGGCCCGGCCGCAACCCGATGGTGCGGGCGTGGTTCTCGTCAAAGAAGGTGACCATGAGGTCCTTCCATTTCGCCGTCAGCACCGCGAGGGAGATGAACCCGATCAGGGCCAGTTGCGCCGTGTCCCATGGGGTGATGGCAAGGATATTGCCCATGGTGATGGTCTGGATCGAGATCGCCACGGGGTTGAGCGAGACCATGAAGAGCCCCAACCCGAAGAAGGAGGTAAAGATCAGCCCGATGATCACATCGACCTTCAGGCCCGAGCGTTCCGACAGGAACAGCATCGCCCCCGCCGCCAGCCCGCCCGCGATAAAGGCGCCAAGGGCGAAGGGCAGGCCGAGCATATAGGCCCCCGCCACCCCCGGCACCACGGAGTGCGACAGGGCATCCCCGATCAGGGACCAGCCCTTGAGCATCAGATAGGCCGAGAGGAAAGCGCAGACCCCGCCGACGAGGGCAGAGACCCACATGGCGTTGGTCATATAGCCGTAGGAGAAGGGTTCCAGCAGGGTGTCGATCACTGGATGTCCTCTGGGTCCTGCGCCGGATCGGTGGGGGTTTCGATGGGCGTTTTGATGTGGGTTTTCTCGCCGTATTGCACAAAGGGGCGCTCGTCATCTGTCAGGATGGAGATATGGCGGCCATCGTCGTCGTCGTGCAGGACATCGCCCGCGATGGTAAAGTGGCGCAGCACCCCGCCGAAGGCCTGTTCGAGGTTTTCATGGGTGAAGGTGGTTTCTGTCGGGCCGGAGCCGAGCACCGTGCCCTTGACCAGCACGCAGCGGTCGCAGAATTCGGGCACAGAGCCGAGGTTATGGGTGGAGACCAGCATGACGCGGCCCTCGCCGCGCAGCTCGCGCAGCAGGTCGGTGATCTGGTCTTCGGTTTTCACGTCCACTCCGGTGAAGGGCTCGTCCAGCAGGATGACCTGACCGTCCTGTGCCAGAGCGCGGGCGAGGAAGACGCGTTTGCGTTGCCCGCCCGAAAGCTCGCCGATCTGGCGGTGGCGGTAATCCTGCATGCCGACCCGTTCAAGGGCAAGGTCAACGGCGGCGTGGTCGGCGGCGCGGGGGTGGCGGAAAAAGCCCATGTGGCCGTAGCGGCCCATCATCACCACGTCTTCGACCAGCACGGGGAAGGTCCAGTCGACCTCCTCTGCCTGCGGGACATAGGCGACGAGGTTTTTGCGCAGCGCCGATTTGACCGATTGGCCGAGGATCTGGATTTCGCCCTTGGCCGTGGGGACAAAGCCCATGATCGCCTTGAAGAGCGTGGATTTGCCCGCGCCGTTCACCCCGACCAGCGCGGTGACGGAGCCGCGGGGGATGTCAAAGCTGGCGTCCCACAGGGCGGTCAGCCCGTTGCGGTAGGTGACGGTGACATCGCGGGCGCTGAGGCCGGGGATGTCATTGGGTGTTGCCTGCTTTGTCTCTGTGGCTACTGCTGTTTCGGGCGCGGATTGGAGCATTTAGGGCTTTCGGGGGGTTAGTTGGCGGTCGTGAGACCCAGCGCAACAGTTTCGGAGGTCACGCGGAGCAGGTCAAGGTAGGTTGGCACGGGGCCGTCTGCTTCGGAGAGGCTGTCGACATAGAGGACGCCGCCGTAGTCCGCGCCGGTTTCGCGGGCGACCTGCTCTGCCGGGGCGGTGTTGACGGTGCTTTCGCAAAAGACCACGGGGATGTCATGTTCGCGCACCCCGTCGATGACGGCGCGGACCTGTTGCGGCGTTCCTGTCTGGTCGGCGTTCATGGGCCACAGATAGAGCTCCTTCATGGCGAAGTCACGGGCGAGGTAGCTGAAGGCGCCTTCGCAGGTGACGAGCCAGCGGGAGGATTCCGGTATCGCGGTGACGGCGGCGCGCAGGGGGGCGATGGTTTCAGTGATGCGGGTTTTGTAGGCTGCGGCATTGGCGGCGTAGGTTTCGGCATTTTCCGGGTCATGCTCTGACAGGGCAGCGGCGATATTGTCGACGTAGATCAGGGCGTTATCAAGGCCCATCCAGGCATGGGGGTTGGGTTTTCCGGTATAGCTCCCGGAGGCGATGGAGATCGGGTCGATGCCATCGGTTAGGGTGGCGGAGGGGATGCCCTCCATATTGGAGAGGAACTGTTCGAACCAGAGTTCGAGGTTCATGCCGTTCCACAGGATCAGGTCTGCATCGGAGGCGCGCACGATGTCTTGCGGGGTGGGTTCATAGCCGTGGATTTCCGCGCCCGGCTTGGTGATGGAGACGACCTCGGCCGCGTCGCCCGCGACGTTGCTGGCCATGTCCGCCAGCACGGTGAAGGTCGTCACGACCTTGAAGGGGGCCTCTGTCTCGCCGGAAGTGGAGATCACTTTGGGGGAGCTGAAATACAATGCGGTGGCGGCTGTTGCGGCGGCCGCGGCAAGGACGAGAGCGGTTGTCTTGAAGTTTTGCATCTGGATGGCTCCGGCTGTGGGGTGCGTGCTCGCAGATGTAAATGCAAATCACTCGCAACTGTCAAGCGGAATGAGAATAATTCGCAAAAAGAGCTGCCGCTGGGTCAATCGGTGCCGATAAAGCCGCCGGATTGGCGGTTCCACAGGGTGCTGTAGAGGCCGCCCTTGGCCATGAGGGCGGTGTGGGAGCCGGATTCGACGATGCGGCCATTGTCGATGACGACGATCCTGTCCATCTCGGCGATGGTGGAGAGGCGGTGCGCGATGGCGATGACGGTTTTGCCCTCCATGACCTTTTGCAAGGAGGTCTGGATTTCGGCCTCGACCGCGCTGTCGAGGGCGCTTGTGGCCTCGTCAAGGATCAGGATCGGCGCGCTGCGCAGCATGACGCGGGCGAGGGCGATGCGTTGACGCTGTCCGCCGGAGAGTTTCACGCCGCGTTCGCCCACATGGGCGTCATAGCCTGTGCGGCCTTTGCTGTCGGTCAGGCCGATGATGAAGTCATGGGCGCGGGCCTGTTTCGCGGCGGTTTCGATTTGCTCTTGGGTCAGGTCCGGCTGGCCCAATGCGATATTGTCGCGCACGGAGCGGTTCAGCAGGGCGGCCTGCTGCGCGACCATGCCGATGGCGGCGCGCAGGCTTTCGGGGTCAACTGTTGCAATGTCCTGATCGTCGATCAGGATGCGGCCCTGTTCGGGGGCATAGAAGCGCAGGATCAGGTTCACCAGCGTGGATTTGCCCGCGCCGGAGGGGCCGACGAGGCCGATTTTCTCGCCCGGCGCGATGGTGAGGGAGATGCCCTGCAACCCGCCGCTGTCTTTGCCGTAGTGGTGATGCGCATCCTCGATGCGGATTTCGCCGGTGGTCAGGGCGAGCTTTGGCGCATCGGGGGTATGGGGGATGGTCAGGGGCTGGCTGATGGAGCGCAGGGCCTCGCGCACGGAGCCGACCTGTTGGAAGATCGACCAGATCGCCTCTGACACCCAATCGGCCATGGTTGTGATACGCAGGGAGAGGGCGAGGGCGGCGCTGACCAGCCCGATGGTGGCGGCGCCAACGGACCAGAGCCAGATGCCATAGCCGACAAAGCCGACGATGATGACCCCCTCGAGCCAGACCGAGAGGGTGCGCATGGCGACGCTTATCTTGCGGGCGGTAAAGAGGGTGTCGCGGGTTTCCTCCAGCGCTTTGTGGTGGTCGGCCTCTATGTCCTTGCGGCGGGAAAACAGGCTGACGGTGTCAAAGTTGGAAAACACATCGACCACCCCGCCGAGCAGGGCGGATTTGGAGGCCATGAAGGTTTCCATCGCATTCACCATGCGCGGGACGATCACATAGATCAGGGTGCTGTAGAGGGCGAGCCAGAGGAAGAGCGGGATGGCAAGGCGGATGTCTGTGCCGGCCATGAAGGTCACCACGCCGATCATATAGACAAGGCCGAAGGCCACGGCATTGAGCGAGTGGTAGATCGTATCGGTGGCGTAATTGCCCATCAGCACGAGGCGCGAGGCGGTGCGACCGGCGAGGTCCTCTTGAAACCAGCCGACCGATTGTTTGGTCAGGTGGTCATGGGCGCGCCAGCGGAACAGGTTGGCGGAGTTGCATTGCAGCCCGATGTCATTGACGCAGCGGCGCAGGAATTCCGACAGCGGGCGGATCAGGATGATCATCAGCGCGGCGCCGATCAGGCCGGTGCTGTGCTCGGCCCAGATATCGGCGGGGGCAGTATCGGCGAGCATGTCGATCAGGCGGCCTGCGTAGCTGATCAGCCAGACCTCAATGATGGCGGCGAGGGTTGTGACCAGCAGGCTGAGGATCAGGACGCCGCGCATGGGCGCGAGGTGGGAGCGGATATAGGGCCAGACGCGGGCCTGCGGCGCGGTGCCGTCGCCGTGGGTATAGGGGTTCGACAGGTTGAGGAAGAGGCGGGTCAGGCGGTCATAGAGGGGGAACATGGGCCTTTGTCCTTTGGGGGCGGGGGCCAGTTTGCCGCTTGGGCCCGCCTGCGTCTAGTAATTCCACAGGGTGCCGTCTGTCAGGCGCACCACCGGGTGGCTGCCGGGGGAGAAGCTGTATTTCTTTGCCTCGGCTTCGTCGAAATCCACGCCGAGGCCGGGGGCGTCGGAGACATAGACCATGCCGTTTTCCATCCGGTGCTCTGACGGGAAGAGCGCGTCGCATTCGGGGGTGCCGAGGACGAGGTATTCCTGAATGCCGAAGTTGGGCGCCCAAGCGTTGATATGGGCCTGCGCCGCCATGCAGAGGGGGGAGTGGCTGGGCGCGCCGTGAAAGCCGGTTTTGACATGGTGCATTCCGGCCAGATCGACGATGCGCTTCACCGGCGTGATGCCGCCCGCATAGGTGACGGCGACGCGGATATAGTCGATCAGTTCCTGCTCGATCAGCTTGTTGCATTGCCATGCGGAGTTGAAGACCTCGCCAATGGCGATGGGGGTGGTGGAATGCTGGCGGATGAGTTTGAGGGCCTCCTGATCCTCGGCGGGGGTGGGATCCTCGAGCCAGTAGAGGCCCACGGGCTCCACCGCCTTGGCGAATTCGGCGGCCTCGCGCGGGGTGAGGCGGTGGTGGACATCGTGCAGGATGTGCAGTTCCGGCCCGAAACGAGCGCGGATTTCGGCCAGGGCACCGGGCATGTAGCGCATATAGGGGCCGGTGTCCCAGGTCTCGACCTTGGGGCGGACGCCGGAGAAATCGGTGATGTAGTGTTTGCCCTCGCCCTTTTCCTCGGGCACGGCGTAGCTGGCCGAGGGCATGCCGGGGATGCCGCATTGCACGCGCACGGCCTTATACCCCTGTTCGACATAGTGGGAGATGGAATCCATCAGGTCGGGCAGATCGGCCCCTGTGGCATGGGCATAGACCATGGCCCCCTCGCGGCTTTTGCCGCCAAAGAGCTGATAAAGCGGCATATTCGCCAGCTTGCCCTTGATGTCCCACAGGGCCATGTCGATGGCGCCATAGGCGGCCATGGCGATGGGGCCGCCGCGGAAGTAGGCGCCGCGATAGAGGAATTGCCAGATATCCTCGGAGTTGCGCGGGTCCATCCCGATGAGGGCGGGGATGAGGTAGTCGCGCAGATAGGCGGCGGGCAGGGTTTCGCGGTTGTTCAGGGTTGCATCGCCAAGGCCATAGACCCCCTGATCGGTCATGATCTTGAGGGTGACGTAGTTCTTTTTCGGGCCGCCGACAAAGACGCGTGCATCGGTGATTTTCATGGGCTTGGCTTTCGGTTAGGACAGTTTGTCGATATCTGTCCAGTTGTCGCTTTGGCGGATCAGGTCGATGATCTGTTGATACTGGGCGCCCTCGGTAAAGGTCGGGTAGGGGTGGACCTCCTCGCCGCGGATATCGGCGACGAATTCGCGGGCGAGGTAGTGCCAGCATTGCTCTGTCTCGCCTTGGACATCGGGCAGGGTATTGGTGATTTCGGCGGGCAGGGGGAGGTCTGTCCAACCGGTGCCGTCGTGGTGGGAGAGTTGCCCCGAGCCGTAGTGCCCCTTGATGTAGATCGCGCCCTTGGTGCCGTAGAAGACGATGTGATCCTCGTGAAAGCGGGGCACGAGGCCGCCGTGTTTGAACAGGACGGAGACGGGTTTCTTGGCATGGGGCCCCTCAAGCTGGGCCATGACGGTGTAGGACCATTCCACATCGCTTTGACCCCATTTGAGGGAGGGATCGTCTAGGTCCTTGGGGATGAAATTGCGCCGCTCGGTAAAGTTGTGGACGCCCTCGACGATGGGGGCGCGGCCCATGTCGTCGCGCACCTCGCCTGCGATGCGCAGGATTTTCTCGCCCACGACAGAGGCCGCGATGGAGAGCGTATGGGTGAAGTTGTTGTTCAGCCGCCCGCCGCCCTGCGCCGCGCTGTGGGACCAGCCGAAGGGGATGTCGCGTTCGAGGTTGAAGTGGGAGATACATTCGACCTCGGTCGGCTCTCCGATCGCGCCGGCGGCGACGAGGGCCTTGGCGTGGAGCACGCTTGGCGCGTAGCGGAAGCTGGCGGCATAGGCGGTTTTGACGCCCTTGGCGGCGGCGAGGTCGCGCAGCTCCACGGCGGTGGCGCCTGTGGCGGTCATGGGCTTGTCGCAAAAGACGTGGCAGCCCGCGGCGATGGCCTGTTTGATCGGATCGTAATGCGCACCGCCGGGGGTGGCGATGGAGACGATATCGGGTTTGCAGTCGCTCAGGGCCTGCTGCCAGTCGGTGCCTTGATAGGGAATGACGAGTTTCTCGGCGACCTGCGACAGAACGCTTGGGGTGCGGCCGACGATGCCGATGACCTCGGCGCCTGCGCCGCGAAAGGCCTCTGCGTGGCCTTCGCCGGCAAAGCCGGTTCCGGCGATAAGGACTGTGGGTTTGGTGGTCATTCAGGGCCCCTCCGATGCGCTAATGATTACTAGTATACTAGAGGCGCGGAGCGGCTTTGGCAATCTGGAAGGTGGCGGCGGGCCGATTATTGCCGTGCGGCAAGATCGGCCCGCCCCGGGTTTGGTGCCTTAGAGGCGGGCGTTAGGTATAGGCGCCGCCGGAGTAGGTGAGCTCGTAGCTGTGGCTGTAGAGTTCAAAAACAATGCCGAAGGGGTCCTCGACATAGACCATGCGGTAGGGTTTGTCGCTCGGGAAGTATTCGCGCACGGGCATGCGTTGTTTGCCGCCTGCGGCGACGATCTTGGCCAAAAGGTCCTCTAGGTTGGGGTCCTGGATGGCGAAGTGGAAGGTGCCGTGCTGGCGGTAGTTCAGGTTTTGCTCTGGCGCGTGATTGCCCGCGAATTCAAACAGTTCGATGCCGACGCGGTCGGCGGTGGCGAGGTGGGCGATGCGGATCTTTTCCCAGCCGGGGTCGAAAACGTCGGTGCACATCTGGCCGATGTCGCTGTCGTCCTCTGTGATCTCGGTGGGCTGCATGATGACGTAGAAGCCCAGAACCTCGGAGTAGAATTTCACGGCGGCTTCGAGGTCCGGCACGGAGAGGCCGATATGGGAGAAGGTGCGGGGGGTGGGGAGCATGGTATGTCCTTTGGTTGATCTGGTCTGTGGGGGATATAGCTGGACCTGTGCCGCGTTAAAAATTATCATTACGAATGATTTTGATAATGAAACATTTGCATCATGCTGAACGCCACATGGCTTGAGACCTTTACCGTGCTTTGCGAGCAGGGCCATTTCACCCGCACGGCGGAGCGATTGAACATGACCCAGCCGGGGGTGTCGCAGCATCTGCGCAAGCTGGAGGGGCAGTTGGGGCAGAGCCTGATCGCGCGGGAGGGGAAGGGGTTTACCCTGACCCAAGCGGGCGAGGCGGTGTTTGCCATGGGCCTTGCGCGGCGGGCCGAGGAGCGGGCCCTGCGCGAGGCGGTGAGCGCCGATGATCCGGCGCGGGGGGAGGTTTCGCTTGCCTGTTCGGGGAGCTTTGCCACGTGGATTTATCCGCATCTGCTCTCTCATATGCGGGAGGCGCCGGAGCTTGTGCTGCGGGTGACGGCGGCGCCGCAGGGGAGCATTGTTGCTGGCGTTCTGGAGGGGCTGTTTGATCTGGGCGTCACGGCGGAGCGGCCCCGCCATCCGCGGCTGGAGGCCGTGCGATTGGCGCGCGAGGAGCTTTGCCTGGTGCTGCCTGCGGCCTATGCGGGGCGGCGGGTTGATCTGGAGGTGCTGGAGGATTTGGGCTTTGTCGCCCATCCCGATGGCTATGCCTATGCGGATGAGCTTTTGGGCTTGAACTTTCCCGAAAGCTACGCCGGGGCGGATCACCTGCGGGTGCGGACGGAGGTGAACCAGATCGGCCAGATCCCGATCCCCGTGGCGCAGGGGCTTGGCTATACCATCCTGCCGAAATCGGGGGTGGATGCCTTTGCGGGGCGGGGGGATCTGGCGGTGATTTCCCTGCCAAAGCGGCGCTATCACGCGCTGTGGTTGATTGCGCGTCGGGGGCGGTTTGACTTTGCGCGGATCGCGGCGGTGCGCGGGGCGATGGAGGGGGTGATCCGGCGTCTCGGGGAATAGTTGAGTGATCGCTCACGCAAACGTGTATTTGCGTGGCGGAGCGCTTGACCTTGCCGCGTTTGCTGTCAGGGTCGTGCGAAACGATCTGCAACAATGGGGACCCATCATGAGACATCGCATTTTACGAAACACCGCCCTTGCCAGTGGCGCGGTGATCTTCGCCGCCTTTGGTGCGGCGGCGGAGCCCTTTAAGTGGGCCTCTGCCACCGATCCGCAGACCATGGACCCCCATGCGGTGAGCTCTGCGCCTGTTTTGTCCTTCCTCAACAACATTTACGAGGGGCTGGTGCGGCGCGGCAAGGATATGTCGATCGAGCCATCGCTGGCGACCTCTTGGGTGCCGCTTGAGGGCGAGAATGGCTGGCGCTTTACCCTGCGCGAGGGGGTGACCTTTCAGGATGGCTCTGCGTTTAACGCCGAGGACGTGATGTTCAGCTATGAGCGGGCCTCCTCCGAGGCCTCTGACGTGCGGTCCTGGTTTGCGCCGGTGACAGAGGTGCGGGTTGTGGATGACTACACGATCGAGTTCGTGACATCGGCGCCGAACCCGCTGTTTCCCGACAGTATCGCGAACTTTATGATCCTTGATAAAGGCTGGGCCGAGGCAAATGACGCGGCGCTGCCTGCCCGCGATGCGGAGAATTTCGCGACGATGAATGTGAACGGCACAGGGCCCTTCATGGTGTCCTCGCGCGATCCGGGGGTGAAGACCGTGCTGACGCCCTTTGGCGGCTGGTGGGATGAGGCCACGCATAATGTGACCGAGGCGACCTTTACCCCGATCGGCAATGCGGCCACGGGGCTTGCGGCGCTGTTGTCCGGCGAGATTGATTTTATCTCTCCGATCCCGCTGCAGGACGTGGCGCAGGTTGAGGGGCGTGACGGCTTTAAGGTGCTGGAAGGCGAAGAGACCCGCGTGATCATGTTCGGGTTCGGCCATGAGCATGACAAGCTGCTGTATTCCAGCGATGTGACCGACAAGAACCCCTTTGCCGATCCCAAGGTGCGCCTTGCGGCGGCGCAGGCGCTTGATATGGCCTCGATTGATCGGGTGCTGTTCCGCGGCAAGATCGAGGCGGCGAGCCAGTTGGTGCCTGCGGGGATTTCGGGTTATTCCGAGGCCAATGCGGATCGCCCTGCCTATGACCCCGAGGCGGCCAAGGCCCTGCTGGCCGAGGCGGGCTATCCTGACGGGTTCTCCTTTGGGCTGAAATGCACCAATGACCGTTACATCAACGACGAGGCGCTGTGCCGCGCCGCCGCGTCGATGTTTGCCGCTGTTGGGTTGAACGCCGAGCTGTCCACCGGGCCGGTGCGCGATTACTGGCCGCAGCTGCGCGAGGATGACTTTGACATGTATCTGCTGGGCTGGTCGCCGGGCACCTTTGACATGGAGCATCCCGTGCGCTTCTTGCTGCACACGCAGGACGACGAGAAGAAGCTGGGTTCGTGGAACTTTGGCAACTATTCCAACCCGCGGGTGGATGAATTGCTGCCACTGGTTCAGCAGGAGATTGACCCCGCGCAGCGTCAGGCCTACCTCGACGAGATCGTGCAGATCACGCAGGATGATGTGGCCTATATTCCGCTGTATACCCAGCCCCTGATCTGGGCCGCGAAAGAGAATATCGACCTGACGCAACGGGCCGATGACTTTTTCATGCTGCGTTGGGTGACTGTGAATTAAGCGGCTGATAAGAAAGCGAAAAGGCGGTGGTTTATTTTATTCTCAAGCGGCTGGTGCAATCAGTCTTTGTGATGCTGGCCGTCGCCTTTTTGGCCTTTGCGCTGTTCCGGTTCGTGGGCGATCCGGTCAGCCAGATGACGGGGGTGGAGACCTCTGTTCAGGATCAGGAAAAACTGCGAGAGGAATTGGGGTTGAACGACCCCTTCGCCGTGCAGTTTTACCGGTTCACCACGGATATGCTGCGCGGGGATTTCGGCTTTAGCTATCGCACGCGGCAGCCTGTGGCGCAGATGATTTCGGCGCGGATACCGGCGACGCTGGAGCTTGGGTTTGTGGCGCTTTTGATCTCCCTCATTGTGGGGATTCCGGCGGGGGTTTATACGGCGCTGCGCCCGCGGGGGGTGACCTCGCAGACGATCCTGATGGTGACATTGGTGGGCGTGTCGATCCCGACCTTTGTCATCGGGATCATGTTGATTTTCTACTTCGGGGTAAAGCTTGGCTGGCTGCCGACCTTCGGGCGCGGCGGGACGGTGAATGTTGCGGGGTGGGAGACCTCCTTTCTGACGGTGGAGGGCTGGCGGTCCTTGATCCTTCCGGCGCTGACCCTTGGGGTTTATCAGCTGACCCTGACCATGCGCTTGGTGCGGGCGGAGATGATGGAGGTCATGCGGTCCGACTATATCCGGTTTGCCACGGCGCGCGGGGTGCCTATGGGGCGGCTGTATTTCCGCCATGCGCTGTCGAACACGCTGGTGCCGGTGATCACGATCATCGGGTTGCAGTTTGGCGGGGTGATCGCCTTTTCCATTGTGACCGAGAGCGTCTTTCAATGGCCGGGGCTTGGGCTGTTGTTTCTGGAATCCATCCGCTTTGTCGATATTCCGGTGATGGGGGTGTATCTTGTTGTTATCGCGCTGTTCTTTGTGATCGTGAATATGGTGGTGGACCTTCTTTATGTGGCGATTGATCCGCGGCTGCGGGTGAGGGATGCGACGTGATTGCGTTTTTGAAACGGTCCGAGGGGCTTTGGCTTTTTGTGCGCTCGCCTGCGGCGATTGTGGCGGCTGTGGTGGCGGTTCTGATCATCTTTGGTGCGGCTTTCGCGCCGCTTTTGTCGCCGGTGAACCCCTATGACCTGAGCTCCTTTAGCCTGTTTGACGGGTTGATCCCGCCGCTCTGGCAGGAGGGGGGGAATGCGAAGTTTCTGCTCGGCACGGATGATCAGGGGCGGGATATGATTTCCTCGATCCTGTATGGGGCGCGGCTGTCCTTGATCATCGGTTTGGCGGCCATGGTGATTGCCACGGTTTTGGGCGTGGGCCTTGGCCTTGCCGCCGGGTATTATGGCGGGCGGTTTGATGCCTTTGTGATGCGGATCGCGGATGTGCAGCTTGCCCTGCCTGCGATCCTGACGGCGCTGTTGATTGACGGGATCGCGCGGGGGGTTTTGCCCGCCGATATGCAGGGTGATCTGCGGATTGCGGTGCTGACCATTGCGATTGCCCTGTCGCTGTGGGTGAATTTTGCGCGCACGGCGCGGGCCTCGACCTTTGTGCAGATGAACAAGGAATATGTGCAGGCGGCGATCATGATGGGGCAACGGCCTGCGCGGGTGATGTTTGTGCATATCCTGCCCAACATCCTTGGGCCTTTGCTGGTGATTATGACGGTTGATCTGGCCAGTGCGATCCTGTTGGAGGCGACGCTGTCTTTCCTTGGCATCGGCTTGCCGCCCGACAGCCCCTCCCTTGGCACGCTGATCCAGATCGGGATGCAGTTCCTGTTCTCGGGCGAGTGGTGGATCCTGTGGATCCCGACGCTGTTTCTGGTGGCGCTTGTGGTGTCGATCAACATCCTTGGGGATTTCCTGCGCGATGTGTTTAACCCGAGGTTGCGCTGATGTTGGTGATCAAGGATCTGGCGGTGAAGTTCCCCTCGCGCTTTGGCGATGTCACGGCGATCGAAGATGTGGATATGACCATCGCGCCCGGGGAAATCCATGGGCTGGTGGGGGAAAGCGGTGCAGGCAAATCCACCGTCGGGGCGGCGGTGATCGGGCTGCTGCCGACGCCGGGCTATGTCGCGGGGGGGGAGCTGACCCTTGGTGATACGGACCTGCGCGCCCTGAGCCGCGAGGAGGCGCACCGTTTGCGCGGTGACCGGATTTCGATGATTTTTCAGGACCCGCAGACCAGCCTGAACCCCCTGATGACGGTTGAGGATCAGCTGGTAGAGACCATTCAGGCCCATAGTGATGTGGGGTATGAGGCGGCGCATAAGCGGGCGGTGGACCTGCTGGAGGAGATCGGGATCGAGAATGCCTCGGCCCGGATCAAAAGCTATCCGCACCAGTTTTCCGGCGGGATGCGGCAACGGGTGGTGATTGCCTTGGCGCTTTGCACCGACCCCGAGGTGATCATCGCGGATGAGCCGACGACCGCCTTGGACGTGGCGGTGCAAAGTCAGGTGTTGGAGTTGATCCGGCGGCTGGCCGATACGCGGGGGATCGCATTCATGCTGATCACCCACGACATCGGCGTGATTGCGCAGGTGGCGGACCGTGTCACCGTGATGCGCCATGGCAAGGTGATGGAGAGCGGCGAGACGCGGCAGGTTCTGGGCGCGCCGGAGCATCCCTATACCCGCGCGCTGATGGCGGCGGTGCCGCCGCTGGACCGGCGGATCGAGCGTTTTGCCATACCGGAGCCCGAGGCGGGCGGCGCGGGGGCGGGCGAGGCGGCGGAACGCTGGCTGCTGGAGGGTGTTGGCGGCGCGGCGACGGGCCTGCGGGTTTTGGATTTGAGCGTGCAATTTGCGGGCACGCGGACCTCTTTGTTCAAGAAGCCGGAGCCCTTTACCGCCCTGCATGACATTTCCTTCGAGGTTCGCCCCGGCTCCATCATGGGTGTGGTGGGCGAGAGCGGGTCGGGAAAATCGACCTTGGCGAAGGTTTTGACCGGCCTTGTGTCGCCTGCCAGCGGGCAGATGCATCTGGGCGATGCGCCCCTGCCGGGGGCGAAGCAACGCGGGCGGGGGCACCCCTCGCGGCAGTTGATCCAGATGGTGTTTCAGGACCCCTATTCCAGCCTGAATTCGCGCCACCGGATCGGGGCGATTCTGGCGGAGCCTTTGTGGCTTTACGGTCTGGTGCAGGAGGCGGGCGCGCGGCGGGAGCTGGCGGCGCAGATGCTGGATCTGGTGGGCCTTCCTGCGGATGCGATTGATAAATACCCGCATCAGTTTTCGGGCGGTCAGCGGCAGCGGATTGCCGTGGCGCGGGCCTTGCTTGCGCGGCCAAGGTTTCTGATTTGCGATGAGCCGACCTCGGCGCTGGATGTGTCGATTCAGGCGGAGATTTTGAACCTGCTCAAGGATTTGCAGGCGAATTTCGGCCTGACGATCCTGTTTATCACCCATAACCTGACGGTGGTGCGGCAGATGGCCGATGACATGATCGTGCTGCGCCGCGGGCGGATCGAGGAGGCGGGGTCGACCGAGGCGGTGTTTGAGGCGCCGCAGGCGGAGTATACGCAAAAGCTCCTCTCGCTGACGCCGGTGATGCCGCGGGAGTGGCAGATCGCGGGTTAGCCTGCGGGCGGGGTGAGGGTGCCGCGCGAGACGATGTAGGTGTCCAGCCGTTTGGAGCGTCCGGGGCGTTTGCCCTCGACCATTTCGATCAGTTCCTCGGCCGCGCTGCGGCCCATCTCGCGGTGCGGGACATGGACGGTGGTGAGCGGCGGGGTGACGATGCGCGACAGTTCCATATCGTCGAACCCGGTGATGGAAAGCTGCCCCGGCACGTCGATGCCCATGGCCTGCGCGCCGCGCAGGGCACCAACGGCGAGGACATCGCTGCCGCAGATCACGGCGGTCGGGGGGGCGGGCTCGCCCATCAGGGAGGTGATGGAGAGCGTCGCGCTCTCGACCTCATAGGGGGTTTCGCGCAGCATGAGGGCGGCGGGGTCAAGCCCGCCTTGGGCGAGGGCGGCTTGGACGCCCTTGATCCGCCTGTCGGCACGGTCATTGCCTGCCCGCAGGCCGGAGATCATGCCGATGCGCCGGTGCCCGAGGGAGAGGATATGCTCTGTCAGGGCACGCATGGCGCCGAAGTTGTCAAAGCCGACAGATGGGAGCCGGGCCTCTTCGATATAGGACCAGGCCACCAGCACGGGCATGTTCTGCTGTTCCAGATAGTCGTAGATTTGCGCCTCTCGCGTGTGGCCGATCAGCAAGAGGCCATCCGCGCCGCGGGCGACGAGGGCGCGGATCTGTTCCTTTTCCACCTCGGGGTCATACATGCTGGACGAGACCAGCAGGGTGTAGCCTCGGTTTCGCAGGGCCTCCTGAAAGGCCTGAAGCCCGCGGGCGAAGATGGCGTTTTCCATGGTGGGAATGATCGCGCCGATGGTGTGGGTGCGTTTGGCGGCCATGACGCGGGCGGCGAAATTGGGGGTGTAGCCAAGGGCCTTGACCGATTGCATCACCTTCTCGCGGGTGGCGGGCACGACCCTGTCCGGGGCGTTCAGACAGCGCGAGACCGTCGCCGTAGAGACCCCCGCCGCGCGGGCGACATCATCCAGAGTGGGGGCTGAATTGGCCGGGGCGCGGGGGCTGCGCCGGATGGGTTTGCGATCAGTCATGGGGAGAGTTTAGCAGGTTGCGTTGGAATTTGTAAGCGCTTGCATTATTCGTGCAAGCGCTTACACTGAGCCCGTTCGAATCTGCCTTTGGCCTCTGTGCACCGCAGGGAAGGCCCCCAACCATTAGCAAACAGGATCTGTGCCCATGGCCCGTGACTATTTGAAGAAAGCCACGTTGACTGCAATGTCCGACGCGGGCGAAACCCATGATATCGTTCGGGAAATTCTGGCCAAGATCGAGGCGGGCGGCGATGCGGTGGCGCTTGAGTATGCGGCGAAGTTTGACCGCTATGAGGGCTCTATCCTGATGAGCGAGGCCGAGATCGAGGCCGCCTGCGCCCTTGTGCCGGAGCGGCTCAAGGCCGACATCCGCTTTGCCCATGACAATGTGCGCCGTTTCGCCGAAACCCAGAAATCCACCCTGACGGATGTGGAGCTAGAAATCGTGCCGGGCTTTGTCGCCGGGCAGAAGGCGATCCCTGTGGATGCGGCGGGCTGCTATGTGCCCGGCGGGCGCTATAGCCATATTGCCAGTGCGATCATGACCGTGACCACCGCCAAGGTGGCCGGATGCCGCCACATCACCGCGGCCTCGCCGCCGCGCCCCGGCGTGGGCGTGGCCCCTGCGATTGTTTATGCGGCCCATATCTGCGGCGCGGACAAGATCATGGCCATGGGCGGGGTGCAGGGCGTTGCGGCCATGACATACGGCCTGTTCGGCCTGCCGCCCGCGAATATTCTGGTCGGGCCGGGCAACCAGTTTGTGGCCGAGGCCAAGCGGATTTTGTTCGGCAAGGTCGGGATCGATATGATCGCGGGGCCGACGGACAGTTTGATTTTGGCCGACAAGAGCGCCGATGCCCATATCGTCGCCACGGATTTGGTGAGTCAGGCCGAGCATGGCTATAACTCCCCTGTCTGGCTGGTGACCGATGACCGCGCCCTGGCCGAAAAGGTGATGGAGATGGTGCCGGAGCTGATCGAGGATCTGCCCGAGTTGAACCGCGAGAATGCCTTTGCCGCATGGCGCGACTATGCCGAGGTGATCCTTTGCGCCGACCGCGAGGAGATGGCGGTGTGCTCCGATGACTATGCGCCCGAGCATCTGACCGTGCAGGCGGAGGATCTGGATTGGTGGTTGGAGCGGCTCACCTGCTATGGCTCCTTGTTCCTTGGCGAGGAAACCACCGTCTCCTACGGCGACAAGGCGACGGGGACGAACCATGTTCTGCCGACCTCTGGCGCGGCGAGCTATACCGGCGGGCTGAGCGTTCATAAGTATATGAAGATCGTCACATGGCAGCGCAGCACGCGCGAGGCCTCTAAAGGGGTCGCCGAGGCGACGGCGCGGATTTCGCGGCTTGAGGGGATGGAGGGGCATGCGCGGGCCGCCGATGTGCGGCTGGCCAAGTATTTCCCCGATGAGACCTTTGACCTGACCGCAGATGAGTGATCGGCGCGCCCTTTTCGACCTGAGCGGCAAGGTGGCCTGCGTGACCGGAGCCAGTTCCGGCCTTGGGCGGCAGGCGGCCCTTGCGCTTGCCTCAGCGGGGGCGCGGGTGGTTTGCGTGGCGCGGCGGGCGGCGGCGCTGGAGGATTTGCGCAGGCAAATCGGCCCCGCCGCCGCCGCCGTTGCGGGGGATGTGGCCAAAGCGGGCGGGCACAAGGCGCTTTGCGCCGAGGTCTCCGCCCCCTTTGGCCCCCCCGACATCCTGATCCATGCCGCCGGCGTGAATACACGGCAGGCGGCGGATGAGGTCACTCCGGAGGGGTGGGAAGCGACGCTGGCGCTGAACCTTTCGGCGCCCTTTTACCTGAGCCAGGCCATTGTGCCCGCGATGCGGGCAAAGGGCTGGGGCCGGATTGTGAATTTCGCCAGCCTGCAGAGCAGCCGCGCCTTTCCGGGCGGCATTGCCTATGGTGCCAGCAAGGGCGGCATTGCGCAGCTGACCCGCGCCATGGCGGAGGCTTGGTCGAAGGACGGGATCAATTGCAACGCCTTGGGGCCGGGGTTCTTTCCAACCGAGTTGACGCAGGCTGTCTTTGACGATCCTGACCGCGCGGCGCGCAATGCGGCGCAGACCTGTGTTGGCCGCAATGGCCGGATGGAGGATATCGATGGCCCGCTGCTCTTCCTGTGTTCTGAGGCCTCAAGCTTTGTCACCGGGCAGGTCCTGATGGTGGACGGGGGGTATACGGCGAAATGAAGGCTTTGGTCTATGACGGGGTCGAAACCCTCGGCTATCGCGAGGTGCCCGATGCGGTGCCTGCGGCCGGGGAGCATTTGATCCGGGTGGTGGCCGTGGGGATTTGCGGCTCTGACATGCATGCCTATCTGGGCCATGACGCGCGGCGGCCCGCGCCCCTGATCCTTGGGCATGAGGCGGCGGGGGTGGTTACCGGCGGGCCGTTGGACGGGCGGCGGGTGACGGTGAACCCGCTGGTGACCTGTATGGAGTGTGCGGCCTGCAAGGCGGGGCGCGAGAACCTTTGCCCCGAACGGCAGATCATTTCCATGGCTCCGCGGCAGGGGGCCTTTGCCCAATACATCGCCATGCCGGAGCGCAACCTTGTTGCGGTGCCGGAGGGGGTGCCCATGGCCAAGGCGGCGCTTGCCGAGCCTTTGGCCGTTAGCTGGCACTCTGTGCGTTTGGGGCTGGAGGCCCTGCATGCGGGGATGGAACGTCGCGCCCTTGTGATTGGCGGCGGCGCGATTGGCCTTGGCTGCGCCCTTGCCCTGCGGGCCATGGGGGTGCAGGAGGTGGAGATCGCGGAGCCGAACGCGGCGCGGCGGGCCTTTCTGGTCGCGCGTTGCGGGCAGCTGGCGGTGGAGGCGGGCAATGGGGCCTATCCCCTTGTCGTGGATGCGGTGGGATATGCGGCGACGCGCAGCGCGGCCTCGGCCCTTGCCGCGCCGGGGGGCGTGATTGTGCATGTGGGCTTGGGCGAGGATACGGGCGGCTTGGATGTGCGCCGGATGACCTTGCAGGAGATCACATTCATCGGCACCTATACCTATACCGCGCAGGATTTTCGCAGCACCTCCGAGGCGATTTTCGACGGGCGGCTTGGCCCCCTTGATTGGGCCGAAGAGCGCCCCTTGGCCCAAGGGAGTGCCGCCTTTCAGGACCTGCGGGCGGGGCGGGTGGCCGCGCCAAAGATCGTGCTGGACCCATGGGGGGACAGCGCATGAGACGTAACAACACAGCAACGCGCGGCTAGGCGCATCATCGAAGAGGTAAACAGCCCAATGAATATCGACAAGAAGATCGCTGATGATCTTGTTGCCAACGACATTTCCTTTGTCACCACCGTGCCTTGCAAGCAGCTGGCCGGTGTGATCGAGGAAGTCGAGGCGCGCGACGAGATTTTCCACATTCCTTCCAACAAGGAAGACGAGGGCATGGGCCTTTGTGCCGGGGCCTGGATGGGCGGCAAGCGCCCTGCCATCATCATGCAGAACACGGCGATCGGGGTGACGATCAACACCCTTGCGACCCTGATCCAGTATTACCGGATGCCCCTGCCGATGCTCATTTCCTATCGCGGGGAATTGCGTGAGCCGGTGGCGTGCCAGGTGGAAATGGCGGTGCATACCAAGGCGCTTTTGGCGCAGATGAACATCCCGACCTATCACTTCCACAAACAGTCCGATGTCGAAGAGCTCGACATGATCCTGAAATACACCTTCATGTGCAACAAACCTGTGGCGATCCTGACCGACGCCAACTTCTGGGGAGGCTATGGCGACCAATGATCCGTTCTGAAATCCTGAAAGACATCGCCCCGATCCTGCGCGACCAGCTGGTTGTGTGTAACATCGGTATCCCCTCGCAAGAGCTACATGCGATTGATGACCAGCCGACCAATTTTTACATGCTGGGGACCATGGGGCTTGCCTCCTCCATCGGGCTCGGGCTGGCGCTTGCGCAGCCCAAGACGGTGATTGCGATTGACGGGGATGGCTCTGTTCTCACGAACATGGGGTCTTTGCCGACCATCGCGAATAATGTTGCCGATAACTATATCCTGATGATCATCGACAACGGGTCCTATGGCTCCACCGGGGATCAGCCGACCTATGCGGGCAAGAAGACCTCGCTTGCCAAGGTGGCAGAGGCTTGTGGCTGTGAGAATGTCATCGAGTGCCGCGATGTGGACACCGGAGAGGTTCTGCAAAAGGCGATCGATAGCGGCAAGATGCATGTGCTGGTTGTGAAATGCGACAGTGGCAATGCGAAGATGCCGGTGATCACCATGGATCCCGTGGTGATCCGTGACCGGTTCATGAAAGCTGTCAGCGCCTGATGGGGGCTGATGCCATCCATAGCGCAGAGGACGCCCGCCGTTTGGCGCGGCGCCGTCTGCCTTGGATGGTCTTCGATTATATCGATGGCGCGGCGGGGGGCGAGGGCGCCCCGGCGCGCAATCGCGCGGCGCTGGATGCCATGGTGCTGCGGCCGCGGATCCTGCGCGATGTGAGCGCGCGGTCCTTGGCGATGCCTCTGTTTGGCGGCACGGCGGGGCGGCCCTTTGGCATTGCGCCCATGGGAATGTGCAATCTGGCCGCGCCGGGGGCGGATCTGATGCTGGCGCGTTTGGCGGCGCGGGAGAATGTGCCCCTCGGGGTCTCTACTGTTGCCTCGACCCCGATGGAGGAGATGATCGCCGCGGCCGAGGGCAATGCCTGGTTTCAACTGTATTTCAGCGGCGACGGAAGCGGGACCTTCAAGCTGGTGGAGCGGGCGAAGGCGGCGGGCTACGAGACACTTGTTCTGACGGTGGATGTGCCCGAGGTGGGGCGGCGTCCGCGCGAGCTGCGTCACGGGTTCAAGATGCCGTTCCGCATCGGGCCGCGGCAGTTTGTCGATTTCGCCCTGCACCCGCGGTGGTCCCTCGGCACCTTGATCAAGGGCCGCCCGCAGATGGCGAATTTCGCGCGGGAGGGGTTTGATTTTGATCGCACCGAAAGCCGCGCGAGGGCGACATGGGAGACCTTGGCACGGCTGCGCGCGGCATGGCCCGGCAAGCTGGTGGTCAAGGGCGTGCTGGACGTGGAGGATGCCTTGGTCCTGCAGGCCGCGGGCGTGGACGCTGTGCAGGTGTCGAGCCACGGGGGGCGGCAGCTGGAGGGCGCGCCTGCGCCCTTTGATGTGCTGGCAGAGATGCGGCGGGCCTTGGGGCCGTCCTTTCCGGTGTTTTACGACAGCGGCCTGCGCAGCGGTGAGGATGTGATGAAGGTTTTGATGCAGGGGTGCGATTTCGGGTTTTTCGGCCGCTCCCTGCTGTTTGCCATTGCTGCGGGCGGAGAGGTGGGGCTGCACCGCCTTTGGGATGTGCTGTCGGAGGAGCTGAGCATTGCGCTGGCGCAATGCGGGGTCGCGGATGTAGCGCAGCTTCGCCAAGGGGGCGACGACAGACTTTAACAAAGTCTGTGCCAAATCCTTGAAAGGATTTGGTTTCAATTTCTTTCAGAAATTGGTGCTAGCCGTCATTGGCGGCGCGATACCATGCGATGATGGCGGCGCGGTTTTGCGCACTCATGGTCGCAATGGCATTGGGGGGCGGCATGGCATGGCTGGCGCCCGCCTGCAGGAAGACCTGGCGGGCGTGGCGGGCCACGTCGCCTTGGGTTTCAAGGAACACCCCCTTGGGCGCCCAGTGCATCCCCTCCCAGACCGGTTCGCGGGCGTGGCACATGGAGCAGTTGCCCTGCACGATGTCATAGGCCTGTTCAAACCCCTCGGCGGCAACAAAGCGTTCCTCGCGCGGGGTGAGGGCGCGGGCCTCGGCCTCTTCCACCGTGCCGCGCATGGGGACGGAGGAAATCCATGCGATGATCAGCATCAACAGGACTGTCACCGCCCATGTCCAATGGGGGCCCTTGCCCGTGGCATGCAGGGTGTTGAAATAGTGCCGGATCGTGACCCCGGTGAGGAAGATCAGGCTGGCGATGATCCAGTTGTATTCCGTGGCAAAGGCCATGGGATAGTGGTTCGACAGCATCAGGAAAACCACCGGCAGGGTGAGGTAATTGTTGTGGGTCGAGCGCAGCTTGGCGATCTTGCCGTATTTCGGGTCCGGCGTGCGCCCTGCCTGCAGGTCGGCGACGACGATGCGCTGGTTGGGCATGATGATGAAGAAGACGTTTGCCGTCATGATCGTGGCGGTGAAGGCCCCGAGGTGCAGCAGGGCGGCGCGGCCGGTGAAGACTTGATTATAGCCCCATGACATCACCACAAGGATCACAAAGAGCAGCAGCATCAGCATGGTCGGCGCTTCGCCCAGCTTTGATTTGCACAGGAAATCGTAGCAAATCCACCCCACTGTCAGCGATGCAGCCGAGATAGCGATGCCCTGCCAGAGGGCCAGATCGGCTTTGTTCGGGTCAATCAGGTATAGCTCCCCTCCGACCCAGTAGACCACCATGAGGAGCGCCGCGCCCGAGAGCCATGTGGAGTAGCTTTCCCATTTGAACCAGACCAGATGGTCCGGCATGTTTTCCGGTGCGACCAGATATTTTTGCACATGGTAGAAACCGCCGCCGTGGACCTGCCATTCCTCGCCATGTGCGCCCACGGGCAGGTGGGGCACTTTTTTGAGGCCAAGGTCCAGCGCGACGAAGTAGAATGAGGATCCGATCCATGCGATCGCGGTGATGACATGCAGCCAGCGGACCGCGAAAGCGATCCAGTCCCACATCACAGCGAAATCATACATGGCGCTCTCCATTCTTTGTTTGGCGGCAGGGTATTGGCTTTGGCGGTTTCATGGTATCGTAGTTAATTCCCTAGCTGTATCAAAATAAGCAAAACAATGGCCTATCTCGATAATATCCGCACCTTTGTCCGTGTCTATGAACTTGGCAGCATGTCTGCGGCGGGGCGAGACCTGCGGATATCTCCGGCGGTGACATCCTCGCGCATCTCGCAACTTGAGGAATATTTGGGCGTCAGGCTGTTCCAGCGCACAACGCGTAACCTGTCTGCGACAGAGCAGGGGCGGGCGTTTTATGGCGGGGCTTGCCAGATCCTTGAATCCGTTTCGGCGGCCGAGGCGCAGGTGGTGGACCTGACGGACAGCCCGCGCGGCGCGCTTTATGTGGCCGCGCCATTGGGCCTTGGGCGGCGGTTGATCGCGCCGCAGGTGCCTGCTTTTCTTGCGCGATATCCCGATGTGAGCCTTGGGCTGCGACTGTCGGATCGCAAGGTGGACCTGACGGCGGAGGGGCTTGATCTGGCGTTTTTCCTTGGCCAACCGGAGGATAGCAACCTGCGGATCAAGAAGATCGCCGAGGTGGAGCGGGTGCTTTGCGCCGCGCCGGAGTATATCGCGCGGCGGGGGCATCCGGCCAGCGGGGCGCAGATCGTGGCCAAGGGGCATGACTGTTTAAAGCTGCGCTATCCGGGGGTGAGCGAGGGGCATTGGCCCCTGATGACGCCGCAGGGGCCGAAGCGCTTTCCGACCAAGGGGCGGTTCGAATGCGATGACGGGGATATTCTGGTAGACTGGGCGCTGGCCGGTCAGGGGATTGCCCTGAAGCCGGTGTTCGAGGTGGCGGACCATCTGGCCAGCGGGGCCTTGGTTGTCGTCGGGCAGGAGACCCCGCCCGAGCCGATCCAGATGGCCTGTTTGTTCACCCATCGCCGCCATCAGGACCCGAAGACGCGCCTGTTCATGGATTTCGTGATCGAGCGGATCAGCCGCGAGATCAGCGGCACCTGCCTGCCTGTTTAGCTGCCGCGATATGTGGAATAGCCGAAGGGCGAGAGGAGCAGCGGGACGTGGTAGTGCACCGGCTCTGACATGCCAAAGCGCAGCGGAATCACGTCAAGGAAACGGGGGCTTTCGGGCGGGATGCCGAGGCTGTCGAGATAGGCACCGGCGTGGAAAACTAATTCATAGGTGCCTGTTTCGAACTCATCACTAGGTAAAATTTGGGCATCGGTGCGGCCATCGTCATTGGTGACGAGGGTTTTAAGGTGCGCGCGGGAGTCATCGGAAATACGGTAAAGGTCAATGGTCATCCCTTTGGCCGGAAGGCCACGGGCAGTGTCGAGGACATGGGTAGTAAGATAGCCGGACATCGGATGCTCCTTGTGATTGGCGGCACTTTGGCAGGCGGCGTCGCAGGGTGCAAAGCCCGACATGCCAAAGACTCCTTCGTGCTTTTTTTGAAAGAAGGATGGATTGATTTGAAATACAAGGGTTTTACGATGGAGGGCAGGCTTTGAGACCAGATTGCAAGGCAGCGGGTTTGGCCGATGGGGCGCGGTGCTCTGCCCGGTTCGGGGGTATCGCGTGAGCCGAGTGATCCTGCCGCAGGCCCTGACGGCCGAGAGCTTTGCGCCTTTCGGGGATGTGCTTGAGGCCGCCGGAGAGCCGGACAAGATCATCAATCAGGGCCTCTGCGGGCGGTTTCACGACCGCGCGCGTCTTGATTTCACCGATGGCCGCGCCGGGATCAGCATTTTCAACGCAGAGCGGCGCGCCTTGCCCCTGACCCTTGATATGGTTGAGCGACATCCCTTGGGAAGTCAGGCCTTTGTGCCGATGAACGCGGCGCCCTTTCTGGTTATCGTGGCGGCGGATGCGGGCGGGGTGCCTGCGCGACCGCAGGCCTTTGTTACCGCGCCGGGGCAGGCCATCAATTTTCACAAAAACACATGGCACGGCGTTCTAACGCCGCTGTCAGAGCCGGGGCTTTTCGCCGTTATTGATCGCATCGGGGAAGGTGCGAACCTCGAAGAGCATTGGTTTGAAACGCCCTTTGTTGTTGGGGAGTAGACGGCCCGCGGACAGAAGCAAGGCATCGTTAAATTCAAAAGGGGACAGTAAAAATGGTTGATACAACTTCGATAGGGACGCCGGAGCAGCTGCGCGATCCGAATTATACGCCCGCCTTGCAAAAGGCGATTCCGCTGGGAATTCAGCATGTTCTGGCGATGTTTGTGTCCAATGTGACGCCTGCGATTATTATCGCTGGGGCGGCGGGCTTTGGCTTTGGCTCTGACGCGGGTGCGCAGGGTTTTCCGGATATGACCTATCTGATCCAGATGTCGATGCTCTTTGCCGGGATCGCGACATTGATCCAGACCATCGGGTTCGGCCCCGTGGGGGCCAAGCTGCCGATTGTTCAGGGCACCAGTTTCGCCTTTATCCCGATTATGATCCCGCTTGTGGCGGGCAAGGGGGTTGAGGCGCTGCCTGCTCTGTTCGGCGGGGTGATCGTGGGCGGATTGTTCCACACCCTGATCGCCACTTTCATCGGTAAAATCCGCTTTGCTCTGCCGCCGCTGGTGACGGGTCTGGTTGTGATGATGATCGGTTTGGCCCTTGTGAAGGTGGGGATTCAATATGCCGCGGGCGGTGTGCCGGCGGTGGATCAGCCGGAATACGGCAGCTTGCTAAACTGGTCCGTGGCTTTGGTTGTGATCCTTGTGACGGTCTCGCTGAAGTTCTACGCCAAGGGGATGTTGGCGGTTTCTGCCGTGGTGATCGGGATTGTCGTGGGGTATTTCTATGCCATGGTGATGGGTCTGGTCACGCTGGAGGGGATCGGGGCAAGCTGGGGCCGTGCGGCGCCAATCGCCCTGCCGATGCCGTTGAAATACGGTTTCGAGTTCAGTTTTGCCGCGATTATCGGCTTTTGCCTCATGGCCTTTGTTTCCGCAGTGGAAACAGTGGGCGATGTTTCGGGGATCACCAAGGGCGGCGCGGGCCGTGAGGCGACCGAAGCGGAGATCACTGGCGCGACCTATGCCGATGGTGTCGGCTCTGCCATTGCGGGGCTGTTCGGCGGCTTTCCCAATACTTCCTTTAGCCAGAACGTCGGCCTGATCGCGATGACGGGGGTTATGAGCCGTCATGTCGTGACCATTGGCGCGATCTTCCTGATCATTTGCGGTTTGATCCCGAAGGTTGGCGCGGTGATCAACACCATCCCGATTGAGGTTCTGGGCGGCGGTGTGATCGTCATGTTTGGCATGGTGGTCGCGGCGGGTGTTTCGATGCTGTCCGATGTGAACTGGAACCGCCGCAATATGGTGATCTTTGCGATTGCCCTGTCGGTGGGTCTTGGGCTGCAGCTTGAGCCGAAGGCGGTGCAATATCTGCCTGATACCCTGCGGATTCTGATGACCTCTGGCCTGTTGCCTGCGGCCCTGATCGCGATTGTGTTGAACCTGATCCTGCCGGAGGACCTTACCGAGGAATCCACCGAGGAGATGTCGGGCGGCATGGCCGGGCAGGGTGATACGGGCTTTGGTACGGGCGACAAAGCCTAGCCTCAGGCGGTAATTCGCGAAAAAAAGGGCCCCGGTGCGACGGACGCGCCGGGGCCAATTTTTTGCAAAAAATTGGAAAGATCCTTGGAAAGGATTTTCGGCCAGACTTTTTGAAAAGTCTGGATGCGCTAGAGCGGCATATGTCGGTTTACGTCTTTGTAGAGCAGGTAGCGGAATGGGCCGGGGCCGCCCGCGTAGCAGGCCTGTGGGCAGAAGGCGCGAAGCCACATATAGTCGCCTGCCTCGACCTCTACCCAGTCCTGGTTCAGGCGGTAGACCGCCTTGCCCTCAAGCACATAGAGGCCATGTTCCATGACATGGGTTTCGGCAAAGGGGATCACCGCGCCGGGTTGCAGGGTGACGACATTGACGGCCATGTCGTGGCGCATATCGTCCGGGTCGACAAAGCGGGTGGTGGCCCAAGCGCCATCTGTGCCGGGCATGGAAACAGGGGCGATGTCGGCCTCGTTGGCGATAAAGGCCTCCGGTGCGTCCAGCCCTTCCACCGCGTCATAGGCCTTGCGGACCCATTGGAAACGCAGGGTGTCCTTGGCGGTGTTGTGCAGGGTCCAGTCGGTTTCCGGGGGCAGGTAGGCATAGCCGCCGGGGGTGAGGTCATGGGGCGTGCCGTCGATGGTCAGGCGCGCGTTTCCGTGGGTGATGAAGAGGACGCCTTGGGCCTCCGGGTCCAGTTCGGGGCGATCGGAGCCGCCGCCGGGGGCGACCTCCACCGCATATTGGGAGAAGGTTTCGGCGAAGCCGCTGAGCGGGCGGGAGAGCACCCAGACGCGGGTGTCGTTCCAGAAGGGCAGGCGGCTGGTGACGATGTCGCGCATCGTGTCTTTGGGGATCAGGGCATAGGCGGTGGTGAAAACCGCGCGGCCTGTCAACAATTCGGTCTGTCCGGGCAGCCCGCCGATGGGGGCGAAATACTTGGGGGCCATGGGGGTCCTTGGGTGAGTGGGGTTTGGAGCGCAGTATGGCTGCGCCCCCTCAACTGGGCCAGAAGTAAAGATATGACAAGTGCTTACGGGAATATTTGAAAGTCATTCGCCTTGGGGGCCGTGAGTCCGCGATGTCACACATCGCGGCATCCTTAACCATAAACAGACAGTTTCCAGATCCGGAATTGACTGGTTCCGCATTGTGGATAAACTAGCGTTAGCACAAGATGTAGTTATTGGGTTGAATTAGAGGGGCATACAATGCGTTCGACTAAAACATTTCTTGCCGCATTGGGGTTTGCGACCCTTGCTGCGGCACCCGCATTCGCGGAAGCCAAGATTTATCCATACCACGGGGAGAATTACTGCCCGGCCGGTTTGCAGCCTATTACGATCAGCGGTGTGATCTGCTGCGGGACGCCAAACCAGACCGTGAGCTATGCTTCCATGAAGCAAACGCCAGTGCGCAAGAAGGTGCATAAGCATGTGAAGCGCTACACGCATACCCATGTGAAAACCCACACCCATACGAAAATGATCCGCCATTCGCACTAAGCGCGGCGCGATAATCGAGATGGAAAGCCCGGCCAATGAGCCGGGCTTTTTTATGTCTTGCGTGCGGGGGGTTAGAGGGGCTTTAGCGCGCCTGCGGATTGGCGGCCATCGCGGCCTTCGATCATCTCGAATTCAATTTTCTGGTCATCTGCCAGACCGGTCAACCCGGCCTGCTCTACAGCAGAAATATGGACAAAAATATCTTTTCCGCCGTCGTCCGGGGCGATAAAGCCGTAGCCTTTTGTTGTGTTAAACCATTTTACAGTGCCCGTCGGCATGTCTTCTCTCCTTTAGTGCATCCTTCGCCATGGAGAAGGATTGGAACCGCGCTTTCGTTCCGCGACCTGACGTTACGGAGCCTTGGCGCATGCCTATGAGGTACCGTGATCGCATTGCAATTCAAGCAAGTTCAGGGAATTTTCGGCGGATCGAGGTAAAAAATAAGGGAAAGCGCGGTGAAACTTTACGGGCTGAAAACATGCGATACCTGCCGTAAGGCGTTGAAAATGCTGAAAGAGGCGGGGCATGAGGTGACTTATGTCGACGTGCGTGCCGATGGAATCAGCGCGCAGGACATTGCGCGGTTTACTGCTGCTTTTGGCGACGCTTTGCTTAATACGCGGTCAACTACGTGGCGGGGATTGAGCGAGGAGGAGCGGGCCGCTGAGCCGCAATCCCTGATCGCGGCGCATCCGACATTGATGAAACGCCCTGTGATCGAGGGCGAGAATGGCCTGACCCTTGGCTGGACGGCCAAGGTTCAGGCCCAGTATCTTTAGGCCTCTGGAGCGGCGGCTTTGCGGCCCAGAACCCCGTCGATGGAGAGGGGGCCCGCGCCGCGCACGACGAGGATAAGCAGCAAGAGCACCCAGAAGGCGCGTTGATCCATGATTAGCGCGTCAGAGGGGCCGTCGAACCATGCGCCGATGGATTTTTCATCCAGCCCATGGCCGGTGATGTCGACGATGCTTTGGACAAAGACGAAGCCGATCATGCCGAGGGCCGCGAGCCGTGTCAGCAGGCCGATCAGGATCAGGAAGGGCAGGATGAATTCTGCCCATGTGCCCGCCACGGCGACGAGCCAGTGGAAAAAGCCGAGTTGGCTGGGGTCATAGCCTGCGGCCTCAAAGGCTTTGGGGAAAATCTGGATATAGGCGCTGGAGGAGGGTTTGAAGAGGCCCAGGATGCCGTCGCCGAGCTTGGTCGCGGCGGAGTTCCAGAAATACATCAGCAGGACGCCGGCAAAGACGAGGCGGGCGGCTGTGGCCAGAAACCAGCCGCTTAGGGCGTGTTCGAAACGGGCAAAGATGCGGTCGGGCAGGGTGAGCAAGCGGATCATCGTGGATCTCCTAATCAATAGAGGTGATGGCATTGCCAGAGATCAGCAGGCCAAGCGTGGTGGTAAGGTCGAAATCATCTGTTTGAGTGGCCTCGATCGCGGCGCCAAAGGGGGCGCCGGAGGCGAGGGCAGAGATGAAGCCATGGCCGCCTGCAGGCAGCAAGTGCAGCAGGGGGTCAAATTCGGGGCGGGTGATCAGGACATCCTGTGCCTGCATCTGGGGCTTTGGCGCATTCGCCTGTGTATTGGCGATGTAGATGCTGTGAATGGGCCAGTCGGAGCCGATCAGTTGGACCGCGGGGGCAAGGGTCAGGCGGGCCTGCATCAGGGCGTCTGGCGCCATGTTTTGCAGCACGGTGACATCGGCGGGCGCGGTGTCGGCGGCGTGGTAGGATTGGCGCAGGGCCAGCTCCAGACGCGCGATGTCGGGCAGGTAGGGGATGGACTGGGCGGGGCCGAAGCCGCGCAGGAACCCCTCCATCGCTTGGCCGTAGAGCGCGATCAAGGGGCTTTCGGGGGGATGCTGGCGCAGGAAGACGCCCGCCATGGCGGTGAAGAACTCGGTTCCGACGAGCTTTTGCACCACTGGGAAAGCCTCTGCCAAGGCGTTCGACAGGCTGACGGCGACGTTGTTGCGATAGACGTTGAACCGTTTCGTCGCCGGTGTGCCGCCCGGGTTGATCAGGCCATCGGGCACGGCGGCCTCGGGGTTGAGGAGGGCCCGGGTGAATTGGGATTGATTGACTGTCACGGGGTTAGGCCGGAACCGGGGCCAGAAGGGCGGCGGCGCGTGTGGCCTCTGCCGCGAGGACGGGCCATTCGGGCACGTCGGTGTCCCATTCGATCAGGGTCGGGCGGGGGCCGGAGCGGGCGATGGTTTCGGCGTAGAGGGTCCAGACAGGGTCAACCACTGCTGCTCCGTGGCTGTCGATCAGCAGGGGGGCACCGGCCTCGTCTGTATCCTCGTCATGGCCGCCGAGGTGGATTTCGCCGACGGCCTCGAGCGGGTAGTCCGCGAGGTAGCTGCGCGCATCGGTTTGCTGGTTGGTGGCAGAGACGAAAACATTATTGATATCAAGCAGAAGGCCGCAGCCGCTGCGCCGTGCAACCTCGCGCAGGAAGTCGGTTTCGGACATGTCGCTTTCGGCGAATTCCAGATAGGTCGAGGGGTTTTCCAGCAGCATTTGCCGCCCCACCACGTCCTGCACCTGAGAGATATGATCGGCAACGCGGGTCAGCGTGTCTTGCGTATAGGGCAGGGGCAGCAGGTCATTGAGGAAGGCGCTGTCATGGGTGGACCACGCGAGATGTTCGGAGAAGCTGGCAGGGTTCAGCCAGCCGACGAGGTGTTTGAGGCGGGCGAGGTGGTCTGGATCAAGCGGGCCCTCGGCCCCGATCGACAGGCCAACGCCGTGAACGGAGATCGGGAAACGCTCGGCAAGGTGGCGCAGCTGTGCCAGCGGCCTGCCGCCATCGCCCATGTAGTTTTCCGCATGGATTTCCAGCCAGTCAACCGGGCCGGGTGTGTTCAGAATATCGTTGAAATGCTGGGGTTTGTAGCCGACGCCAACGCCATTTGGCAAAGAGGTAGGCAAGGCAGTCTGGGTGTCGAGCATAGGAACATCCCCCCTAGATGTCAGGGTGATCCTGCCACATATCCGCGGCAGGACCAAATTTTTCCGAAATCGAGCGGCGCTTAGGAAGCGGGCAGGTCGCGCTCAAGCTCTTCGAGGGAGCCAACGCGGGCTGTGCCGTCTGCCATTGCTGGCAATTCCAGATCGGCGCATGTGCCTGCTGCAACCAGTGTCCAGGCGTTGCCTTGGTAGTCTACTGTGGATGTGCCAGCGCAGGATGTGCCCGGGCCAGCGGCGCAGTCATTGGCGCCAGCGAGCGATACACCGTAGCATTTTTCCTGTGCCTGAGCGGAAGCAGGTGCAGTGTTTGCAACGAAGGCAGCGGCAACTGCGCCAGCAACAGCGAGTGTTTTTACAGTGTTAGACATATGAAATTCCCTATGTTTTAGCAGAGCGTTAGGTCAAGCAGCCCCCGGATGGAGGCGACAAGGGGACCTTAGGTGTTTGACCTGTACACAGGCCATTAACGACCGCGTGAGGTTACAAAACCGTGAAGATGTGACACAAAAACGCGCTTTTTGCACATTTTCCCCACCCGTTATGACGGGATCATATCGGGTGGTGTGGCCTCGACCGCCAAGGTTTTCACAATGTTATCAAAGCTTTCTGTCGTGGACTGCTTGTTGCCAAGGCGGCGCACGGAGAGGGTGCGTTCCTCGACCTCGCGCATGCCGATGGCGAGCAGAACGGGCACTTTCGCGAGGGAATGTTCGCGCACTTTGTAGTTAATTTTCTCGTTCCGTGTGTCCGCCTCGGCGCGAATCCCTGCGGCGCGCAGGGCATCGACGACCTCATGCACGTAGTCATCCGCCGCCGAAACGATGGAGGCCACGACGACCTGACGCGGGGCGAGCCAGAAGGGCAGCTTGCCTGCGTGTTCCTCGATCAGGATGCCGATGAAACGCTCGAAGGAGCCGAGCGTCGCGCGGTGCAGCATGACGGGGCGGTGTTTGTTGCCGTCCTCGCCGATGTAGGAGGCATCGAGGCGCTCGGGCAGGACGAAGTCGACCTGATGGGTGCCGCATTGCCAGTCACGGCCGATGGCGTCAGTCAGCACGAATTCGAGCTTTGGCCCGTAAAAAGCGCCCTCGCCAGGGTTCAATTCAGGCTCGATCCCGGCGGCGCGGGTGGCGGAGAGCAGGGCGGATTCGGCCTTGTCCCAAACCTCATCGCTGCCTGCGCGGGTTTCGGGGCGGTCGGAGAATTTGACCTTAAAGTTCTCGAAGCCGAGGTCCTTGTAGATGCTGGAGAGGAACTCGATATAGACAGCTGTTTCGCTTTCGATCTGGTCCTCGCGGCAGAAGATATGCCCGTCGTCTTGGGTAAAGCCGCGCACGCGCATGATGCCGTGCAGCGCGCCGGAGGGTTCATAGCGGGCGCAGGAGCCGAATTCTGCCATGCGCAGAGGTAGATCGCGGTAACTCTTGATCCCTTGGTTGAAGATCTGCACGTGGCAGGGGCAGTTCATCGGTTTGAGGGCGTTGACGGCCTTCTCCCGGGCGTGTTCCTCGTCCACTTCGACGATGAACATGTTTTCCTGATACTTCTCCCAGTGGCCGGAGGCCTCCCAGAGTTTGCGATCCACGACCTGGGGGGTATTCACCTCGACATAGCCGCCTGCGCGCTGTTTGCGGCGCATGAAGTCCTGCAGTTCTGTGTAGACTGTCCAGCCGTTGGGGTGCCAGAAGATCTGGCCGGGGGCCTCTTCTTGCATGTGGAACAGGTCCATCTCGCGGCCGAGTTTGCGGTGGTCGCGTTTGGCGGCCTCCTCCAGCATATGCAGGTGGGCCTTGAGGTCGTTGCGGTTCAGGAAGGCAACGCCGTAGATGCGTTGCAGCATCGCGCGGTCGCTGTCGCCGCGCCAGTAGGCGCCCGCGACGGACATGAGTTTGAAGGCATCGGCGGGCAGTTGGCCGGTGTTTTGCAGGTGCGGACCACGGCAGAGGTCCTGCCAGTCGCCGTGCCAATACATGCGCAGGGGCTCGTCGCCGGGGATGGCGTCGATCAGCTCCACTTTGTAGGGCTCATTGTTCGATTTGTAGTGTTCGATGGCCCGCGGACGATCCCAAACCTCTGTGCGAACTTCGTCGCGCAGGTTGATGATCTCTTTCATCTTTTTCTCGATGACCTCGAGGTCTTCTGGGGTAAAGGGTTCTTTGCGGTCAAAGTCGTAATACCACCCGTTGGCGATCACGGGGCCGATGGTGACCTGTACCTCGGGCCAAAGCTCCTGCACGGCGCGGGCCATGATATGGGCGAAGTCGTGGCGGATCAGCTCCAGCGCGGGCTCGGGGTCTTTCATGGTGTTGATGGCGATGGCGCCGTCAGCCTCGATCGGCCATGCCAGATCGACATGGGCGCCGTCGAGGGTGGCCGAGATCGCCTTTTTGGCAAGGCTGGGCGCGATGCTTTGCGCGACCTCCATAGCGGTGACGCCTGCGTCATAGCTGCGCTGGTTGCCATCAGGAAAAGTAAGGGAGATCTGGGCCATTTGAGGCTCCTCTCGGTTTGGCGCCCACGGAACGCCCGGTTGCAAGGAAGTTTGGGCTGCAATGCCCAAATACGGCGCGCCTGTCAACAGGGCCGCTGCGCAGAGTAGCCGGTAGGCATTAATGCCGGGTAATCGGGCCGGACATTGGCGGCGGGGCGCAAATCCTTGCAAGGATTTGCCCCAGACTTTTGCAAAAGTCTGGGGTGGAAACCGGTTAGGTTTCAGTGTGTTGTCGGGTTATCCCAGCTCTGCCAGACGGGCGAGGGATTCCTGCAGTTTGGCGCGTTCGCCGCTGCGGGCCTCGAGGTTGGCTTGGGCTTCCTCTACGACCTCTGGCGGGGCGCTGGCGGCGAATTTGGGGTTCTTCAAGCGTCCCTCCAAGCCACCGATTTCCTTGGACAATTTCAGCAAGGCCTTGTCCAGACGCGCGGTTTCTGCGGCCACGTCGATGACCCCGGCGAGGGGGAGGCCGAAGCTGGCGCCTGATGTGGTCAGGCCGGCGGTGCCTTTGGGCATTTCGTCAACCATTTCAAGGCTTTCGACGCGGGCGAGCCGTTTGATCAGGGCCTCGTTCGCGTCCCAGCCGGTGCGGGCGGCGGCGTCCATTTGGGTGGCGACCATCGGGACGAAGGCGCCTGCGGGGATGTTCATCTGGGCGCGCAGGGAGCGGACCTCTTCGATCACGGAGATCACCCAGTTCATTTCCGTATCCGCCTTTTCGTCAACGAAATCAGCGGGTTCATATGTGGGCCAAGGCTCCATCATCAGGAGGGTGTCGCGGCCGGAAAGGGTTTGCCAGAGCTCTTCGGTGACGAAGGGCATGATGGGGTGCAGCAGGATCATGGATTGTTCCAGCACCCAGCGCATGGTGGTTTGGGTCTCTGCCTTTGCCTCTGCATCGTCGCCTTGGAGGAGGGGTTTGGACAGTTCCACGTACCAATCGCAGACCTTGCCCCAGACAAAGGTGTAGAGGGTATTGGCGGCCTCATTAAATCTATAGTTTTCAAGGGCGTTATCGACCGAAGCTCGTGTACGGGCGAGCTCACCTATGACCCATTTGTTAACGGTATGATTTGCATGCACATCCGATGCACATGTGATGCATACGCCATCTGTAAAGACATCGTTCATTTCGGCGAAACGGCAGGCGTTCCAGAGCTTGGTGCCGAAGTTGCGGTAGCCTGCAATCCGCTGCATGTCGAGCTTGAGCACGCCGCCGAGGGCGGCCATGGCGGCGGAGGAGAAGCGCAGGGCGTCGGCGCCGTATTCGTCGATGATCTCCAGCGGGTCGATCACGTTGCCGGTCGATTTGGACATCTTCTTGCCCTTGGCATCGCGCACGAGGCCGTGGAGGTAGACGGTGTCAAACGGGTTCGATTTGACCACGGCCTGTTGCATCATGATCATCCGGGCGACCCAGAAGAACAGGATGTCCTGACCGGTGACCAGCGTGCTGGTGGGGTAGTATTTGTCCAGCGCTTCGGTTTGCTCGGGCCAGCCGAGGGTGCCGATGGGCCAGAGGCCGGAGGAGAACCATGTGTCCAGCACGTCTGGGTCGCGAGTGAGGGTCTTGCCGGGGGCTTTGGCCTGGGCTTCTTCCTCGGTCGCGGCGCAGTATTGGTTGCCGTCCTCGTCGAACCAGACGGGGATCTGGTGGCCCCACCAGAGCTGGCGCGAGATGCACCATGGTTCGATGTTTTCGAGCCAGTGGTAATACACTTTTTCGCCGCTTTCGGGCATGATCTTGATCTCGCCGTTGCGCACGGCGTCGAGGGCGGGGCCGACGATTTTGTCGGTGTCGACGAACCATTGGTCCGTCAGCATGGGTTCGATGACCACTTTGGAGCGGTCGCCGAAGGGCTGCATGATGGGTTTGTTTTCCACGAGGGGGACGATCTTCGTCACCTCGGAGGTGTTGCCCTCCTCGTCCTTCACGGTCTCGGTGACCTCATGCATCACGGCGAGGCCTTCGGCGGTGATTTGCGCCACGACCTTTTCGCGGGCCTCGAAACGGTCAAGGCCGCGGAGGTCATCTGGGATGAGGTTGATGGCGTCGACCTCGTTCTCGGTGAACTCCGCGCCATTGGCGTGGGCTTGGGCCTTGGCGGATTCCTCGGCGTAGGGGGCACCATCGGCGCGCATGGCACCGCGGGTGTCCATCAAACGATACATCGGGATGCCGCCGCGTTTGGCGACCTGATAGTCGTTGAAGTCATGGGCGCCGGTGATTTTCACCGCGCCGGAGCCGAAATCCTTATCTGGGTATTCATCGGTGATGATCGGAATGAGCCGGCGGTGCTCCTTTGGCCCGACGGGGATTTCGCACATTTTGCCGACGATGGGCGCATAGCGTTCGTCCGAGGGGTGCACGGCCACGGCCCCGTCGCCCAGCATGGTTTCGGGGCGGGTGGTGGCGATGGAGATATAATCGCGCGTCTCGCGCAGGGTGACGTTCCCGTCCTCGTCCTTTTCGACGTATTCATAGGTGACGCCATCCGCCAGCGGGTATTTGAAGTGCCACATATGGCCGGGGTTTTCGATATTCTCGACCTCGAGGTCGGAGATCGCGGTTTCAAAATGCGGGTCCCAGTTGACGAGGCGTTTGCCGCGATAGATCAGGCCCTTTTCGTACATATCGACGAAGACCTTGATCACCGCGTCGTGGAAATTGGCGGAATTCTCGTGGCCTGTGCGGGTGTCGCCCTGTGCGCCCGCCATGGTGAAGGCGGTGCGGTCCCAGTCGCAAGACGCGCCGAGACGTTTGAGCTGTGACACGATGGTGCCGCCGGAGTTTTCCTTCCATTCCCAGATTTTGCCGAGGAAGGCCTCGCGGCCCAGATCGCGGCGGGCGGGCTGGCCGGTTTCGGCCAGCATGCGTTCCACCACCATTTGTGTGGCGATGCCGGCGTGGTCCGTTCCCGGCTGCCACAGGGTGTCAAAGCCCTGCATGCGTTTCCAGCGGATCAGGATGTCCTGCAGGGTGTTGTTGAAGGCATGGCCGATGTGCAGCACGCCCGTCACATTGGGGGGCGGGATCATGATCGAGAAGGTTTCCGTGCGGCGCGCGCCTGCGCCTGCTTTGAAGCAGCCTGCGTCCTCCCATGCCTTGTAGAGGCGGCTTTCGGCTTCGGCTGCGTTGAATGTCTTTTCCATCGGCATTTTGGCTGGTCCCGTATTGCTTGGGACGGGGGATAGCGCCTGCGGCGGCCAAGGGGAAGATGGCGCGGCGATTTTGGCGTGGGTTTGCGGGGGCGATGGGGTAGGCTGGGGCGGATAGGGGCGCGGTTTGCGCGCGTAGGAGGGATTTTGATGGGTGGAACGCGGCGGCGGATGTTCGGGGCCTTTGGTGGCTGGCTTGGGATTGGTTTGGTGGTTCTGGCCGTGGCGATCGGCTTTGGCAGCCGCTTCGCGGGCCGCAAGGGGGCGGAGCTGGACGCCCATGGCATGACGGTGGCGGCGGTTTTGACCGGCGTGGAGACGCGGCGCGAGCGGGTGAGCGGGGCGGGGGCGGATGCGGAATACAAGCTGCGCACGACCTTTGATTTTGCCTTTGACGCAGGCCCCCATGGGCGCATTGAGGGGCAGCGCAAGCGTGACGGGGGCAATACCTCCCTTGGCGGGGCGCGGGAGGTGGGGGATCGGTTTGATCTGCGCTACCTGAAAACCGACCCCTCTGTTTACGAGATTGGTGTGGGGACTGCGGCGCGCTCTGGTAAGATTATGGGCGGGGTTGCGGTTGTGTTGCTGGTGGTCGGGCTTGGCGCGGTGGGCTGGGCCCTGTCGCGCAGTGCCAAGGCGCGGGGCCTTCCGGGGCGGGCGGCGCCCCTGCGCGCGGTGGTGAAGGCGGGGCCGGTGCAGACGGCCAAGGGCGCGGATCGCCCGATGCCGGTGCATTGGGAGGAGCCGGACGGGCAGCGGGGGCGGTCGCTGTCGCGGATGACCCTTGCGGCGGGGCGGCCCGCGCTGGGCAGCGAGATCACGGTGTACCGTGAGGGGAGGCTGTCGCTTTGGGCGCGGGATCTGGGCGAGGGGTGATCGGCGCTGGACAGGCGGGCGCGGCAGGGTAGTCTGCGGCTACGGGGCGCGGCGGCCGCGTGTGGTAAGGAGCCAATCGCAATGGATAAATTCGGCAAGGCACAGGCGGCGGGGCGTTTGGAGGACAACCGGCTGTTGACCGGGGCGGGGCGCTATGTGGATGACATCGCGCCTGCGGGGGCCTTGCGGGCCTATTTCCTGCGCGCGCCTGTGGCCCATGGGGAGATCACCGAGCTGGACGTATCGGAGGCGCGGGACGTGCCGGGGGTGGCGGGGGTGTTTACCGCCGCTGACTTGGCGGCAGGCGGCGTGACGGAGGCCATGGGTTTTTCCGTGGCCAAGAACCGCGACGGGAGCCGCGGGGCGGCGCCGCGGCGGCCGCTTTTGGCCGAGGGGCGGATGCGGTTTGTGGGCGAGCCTGTGGCGATGGTTGTGGCCAGCAGCATGGAGGCCGCCAAGGACGGGGCCGAGGCGATTGCCCTCGATTACGACGAGTTGCCTGTGCATCTGGCGCTGGAGGTGGGGGGCGAGGCGATCCATCCCGAGGCCCCCGCGAACCTTGCCTTTGACTGGGGCAAGGGCGATGCGGCGGCGGTGGAGGCGGCATTGGGCAAGGCCGCGCATCGGCTGTCCTACCGGATTTCCGACAACCGTGTGATTTGCAATCCGATGGAGACTCGCGCGGCTTGGGCCGAGATGGGGGCGGACGGGCGGCTGACCTTTTGTTTCGGCGGGCAGGGGGTTTGGGATCAGAAGGCCCATCTGGCCCGCACCCTTGGCATGGCGCCGGAGGATATTCGGGTGCTGAACCCCGATGTGGGTGGGGGCTTTGGCACCAAGGCCTTTGACTACCCCGAATACCACGCCATTGCCTTTGCCGCGCGGGCGCTGGGCCGCCCTGTGCGCTGGATGGCGGAGCGCGGTGAGGGGATGCTGAGCGATAATGCGGGGCGGGATCTGGTGACCGATGTGGAGATGGGCTTTGACGCCGATCACCGGCTGGTTGCCTATCGGGTGGAGAATACATGCAACCTTGGGGCCTATAATTCGGCCCATGGGCAGTTCATCCAGTCGGAGCTTTTCGCCAAGGTTTATCCCGGGGTCTACGACATTGCGGTGGGGTATCTGGGGGCCAAGGGGATTTATACCAATACGACGCCGGTGGATGCCTATCGCGGGGCCGGGCGGCCCGAGGCGATCTATGTGCTGGAGCGGGCGATGGATTATGCGGCGCGAGACTTGGGGGCCGATGCTTGGGCCCTGCGGCGGCGCAATTTCATCGGGGCGGATGCCTTTCCTTACCGGAGCGTTGCGGGGGAGACCTATGACTGCGGCGATTTTCACCGCGTCTTGGCGCGGGTGGAGGAGGCGGCGGACAGGGGCGGCTTTGCCGCGCGGCGCGCTTTGAGCGAGGCGGCGGGGTTTGCGCGGGGCCTTGGCCTTGCCTTTTACATCGAGAGTATTCTGGGTGATCCTTCGGAAACCGCCGCTTTTGAATTCGAGGCGGATGGGACGCTGAGCCTGTTTGTGGGGACGCAGTCGGGCGGGCAGGCCCATGAGACGGTGTTCAGCCGCGTGTTGGCCGAGCGCACGGGCGTGCCGGTGGAGAAGATCAACTTTGTTCAGGGCGACAGTGACCGGATCGCATCGGGGGGCGGGACCGGCGGGTCGCGCTCTGGCACTGTGCAGGCGACGGCTGTGTTGGGCGCGGTAGATAAGTTGGTGGCAGCGTTCGCCGCCTTTCTGGAGGCCCCCCTTGGCGGCGCGGTGACATGGGACGAGGAGGCGGGCGTGTTTCGCGCGGAGGCCTCGAACCAGACGCCGGGGATGCTGGAGGTGGCGGAGATGGCCCGTGCGGCGGGGCGCGAGGACCTGCTGCGCCATGAGGCGCGGATCACCCTGCAGGCGCGGTCTTTCCCCAATGGGGCCCATGTGGCGGAGGTTGAGGTGGACCGCGAGACCGGCGTGCTGCGGGTGGATCGATACACGATTGCCGATGATTTCGGGAACCTGATGAACCCTGTTGTTGTGACGGGGCAGGTGCATGGCGGCGTGGCGCAGGCCATCGGGCAGGCGGTGACGGAGCAGGTGGTTTATGATGCGGATGGGCAGCTGCTCTCGGCAAGTTTTATGGACTATGCCATGCCGCGGGCCGATGATGTACCGATGATAGAGTTTCATTCCGTTCCCGTGCCGACCACGATGAACCCGCTGGGCATGAAGGGCTGCGGCGAGGCCGGGACCGTGGGCGGTTTGGCCGCCATTGCCAATGCGGTGAGCGATGCTTTGGACGGGCGCGCAATTGACATGCCCTTTACCCCGCATCGGCTGTGGTCGGCGCTGCGGGATGGCCCGCAGGAGGGCGGGTTTGAAGCTGAGTAATCCGATAAAACGCTGGCTGAGCCGGCGGCCCGAGCGTCTGTCCGGCCCTGCGGGGCGGCAGCGGGGGCCTGCGACGCATATTGTGATTCTGGATGGCACCATGTCGAGCCTGCGCGAGGGCTATGAGACCAATGCGGGGATTACCTTCAAGCTGTTGACGGATTCCGGTCAGAGCCATCAGCAGATGGTCTATTACGAGAAGGGCATCCAGTGGCGCGACTGGCGCGGGACGGCGGACGTGGTTGTGGGGCGCGGGGTGAACCGGCAGATCAAGCGCGCCTATGGCTGGCTGGCCAACCGCTATCGCCCCGGGGACCGGATTGTTTTGCTGGGCTATTCGCGGGGGGCCTATGCGGTGCGCTCGCTGGCGGGGGTGATTGACCGTGTGGGCCTTGTGGCGGCGCAGCATGCGACGGTGCGGATGATCCGGCAGGCCTATCGCCATTATGAATGCGGGCCGGATACCCCTGCGGCGCAGGCCTTTGCCGCGCGCTACTGCGTGCCCGAGGTGAGGATCGCCATGGTGGGGGTCTGGGATACGGTGAAGGCGCTGGGGTTGCGGCTTCCGATTGTTTGGCGGTTTGCCAAGCCGCGGCACCAGTTTCACAACCATGCGCTGGGCGATCATATCGCGCAGGGGTTTCACGCGCTGGCGCTGGACGAGACCCGCGCCGCCTATGCGCCGGTTCTGTGGTCTTGCCCCGAGGGGTGGAGCGGGCAGATGGAGCAGGTCTGGTTTCGGGGCACCCACGGGGATATCGGCGGGCAGCTTGGCGGGTTTACCGAGGCGCGGCCCTTGGCGAATATTCCGCTGGTCTGGATGCTGGAGCGGCTGGAGGCCTGCCCTGTGGACCTGCCCGAGGGCTGGCGGGCGCGGTTTCCGATGGATCCGGAGGCGCCCTCTGTCGGGACGTTTCAGGGCTATGCCAAGCTGTTCCTGAACCGGCGGCGGCGGGTGGTCGGGCGGGACCCGTCAGAGAGCCTGCACCCCACGGCCACGGGGCATCCGATGAGCGGACATCTGGAGCCTGTGGCCAAGAAGGCCTCTGCCTAGGTGCCCTTGGCCATGATGATGCAGGTGGTGGAGCCTGTGGCGTAGAGTTTGCCATCCGCCGCGCCCCTGATCTCGCCGTTGGCGATACCGGTGGACCGGCCTGCGTGGCTGACCACACCTTCGGCGATGATCTCGGTGCCAAGGGGGATCGGGCGGGTGATATTCACCTTATATTCCAGCGTGGTATAGACGGATCCCTTGGGCACGCAGGTCATGACGGCGCAGGCCATGGCGCTGTCGAGCAGGGTGCCGTACCAGCCGCCATGGACCGTGCCCATGGGGTTTGTGTGGTCGAACAGCGGGGTGCCGCGAAAGGTCACGCGGGAGGGTTCGACGACCTCTACCGCGTAGTTCAATCCGCCGGAGATCGGCGGCGGGGCGATCAGCCCGTCGCGCATCCGTTCCATGAATTCGAGGCCGGAGATCTCCAGCACCTGCGCCAGGCTGGGCAGGTCTGCGGGGGTGGTGGCAATTTTGGGTGTCTGTGTCATGCCGCGACTTTAGGTCAGCGGAATGGGCGGGGCAATCGCGGGACTGCGGCTGCCGCGGAGGTCATTGGCGTGAGTTTCGATACAGCGGCCACGGGCGGTTGAGATTTTTCGTCGAAAAATCTTGTTCCGCCCGGGGCGGCGTTTAGGCGACTTTTTCGACCGGTTGCGCGGGGACCACGCCGAGGGCGCGGCAGATGTCGCGGGTGAGGTCGGGTTTGTTCAGGGTGTAGAAATGCAGTTGCTCCACCCCTTCGTCCATCAGTTCGGAGCAAAGCTCGGTTGCGATGGCGGTGGCGAGCAGGTCGGAGCGGCCGTCGCGGTCTGCGGCGGTGAAGGCCTCTTCCAGCCATGCGGGGATTTTGGTGCCGCAGGCCTCGGCAAAGCGGCGGGTGCCTTTCCAGTTCTCGATCGGCAGGATGCCGGGGAGGATCGGCTTGGTGATGCCTGCCTTGGCGCAATCGTCGCGGAAGCGCAGGAAGGTGTCAGCCTCGAAGAAGAACTGGGTGATGGCCTCGTCCGCGCCGGCCTCGAACTTGCGTTTGAGCCATGCCACGTCTGCGCCGGGTTCTGTCGCCTCGGGGTGCGGGTCGGGGTAGGCGCCGACGCGCAGGGTGAAGGGGGCGGTTTCTTTCAGCGCCGTGATCAGCTCCAGCGAGCTTGCGAAACCGTCGGCGCGGGGGGTGAATTTGTCGGTGCCTTTGGGGGCGTCGCCGCGCAGGGCGACGATGTCGGTCACGCCCATATCGGCATAGCCTTTGGCGATGGCGAGGGTTTCCTCGCGGCTGGCGTCAACGCATGTCAGGTGGGCCGCAACCCGCAGGTCGGTTTGTTTTTGCAGGGCTTCGACGGCCTCATGGGTCAGCTGCCGTGTGGTGCCGCCGGCGCCATAGGTGACGGAGACGAATTCGGGGCCCAGAGGTGCCAGCGTCTGGATCGTGTCCCAGAGGCGGAAGGAGCCTTCGAGGTTTTTGGGCGGGAAGAATTCGAACGACAAGCGGGGGGCGGACATGGGGATACCTTTTGATTGGATGCTGTCTTGTCTCATATTCTTTCATGTGAGACAAATTCATAAATCTCACGAAGTTTATGAATCCTATGCATATTGAGTTTCGTCATCTGCGGTCGATCAAAGCCATCCACGAGGCGGGCGGGTTGGCCCGTGCGGCGGAGGTGTTGAACATCACCCAATCGGCCCTGTCGCATCAGATCAAGGGGCTGGAGGCGCAATGCGGCGTGGAGTTGTTTGCCCGCCGGTCCAAGCCGCTAAAGCTCTCGGGAGCGGGGATGCGCCTGCTGAAGCTGGCAGAGAAGGTCCTGCCGGAGATCGAGGATCTTGAGGCCGACCTGATGGGGCTCAAGTCCGGCAAGTCGGGGCGGCTGCATATCGCGATCGAGTGTCACGCCTGTTTCGAATGGCTGTTTCCGGTGCTGGAGGAGTTCCGCCGCGGCTGGCCCGATGTGGATGTGGACATCCGCCCGGGCCTTGCCTTTGGCGCGCTGCCGGCCCTTGTGCGCGAGGAGGTGGACCTTGTCGTGACCTCGGACCCCGAGGAGCGCGCGGGCGTAGAATTCACGCCGCTGTTCGATTACGAGCCGGTTTTCGTGGCCTCAAAGGATCACCCCTTGGCGGCGAGGCCCTATGTCGAGGCGGAGGATTTTCAGGGCGAAACGCTGCTGACCTATCCGGTGGAGCGCCCGCGTCTGGATGTGTTCAGCGAGCTGTTGATCCCCGCGGGGGTGGAGCCTCTTGCCGTGCGGCAGGTGGAGCTGACGGCGATGATCCTGCTGCTGGTCGGGGCGGGGCGCGGGGTGGCTGTGCTGCCCGATTGGGTGGTGCGCGAGGTGCGCCTTGATAGCGATTATATCACCCGCCCGCTGACCAAGGGCGGCATCACGCGGCGGCTTTATGCCGCGACGCGGGAGGAGGACACGGCAAAGCCCTTTATGGCCAATGTCCTGCGCCTTGGCCGGACAATTCCGGTCAAGCTCCAGCGGGCGGGTTAGGGCCCAGTTTGCGCAGCAAACTGCCCGGCCCAACGGGCGGTGAGGCCGTAGGCCGAAAGCGACGGGCGGGAGGGGTTCTTGGCAAGGAGAGGTGAGGGATATGGACGTACAGCTTGGCCGGATCGTGATTTACACCAAACGGCTTGAGGAGATGGTGGCGTTTTATTGCACCCATTTCGGGTTCTCCGCGCTGCGGCTGGAGGGGGACCGGGTGGTGGAGCTTGTCGCGCCGGAGGGCGGGGGGAATATTCTGCTCCATCCCATGGGCGCGGGTCGCAAGGAGGGGCAGGTTTTGGTGAAGCTGGTGTTCGATGTGGAGGACGTGGAGGGGTTTTGCCGCGCGGCAGAGGCGCGCGGGCTGTCCTTTGGCGCCATCCACAAGGCCGATGGCTATAGCTTTGCCAATGCCAAGGATCCGGCGAAGAATTCGATCTCCGTCTCCAGCCGCGCTTATGTGGGGCAATAACGCGCCTACTGCGCCCGTTTGACAGGCCCCGGGCTTCAACTTCGCAGATCATACTTCTTTCCCGATAATTCCCTAATGCAGCCTCCTTGCGAAGGTATTGGCTCACTGGATTGATTGGAAAACGTTGGAAAAGAGATGCTGGACGTCGTTGAGTATGCATTCGAGGGGGATCGTCAGTGCGCGCGGGACTACCTGCGTGGCCTGCCGGTCGGGGCTTTTTATACCTATGTGCTTTTGACGCCGGGTGGCCTCCCGTTCTATGTCGGTAAGGGCAAAGGGGACCGGGTTTTGCAGCACGAGGCAGAGGCCCTTCGCAATTCGAAAATACACAAAACCAATCCGTATAAATGTAACAAAATCCGCAAGATTGTCGGCCTCGGTGACTCTGTCGGCTACCGAATTGACCGGGTTTACGAATTGGACGAGATTGCGTGTTTAAAGCGTGAGCAGGCACTTATCTCTCATTACGGGCGACGGTGCGACGGAGGGGTTCTCACCAATCTGGCCGCCGGGCTGGGAAGTCCGGCCGCGCGCGATCCATTGTCGGCGGAGCGCCATGCCGCGACACTGAGCGGTGTTGTTGAGGGCGATGGAGAGAGAACGGCGTTGAACCTTTATCTGCAGTCTTTGGGGGCGGTGGCGAGCGTTCCGATTAAACCACTTGCCGCGTATCGCAGTCGGTTGGTTGGCGCCTATCCAAGCCCGAAAGCCTTGAAGAATGCCTCCTTGCGGAACGGGCTTACGATTGTTGCGAGTGTTTTGGCGTCGGGGCTTCGGATCACGTCGGGCACCATTGTTCCGCGCAAATTCATGATCGCACCAGAGGCTGAAAATTGGCCCTTGGATGGGCCGCCGCCTGAGGTGGTTGAGGGGGTTATCGAGAATGGTGCCGCCAGCGATATTCTCAAGCTGGGGCTGGTTTCGCTTGTGCGTGCAGATCGCCCCGAAGATGAGGGGTTTCGCATTGATGCCGGCCAAGCGGCGCGCATTATCGGTTTGGTTGGGCGGGACTATCTTGAGGAATGGGACCTCGTTTGACCCGCTTTGTTTCGGGTTGGGTCAGCTCGCCCGTTTGAAGGCCGCTGTTGCGAGGCCCATGGCCACCAGCGCTGTGCCGCCGAGGCGGGACATCCATGCGAGGACGGCGGGGCGGGCGATGCGGCTGCGGAGGTGGTCGGCCAGCAGGGCGTAGGCGAGGGCGTTGAGGGCCGCGAGGGTCACGAAGGTGGTGATCAGCACCGCGAACTGGGGCAGGAGCGGGGCCTCGACCGCGATGAACTGCGGCACGAAGGCGATGAAAAACACGATGGATTTGGGGTTGAGCGCGGTGACGGCGGCGGCGTGGCCGAAGACGCGCGAGGGCGCGGCCTGCGCCGTGTTTTCGATGCTTCCGAGGCTGGCGGAGGGGGCGCTTTTGATCAGTTTGATGCCGAGGTAGATCAGATAGCCCGCGCCGATCCATTTCAGCGCTGTGAACAGCGCGGCGGAGGCCAGAACCAGCGCGCCAAGCCCCGCGAGGGAGGCTGACATGGCGATGAAATCGCCCAGAGCGACGCCGCCGACTGTGGCGAGGGCGGTTTTGCGGCCTTGGCTGATGGCGTAGCTGAGCACCAGAAGGACCGTCGGGCCGGGGATCAGCAAGAGGGCTGTGGAGGCGGCGACGAAGGCCAGCCATGTTTGAAATTCCATTCCGGTGCCTTTCGCGACTCGCGGGTTTTCCCTAACCCGAGCCAGCAAGCCACAGCTGCGGCGGGGGGTAAAGGGGCTGCGGCTTTGTGCCCGTTAGTATTGCGGTTTGGGCGGGCCGAACTGAAAATTCTCGATCACCGAAGAGGCGCCGGAGCGTTGCAGGACCTTGAGGCGGCCGATCTCTGCCTCCTGCGTGCCGGTGGGGCAGTCGGCGGGTTTGCCGGGGGCAGAGCCGAGGCGGACCTCGAAGGGGGCGGCTTGGGCGGTTTTGCCGGCCAATGTGCCGTTGAGGATTTGGTCCTCGATATCCTTGAAGGTTACCCCTGCGAGATACCAGGAGACGGTGAAATTCGCCAGATAGGGGATGGAGCGGGCGGCGCAGATGGAGACCTTGCCCTTGGCGCCTAGATCGCCCTCTGTCGCAATACTGGAGGGTTCGATCAGTTGCAGGGCGCGGCGGGCGGTCAGGCCGATGCGGGCGCGCCACGCGTTGGTAAAGGCCGAGACCGGCGCGCCGATCGTGCCCTTGACGCCGGAGGTCAGGGGCGGCTCGTCCACGGTGATGGCGATGAGTTCGATATTGGCCGCGCCATGGGTGGGCATCAGGGCGCGGACGATGTCGATGGCGGTTTCGATGCCGGAATTGTCGAAATAGCCGCCGTCGACGAGTTGGAGGAGCTCTGTCTCTTTGCCGCCCGGGCCGATGGCACGGACGCGGGCGGGGGGCGTGACGAGGGGGAAGCGCGCCGAGATCACCATGGCATTGGCCACGGTCATATCGCGCGCGCCCTGAAGCGCGATGCGGGAGCCTTGACGGTCGAGCATATCGACAGGGGAGAGGGCGTGGCGGGTGCCGTCGCCGACCTCGGTTCCGTTCATGAAGAGGAGCGGCGCGCCGCGTTCGGGCATCCAGCTTTTGGATAGGGCGGTTTCAAGGCGCGAGGGCAGGCCCGAGCCGGGGGCGCGCAGTGCGAAGCCCTCCCATTGGTCCACGGCGGTGACAAAGCGTTCCTCGAGCACGCGGCCCCTGTCCATCGGGGCGAGGCGGTAGGCGGAATAGGGGACGAAATTGTCGAGGTTGTCGCGAAAGAAGAAGGCGGCGAGGGAGGGGGAGAGGTAGTCGCGCCGCAGGATGTAGCGCACGGCGTCCTTGTGGCAGTTGGGCACGCGGATCGCGGTGTCGCAGAGCCCCGAGGCGCGGACCGCCCAGTAGACCCCCGCCCCGACGGAGCCGCCGGAGACACCGGAGATGGCAAAGACGCTTTTGGCAAATTCGGGGTCGGCGTCGGCGCGGGCGGCGAGGTAGAAGGCGGTTTGATAGGCGGCATAGAGGCCGCCGCCCTGCGCCGCGACGATGCGGATGGTGGGGACCTCTCTATACGGCCAGCGTTCGAAGGCGATGCGCACCGAGGGGATCGGGTTGGGCGCGGGATCGACGCCGGTGATCAGGTGGCAGCCGGAGAGGGAGCCGCAATCGGCGGCGCGGTGTTGCTGGGCATAGAGGACCACGGCAAAGCCCGCAAAGGCGAGGGGGACAAAGCGCGGCCCGAAGGCGCGCAGCCATGCCAGCCAGCGGCGCGGCCCCTTTGGCGGGGCATTGCCGGGCAGTTGCCGCCCGGTTTTGCGCCGCAGCCGCCAGAGGCAGCCGAGGCCGAAGACAAAGAGCACCCCGATCATGAAGAGGCTGTTTTGCGACAGCATGGTCAGCGCGATCAGCAGCGTCAGCGGCAGCCCGCCGGGCATGGCCCGCGAGGCGCAGGTGAGCGCGGCGAGCACGGTGCCGAGGCCGATGGCGAAGGCGGCGGCGAGGCTGATGGGGCCGAAGAATTCGCCCCATTCGGGATAGAGGAACCCGACCAGCACCACCGCCGTGAGCAGCACCGCGAAGAACAGGGATGTGGAGCGGTAGGAATCGCGGCGGTCCTCTTGGTCCGGGCTGCCGCGCATCAGGAGCAGCCCCGCCCCGTAGAGCAGGAAGAGCACCAGCCCCGCCCCGAGGATAAAGGCGGTGGAGGCGGTGATATCCACCGCCTCGGGCGAGCGGATGGCGCGGCGCAGGCCGGTCACGATCAGCCCCGCGGGCACCAGCCCCGCCAGCCCCATGGCAAACCACGGGATCCAGCCGCCCATACCATAAAAGCGCACGATGCGCCGGGCGGCCTCTGCCAGCACCACGGGCAGGGCGGCGAGCAGGAACATGGTGGTGAGCAGCCGGACCCAGCGCAGGCGCGAGGTATTGATTGCCCCGTCGCCGGACCAAGCGCCGCTGCCGCCCTGAATTTCTGCGAGGAAGCCGAGGATGACCTCCTGCGCCGGATCGACGAAGGCGAAGCAGTAGCCAAAGCCTAGCCCCACGATCACCGGCCCGTAGATATGTTCGAGGACATTCACGATGGTCATACGGTTGAACCCCGCCCCTGTGGGGCCGGGATTGGGGGTGTGGATGGCCGGGCTAAACATAGGGCGGCTCCTGATTTTGAGAGTGGGGTCTTGGGGAATAGGCTTTGCAATCCATTGCAGGATAGCCGCGCTTTCCCTTACGTCAAAGCTTTGCGCGCTATGGCTTCGCCAGCGTGAAAGGCGCGTAAAAGGCGCGGCGGGGCGTGCAAAGCGGGGAAAATAGGGGGCAGACGGGGGGAAATTAGGGGCCGGTTGGGGATTGGGCGCTTTTCTTTGGGCGCGGCCAAAGCTATATGCGCGGCTTAGACCACCCCAAGCCGATCTTTTTACAGGAGCCGTATCCCATGCAGGGCAGCGCCAATCTGAACACGATGATAAAGGCCGCTCGCAAAGCCGGGCGCAGCCTTCTTAAGGATTTCCAAGAGGTTGAGAACCTTCAGGTCGGCACCAAGGGGCCGGGGGATTTTGTGTCCAAGGCGGATATGTCGGCGGAAGCGCTGCTGAAATCCGAGCTGATGGGCGCGCGGCCGACCTATGGCTGGCTGGGCGAGGAGACCGGCGAGACCGAGGGGCAGGACCCCACGCGTCGCTGGATTGTTGATCCGCTCGATGGCACGACGAACTTTTTGCACGGCATGCCCCATTGGGCGATTTCCATCGCGCTGGAGCATAAGGGCGAGGTTGTGGCCGGGGTGATTTATGACCCCTCCAAGGACGAGATGTTCTTTGCCGAGAAGGGGGGCGGTGCCTTTGTCAACGAATCCCGCCTGCGGGTTTCGGGGCGCACCAATCTGGCGGAATGTGTTTTTGCCACCGGTCTGCCCTTTGCGGCGAAGCGGACGCTTCCGGCGACTTTGAAGGACCTGACGCAGCTTTTGCCCGCCACCGCGGGTGTGCGGCGTTGGGGGGCGGCGGCGCTGGATCTGGCCTATGTGGCCGCGGGGCGGTTTGACGGCTATTGGGAGCGCGAGCTGAACCCGTGGGACATCGCGGCGGGGATTTTGATCGTGCGCGAGGCGGGCGGTTTTGTGGAGCCCCTGCGCGAGGGCAAGGAGATTTTCGAGAGCGGCAGCCTTGTGGCTGCGAACCCCTCGATCTTTCCGCGATTTACGAAAACCCTCGGCTTCCGCTAGGCGGTGTTGCGGGGCCTGAGGGCCCCGATCACGCCGGTGAGGACAAAGAGCGCCGCCGCCGTGCAGACGATTGTCGGGCCGGTCGGCGTATCCAGTTGCAGCGATATCCGCAGCCCGCCAAGGGCGGAGGCCCCGCCGATGACGGCGGCCCAGAGGGCCATGCCCTCGGGTGTGCGGGCCAGCGGCCGTGCGGCGGCGGCGGGGATCAGCAGCAGCGAGGCAATCAGCAGCACGCCCACCACCTTGATCGCCACCGCCACTGTGATGGCGAGGGCGAGGGTGAGGATGCGGGATTCGCGTTCGGGGTTGATGCCGCTGGCATGGGCGAGGTCCGGGCTGAGCGTCGAGGTCAAGAGCGCCTGCCAGCGCCAGGCCAGAAGGCCGATGACAAGCGCCGCGCCGCCCCAGATCACCATCAGGTCGGTTTTGCCCACGGCGAGGATATCGCCAAAGAGATAGGCCATCAGGTCCACCCGAACGCCGGAGGTGAGGGAGATGCCGACGAGGCCGAAGGCGAGGGCGGAATGGGCCAGCACGCCGAGGGCCGTGTCCATCGCATAGCCGCGCCCTGTCAGCGCCGAGAGGGCCATGGCCATGGCCGCCGCCACCGCCACCACCCCGATCATGATCGACATGTTCAGCGCAAGCGAGAGCGCCACGCCGAGGACCGCCGCATGGGCTGTCGCCTCGCCGAAATAGGCCATGCGGCGCCAGACGACAAAGCAGCCGAGCGGCGCGGCGGCGAGGGCCACGCCAAGCCCGGCGAGGGCGGCGCGGAAGAGGAAGCTATCGAGCATGGCGGTTATCCGTGAGTGTGGTCGTGATCGTGATCGTGGGCGGGGCCGTGATCGTGGGCGGGGCCGTGATCGTGGGCGGGGCCGTGATCGTGGGAATGATCATGGCCGCAGGCCGGATCCTGACAGGCATCCGCGCCTGCGGGATCGTGGCTGTGGTTGTGTTCGTGGCGGTAGAGGGCGAGTGCGCCCATGGTGCCGGTGCCGAAGAGGGCGCGGTATTCGGGGGCGGAGGCCACGGTTTCGGGGTGCCCTTCGCAGCAGATATGGCCGTTGAGGCAGATCACCCGATCAGAGGCGGCCATGACGACGTGGAGTTCGTGGCTGACCATGACGATGGCGCAGCCGAGGGTCTCGCGGACCTCCTCGATCTGGCGGTAGAAGGCGGCGGAGCCGGGTTGGTCGAGCCCCTGTGTGGCCTCGTCCAGCAGCAGCACATCGGGTTTGGTCAACAGGGCGCGGGCCAGCAGGACGCGTTGAAACTGGCCGCCGGACATATCGCCCATCTGGCGGTTTTCGAGGCCGGAGGCCCCGGCGCGGGCGAGGGCCTTGGTCGCCTCGTCGCGGCTGACGCGGCCGGGCAGGCCGATGAAGCGGGCGGCGGTGATCGGCAGGGCGGCGTCGATGGCGAGCTTTTGCGGGACATAGCCAAGGCGCAGGCCCTTGGCGCTGGTCACTGTGCCGCTGCTGGGGCGGACGGCGCCGGTGAGGGCGCGCAGCAGGGTGGATTTGCCAGAGCCGTTGGGGCCGACGATGGTGAGGATTTCGCCGCGCTGGACATCCACATTGACGCCGCGCAGCACGTCATGGCCGCCAAGCGTGACGGTGATGCCCTTGGCCGTGATCAGGGGGGCGGCGCCCTGTGCGGGCGCGGTGCGGGAGAGGGGGGCGTTCATGCGGGCTCCTCGGCGCAGCTGGGGCAGATGCCTTCGGCCTCGACCACGGTGCGCTCGATGGTGAAACCCGCGGCAGAGGCGGCCTCTGCCAGAGGGCTTCCGGCGAGGTCCGTATGGGCCTCTGCGACGCTGTCGCAGTTGCGGCAGATCAGGAAGGCGGGGGCATGTTTTCTGTCGGGGTGGACACAGGCGATGAAGGCGTTGAGCCGTTCGATCTTGTGGCAGAACCCGTTTTGCAGCAGGAAATCCAGCGCGCGATAGGCCACGGGGGGCTGGGAGCCGAGCCCCTCTGCGGCGAGGATGGGCAGGAGGTCATAGGCGCCCATGGCGCGGTGTTCCTTAAGCAGAATCTCAAGGACGCGGCGGCGCACGGGGGTGAACTGCAACTTGCGCTCTGCGCAGTAAGCCTCTGCCTGCGCGACGCCTGTGGCGATACAGGCGGAGTGGTTGTGTGCGTCGAATCCGATTGCGTCCATGACACTGCCTCGATTGTGGAAACTGGTTGATATGTTATTTTATAACACTTATCAACCGCTGGCATTACAGCTGGTGAAGGAAAAAGCAGTGAAAAGATTCGGTTTGGGGGCGTTTGTGAGCGCCATGGTTTCTGGCGGCGTCGCATGGGCGGAAGTGCCCCGGGTTGTGACCGATATTCTGCCGGTGCATGGGCTGGTGTCGCGGGTGATGGAGGGCGTCGGCGAGGCGGATGTGCTGGTGCCTGCGGGGGCCTCGCCCCATGAGATGCAGCTGCGCCCTTCGCAGGCTGGTGTGTTGGAGAGCGCGGACCTGTTGGTGTGGGTTTCGCCGGTTCTGACCCCATGGCTGGGCGAGGCCATGGAGCGTTTGGCGCCCGAGACTGCGCGGATCGAGTTGCTGCGGGCCGAGGGGACGCGGGTTCTGGGGTTCCGTGCCGGTCCGGTGTTCGAGGCGGAGCATTCCGAGCATGAGGGCGACCTGGATCATGCGGGGCATGAGGATCATGACGATCATGATGACCACGGTGATCATGAGGAGCATGCGGAGGGTGAGCATGAGGATCATGACGACCATGGGGATCATGACGAGCACGCGGAGCATGACGATCACGGGGATCACGATGATCATGATGATCAGGATGATCACGACGATCATGCGGAGCATGAGGGCGAGGATCATCACGATCACCACCATGCCCCCGGAAGCGTCGACCCCCATGCATGGCTAGACCCGCAGAACGCGGCGATCTGGCTGGATGTCATTGCCGAAGAACTGGCCAAGGCCGACCCCGAAAACGCGGCCCAGTATCGCGCCAATGCCGAAGCGGGCAAGGCCGAGATCGCCGCGGCCAGCGCCGTGGTTGCACAGCAGGTCGAGGCCGTGGGGCAGGCGGGGTTCTTTGTGGCCCATGACGCCTATGCCTATTTTGAGGCCGCCTTTGGCCTGCATGCGCGCGGCGCGGTGTCCGACAGTGATGCGGCCCGTCCGGGTCCGGCGCGGATCCAGACCCTTGCGGAGGCTTCGGGCGACGTAAGCTGCCTTTGGGTGGAGCCGCAGACGAACACCGACCTTGGCGAGCAGGTGCTTGGCGAGGGCAAGGTGCAGGTGATGGACCCGCTGGGGGCCGAACTGCCCCGTGGTGCGGGGTTCTATCCGGCGCTGATCACGGCCCTTGGCGAAGGGGCCGGGGCCTGCGCGGCAACTGAGTAAATCCGTTTCTGACGGAGCGCCCGCCGCCCTTTTACAGGGCGGCGGAGATTTTTCGGCGAAAAATCTGGGCCTGTTGCGGGTCTAGGTGGCCGGTTTGCGGTCGGAGGGGTGGTTGACGCCGTCGTCCCAAGGGACATCGACCAGATCGGCGGGGTTTACGCCGACCAGAGCGCCGACATTCACCCCGTATTCATTGGGATTGCTGCGCCTTTTGTGGTGGGTGTAGTTGCCGCAGGTTTTGCAGAAATAATGCTGCGCCGTGTTGGTGTTGAACTGATAGAGGGTCAGGTTCTCTGCCCCGCGTATGATTTCCAGATCGCCCATATTCACACTGGCCGCGATGGCCCCGCGGCGGCGGCAGAAGGAGCAGTCGCAGCGTCTTGCGGTGTTCAGCCCGTCGCTTAAAGTCACGCGCAGTTCCACGGCGCCGCAGTGGCAGATCAGGGTTTGGGGCATCTAGGTTCTCTTGCGGGGAATGACGGGGATAGTGGTGCGCCGGTAGGTGGCATCGGGGTGCGGCGGGTGGCCTTCGTTGCGGGACCAGAATTCCGTTCCGCCCTCGCGCAGCCAGACCGGCAGGATCATCAGGATGCCGGCGACAAAGCCGCCCACATGGGCCCAATAGGCCACGCCCGCGCCCACCCCGTTGGAGGCACCATTGAGCAGTTGCAGCCCGAACCAGACGCCCAGCACGATCCACGCGGGGATCGGCCAGATTTTGAAGAACACCACAAAGATGAAGATCACATCGACCTTTGCCTTGGGGAAGAGCAGCAGGTAGCCGCCCATAAGCCCCGCAATCGCCCCCGAGGCGCCGACCAGCGGCACGCGGGAAGTCGGCTCGATCGCGACATGGGCCAGCGAGGCCAGCACGCCGGCGGCGAGGTAGAAGGCGATAAAGCCGAAGTGGCCAAGCTCGTCCTCCATGTTATCGCCGAAGATCCACAGGAACAGCATATTGCCGATCAGGTGCATCCAGCCCCCGTGCATGAAGAGCGAGGTGATGAAATCCATCGGCTCGGTCGCCGCGGGCACGAGGCCGTAGGTGACATAGATCGCCCCGATATCGGCGGGCGAGCCGCGTGCGGGCAGCATGACAAGGAACACCAGCACGTTCAGCGCCAGAATGGCGTAGGTGACGTATGGGGTCCGGCGGGACGGGTTGTGATCGCGCAATGGAAACATGGGCGAACGCTGGCGGATTGCGGCGGTGAGGTCAACTCTGCGCGGGGCGGGTTGACTGGAATAATGCGGCGATGCGGGCTTTGGGGGATGAAGGAATGGAGGGCAAGGGGCGTTCCTTTTCAGGCTCTGGTGGGCGCACGGACGGCCCGGCGGGGGGCTTGCCCCCCGCACCCCCCAGGATATTTTCTCCAATAAGAAGCGGGGGCGCCAGAACGCGGATTTTGCCTTTGATCGCCCTGTTTCTTATTGGCCGAAATATCCCCGCCGGAGGCATAATTCGCCGCGCAGCGGCCTACCGCAGGGTGTTGGGTTCCTGCGCCGAGAGGGCATTGCCTCCATTGTTTTCGTCGCCGCGTGAGGGTATGGCTTGGGCGCGCCGCCCCCTTTGCTGGGGAGGCAAGGCGCGGGCGTGATGGAATGGTAGACATACCAGACTTAAAATCTGTTGGGGCGTAGCCCCGTGTGGGTTCGAGTCCCACCGCCCGCACCATTTTGCCCCAAAGTGTTTGCCTCCGAACAAAGGGTTTGACCGTCAGGCAGGCCCCCGGGCGCGTGGCCGGGGGCTGCTTTGGGTGGTTAGAAGCCTTCCAGCACCAGTTTGCCCTTGGCCTTGTTGCTTTCGAGGATGGCATGGGCTTTGCGCAGGGTGGCGGCGTCGATTTTGCCGAGGACCTCTGTTGCGGTGGAGCGGATTTTGCCGCTGTCCAGCAGGGCGGCGACCTCGTTCAGGATGTCGTGCTGGCGGGTGATGTCGGCGGTTTCGAACAGGGAGCGGGTGAACATGAGTTCCCAGTGGGTCGAGATCGCCTTGGTTTTGAAGGGGGAGATGTCGAGGCTTTCGGGATCGTCGATCAGGCCGAAGCGGCCCTGCGGGGCGATGAATTCGGCGATTTGCCCGATGTACTGATGGGTATGGGTGGTGGAGAAGACAAAGCCGGGCTGGCCGAGGCCGAGGGCGGCGATTTGCTCTGGCAGGGGTTTGCTGTGGTCGATGACGTGATGGGCGCCGAGGTCCTGCGCCCATTGGGCGGTTTCGGGGCGCGAGGCCGTGGCGATGACGGTCAGGTCGGTCTTGGCGCGCAGCAGCTGGATCGCGATGGAGCCAACGCCGCCGGAGCCGCCGATGATGACCACGGCCTTTGCCGCGCCGGGGACGGGTGTGGTCACATGCAGGCGGTCAAACAGCATTTCATAGGCGGTGAGCGCGGTCAGGGGGAGGGAGGCGGCGGCGGCTTTGCTGACGGATTTGGGGGCATGGCCGGTGATACGCTCGTCCACCAGATGGTATTCGGCATTGGTGCCGGAGCGGTTGATCGCCCCTGCATACCAGACCAGATCGCCGCTTTTGAACAGGGTGGTATCGGGGCCGGTTTCGACGACCTCTCCGACCGCGTCCCAGCCGAGGATCGCGGGGGCGTCGCCCTCTGGCGGGCGGTTCTGGCGGATTTTATAATCGACGGGATTGACCGAGACGGCATCGACGCGGACCAGCAGGTCGCGTCCCGTCGCCTTGGGGGTATCGAGGGTAAGGTCGAGCAGGGCATCCTCGCGCGAGAGGGGGCCTGCGGTTTTGTAGCCGACAGCTTTCATGGCGTGTCCTTATCAAAGGGTTAGGGGCAAAGGCTTGGGCGAGAACAAGGGCCTGTTTCGTCATTGCTTTGATGAGGTAGCGCCTTTGGCCCGCACGCAATAGGCGGGCAGGTCTGAATTCATTATTCGCCTTTCGGCGATAATGGCGCGGGGTCAGTCGGCCAGCCCCTTTGCGGCGGTGTCCTGCACTTCGGCGATCTCCTGCGGGGTGAGGCCATAGGCGGAGGCGGCGGTTTCGGCGGAGATATAGCCGCGGGCGAGGTCGCGTTCGACGCTGTCTTTCGGGCGTGCGGCGGGGTCGCCGTAGCCCGCACCACCGGGGAAGGCCATGCGGACGCGCCTTCCTTGGGGGACGAATTGCTTGCCCTTGGCCTGCATCGGCGTGCCGTCATCGCGGGCGATGGTGGTGCAGGCGCCGGGGGCGCCGCCGCGGCGGCCGCGGGCGGGGTGGTCGGCGCGGTCGAACATGGCCTGAATGTCGAACTCATACCCCTCCTGTGCGCCGACCTCCATGTATTGGCCGAGGCCGCCGCGGGTTTTGCCCGCGCCGCCGGAATCGGGGCGCAGCTCCTTGCGCCAGATGATGACGGGGCCGGCGTGTTCGGTGGCCTCGATCGGCATGGTCATCACGCCGGAGGGGAAGGCGGTGGCGTTCAGCCCGTCGTGTTCGGGGCGCGCGCCGGAGCCGCCGGAGTTGAAGGTGAGGACCTCTGCGCGGCGGGTCGCTGTGGCGGCGCCTGCTGCGGGGCGCAGGGAGACCTGAAAGTTGCAAAGGCAGCCCGCGCCCTCGGCGGGAACAAGATCGGGCACGATTTTGTCGAAGGCGTCAAAGACCGCATCGGGCACGAAGTGGCCCACGATATGGCGCAGGGCCACGGGGGCGGGGTGCAGGGCGTTGACGATGGTGTTTTCGGGGGCTGTGACCTCGAAAGGGGCCAGCGAGGCGGCGTTGTTGGGGATTTCGGGGGCGATGGCGACCTTGAGCGCATAGCAGGCATAGGCCTTGGCGTAGACGAGGGGGCAGTTGATGCCCTTTTTGTCGGTGCCGGAGGTGCCGGTGAAATCGGTCAGGATCCTGTCGCCCATGAGGGAGACCTTCACCTTGAGGGTGATGGGGCTGTCGAAACCGTCCATGGTCATTTCGCCATTGGCGGAGGTTTGCGGCAGGGCCTTGATACGCTCAATGGTGGCGCGGCGGGAATTGTCGAAGATGAACTCCGCGATCCCCTCCAGCGTGTCCAGCGAGAATTCCTGCATCATGTCGATCAGGCGGCGGTGGCCGATCTCGTTACAGGTGGCGAGGGCATGGACATCGCCGATGAGCTGGTCCGGCTCGCGCACATTGCCGCGGATGATGCGGATCAGGGTGTCGTCGAGCTTGCCGCGTTCGGCGAATTTCATGATCGGGATATAGAGGCCTTCCTCGTAGACGCTGGCGGCATCGGCGCCAAAGCCGCGCCCGCCGATATCGACCACATGGGCGGTGCAGGCGAAAAAGCCCACGAGGGTGCCCTTGTGGAACGAGGGGGTGACCATGGTGATGTCATGCAGGTGGCCTGTGCCCTCCCACGGGTCATTGGTGATATAGACGTCGCCCTCATGGATGTTTTCGCGCCCGATGCGGCGGATGAAATGGGCCACGGCATCGGCCATGGCGTTGACGTGGCCGGGGGTGCCTGTGACGGCCTGTGCCAGCATCCGGCCCTGCACATCGTAGACCCCTGCGGAAAGGTCGCCCGCCTCGCGGACGGAGGTGGAGAAGGCGGTGCGCACGAGGGCTTGGGCCTGTTCCTCCACCACGGAGATCAGACGGTTCCACATGACTTGGTAGGCGACGGTTGAGGGCGTTGTCATTGGGCGGGCTCCTTTACCGTGAGGTCGACGCAGCCGTCGGGCTGGATGGTGGCCTGTCTGCTGGCGGGGATGACGATGGTGGTTTCGGCCTCGGTGATCTTGCCGGAGAAGGTGATGTGATCGCCGGGGGAGAGGCTTGTGCGGTCGTATCGGTAGCCGGGGAGGTATCGGCCCTGTGCGGGGTCGAAGACCGAGCATTTGCCGCTGATCACGGCGGTTTTGGTGTCGGTGGCCTCCTCCACCCGCGTGACCGGTTCGGGCGGGGTGGTGGCGTTGACGGACCAGACGGTGATTTCGATGTCCATGCCCTCGACAGTGCGGGAGAAAAGCTTGGCGTATTCCTCCTCGAAGCGCTGTTTGAAGGTCTCGGCATCGGGGTTTTGGGCCTGCTCTGCCGTGAGGGTGACGGGGATTTCCCAGCCTTGGCCGGAGTAGCGCATGTAGACCTTGAACTCCGACAGGATCGGGCTTTGGGCGTCGCAGGTGCGCACGAAGCCTGTGGCCTCTGCCTGCAAATCGGCGAGCAGGTTGGTGATGGCGGCGGCGTCGAAATCGGCGAGGCGCATGTAGACGGAGCGGTTGGCCTCGAATGAGAACGGCGCGCGCAGGAAGCCGATGGCGCTTCCGACGCCCGCGCCCGGCGGGACGAGGAGGCGCTCGATCCCGAGCTTTTCGCACAGGCGCGCGGCATGGAGGGGGGCGGCGCCGCCGAAGGCGATCATGGTGTATTCGGAAAGGTCCTCTCCGTTCTCGACGGCGTGGACGCGGGCGGCATTGGCCATGTTTTCATCGACGACCTCTGACAGGCCATGGGCGGCCTCGCGGGCACGCATCGACAGGGCCTCGCCTATGTGGGCCTCTAGCGCGGCCTCGCTGGCGGTGCGGTCCAGCGTCATGGTGCCGCCTGCGAAGCCATCGGCCTCAAGGCGGCCAAGGATCAGGTCGGCGTCTGTCACGGCGGGCTTGTCGCCGCCGCGGCCATAGCAGGCGGGGCCGGGTTCGGAGCCTGCGCTGTGCGGGCCGACGCGGATCTGGCCCATGGCATCCACATGGGCGAGGGAGCCGCCGCCCGCGCCGATTTCGACCATATCGATCACGGGGATCGAGATCGGCATGCCGGAGCCTTTCTTGAAGCGGTAGGTGCGGGCGACTTCGAAGACGCGGGAGGTTTTGGGGGCCTGATTTTTGATCAGGCAGATTTTGGCCGTGGTGCCGCCCATGTCGAAGGAGAGCACCTTATCCAGCCCGTAACGCGCGGCGATATGGGCGGCGAAGACCGCGCCGCCAGCGGGGCCGGATTCCACCAGCCGGACGGGGAAATCGGCGGCGTTCTGGATCGAGATGATGCCGCCGCCCGAATGCATCAGGAAGACGCGGCAGGTGACGCCCTCGCTGCGCAACCGGTCCTCTAGCCTGCCGAGGTAGGAGGCCATGAGGGGTTTGATATAGGCATTGGCGACCACGGTGTTGAAGCGCTCATACTCGCGCATCTGGGGCGAGACCTCGGAGGAGATCGAGACCGAGACATCGGGGAGCTTTTCGGCCAGCACGCTGCGCACCAGTTCCTCATGCGCGGGGTTGAGGTAGGAATGGATCAGCCCGACCGCGACGGAGGCATAGCCGCCCTTGGCGATCTGGTCGACCACGGGGAGGATGTCCTCTCGCGTCAGCGGGAGGAGCACCTGCCCCTTGGCATCGACGCGGCCGGGCACGGTATAGCGCATCTGACGGGGCAGCAGGGGCTCTGGCAGGTTGAGGTTGAGGTCATATTGTTCAAAGCGCGACTCGGTGCGCATTTCGATCACGTCGCGAAAGCCCTCGGTCGTGATGAGGGCCGTTTTTGCGCCGCGCCGTTCGATCAGGGCATTGGTGGCGAGGGTGGTGCCGTGGATGATCTGTTCGATCTGGGCGGGGGTGATGCCCGCGCGGGCGCAGACCTGATGCATGCCGTCGAGGATGGCGTTTTCGGGGGCGGCATAGGTTGTCAGCACCTTGGTGGAGAAGCTTTCCCCGTGTTTTTCAAGGACAACGTCGGTGAAGGTGCCGCCGATATCAACGCCCAGACGGATCGCATAGGATGTCATGTGAGGTGCCCTTTTCGTGTGGTGGATCGGCCTTTACGGGGAGGTAAGCAGAAACCGCAGGGAAACGAAATCCATAGTTTTGCAGCATTGGTGGCGGGCGGGCTAGCCGCGCCCGATGTAGGGCATATTGGTGGCCATGACGGTCATGAATTGCACGTTCACATCCAGCGGCAGCGAGGCCATGTGAAACACCGAGCTGGCGATATGGGCGGCGTCCATCACCGGCTCCTCCAGCGTGGTGCCATTGGCCTGCGGGATGCCCGCGGCGATGCCTTGGGACATCTCCGTCAGGGCATTGCCGATGTCGATCTGGCCGCAGGCGATGCCGTAAGCGCGCCCGTCGAGGGAGAGGCTGCGGGTCAGCCCCGTGACCGCATGTTTTGACATGGTATAGGGCGCAGAGCCGGGGCGGGGCACATGGGCCGAGATCGAGCCGTTGTTGATGATCCGCCCGCCTTGGGGGCTTTGGCGGCGCATCATGCCAAAGGCGGCGCGGGCGGTGATGAACATGCCGGAGATATTGATGTCGCTGAGGGTTTGCCATTCCTCCAGCGGGATGTCGTCGATCGGGGCGGGGGTATTGCCGATGCCCGCGTTGTTGAACAGCACGTCGAGGTGGCCCCATGTGTTTTGCAGGCTGTCGAAGGCGGCTGTGACGGCCTCTGCGTCGGTCACGTCGCAGGGCAGGCAGAGGGCCTTCGCGTGGCCATCGGCGGTTTCGGTGAGGGGCGCGGCGCGGCGGCCCAGCAGGGCGACCTTCCAGCCGTGGGAGAGGAAATGCCGCGCTGTGGTGCGGCCTATGCCGCTGCCTGCGCCGGTGATGAGGATTGTTTTGTCTGCCATGGCTGCGCCCCCTGTGCTGTGTTGACCTGCAGGCTAGGGGCTGGGGCGGTGCTCTGTATAGGGGCAATAAAAAACCCCGGGCGCGCCGGGGTTTTTCTGTGCTGTTTTGCGGCCCCTTAGGCGAGGATGAATTCATCCGCCGAGGTGTCGATCCCGATGATCAGCGGGTCGTGGTCGGAGGAGGCAAAGGGGCTTGGTTCATAGAAGGCGGGGTTGTTGAACTGGCTGTTATAGCTCAGCAAATCCGGCTCGTCGGCGTTGATGTGCCATTCGGCCACGCCGGTGACCATATCGGCGAAATCATCCGAGGCGAGGGCCTGATCCAGCGTGCCTTGCTGTCCGTCGAAGACATAGCTGTAGGCCACGTCCTGCCCGATATAGGCGTCGATCAGGTCGGTCATTTCGGGATCATCGGCGAGGGTTTGAACCGGGTCTTCCATGGCATAGGCGTTCATGTCGCCCATGATGACATAGCTGTCTGTGCCCGTGCCGTTATAGGCGGTGTCCATCCAGTCCTTGACCTCGGCGGCGGCATCGGCGCGCACCGCGTTCCAGGAGCCCTGACCATCGCCTTGGTCGTAGTTGGGGTCGGCGATGAGGGCGTCGATGTCGGCTTGGGTGATCTCTGTGCCGCCCGCATCGAGGTAGTCCTGCGCGGCCTCGACGAGGGTGGAGAGCCCGCTGTCGCCCTTGGATTTGAAGTGGTTGGAGACGACGGTGAATTCCTCTCCGGTTTCGAGGTCCACGAAGGTGGCGGCAACGGCGGGGCGGTTGCGTTGGTTGTCGTCGAGCTGTGCGTAGGCTGGCACCACGGCGTTGAGGACCTCTGCCAGAGCATAGGTTGCGTCTGCCGAGGTTTCCTCGAAGACGAGGTATTCGGTGTGGACCAGTTGCACTTTGGTGCTGTCGTAGATGATGCCGGTGGTGATGGCATCGGTGCCGATATAGCCGTCCGGGTCGCCGCCCGTTGGATCGGCATAGGCGTAGACGGCGGAGGAGCCGTCGATGGCGGCCTGCGCGTTGAGGGCATCGGTCAGGGTGTCGATGGCGGAGCCGTCGGCGAAGCCGTTGTTCTCGATCTCTTGCAGGGCGAAGACCTCTGCCTCGGTGCCCATGAAGGTGGCGACGAGCTTGTCTGTCTGGCGCACCAGATCCTCTGCAGAGGCGGCGCCGCGGGGGCTGAGGCCGTTCGGGCCGGAGGTGCCCTCGCCGACCAGTGTGGTGAAGTAGTTCAGCACGTTGATGGAGGCGATTTGCAGGGTGCCGCCGACATCGGCGGGGGCGTCCTCGCGCGCGCCGGTGTTGGTGGATTGGTCGATGTTGAGCACATCGGTGACCACCATCTGGTATTCGCCAAAGGCGTAGGCCATGACGCCGGTTGTGGGCCCGTCGATTTCCGCGCCGAGGCGGATGGTGGGGCCATCCTCGGTGAAGGTATCGCCTGAATCGAGGTAGCCGTTGCCATTGTCGCCCGCTGTGTCGTTGGGCACATAGGTCAGGGCATCGGGGTTCTGGACGCTGGAGCCATCGGAGATCAGCAGCGAGTTATTGGCATTGCCTGCGGCCCAGTCGGCGACTTCGGCGGCTTGGGTTTGCGCATCGAAAAGCTGTGTCGCTTGGGTCAGGGTGCCAGCGGAGACGGTGATCTCGCCGAAGCGGTCGAGGTTGAAGTTCTGGGTGACGGTGATGTTCTCGCCCGCGACGCCGCTTTCGAGGGTGAAGAGCATGCCCTCGATCGCCTCGAAGTTCTGTTCGATATCGGGGCCGAGCAGGACGGAGGCGGCGGTTGGCAGGTCATTGTCCGAGGAGGTGACTTCGACGCCGAAGGCATCGAGTTGGGTTTCCTCGAAGTATTCCTCGACCGCGCCGCGCACGACGACCCTATCGCCCGCTTCGGGCGGGGTCTCGCCGCCGGTGAAGACGAAGATGCCTTCGGAGGTGAGGTCGTTGCCGTCGCTGTCGGCGTCCTCTTCCTGAATGTAGAAGCCGTTGGAGACCACATGGGTGACCACGGCCTCGACCGTGACGATCTGGTCGATCAGGTCGCTGCTGCCTCCGGAGCCCTGAATTTCGGAGATCAGGGTGATGTCGTCATCGTCCAGCACGATGGAGGAGGCGCTGCCTTCGCCCGCGGCGATCTCGCCGCCGACGGGATTGGAGAGGGTGACTTCGAGGGTCTCGTCGTCCTCCACGGTTTCATCGCCCAGAACGGTGAAGGAGAAGGTCGCGCTGGTTTGACCGGCGGCGAAGGTGAGGGTGCCGGAGGGGAGGGCGCCGCCGAAGTCATCGGCGTCGAGATCGCCGGTGAGGGAGAAATCAACGCTGCCTGCGGCGCTTGCATCGCCGTCGCGGGTGACGGTGAAGGAATAGGTGGTGGTGCCGCTGTCGCCCTCCAGCTGATCCTCGGAGATCGCGCCGATGGCATAGGTGGGCACGGCGGGGATCACGATGTCATTCGCCTCGCCCTTGGTTTCGGCGGCGGGGGCATCCCATGAGCCGTCGTCATTGCGTTGCAGGGAGAAGCCGACCTCTGTGCTGCCGGATTCCTCTTGGCCGATGTCGGTGGAGGTGACGCCATCCGCCGCGCCGCCAACGCCCGTGAGCGTGCCCTCGTAGGAGAGGAATTCGACCAGCGTGCCGCCATCCGACAGGGCGATGCCATCGGGGGAGCCGTTCTGCATGCCGTTGGCGGGCAGGTCGATGACGTAGTAGTCATAGGAGCCGTCCGAGGTGGGGGCGGCGTCCAGTGTCAGGGTGTTATAGACCGTGCCGTTGGAGCCGTTGTACAGCTCCACCAGCATGGTGGAGGGATCGGTGCCTGCGGGCAGGCGGACCTCGATGAATTCGCCGGTGTCGCTGCTGATGTTGTCGTAGTGGAATTCGTTGATGCGGGGGCCGTCTGTTGGTGTGGAGCCGCCGGTGTTGGCCGCGCCGGGGGTTTCCTCGGCGGGCGGGTTCCATGCGCCGGTATCGTCGCGCTGGAGCGAGAAGCCAACGGGCGTTGTGCCTGCCTCGAACTGGCCCATGTCGGTGGAGGTGACGCCATCGGCGGGGCCGCCCGCGGCGGTGAAGGTGCCCTCGTAGGAGAGGAATTCGATCAGCTCGCCATCATCCGAGAGGGCGATGCCATCGGGGGAGCCGTTTTGCAGGCCGGGGGTGAGGACGGTGTAATAGTCATAGGTGCCGTCGCTGGTGGGGGCGCTGTCGAGGGTGAAGCTGTTGTAGGCGCTGCCGCCGTTGCCGTTATAGGCGGTGATGACAAGGCCGGAGACATCGGCCCCTGCGGCGACGCGGACCTCGACAAATTCGCCGATGTCGCCGCCGGTGTTGTCGTAATGGACCTCGTTGATGCGGGGGGTGATGGCGGCGGCGGCGGCCTCGACCGTGATGGCGAGGTCAGAGGAGGCCGCGCCGCCCTGACCGTCGCTTACGGTGATTTCAAGGTCATAGGTGTTGTCTGCGCCTGCGTCCTGCGGGTCGGCAAAGACCGGTGCGGAGAGGAAGGAGACCACGCCCGTGGCGGCGTTGATCGAGAACAGCCCCGCATCGGCGCCGCCGGAGATGGAATAGGACAGGGCATCGCCGTCAGGGTCGGCGGCGGCGATCACGGCGGCGATGTCGGTGCTGCCTTCGGTCAGAGTGGCGGCGTCAACGGTGGTGAGGGTCGGGGCCTCGTTGGTGCCGGTGATGGTGACGGTCACGGTGGCGGTGTCGGTGCCGCCCCTGCCGTCATCGACCGTATAGGTGAAGGTATCCGTCGCGGTCTCGCCATTGCCGAGGTAATCGAAGGCTGTGCCGGGGTCGTAGGAGATTTCGGTGCCGCTCAGGGTCACGTTTCCGCCGCCTGCGCTGGTGGCGGAGACGGAGGTGATGGTCATGGTGTCGCCGTCGAAGTCCTGATCATTGGCCAGAAGCGTGGCGGCGTCGAGCGTCAGGGCGGTGCCTTCCTCGGTGGCGGCTGTGTCGTCTGCGGCCAGCACGGCGTTGTTGGTGCCGTTCAGGTAGAGGGTGAAATCATCGGCGGCAAAGAACAGGGCCTCGACTTTAAAGAGGGTATCGCGGCCTGCGTCTGGGACGGCGGTGTTGGAGGAGACCTTGATCAGGCTGTTGTGCCAGAAGGTGCTGATATTGTAGTCGGCGATCCCGCCCGCATAGAGGGCGGTGTCAAAGCCAGAGCCGCCAAAGATCGTATCATTTCCAGAGCCGCCATTGATCGTGTCATTGCCCCAGCTGGCAAAGATCGTGTCATTGCCGCCATTGCCGATCAAGGTGTCATTGCCGCCAAAGCCGAAGATCCAGTCGTTGCGGTCAGAGCCTTCCAATGTGTTGGAAGCGTTGTTTCCAAAGAAAAATTTAGTGCTGAAAAAGCGACCCATTGTGATTCCCCCAGGTGATCAAATTTTGATGATGTCTATGTCAGGGTTATGTATCAGAAATATTTTAGCCAGAACTTTAAGGAAAAATTCACGAATTTCCTTGCGGCAGAAAGGGCAGGGCGCGGTTTTTAAGCAGGGCTGGGGGGCTGGCAATACGGCGCAGGCGGGCGCCGTATTGCCAGAGGGGTCAGGGCCTTAGGGCGCGAAAATAATCCTCCCAGCTTTGGTGGGGGCGGCCTGTGACCGCGTGAAAATCACCGGGGGTGTCATAGATGCCAAGGCGGATGCCCTGATAGATGCCGCCGATGATGGGGCCGAGGAAGGGGCCGAGTTCCGCGCTGCGGTCGGCGATGAATTCCTCTGGCGTCATTTCGCGGTAGGTGAGGGAGGTGCCGAAGGCGCTGTTCAGGTGGTTTGCCAGTTGGGTTTGGGTGATCGGTTCGCCGTTCAGATTGACGGTTTTCCCGTTGTGGTCGCCCTTGGTCAGAAGGGCGCAATAGGCATGGGCCAGTTCGGCGCGGGTGGTATAGCCGCATTTTGCCTCCCCCGCGCTGTTGGCGATTTCGCCGCGGGCTTTGTAGCTGTCGATATACTCCACATCCGGTTCGATATAGATGCCGTTGCGCCCGATGGCGAAGGCGAGGCCGCTGGCGCGCAGGTCGGCCTCTGTCTGGCGGTTGCTTTGGACCACGGGGGAGAAGGCGCTGCCGGTTTCGGGGCCTTGGATGCTGGTGTAGACGATTTTACGGACACCCGCGGATTTCGCGGCCTCGATGACATTGCGGTGCTGGGGGATGCGGGCCTCTGGTGTGTCCATGCCGGATACGAGGAGGAGCGTATCGACGCCCATGAGCGATGCGCGCAACTCTTCGGGCTGGTTGTAATCCCCGCCGCGGATTTCGATCCCGAGATCGGCGGCCTTTGCGGGGGTGCGGGCGAGGCCGATGATGGGCTCCTCTGTTGCTGTTTCGATCAAACTGCGGGCGATTGCTGCGCCCAATTGGCCTGATACGGCGGTGACGGCGATTGTCATTTTGCGGACCTTTCGGAAGGGAGGGCTGGTGTTAGGCGGCGGCGTGGGGGTGCCATGCGATTTCGGGGTTTTCGCGGAAGGCGAACCTTTCGAGGTGGCTGGCGATGACGCGGCTGGTTTTGGTCAACTCTGCCTGGGTTTGGGCGCTGACGGTCAGGGTCAGGGTGTCTTGCGCGGCTGTGAGATCGCATTGGCCGAAGGGGAAGTTGATCTGGCCGGAGGCGGGGTCAAACTGCACCTCGACCTTGTGTGCGAAGTGTTTGCAGAGCTGCTGTAGATAGGTGCTTGCGCGGGGTGTGGTGATGCGGGCGGTGTTTGTGAGCATGGCTGTGTCCTTTCTGTTGCCACCAGAAATAGACAGAAGTTACCTTTTCGATTATCCCGTGATGTCAGAAATCATTCTTACAGGAATTAGAAAGATGATTGAGGATTACCGCAGTCTTGCTGTCTTTGTTGCCATTGCCGACACGGGGAGCCTGAGTGCGGCGGGGCGGCGGCTGAAGCTGTCGACCTCTGTCATCAGTCACCATCTTTCGCGTCTTGAACAGCGGCAGGGGGCGACCTTGTTTTTCCGGTCAACGCGGTCAATGTCGCTGACGCCGGAGGGGCGGATGGCACTTGATCCCGCCCGCCGGATGGTCGCGGCCGGGGAGGAGGCCCTTGATGCGATCACGGCGGGTGACGACGAGCCGGTTGGGGCGTTGCGTGTGGCGATGCCCGCGTTTGGCGAGCAGGGCCGCCTGCATGCGGCGCTGTGGGATTTTGCCAAGCAGCACCCGATGGTCGCGATTTCCCTGCATTGCAGTGATGTGCCGACGGATCTGGTCAAGGATGGTTTCGATCTGGCGATCCGGCTTGGCACCCTGCGCAGCAGCAGCCTGAAGAGCCGCCGTATTGCCGATTTCAAACGCTGGCTTGTGGCCTCCCCTGCGTATCTTGCCAGCCGTGCGCCGATTGAAACGCCCGGTGACCTTGCCGAGCATGATTTCATTGCTGTGACGCAGATTCCCCCTGTCATGACCTTGGAGCGTGACGGGCAGGCCACCGAGTTTGATCCGGTGAATATGCGCATCGAGGTGAATACGGTGACGGCGGCCAAGGCCGCTGTGCTGGCCGGGCTTGGCATTTGGCATGTCCCCTTGGGGGAAATCGAGGAGGAGCTTGCGCAGGGGCGTTTGGTGCGGGTTCTGCCGGAGTGGACCCTGCCTGTCCTCGGGATCTATGCTGTCTGGCCGGATATCGGCCCGCAAAAGGCGCTTACCCGCCGTTTGATTGACCATTTCATCGAGAAGCGCAGCGCATTGATGCTTTGAAGCCCCGCGCAATCAGGGGGGCGCTCTGCGTAAAGGGGGGGAAGTGGTGGGCGACCCTGGAATCGAACCAGGCGTGCGTCTCCGCGAGGGAGTTACAGTCCCCTGCCACACCTTGCGGCCTGTCGCCCACTGGCGGGCTGAGTAGCCTTGGCGGAGATATGCGTCAAGCCAATTCGACCCATGTTGTGGGATGATTTGTGAAAATTCCTTGCACCTTGGCTTTGGCGGGGTCATTGCACTGCCAACACAGGCAAAAGGCGGCGGATTATGACAAAGAAACCAAAGTGGGTGGTGGCCAAGGAGCAAGGCAAGCGGTTGGCGGCGGCGCAGACGGTTTGGCTGTTTGGTTTGCACGCGGTGCGCGATGCTTTGCAAAACCCGATGCGCGAGCGGCTGCGCCTGATCCTGACCAAGAATGCGGCGGATCGGTTGGGCGATGTGGTCGGCGCGAGCGGGATGGAGCCGGAGATGGTGGACCCGCGCAAGTTTCCGCAGGTTCTGGATGCCGGATCGGTGCATCAGGGGGCGGCGCTTGAGGTGAAACCCCTTGATTGGGGCAAGCTCCGCGATCTGTGTGTGCCGGGGAAGGGGAATGCGCCGCGTGTTGTGTTGCTGGACCGTGTGACGGACCCGCATAACGTGGGGGCGATTCTGCGCTCTGCCGAGGTGTTCGGGGCGCGGGCGGTGATTGCACCGGCGCGTCATGCGGCGCCGGAGACGGGGGCCTTGGCCAAGACGGCCTCTGGCGCGCTGGAGCGGCAGCCCTATATCCGCGTGACTAATCTTGGCGATGCGATGCTGGCCCTGCAGGAGATGGGATATACCCTGCTTGGCCTTGATGGCGAGGCGGAGGAAGATTTGGGGACCGTCGCGGCGGGGCTTGGCGATCGGCCTGTGGGCCTTGTTCTGGGGGCCGAGGGGCCGGGGTTGCGGCAGCGCACGCGCGAGACCTGCGACCATCTGGTGCGGATTGATGCGGCGGGGGAGTTTGGATCGCTCAATGTGTCGAATGCGGCGGCGGTCTCCCTTTATGCGAGTCGCGCGGCCAAGGCATAGGGGCGTCTCTGCCTTGACAGGGGCGGTGCCATTTGCGCCAAATGGAAACGGGTGAATTTCCATAAGGTGGGCAAATGCAACTTGAATCGCGCCAGATCCGCCATCTTGCGGCCATCGGAGAGCATGGGACCTTTGTCGCCGCGGCCAAGGCCCTTGGCCTGTCGCAGCCTGCGCTGTCCCTGAGCATTCAGCGGCTGGAGGATATTTTGAAGGTGGCTTTGGTGGAGCGGGGGCGCAACGGCGCGCGCCTGACGGAGCCGGGGCGGCTGTTGGCGCAGCGCTCGCAGGAGATCGACCAGACCATGGCCGCCGTGTTGCGGGAGATCGAGCTGTCGACCCAAGGGATCAAGGGCAAGCTGCGGATCGGCGGCACGCCCCTTGCCACCAGCAGCACCATACCCATGGTTATCGCCGAGATATTGAAGCAGACGCCGGATGTGGAATTCGAGATTTTCGAGCAGACGGACGAGGACCTGATCGAGAATCTGGATCGGGGGCTGCTGGATATCGCGATCTGCGCGGCTTGGCAGATGCCCGAGGACGGGCCGCATGATTTCGCGCCGCTGTTTCAGGCCAAGACTGTGCTGGCCATGCGGCCGGACAATCCGCTGGCGCAGCACAGCAGCCTTTCGCTGGACCAGTTGCAGGGTGAGATGTGGGCCCTGCCGCCCAGTGGGGGCAGCTTTCGCAAGCAGATTGACGCGCTTTATGTGACCAATGGCTGGGTCTATCCCAAGCGGATGATCGAGACCTCGACCATTGCGACGCTCCTCAAGATCGTGCGCAAGACCGATGCGATTTCGCTTTTGTCGCGGCAGCTTATCGTTGACGAGCTGGAGCTTGGCCTGTTGAAATGTATCGAGATTGATCACCAGTTGGCGCCGCGCACCTTTGGCATTCTGACGCGCAATGATCGGGCGATGACCTCGCTTGGGAGATTGTTCCATGATGCAGCGATAGAGTTGGGCCGCGCGCAGGGGTGATTACAGCTGCAGGTCGTCATTGGTGATCGAGGCGGCGAAGCTGTCCTTCGGGAGCAGGCGAAAGCGACTGCCGGTTTTCTGCGCCGCCTGCATCCTGTCGCAGCGAAAGGTGCGGGGGGCTTTGCGCAGGTGGTCGAAGGCGACCACATACCAGACGGGATATTTCAGCAGCAGGTAGTGCGGCTCTATATGCCGCTGGGAGGGGTTTCCGTCCTCGCGGTGGTATTTGATGCGCAGGACCTCCTGATCGATGAAGGCCTGATGCAGGGCCTGCACCACCCGTTTGGGGGGCGGGGTCGCCCCGGCCTGCACGAGGGTGGAGGCGGTCACGCCGATGAGGATGCGGGATTTGAGGTCATTCACCCGGCGCCGTTTGTCCGGCGAGAAGGAGGCGACGAGTTGCCGGCGCACCGCGCCGAGGTTGGCGAGGAAGAGGGGCGAGTCCATTTGTTCGGCCACGGCGATGCTGATGAGCAGGTCGACGGCCTCTGCATAAGACAGGTTCATGCGGCCGATGCCCCAGTTGCTGTCGAGGCGGACGCCGCCGCCGCGGCCGCGATCCGCGTCGATCTGCATGCCCTGTTCGCGCATCAGGGCCAGATCCCGCGCGATGGTGCGGGGGCTGACGCCGTGCTGCGCGGCGAGGTCCTTGATGGTGCAATGGCTGTCTTGTTTGAGCTGCACCGCGAGGCGGTCCATGCGGCTTAGCCTGCCCTGTGCGTCTGTGCGTGCCATGGAACAAATAGGACATAAAATGGCATATTTAGCAATATCAGCATCCGTATTCGAAACCTGAAGCCAGCCGGGCCGATGCGCCTGTGCGATACGGAGAAGACGCTATGAAACTGAATTACGCTGTTGTTGGCACCAATGATATGGCGGCCACGGTGGCCTTTTATGACGCCCTGTTTGAGGGATGCGGCCTGCAGGGGCTGCCTGCCTCGGAGCGGATGACATATTGGGTGGGCGGGGATTTTGCCTTTGCGGCGGCGATCCCCTTTGATGGCGCGCCTGCTGTGCGGGGCAATGGCACGATGATCGGCTTTGCTGTTGGCGATGCGGAGGAGGTGCGGCGCCTGCACGCCAAGGCCCTGACCCTTGGCGGCACCTGCGAGGGGGCGCCGGGGCAGCGGGGGCCGAAGTATTCGGCCTATCTGCGCGATCTGGATGGCAACAAGCTGTGTTTTTCCGACTAAGCGCTTAGGGAAAGGGGCCGCGCGCGTTGCCATGGCGGGCGCGGCAGGGGGCGGAATAAGCCTGTTTTGTAACATTTCCGAAGGGGCGCTCACGGGGCATCACGCTTAGGTCAGGGGGGATATGCAGGGGCGGTTTGGCTATGCAAGTTAAGCGCACCGAGAAACACTCAAAGGACCACTGCCCATGTTGAACCGCCGTCTTTTCCTGATCGGAGCCGCCGCCGCCATTCCCCTTGCCGGGTTGAGCGTGCGTCCCGCCCTTGCCGCCACGCCCAAGACATTTGCGCCAGACGGGCTTGCGATCAAAGGCTATGACCCTGTGGCCTATTTCACCGAGGAAAAGCCGGTGGAAGGCAGCGCCGATTTTACCCATGAATACAACGGTGCAACATGGCGTTTCGCCAGTGCAGAGAACCGCGATATGTTCGTGGCCGACCCAGAGGCCTATGCGCCGCAGTATGGCGGCTATTGCGCCTTTGCCCTGAGCAAGAACGCCATTGCGACATCCGATCCCGATGCCTGGACTGTCTATGAAGGCAAGCTTTACCTGAACTACAGCCTGAAGGTGCGTGGGTTCTGGCTTGAGGATGTTCCGGGCAATATTGCCTTGGCGGATGCCAACTGGCCGAGCGTTCTGGAGAAATAGCGCGGCGATAACGGAACCTTCACAGGTTTATTACATTCTCTTGGCTAGGCCCTCATCGTGCCTATCTACTCTAACAGAACGCAGCGCCGGAACCGCTGTGTTCCTATCACTGTCCCTCGTTCCGCACCTTGCGCCCGGGCCCTTTGGTTCGGGCGCTTTTTTATTGAGGGAAATCCGGCGGGGGCCTGCCATTTTGGCCGCGAGGGGGGCTGTGCCCTCTGGACCTTGGCGCGGTGCTGGGGCATAGCTGTTGCAGGTAACGAAAAGGGCACCCCAATGGGCATTTTCACCCCAATCCTGCGCGCCGTGACTTGGTGGAACGGTATGACGTTGAACACGCAGCTTTACACATGGCGCAAGGGCGTTCGTGTGGGCGATGACGATGCCGGGAATGTCTTTTACGAGACGCGCGACGGCAAGCGCCGCTGGGTGATCTATAACGGGGAGGCCGAGGCGAGCCGGGTCGGGCCCGATTGGCATGGCTGGCTGCATCACACCTATGCCGAGCCGCCAACCAAATCGCCCCTGCCCAAGCGCGCTTGGGAGCAGCCTCACAAAGAGAACATGACCGGCACGGCCATGGCCTATGCGCCGAGCGGTTCGTTGCGTCAGGCCGCGCCTGCGCCGCGCGCCGATTACGAGGCATGGACCCCCGAGTAAGGGGCGCTTCCGAACAAGAGGGCACAGCGATGTCTGAGAACACCACAGAGGTCATTGCAGGGGGCGTTGTTCTGGCAGCGGCCGTCGGCTTTTTGATCTATGCGGGGCAGGCGGCCGGGTTTTCGGCCGGTGCGGCGGGCAGCGCGGGCTATGACCTGACGGCGAGTTTCCGTTCGGTGGACGGGATTTCCGTGGGCACGGATGTGCGTTTGGCGGGGGTCAAGATCGGCCGCGTCTCGCAGATGGACCTGAACACCCAGACCTACCGCGCCGATGTGACCGTTGCGATCGATGGCGGCGTTGAAATTCCCGAGGATACGGCGATTGCGATTTCCTCGGAGGGGCTCTTGGGCGGTAATTACGTCGAGCTGGTTCCGGGGGGCTCGCCCTTCATGCTGGAGCCGGGGTCGGAGATCGAGGACACCCAGGGCGCGATCAGCCTGATCGGCCTGTTGTCGAAGTTTGTGTCGGGGCGCGAGGAATGATCCGCGGGCTTGGTTTGGTTGCGGGGCTGTTTCTGGCCCTGCCCGCGGCGGGACAAGAGGCCGCGCAGGCCTCTGGTGCTTTGCTGCGCGGGTTGGACAAGACGTCCGGCAATCTGACGGACCTTGAGATGACGCGCGGGCAGACCCTGCAATACGGGCGTTTGCAGATTACCCTGAACGATTGCCGCTATCCCAATGGCGGCGCTTTGAGTGCGGCCTTTGCGGAGATCGAGATCACCGATCTGGGCACCAATACGCCTGTTTTCGGGGGCTGGATGCTGTCGCGGTCACCGGCGCTGAATGCGCTGGACCATGCGCGTTACGACGTTTGGGTGCTGCGCTGCACCAATTCCTGAGGGCTCGGGAAGGGCGCGGAGCCCAAAGTCGCCTCTACCTCCAAGGCTTGTTTCAGAAGGGTTTGGTAGTCCGCCCGCGGGATTTCCTGCCCGCCTAATGTGGCGAGATGGGGCGTGATGAACTGTGTGTCGAAAAGGGTGAAGCCCTGTTGGCGCATACGGTCCACCATATAGGCGAGCGCGACCTTGGAGGCATCTGTGCGGCGCGAGAACATGCTCTCGCCAAAGAAGGCCCCGCCGATGGCCACGCCGTAGACCCCGCCCACGAGGGCGCCGTCCTCCCAGACCTCCAGCGAATGGGCAAAGCCCGCGCGGTGCAGCGCGAGGTAGAGGTCATAGATGGTTTGGTTGATCCATGTATCCTCGCGGTCGGCGCAGCCCTGCACGGTTCCCTCGAAATCCGTATTGAGGCGGATCGTCAGGGGCGCGCGCAGCAGGGTGCGGCGCAGGGAGCGCGAGATGTGGAAGCCGCCGAGCGGGAGGATCCCGCGCAGGTTGGGATCGACCCAATAGACCTCGGTCGCTTCGCGGCTGTCGGCCATGGGGAAGATACCCATTTGATAGGCCCGCAGCAGGAGGTCCGGCGTGAGGGGCGGGGTATCTGCCATATCGGGGTTATTTTGCCGCGAGTTTGGCGAGCCATTCCTCGAGCCAGTGGATGGTATAATCGCCCGACAGGATGTCAGGCTCGGCCAGCAGGGCATGGAACAGGGGCACTGTGGTGTCGATACCATCAACGATCAGCTCGCCAAGGGCGCGGTTGAGGCGGGCGAGGGCCTCTGGCCGGTCGCGGCCATGGACGATGAGCTTGCCGATCAGGCTGTCGTAATAGGGCGGGATCGAATAGCCGTCATAAAGGCCGCTGTCGACGCGCACGCCAAGGCCGCCGGGGGCGTGATACTGGGTGATCCGTCCGGGGCAGGGTGCAAAGTCGGGCAGGCGCTCGGCGTTGATCCGCACCTCGATCGCGTGGCCGTTCACCTTCAGATCGTCCTGTGTGAAGGAGAGGCTTTCGCCCTGTGCGACGCGGATCTGTTCGCGCACGAGGTCGACGCCGAAGATCGCCTCTGTCACCGGATGTTCGACCTGCAGGCGGGTGTTCATTTCGATGAAATAGAACTCGCCGTTCTCGTAGAGGAATTCGATGGTGCCGGCGCCGGAGTAGCCGATTTTGGCCATGGCATCGGCGCAGGTCTTGCCGATCGCGGCGCGGGTTTCGGCAGAGATCGCGGGGCCGGGGGCCTCCTCAAAGACCTTCTGGTGGCGGCGCTGGAGGGAGCAGTCACGCTCGCCCAGATGGACGGCGTTGCCCTTGCCATCGCCAAAGATCTGCACCTCGATGTGGCGCGGCAGGGTGAGGTATTTCTCGATGTAGACTTCGGAGTTGCCGAAGTTGGATTTACCTTCGGCCCGCGCGGTTTGGAACGCGGTTGGCATTTCCTCGGCGCTATTGGCAACCTTCATCCCCTTGCCGCCGCCGCCTGCGGTGGCTTTGATGATGACGGGATAGCCGAAATCCTCGCCGATTTTCAGCGCCTCTTCGACGCTGTCAACGCCGCCTTCGGAGCCGGGAACGCAGGGCACGCCGAGTTCCTTCATGGTGTCCTTGGCGGTGATTTTGTCGCCCATCATGCGGATGTGTTCCGCCGAGGGGCCGATGAATTTCAGGTCGTGATCTTCGACGATCTGCACGAAGCTCGCGTTTTCGGACAGAAAGCCATAGCCGGGGTGAATCGCCTGTGCGCCGGAAATCTCGCAGGCGGAGATGATGGCGGGGACCGAGAGGTAGCTTTGCGTCGAGGGCGGGGGGCCGATGCAGATTGCCTCGTCGGCCATGCGCACATGCATGGCGTCGCTATCGGCGGTGGAGTGAACGGCAACGGATTGGATGCCCATTTCGCGGCAGGCGCGCACCACCCGCAGGGCGATCTCTCCGCGGTTGGCGATGAGGATTTTGTCGAACATAAGCCCGCCTAGATTATTCGAGGATCACAAGAGGGGCGCCGAATTCAACCGGCCCGCCGTCTTCAACAAGGATGCGTTTCACTGTGCCTGCGCGCGGCGAGGGGATCTGGTTCATGGTTTTCATTGCCTCGATGATCAGCAATGTCTGCCCTTCCTTCACCTGCGTGCCAACGGAGACGAAGGCATCCGCGCCGGGCTCTGGCTGCATATAGACGGTGCCGACCATGGGCGATGTGACCGCGCCGGGGTGTTGGGCGGGATCGGGGGAGGCGTCTTCTGCCGCCGCGGGGGCGGCTAGAGGGGCGGCAGCCGGTGCGGCCACGGCAACCTGTGCTGGCGCAGCAGGGGCGGCCATGGTTTGACGCGAGACGCGCACATTAAGGCTGTCATCGGCGCCATAGTCACGTTTCACCTGAAGCTCTGTCAGGTCATTTGCGCGCAAAAGCTCGGCCAGTGCCTGAATAAAGGCCACGTCATCATCATGCGAAGAAGTTGTCATTCGGTCCCCGTCATTATCGCAGGGCCCCGCCCGATTACCGGCGCTGGGGCAATTGTTACCTCGCGTTTATAGGGCAGACAGTGAGGGAGGGAAAGCGCCCTTCGCGGGAAGTTTTTGCGGGTGATTTTTGCGCGGCGACCGGTGGACGATTTCAATGGGGCGGGCTGCGTTCTGCGGGCGGGCAGACTTTTGCAAAAGTCTGCTGCAGACCCTTGGAAAGGGTCTGTTCAATTTCTTATAAGAAATTGGGTCGCGCTAGGGGCGGAGCATTTTTCCGAACATGTCTTGCAGGTGATTTTGCGCGCCCTCGAAGGGGTCTTCGTCGCCCAGAATCATCCGCACCTGCACGTCGAAATCGGCGTAGTGTTGGGTGAGGGACCAGATGGAGAACAGCAGGTGATAGGGGTGGACGGGCGCTATTTTTCCGGCTTCTACCCAGCTTTGGATCAGGGCGGCTTTCTCGTCGACCAGGGGTTTGAGCTCTGACCCCAATGTGCCGGAGAGGCGGGGTGCGCCTTGCAGGATTTCATTGGCGAAGAGGCGGCTTTCGCGGGGCAGGTCGCGGGACATTTCCAGCTTTCGTTGCACATAGCCCAGAAGCTCGGATACCGGATCACCGGTGTCCTTTATCTCTCTGAGCGGGGCGAGCCATGTGTCCATGAGGGCGGCGAGGAGGGCGACGTGGATCGCCTCTTTGCTGGGGAAGTAATAGAGCAGGTTGGGTTTGGACAGCCCGGCGGAGGCGGCGATCTGGTCGACGGTGGCGCCGCGAAAGCCGTTGGCGGAGAAGACGTCGAGGGCGGCCTCTTGGATGGCATTGATATTGCGCTGCTGGATTCGCGTGCGGGGTTTGTCGCTTGCGGTCATGTGCGGTTCGGTCCCTTGGGGTGATCTGCGCGGAGGGGCTTTTTATAAACGGCTGAAATTTTGGTCAAAATCTGATTAATCCAATGGCTCGCCCGAGGGATTTCTTGACTGTCCCTTGACCCGTGGTAGCCTGATCCTGACCAATTGGTCAAATGTTGAAGTTCCAAAGCTCGTGATCGGAGAAACCATGGCTGCCCCCGGTGAAAACCTAAAAATTAATGCGGACCGTTTGTGGGACAGCTTGATGGAGATGGCCAAGATCGGCCCCGGCATTGCGGGCGGGAACAACCGTCAGACCCTGACGGATGAGGACGCCGAGGGGCGGGCTCTGTTCCAAAGCTGGTGCGAGGATGCGGGTTGCACCATGGGTGTTGACCAGATGGGCAATATGTTTGCGCGGCGCGAGGGGACGGACCCTGATGCGCTTCCGGTCTATGTTGGCTCGCACCTTGATACCCAGCCGACGGGCGGCAAGTATGACGGGGTTCTGGGCGTGCTAGGCGGGCTTGAGGTGATCCGGTCGCTCAATGACCTTGGCATCCAGACGCGGCATCCGATTGTTGTGACCAACTGGACCAACGAGGAGGGCACACGTTATGCGCCGGCGATGCTGGCCTCGGGCGTTTTCGCGGGCAAGCACACGCAGGAATGGGCCTATGATAAGGTCGATGCGGAGGGCAAACGCTTTGGCGACGAGCTGGAGCGGATCGGCTGGAAGGGCGATGAGGTTGTCGGTGCGCGCAAGATGCATGCCTTCTTTGAGCTGCATATCGAGCAGGGGCCCATTCTGGAGGCCGAGGGTAAGGATGTGGGGGTTGTGACCCACGGGCAGGGGCTGCGCTGGATCGAGTGTACTGTGACGGGCAAGGAGAGCCACACGGGCTCTACCCCGATGCATATGCGCCGCAATGCGGGGCGCGGGCTGGCGCTTATCACCGAGCTTGTCCATGAGATTGCGATGAAAAACCAGCCCGGCGCCGTTGGCGCGATCGGGCATGTGGATGTTTACCCGAACAGCCGCAACATCATTCCGGGCAAGGTTGTCTTTACCATCGATATGCGCACCCATCTGCTGGATAAGCTGAACGGGATGGTGGATGAATTGATGGCCCGTGCGCCGGAGCTTTGCGAGGGGATCGGCGTGGAATTCAGCGCCGAGATCGTGGGGCAGTTTGATCCGCCCGCCTTTGACGAGGGCTGCGTTGCTGCCGTGCGCAATGCGGCGGAGCGGTTGGGCTATAGCCATATCGATATCATTTCCGGTGCGGGCCATGATGCCTGCTGGATCAATGATGTGGCGCCGACGGCCATGGTGATGTGTCCCTGTGTGGACGGGTTGAGCCATAACGAGGCCGAGGAAATTTCGCCCGAGTGGGCCGCGGCGGGCTGTAATGTCCTGTTCCACGCGGTGGTCGAGACGGCGGAGATCGTTTGAGGCATCGGGGTGCCCTTTGCCGGTTGGCGGCGGGCTGTCTGGAAAGGGCCGTGACATCAGGGGGCTGTAGGGCGGCCCGGGAAAAAATTGTAAATCAAAGCGGGCGGGGATTCCTGTCACCGGGGCCCGCGCATGAAGGGGATGAAAGATGAGCAAGGTTATTAAGGGCGGCACGGTCGTCACGGCGGATCGCAGCTGGCGCGCGGATGTGCTGGTTGAGGGGGAGAAGATCGTCGAGATCGCCGAGAACCTGAGCGGGGATGAGGTGATTGATGCCGAGGGGGCCTATGTGATCCCCGGCGGGATCGACCCGCATACCCATCTTGAGATGCCCTTTATGGGGACCACGGCGGCGGAGACATTCGAGAGCGGCACCTTTGCGGCGGCGGCGGGGGGCACCACGATGCTTGTGGATTTCTGCTTGCCCGGCGAGGACGGGAGCCTGCTGAACGCGATTGACGATTGGGACCGCAAGTCCCGCGACCAGATTTGTTGTGATGTGTCCTATCACATGGCGATCACCGGTTGGGACGAGAATGTTTTCAACGAGATGGCCGATGTGGTGAACAAGCGCGGCATCAACACCTTCAAGCATTTCATGGCCTATAAGGGCGCTTTGATGGTGGAGGATGACGAAATGTATGCCTCCTTCAAGCGCTGCGCCGAGCTGGGGGCGCTGCCGCTGGTGCATGCGGAGAACGGGGATATCGTTCAGGAATTGCAGCAGAAATATCTGGCCGAGGGTCTGACGGGGCCGGAGGGGCATGCCTATAGCCGCCCGCCCGAGATCGAGGGCGAGGCCGCGAACCGGGCGATCATGATCGCCGATGCGGCGGGCGTGCCTTTGTATATCGTTCATGTCTCCTGCGAGCAGGCGCATGAGGCGATCCGGCGCGCGCGTCAGAAGGGGATGCGCGTGTATGGCGAGCCTTTGATCCAGCATCTGACGCTGGACGAGAGCGAGTATTTCAACAAGGACTGGCAATATGCCGCGCGGCGGGTGATGTCGCCGCCCTTCCGCAACAAGGAACACCAAGCCTCGCTTTGGGCCGGTTTGTCGGCAGGCTCCCTTCAGGTTGTGGCCACGGATCATGCCGCCTTTAGTGACGAGCAGAAGCGCCTTGGCCTTGATAATTTCACCACCATCCCGAACGGGACCGGCGGGCTTGAGGAACGGATGGCGATGCTTTGGACGACCGGTGTGGAAACCGGACGCCTGACGCCGGAGGAGTTTGTCGCTGTGACATCCTCTAATATCGCGAAGATCCTTAACATTTACCCAATGAAGGGCGCGATCACCCCCGGGGCGGATGCGGATATTGTGGTTTGGGACCCGACGATTTCCAAGGAGGTTGCCGTCAGCACCCAGAAATCTATCATTGATTACAACGTCTTCGAGGGGATGACCGTAACGGCGCAGCCGCGCTTTACCCTGTCGCGCGGCGATGTGATCTGGGCCTGGGGCAAGAACAGCCAGCCGCAGCCGGGGCGCGGGAAGTTCGTGCGCCGCCCTGCCTTTGCCAGTGCGTCCAAGGCGCTGAGCAAGTGGAAAGCCCTGAATACGCCGCGTAAGATCGAGCGTGATCCCATGAATATCCCGAGCGGTGTGTAAGTGAATAAATCGACGCAGCCTGTTGTTATACAGGCGAAAAATCTTGATCTGACCTTTCAGACGAATGACGGGCCTGTGCATGCGTTGAAAGACGTGAGCCTTGATATCGGCAAGGGGGAGTTCGTGAGCTTTATCGGCCCCTCTGGCTGTGGCAAGACCACGTTTTTGCGGGTGATGGCGGGGCTGGAGACGCCCACGGGCGGGGAGATTTCCGTGAACGGAATGACCCCGGACGAGGCGCGCAAGAGCCGGGCCTATGGCTATGTTTTTCAGGCGGCGGGATTGTATCCGTGGCGCACGATTGGCGGCAATATTCGCCTGCCATTGGAGATCATGGGCTATGACAAGGCGGATCAGGCGGAGCGTGTGAAGCGCGTGTTGGAATTGGTGGAACTCTCTGGTTTTGAAAAGAAATTCCCTTGGCAGCTGTCGGGCGGGATGCAGCAGCGGGCGAGCATTGCGCGGGCTTTGGCCTTTGATGCCGAGATCCTTTTGATGGACGAGCCTTTTGGCGCGCTGGACGAGATTGTGCGTGACCATTTGAACGAGCAACTCCTTGCCCTTTGGGCGCGGACGAAAAAGACCATCGGCTTTGTCACCCATTCGATCCCCGAGGCGGTTTACCTGTCGACCAAGATCGTGGTGATGTCGCCGCGTCCGGGGCGGATTTCTGATGTGATCGACAGCCCGCTACCCCCCGAGAGGCCCCTCGATATTCGCGATAGTCCCGAGTTTATCGAGCTTGCGCATCGTGTGCGCGATGGCCTGCGCGAGGGGCATGGCGATGCTGTTTGAGGGGGCTGCGGGGGCGATGCACAAGTCATGCACATCCGATGCACATCCGATGCACATGAATCTGCGCCGCGCTGCAGCATCGGACGCCGCGCCTTGCGGGCAGATTGTGAACGACTGGATCGACGAGACCGAGTGGCACCCGCGGGTGCATAGCCATGCCTCCGTCGCGCGGCATTTTGCCGGGACGGTTTGGACCGAGCGCGAGGTCTGGGTTTATGGCGATCCGGCGGAGGGGTTTGTTGCGATTGATAATGATGATGACATGATCACCGGGCTTTATGTCGCGCGGCGCCGCCGTGGGATTGGATCGGCCCTGATGGGGCAGGCGAAGGCGGGGCGGGATCGGTTGCAGCTTTGGACTCATCAGCCGAACCTCGCGGCGCAGCGGTTTTACCTGCACCACGGGTTCCGCGCGGTGGAGCGCACGGACGGGGACAACGAAGAGAAGGTGCCGGACGTTCGGTTTGAGTGGTTGGCATGAGGTATATCCTTCCGGTTCTGACCGTCATCGCGGTGATAGTGGGCATCTGGTATGCCGCCGCTGTCTGGATGAATGCGCAATGGGCCTATGATCAGGCGGAGCGGGCCGGGGTGGAGATCACTTTCACCGAGATGGCCGCGCAGACCATGCAGCAGGACAAGCCGGTTCTGCCCGCGCCGCATCAGGTGGCGCAGGAGTTGTGGAAGACCACGGGGGCGATGGTTCTGTCGGGCCGTGCCTTTTCCAAGCGGAGCCTGATTTTTCATGGCTGGATTACGCTTTCGGCGACGCTGCTTGGCTTTGCCATTGGCTCTGTTGCGGGGATCGCTTTGGCGGTGGGGATCGTTCATAGCCGGGTGATGGATATGAGTGTGATGCCTTGGGCGATTGCCTCGCAGACCATTCCGATTCTGGCGCTGGCGCCGATGATTATTGTGGTTTTGAATTCGGTTGGCGTTCAGGGGCTTTTGCCCAAGGCGGTGATTTCGGCCTATCTGTCTTTCTTCCCTGTGGTTGTGGGCATGGTGACGGGGCTGCGCAGCCCTGATGCGATGCAGATGGACCTGCTTAAGACCTATAGCGCGAGCAATGCCCAAGGGTTCTGGAAGCTGCGCCTGCCGGCCTCGATGCCGTTTTTGTTCACCTCGCTGAAGATCGGGATTGCGGCGTCACTGGTGGGCGCGATTGTGGGCGAGTTGCCGACCGGGGCCATTCGCGGCCTTGGGGCGCGGATGCTGACGGGGAGCTATTACGGGCAGAATATCCAGATCTGGTCGGCCCTGTTTGCGGCGGCGATTGTGGCGGCCTTGCTGGTGGCTTTGATCGGGTTGATCGAGCGTGTGACGCTTAAGCGGATGGGATTGGCGCGATGATGAGAGCGCGGAATTGGATATTTGGACCAATAAGAAGCGAGGGGGGCGCATGAGCCGGATTGTTGCGTCTTTGGCCCCTGTTGCCCTTGGGGTCGCCTTGTTTGTCGGGGCGGTCTATGCGCTGCCTGCTCTGCGGGGCTGGGTGCCGGTTCTGGTTTTGTTGACCATCTGGCTGGGCCTATGGGCGTGGAATGCGCGTTTGGCGGAGCCGGGGGCCTTGCCGCGGGATGTGCAGCGGATTGTGGTTCCGGCGCTGTTTGGCGGGACGATCCTGTTGCTTTGGGAATTGGCGGTCTGGTTCTTTGATGTGCCTTTGGTGATCCTGCCGCCGCCTTCGATGATTGCGGCGCGGTTTGCGTCATCGACCGATATTCTTTGGGCGGATTTTGTCCAGACCTTCGTGAAGGGGGCTTTGGGCGGCTATATCATCGGGGCGGCGGCGGCCTTTGGCACGGCTCTTTTGGTGGACCGGAGTGATTTTTTGCGGCGGGGTTTGTTGCCTGTGGGCAATTTCATGGCGGCGCTGCCGATTGTGGGGACGGCGCCCATTCTGGTGGCGTGGTTCGGGTTTGACTGGCACAGCAAGGCGGCGGTTGTTGTTGTCATGGTGTTCTTTCCGATCCTTGTGAACACGGTGGCCGGATTGGCCAGCACCGATGTGATGCAGCGCGATCTGATGCATACCTATGCGGCCAGCCGGGGGCAGTCTTTGATGAAGCTGCGTCTGCCGGCGGCGATGCCGTTTATCTTTAACGGTTTGAAGGTGGCCTCTACGCTGGCGCTGATTGGCGCGATTGTGGCGGAGTTTTTCGGATCGCCCACCCTTGGGATGGGGTTCCGGATATCGACTTCGGTCGGCCAGCTGGCGATGGATATGGTATGGGCGGAGATTTTGGTGGCGGCCCTAGCGGGAAGTGCCTTTTATTTCGCCGTTGTTGCGATTGAGGGGTGGGTAACCTTTTGGCACCCTTCACAGCGCAAGCGGCGTTGATAGACTGTCGGATAATCAACAGAGAGGGAACGATAATGAAAAACATCATGATGGGGGCCGCTGCGGCCTTGAGCCTTGGCGGAGCGGCGCAGGCGGCCGATGATGTGACGTTGCAGTTGCAATGGGTCACGCAGGCGCAGTTTGCCGGGTATTATGTGGCGCTGGACAAGGGCTTTTACGAGGCCGAGGACCTGAATGTGACCATCAAGCCGGGTGGGCCGGATATTGCCCCGCCGCAGGTTCTTGCGGGTGGCGGCGCCGATGTGATGCTGAACTGGATGCCATCGGCATTGGCGGCGCGCGAGAAGGGCCTGCCGGTTGTGAATATTGCGCAGCCGTTCAAGACCTCTGGCCTCATGCTGACGTGCTGGAAGGACAGCGGGATCACTTCGCCTGCCGATTTCAAGGGCAAGACCATTGGCGTTTGGTTCTTTGGCAATGAATATCCCTTCCTGTCGTGGATGTCCCAAGAGGGGATTTCGACAGAGGGCGGCGAGGACGGTGTGACCGTTTTGAAGCAGGGCTTTAACGTTGATCCGCTGCTCCAGAAGCAGGCCGATTGTATTTCGACCATGACCTATAACGAATATGGTCAGGTTCTGGATGCGGGTGTGTCGCCCGATGACCTGGTGACCTTCAAATACGAAGAGCAGGGCGTTGCGACGCTTGAGGACGGGATCTATGCGCTTGAGGAAAACCTGAGCGATCCGGCCTTTGTGGACAAGATGGTGCGTTTTGTTCGCGCCTCTATGCTTGGGTGGAAATACGCCGAGGAGAACCCTGACGAGGCGGCGATGATCGTTCTGGACAACGACGAGACCGGTGCCCAGACCGAGGCCCATCAGAAGCGGATGATGGCGGAGATTGCCAAGCTGACCGCTGGTTCCGATGGCTCGCTCGACGAGGCCGATTACAAGCGCACGGTTGCGACCCTTCTTGGCGGGGGCTCTGACCCCGTGATCACGAAGGAGCCTGAGGGCGCTTGGACATCTGCGATCACAGACGCGGCTCTGGCCTCTGAATAAGAGGTTTCGGACGCGAGAGGGGGCGGCCCGCTGATGCAAATCAGCGGGCCGCTTGCGTGTTGCGCAGGGGTTTGGTTTTTTGGCGCGTGGCCCGTTCGGGACCAAGGGAGAGGATTGAGATGGAAAAGATGGCTGCGGTGTTGATCGGGGCGGGGATGATCGGGGAGAGCCATGTGCGCGCCCTGTCGGGCCTGCGCGATCAGATAGGTTTGGCGGCGGTTGTGACGCGGCGCCCGGAGGGGGCGATGTATCTGGCCGAGCATTATGCGGGGGAGCGGCCGGTGTTTACCGCCGATCTGGAGGCGGTTCTGGCGGACCCTGCCGTGCGGATGGTGATTGTGGCCACGCCGCCCTCTGTGCGGATTGACCTGATTGCGGCTATTGCGGCAGCGGGCAAGCATGTGTTGCTGGAGAAGCCCGTGGCGCGCAATCTGGCCGAGGCCGAGGAGGTGGTGAAGATTTGCGCCGATGCGGGGGTCTCCCTTGGCATGGTGTTGCAGCACCGTGCGAGCCTGCCCGCCAAGGCGGCGGCGGAGCTGGTGGCCGGGGGCACTTTGGGCGCTTTGGGTCATGTGGAGATCATCGCGCAGCTTTGGCGGGACCAGTCCTATTACGACGAGCTGGGCCGCGGGACCTATGCCCGCGACGGGGGCGGGGTGTTGTTGACGCAAGCGATCCACAGCATTGATCTGGCCCTGAGCCTGACCAGCCCTGTGAGCGAGGTGCAGGCCATGACCTGTGCCACGCCGCTGCATCAGCTGGAGGCAGAGGATATGGCCGTGGTCGGCCTGCGCTTTGCCTGCGGGGCGGCGGGGTCGCTTGTGGCCAGCACGGCGAGTTTTCCGGGGGCGGACGAGATGGTGAAATTGCATTTCTCCCATGGGTCCCTTGCCATCGGGCGCAGGCGGCTGGACATCCACTGGCGCGACGGGCGCCATGAGGTGGTGGGATATGGCATCGGCGATGCCGGTCCCTCGCCGGAGAATTACATCTGGCATCAGGGCGTGATCGCGGATTTCGCGGAGGCGATCACGCAGGGCAGCGCGCCCATGGCGACGGGGGAGGCGGCGCTGGCAGCGCATCGGTTGATTGACGCGATCGAGCGTTCCTCGCGCAGCGGAGCCAAGGTGATGGTGGGGGCGGCGTGATCGCCCCCTTGCCCCGCCCCTAAACCCGCGATAGGCCCTTGCCCATGCGCGTTATTCGATCCCTTTCCGACCTTACCCAAGCCGACCGCGGGGCCACCGCGGGGATTGGCAATTTCGACGGTGTTCACCTTGGCCATCAGGCGGTGATTGCGGCGGCGCGGGCCTGTGATCCGGCCGCGCCTTTGGCTGTTGTGACCTTTGAGCCCCATCCTCGGCAGGTCTTTGCCCCTGTGGCTCCCGCCTTTCGCCTGATGACGCCCGAGGCGCGGGCGCATCGGCTGGAGAAGCTGGGCGTGGATATCCTGTTCGAGCTGCCCTTTGACGCGGCTATGCGCGAGCGTTCTGCCGATGCTTTTGCGCGGGAGGTTCTGGTTGAGGGGCTGGGCCTGACCTGCGCCGCCGTTGGGGCGGATTTCCATTTCGGCAAGGGGCGCACCGGATCGGCGGAGACCCTGCGCGATGCGGGGGCGGACCTTGGCTTTGCGGTGCAGGTGGTGGACCTTGTTGCGCCCCATGGGACGGAGGTGTCCTCCACCGCCATTCGCGGCGCTTTGACCGCGGCGCAGCCCGGTATGGCGGCGGCGATGCTGGGCCATTGGCACCGGATCGAGGGGCCTGTCATTCACGGCCACAAGCGCGGGCGCGAGCTGGGCTATCCGACGGCGAATATGGGGCTTGATGGCCTGCATCTTCCGGCGCTGGGGGTTTATGCGGTGCAGGTGCGGGTCGAGGACGGGCCGGATGCGGGGGAATACGGCGGCGTGGCCGCCCTTGGCGTGCGGCCGATGTTTGGCGAGAATACCCCGAACCTCGAGACTTTCCTGTTCGATTTCGAGGGCGACCTCTATGGGCGGCAGCTCTCGGTGGCCTTGGTGGAATATCTGCGGCCCGAGGCGAAGTTTGATGGGCTGGAGGCCCTGATCACCCAGATGGATGCTGATAGTGCTCAGGCGCGGGCTGTTCTGGCGGCGCTGCCATGACGCGGCCCCGGTTCTGGGAGACCGTCCCCCTTGCCGAGATGACCAAGCCGGAGTGGGAAGCGCTTTGCGACGGCTGCGGCAAATGTTGCCTGAACAAGCTGGAGGATGAGGACAGCGGCGAGGTGGCCTATACCCGCATCGGCTGTCGCCTGCTGGATTGCGACACCTGCCTGTGCAGCAACTATGAGGGCCGCAAGGCGATCGTGCCCGAGTGTATCATCCTGACGCCCGAGACCCTGCCCGATGCGGCGTATTTTATGCCGCTCACCTGCGCCTACCGGCGCCTGCATGAGGGCAAAGCCCTGCCCGAGTGGCATCCGTTGATCACCGGCGATCCGGAGAGCACCCATAAGCAGGGCGGATCCCTGCGTGGTTTGGTGGTGCCGGAAACCGATGTGCCGGTGGACGATTGGGAAAACTATCTGTTGCGCATTGCAACCTAACATCTGAAAGGCCCGCGCCCATGCATTTCGCCTCTGACAACTCCGGCCCCGCCCATCCCGAAGTGATGGAGAGCCTCCTGCGCGCCAATGCGGGCTATGCCATGCCCTATGGCAAAAGCGATCTGGATGCCGAGGCGCAGGGCAAGCTGCGCGAGGTGTTTGAGGCGCCCGAGGCGGCGGTGCATTTCGTCGCCACGGGAACGGCGGCCAATAGCATCATTTTGGCAACGCTTTGCGCGCCGTTCGAGACGGTGTTCTGCTCGGATGTGGCCCATATCCACGAGGACGAATGCAACGCGCCGGAGTTTTTCAGCGGCGGAGCGAAGCTGACCCTTGTGCCGCATGAGAATGGCAAGATCACGCCCGAGGCCCTGCGCGCTGTTGTCTCGGCCGAGGAAAGCCGCGGCGTGCATGGGCCGCAGCGCGGGCCGGTGTCGATCACTCAGGCGAGCGAGAAGGGGACGGTCTATACCCTTGCCGAAATCCGCGCGATTTCGGAGGTTTGCCGCGAATTCGGCCTGCCGCTGCATATGGACGGGGCGCGCTTTGCCAATGCCTGTGCGCGGCTGGGATGCACGGCAGCGGAGATGAGCTGGAAGAGTGGGGTCGACGCCCTGAGCTTTGGCGGCACCAAGAACGGGTTGATGGGGGTCGAGGCGGCGGTGCTGTTCGGTCCGGCCAAGGCATGGGAACTGGAGCTGCGCCGCAAACGCGGGGCGCATCTGTTCTCGAAGAACCGCTACCTCTCGGCGCAGATGCTGCCCTATCTGAGCAACGACCTGTGGCTGCATAGCGCGGCCAAGGCAAATGAGCGCTGCGCCGAGTTGACCCGCGGGTTGAGCCAGATCGCGGGCACAAGGATGGCGTTTCAGCCGGAGGCAAACATCCTGTTCGCCCATCTGCCGCGGGCTGTGCATAAGGCGCTGCATGAGGCGGGGGCGCAGTATTACCTGTGGTCCGGGGAACTGGAGGGGGAGGACCCGCGCGAACCGCTTCTGGCCCGCATGGTCTGCGACTGGTCGATCCCGCGCGAGAAAGTTGCCGCGTTCGTGGACATCGCCCGCGCCGCCGATCCCGGATAGGGCGGGATAAGAGATTTTGTGCCTCCGGCGGGGATATTTGGGCCAATAAGAAGCGCAGGGCCGCGCAAAATTCGCCCCTGTTTCTTATTGGTGAAAATATCCTTGGGGGGTGAGGTGCGCAGCACCGAGGGGGGCAAACAGCCCCCCTTTTTCTTGGGTCGCGGCGGGGGTTAGCCCTCTTGTTCTGCGGGGGTGGTGGCTTCTGGGTCTGTGCCTTCCGGCTCCGCTGGGGCGGGGGGATTGGCGACGGATTTGAGGATGCCGTTTTCCCATTCGCCTTCGGCTTCCAGCCCGCTTGCGTAGGTCATTTTACCGGTGCCTTGGCGTTTGCCTTCGGCGAAGAGGCCCTCGTAGGTGTCGCCATTGGGGTAGGTGGCTTTGCCCATGCCGTCGAGGCGGCCGGCTTTCCAGTTGCCGGTGTAGGTGAAGCCGTCGGGCATGGTGATGCTGCCGGTGCCTTCGCGTTCGCCTTTGGAGAAGGTGCCCTCGTACTTGGTGCCGTCGTCGTAGGTGGCTGTGCCGGGGCCGTCGCGCAGCCCGTCTTTCCATGCGCCGGTGTAGGTGTATCCGTCGGGGCGGGTCATGGTGCCGAGGCCATGGTTGCGGGCGTTTTTGAAGCCGCCTTGGTAGACCATGCCATTGGCGTAGCGCGCGGTGCCTTGGCCCTCGATCACGCCCTCTACCCAGTCGCCTTCGTAGGAGGAGCCGTCGGGGTAGGTGATTTTGCCTTTGCCATGGGCGAGGTCATTGGCGAAGGCGCCCTCATAGACGGAGCCGTCGGGGTAGGTGACGCGGCCTTGGCCTGCGATCTGGCCTGCTTTCCATGCGCCGGAGTAGATATAGCCGTCGGTGCCGGTAAATGTGCCTTGGCCGGAGCGTTGGTCTTTTTCGAAATCGCCCTCGTAGGTGTCGCCATTGGCGTAGGTGACCTTGCCGCGGCCGTGGCGTTGGCCGGCAATGAGGAGGCCTGTGTAGACGTCTCCGTTCGGTTGGGTCAGGGTGCCGAGGCCGTTGATCTGACCGTCTTTCCATGCGCCGACATAGGTCAGCCCGTCGGGCATGGTCAGGGTGCCTTGGCCGGAGCGTTTGCCGCCCGACAGGTTGCCCTCGTAGACGGCGCCGTCGGGGTAGGTGATCTTGCCCTTGCCGACCTTGGCACCGGCGACCCATGCGCCCTCATACTTATAGCCATTGGGCGAGAGCATGGTGCCTTGGCCATCGTGCAGGGCGTTTTTGAAGGCACCCTCGTAGCGCACGCCATTGGCGTAGATCGCGAGGCCTGCGCCTGTCATATCGCCGTTTTTCCATTCCCCTTCATAGGTGCCGCCATCGGCGAAGGTGATTTTGCCGAAGCCTTCGGGTTTGCCCTTGGCAAAGGCGCCGACGTAGATCGAGCCATCGGGGAAGGTGGCGCGGCCTTGGCCGAGGATTTGCCCCTCTACCCATGCGCCGGTGTATTCGTAGCCATTGGGCAGCCGGTAGGTGCCCTGACCGTGTTGCAGCCCGTTCTTGAAGGTGCCTTCGTAGATGCCGCCATTGTCGTATTGTTTGACTTCTGTCTGCGCCAGGACGGGGGATGTCGTGGCCAGAAGGGCGACGAGGGGAAGGGCGAGGGAGGTCTTCAGCATGGGGTTTGCTCTGCTCTCTTCATCTGCTGATGGAAGCGAAATGTTAACGCCTCTGGCAAGGCCCGGCCAGCCGATTCGTGGGGTGGCTTTGGCATAGGCGGGTTTGGATGGCCTTCCCCTTGGGGGGAATTCTGGTAAGTCAGGCTGTAACACCGGTTGTAAGGATTGCCCTGACTATGTCTGAGAGATTTCGCCTGACCCTTGGCCAGTTGAACCCCACCGTTGGTGATTTGAGCCGCAATGCGCGCAAGGCCGCCGAGGCCTGGGCGCAGGCCAAGGCCGAGGGGGCGGATATGCTGGCCCTGCCGGAGATGTTCATCACCGGCTATCAGGTGCAGGACTTGGTGATGAAGCCTGCTTTTGTGGCCGATGCCCTGCGCCATGTGGAGCAGCTGGCCGCCGATTGTGCCGATGGGCCGGTTTTGGCCATTGGCGGGCCGCTGATGCAGGAGGGGCAGCTGTTCAACGCCTATTTCATCTGTGAGGGCGGCAAGATCGCGGCGCGGATATTGAAGCACAAGCTGCCCAATGACGGGGTGTTTGACGAGGTGCGCCTTTACACGCCCGGCCCGATTTGTGGGCCTTATGTGGCGGGGCCGGTGCGCGTGGGATCGCCTATTTGCGAGGATGCGTGGCACCGGGATGTGCCCGAGGCGCTTGCGGAGACGGGGGCGGAGATCCTCGTGGTGCCCAATGGCTCGCCCTATCACCGTGTGAAGCGCGATGTGCGGGTGGGGCATATGGTGCAGCGGGTGGTCGAGACCGGCCTGCCTTTGGTCTACCTCAATATGGTCGGCGGGCAGGATGATCAGGTGTTTGATGGCGGCTCTTTTGTGCTCAACCCCGGCGGGGGATTGGCGGTGCAATTGCCGGTGTTTGACGAGGCGGTTGTGACCGTGGAGTTCGAGCAGCGCGCCGAGGGCTGGACCTGTTTGGAGGGGGAGAAGGCCCCTGTGCCCGATGTGTACGAGCAGGATTACCGCGTCATGGTCGAGGCCCTGCGCGATTACATGGGCAAGGCCGGGTTTTCCAAGGTTTTGCTGGGCTTGTCCGGCGGCATTGACAGCGCGATTGTGGCGGCGATTGCCGCTGATGCGCTGGGGCCGGAGAATGTGCGCTGTGTGATGTTGCCCTCTGAGTATACCTCGGCCCATTCGCTCGAGGATGCGGCGGGCGTGGCCAATGCGCTGGGCTGCCGTTTGGATACGGTGCCGATTGGCGGGCCGCGGGCGGCGGTAACGGAGGCTTTGGCGCCCTTGTTAGAGGGGACCGAGCCGGATGTGACCGAGGAGAATATCCAGTCGCGCCTGCGCGGGGTGATCCTGATGGCGCTGTCGAACAAGTTTGGCGAGATGCTTTTGACCACGGGGAACAAGAGCGAGGTCGCCGTGGGCTATGCCACGATTTATGGTGATATGGCGGGCGGGTATAACCCGATCAAGGACATGTACAAAACGCGGGTGTTCGAGACCTGCCGTTGGCGCAATGCCAATCACCGGCCTTGGATGCGCGGCCCCGAGGGGGAGGTGATCCCTGTGCGGGTGATTGACAAGCCGCCCTCGGCGGAACTGCGGCCCGATCAGAAGGATGAGGATTCATTGCCGCCCTATCCGGTGCTGGATCGCATTCTGGAGATGTTGGTGGATGAGGAGGCCTCTGTCGCTGAGATCGTGGCAGAGGGGTTTGAGCGGGATACGGTGAAGCGGGTGGAGCATTTGCTCTATATCTCTGAATACAAACGCTTCCAGTCTGCCCCCGGGGCGCGGCTGAGCCCGCGGGCCTTTTGGCTGGACCGGCGTTATCCGATTGTGAACCGCTGGCGCGATGACAGTGCGGATCGGAATGATGGGTGATCAGCGCTTCTTTGCCTCGCGCTGGATGACGGGGATTTTGGCGCTGGGGGCCTTGGGGTTTGTTGTGCTGAGTGGGGTTTTGATTGTTGTGCAGCCCTTCACCGCCGTGATTGCAGCGCTTGGTTTGGGGTTCTTTGGGCTTTGTCTGGTCATCGCCCTGTGGCGGCTGTTTGATCCGCGTCCTGTGGCCGAGATCACGGGGCAGGGGGTGAAGATCTGGCAGTATCCGCTGGTTCCATGGGCCGAGCTTACCGATGTTCAGGTGATCAGGTTTCAGGGGCAGATGATGATCGTCCTGTCTGTGGCGGACCCGGAGACGTTTATTGCCAGCCTTTCGGCCCCGAGGCGGGCCTTGGCGCGGGCGAATGCGGCCTTGGTTCCGGGGCAGGTGTTTCTGGCGGCGAATGTTTTGCGCGATGAACCGCAGGTGATCACGGCGGCAATTCGGGAACGGTGGCAGCAGGAGGCCTAGGCGCAGCCGAGGCTGGACAAGGCCCGCGCCCTGTGATTGACGAAGCCCGAGCCCTTTGCAGACAGGAACACACGCCCATGACCGTCACTCGATTTGCCCCATCGCCCACTGGCTATTTGCATGTGGGGAACCTGCGCACCGCTTTGATGAACTGGTTGATTGCGCGGGCGGCTGGCGGGGAATTTATTCTGCGGCTGGATGACACCGACCCGGAGCGGTCGAAGCCCGAGTTTGCCGATGCGATCAAGCAGGATCTGGAGTGGCTGGGCCTTGAGTGGGACCGGGTGGAGACGCAGTCGGCGCGGCTGGATCGCTATGCCGATGCGGCGGACAAGCTGCGGGCGGCGGGGCGGTTTTACGAGGCGTTTGAAACGCCGACCGAGTTGGACCTGAAGCGCAAGAAGCAGATGAACATGGGCAAGCCGCCGGTATATGACCGGGCGGCTTTGGCGCTGAGCGAGGAAGAGCGTGCGGCCCTGCGGGCGGAGCGCAATGGGCATTGGCGGTTCAAGCTGGATCACGAGCGGATCGAATGGACCGATGGGATTTTGGGCGATATTTCGATTGATGCCTCCAGCGTGTCGGACCCTGTTTTGATCCGCGGCGACGGGCAGGTGCTTTATACCATCGCGTCGGTCGTGGATGACACGGATATGGGGATCACCAATGTTGTGCGCGGGTCGGACCATGTGACCAATACGGCGACGCAGATTCAGATCATGGCGGCCCTTGGCCATAGCGCGCCTGCCTTTGCGCATCACTCGCTGTTGACCGGGCCGCAGGGCGAGGCGCTGTCGAAGCGGCTTGGCACATTGGCCCTGCGTGATCTGCGCGAGGCGGGGGTGGAGCCGCTTGCGCTTTTGTCGCATATGGCGCGGCTTGGGTCCTCTGACCCCTTCGAGATGCGGATGAGCCATGCGGAGTTGATTGCGGGTTTTGACATTTCGCGCTTTGGCGCGGCGCCGACGAAGTTTGACCGCGAGGATCTGGGGCCTTTGACGGCGAAGTATCTCTCTACGCTTTCGCTGGAGGATGTGGCCGAGGATGTTGCGGCGGCGGGGGTGCCCGAGGCGCTGCGCGAGCGGTTCTGGGGCGCGGTGCGCGAGAATATCCAGACCCGCGCCGATATTGCGCCGTGGTGGACGTTTTTCGCCAAGGGCGCCACGCCTCTGGTGGATGAGGAGGACCGCGATTTCATCGTTCAGGCGTTCTCGATCCTGCCGGAGGGGCCTTGGGACGAGACCACTTGGAAAAGCTGGACCGACGCTGTGAAGGAGGCCTCTGGTCGCAAGGGGCGGGGGCTGTTCATGCCGTTGCGCAAGGCGGTGACGGGGCGCGAGCGCGGGCCGGAGATGGCCGATGTCATGGCCCTGTTGCAGGTGCGCCCCTCGATTTAGGGCGAGGCGATACCTGCGGGGATTTGGGGGGCGCGGCCGGGGATGGCCGCGCCCCTTTTACATCTGTCACTGGTTAAGAACGGCTGCGCCTAATGGTGCGCGTGTTCGCCTGCGGTGAGCCGCACGCCGGGTGCGGGGCTGTCCAGCGCGTGGGGGTCCTGCCCTGCGGCGGGAATGTTTACCCATTCGTGGGCGCCGTCGGCACATTCCTGCACCGTGGGGAAGTAGAGGGTTTGGCCCGCTGCGAAGGCATCGCTGATATAGCCGCGGACGACGAATTCATCGTAATGGGCATCGTCAAGGGAGCCTTCCCATGTGACCTGTTTCAACCCCTCGGACCGGGGGCCGTGGTAGTCATAGGTTTTGGCGTAGGGGCCTGAGACGGTTGTCATTTTCCAGCCTGCCTTGGGCATGGGTTTGGCGTTGATGAACCCCTCGGGGATGGTGATGGTGACGCGCAGGGTGGGCTGCCCTTCGCAGCCGTGGCCGATGCGCATGACGCCTTTGTAGGTGGTGTTAAGCTGTGCCTCTTGCTGTTCGAGCGTGGCATGGGCTGTGGCCTGATCGGGGTGAAATGTCACGGCTGTCAGGGCCGCCAGAGCGGATGTTTTGAGAATTTTCATGGAGTCTCTCCGTTACGCAGGGGATTGAGTGCCTGCGATTGATGTCAAAATGTAAGGGATTTAGACGGAACGGAGGGGCGGTGCGCGGATCGCGGGGCCGCGCGTTCTAGGCGCGGATGTGAGCTGCGGCGCCGGGATCGGGGCCTGCGCCGCACGGGCGCGTTGCGCCGCCGGTTCGATGACGGGGGCGGCATGGGTGATGATGGTGTCGGCGATGGTGCAGAGGCTGCAATGGGCGGGGGGGCCGTCAGCCTCGCCCGTGGTGCCGCAGAAGATTTCGGCATCCAGCCCGCGGAAGAGGGCAAAGTCCTGCGCCGCGCGGTCGCTGGCCGATTGCGGTGCCGAGGCGCCCAGAATGGCCAGAAAGCCCGCAAGGATCAGCGCGAGCGCGATGCGGAGCCGTTCGGCGAAGAGGGCGGGGCCGGGTAACATGGCTGTGATCTAGACGGCGGGTTTGCGGCGGACAAGCGCATAGCCCCGCCCTGTGCGCGGGTGTCGCAGGGTGCGCCTGCGGCGGGGGCTTTGTGCGCGGCCTCGGGCTTGACAAGGGCGAGGGAAGCCCTGACGGGTGTCGGGTACAGATCGGGGGCCATATGGCAAAGCAAGCGGCATTTCTTGAGGGCAATTTGATGCGTCACATCACGGTGATGGCGCTGACCTCCTCTGTTGGGTTGATGGCCGTCTTTGTGGTTGATCTGGTGGATATGATTTTCATTTCCATGCTGGGCAAAGAGGAACTGGCGGCGGCGATCGGCTATGCCGGGGCGATCCTGTTTTTCACCGCGAGTTTCGGGATCGGCATGGGGATCGCCACGGGGGCCTTGGTGGCGCGGGCCCTTGGGCAGGGGGATACGGAGCTGGCGCGGCGGCGCGCGGGGGCCTCCTTGATCTATGGCGGGGGATTGGGCGCGATATTCGCGGCGATCGTCTGGAGCTATATCGTGCCCCTGGCGGGGTTCATGGGCGCGCGGGGGGAGACGCTGGATTTCGCGGTGGGATATCTGCGGATCATTTTGCCATCGCTGCCGTTTCTGATGATCGGCATGATCGGGGGCGCGATTTTGCGGGCCCATGGGGCGGCGCGGCAGGCGATGATGGCCACGGTGATTGGCGGGGTGATCAATGCGGTGCTGGACCCGATTTTGATCTTTGGCTTTGATCTGGAACTGACCGGTGCGGCCCTGGCCAGTGTGGCGGCGCGGATCGGGATCGCGAGCGCGGCGCTCTATCCGATTTTCCGCCATTACGGCGGGGTGCCGCGGCCGAGCCTCGGGAACCTGCCGGGGGATCTGGCGGCGCTTTTGGCGATTGCCTTGCCCGCGATCCTGACCCAGTTGGCGACGCCTGTGGGGCAGGCCTATGTGACGCGCTCCATGGCGCCCTACGGGGCGGATGCGGTGGCGGGGATGGCGATTATTGCGCGGCTGACGCCGGTGGCTTTCGGGGTTCTGTTTGCCCTGTCGGGGGCGATCGGGCCGATCATGGGGCAGAATTTCGGGGCGCATCGGATCGACCGCGTGCGGCGGTCTTTGATCAATGCGGTGCTGTTTACGGCGATTGTGGTCTGCGGCATGTCGGCCCTGTTATATGGCCTGCGCGCGCCTCTGCTGGCACTGTTTCAGGCGGATGGGCTCACGGCCAGTCTGGTGCTGTTGTTCTGCGGGCCCTTGGCCTTGGCGTTTTTCTTTAACGGATTGATTTTCATCGGTAATGCGACCTTCAACAACCTTGGTCATCCCTATTACTCCACATGGATCAACTGGGGTCGCCATACGGTGGGCACCATTCCTTTTGTGCTGCTCGGGGGCTGGCTGTTCGGTGCGCCGGGGGTCTTGATCGGGCAGGCCGCCGGGGGCGTTCTGTTCGGCCTTGGGGCGATGTGGCTGGCGCGGCGGGTGATTGCGCAGGCCGAGCAGGCCAAGGCCGATGCGGCGGACGGGGTGCAGGAGCCCTTTGCCCGTCAGGGGCGGTTAATGAGCCTTTTGCACCTGCGCCGATAGGCGTTCGAGGCTGCTGTCCACAAGGGCGCGTTCGGATTTCTCCAACCGCTGGTGACGGGGGTAGAGGGGCTCTGCCCGGTCATCGAGGATCGGGGTGTCCCAGCCGTCGGTGGTGGCAAAGAAATCGGCCACGCCCTCGGGGCCGAAAACGCGGAAATAGCCCTGCACCACCACATCGAGATAGGAGAGCAGGATCGGGGCCGTTGTCCCCTCTGCATCGGGCAGAGTGACGTGGTAGATCTGGATGCCCGCATCGGTGGGCCCCTCGTGCACGACGCTGGGGGTGACCAGCTGGCGTTCGTAGTTGATCTCGCGGGCGTCGAGTTGGGGCCATGCCTCGGCGGCGACATGGGCGATGAGCCCGTCGATGGCGCTGCCCTCGTCGACCTTGGCGCTAAGGGTGGCGCCGGCCTGACCCGCGACCTGCCGCCACGCACGGCGCCAGCCCGTGATCCGCGCGGGAAAGGCGGGGGCGTGGCTGTGTGTGGCCATGTTCACAAGGCTGCCGTAGCCAAAGAAAAATCCGTCTTGCATGGCGGCAGGGTTAGTGCGGCTTGCCGGTTTGCGCAAGAGAAAGGGGTTTCTCCTGCAAGATTTCGCATCAAGCGGGACACCTGAGAGTGGCGCTTGGGGGCAAGGCGGGGATCGGTTTGCCTGTTTGGGGACGACCCCTTGGCTTCTTATTGGTCCAAATATCCCGGGGGGAGGCCGCAGGCCGGGGGGCAGCGCCCCCGGATCCCGATTTTTCTCCGAAAAATCCCTCCCGCGCCTTGGCGCGGGAGGGCCGGACGCAGCCAAATCAGCGGTGCGGGGTGAATGGGCCTGACCCTAGGGCAGAGCGATGGGATAGGCGGCGCGGATCTGGGCATCCACCTGCGCGGGGATCAGGCCCTTGTCGGGCTGGCTCAGGATGTCCTCTTTGCGCAGGGCGGCCTGTTCGACGAGGTTCGGGCTGCCTTTTTCGGCGAATTGGTTGGGGGAGGAGCGGTCCGCAAGGCGGGGGTAGACGTAGTCGCGTTCCATCCGGTGCAGGGTTTCGTCGGTGCCAAGGTAATGCCCCGGCCCGCCGAGGCAGACGTTTGACATGGCCTCGAAGGCCAGCGTGCTTTCGTCGACCTCGATGCCGCGCACGCAGCGCTGTGCCTGCCCCAGCAGGTCATCCCCGAGGATCAGGCTTTCAAAGCAAAAGCCCAGCAGGGAGGCATGCATGCCGACGGCCTCATAGACCATATTGAGGCCCGCAAGCCCCGCCATGGTGTTGGAGATCGCCTGTTCCCAGCCCGCCTGCATGTCGGGCAGCTTGCTGTCGGCGATGCCCGCCGCCGCGCCGCCGGGGATGCCGTAGAAGTGGTGCATCTGGGCGCAGGCCGCCGTCAGCAGGGCCTGCTCGCCCGAGCCGCCGGACATGGCCCCTGTGCGCAGGTCGGAGACAAAGGGCCATGTGCCGAAGATCACCGGATGCCCGGGTTTGACGGCGTTGACATAGACCAGCCCCGCGAGGCATTCGGCCACGCCCTGCACCACCGCGCCTGCGATGGTGACGGGGGCGGTGGCCCCGGCTTGGCCCGCCGAGAGCAGCAGCACCGGCATGCCGATTTCGATCGCGGCCTCCATCGCCTCGCAGCTCTCTGTGGCGAATTTCATCGGCGGGACGACGAAGCAGTTGGATTGGGAGACAAAGGGGCGGGCGCGCCATTCGGCCTCTCCGCCTGCGATAAGGTGCAGCATTTGCGCCGATTTGCGCACGTGATCGGCGTGGACGTAGGAGGCGCCGATATGTTTGCAGGTGCCGCGCACGCAGGCGTAGATGGTGTTGATATCGAGGGCGTAGTTGTCGGTGATATCGCGGCAGACCATGGGGCGTTGCAGGAAATGCACGTTGTCCAGTGTGTCGACAATGCGGGCGGCATCGTAGAGGTCCTGCACCGTGCTGTCGCGGTAGGCCCCCGTGCGCCCGTCGACAAGGTGCACCGCCGCGCCTGCGGTGCCGTAATGCACCTTGGTGCCGCCGAGGTGCAGGTCATGGGCCGGATCGCGGGCATAGAGGGTGAGCGTGGGGGAGGTCATCGCGAGGGCAGCCTCGATCACCTTTGCCGGGAAGCGCAGGCGGCCATCCTTGCCCAATCTCGCGCCTGCGGCGGTCATGGCCTTGATGCCCGAGGGGGGCGCATCGGCGAGGCCGATTTCGTCCAGCACGCGCAGGGCGGCGGCGTGGATTTTAGGCAGGTCGCTGTCCTTCAGCGGTTTGTAGGTGCCGCCGGGCATGCCGGGCCAGATGGGTTTGACATCATCGGCAAGGGCGGCGGCGCGCATGGCGTGACGGGCGGCGCGCCCGCCGGAGCGGCCAGCGGAGCGGCGGGGTTTGGTTTCTGTGTCGGTCATGGGAATGGTCCTTGGGTGTTTGGGCGGACTGCGTGGTGTGACGAAGCGGAAGGGGCGTTAGGGCGAGCCCCGCGCCGCGCGCCCGCGCCGTGCCCCGATCACAAGGTGGGTGCGCCGGCTGTCGCAGCGCCGCAGGTCCGGCGCCGCGGGGAGGCGGTTTGCCTTGGGCTGCGAGGGGCTGCGTTGACCATTCATAGGATCAGCTTCGCGCGGGTTTCGCGGGCGGGCTGCGGTATTTGCGACCACGGCGTGTCGTTAACGGCTAAAAAATGGGCGTTGGCGTTGAATTTCGGGGGCCGATCCATCGCGGTTTGGCGTGGATGGGATCACAACAAAAGACGTTGTGATCGCGCCCCTGCACAGTAGGATGGCGCCCTGACACCCCCAAAAGACATAGGACAGACCATGGCGCGCCCTCTTCGTATTGCTATCAACGGGTTTGGCAGGATCGGGCGCACGCTGCTGCGTCAGTATCTGACCACAGACCTTGGCGAGGGCTTCGAGATTGTCCTGATCAATGACATCGCAGAGCCGGAGACCAGCGCCTATCTGTTTGCCTATGACAGCATCTATGGTCCATTCGGCCTGCCGGTGGAGGCCGAGAACGGGCGGCTGAAGGTGGGGGCATGGTCGGCGCGGCTGACCCATGCCCATGACCTGTCAGAGATCAATCTGCGCGATGTGGATATGGTGTTTGAATGCACCGGCAAAGCGCGCGGCCGCGATTTCGCCTCGGCGGGTCTGCGCTCTGGCGCGGAGCGGGTGCTGATTTCCGGCCCCTCGGATGCGGCGGATGTGACGGCGGTGATGGGCTGCAACGAGGCGGAGGCCGTGGGGGGGGAGGTTGTCTCCAACGCCTCCTGCACGACCAATGCTTTGGGGCCTTTGCTCAAGGTGATTGACCGCAATTTCCAGATCACCTCGGGGCATATGACGACGATCCATTGCTACACGGGATCGCAGCCGACGGTGGATGCGCCGCGCGGGCCGGACCTTGTGCGCAACCGCGCTGCGGCCCTGTCCATGGTGCCCACATCGACCAGCGCGGGGGGGCAGGTGGACAAGGTGCTGCCGCATCTGGCGGGGGTTGTGACCTCGCGCGCGGTGCGGGTGCCGACGGCGAGTGTGTCGAGTATCGACCTGAGTTTTGTGGCTAAGCGCGCGCCGAAGCTGGAGAGCCTAGGCGCGGCCCTGCGGGAGGCGGCGCCGCTGATCGGTTGGACAGATGCACCGCTTGTGTCAAGCGACCTGCGCGGGCGGGCCGAGAGCCTTGTGATCGCGGGGCCGGAGATGATGGTGCAGCCGGGCGGTATGGCCCGTGTGTTCGGCTGGTATGACAACGAATGGGGCTTTTCCGCGCGTATGTATGACATGGCGCGGGTGATGACGGGATAGCAAGGCCTGCGGCTTTCGGGGCGGCGGGCGAAGCCCGTCGATATTGCAGCAGGCGCGCCCCTCTGGCACAGAGGGGGCATAGCATTGGGAAGGCAGAGCCGGATGGCGACAAAGCTCAAGACAAGCGCCGCCGAGATGGTGGCACAGGCCCGCGCCCGCATTCGCGAGGTCGAGGCCAAAGACCTGATCGCCATGATGGCGGACCCTGATGTGGTGATCGTGGATATCCGCGATCCGCGGGAGCGGCAGCGCAGCGGGTTTATTCCAGGCGCCTTTCATGCGCCGCGCGGCATGGTGGAGTTCTGGGTGGACCCGGACAGCCCCTATTTCAAGCCGGTCTTTGGCGAGGACAAGACCTTCGTCTTTCACTGTGCCAGCGGCTGGCGTTCGGCCCTGACGGTGGCGACATTGCAGGACATGGGCTTTGAGGCCGCGCATCTGCGCGAGGGGTTTTCCACATGGGCCGCGCAGGGCGGGCCGGTGGAGTTTCCGGAGCCTAAGACCTAGGTGCTTTTTCCCTAAGCGCTTTATTCTACAGTGAAATTCGGCGGGCTGTGCACTGTGACATCGGGCACCGGGCCGGTGAATTTGCGTATTTCGATCAGGGCGGAGTGAGAGGCGGGGCTTTGGCTGAAGGAGGAGCTGCGCGCGTCATGGGTCAGGGTGTTGGGGTTGCCGTGGCGGTCGCGGTTTTGCGGGGCGGCCGGGTCGGGGTCATACCATGCGCCTGTCCAGAGGAAGACCGCGCCTTGCATGACGTCCTCGGTCACCTCGGCCCCGGCGAGGCAACGGCCCCTGTCATTGAAAAGCTCCACCACATCGCCTGAGGAGATGCCGCGCGTGGCGGCGTCTTTCGGGTGGATCAGCACGGGTTCCCGCCCAGCGATTTTGGCGGCCATGCTGAGCGCGCCATTGTCCATCTGGCTGTGGAGCCGCGTGCCCGGCTGGCCGGAGAGCAGGGCGAGGGGGTAGCGCGCGGCGTGTCCTGCGCTGCGGTCGCGGGTTTCGGCCCAGATCGGGTGCCCCGGGCAGTCGGCATGGCCCATGGCGGCGACGGTTTTTGAGGTCAGCTCGATCAGGCCGGAGGTGGTGGGGCGCGGGTTGGCCTCGGGGTCCTCGCGGAAATCGGCGAGGAAGACCTGATGCGGCGCGGGGTCCGGCAGCTCGGCGATATCGCCGGATATGAAATCCTCCCACTCCGGCAGGGCGCTGCCTGCGGCCTTTGCGGCCTCCTGCGTTTCGGACCAGAGGCGGCGGAGCCAGCCGTCCTCATCCAGCCCCTCTGTAAAGGCGGCTTCGGTGCCGAGGCGGGCGGCGAGGGCGGTGTAGATCTCGAACTCTGTGCGGGCCTCGCCCGGAGGTTCGGTGATTTTTGGCATGGGGACGAGGATATTGTCGGAATGGCCGGCGCCAAAGTCGTTGCGTTCCAGCGTGGCGGCGACGGGCAGGACGATATCGGCGTGGCGGGCGGTTGACGTCCAAGAGATGTCATTGACCACTACGGTTTCGGGGGTCTGGAAGGCGCGGGTCAGGCGGTTGAGGTCCTGATGGTGGTGGAAGGGGTTGCCGCCCGCCCACCAGACGAGGGCGATGTCCGGCAGGGTCAGTGTTTGCCCCTGATAGGGGTGTTGGCTGCCGGGGTGGAGGAGCATCTCGGAGAGCATGGCCACGGGGATGAACCCCTCCACCGGATTGCGCCCCTGCGGCAGGGCGCCCCAGCGAAAGGGGCGGGCCATGGCGCCGACATTGCCGTTGACGCCCATGCCGATGGTCACGCCGCCGCCGGGCAGGCCGATCTGGCCGAGCATGGCGGCGAGGGTGGTCGCCATCCAGAGCGGCTGTTCGCCGTGGTCGGCCCGTTGCAGGGCGGCGGCGCAGGTGATCATGGTGCGCGAGGCGGCCATGTCGCGGGCGAGGCTGCGGATGCGGTCGGCGGGGATGCCGGAGATTTCGGCGGCCCATTGGGCTGTTTTGGCCTCTCCGTCGGTTTCGCCGCGCAGGTAGGATTCGATGCTGTCAAAGCCGGTGCAGTAGCGGGCGAGGAAGGCGGTGTCGTGGAGGTTTTCCTCCAGCAATGTATGGGCAAGGCCCATCATCACGGCGGTGTCGGAGCCGGGGCGGGGGGGAAGCCACTGCGCGCCAAGCCCCGCGTCGATGTCGCGGCGCAGGGGGCTGAGGCAGACGAAGCGCACCCCGTTTGCGGCGCAGTCTGCAAGGTGGCCGGGGACGCGGTGCCTTGCGAGGCCGCCGTCCGAGAGGGTCATGTTGCGCATGGCGAGGCCGCCAAAGGCGACGACGAGGTCGCTATGGGCGGCGATGACGTTCCAGCGGGTGGCCTGTTCGAGGTGGGTGCGAAAGCCGCCGCCGAGGATATGGGGCATGGTCGCGAGGGCGGCGTTATAGCTGTAGTTCCCCTCGGAGCGGGTAAAGCCGCCGAGGGTGTTGAGGAACCGTTTGAGTTGGGATTGGGCGTGGTGAAAGCGCCCTGCGCTGGACCAGCCGTAGGAGCCTGCGTAGATGGCGCTGTTGCCGTGGGTGGTTTTGACGCGGGTGAGTTCGGCGGCGAGCAGGTCAAGCGCCCTGTCCCATGAGACCTCGATAAAGCTGTCTTGCCCGCGGGTGCCCGTGCCTGTTCCTGTGTGCCCCCCTGTGCGGCCCCTGAGCCAGCCCTCGCGCACGGCGGGGCGCAGGATACGGGCGGCGCCGTTCAGCGCGCCGGGGATATTGCCATTGAGCGGAGAAGGGGCGGGGTCGGAGGGGTGCGGGGCGACGTTGCTGATGCGCCCGTCTTGCACGTCCACAAGGCCGATGCCCCAGTGGTTCGAGGTGAGCTTTGCGGGCGGTTTTGACATATCTGCCTTTCCCCTTCGGCCCCGGGGCCGGATGCGCTGCAGCCGGGGGTGACCGGCTGCGATGCGGAAAGGTTAGAGCAGTTCCCCGACATATGCACTGCCTGAAATACCGCCCGGAACAATGGTGCCGGTGGCGCCTGCGATGACCATGGCGGCCTTGCAGCTGAGGGCGAAGGCGGCGGTCATATTGGGCATGGTGGCGAGGAAACGGTTGCCGCCGCAGAGCATGATGCAGGCCGAGCCGCCGACGTTAAAATCGCCCGAAACCTCGCCCATGATGAAGGGGCCCTTGATTTCGTCGATATCCAGCGAGCCGCCCGAGGCAGGCAGGCGGTAGATCGTGCCCGTGGCGGCCATTTCCTGACCGGAGAAGGAGAAGTTCACCGGCGAGGGGATCGCCGAAAGGCCGAGGGAGGCGCCCGCGCCGCCGAAGTAGACGGTTTCTTTCTCGGTCGAGCCCTTCTTGCGCAGAATCATCTGCCCGCCTGTGACGGCCACGCCGAGGTTCACCTCGGGGGTTTCGACATTGAGGGTGCCGCTGTCTGCGCCAAGCCATTCCCATTGGGATTCGGCAATAAATTTAGGGATTGTTACAGCAACCGCGCTGGCAGTTTTTGCGATGAGTTTTGAGGGAATAATGGGTCCGAGCATTCAAAATACGCCTTTGGTTTACACACAGTATGCGGGCAAGATGGGCAAGTTTTTCCCTAAGGTAAATAGTTTTGGGGTGACAGTTTCATAACAGTGGACAAATCCGCCCTCTGGCCCCTGATTGGGGCCAGTTTTCGGGCGGGTTTGGTGCGATTTGTGAATGTATCGCGTGGGTTAGGTTATGACGTCCGGTGTGCTGCGCCCGATAAAGTTGTCCATCTGGCACAGGGTTTGTGCGGCGGTGATGACGGGGGCGAGGGCCTCTTGGGGGTCTTGGCTGTGGTCGGCATCCGGGGCTGCGTATTGCTCCAGATAGAGGCGCAGGGTGGCGCCGGTGGTACCGGTGCCCGAGAGGCGAAAGACGGCGCGGGCGCCGCCGTCGAAATAGATGCGCACCCCTTGGTTGCGGCTGACCGAGCCGTCGACCGGATCGTCGTAGGAGAACTCATCGGCGCGGGCGACGGTTAGGTCGCCAAAGGTTTGACCTGCGAGGCTGGGCAGGGCGGCGCGCAGGGCGGAGATCAGGGCCTCTGCCTTGGCGGTTTCGATCCCCTCGAAGTCGTGGCGGGAGTAGTAATCGCGCCCGTGGGTGGCCCAATGGTCTGTCAGGATTTCGGCGACGGAGGCCTTGCGTGCGGCGAGGATATTGAGCCAGAGGAGCACGGCCCAGAGGCCGTCTTTCTCGCGGACGTGGTCGGAGCCGGTGCCGGCGCTTTCCTCGCCGCAGATGGTGACGCGGCCTGCGTCCAGCAGGTTGCCGAAGAATTTCCAGCCCGTGGGGGTCTCGTAAGCCTTGATGCCGAGGGCGGCGGCGACGCGGTCGGCGGCGGCGCTGGTTGGCATGGAGCGGGCGATGCCCGCGAGGCCGCCCTTGTAGGCAGGCGCATGGGTGGCATTGGCGGCAAGGATCGCGAGGCTGTCCGAGGGGGTGACATAGGCGCCGCGCCCGACGATCATGTTGCGGTCTCCGTCGCCGTCGGAGGCGGCGCCGAGGTCGGGGGCGTTTTCGCCCATCATCAGGTCCATCAACTCCTTGGCCCAGATCGGGTTGGGGTCGGGGTGGCCCTTGCCGAAGTCCTCCAGCGGGGTGCCGTTGACCACGGTGCCTTTGGGCGCGCCGAGGGTGTTTTCAAGGATGGCGGTGGCATAGGGGCCGGTGACGGCGTGCATGGCGTCAAAGCGCATGGTGAAGCCGGAGGCAAAGAGGGCGCGGATGGCGTCGAAGTCGAAGAGGGTTTCCATCAGGGATTGGTAGTCTGTCACCGGGTCAACCACGGTGACTTTCATATCGCCGAGGGTGGTTTCGCCTGTTGTGCCAAGGTCGATATCGGGGGCCTCGCAGGTGAAATAGCGGGTCATGCTTTGGGTGGCGGCGAACATGCGGTCGGTGAGGGCCTCGGGGGCGGGGCCGCCGTTTTCGGCGTTGAACTTGAGGCCGAAATCCTCGTCGATGCCGCCGGGATTGTGGCTGGCCGAGAGGATAAAGCCGCCGTCGGTTTTGTTCAGCCGGATCAGATGCGAGGCGGCGGGGGTGGACAGGATGCCGCCGCGGCCGACCACTGCCCCCGCGGCGCCATTGGCGGCGGCCATTTTCAGGATCGTCTGGATCGCAGCTGCATTAAAGAACCGCCCGTCGCCGCCGATGACAAAGGTTTTGCCCGCGCCGCCGCCGATGGCGTCAAAGACCGATTGCACGAAGTTTTCCAGATAGCCGGGTTCCATAAACACCCGCGTTTTCTTGCGCAGGCCGGAGGTGCCGGGTTTTTGGCCGTCAATCGGCGTGGTGGCTTTGGTTTCAACCTGCATCTCGGGTCTCCTTTTCGGGGGGCGTGGGGTGGTTTCGGCCCGCATCCTGCATGGTTTTTGCAAGATGGGCGAGGGCGGGGTTTTGGGCCAGCCCCTCGACCGGGGCGGCGTATTTGCGTTGCCAGTTGGGGTGTTCTGTGACCGTGCCGGGCAGGTTTTGCGCCTCTGTATGGCCCAGGACATCGTCCAGTTGGGCGCAGACCATGCGGGCGGGGGAATGGGCCAGCGTGGTGTGGACGGAGGCGGCGAAATCCTCGGCGGGGGAGAGGGCCATGAGGTCTGCCACGTCGTTTTTGCGTTCGGTGCGGGCGTGATTTGCGCCCTCTTCTTGGGTCCAGCCGAGGCGCTCCCACCAGTCGATGTCGCGGCCCGCGGCGTAGCCTGCGGCGGTGGGGGTGTCATGGGTGGCAAAGCAGGACAGGACCTGTGGGCGGTCCTCTCCCGGCGGGTGGAAATGGCCGCCGTGTTTTTCGTATTGCAGCACCGAGTAGCCGTAGAAGCCATGGGCGGTCATGGTCTCGCGGAAGCCCTCGGGCACGAGGCCGAGGTCCTCTCCGATCACGGCGCAGCCCATGCGCTCTGCCTCGATCTTGATCACGGCGAGGAGGGCCTCGAAGGGTTGGCGGATGTAGCCGCCTGCGCTGCCGTCATCGGGGATCCAGAAGCTGCGATTGAGGCCGAGGACATGGTCGATCCGGATGACGCCCGCGTGGCGCATGGTGGCGGCGAGCAGGCGGCGTAGGGGGCGGTAATTCAGGGCCGCGAGTTTGCGGGGGGCATAGGCGGCGAGGTCCCAGTTTTGCCCGCCGGGGGAGAGGTGGTCGGGCGGCGCGCCGACGGAGACGCCCTGTGCGATTGCCGCGCCCTCGCACCAGCTTTCTGCGCCGCCGCGGCGCGGGCCTACGGCGAGGTCGAGGTAGAGGCCGAGGGCCATGCCTGCGCCCTTGGCGCGGGATTGGGCGGCGGCGAGTTGGGTGTCTGTGACCCATTGCAAGAAGATGTGGAAGGCGGCGCGGGATGGGGCCGGGGCTTCGGGGTCGGCGGGCCAATGGCGCCAGTCTGGGCCGTGGGTTTCGCTGAGCGCCTCGAAACGGGCGAAACGGGCGAGGTCCTCGCCCCCTTTTGCGGTGAAGGCGGCGAGGGCGGATTTTTGATCCGCCGTGGCATGGGCGAGGAAGGCGTCGTAGGCGGCATTCAGGGCGGCCTGATGGGCCGCTTGGTGGGCGGCGTATTGCACGGTGTCGTATGCGCGGATGGCGGCGAAATCGCCCTGCGGCGCGGGCACGCCGGGGATTTGGTCAAGCGCGATGTAGCCGGTGTTCAGAAAACCGCGATGGGAGGGGGAATAGGGGCTGGTGGCGCCATCGGCCCAGCCCATGTTGTGCACCGGATTGATGCCGATAAAGCCCGCGCCGGAATGGCCGAGCTCGCGGCCAAGGGCGCCGAGGTCGGCGAAATCGCCAAGGCCGGAGTTGCGCGCGGAGCGCAGACCGTAGAGCGCCGCGGTCATGCCCCAGAGGCGCTCGTGCCCCGTCAGGTCCCGCGCCGTTGGCAGGCGGGCGGGGGCGGCGAGGACGGTGATATGCTCTGTCCGGCCAGAGGCCGAGGCGGTGAGAGTATAGACGCCCGAGGGCAGGGGCGGCAGGGTGATGGCGTGTTCGGCGCGGCCCTGGGCCACGGGGGTATCGGCGCCGTCGGGCGTGATGTGCCAGTCGCAGCCGAGGCCGAAATTTTGCGGCGCCTCCTGGCCGCTGGTCACGATGATCTGATGCGGGAACCAACGCTCTGCTGCCTCGGCGTGATGGGCGGCGAGGCTTTCGGCGGCCTCGTGTTCCGTGGCCGCAGGGGTGCCGTTGCCGATCAGCAGGGCGCGCAGGGTATCGGGGGAGGTGGCGTGTTCGCGGCCGTCCAGCCCGTGAAAGCGGGGCAGGATGCCGTTCACTTCGGCCAGTTGGGCAAGGGTGTGATCGGCGCTCATAGGGCTGTCTCCCCATCTTGGCGCAGGATGTCTTGGCGCACGGCGAAGGCGACGACGCTGTCGGCGGCGATGAGGGCCTCGCCGGTTTCAAGCTCGCAAAAGGCACCTTGCACCGAGAGGTCAGTGTCGATGCCGCGCAGCCAGTGCTGGCCCTTGGCGATCGGGGGCAGGCGCACGGGCAGGGCCATGTCCATGCGGTTGAAGGCGATGAAGACGGCGTCATCGCCGGCCTCATAGGCGGGGGCGGTCGCGCTGCCGCGCAGGGTGAGGCAGAAGTTGCTCATCCCCGGGTCGCGCCAGTGCAGGGGGCCGCCGGAGAAATCCGTCCATTGGACATCGGGTTTGCCGTCGCTCGGGCGGGCCTCTGCGTGCAGAAAGCGGGTTTGGCGCAAGACGGGGTGGGCACGGCGGAAGGCGGAGATCGCGGCGGTGAAGGTTTGGGTTTCGGCATCGGCCCTGTCCCAGTTCAGCCAGCCGGTTTCGTTGTCCTGACAATAGGCGTTGTTGTTGCCGCCTTGGGAGTTGGAGAATTCATCCCCCGCCAGAAGCATGGGCGTGCCTTGGGACAGGAACAGGGTGGCGAGCATGTTGCGTTGCCGCCGCGCGCGTTTGGCGCGGATGGCGGGGTCGTCTGTTTCGCCCTCGACGCCGCAGTTGTCGGAGTAGTTGGAGTGGTGCCCGTCTTGGTTATTCTCGGTATTCGCCTCGTTGTGGCGGTGGTTGTAGCGGGTGGTGTCGGCGGTGGTGAAACCGTCGTGGGAGGCGATGAAATTGACCGAGGCGGTGCTGCGCCGTCCGGTGTGGTCGAATTTATCGGCCGAGCCGAGCAGGCGCGCGCCGAGTTCCTGCGCGCTATGGGCATCGCCGCGCCAGTAGCGGCGCACGGTGTCGCGGTAGCTGTCGTTCCATTCGCAGAACTCGGGCGGGAAGCCGCCCAGCTGGTAGCCGCCGGGGCCGATGTCCCATGGCTCTGCGATCATGCGTTTTGAGGCAAGGAGGGGATCCTGCCGCAGGGCGTCGAAGAAGCCGCCCCATGGGTCGAACCCGTGGGCCTCGCGGCCCAGAGTGGTGGCGAGGTCGAAGCGGAAACCGTCGATCCCCATTTCGCCGGCCCAGAAGCGCAGGCTGTCGAGGACCATGCGCAGCACGAAGGGGTGGGCGACGTTGAGCGTATTGCCGCAGCCGGTGTCATTGACGTAGTAGCGCGGCTGGCCCGAGAGCAGCCGGTAGTAGGAGGCATTGTCGAGGCCGCGGAAGGAGAGGGTGGGGCCGTTCTGGTCGCCCTCTGCCGTGTGGTTATAGACCACATCGAGGATCACCTCGATCCCTGCGGCGTGGAAACGGTCGACCATCTGGCGAAAGCCGATGAGGCCTTGGGGGCCGAAGTAGCGGGGCTCTGCCGCGAAGAAGCCGATGGTGTTGTAGCCCCAGTAATTCGTCAGCCCGCGTTTGAGCAGGAAGCTGTCGTCAAGAAAGCCATGCACGGGGAGGAGTTCGACCGATTTGACGCCGAGGTTTGTCAGGTGGTCCAGCATGGGCGCGGTGGCCAGCCCCTCGTATGTGCCGCGCAGGCCCTCGGGGATATCGGGGTGGGTTTGGGTGAGGCCGCGCACATGGGCCTCGTAGATGACATCGCGGGCCGGTTGGCCGGGCTCTATCGCGCGGATGGCGTCGAACAGGGCGGGGTCGGAGACCACGGATTTGGCCACATGGGGGGCGCTGTCGAGTTCGCTGAACGACAGGTCCGTTTTGGCCGAGGAGGGCAGGTAGCCAAGGGTGGCGGGATTGTCGGACCATGCGCCGATTGTCTCGCGGGTATAGGGATCGGCCAGCAGTTTGTGGGGGTTGAAGCGGTGCCCTTTTTCGGGATCGAAGCTGCCGTAGGCGCGATAGCCGTAGGGGGTGCCGGGTGTCACGCCGGGGAGATAGCCGTGCCAGACATTGCCGCAGCGCTCGGGCAGGGGGATCTGGGCGATCTCGCGGCTGCCATCGGGCGAGAAGAGGCAGAGGTGCATGGCGCTGGCGTTTTCGGAAAACACGGCGAAGTTAACCCCTGCGCCATCGAAATGGGCGCCGAGGCGATGCGGGGTGCCGGCTGTGATATCGGTGGGATGTGTCACGTTGTTTCCGTGGGTTAGGCGCGGAGCTTGCGATAGATATCGAGGTAGGCGGCGGCGGAGCTGTCCCAGCCGACGGGATGGGACATAGCGCGGGTCATCATCGCCGACCACAGCTGTGGCTGGCGATAAAGGGCGATGGTGCGGTCGATGGCGCGGCCCAGCATGGTGGCGTTGATCGGGTTGAATTGCACGCCCGTGGCGCAGCCAGCGGCGAGGGCGGCCTCGTTCGCGTCGATCACCGTATCGGCGAGGCCGCCGGTGCGGGCGACGACGGGCAGGGTGCCGTAGCGCAGCCCGTAGAGCTGTGTCAGCCCGCAGGGTTCGAACCGCGAGGGGATCAGGATCGCATCGGCGCCGCCCTGCATCAGGTGCGAGAGCGGCTCGTCATAGCCGATGATCGTGCCGACAGAGCCCGCAAAGCGGCGCGAGGCGTCGATGAAGGCCTCCTCCAGCCAGTCCTCGCCGCTGCCCAGAAGGGCGAGTTTGCCGCCGTTTTCGACCATGGCGGGCAGGCAGTCCAGCAGCAGATCGAGCCCCTTTTGCGAGGTCAGGCGGCTGATGACGCAGAAGATCGGCCCCTCGCTGTAATGCAGGCCAAAGCGGGACTGGATTTCCGCGCGGCTGGCGCGTTTGCCGGAATGGTCCGCGGCGGAGTAGGGCGCGGGGAGGGCGGGGTCTGTCTCGGGGTTCCAGACATCGGTGTCGATGCCGTTGAGGATGCCGTGCAGATCGCCGCGCCGCGCCTGCAAAAGCCCCTCAAGCCCCATACCGAATTCGGGCAACATGAGTTCGGCGGCATAGGTCGGGCTGACGGTGGTGATGGATTGCGACAGGGCGAGGGCGGCTTTGAGAAAGCTGATTTTGCCATAGTATTCAACGCCGTCCGGCGTGAACATATCGGCGTTGAGGCGCAGGGCGCCAAGGCGGGTGGCGTCGAATGTGCCCTGAAAGGCGATGTTGTGGATGGTGGCGACCACGGGGGGCGTGCTTTGCCCCGACTGGCGCAGATAGGCGGGCAGCAGGCCGGCCTGCCAGTCGTGCGCGTTGACCACATCGGGTTGCCAGCCCGCGCGGCCAAGGGCCACCTCGGCCCCGGCAAAGGAGAGCGCGGCAAAGCGCAGGTCGTTGTCGGGCCAGTCGTGGCCATTGCTGCCCAGATAGATGCTGCCCTGCCTGTCATAGAGATGCGGCGCATCGAGGAGCAGCAGATCGAGGCCCTCTGCATGGGCCGCGAGGAGGCGGGCGGGGCCGCCGAAGAGGTCATCGAACTGCATCACCTGCGCGGCGCCCTGCACCTGCCCCGCAAGGGCGGGATAGGCGGGGAGCATCACCCTGACATCGCAGCCCGCCTGCATCAGCGCCTTGGGCACTGCGCCGATCACATCGGCCAGCCCGCCGGTTTTGACGAAGGGCGCACATTCGGAGGCAACGAAGAGGATGTTCACGATTAGGAGTCCAGTCTGTCGATCATAGGCTGTGTTATCAGGCAGATGCCGCCCGGTGAACGGCGGAAGCGGGCGGCGTCGGCCTCTGCGTCCTCTCCCACGATGAGGCCCGCGGGGATTTGCACGCCGCGGTCCACCACCACATTCGTCAGCCGCGCGTTCCGGTGGATTTCTGCATAGGGCATGACGACCACGCCGGAAAGCTGGGAAAAGGAGTGGGTGCGCACGCCGGTGAAGAGCAGGCAGCGCTCCAGAGAGGAGCCGGAGATGATGCAGCCGCCCGAAACCATGGAAGAGACAGCAGAGCCGCGGCGGCCGTCCTCGTTATGGATGAATTTGGCCGGGGCGGTGAGTTCGGAGTTGGTCCAGATCGGCCATTCGTTGTCGTAGAGGTCAAGTTCTGGCTGGAAATCTGTCAGGTCGATATTGGCCTGCCAGAAGGCATCCACCGTGCCGACATCGCGCCAGTAGGGTTCCTTTTCCAAGCCCGAGCGCACGCAGGAGCGCGAGAAGGGGTGGGCGATAGCGGAGCCGCGTTCGACCAGCATGGGGATGATGTCGCCGCCGAAGTCGTGATCGTAGCCCTCTTTCGCGGCGGCCTCGTCCAGCAATTCAAACAGACGTTTGGTTTCGAAGACATAGATGCCCATGCTGGCCAGCGCCATGTCGGGGTTGCCGGGCATGGCGGGGGGATCGGCGGGTTTTTCAACGAATTCAAGGATTTTGTCGGAGGTGTCGACCTTCATCACGCCAAAGCCGGAGGCCTCTGTGCGGGGGACCTCTATGCAGCCGACGGTGACCTCTGCGCCCGAGGTGACGTGGTGCTGGATCATCAGGGAGTAATCTTGTTTGTAGATGTGATCGCCCGCCAGAATGACGATGTATTTGGGGGCGTAGCCCTCGATCACATGGCGGTTCTGGGCGACGGCATCTGCGGTGCCTTTATACCAGTTTTCGTTGTTCATCTGCTGGGAGGCGGGCAGGATATCGAGGCTTTCGTTGCGCTCGGCGCGGAAAAAACTCCATCCCCGTTGCAGGTGGCGGATCAGGGAGTGCGCCTTGTATTGGGTGGCCACGCCGATGCGGCGGATGCCGGAGTTCACAGCGTTGGAGAGGGGAAAGTCGATGATGCGGCTTTTGCCGCCAAAATACATCGCCGGTTTGGCGCGGGTGTCTGTCAGCTCGAACAGGCGGCTGCCGCGTCCGCCCGCCAGAACGAAGGCCATTGATTGCTGTGCCAGTCTTTGTGATTCCGTGTCCATCTTTTTCCTCTCCCTCAGAAAATCGTGGTTTTTGTTGGCTTTACCCGTCCTGCTGCAACTCGAAAAATAATGTCGAAAGGGGGGGCAGGGTCAGCGAGACAGAGTGTTCGCGGCCCGAGGCCGCCACCTGTTCGCTGTCTGCGCCGCCCATGTTCCCGCGGTCCATCCCGCCGTAGGCCTTGGCGTCTGTGTTGAGCTTTTCCACCCAGTGGCCGGGGGCCGGCACGCCGATGCGGCGGGCGCTGCGCTCCACCGGGGTCATGTTACAAACGACCAGCACGGGGGCGCTGCCCTTTGCGCCATGGCGGATCCATGCGAAGAGGCTTTCCTCTGTCGCGCCGCCCTCGACCCATTCAAAACCTTCCGCCTTGCAGTCGAGCTCGTGCAGGGCCGGGGTGGATGTATAGAGCGCGTTCAGGTCGCGCAGCAGGGTTTGCATGCCTGCGTGCAGGTCATTGCCCAAGAGGTGCCAATCGAGGCTGGCGTTGTGGTTCCATTCCATGCCTTGGGCAAATTCGCAGCCCATAAACAGCAGCTTTTTGCCCGGATGGCCCCACATAAACCCATAGTAGGCGCGCAGGTTGGCGAATTTATCCGCCCCTTCGCCGGGCATCTTGTCGATCATGGAGCCCTTGCCGTGGACGACCTCGTCATGGCTGATCGGGAGGATGAAATTTTCGGAGAAAGCGTAGTGCAATCCGAAGGTCATTTTATGGTGGTGGTATTTGCGGTTGATCGGGTCCTCGGCCATGTAGGAGAGGGTGTCGTTCATCCAGCCCATGTTCCATTTGTACCCGAAGCCAAGGCCGCCCGTATCGGCGGGGCCGGAGACCCCGGGGAAGGCGGTGCTTTCCTCGGCCACGGTCATGATGCCGGGCACCTCGCCGTAGGCGACGGTATTGGTGCGCTGCATAAAGGCGATGGCCTCGAGGTTTTCGCGGCCGCCGTATTGGTTGGGAATCCATTCGCCGTCTTTGCGCGAGTAGTCGCGATAGAGCATGGAGGCCACGGCATCGACGCGCAGCCCGTCGATATGGTGTTCCTTGAGCCAGTAGATGGCATTGGCGACGAGGTAGTTGGAGACCTCTGCCCGGCCATAGTTATAGACCAGAGTGTTCCAGTCGGGGTGGAACCCCTCGCGCCGGTCGGCGTGTTCGTAAAGGGGCGTGCCGTCGAACTGGCCGAGGCCATGGGCATCCTCGGGGAAGTGGCCGGGGACCCAGTCGAGGATCAGGCCGATGTCGGATTTGTGGCATGCCTCGACGAAGGCGCGGAATTCGGCGGGGGTGCCGTGGCGGATTGTGGGGGCGTAGAGGCCGACGGGTTGATAGCCCCAAGAGCCGTCAAAGGGGAACTCCGAGATCGGCATCAATTCGATATGGGTAAAGCCCATATCCTTGGCATAGGTGACCAGTTCGCTGGCGAGTTCGAGGTAGGAGAGCGGGCGGTCGCCGTCATCCGGCACGCGGCGCCATGAGCCGAGGTGGACCTCGTAGACCGAGATCGGCTGATCGATGCGCTGCGCGGCCTCGCGTTTGGACATCCAGCCCTTGTCGCCCCATTTATAGCCGCGCAGATCGCGCACGACGCTGGCGGTTTTGGGCGGGTGTTCGGCGCCAAAGCCGAAGGGGTCGGCCTTTTGCGGCAGGAGGGTGCCGTGCTGGTCCTGAAGTTCGTATTTATAGGCCTCGCCCTCGCCGATGCCGGGCAGGAAGATTTCCCAGACGCCGGTGGAGCCGCGTTGCCGCATGATGTTGCGCCGCCCGTCCCAGCCGTTGAAATCGCCCACAACGGAGACGCGGCGCGCATTGGGGGCCCAGACGGCGAAATGGGTGCCGTCTACGCCCTCGTGACTCATGACATGGGCGCCGAGAACCTCCCAGAGGTTCAGATGCGCGCCCTCTGCGATCAGGTGTTCGTCGAGTTCGCCCAGAACGGGGCCGAAACGGTAGGGGTCCTCTGCCTCCCAGACGTCCGAGTCTTTGGTATAGCGCAGCCGGTAGGCAAAGGGGGCTTTGCGGCGCGGGACGGGGGCGGCGAAGAGGTCCGGTGCCGCCTCGACTCTGTCCAGCGGGCAAAGGGTTTTGCCGGTTTTGGCGTCCAGCACCTCGACCGCATCCACACCGGGGGCAAAGACCCGAATGACCTGTTTTCCGGCGACCTCATGCTGGCCGAGGACAGCAAAGGGGTTGGAGTGGCTACCATGAGCGATGGCATGGGCATCGTTTAGGTCAATCATGGCAAATACCTCCCGTTATTGCTGACTGGCTGGGTTATTCGGTCTTGAGCGATGGGGCGTTCCAGATGTCCTTTGCGTAGCTGCCGATTGTCCGGTCGGAGGAGAACCACCCCATGCCGGCTGTGTTCAATGCGGCCATTTTGGTCCAGCCGGCGGTGTCACGGTAGGCTGTGTCCACTTTGCGCTGTGCGTCAAAATAGCTGTCGAAATCACAGGTTACGAGGAAATAGTCGTGTTCGTAAAGGTTCCTTAGCAAGCCATCGTAGCGATGCGCGTCGCCGCCGGAGAAAACGCCATCGGCGATCTGGCCAAGGACGCGGGGCAAATGGGGGCTGGCCTCGATGGCGGCGCGGGCATAGCCGGGCTGTTGGCGGCGCTCCATCACCTCTTGGGCTGTGAGGCCGAAGAGGAAGAAGTTTTCCGCCCCGACGTGGTCGCGGATTTCGACATTCGCGCCGTCCAGCGTGCCGATGGTGGGCGAGCCGTTGAGCGAGAGTTTCATGTTGCCGGTGCCGGAGGCCTCCTTGCCCGCTGTCGAGATCTGCTCTGACAGGTCAGAGGCGGGGATCAAGAGTTCGGCCATGGAAACATTGTAGTTTTCGGGGAAAACCACCTGCAGCAGGTCCTTGGTCACCGGGTCACCGTTGATGGTGGCGGCGACATCGTTGATCAGGCGGATGATGGATTTGGCCAGCACATAGCCGGGGGCCGCCTTGCCGCCAAAGATTTTGACCCGCGGGGTCCAGTCGCCATTGGGGTTATCCTTGATGGCGTTCCACAGGGCGATGGTTTCCAGAATATTCATATGCTGGCGTTTGTATTCGTGGATGCGCTTGATCTGGATGTCGAACATGGCGGCGGGGTCGATCACGGTGCCGTCGCGGTCCTTGAGCCATTGGGCCAGACGTTCCTTGTTCGCGGTTTTCGCGGCGCGGAATTTTTCCTGAAAGGCGGCGTCCTCGGCGTGGGGGCGCAGGGCGGTGAGCTGTTCGAGGTCATCGGGCCAGTCGGTGCCGATGGTTTCGTTGATCAGACCCCGCAGGGGCGGGTTGCAGGAATAGAGCCAGCGGCGCGGGGTGATGCCGTTGGTCTGGTTGATGATCCGCTCGGGGTAGGCGGCGTGCAGGTCGGAAAACACGGTTTCCTTGACCAGATCGGAGTGCAGCGCCGAGACGCCGTTGACCGTATGGGCCATGATGAAGGCCAACTCGCCCATCTTGACCTCTCCGTGTTCGATGATGCGGATGCCCGAACCGGTGACGAAAAGGTGGGTTTCCTGGATCATCTCGATGATGCGGTGGTGGCGCGGCAGGATGCGGGCAAAGAGGCCCTCTGGCCACCGCTCCAGCGCCTCGGGCAGGAGGGTGTGGTTGGTAAAGCTGAGGCAGGCGCGGGCGGTTTCGATCGCCTTGTCCATCGCCATGCCATGGACATCGGCGAGCAGGCGGACAAGTTCCGGCCCCGCGATGGCGGGGTGGGTGTCGTTCAGCTGGATCGCGGCGTGATCGGCGATGTCCTCCAGCGCGATGCCTTGGGATTGCAACCGGCGCAGCACGTCCTGGATCGAGGCGGAGGTGAAGAAATACTCCTGCTTGAGGCGCAGCTCCTTGCCCATCTCGGTGGTGTCATCGGGGTAGAGGACGCGGCTGATCGTGCGGGCGAGGCTTTCGGGGGCGTTGGCCTGCAGGTAGTCGCCGCGGTTGAAGCTTTCGAGGTCAAAGAGCTTGGTCGGCTTGGCCGCCCAGAGGCGCAGGGTGTTGGCCCATTTGCCCTGCCAGCCGACGACGGGGGTGTCATAGGCGACGGCGTTGACGGTTTCATTGGGGTGCCAGATGGCTTTGCCATCGCTTTCGCTGACGTAGCCGCCGAAGTGGATCGGGTAGCAGACCTCGGGGCGTTCGAATTCCCATGCGTGGCGCTGTGCGAGCCAGCTTTCTGCGGTTTCGACCTGTTCGCCGTTTTCGAAATGCTGCTCGAAGAGCCCGTGTTCATAGCGGATGCCATAGCCATAGGCGGGGATCGAGAGGGTCGAGAGGCTGTCGAGGAAGCAGGCGGCGAGGCGGCCGAGGCCGCCGTTTCCGAGGGCGGCGTCGGGCTCGTCGGCGACGACGGCGGCGTAGTCCTGCCCCAGCATTTCCATGGCTTCGCGGGCTTTTTCCTCAACACAAAGGTTGATGGCCACGTCTTCGATCAGCCGGCCCATGAGGAATTCCATCGACAGGTAATAGACGCGCTTTGCCTTGTTTTCATAGGTTTCGCGGATGGAGGCGAGCCATGGTTCGACCACCAGATCGCGCAGGGTCAAGGACAGCGCCATGCGCCAGTCGTATTGGGTGGCGCCTGCTGCGTCCTTGCACAGGGAGTATTGCAGGTGGCGTTCCACGCCGTCGCGAATTGCCGCGGCATCAATGCTGGTTTGGATGTCTTTTGGCATTGTCACTTCTCCACTCTGCGCCCGAAGGGGGGCGGGGATGTTTGCTGGGGGCGGCCTTGGGCCGGAATTTCAAGGGATGTTTTACGCGCAACGGGGGGCAGGCGCACCCTGTTTTTATTGAAATGTCAGCGCTAACATGTTTTTCGCCGAGGGGGTCTTTGGCGGCGAAGAGGGCAGGGCGTGGGGCGGGGTTTATCCCAATGGAATCCCTCGCAATATGCCGCGCGTGCGAAGGGGGGCTGGTGTTGGCGGTGCTCTTTGGGCGCTGTTGCCAAAATGCACCGCGCCCTTGGGGCACGGTGGTTTTGGCGGTGGTTTTGGCTGGGGTTATGGGGCGCGCTTAGCCTTGACTGGCGCGGATGAACTCCTCGATCCGGGAGTGTTCCTCTGGCGTGGTTTTGAGGCCAAGGCGGGTGCGGCGCCAGAGGTAATCCTCTGCGCTGCGGACCCATTCGTTTGCCATGGTCCAGTTGAGTTCCGCCGCCGTGATGCTGGCGCCGAAATCCTCGCCCAGATCCTCGGCGGTTTTGGCATCGCCAAGGACGGACCAGCTCTCGGTGCCGTAGCAGCGCACCAGACGCCTCGCCCATTGGGGCGTGAGGAAGGCGTAATCCCCCTGCAGACGCGCGATAAGATCCGCCACACCATCAACGGGGAAGTCACCGCCCGGGAGGGCGGGGGTTTGCGTCCATGGGCCGGTTGCGGCGGGGAAATGGGGGGTGATTTCCTCCATCGCGCTCTCGGCGAGGCGGCGGAAGGTGGTGATCTTGCCGCCAAAGATGTTCAAAACGGGCGCGCCATCCGTGTCTAGCCGGAGCGTGTAGTCGCGAGTGGCGGCCGAAGCAGAGCTGGCCCCGTCATCATAGAGAGGACGCACGCCCGAATAGGTCCAGACTACATCATCAACAGTTAAGGACTGTTTAAAGTAGCCGGAGGCGAATTCCAGCAGGTAGTCGCGCTCTGCCTCGGAGCAGGTGGGGGCGGTGTCCGGATCGCTATGGTCGGCGTCGGTGGTGCCGATCAGGGTGAAGTCCTGCTCATAGGGGATGGCGAAGATGATCCGCCCGTCGGTGCCCTGAAAGAAGTAGCATTTATCGTGGTCATACAGACGTTTGGTCACGATATGGGAGCCGCGGACAAGGCGGACGCCCTCCTTGGAATTGAGGGCAAGCTGGTCCTGGATCACCTCGCCCACCCAAGGGCCGGCGGCGTTGACGAGGAGGCGGGCGCGCTCGGTGCGGGTCTCGCCGCTGGTCTCGTCGCGCAGGGTGATTTCCCAATGGTCGGCGTGGCGGGTGGTTTCGAGGACCTTGGTGCGGGTCATGATGCGGGCGCCGCGGGCCTCTGCGTCGCGGGCATTGAGGACGACAAGGCGGCTGTCCTGAATCCAGCAGTCGGAATATTCGTAAGCCTTTTCAAAGCGATCATCGAGGGGGGCGCCCTCTGGCGTGCCTTTGAGCGACAGGGTTTTGGTGCCGGGGAGGATTTTGCGGCCGCCGAGGTTGTCATAGAGGAACAGGCCGAAACGGATCAGCCAAGCGGGGCGGCGGCCGCGCATCCATGGCATGACGAAGGAGAGCAGTTTCGAGGTGGGGGTGTCGTTCTCGAAGCGCATGTCGCGGTGGTAGGGCAGGACAAAGCGCATGGGCCATGAAATATGGGGCATGGCGCGCAGCAGGACCTCGCGTTCGATCAGGGCCTCGCGCACGAGGCGGACCTCGAAATACTCCAGATAGCGCAGCCCGCCGTGGAACAATTTGGTCGAGGAAGAGGAGGTGGCCGAGGCCAGATCGCCCATCTCTGCCAGCGCCACGGAGAGGCCGCGCCCCGCCGCATCGCGGGCGATGCCGCAGCCGTTGATGCCGCCGCCGATGATGAAGATATCGGTGATTTCTTGTGTATTTTCTTGGGGTTGTGTCATGGGTTCTGTTCCAGGGTCAGGACGGATGTGCCGCCGGCGCGGGCGGCTTTGGCAAAGGGGGCGGGGGGGGCTTTGTCGGTGACAAAGACGTCGATTTCGGCGATCTCGCAGATCCGCACGGGGGCGGAGGCGGCGAATTTCGTGTGATCGCAGACGAGGATGCGTTGGCGGGCGTTTTTGAGGATCGCGCGGGCGACGGCGACCTCGCGGCTGTCGTGGTCGGTTACGGCCCCGTCCGCGTCGAGGGCGGAGGCGCCGATGACGGCGAAATCGGCCTTGAACCGGTTGATGTAATCCACCGCATCGGAGCCGACGATGGCGCCGTCGCTGGGCCGGACAGAGCCGCCGACGAGGATGAGTTCCTTGGCGGGGCTGCCCATTAGGGTACTGATAATATTGACATTATTGCTGAGGATGGTGAGGCCCTCATGGGCCTTGAGGGCCTCTGCCACCTGTTCGGTGCTGGTGCCGATATTGAGGATCACGGAGGCATCATTCGGGATCAAGGAGGCGGCGAGGCGGCCCATGGCCGATTTTTGCGGGGCGCGGAGTTGGCGGCGCTGGGCGTAGGCGCGGCCCTCGGCGGTATCGACGCTGGCGGCGCCGCCGTGGGTGCGTTTGGCGAGGCCCTGGGCGACCAGATCGCGCAGGTCATTGCGGATCGTCTGGGCCGAGACATCGAAGCGCTTGGTCAGGGCCTCGACCTCCACCGCGCCGTCACTGCGCAGGAGGGAGAGAATCGCGGATTTTCTGGGTTGCGTGGCCATGGGGCGGGGATACCACGGCTGGCCCGATTTGAAAGTGTTTTCTTTCGTATTTTGGCATTGCGAAAGTTTTGATTTGTTACTTTTGCGCGTTTTGGCGTGATTTTCCTTTGCGGATCAAGGCTTGCCTTGCCCCTCTGCCTTGGGCACAAACCTGCTATGACTGATTTAACCTGTTTTAAAAGCTATGACATTCGCGGGCAGCTTGGCCGCGATCTTGATGCGGATATTTGTTACCGGATTGGACGCGCCTTTGTGGCGGTGATTGACCCCGGAACGGTGGTTGTGGGGCGCGATGCCCGTGAGAGCAGCCCCGAGCTTTGCGATGCATTGGCGCGGGGGCTGCGCGACAGCGGCGCGCATGTGATCGACATCGGCTCCTGCGGGACCGAGGAGGTGTATTTCGCCACCAGCCATTTCGAGGCGGGCGGGGGGCTGATGGTGACGGCCTCGCATAACCCAATAGACTACAATGGTATAAAATTGGTGAAGGCAGGGAGCCGTCCGATTTCTGCCGCCGAGGGGTTGAATGAAATCAAGGCTTTGGCGGAGGCGAACACCTTCCCCGAGGCCGAGCCGGGCGTGATCGAGGCCCGCGATCCGCGGGCTGATTACGTGGAAAAGGTGCTGTCCTTTGTCGATCAATCCGCGCTGAAGCCGTTGAAAATACTGGTGAATGCGGGGAACGGGCAGGCGGGGCCGAGCTTTGACGCGATTGCGCGGGGGCTGTCTGGCACGCCGCTTGAATTTGTGCGGATGCATCACGACCCCGACAGCAGCTTTCCCAACGGGATTCCCAACCCTCTTTTGCCGGAAAATCAACCGGTTACGGCGCAGGCTTTGCGCGATTGCGGGGCCGATTTTGCTGTGGCTTGGGACGGGGATTTTGACCGCTGTTTCTTCTTTGACGAGACGGGGCGGTTTATTGACGGCGAGTATATCGTAGGCCTTCTGGCGGCGGCGTTTCTGGCCAAGGAGAGCGGCGCGAAGATTGTGCATGACCCGCGGGTGATGTGGAACACCGTTGATATCGTTGCGGAAAATGGCGGCGAGGCGGTGGTGTCTCTGACCGGGCACGCTTTGATCAAAGCGAAAATGCGCGAGGTGGATGCGGTTTATGGCGGCGAGATGTCGGCGCATCATTACTTCCGCAATTTCATGTATTGCGACAGCGGGATGATCCCTTGGCTTTTGGTGGCAGAACTGGTGAGCCGGTCCGGTAAGCCCTTGTCTTCATTGGTTTCTGACCGGATGGCGAAGTTTCCCTCCTCGGGCGAGCGGAACTTTCGGCTGGCCGATCCGCAGGCGGCGATTGATGCCTTTGAGGCGGAGTATCTGGAGGGCGCCAGCCTGCATGACAGGCTGGACGGGATCAGTGTGGCCTATGCGGATTGGCGCGCGAACCTGCGGCGGTCAAACACCGAGCCTGTGGTGCGGTTGAACGTGGAAACACGGGGGGATGCGGTGCTTTGCGCCGAGAAAACCGCCGAGATTTCGGCGCTTTTGGAACGCGCCGGGGGCTGATTGCGCCTTAACCCCGTTTTAAGGGGTTAAGGCCCAGAATTTTCGGAGAAAATTCTTAGCACATGTGATGCACATCGCATGCACATCCGATGCATACGTTTGTGCAGATCGGCGGGGTTAACGGGGCGTGCGCATCAAACCTCGACCCAGAAGGTGACGGGGCCGTCGTTGACGAGGCTGACCTTCATATCCGCGCCGAATTCGCCATAGGCAACGGGCAGGCCGAGGGCCTCTAGCGCGCTGCCGGTTTCCTCATAGAGGACCCGCCCCTCATCGGGCGGGGCGGCGGCGGAGAAGCCGGGGCGGTTGCCGCGGGATGTGTCGGCGGCGAGGGTGAACTGGCTGACCAGCAGCACCGCGCCGCCGGTGTCGATGACGGAGCGGTTCATGCGGCCGTCCGCGTCGCGGAAGATGCGCAGTTTGGAGAGTTTGAGGGCCAGCGCCTTGGCGCGACCGGTATCGTCGCCCTGCATGGCGCAGACAAGGACCAAGAGGCCCTCGCCGATTTCGCCGATCACCTTGCCGTCGACGCGGACGGCGGCTTCGCTAACCCGTTGGACGAGGGCGCGCATTTTAGGCGAGGCCGAGTTCGGCGGCGGTTGGCGGGTTGGCGCCCGCGCGGCTGACGGTGACGGCGGCGGCGGCGGCGCCGAGTTTGAGGGCCGTGGTGGCGGTTTCGGCATCCAGCGATTTGAGGGCCTCGCGGCTAAGCGCTCCGGCGCGGTGCAGCCCGGCGAGCAGGCCCGCGTTGAAGGTATCGCCCGCGCCGACCGTATCGACGACCTGTGCCTTTTCGGCGGCGACGGTCACGCTTTGGCCGGGCATATAGGCGGTGACGCCTTTGGCGCCCTCGGTCATGCAGACGAGCTGGGAGCCGGTGGCGAGGACCTCGGTTGCGATCTCGGCGAGGGGCCTTTCGCCGTAGAGCCAATGGGCGTCTTCATCCGAGAGTTTCACGATATCGGCCATGGCGATCATGGCGGAGAGGCGGCCGCGATAGGCGGCCTCGTCCGTGATGAATCCGGGGCGGATGTTGGGGTCGATCATCATCGGCGCATCGGGGGAGAGGCGTTCGGCCAGCGCGCGATAGGCATCGGCGCAGGGGGTCACGGCGAGGGAGATGCCGCCGAAGAAACAGGCCGAGACATCCGGCGTCTCTGGCAGGTCGGCGGGGGTGAGCATGCGGCCCACGGTGCCCTCGTCATAAAAGGCGTATTTGGCTTGGCCATCGGTAAGCTCGACAAAGGCGAGGGTCTGGGCCGCGTCCGAGCGGTGCAGCAGGGAGGTATCGACGTTTGAGCCCTCCAGCGCCTCGGTCAGCATGGTGCCGAAGAGGTCAGTCGACACGCCGGAGAAGAAGCCCGCAGGCACGCCAAGGCGGCCAAGGGCGATGGAGGTGTTGAAGACCGCGCCGCCCGGTTTGGGGGCAAAGGCGCGCTCGCCTGCCTCGCTGATACGGGGGAGCATGTCGATGAGGGCTTCGCCTGCACAGAGGATCATGGTGGTTTCCTTTGCTGATACACCTGCCCGCAAGGGGCCGTGGAGGGGGTTTAGCCGATTGATGTTAGCGATAACAGGGGGGATTTACCCCTGCGAGATGGCAATCGCGTATCCCACGGCGGCGGCAATGGCCAAACCGGCGATCACGGCGAGGGCGATTTTGCCCGCGCTGTAGGGGCGCTCGCCCTGCACACGGCCAGAGCGGCCATTGACCACAAAGCGGTAGGTTTTGCCGCGGTATTTATAGGCCGCCATCCAGACCGGCAGCAGCACATGTTTGAAGGTCACGTCCTTGACGGCGGTATTGACCGAGGTAATGCGCTGTTGGTCGCCGCCGATGTCAAAGCGGATGTCGCGTTTGATCTGGGCGTCCATGCGGGCGCGGGCCTCGACAAACCCCTCTTCGAGGTCGATCTGGTAGGCCTCTGCCCGGAAACCGGCGAGGTATTCGGGTTGGTAGGGTTCCATGGCCGTGAGGTCCCATGGTTCCAGCGCATCGGTGTAGCGTTTGGGCAGGGATTTGGAGGCCAGCACCAGCACATCGTCAAAGAAGCGCGCCACGCGGCCGCCGACGCCGTTCCAGCGGATTTTGCGCACCTGCCGCGTTTCCATCTTGCCGTCGCGCATGACCTTTTCGGTGGTGTAGTAATAATCGCCGCGCTGGCCGGTGTAGTTGGTTTTGGTATCGGCGTCATAGGTCCAGAAGGGGACATAGATGCCCTGCATCTTGCGGCCCGAGCGGGCGTATTCCTTGAGCCCGTTTGGCGCGAACCAGAGCTTGCCGAGCCATTGGTTCATATGGTCGTGGGCCTCGGATTCCTTGAGGGCGAAGGGCAGCAGGCCCTTGGGTTTGATATGGCGGTGGGCGCCGCTGTCTGTGACCACAGGGGAGGCGCAGAAGGGGCATTCCTTGGCCGTTGTATCGGCGTCGAATTCGACCTGCGCGCCGCAGCTGTCGCAGGAGAGGACGCGGATTTCCTCCATCTGGGTGTCGGGGAGGTCGGCGGTGATGGCGCGTTCAAAGTCCATCTCGACCACGGCGGGGGCGGTTGTTTCGTCCTCTCCCATAGCCTCGACATTGCCGCAGTGGGGGCATTTGAGGTTGCCGCTGGCGGGGTCAAAGCGCATGTCGGAGCCGCAGGCGCCGCAGGGGAAACGATGTTCTTGGGTGACTTCGGCGGGCGCGGCGCTGTCCATGGGGGCTCCTGAAGGGCTTGGTCTTAATATGGCCCTAGCATGGGGCGGGGCGCGGGGTGTCGCAAGTTAAAATCCCCTGAAATGCCCTTAACCGGCGCCGGTTTCACGGGCGATTGTGTCTTGCAGGGTTTTCACCTCTGCCCGCAGATCGGCATCTGCGGTTTCGCGGTGTAGACGGGTGAGGATGCTGTCTAGGTGCGGGGCCACGAGGGCGTCGCCGCGCACATAGGGTTCGATTTTGCCCATGCTGGCGGTGAGGATGCGCTCGAAGGTGAGGTGTTGGTATTTCACCCTTGGCTGGGGCGGGGTGTCTGGCTTTGGTGCCTCTGTCGCCAGAGCGGTGAGGGTGACGTAGAGCCAGTTGATGCAGTTGATCGCGGTGAAGGGGTCATTGACGCCGGGGGACATGGCGCGGGCTGTCATTTCCACCAGTTGGTCGACGAGGAAGAGGGGGTTTTGCGCCTCTGTCGGGGTGGGGCCGAGGGCGAAGCAGTCTTGCAGGGCCTTTTCGGTGTCTTCGCTCAGGGCGCTGCCCGACCAGACCCGCAGGACCGGCGTGGCGGGGGAGATGAAATCGCCTGCGATCTGTTCGACGTGGAGGATGAGGTCATTGTCTTTGGCCAGTTCGCGCAGGCGGGTGGTGTTCCATGTCTGGATATAGCCGCTGGAGGGGAGGTGGAGGCTGTGGTCGGCCTCCCTCGCCGGGGTGGGGTGGGTGCCGCCCTCGCGCCCTTGGGCGATGACGGTTTTCAGGGCGGCGGTTTTCAGGCGCTTGCCGAGGCTGGCGGAGATATTGGAGACATTGATGATCTCGGGGATGTGGTGGACGTAGAAGATCATCGACATGACGCTGATCGCTGTGAGGCAGAGCGCGACCAGCAGCGACAGATGCGGGACAAAGGTGGTGGAGGCATCGGTGCCCAGTTGCCCCTGCACCGCGCGCAGGATCAGCAGGGAATAGACGAAGGTGGCGATCAGGATGCCGAGGCTGATCTGGTTGCCGCGGTCGCGCATGAAGTTGCCGATCAGACGCGGGCCGAATTTGCCGGAGGCAAAGGAGACCGCGACGATGGTGATGGAAAACATCACGCCAGCCACGCCGATCATCGCCTGGGCGATGAGGGCGAGGATGGCGCGCGCCCCCTCGACCTGCGTTGTGCGCCATGAGTCCGGCAGCAGGGTGAGGGTATGGTCCAGCCCGAGGGTGATCTGGGCACAGATCACCGCCGTGAGGGCCAGAAGCGTGGGCAGGAACCAGTAGCTGGCCCTGATGTCCTGTAGGTATTTCGCAATCAGGGCGCGTTTTTTCATCGGGCTGGTCCCTTTGGGCCGGGGGTGGCGGGGTTAATGGGCGGCGATGGCGCGTGTGAGGTCGTCCATGCCGCCGTCGGTTTCCACATGCACCGTGCGTGTGGGGAAGGGGATGTCGATGTCGGCGGTATCGAGGGCCTCTTTTACCGCGCGGGTCATATCGGCGTGGTATTGGAAGTAATCGTCGCGGTCGACCCAGACCCGCAGCAGGAAGTCGACGCTGCTGCTGCCGAGGTTGTTGACCTGCAAGAAGGGTTCGGGGTCGGAGTGGGAGCGGGGGTCGGCCATGACGGTGTCGCGGATGACCTGCTCGGCCTTGGCCAGATTGGCGCCATAGCCCACGCCAAAGGTCCACTGGGCGCGGCGGGTGCTGTTGGTGGTGTAGTTCTTGATCGTATTGCCCCAGACCTCGGAGTTGGGCACGACGACGCGGACGTTGCCGGTGTCTGCGATCTCGGTGAAGTTGAGGTTGATCTCTTTGACCGTGCCGGTGACGTCATCAACCTCGACAAAATCGCCGACCTTGAGGGGGCGGAACAGGATGATCATCACGCCTGCGGCGATATTGGACAGGGTGCCCTGTAGCGCGAGGCCGATGGCAAGGCCCGCGGCGCCGATAACGGCGATGATCGAGGTGGTTTGCACCCCGAAGGTGTTGAGGACAAAGAGCCCGGTAAAGGCAAGGATCGTGTAGCGCACGAGGTTGCCCAGAAACCCGAAGAGGGTTGTATCGAGGTTGGGGTGGTTTTCGGCCATGCGGTTGATCCGGCGGCGCAGGAAGCCCGAGATCAGGAAGCCCAGAATGATGATGACGATGGCGGCCACGATATTGGCCCCGATGGACAGCATGGCGTCCAGTGTCAGGTAATCGGACAGGGATTTGCCGTTATAAATGTCGGTTTCCAGCAGGCTCTGGATCTGGGTCCATATGCTGTCGGCTGCGCCTGTCATCTCTTCCATCACTTGTTACCTTCTCTTCGATGTATCGGGGCCGGCGGAGCATCGGATTGCTGCCAGCATTGGAGCCTTAACGCGCGGGGCGGCGAAAGGTTCCCTTGGGCGGGGCGGAATAAAATCGGGAACTTTTGGCGGGCTCGCGGGTTGGGTTGGCAGAGATTGAAACATGAAAAGGAGAGGTAAGATGGAATATGCAGGTTTAGGCGGCCTGGTCGTTTTGGCCCTGAATATCTGGGCGATCGTGTCGATTATCGGCTCGGGCGCAGGTACGGGATCCAAGGTTTTGTGGGTTCTGCTGGTTCTGGTTCTGCCGATTGTCGGCTTCATCATCTGGCTTCTTGCCGGGCCACGGTCTTCGCGCGCTGCCGCGTGACCGCACGGACTTAAATGGTAACAGAGTGTGTAGGCGCACGAGGATCCCACCCCCCTTTCCCTCGTGCGCCATTTTTTGTGCCTTGATGTAAGGCGCGCAGCAAAAGCCCCGCCCATGGATCGCATGGGCGGGGCTTTTGTATTGCGGTGTTTGCGCGGGGGGGCGGCAGGCGCAGCAAAAAGCCCCGCCTATGGTTTACATAGGCGGGGCTTTTGCGTGGCTGCTGCCTTACCCGGTGGTCAGGGCGCGCAGCATCCATGCGGCTTTTTCGTGGAAGGCCGAGCGCGCGGTGGCGAGGTCTTCTGTTACCGGATCGTTCTGTTCGCCCGCGATCTTGATCAGGGCGTGCAGACGGTGTGCGATGCGCTGGTGGTCTTCGGCCAGCAGGTCGCACATCTCTCCGGCGGAGGGGGCTGTGTCGCTGTCTTCGATCACCGAGTTCGACACGATGTCGGCCATGGACATGGGGGCCTTTTGGCCGAGGGCGCGCATGCGCTCTGCCAGTTCATCGGCGGCGGCGAACATGTCCTCGTATTGGCCCTCTGTCAGGTTGTGGATCGAGAAGAACAGCGGCCCTTCGACGTTCCAGTGGAAGGCATGGGTTTTGAAGGTCAGGCGATAGGTATCGGCCAGAACCTGACCCAGACCTTCGGCGACGGCGCTTGCATCGCGCACGCCGGAGGAGATGGATTTGGATTCTGTGACGACTTCGAGTGGCTGTGCCATGGGATGTCCTTTCTATTGGGATGGTTGGTTTGGTTTCGTCTTTGCCTGCGCAGGGGTTAGCTGCGCACGACGCGCATGATCAGCGTCGCCACAAACAGGGCGAGGAAGACGAAGAAGAGGATTTGAGCAATGCCGGCAGAGGCCGAGGCGATGCCGCCAAATCCGAACAGCGCCGCGATCAGCGCGACGATAAAGAAAACAACTGCGTAATAGAGCATTTGGGGTCTCCTACTATGGGTTACATGGTCCGGCGTTCACCGGCTGTCTGGGGGATCAACAAGCTGGGGCCGCTGGTGGTTCCGGATTCTTTTCCAAAGATTTCTTGGAACCTCTCGGGCCGCGGCGTGTTGAGGAGGCAGAACCTAACCAGAAGGAGACACACCATGGCGACCGCTATGAAAGCCGTTCAGAAGAACACCGCATCGACCGAGGATCTTGCCGCTCAGGTGGAGACTCTACGGGCCGATTTGAGCAAGCTGACCGAGACCATGACCGCGATGGGCAAGAACGCCAAGGACAGCGCCATTCACGCCGCATCCGACAAGGCCGCACAGCTGCGCGACAGCGCCGCCGACAAGGCCGAGACCGCCCGTTTGCAGGCGATGGAATTGCAGGGGCAGGCCAATGATTTCGTCAAGAACCAGCCCGCGACCGCCCTTGGGATCGCCGCTGGCGTCGGCTTTCTTGTCGGCTTCCTGACGATGCGGAAATAATCCGATGTTCGGAATTGAACAGAAACTGGCCCGAACGGCCAAGCGCGCGGGCCTCCTTTCGGGGGGCCTGTTGCTCTGCCTGATCGGGGCGGCGTTTTTGACCGTTGCGGTCTGGTTCGCCCTGCTGCCCGAGTTCGGGCCGGGCGTGACCGCCCTGATTATCGGGGGCGGGTATCTGGGGCTTGGCTGTATCTGCCTTGGCCTTGGGGCCGGGGGCGGCGCGGCGGTGCAGCCGCAGGTGCCATTGGCCGCGGCCGAGGCGGCCCCTGCGCCGGGAGCAACGCCGGAGAGCCCGCCGATTGTGCAGGCCTTTGTTTACGGTTTGCAAACGGGATCCAAGGCGGGGCAAGCACGGCATTGATGTGATGCGATATCAGGGGGCGGATTGATCCGCCCCTTTGGCTATGCTGCGGTGCAGTATTTTTTTGCCAAACGCGGTTTAAAGTGGCGCGGTTTTCCAGTATCGGCAGGGGCACCACGTTCCTTATTGCCATACAGCCTGATTGGGGAAGCGGACCCTATGCGTTACCAAGACCTGTTCCCGCCGATTCACTGGTTAGCCAAGTCGAACCGTAGCACCCTGCGTGCCGATGCGTTTGCCGGGTTTACGGGTGCGGCCATTGTGTTGCCGCAGGGCGTGGCCTTTGCGGCCATTGCGGGGCTGCCGCCGGAATACGGGCTGTATACGGCGATGATTACGGCGGTTGTGGCGGCGCTTTTCGGCTCCTCCATGATTATGATCTCTGGCCCGACGACGGCGATTTCCGCGATTCTGTTTGCCACCATCAGCGATTTTGCCCGCCCTTTGTCGGCGGAGTTTATCGAGCTTGCCTTGATGATGACGGTTTTGGTGGGGCTGTTCCAGATCGCGGCGGGGGCCGCGCGGCTGGGGGGGCTGGTTGCGCTTGTCTCCCATTCGGTGATGACGGCCTTTACCGCCGCCGCGGCGGTCTTGATCGCGGTCAGTCAGCTGGCCGGGGCGCTGGAGCTGCATGTGGAGCAGGGGGGCAATGTTCTGGAGCGGTTGATGCAATTGTTCGAACATGCGCCCGAGACCAACACCCTTGCCATGATTATCGGCGCCTCGACCCTTGCCAGCGCGCTTGTGCTACAGCGGATCGCGCCGAAGCTGCCTGTGTTCCTGATCGCTTTGGTGGTCGGGTCGGGCGTGGGCTATTGGCTGGATGCGGCCAATAACGGGGTGTCGATGATCGGGGCTTTGCCCGATATCGTGCCCAGTTTCCATCAGCCGCAGACCAGTTTTTCCGACATTGCCATGCTGGCCCCCGGGGCGGCGGCGATTGCATTGGTGGGCCTGTTGGAGGCGATTTCGATCAGCCGCGCCTTTGCCCTGCGCCGCAATGAGGATTTCGATGCCAATCAGGAGATGCTCGGCCAAGGGGTGTCCAATGTGGTGGGCGGGTTCTTCCAGTGCTACGCGGGGTCCGGCTCTTTCACGCGCAGCGGGGTGAATGCCTTGGCGGGGGCGGTGACGCCGATGTCGGGCATTTTCGCCAGCTTCTTTCTGTTGTTGATCCTGTTCTTTGTGGCCCCCTTGGTGGCGCATATTCCGACGCCAGCGATGTCGAGTCTGATCCTTCTTGTGGCTTGGAACCTGATCGATTTTGGCGAGCTGTCGCATATTTTCAAATCGCGCAGCACCGATGCGGTGATCGTGATCCTGACCTTTACGGCGGGGATTTTGATCGAGCTTGATTTCGCGATTTACGTGGGGGTCATCGCCTCGCTTTGTGTGTTTGTTTACGCCAGTGCTTATCCTGCCCTGACCGTGACCGCGCCGAGTTCGCCCAAGGAGGGCGGGCTGCGCAAGTTCCGTGAGATGACCGATGCGAAGACGCAGAAGTGTCCGCAGCTGATGATCCTGGCGCTGAACGGGCCGCTGTTTTTCGGCTCGGTCGATCATGTGGGCAGCCGGATCAAGAAGCTGCGCAAGGAGAACCCCAAGCAGGTGCATATGGTGCTGATCCTGACCGGTGTGGGCAAGCTGGACCTTGCGGGGGCGGATTTGCTCAAGGCGACGGCGCTGGACCTGCAGGCCAATGGGGGCAGCTTCGGGATCGTCGCGACCTATCCGCCCCTGATCGAGGCGCTGCGGCGCTTTGGCGTCAATGATGTGATCGGGGCGGACGGGGTGTCCGTGTCCAAGGGCGTGGCGATCTCGCGGGCCACGGCGCGGCTGGACAAGAAGATCTGCAAGGTCTGCCTGAAGGATGTGTTCGGCGAATGCGACAGCCTGCGGGATGCGTGATTTGTGGCCGTGATGGCGCGAGGGCCGGCCGGGTTCGGATGAGGATCGCTGTTTCCAGAGACCCTCATCAAGCCTAGGCCTTACGAGATATCTGCGGAGCCCAGCGAGACATTGAATTGCAGGCACCAGATGTAGACTTCGTTGAAGTCATCGACATTGACGCTGGGCGGCACGACATAGACCTGAACGCCCGTCAGGTTTTGCAGTTTTCCAAGATCGGTTGCGGCGACGTATTCACCGTCTTTGCCAAGGCCCACGCGGGGGTCTGGGGCGCCATCGAGGCTGAAGTCAGAGTCGAGGATGACAACCGCACCGCCATCAGCCGTTTTGACGATCTGAACGCCACCGGTGGTGATGTGGTCATTTGCACCGGTGAAAGAGCCCGATGCCGCGATGGTGTTGGTATCATCGGCGGCGACTGGGCTGAAGCTGAGTGTTGCGGCGGTGATTGCGATGATGGCTGTTGAGAGAAGTTTCATTGTCTTGGTCCTTTTGAATTGAAAACGGTCAGAGCCGGTTCGTTGGTGACAAGGTTCATATGCCATTAGGAACTGAATAGTTCCAAACAAGCTTTCGTGATTGGGAACTGCACTGTTCCAATTTGGGAAAATTGCCCTATATTGATGATATGGCGCGACCTAGAGAGTTTGATATCGATGATGCGGTGACCCGGGCGATGGCGGTGTTCTGGGAACATGGCTATGACGCGACAACGACCGATCAACTGCTTGGCGGCATGCGGCTGACACGGGGCAGCCTTTACAAGGCGTTTGGCGACAAAAAGGCGCTCTTTCTGCGCGCGCTTCATCTTTATGATGCGCAAGAGGTGGAAAAGGCCGTCGCGGTGTTGACGCAACCCGATCTTGACGGGATCGAGAGGATCAATCTGCTATTCGGCTCGATCACGGCGGCAGTGCAATCTGGTGATCGTATGGGGTGCCTGCTCTGCTCCACCTTGTCGGGCTTTTCGGTGAATGACCCGGAGATATCAGCGATGGCTCTGGCCTCTGCCGCTAAACTGCATGACGGCTTTGACAGGGCCTTGAAAGACAGCCGGGAAGCCAAGTTTCCAACATCCTATGCGCGATTGCTCGTGACCCAGTATGTGGGCCTGCGGGTGTTGTCGCGCACGGGTGTCTCGGCTGGCGTCATTTGTGAGAGTGTAGAGGCCGTTGAGGCCCTGCTTCGACGCTAGGTCCATCGCTGCAGGTTATTTGGTTTTCCGAGGGGCTTTATCTGGCTTTGACGACTTTCCGATGGCGGCCAGTGGTGCGGCCTTTGCGAAGGGCGGCATCGTCCCGCAAATCGTGGCGGTGTCTCGTTGTGGTCGGATCGCATAGAGCGAATTGTGCCAAAGGGGCGGTTTGGGGCCGCCCCTTTGTTGTCTGTAGGCCCGTAATTACACGCCGGGGGGCGGTGGGGGCGGCATTACGGTGAAGAGTTGGGCGAGTTCTTGGATGTCGCCTGCTTTGAGCCAGCCGTCTTGGCCTGCTGTCCAGACGGTGGACTCGCGGGTGAGGCTTCCATCTTGCACTTTGCGGCCCATTTTGGCCTTGGAGAAGGGGCCCTCTGTCGCGCCGTTGACGGCGACGTGCCAGAGTTTTTCCACCGGGGGCGGTGGAGGAGGGGGAGGGGCCATGGCGGCGGGGGCGTGGTGCTGTGCCTGTGGCGCTTGGCCCCATGGGCCGGGTTGGTGTTGGGGCTGTTGTTGGGGCTGCATCATCTGGCCCATGGAGTTGGCCATGGCCATTCCCATGCCCATACCGAGGCCTGCGCCCATGCCGCCCCCGCCGTTGGGGTTTTTGGCGGCGGCTGTCATGGCCTCTGCGGCGGAATACTGGGTGAATTTGCCCAGGTCCCCGGCGAGGCCCATGGAGGTGCGTTTGTCGAGCGCCTCCTCGACCGCGGGGGGCAGGGAGATGTTTTCGATGTAGAGTTCGGGCATGGTCAGCCCGTATTCAGCCAGCGTTTGAGAGACCTCTGCCGCGACGAGTTTGCCCAGATCATTGGTATTGGCGGCCATATCCAGCACCGGAATGCCGGAGCCAGCCATGACGCGGGAGGCCTCTTGCACGATGATGTTGCGGATCTGGAAGGAGATTTCGTCCATGGTGAATTCGCCGTCGGTGCCGACGATTTCTGTCATGAAGCGGGCGGCGTCTGTGACGCGGGTGGAATAGGAGCCAAAAGCGCGGATGCGGGTGGGGCCGAATTCGGGATCGCGCAGCATCACCGGGTTCTTGGTGCCCCATTTGAGGTCATTGAAGCGGGTGGTGTTGACGAAATAGATTTCCGATTTGAACGGCGATTGGAAGCCGTGGTCCCAATGTTGCAGGGTGGTCATGATCGGCATGTTGTTTGTCTCTAGCATATAGAGACCGGGGGTGAAGACATCGGCCAGCTGCCCCTCGTGGATGAAGACGGCGACCTGCCCCTCGCGGACGGTGAGTTTGGCACCGTATTTGATCTCGTGGCCTTCGCGCTCAAAGCGCCAGACCATGGTGTCGCGGCTGTCGTCTGTCCAGTGGATGACGTCGATGAACTGGCCGGATAGAAAATCAAAAATACCCATGGGTTGTCTCCTGATAGGTGAGGCGCGGGGTGGGGGTGTCTGCGGCCCCTTTGTGCTGCCTTAATGATATGCGTTGCGCGTATAGGGCAACGATATTGCCCTTGGCGTCAATGGAATATGGCCCGTGCTGGCGCGGGGTCATGAGGGGCCGCCCAAGAGTTCGCTTGCGATCTGCGTGGTGATGGGGCGGGCGGTTTTGGCCGTCATGCCGGGTTTGAGGCGGGGGTCGTAGAGCATTTTCAGCAGCAGCTCGTCATGCCGTGTCAGCAGGGCGAATTCCTCGTCATCGTTGAAGATCGAGGGGCGCGCGCGGGGGCTGTCATTGGCGAGACCAAGACCCTGTGCCATTTCCTCGTGGATGCAGGATTGGCGCAGCAGGTCGGGGTGTTCGGAGCGGATCACCACCACGGCCTGATCATAGGTGTTGCCCGAGGGATCGGAGAAGGCCAGCACGGCGCAGAAGATATCCTTGGGCAGTTTTTGCACGATGCGGATCGTCGTATTGTCGATATAGGGGACGATCTGGCGCAGTTTGGGGCCGTAGGTCTGGCGGTCGTCCTCGTCCAGAATGAGGACGTGGAAATTGGGCCGGTCCTTGGAGAAGGTGATGGGGTGGCCGGTGATCCGCGCCAGCCGCGAGGTGAAGCCCGCAACGAGGGCCTGATCGCGGATTTTCTGTTTCGCGGGCACGTTGTTGCCGAAGCTGACCGAGACGCGGACGGGTTTTGTCCAGCGTTTCAGGGGGCTTGGGGTGGGGCTTGAGGTGAGGCTGCCGGTGCCGCCGTATTCGTTATACAGGGCGATGCGCTCGAAGTTTTCAACCAGCTCGCGCTGTTTGAAGGGGGTGTCGGGGCCGCCGCCGTCGCGGCGCAGCAGGCCTTGGGCCAGAAGGTTTTCCTGCACCCTTGTGAAATGCGTCCTGATTTCGCGGCTGGCCGCGGAGGGCGTATAGGGCGGGGGTTTGGGAAAGTCGGGCACGGCGATGGGGGCCGCTTTGGGCACCGGTTCGGGCGGGGGGGCGGTTGGAGCAGGCTCGCAGCCGATCAGCAGCCCGAAAGCGAGGGCCGCGCCGGTCAGGGCGCGGGCGGAGGCGGCGATGCGCCTCCGCTCTGTTTTCTGCCCTGTCTGGTGCATCATAGGCAGATCAAGCGTCCGAAACGGCGGTGCCTGCGGCGTCGCCGAGGCCGGTGCGTTTGGATTTCGCTGCGGCCAGAGTGGATTTCAGCTCGCTTTCCATTTTCTTCAGCTCGGTCTCTGCCTCGGCGCGCTTGCGCTTGCCTTCGTCGGCGATCTGCAGGCTGTCCTCGATGGTGGCGATGAGGGAGGCGTTGGCCTGTTTCACGGCCTCGATGTCGAAGACGCCGCGTTCCATTTCCTCGCGCACGACCTTGTTGGTCTGGCGCAGGTTTTCGGCATTGGCGGTCAGCAGCTCGTTGGTCAGGTCATTGGCGGAGCGCACGGCCTCTGCGGCCTCGCGGCTGCGCTGGATGGTGACGGCTTGGGCCAGTTGGGTTTCCCAGAGCGGCACGGTGTTGACCAGCGTGGAGTTGATCTTGGTGACGAGGGATTTGTCGTTTTCCTGCACGAGGCGGATCGAGGGCAGGCTTTGCATTGTCACCTGACGGGTGAGTTTGAGATCATGCACGCGGCGTTCCAGATCATCGCGGGCGGCGCGCAGGTCGCGCAGTTCTTGGGCCTGCATGACCTGGTCATTCTCGGCGGCGGCCTCGACCAGCTTTTCCTTGGCGGGGATGGTGTCATTGTCGAGTTCGGCCAGCTTGGCCTCGCCCGCAGAGATATAGAGGGCCAGCTCGTCGTAGAAGGCCAGTGTTTTGTCATAGAGGACGTCGAGGGATTTGATGTCCTTGAGCAGGGTGTGCTCGTGCTCCAGCAGGTCGTCGGTGATCTTGTCGATCTGGTCCTGCACACCCTCGAATTTGGCCATGAAGTTGGCGAAGGGCGCGGCGCGGCCGATCAGCTTTTCCCACCAGGAGCGTTTGCGGCGCACGTCCATTTCCGACACGGAAAAGCCGCGCAGGGTGGTGACGATGTTGCGCAGGCTGTCGCCCGCGGGGCCGACGTCTTTGTTTTTCACATCGGCCAGCATGGCCTGCGAGATGGTTTGCAATTCGCCCTGCGCGGCGGAGCCGAATTCGACGATGGACTGGGTGTTGCCCATGTCGATCTCGTCCATGCGGCGGCGGATTTCGCCGCCTACGGTGTCATCTGCGGCCTCGAGGGTGATGATGGCATTGGCGTCTTGCGGCTCTGGCAGGACGACGGCTGTGACCTCCTCGACCATGGCGAGGGAGGCTTGGGCCTTTTGGCGCACGACTTCTGACATTTGGGTATTTCTCCTAACTGTGGTGGCGTCCTAGGCGTCCAGGTGCACACCTTCGCGTTGCAGGCGTTCGCGCAACACTTCGATTTCTACGTCCAGATCCGATCGGTCGTCGATCATGAGTTTTTCGGTTTTGGTGGTGAAGTTCTGTTCCAGATCATCCAGCAGGGCCTCGTAATCGGCGCGGGCCTGTGCATCGCCGTTGCGGGCGTAGATGTCTGCGAATTTGGCCGTCGCGTCGCGGGCGCCCTTGAGGTAGACGCCGAGGAACTTGCGCGCGGCGGTGAGGTCGCGGGGGTCTTCCTCGACTGTGCGGAACATGCGGCGGGCGGTAGTGGAGAATTGCTCCACCCGCGATTGCAACCCGCGGTCCTGTGCGCGTTTGATGGCATCGGCCATGGCGGCAAGGTGCCCCTCGGCCGCATCCACGGCGCGGGCGACGCGGTCCTGTTGGTGCAGGTCGATCCCCTCCATCCCCTTGTCTTTCATCGGGTCGAGGCCGAAGGCAAAGCCATGCAGCGCGGCGCCGAAGACGCCGAAGATCACGGGGTTGGCAAGGCTTTCGCCCGCATTCCAGCCTGCAAGCGCAAGGCCGATGCCCCAGAGGGCAGAGCCGAAGATCTTGCGCGGCAGGGCAGGGCGGCGGGCGACCTTGCGGGCGTCATAGGCCTCGTGCGCCAGCACGCCCTCGCGGGTCATCCATGCGCCGAAGAGCAGGATGCCAAGGGCAATCAGCGATTTGGCGAGCCCCGCCGGACCCGACAGGAAAGCCACCACGATCAGGGGCATGGGCACGAGGAAGAGCGCATTGACGCGCCCGCCTGCCCGCGCGGCGCGCTTGCCGTGATAGGGGTGAAGCTGTGCGCCCTTGGTTTTGGGTGCCTCGGTTTCCCCGCCGGGAGAGAATTTGCCGCCGAACTTTTGCGCCATCAGAAGGCCCCCGAAATGGTCACATAGACCGTCAGGAGGAGCAGCAGCGCATAGGCCAGTTTTTGCAAACCTGTATCCGTCATGGGCCGTTCCTTTGCTTGCGCACCGTTAGGGGCGTTATATCCGGTGGCCCCCGCAGGGGCCACATTTACCTTGGCTTTGCGCCCTTAGTGGTGGGAATTGCTGCGCTCTGCCTTGGCTTCGGTGTTGAGTTTGCGCTGGTAGCCGGACTGCACGAATTCGACCACAACCAGCACCACGACAGAAAAGTAGAAGGTTGTTTTCGACATCGGCACGACTTCGTAGCCAAAGATTTTCAGCGCCAGTTTATGGGCCTCTTCGTGGGAGACACCGGTGCTTTCCAGCCCGTGAACCGCCGCTTGGCCAGCCTCGCCCAGAAGGACAACGCCGACGATCAGCAAGATAAACAGGCCCAGAACCTCATACATGCGGTTGGTTTCGAGGAATTTGGTCACACCATCGGCCAGAAGGACCATGGCAAGGCCCGACAGGATGATCGCCGTGGCCAGAATGGGGAAGACATCGGTGATGGCGATGGCGGAGAGGACGGAATCAAAGCTGAAGATCAGGTTCATCACCACGATCATGGTGATCGCCTGAAACGCCGTTTTGGAGCGCCCGTCGCCCACATCGCTGTCGAGGTGTTCGATGCGCAGCATATGGCCGATCTCCTTGACCGCCGTATACATGATGAACACGCCGCCGATGACAAAGACGAGGGTGGCAAAGTTGACGCCGCCTTCGAGAATTCCCTCGAAATCGAGGATAAAGAAGGGTTCGGACATGGCATCAAGCAGTTGGATCATGACGAAAAGCAGGATCACCCGCAGGGCCACCGCGATCAGAATGCCCCAGAAACGCACCGCTTTTTGCTGTGCCACAGGGGCGCGCTGGCTTTCGATAGAGATATACAGAAGGTTGTCGAACCCCAGCACAGCCTGCAAAAAACACAGCATGATCAGGTTGCCCAGGTTCTCAAGAGTCAGCAAGTCGGCCATCGTTTCTCCGCCAGTGGTATGTTCACGTTAACGGCACAAAGCCATAACCGCGCCCCTAGGGCAAGGTTGCGCAGGCGCAGAATTTCCCCCTTGGCCGGTTATTTCCGGCGTCGGACCGGCTTTTTCTTGGGCGGGGCGGGGGTGCCCTCTTTGTTGAGGCCAAGCTGATCGCGGATGACGCGGGATTTCAGCTCCTCGACCTCGCCCGCCTTCAGATCGCCCAGCTGGAAGGGGCCGTAGGAGATGCGGATCAGGCGGTTGACCTGCAGGCCGATGGCCTCCATCGCGCGGCGGATCTCGCGGTTGCGCCCCTCGCGCAGGGCGACAGAGGCCCATGCATTGGCGCCGGTCTGACGCTCCAGATCAACGATCATGGGCTGGAACCGCTCGCCGTCTACGGTGATGCCCTTGCGCAGGGGCTCGAAATCCTCGGGCTTGCAGCGGCCCTTGATACGCACGCGGTAGCGGCGCAGCCAGCCGGTGGAGGGGAGCTCCAGCCGGCGCTTGATCTCGCCGTCATTGGTCAGCAGCAAAAGCCCCTCGGAGGCGATATCAAGGCGGCCAACGGACATCACCCGCGGCATCTCGGGGGGCAGATTGGCAAAGACCGTGGCGCGGCCCTTTTCGTCGCGCTCCGAGGTCACAAGACCCTCGGGCTTGTGATAGAGCCACAGGCGCAGGGGCTGGGCCTCGGCCACGGGATTGCCGTCAAAGGTGATCTTGTCGGCGGGGGTGACGTTCAGGGCGGGGCTGTCGATAAGCGCACCGTTGACGCCAATGCGTCCGGCGGCGATCAGGCGTTCGGCCTCGCGGCGGCTGGCAACGCCCGCGCGGGCAAGGACCTTGGCGATGCGTTCGCCGGATTTGGGTTCATCTGTCATACAAAGGGCCATAGCCTCCGCTCGCCCTCTTGCCAAGGCGCGGCGCGATGGGGCAGGGGAAGTTATGGAATTCGACAGCCATATGGAGATCGCGCTGGAAGAGGCGCGCGCGGCCGCGATGCGCGGCGAGGTGCCGGTGGGCGCGGTGGTGGTTTCCGCCAATGGCGCGGTACTGTCGCGGGCGGGCAATCGCACCCGCGAGCTGAAGGACCCCACCGCCCATGCGGAGATCCTCGCGATCCGCGCCGCCTGCGCCGCCCTCGGGGCCGAGCGCCTGACGGGGGCCCGCCTCTACGTCACGCTGGAACCCTGCGCCATGTGCGCCGCCGCCATCGCCGCCGCGCGGATCGACAGGCTGTATTACGGCGCGAGCGACCCCAAATCCGGCGGCACGGCCCATGGCGCGCGGGTTTTCTCGCACCCGCAATGCCACCACGCGCCCGAGGTCTATGACGGAATCGCAGGGGCGGAGGCCGAGGCCCTGCTGACCGATTTCTTCCGGAAACGCCGCTAGAGCGCGCCCTGTTTCTTATTGGCGGTAAATATCCCCGCCGGAGGCACAAAATCTTTTTGGCGCTCCGCTGGCCACAGGCGCGGCTTGCGCTGCGGCGGGAATCGCGGTGATAAAACCCTATGGACTGGTTTGAACAGGTGGATGCCTATTGCGAGCGGACGGACCCGAGCTATTGGTCGGAGCCGGTCAATGCGCTGACCAATGCGGCCTTCTTGATTGCGGCTTTCGTCATGTGGCGGCGGCTGGCGGGGGGCGGGCCGGTTCTGGCGCGGGTTTTGGTGGGGATTCTGGCTTTGATCGGGATTGGGTCCTATCTGTTTCACACCCATGCCACGGCTTGGGCCGGTCTGGCCGATACGGCGCCGATCGGGGTGTTTATCCTCGTCTACCTCTTTGCGGTTTGTCATCAGATGCTACGCCTGCCGTGGTGGGGGGCGGGTTTGGTGACGCTGGGCTTTGCGCCTTTTGCTTATGTAATGGTGCCGCTGCTGGACCGGATCCCCTTTCTGCGGATATCGGATTTTTACTGGACGGTGCCGATCCTGCTGGTTTTGTTTGCGCCATTGGTGGCGCGGCGCAGCCCTGCCTCGGCGCGGGGGCTGCTGATCGGGGCGGGGATATTGAGTGTTTCGATCACCCTGCGCTCGCTTGACCTGATGCTTTGCGCGGCATGGCCTGCGGGCACGCATATGTTCTGGCATATCCTCAACGGGGTGATGCTTGGCTGGATGATTGAGGTTCTGCGCCGCGATGCCCTTGCACCTGTGGCGGGCCAAAGCTAGGAAACGGCAAGCCCTTAGCCAAAGGAAATGCCCATGTCGATTGACACCGAAACCGCCCGCCGCGTGGCGAAACTGGCCCGGATCGCCGTGCCGGAGGAAGAGTTGCCAGCGCTGGCTGGTGAATTTAACGCCATTCTGGGCTTTATCGAGCAATTGGGCGAGGTTGATGTCGAGGGGGTGGAGCCGATGGTTTCCGTCACGCCGCAGCGCCTGCCGCGCCGTGATGACGTTGTTACAGACGGGGACCAGCAGGCCCGCGTCTTGGCCAATGCGCCCGATGCCCGCGAGGGGTTTTTCGCAGTTCCGAAGGTGGTTGAATAATGTCTTTGAATTCCCTGACCATTGCCGAGGCCCGCGCCAAGCTGCGTGCCAAGGAAATCACCGCGCCCGAATTGACCGAGGCTTGCCTGAGCGCCATTGAGGGCTCCGGTGCGATCAACGCCTTTGTGCACAAGACCGCCGATTTGGCCCGCGAACAGGCCGCCGCCGCCCAAGGGCGGATCGAGGCCGGGGATGCGCCGGATATGTGCGGCATCCCCATGGGGATCAAGGATCTGTTCTGCACCAAGGGGGTGCCCTCGCAGGCGGCCTCGGGCATTTTGAACGGGTTTACGCCGGAATATGAATCCACCATCAGCCAGAAGCTCTTTGATGCGGGCACGGTGATGCTGGGCAAGCTCAACATGGATGAGTTCGCCATGGGGTCGAGCAACGAGACCTCGGTTTACGGCAATGTGGTGAACCCTTGGCGCTCCAAGACCTCCAATGCCGATCTGACGCCGGGGGGCTCCTCTGGTGGGTCCTCTGCGGCTGTGGCGGCGGATCTGTGTTTGGCGGCAACGGGCACCGATACGGGCGGGTCGATCCGCCAGCCTGCGGCCCTGACGGGGACGGTGGGCCTGAAGCCGACTTACGGGCGCTGTTCGCGTTGGGGTGTGGTGGCCTTTGCCTCCTCGCTGGACCAAGCGGGGCCGATGACCAAGACCGTGCGCGATGCGGCCATTCTGGGCCGGGCCATGATGGGCCATGATGCCAAGGACAGCACCAGTGTGGATATGCCTGTGCCCGATTTCGAGGCCATGCTGACCGGTGACATTCGCGGCCAGTCCATTGGTATTCCAAAGGAATACCGGATGGACGGGATGCCCGAGGATATCGCCAAGCTGTGGGCCGAGGGCGCGGATATGCTGCGTGATGCGGGGGCGAAGATCGTTGATATTTCCCTGCCGCATACGAAATATGCCCTGCCGGCCTATTACGTGATTGCCCCTGCGGAGGCCTCTTCCAACCTTGCGCGCTATGACGGGGTGCGCTTTGGCCACCGTGCGGCATTGGCGCAGGGCGACGGCATCACCGAGATGTATGAAAAGACCCGCGCCGAGGGCTTTGGCCCCGAGGTCAAGCGCCGGATCATGATCGGGACCTATGTTTTGAGCGCCGGTTTCTATGACGCCTATTACAACCGTGCGCGCCGCGTGCGGACGCTGATCAAGAAGGACTTCGAGGATGTCTTTGCCCAAGGGATCGATGCGATCCTGACACCGGCAACGCCATCGGCGGCTTTCCCCCTTGGTCAGATGGCCGATGCCGATCCGGTCGAGATGTATTTGAACGATGTCTTCACCGTGACAGTGAACCTTGCCGGATTGCCGGGGGTGGCCTTGCCAACGGGGCTTGATGCCGAGGGGCTGCCGCTAGGGTTGCAGTTGATCGGCAAGCCTTGGGAAGAGGGGGCTTTGCTCAATACAGCACAAGTGCTTGAGGATGCCGCCGGATTTGTTTCCAAACCGGGCAAATGGTGGTAAAACGCCGCAAAACTATAGATTGAGCAGGCAATCCCTATGACCCGTATCTGGCTTTCGTTTTCCGCCGCCTTTGTTCTGGGGGCCTGTGCGGCCCCGCCTGTTCCCGACAGCGGGGCGGGCGTTGGGTTCAACGATTACGGCACCTATCAGAGCGCGCAGGCGCAGGCGCGGGCCGAGCGGGAGGCTGCCTTGTCGGGCACGACCACGGTGCAAACGCCGGGGTATCAGGAGCCGCTGTCCAGCACGGTTCCGAGCAATGGCGCCCCTTCGGCGGCAGAGATCAACGCGGCGCTGAACAATGGCCCCGCCTCGGATACGATCAGTGCGACGCCTGCGCCGATCACCACCTCGGCCACCGCCTCGGCGCCTGTGGCGACCAATGCGGCGGGGATTTCGCGCGAGCAGAATTTCGACGCCGTGTCCGATTTGCGCGGGATCGAGAGTGACGCGGCCCTGCGTCAGCAGCAGCAGGCGCAGTATCAGCAGGTCGCCCCCACGGCCCTGCCGACACGGCCGAGCGATACGGGGCCGAATCTGGCCAATTTTGCGTTGTCGACCACGAATGCCATGGGCGAGAAGATTTACCGCCGAGGCTTCACCACCGAGGCGCGGCACAATCGCAATTGTTCCAGTTACCCCTCGCCCTCCGAGGCGCAGGTGGCTTTCCTGAGCGAGGGCGGGCCGCAGCGCGATCGCAAGGGGCTTGACCCTGACGGGGACGGCTTTGCCTGTGCATGGGATCCGCGCCCCTTCCGGGCAGCAGCGCAGGGCTAGGCCGCCCGTGTTGGCCATGCCGCCGGTCACGGCCCATCCATCGCAGAACTTTGGCCCGCGCCGTGGCGGCGCGGTGGTTGATATGATCGTGGTGCATTACACGGCCATGGCCGAGACCCGCGCCGTGATTGATTGGCTATGCAACGCCGAGGCCGAGGTGTCCGCCCATTATGTGATCTGCCCCGAGGGGCGGGTTTGGCAGCTGGTCGATGAGGCCATGCGGGCATGGCATGCGGGGGCCGGCCGTTGGGGCGCGCTGGAGGATGTGAATTCCCATTCCATCGGGATCGAGCTGGTCAATACCGGCGGGACACCCTTTGCGGAGCCGCAGATGGCGGCTTTGGAGGGGCTTTTGTCGGGGCTGAAGGCGCGGCACGGGGTGCCTGTGGAGCGGATCGTCGGCCATTCCTGTATCGCGCCGGGGCGCAAGATTGATCCGGGTGCGCGGTTTGACTGGCGGCGGCTGGCCCTGCGGGGGCTGGCGGTTTGGTCGGATGCTCAGGGTGCGGGGCCGGTGGATGCGGCCGAGATGGCTGCGGCGCTGGCCACCTTGGGCTATACCGCCGATGTGGCGCCGGAGGTGCTTTTGCAGGCCTTTCGCCTGCGGCACCGGCCATGGGGGCGCGGGGCGCTTTGCGCCGCCGATCTGGCGCGGGCGCGGGATCTGGCCGCGCGATACCCCGTTGACGCAGCCCCTTTGCTGGCCTAATCGCGGCCTGTGCGGATGGCTGGATGACCGCCTTCGGGGATGCTTGCATCCTCTGGGAGGAAAGTCCGGACTCCATAAAGCAACGGTGCCGGGTAACGCCCGGGCGGGGCAACCCGACGGAAAGCGCCACAGAGAACAGTCAGCCCCGCATGCGGGGTGAAGGTGAAACGGTGGGGTAAGAGCCCACCGCGGGGTTGGCAACAGCCCCGGCATGGCAAGCCCCACCGGGAGCAACGCCAAATAGGGACACCGCATGGGCCGCTTTAGCCTTGGTGTCCGGGTTGGCAGCTAGAGCGCGCCTCGTAAGGGGCCGCCCAGATGAATGGTCATCCATCTTTTGCCCTTTTTGGGGAAAAGGGGACAGAATCCGGCTTACAGGCCATCCGCACGCGACTTGCCTGTTGACACCGCTGCCCTGATCGCTAGAAGGCGGGCTTCAAGCTTACTCGGATGCCGCCAATTGGTGTCCCCCGCAACGGAGATGTCCCAATGGCGAAGCCAACCACGATCAAAATTCGGCTGAACTCGACCGCCGACACAGGCCATTTCTACGTGACCAAAAAGAACGCCCGAACCATGACTGAAAAAATGGTGGTCAAAAAGTATGACCCCGTGGCGCGTAAGCACGTGGAATATAAGGAAGGCAAGATCAAGTAAGATCGCCGCACCTTAGAGTTTCAAAAGGCCGCGCCCATGAGGGCGCGGCCTTTTTCGTTTTGGAGATTCGGAATTTTATAATCCTGCATAAAGAAGGGGGCCCTGGAGATGACCGAGGGATCGTTGGCTTGTCGTTTTTGTGAAATCGCAACGGGGAAGGGGGCGGCGCATATCGCTTGGCAGACCCGCGCCCTGACCGTCTTTGCCGATCATGCGCCGATCCGCCCGGGCCATGTGCAGATTATTCCGCGCGCCCATTACCCGTTTTTCGATGACCTGCCAGAGGCCTTGGCAGCGCAGATCATCACCCTTGGCCAGCGCATCGCGCGGGTGCAAAAGGCGATTTACGGGGTGAAGCGGGTGGGCTTTGTCTTCACCGGCCATGACGTGGCCCATTGCCACGCCCATGTGATTCCCCTGCACCGTGCCGATGACGTGACCTCGATGCGCTATTTCGAGGCGGAGGCCCTGCCGAAGGCGCAGCCGCGGGTTGTGGGGGCGGCGGAGCAAGCCGCCGCGGCGCGGGAGCTGGCCCATGCGCTGGCCTTGGAGGGCGTAGAGTAGGGGCTTTGCCCCGTCTCTGTGCCCTCCGCCGGGGCGCGCCTTTTGAAGAATTCAAAAGGCGCGCCCTTGGTCTCTATGCATCAGCGAGCTGATGCAATTGCCCGTGGCGCGCGAAGGCCCAGAGCAGCGCGGCTGCGCCTGCGGGCAGCAGCAGCCCGAGGCTCATCGGCAGGGCGGTGCTGGTGCCCGCGAGGGCGACGCCGCTGGAGACCGCGAAGGCGAGGCCGAATTGCACCGCGCCCAGCAGGGCGGAGCCGATGCCGGCTTTGCCGCGGGTTTCGGCCATGGTGACCGACATGGCATTGGCCGAGAGCATCCCCACCATGCCGATGGTGACCCAGAGGGGCGCCGCGAAGACCCAGATCGACTGGGTGCCCGAGACCGCCACCACCAGCAGCGCCGATGCGACAAAGGCGGGCAGGCCGCGGTTCAGGATCTGTTCGGGGCTATAGTGATTCAGCAGGGCGGAGTTGATCTGGCCGAACATGACGAGGGCGGCGGCGATCAGGGCGAAGACAATGCCGTAGGACAGGGCGCTGAGCCCGAAGACGCCTTGGAACACCCCCGAGGAGCCGGTGATAAAGGCGAACATGCCGCCTTGGATTAGGCCGGTGACCACGGCGGGGATCAGGAAGCCGCGGTGGCGCAGGAGCAGGCCTGCGGTGCTGGCCCCTTCGCGGAAGGGGCGTTTGCTGCGGCTTTCGGCGGGCAGGGTTTCGGGGACCAGCCTGTAGGAGAGGATCAGCGCCGCGAAGGCGATGAGTGCCATGGTGACAAAGATCGATTCCCAGCCGAATCGGCCCAGCAGCAGGCTGCCGAGGGTGGGGGAGATGATCGGGCCGATGGTGAGCAGCATGACGAGGACGGTCATGGCCTTGGCCGCGCGTTTGCCGGTGTAGATGTCGTTCACGATGGTGCGGCCCACGACCATGCCTGCGCTGGCGCCGATGGCTTGGACAAAGCGCAGGGCGTCGAAGAGGATGATGTTTTGCACCATGGGCAGGGCGACGGAGGTGGCGCAGAACAGGGCGGTGCCTGCGAGGAGCGGCCCTTTGCGGCCGTAGCCCTCGATCAGGGGGCCGATCAGCAGCTGGCCGACGCAGAGGCCGAGGAAGAACAGGGAGAGGGAGAGCTCTGTCGCCGCGTGGCTGGCGTTCATCGCGCGGGCGAGGTCGCCCATGGCGGAGAGATACATATCCGTTGCCAGAGGCGGCATCAGGGACAAGAGCCCAAGCACGGCGGTGAGCACGGCCATGCGTTTGGGGGAAAAACTGGGGGCAGCCATAGGGGGGCCTTTCTGAGTGGGATGTGAGTGGAGGGCGCACCGCCGGGGGGGAGTGACAGCGGGGCGCCCTTGGGGGTGGGATACATTATTGGACATGAGTCTAAAAATCACATAGACGTGAGGGTGCAGGAGGCAGGAGGAGGAGAATTGCCATGAGCGAGAGGACAGAAAAGCGCACAAGCGGGCGGCCGCACGACCCCGAAGCGGCGGGGGCGGTGAAGGCCGCGGCGGTGCAGCTGGTGCGTGAGCGGGGCTATGCCAAGGTGTCTATTGCCGCGATTGCGGCGCAGGCGGGGGTGGCGCGGCAGACGGTGTATAACCGTTGGCCGAGCAAGGCGGATTTGATGCTGGAGGCGGTGTTTGAGGAGGCATGGACCCTGACGGCGGAGCCGAAGCCGGAGGATGGCTCAGGTGCGGCGGCGCAGTTGGAGGCCTTTCTGGTTCAGGTCTTTGCCCATTTGACGCGGAACATGGACCCTGTGCGGGCGCTGATTGCGGCGGCGCAGGAGGATGCGGCCTTTGGGGCGGTGTTCCGGGACAAGTTCGTGGCGCCGCGTGAGCGGGTTGTGACGGCTCTGTTGGAGCGGGCGCAGGCGCGCGGGGAGCTTGGGGCGGAGCGCGATGCGGCGATGCTCTCTGCCTTTGTGCACGGGGCGTTTTGGTACCGGATGTTGAACGGGCGGCGCCTGGATGCGGCATTGGCGCGGGCGATTGTGGCGGAGGTCTTTGCCGCGGGGTAGGCGGGCCTGTGGGAACGGGGGGCGCCCATGCGGGGCCTTTGCGCCATAAAAAAGGGCCGGTCCGAAGACCAGCCCTTGTTGTTTGGTATGCTTCGCGAGGTTACTCTCGGTTGCCCAGAAGCGAGAGCAGCATCATGAACATGTTGATAAAGTTGATATAGAGGTTCAGGGCCCCCATGATCGCGGACTTTGACAACCATTCCTGATCGCCGTGCGCTGCGTGGGCGATATAGGTGTTTTTGATGTTCTGTGTGTCATAGGCGGTGAGGCCTGCGAAGATCAGCACACCGAGGATCGAGACCGCGAACATGATCGCAGGGGAGCCGAGCCAGATGTTGATGACGGATGCCACCAGAAGGCCGATCACACCCATGATCAGGAAGCTGCCCCAGCCGGAGATGTCCTTTTTCGTGGTGTAGCCCCAGAGGGACAGGCCCGCGAAGGCGATCGATGTGGTCAGGAAGACCTGAGCGATCGACATGTCGGTGTAGGCGGCAAAGATCCAGGAGATCGAGGCGCCCATCAGGGCGGCGAAGGCGTAGAAGAACAGCTGTGCCGCAGCGGCCGACAGGCGGTTGATCGCCGCGCCGAAGAGGAACACCATGGCCAGAGGCGCAAACATCACCACCCAGCCGAGGCCATTGGGCCGCAGGGTGATCGGGTCGCGCAGGTAGGAAAGAAGTTCCGGCGAGGAGCCGATGCCCCATGCCACAGCAAAAGTAATCAGCATGCCCACGGACATTGTGCCGTATACTTTGCTCATATGGGCGCGAAGCCCGGCGTCGATCTGCGCGGCACCGGCATGAGCGCCAGCGGTGCGGATCGTTTGATAGTCAGCCATCGATACCTCCATCAGGTTCACGAAAACCCCCCGGCACGCAGCCGTGGGAACTTACGTTCAATATTGGCTGCATCGCGTGGCTTTTCAAGGGCGCAGAGGGGGGGATGGCGGCCTTTGCGCAAAAAATATCACCTTCCGGGGGACAATCCGCCGGAAAGTGATTTTTTGTGCATGGGCCTTGGGGTTAGCTCCAGTGGCGCGGGGCGTCCCAGAGGGGGCGCTGGGCCTCTTTGCGGGCCTCGGCGGGGGAGATGCCGATGTCCTCTAGGCTGTGCAGGTCAAGCGCCTTGAGGGTTTGGCGTGTCTGGTAGACGCGGAACCAATGGGCGATCGTGGCAAGGACCGAACGGCGCTTTGGCGCTGCGGTGTAGGTGCAGGCGGTGTTTGAGCTGACGTTTGACATGGTCATATCCTTTCCAGATTTTGATGGTTCGTTTGCGTATCATCACGTTTCTTGACTTATTTGCCCCATTCGAGTTCATTAGTGAAACGAATGATATTGATCGAAGTCATCAAGGGGCGTGATATGAGGCGAAATCTGGATACGACGGCCCTGCGGGCCTTTGTGACGGTGGCGGAGACCGGCGGTGTGACCAAGGCGGCGGGATCGCTGAACCTGACGCAATCGGCGGTGTCGATGCAGATCAAGCGCCTTGAGGAGGCGCTGTCTTTGGACCTGATCGAGCGGGCGGGGCGGGGGATTGCCCTGACGCCCTCGGGCGAGCAGCTCTTGGCCTATGCGCGGCGGATCATTGCCCTGAACGACGAGGCCGTGGGGCGTTTGACCGCCGATGAGTTCGAGGGGGTGATCACCCTTGGGGTGCCCCATGACATTGTGACGCCGTTTATTCCGCGGGTGCTGAAACGCTTTGCTGCCGCCTATCCGCGGATGGAGCTGCATCTGACGGGGTCCTATACCGTCAACCTGCTGGATCAATACGCGCGGGGGGAGGTGGATATCATCCTGACCACCGAGCTGACGCCCGGGCCGGGCTCTGTGACCTTGGCGCAGCCGCAGTTGGTCTGGGTGGGGGCGGTGAACGGCGAGGCTTGGCGGGGGCGGCCCTTGCCCCTTGCCTTTGAGCATAACTGCCTGTTCCGCCCCGCTGTGCAGCGGCATCTGGACGAGGCGGGGATTGCATGGTCCGCCGCGGTGAAGGCCGAGAACTCGCGCACCGTCGAGGCCACGGTGGCCGCCGATCTGGCGGTGCATACGATACTCGAGGGCACCAGCGGCTGGGGCATGGAGCCGATCCAGCATGGCGGGGCCCTGCCGGATCTGGAACGGTATAACGTGAACCTGTATCGCAACCCCGCCCGCAAGGGGCAGGCCTATGATGATCTGGTGGCCTTTCTGACCGAGGCCTATGCCGAGTTTACCCAGCCATTGTCACAACGACCTTCCCGGTTGAGCGCCGTGATCTAAGGAGATCCAGCCCCTCTGCCGCGTTCTCGAGGGGGATGTGGTGGCTGATATGGGGGTGGATTTCGCCCGCCTCATACATGGAAAGCAGTTCCGTCAGGGAGCGGGTCAGGGGGGCAGCGTCAAAGGCGAGGTAGCCGCCCCAGTAGTAGCCGATGACGCTGATGTTTTTGACCAGCAGGTGATTGGCTTTGATCTGTGGCACGCCGCCGCCAGCAAAGCCGACCACGATGATGCGGGCCTGTGGTTTGGCGGCGCGGAAGCAGGCGTCGAAGAGGTCGCCGCCGACCACGTCATAGGCCACGTCGATGCCGCCGAGGGCCTTGAGCTGGCCTTTGATATCCTCGCTTTCGGCGTCGATCAGGTGATGGGCGCCTGCCTCCTGCGCGACTTTGAGCTTGTCTGCGCCGCGGGCGATGGCGATGACCTTGGCCCCCATTTTCGCGCCCAGTTCCACCGCCGTCAGGCCAACGCCGCCAGCGGCCCCTGTGACCACGAGGGTTTCGCCCGGTTGCAGGGCGGCGCGGTGGGTGAGGGCGAGGTGGCTGGTGCCATAGGCGACGATGAAGGCCGCCGCATGGTCCATCGGCATGGCGTCCGGCATGGGCACGCAGCGGTCGGCCCCGACCACGGCCATTTCCGCCAGACCACCATAGCCCGCAAAGGCCACGACCCGTTGGCCGAGGGAGAGATGGGTCACGCCCTCGCCCAAGGCATCCACCGTGCCGGCCATTTCCATGCCGGGGGCAAAGGGCAGGGGCGGGCTTTCCTGATAGGTGCCTTTGACCATCAGAAGATCGGCAAAGTTGAGGCCGCAGGCGGCGACGCGCAGGCGGACCTCGCCCGGGGCGGGGGCGGGGGCTGTGGTCTCGACCAATGCGGGCGGCGCGCCCAGTTCTTGCAGTTGAAATGCCTTCATGGCGGCTCTCCCTTGATGCTTGTCTCCTTTTGCCTCAGGGGGCGGCGGGCTGCAAACCTCCAGTTTTAACTAAATTCTGCGAAAAATCTGGCCGGAAGGGCGGAATTGAGGTAGTATACCTGTGTGGAGGGCGGATCGCGAATTGGAGAAAACCAGTGAAGCATCCCGTTGATGTCTATGTTGGAAAGCGCGTTCGGCACCGGCGATGGATGCTGAATATGACGCAGGCGCAGCTGGCTGATAAGGTCGGTATCAAGTTCCAGCAGATACAAAAGTATGAAACCGGTGCGAACCGGATCAGTGCCTCTCGGCTGTGGGACATCGGCCAGGGGATGAATGTGCCTGCGGCCTATTTCTTTGACGGGTTCGAGGAGGAGAGCCGCGCCGAGGGCGCCGCGCCTGAGGCCAAAGCAGAGGGCGCGCCCAAGGATATTTTGACAGACCGCGAGGCGATGCAGCTGATCCGGTCCTATTATGCGATCCCCGAGGGGCAGCGCAAACAGGTGTTTGAATTGGCCCGCGTTCTGGGTCAGACAGGCGGTTAGGGCCATCATGGCCCCGGTTGCAAAGGACGCCTGATGATGCCCGTTTCCCCAGATGACCACGCCGCGCTGCGGGCCTGTGCCCATGCCATGGCCGATGCGGCCCGCGCGGCGATCTTGCCGCATTTCCGCACCGAGATGCAGGCCGATAACAAGGCCGGGCCGGGGGATTTTGACCCTGTGACCGTGGCCGACCGCGCCGCCGAAGCGGCGATGCGCGATGTTCTGGCCGAATTGCGGCCGATGGATGCGATTTTGGGGGAGGAATACGGGGAGAGCGCGGGGGAGAGCGGGCTGACATGGGTGCTTGATCCGATTGACGGCACCCGAGGGTTTATCAGCGGCACGCCGACATGGGGGGTGCTGGTTTCGTTGAATGATGCGGAGGGGCCGGTGATGGGGCTGATTGATCAGCCTTTTATTGGCGAGCGGTTCGAGGGCGCCTTTGGCCGCGCAGAGGTTGCGGGGCCGATGGGAACGCGCGCCCTGCGCACGCGGGCCGCGCGCCCCTTGGCCGAGGCGACGGTGATGACCACTTTTCCCGAGGTTGGCACGGCGCAGGAGGGCGCGGCTTTTGCCGTCGTGGCGGGGGCGGCCAATCTGGTGCGCTACGGGATGGATTGCTATGCCTATGCGCTCTTGGCCCATGGGCAGATCGATCTGGTGATCGAGGCGCAGTTGCAGCCCTATGACATCTGTGCGCCGATTGCTTTGGTGCAGGCGGCGGGGGGCATTGTGACCGACTGGAACGGCGGGCCGGCCCATGGCGGCGGGCGGGTGATTGCGGCGGCCAACCCGCAGGTGCATGCCGAGGCCATGGCGATGCTGCCATGACCCACCGCCTGATCAAGGGGGCGGACCATCTGATCACGATGGACGGGGCGCGGCGCGAGTTGCTGGGCGCGGACCTGCGGATGCGCGGCGGGGTGATTGCCGAGATCGGCGCGGGGCTGGAGCCGCAGGGGGCGGAGGTGATCTCTGCCGCGGGCTGTCTGGTGACGCCGGGGTTGATCAACACGCACCATCATCTGTTTCAGACCCTGACCCGCGCGGTGCCTGCGGGGCAGGACGCGCTTTTGTTCGGCTGGCTGCAATCGCTCTATCCCATCTGGGCGCGCATGGGTCCGGATCATATTCGGGTTTCGGCGATGCTCGGGCTTGCGGAGCTGGCGCTGTCGGGCTGTTCGCTGTCCTCGGATCATTTGTATCTGTTTCCCAACGGGTCGCGGCTGGATGACAGTATCGAGGGCGCGGCGGAGGTGGGCATTCGTCTGCATGCGACGCGGGGGGCGATGTCGATTGGCGAGAGCAAGGGGGGGCTGCCGCCAGATGCACTGGTGGAGGAAGAGGCCGCTATTTTGGAGGATTCGATCCGCCTGATTGACCGGTTTCATGACGCGGGGGCGGGGGCCATGGTGCAGGTGGGGCTGGCGCCCTGTTCGCCCTTTTCGGTCAGCCGCGAGTTGATGCGCGATGCGGCCCTTCTGGCGCGGGACAAGGGGGTACGGCTGCATACCCATCTGGCGGAGAATGAGGAGGACGTGCGCTATAGTCTGGCGCAGTTCGGCTGTCGCCCCGGGCAATATGCGGAGGATCTGGGTTGGACTGGCGATGATGTTTGGCATGCCCATTGTGTGATGCTGGACGAGGGGGAGATTGACCTCTTTGCGCGCACGGGCACCGGCGTGGCCCATTGCCCCTGTTCCAATGCGCGGCTTGGCTCCGGCATTGCGCCGGTGCGGGCGATGCGGGATGCGGGGGTGCGGGTTGGCCTTGGCGTCGATGGCTCGGCCAGCAATGACAGCAGCAATCTGGTGGCTGAGGCGCGTCAGGCGATGTTGATGCAGCGGGTGTCGAAGGGCGCCGATGCGATGAGCGCGCGGGAGGCTTTGGAGATTGCAACCCTTGGGGGCGCGGCGGTTCTGGGGCGTTTGCATGATCTGGGATCGTTGGAGGTCGGCAAGCGTGCCGATCTGGCGATTTGGGATATGAGTGGGATCGAGGCGGCGGGAAGCTGGGACCGCGCGGCGCTGTTGCTGGCGGGGCCTGTGGGGGTGCGGGACCTGATCGTCGAGGGGCGCGATGTGGTGCGCGGCGGGCGTTTGAGCCGGTTGGATGCGGGGGTATTGGCGGCGCAGGCCAATGATCTGGCGAGAAACCTTGCATTTTAAGTAAATTATTGGCCTGTTTCAGCCGAATTTTCCGGGGTTGAAACCCGCTGTTAAAACCTGCGCCCGATTGTGCGGGGCATGACATATTTTGCCCCTCTCCCCGCCCTCATCCTTTGTTGTATTACGGCTGTTTTCGGCTTTGCGCCGCCTGTTTCGGCAAGCGGGGTGGAACGGGATCTGGTTTGGCAGGCGTCGAACCAAGCGGGGTTTGCCGGGCTGCTGAACCGGCATCGCGCGCGCTATGGGCTCTCTGCCGTGCGGCGGTCTTATGATCTGGATGCGGCGGCGCGGGCCCATGCGGTTTATATGGTGAGCACGAAGGACCTGAGCCATCGGGGCGCGGGGGGATCGCGCCTGCCGCACCGGTTGCAGGCGCGGGGATTGCGGGCCTGTCTGGGGGGCGAGAACCTTGGCCGCGGGCAGCGCAGCGAGGGGCGGATATTTTCCGACTGGGTCGCCTCGCCCAGCCACAACCGCATCCTGCTTATGCAGGGGGTGACCCATTACGGTTTGGCGCGGGTGGGCGACTATTGGGCCATGGTTGTGGCGCGGCCCTGTTAGGGGCTAGCGGGCGATGAAACCGGCGGCGGCGGGGCGGCTGTCTGGCTGTCTTTGACGCTCTGCCCCCGAGACCCAGACGCTGCGCAGGGCGCGGTCGTCGCCCATCATCATGGTGGGGAAGAGCGCGCCCCAGATGTCGCCCGCGCGCTGTGCCCTTTGTGCGATGGCGGGGGTGGAGTTGAGGTCGAGCACGATGATATCCGCGGCGGAGCCGGGGGCGAGTGTGCCGACCTGATCCTGCATCTGCAGGCTTTCGGCGGCGCCTGCGGTGGCGAGCCAGAGGAGCTCTGCCGGGTGCAGCGGGGTGCCGGCCAGTTGCGAGATGTCATAGGCGGCGGCCATGGTGCGCAGCATGGAGAAGGAGGAGCCGCCCCCTGTGTCTGTGGCCAGCCCCATGGTGATGCCCGCCTTTGCCAGACGCGCGGCCTGAAACAGGCCGGAGCCGATGAAGGCGTTGGAGGTGGGGCAATGGACGACGCTGCTGCCGCTGTCGGACAGATGGGCGATTTCGCGGTCGGTCAGGTGGATGGCATGGCCGAAGACCGCGCCGGGGCCGGTCAGCCCGTAGGTTTCATAGACATCGAGGTAGTCGCGCGCCTTTGGGTAGAGGTCTTTGACCCAAGCGATTTCCTCCACTTGTTCGGAGAGGTGGGTTTGCATCAAAGTGCCGGGGTTTTCGGCCCAAAGCGCCCCCATGACCTCAAGCTGTTCGGGGCTGGAGGTGGGGGCGAAGCGCGGCGTGACCGCATAGGTGGCACGGTTTTGCCCGTGCCAGCGGCGGATCAGGCGGGCGCTGTCGTCATAGGCCGATTGGGGCGTGTCTGTCAGCCAGTCCGGCGCGTTGCGGTCCATACAGGTTTTGCCCGCCACCACGGCCATGCCGCGGGCGAGGGCGGCCTGAAACAGGGCCGTGACGCTTTCGGCGTGGACGGTGCCGTAGCTGGCGACGGTTGTGGTGCCATTGGCAAGCACGAGGTCGAGGTAGCGGCCCGCCAGCGTGATGGCATAGGCCGGATCGGCGAAGCGGCGTTCCTCGGGGAAGGTATAGTCGTTCAGCCAGTCGATCAGCCGTTTGCCCCATGAGGCGATGATTCCGGTTTGGGCGTAATGGACATGGGCGTCGACAAAGCCGGGCAGGATCAGGCCCGCGCCGTAGTCGATGATCGGGGCCTCGGGGTAGCGGGCGGCGAGGGTTGCGGCCTCGCCAAAGGCGCCGATGAGGCCGTCCTCGATCAGCACGCCTGCGTGGCTGAGGTGGCGGGCGGCGTCTTCGGGGGGCGCACCCTCGGCGCGGGCGGCCATCGGATTGCGGGTGAATTCAAGGCTTTGGCCCAGAAGGAGGGTGCGGCGTGTCATGGGGCGCAGAGTAGCGCCGCGCGCGCGGTGAGGCAAACCCCCAAATCGCCGCTGCCGCATGGGAAGGCAATGGGCGGATTTTGGATATTTGGGCCAATAAGAAGACCGGCATCGTCTTGCACGCGGCGGCGGGATCGCCTAGCCATTTGGGGAAGCTACAGGGGAGCGTTCCATGGCCGAGACCCAGCGTGAAGACAGCGGCGCGGAGCAGCGCGAGTCCAGCGGTTACAAGCTGGAAAAACCTATTGTTCAATCGATTATGGAATGTGTCGAGGCCCGCGATACCGAGGCTTTGGATGCGATCATCGATACGCTGCACCCTGCCGATGTGGCCGATATTCTGGAGCAGATTTCGGGGCCGGAGCGGCGCGAGTTCCTTGACCTGTATGACGGGGATATTCTGGGCGAGGTTCTGTCCGAGCTTGACGAGGGGTTGCGCGAGGAGGTGATCAACGCGCTGCAGCCGGACGATCTGACGGCGGCGGTGCGCGAGCTTGAGAGCGACGATGTTGTTGACCTTCTGGAGGATCTGGAGGAGCCGCAGCAGGAGCGGATTCTGGAGGCTTTGCCGGCCTCTGATCGGGCGGCGGTTGAGCAGGCGCTGACCTATCCGGAGTTTTCCGCGGGCCGCCTGATGCAGCCCGAGGTGGTCCGCGCGCCCGAGCATTGGCGGGTGGGCGATGCGATTGATTATATGCGCAGCGACACCGCCTATTTGCCGGAGCAGTTCTATCACGTTGTTCTGGTGGACCCGATGATGCGCCCGACGGGCTATGTCACCCTTGGAAAGCTTTTGGCCAGCCCGCGCGAGACGCCCCTGATGGAGATTGTCGAGGACAGTTTTCGCACCGTGCCGGTGGATGAGGCCGAGGGCGAGGTGGCCTATGCGTTTAACCAGTATCACCTGATTTCGATGCCGGTGGTGGACAATGGCGGGCAGTTGGTGGGGATGATCACCATTGATGACGCCATGGTGGTTTTGGACGAGGAGGCCGAGGAGGATATTTTGCGTCTTGCCGGTGTGGGCGAGAACCGGATCAGTGACCGGGTTTGGGACACGACAAAGCGGCGTTTCCCTTGGCTGGCCGTGAACCTTGTGACGGCGATTTTGGCCTCTATCGTGATTTCGCAGTTCGAGGCGGTGATTGCGCAGGTGGTGGCGCTCGCGGTTTTGATGCCCATTGTGGCCTCTATGGGGGGGAATGCGGGGACGCAGTCCTTGACCGTGGCGGTGCGGGCGATTGCGACCAAGGATTTGACCGGAGCGAACGTTTGGCGGGTTGTGCGGCGTGAGGTTCTGGTGGGGCTTGTGAACGGGTTGTTCTTTGCCTTGGCCATGGGGATTGTGGGGTTGATCTGGTTCGGCTCTATGCAGCTGGGGTATGTTCTGGCGATTGCCATGGTCGTGAATATGGTGGTGGCCGGATTGGCGGGGATTTTGATCCCCGTGGCTTTGGAGAAGATCGGGGTGGATCCGGCGCTTGCCTCGGGCGCCTTTGTGACGACGGTGACGGATGTGGTTGGTTTCTTTGCCTTCCTCGGGCTGGCCGCGATCATGCTGTTATGACTTTGGCGGAGCAGAAGGCCGCGGCGCGGCAGGCGGCCTTTGTGCGGCGCGAGGCGGCTTTTGCCGCGGCGGGGCCGGGGGCGGGCGGTGGTTTGTCGTCGGTTCTGGCGGGGTATCGGGGCGTGCCCTTGGCGGGGTATCTGCCGATCCGGACGGAGATTTCGCCCCTTGCCGCCATGGCGGAGGCTGCGGCCCATGGGCCGGTGGCGGTGCCGGTGATTGTGGCCAAGGGGGCGGCGCTGGAATTTTCCCGCTGGGAGCCGGATGCGGCCCTGCGGGCGGGGCCCTTTGGCACGCGGGTGCCTGAGGTGGATGATTTCATCACGCCCGAGGTTGTGATTGTGCCACTAGTGGCATGGACCCGGTCGGGGGAGCGGCTTGGCTATGGCGGCGGGTTTTATGACCGCACCCTTGAGGGGCTGCGCGCGAGGGGGCCTGTTCTGGCGATCGGTTTTGCCTTTGGCGCGCAGGAGGCCGAGAGCTTGCCGATGGAGCCCACGGATCAGCCGCTTGATATGATCGTGACAGAGCGGGAAATCGTGACGTTCTAGTCCGGGCGGTGGACAAACTTTTCCAAAAGTTTGGGCGCCCGTTACCGCGGGCGGAGCCAATCTGCGATCTGGTCGAGGGCTGCATTGGCCTCTGGCACGACGCCGCGCATCAGGTGCCATACATGCATGGCCTTGGGGGTGATTTGCAGGGTGCTGTCCACCCCTTGGGCGGTGAGGGCCTTGTCCATCCGCAGGGCATCGTCGCGCAGGATTTCGATATCGGTGGCATGGATCAGGACCGGCGGTGCGCCGGTGAAATCGGCAAAGAGCGGTGAGGCGAGCGGGTCATTTGCCGGGTGTTTCCCGAGGTAGTGATCCATCAGTACGGGGATCTGGCTGGCGGGGAGGAAGACGTCGGACTTGGCGTTTTCGGTGATGGAGGCGCCCGAGTAGGTGAGGTCCGTCACCGGGCAAAGCGCCAGGGTGGCGCGGGGGCGGGGCAGGCCCTTTGCGAGGATTTGCGAGAGCAGGACGAGGGCGATATTGCCCCCGGCGCTGTCGCCTCCGATGACGATTTTATCGGCGGGCACGCCCATGCCCAGCAGGGCCTCGTAGGCGGCGAGTGCGTCATTATGTGCGGCGGGAAAGGGGTGTTCGGGCGCTAGGGCGTAATTGGCGACAAAGCCCGCCATATCGCAGCGCATGGCGAGGTCTGCCACCATGCGGGCGTGGCTGCCCGGGCTGCCGAAGACGAAGCCGCCGCCGTGGAAATAGAGGATCACGCCGGTTTGCAGTGGGTCCGGATGGGTGCCCTTTCCCGCCCCGACCCAGAGGCCGGAGACGCCGCTGGCCAGATTGGCGGGGCGTTTCCAGAAGCCGCGGGGCGAGAAAAAGAATGGCTCTACGCAGTAGCGGAACCATTTGCGGATGCGGGGGATGTTGAGCGAATGGGTCAGGACCGGTTTCATCGTCCAGCGGCTGAGCGCCTTGACCACTGTGAGTTGCACTGACATGGGGCCTATCCTTTTGCATCGGCATTTTCGCGTGAAGGGGCACGCGCACTCTTGCGTCTATTTGGCCTTGGCCATAGCAGGGATCAATGCGGATTTTGTTTCTTGGCGATATAATGGGCCGGTCGGGCCGAAGCGCGGTGATTGGGCAACTGCCCAAGCTGCGCGCGGATTGGAAATTGGATTTTGTAGTGGTGAATGTCGATAACGCGACATCGGGCCACGGGTGTTCTGGCGCTCATGCCAAGGAGTTGCTGGCGGCGGGGGCCGATTGTTTGACCCTTGGCGATCACGGCTTTGACCAGCGCGACATGTATGCCTTTTGCGAGCAGGAGCCGCGGGTTTTGCGGCCGATGAACATTGGCAAGGGCGCGCCGGGGCAGGGGGCGCGGGTCTATACGGCGCAGAACGGGCGCAAGGTTCTGGTGGCCCATATGCTGGGTCAGGTGTTTATGAAGCGGCCCTTTGATGATCCGTTTTCGGCCATTGACGAGGTGCTGCGCAAGCACCCCTTGGGCGGGCTTGTCTCGGCCAGCCTTGTGGATTTCCACGGCGAGGCGACATCGGAGAAAATGGGCATGGGCCATTTTTGCGATGGCAAGGCGAGCATTGTGGTGGGCACCCATACCCATGTGCCCACGGCGGATGCGCAGATTTTGCCCGCCGGCACGGCGTTTCAATCAGATGTCGGCATGTGCGGCGATTACAACTCGGTCATCGGGATGGAGCCTGCGGAGCCGCTTCGGCGGTTTGTCACCGGCATGCCCAAGGGGCGGTTCACGCCCGCGGGTGGGGAGGCCACGATTTCAGGTCTTTATGTGGAGACCGACAACCAGACCGGCCGCGCCAAGCGGATCGAGATGGTGCGGCGGGGCGGGCGGCTTGCCCAAAGCGGACCCTAGGTGCGGTTGGCCAATTTCTGTGCGCTGATGGCCACCGGCGCGGCATGGGGGATCACGCAGCCGCTGTCGAAGGTCGCGGTGTCCGAGGGCTATCGCCATGTGGGGATCATCTTTTGGCAGAGCCTTGTTGGCGCGCTCTTGCTGGGTGTTTTCATGCTGTTTACCGGCCGCAGTTTTGCGCTGTCGCGCCCTGCGGTGATTGCCGGCTGTGTTGTGGCTCTTGTGGGCACGATGTTTCCCAATTTCGCCAGCTATGAGGCGGCGCGGTATCTGCCCGCGGGGTGGCTGTCGATCTTTATCTCCACAGTGCCGATCTTCACCTTTGTGATTGCCATGCCGATGGGGACGGAGCGGTTTAGCTGGCTGCGTCTGGCGGGGCTGCTGTTGGGGTTTTGCGGGGTATTGGTGCTGTTTGCGCCTGCTGTGATGACGGGCGACATGGGGTTTGACGGGGGCGTTGGCGGGCATTTGCCCCTAGTGGTTTTGATCGCGCTCGCCCTGATTGCGCCTGCGTTTTACGGGTTTGAGGGGAACTTTGTTGTGCGCTTTGGCACCGGGGGCCTTGGGCCTGTGCGGCTTTTGTTCTGGGCCTCGGTGGTTTGTACGGTGCTGTCGCTTCCTGCGGCCATGGCGGCGGGGGAGTTTATCAATCCGTTTACCCCATGGGGCAGGCCGGAATATGCGCTCTTGGTGATCTGCATCGTCCATGCGCTGACCTATGTCAGCTATGTCTGGCTGGTGGGGCGGGCCGGGGCGGTGTTTGCGGCGCAGGTTGGCTATGTGGTGACCATCGCGGGGGTCGTCTGGGCGATGTTTTTGCTGGACGAACGCTATGGGGCAGAGTTCTATCTGTCTATGGCGCTTATTTTCGCCGGAGTGTTTTTGGTGCAGCCGCGCGGTGCGCCGCGCCCTGCGGCGCAGGCGGCCCGCGCCAAGGCAGAGTGAGAGGCCGAGCGATTGGATTTTATTTCCGTTTCCCCCCCCTATGACGCGGTTCTGGCCCTTTTGGTTGTGGCCGCGATGTTTGCCATGTTCCTGCGAGAGAGCCTGCCGACCGAGGTTGTCGCCATTGGCGGGGTGTCGGTTTTGCTGGTTTCTGGGGTTTTGCCGTATGACGATGCCTTGGCGGTTCTGTCGAACCCTGCGCCATGGACGATTGCGGCGATGTTCATCGTCATGGGGGCCTTGGTGCGCACTGGCGCGCTGAGCTGGTTCACATCGGTGGCGGAGGCGAATGCAAAGACGCGGCCCGCCATGGCGGTCGGGGCCTTGATGCTGTTCGTAATTATTTCGAGCGCGATCGTGTCGAATACGCCGGTTGTTGTGGTGATGATCCCCGTCTTTGTGGGGCTGTCGCGGACCATGGGGGTCTCTGCCTCCAAGATGTTGATTCCGCTGTCTTATGCGGCGATTTTGGGCGGCACTTTGACCCTGATCGGGACCTCGACCAACCTGTTGGTGGACGGGGTGGCGCGCAAGGGCGGGCTGGAGGCCTTTACGATCTTTGAGGTCACGCCTTTGGCGGTGATTTTGGTGGCTTGGGGGATGGTCTATTTGCGGTTTATCGCGCCGCGCCTGCTGCCGGATCGGGGGAGCCTGTCCTCCCTTATGTCGGACAAGTCGAAGATGAAGTTCTTTACCGAGGTGGCGATCCCCGAGGGCTCTGCCCTGATCGGGCAGACGCCGCGGGCGGTGGACGAGTTTCGCCGCGACGGGGTGCGGGTGATCGATGTGCTACGGGGCGATGCCTCGCTGCGGCGCACCATCAAGGAGGTGACATTGCAGGCCGGGGACCGTGTGGTTCTGCGCACGGCGGTGTCGGAGCTTTTGTCCCTGCAGGAGAACCCAGAGGTGCGGATGGCGGAGACCCTGTCGACGGTGGAGACATCGACGGTAGAGGTGTTGATCACGCCGGGGGCGCGGATGGTCGGGCGCTCGCTGAGCGTTTTGCGGCTGCGGCGGCGCTATGGCGTTTATGCCCTTGCGGTGCATCGGCGCAATCAGAACCTGTCGAGCACGCTGGACGATGTGGTTATTCAGGTGGGCGATACCTTGCTGCTTGAGGGCGCGCCGGAGGATATTCAGCGGCTGGCGGCGGATATGGATCTGGTCAATGTCTCGGCGCCCTCGGCCCGTGCCTATCGGCGCGGCAAGGTGCCGATTGCGGTGACGGCCTTGATCGGGATCGTCGGCCTTGCGGCCTTCGGGGTTGCGCCGATCTTTATGCTCTCGATCCTTGCGGTGGCGGTGGTTCTGGTGACGCGCTGTATCGACGCGGATGAGGCCTTTGCCATGGTGGACGGGCGGCTCTTGGCGTTGATTTTTGCCATGTTGGGCATCGGGGCGGCGCTTGAGGCCTCTGGCGCGGTGTCCCTGATTGTGGATGCGGTCGCCCCTGCCTTGGCCGGTTTGCCACCCTTCTTTCTGGTCTGGGCGATCTATCTGCTGACCTCTGTTTTGACAGAGCTGGTGAGCAATAATGCGGTGGCTGTGGTGGTGACGCCGATTGCGATTGGTCTTGGCACCGCCGTTGGCGTCGACCCACGACCCTTGGTTGTGGCGGTGATGGTGGCGGCCTCGGCCAGCTTTGCGACGCCGATTGGCTATCAGACCAACATGCTGGTTTACGGGCCGGGCGGGTATAAGTTCAGCGATTTCCTGAAGGTGGGGATCCCGCTGAACCTGTCTGTCGGCCTCTTGGCCTCGGCACTCATTCCCCTGTTGTGGGAGATGTAGCGCGCGGCCCCTTCAGGCGAGGCCGCGCGGTGTCTTTTAGATCGTGATGCAGTGGTCAATCGTCAGCAAGAGGTTGCTGCGGTTCTGGCCCCAGAGTTTGGTCAGCGGGCCGACCTGCGGGCCGTGCGGGGTGCGGTAGTCGCCAAGCAATTCGAATTTGAGAGCGCTTAGGGTTGGCACTGTGGATGTGCTTGGGGCGTTGTTCTTTTTCAGGAAGACTTCGCAGTTGGGGAAAGGGTCGCCAAAGACCTTGGCTTTGATGCGGCTCGCGGTTGCCTCGACTTCGATGAAGGTGTCGATGGGCGGGGAGCCGGGGGCCTGCGGGTTGGAGCCTGCGGTATGGGCGGTGAATTTGACCGTGCCAGAGGAGCAGGAGCAGCCCGACATGGTGATGGTCGGTTTCTGGGTGGTCACCTTGCTGGGAGTCCATTTGTGCCATGTGGGATCGGAGTGGGCGTGGCAGCTTAGGTAGCCTTTGGTGAAGTCGAATGCGACCTGACCGTGACACCGCGCCGTGCCGAAAAAGTTGGGCGAATTGCGCCCGTCGCCGTGAAAACCGCCACCAAAGGTCGTGAAGGGGGCGTAGCGTTTGAAAATGATGGAGTAGCTCATCGAAATTCCTAATGTGATGTATTAGACAAGTGCAGGGTTTGCCTATCATCACACCCGCCGCCTGACCACGGGTTTATAGCGGCCAGAACACAAGGATTGCGGGGATGGAGACTGCCACCACGAGGATTTCCAGCGGCAGGCCCATGCGCCAGTAGTCGCCGAATTTGTAGCCGCCGGGGCCGAGGATCAGGGTGTTGTTCTTGTGGCCGATGGGGGTGAGGAAGGCGGCGGAGGCGGCGATGGCGACGGCCATGAGGAAGGGGTCGGGGTTCACGTCGAGGGAGGTGGCCATTTGCAGGCCCACTGGGGCGGCGACGATGGTTGTGGCGGTGTTGTTCAGCACGTCCGACAGGGTCATGGTCACCACCATAAGCACGGTCAGGATGGCCCATGCGGGCATGCCCTCTGTTAGGCCGACGAGGGCGCCGGCGATAAGCTCTGTGCCGCCGGAGGTTTCCAGCGCGGCGCCGAGCGGGATCATGGAGCCGAGGAGCACCACCACCGGCCATTCGATGTGATCGTAGAGCTCCTGCACCGGCAGGATTTTCGTCAGCACATAGGCGATCACCACAAGGCCGAGCGCTATGGGCAGGTAGATCAGACCGACAGAGGCGGCGACCACGGCGGCGGCGAACAGGCCGATGGCGAGCCATGTTTTCTTGTCATCCGTGACGGCAAGGCCACGGTCGGCGAGGGGCAGGCAGCCGAGCCATTCGGTGACTTCGCTGACCTGATCGGCGGGCACGAGGAGCAGGAGGATATCGCCGGTTTGCACCTGTGTTTTGCGCACCTGATTGCGGATGCGTTTGCCTCGGCGCGAGATGCCCATCAGGATCGTGCGTTGGCGCCATGACAGGCCGATGCGGGCGGCGGATTTGCCGTTGATGCGGGCGGTTTCGGGCACGACGACCTCGACCAGGGTCAGCCCCTCGGAAGCATCGGAGAGGAGCTCTTGGCGCCGTTCGTCGGAGTAGTCGAGGGCGAGGGCGGCGCGGAATTCGTCGAGGGCATCGGGCGCGGCCTCAAGGACGAGGGCGTCTCCGGGTTGAAGCTCGCCCTTGCGCTGTGTGCCAAAGAGGCGCTTGCCGCCGCGCACGAGGCCCATGATGGCGACGTCGGATTTTTCGGCAATTTCCTCTAGATCAGCGAGGGTTTTGCCGAGGTGTTTGTTGCCCTCGGGCAGGGTCAGCTCGGCGATGTAATTGCCGAGGGTGGAGGTGTCCTCGCCCGCGCCATCGCCGGATTTCGGGATCAAACGCCAGCCGATCAGGGCGACGAAGGCGAGGCCGGCGAGGGCGGTCACGCCGCCGACAGGGGCAAAATCGAACATTTTGAAGGGTTCGCCCAGGGCGTCCTCCCGGATCGAGGCGATGATGATATTGGGGGGCGTGCCGATCAGCGTGACCATGCCGCCAAGGATGGTGCAGAAGGACAGGGGCATGAGCGACAGGCCCGCGACCCGGCCCGCCTTGCGGGCGGTTTGCACATCGACGGGCATTAGCAGGGCAAGGGCCGCGACGTTGTTCATAAAGGCCGAGAGCACGCCGCCGACCCCGCCCATCAGCGCGATATGGCCGCCAAGGGAGCGCGAGCTGTCCACCAGCGTGCGGGTGATCAGGAAGACGGCGCCGGAGCGCACCAGCCCCGCCGAGACCACCAGCACCAGCGCCACGACTAGGGTGGCGGGGTGGCCAAAGCCCGCGAAGGCATCTTTGGTAGGGACGACACCCAGAACAACGCCGATCATCAGCGCGGAAAAGGCCACGATATCATAGCGGTAGCGCCCCCAGATCAGCAGGGCAAAGACCGCCGCGAAGAGTGTGAAAAGGATGATCTGGTCGGTCGTCATTGCCATTATCCGTCTGGTTGAATGGCGGCAGCAGACCTGATTGGCCCCCTTGTTGCAAGAGGCGTGACGATTTGCGGGATGGTGTATTGGCGGCGGGGGGCTAGGGTTGGCCCATGGATATGACGCAGTTTCCCCTGTTTTCGCATCGCTCTGACGCGGCGGTTCCGGCCTTTGACGACGCTGGCGTGATCTGTGTGATGGACGCCATGTGCGGGGTTTGTGCGCGGGGTGCGAAGTGGATCGCGCGGCGGGACCGAGCGGAGGAGGTGCGGATTGTGCCGATGCAATCGCCGCTCGGGGCGGCATTGTTGCGCCATTACGGGATGGATGCGGCGGATCCGACCTCCTGGTTGCTGCTTGAGGGCGGGCGGGCCTATGGCTCTGCCGATGCGGTGATGCGCATGGGGGCGCGGCTTGGCGGGGCGGCGCGTTTGCTGGGGGTGTTTCGGGTGCTGCCCCGTGGCCTGCGGGATTGGCTGTATCAGCGGCTGGCGCGCAATCGCTATCGGCTGGCGCGGCGGGTTGACCTTTGCGCGATGCCCGATGCGGATGTGCAGAAAAGGTTGATGCGATGAGGGTGGTGATCATCGGGGGCTACGGGGTGTTTGGCGGGCGTTTGGCGCGGCTGTTGCTGCAGCGGGGCCATGAGGTTGTGGTGGCCGGACGCAGGCTGGAGGCGGCGCGGGAGTTTGCGCAGGAGGTTGGGGGCAGTGCGGCACGGCTTGATCGCGATGATGCGGATTTTGCGCGTGAATTGAGGGCATTATCGCCCGAAGTTGTGGTGGATGCGGCCGGGCCGTTTCAGGGCTATGGCGCGGAGCCCTACCGCGTGGCGCGGGCGGCGATTGCGGCGGGGGCGGATTATATCGATCTGTCGGATGCGGCGGAATTTACGTCGGGTATCAGTGGTTTGGACGCGGAAGCTCAGGCGGCGGGGATGCAGGTGATCTCTGGTGCCTCCTCGGTTCCGGCGGTGTCCTCGGTGATTGCGGGGGATATGGCGGCTGATTTGTCCCGGGTGGAGGTGATCGAGACGGCGATTTGCCCGGGCAACCGTGCGCCGCGGGGGCGTTCTGTTATGCAGGCGATTTTGGGGCAGGTTGGCGCGCCTTTACGCCTGTGGCGCGGGGGTGTCTGGCGCGAGATGCGCGGCTGGTCGCAGACGCGGCAGGTGGAGATCGCGCCCGATATGAAGCGGCCGGCGGCCTTGATCGGTGCGCCTGACCTGACGCTTTTTCCCAATCATTTCAAGGCACGGAGCGTCGTCTTTCGTGCAGGACTTGACCTTCGGATCATGCATTACGGCCTTGGGGTTCTAAGCTGGCTGCGGGCCAAGCGGCTGTTGCCGCCTTTGGAGCGGTATGACCGGCCGCTGCGGTGGGTGGCGGAGCGGCTTGAGCCCTTTGGGCGGGACACGGGCGGGATGATCTGCGCCGTGATGGGCCGCGGGGAAGATGGCGCGCCGCTTGCGCGGGAGTGGCGGTTGACGGCGCGGGAGGGGCTTGGGCCCTTTGTGCCGGTGGTGCCCGCCATGGTGATTATCGAACAATTGGCCCGCGGGGAGCGGCGGGCGGGCGCGCGTCCGGCGCTGGAGGTGATGACGCGGGCGGAGCTGGAGGCGGCATTGGGGGAGGTGGGGTTCTCCATCGCCGCGGAGGCGCGCCCTGCGCCGGTGCTTTTCGAGCAGGCCCTTGGGGCGCGGTGGGGCGAGATGCCTGATGTGTGGCGGGACATGCATGAGGTTTGGGACATGCAATCGGCGCGCGGCGCGGCTGAGATCACGGGGCCGGACGGATGGGCGGGGCGGATCATTGCGGCGCTGTTCCGCTTTCCCAATGCGGGGCGGGATACTCCGGTTTGCGTGACGATGGTGCGGCGGGGGGATACCGAGGTTTGGCAGCGTGATTTCGCGGGGCGCAGGTTTCGGTCCTACCTGAGCCCGTCGAAACCGCGCCATGTGTTTGAACGCTTTGGCCCCTTTCGGTTCGAGCTTGAGCTGACCGGAGAGGGCGCGGTGATGGGGATGGAGGTGCGGCGCGGCTGGTGCCTTGGTCTGCCGCTGCCGCGCAGGGTTCTGCCGCGCAGCGAGACCCGTGAATATGTGGCGCAGGGGCGGTTTCATTTCGATGTCGACCTGTCCCTGCCGCGGATTGGCAGGCTGGTGCGCTATCAAGGTTGGCTTGAGCGCGAGGGCGAGGCGGCGCAAAGCCCGTCTGCCTAGGCAAACGGGGGCGGGCGAAGGGGTTTGCGGCCATCTCTCCAGCCCGCCTTGATAAGCGCCGCGTGCGGCCTTATTGAGGGCCAAACCGAATTGCGCGCGATGACCGACGGAGGCACCAATGGCAGGCCATTCAAAATGGGCAAACATCCAACACCGCAAGGGGCGTCAGGACAAGCTGCGCTCCAAACTGTTTTCCAAGCTGGCGAAGGAAATCACCGTGGCCGCCAAGATGGGCGACCCCGATGTAGATAAAAACCCGCGTTTGCGTATGGCCGTGAAAGAGGCCAAGTCGCAATCCGTTCCGAAGGACGTGATCCAGCGGGCGATTGATAAATCCCAAGCCGCGGGCGGCGAGGATTACAAGGAAATCCGCTATGAGGGCTATGGCCCCGGCGGCGTGGCGGTGATTGTCGAGGCGATGACCGACAACCTGAACCGCACCGCATCCACCGTGCGCTCGACGTTTTCCAAGAACGGCGGCAATCTGGGTGAAACCGGCGCGGTGTCCTTTATGTTCGACCGCAAGGGCGAGATCACCTATCCCGTCACCGCTGGCGATGAGGACACTGTGATGATGGCCGCTATCGAGGCGGGGGCAGAGGATGTCGAGCATACGGACGAAGCGCATGTGATCTTTTGCGCCGATACGGATTTGAACGATGTGTCCACCGCGCTTGAGGCCGAACTGGGCGAATCCGAGACGGCGAAGCTGGTTTGGAAGCCCAATATCAGCACCGAGCTTGACCTTGAGGGCATGCAGAAGCTGATGAAGCTTATCGAGCTTTTGGAAGATGACGACGATGTGCAGCGGGTGACCGCGAACTTTGAAGTCTCTGACGAGGTGATGGAGCAGCTTTCGGCCGGCTAGCCGGAGGCGCCCCATGTCCACCTTTCTATCCGGTCTTGGCCTTGGCCTGTCCCTGATCATTGCGATCGGGGCGCAGAATGCCTTTGTGCTGCGGCAGGGGATTTTGCGGGCCCATGTTTTTGCCGTGGCCCTTACCTGTGCGCTGTCCGATGCGCTGTTGATTGCGGCGGGGGTGGGCGGCTTTGGCGCCTTGGTCGAGGCGATGCCTTGGCTTTTGAATGTGTTCCGCTGGGGCGGGGCGCTGTTTCTGGCGCTTTACGGGTTGCGGGCGTTTTTGTCGGCGCTGCGCGGCGGGGCGGCGCTGGATACCTCGGATCAAGGCAAGGGGCCGCTTTGGCCTGTGTTGGCGACGGTGCTGGCGCTGACATGGCTGAACCCGCATGTCTATCTGGATACGATGGTTCTGCTCGGCAGTATTTCGACCAGCTATGAGCCCGATCACTGGGTCTTTGGCGCGGGGGCGATGACTGGATCTTTCCTTTTCTTCTTTGCCCTTGGATATGGCGCGCAGTTCCTGCGGCCCCTGTTTGCGCGGCCGCGGGCGTGGCAGGTTCTGGATTTCATCATTGCGCTGGTGATGTGGTCGATTGCCTTGGGTCTGATTTTGGGCGGTTAGGCCCTTGACCATGGGCCGCTTGGCTGGTCTGTCAGCACTATGCAAACAACAAAACCTTCGCGGCCTTTGGCCGGTATCCTGTGGATGGTTGTGACCGGCCTTCTGTTCGTTTTGGTCACGGCGATTGTGAAATCCATGGACGGGCGTTTGCCTGCGGCGCAGGCGGCGTTTTTGCGCTATCTCTTTGGGTTGGTTTTTCTGGTGCCGATGTTGCCATCCATGATGCGGGTGAGGTTGCTGGCAAAAGATTGGTGGCTGTTTGGCCTGCGCGGATTGACCCATTCGGTCGGGGTGATTTTGTGGTTCTTTGCCATGAGCCAGATCACCCTCGCGGAGGTCTCTGCGATGAATTACCTCTCGCCGGTTTACGTGACCCTTGGGGCGGCGGCGTTCCTTGGCGAGAAGCTGGCGGTGCGGCGGCTGGCGGCGGTTGGGGTGGCCCTGATCGGGATGCTGGTGATTCTGCGCCCCGGGCTGCGGGTGCTTGAGGCCGGGCATTACGCCATGATCGGTACGGCGATCCTGTTTGCGGTGTCCTACCTTGTGGCCAAGCGGATGTCGGAGCGTTTCGGCCCCGCGGTGATTGTGGGGTTCTTGTCGGTGACGGTGACGATCGGCCTTGCGCCCTTTGCTCTGTCGGTCTGGGTCACGCCCTCTTGGGCGGACCTTGGGCTACTGGCGATTCTGGCCTGTTTGGCGACCGGGGGGCATTACACCATGACGCTGGCGTTTGCGGCGGCCCCTGTGGCAGTGACGCAGCCGGTGACCTACCTACAGCTTGTCTGGGCGGTGCTTTTGGGCGCGGTGTTCTTTGACGAGGCGCTGGATATCTATGTGATCCTCGGCGGGTCGATGATCATTGGCGCGGTGAGCTTTATCGCATGGCGCGAGGCCGCGGCAAAGCGGCGGCAGGTCACGCCGGGGGTGCATGAGCCGAAGGTTTAGGCCGGATCAGTTGGTTTTGCGGTCTGGCCGGAAGGGCAGGGGCGCGACCTCTATGCCCTCGGCGACGAGGGCCTTGGCGTCCTCGATCTTGGCCTCGCCGTAGATGGGCCGTTCGGGGGCCTCGCCCTCGTGGATGGCGCGGGCCTCTTTGACGAAACTCTTGCCGACATATTCCGAGTTCGCCTCCACATGGGCGCGCAGCTCCCGCAGGGCCTGTTCGGCGGGGGAGGCGGGGGCTGTGAGCGGGCCGGAGGGGGCGTCTTTTTTGGGGCTGTTTGCCGTGGGGGCCTCGGGCGGCTGCGCCGAGCCAGAGGAGACGCGCGGCGCCATGATCGCCTTTGTCACGCCGTCGCTGCCGCAGACCGCGCAGGTGACCATCCCCGATTTCGCAAGGGTATCATAGGCCTGCGCATTGGCGAACCAGCTGTCAAAGCTGTGGTCCCTAGGGCATTTGAGGCTGTATTTGATCATTGCGGGGGGCGGTTCCGTTGGTGTCCGCATTCAAGATAGGCCGATTGGCGGCGAGCGCAAGCCGCCTGCACGCGGGGTCGATGGATCAGAGTGTGCTGGGGTCGAAGCGCGAAATCAGGTGGCGCAGTTCCGGCTCGTCGACCTTTTTGGCGGCCTTGGCCAAGGAGAACCACTTGCGCCGACGCTCGTCGCGTTCGGGGAAATCCGAGGCAAGGGATTTGACCTTGAGCGGAAAGATCGCAACCATGCAGGGCATTTCCTCGCCGTCGAACTGTTTGCGATAGCCGTAGATGCCGATGCAGACGGGCTTGATCTTGCCCTTTGCGCCGGCTTCCTCCCATGCCTCGGTCTCGGCGGCGTGGGTCGGGCTTTCGCCGTCCATTGGCCAGCCCTTGGGAAGGATCCAGCGTTTGCGCGTGCGCGAGGTGATCAGCAAAATCTGGGTTTTGCCGCCAACAACGCGATAGCACAGCGCACCGAACTGGGTGCGCAGGTCGCGTTTGGAATTGTCCCCCATATCAAGGGGGGCCAGAAATGGTTTCAGACTGCTCACAGAGCGTTTCTTCCGCTTCTTCAGAGGTTGGTGTCCCTATAATATGGCATAATATTCAGGAAATGCAAAATGTAGTGCCTAAATCAAGTAAAAGCCGCGCCGCGTGAAAGATCAAGCGGGCTTTGCGGCGAGCAGGGCGTGAAAACGCTCAAGCCAGTGGTTCAGGGCATCGGGGTGGGCCGAGGCGGCGCAGATTGCGGCGGCGGCTTCGGTCTGAGCGGAGAGGCTCTGCGGGGTTTGTGTGGTCCAATATGCGGCGAGGGCCTCGGCGGTATCCACCTGCTGTGCGCCGCCGCCTGCGCCGAGGGCGGCGTAGATTTCGCCGGCGTTTTCCGTATGTGGCCCATGCAGGATGGCACAGCCTTGGGCGGCGGGTTCAAAGGGGGTGTGCCCGCCTTTGGGCACGAAGGAGCCGCCGATAAAGGCGCTGGAGGCGAGGGCATAGGTGCCTGCCAATTCCCCAAGCGTATCAAGGATATAGACCTGTGCCTTTGGCGCGCCGCCATGGCTGCGCCTTTGGCTGCTGAGCCCTGCCTCGGCGGCGAGGCGGGCGATTTCTTCGGCTCTGTCTGGGTGCCTTGGGGCGAGGATCAGGCGCAGTTTTGGGCGCGTGGTCAGGGCGGCGGAGAAGGCCTTGAGCACGGCGGCATCCTCGCCGCTGTGGGTCGAGGCGGCCATGACGGTTTCGGCGCGGGTAAAGTGATCGGTAAGGTCGGCAGGGGCGGCGGCGGCGGTCAGCGCCGCGGATTTGAGGTTCACTGGTGGGCAGAGCGCGGCCTCGGGCAGGCCGAGGGACAGGAAGCGTGGGCCGGAGGGGGCGTCTTGTGGGGCCAGAAGGGCGATTTGCCCCATGACCTGTCGCGCAAGGCCTGAAAGCCGCGCCCAGTTGCGCGCGGAGCTTTCGGACATACGGGCCGAGAGGACGGCGGCGGGAATGCCACGCGCTGCGCAGGCAGAGAGGCGGTTGGGCCAGAGTTCGTTTTCTACGGTGACAAGGGCGCAGGGGGCCCAGTGGTCCAGAAAGCGTTTGAGGGCGGCGCGGGTGTCAATCGGCGCAAGTTGCACGGTGGTGGCGGGGATGTTCCAGGATTGGACCAGCGCGCGGCCGGATACGGAATTGCAGGTGATGAGTAAGGGGTGGTTCTTGCCAAGGGCGGCAATCAGGGGGCGGGCGGCGGTGAGTTCCCCGTTGGAGGCGGCGTGTATCCAGATCGGGCTTGGGGCAGTTTTGGGGGGCAGGTGGCGCGCGGCGCGTTCTGCCCTGTCGGCTGGCTGTTCCACACCGCGCGCGATGCGGCGGCTTTGGCCGATGGCTAGAAACGGCAGCGCGAGCGAGATGAGCAATCGATAGAGAAACATCGAAAATCCAAGGCAAGGGGCCGCGTCAGCGGCAACCCCTACCGGATAGGGCGGCGCGCGGCGGGCTGCAAGCCCGCCGCGCGCCTTGGCCGCCAAACTGCCCGGAGCGGGCGGTTTGGCGGCGGCTGAACGCTGGCCTAGGGGGATTGGGGAACGGGGGATGGGCCGCAGGGCGGCCTAGGGGGCCTCGTCTGAGGCTGGATCACTGGCAGAGGCGTCCTCTGCCGCGTCGTCTTGGGGGGCGGGGTCGGGCGCCGGTGGCTGGAGGTCGTCCAGCGCCAACAGTAGCGCGCCCGCCGCGGGCAGGGTGTTGTCCGCGCGGGTCATGCGGGCGAGGGCGCCTTCGGCGGTGCTGAGCGTGCCGGGCAGGCGGGTTGCGTCGCGCGGTGCGCCCTCTGCCAGCACTGCTGCGGCATCGGTGACCTTTTCGCGCATGGCGTAGATTTGGTCGGCCAGCAGCACCAGCCCCTCTTCGCGGGCCTCGGCCTCGCGTTGGGACAGGGCCAAGAGGGCCTCCATCACGGTGGATTTCATATCGCGAAGAAGGGAGGCGGGGGTTGCTTGGCCCATTTGCGCTTTGTCCTTTCTTGCCGTTTTCATTGGGGCGATCTGGGGGGCGATCTGGCCCGGGGTGTGAGGGGCAGTGTTTCGTGCCTGCTGGTTTGCGACAAGCGGGAAGCAGATTTCGTGAAATCTACGTGAAAGGGTTGAAAGGGCGGCAGAATTTTCTGCCACTTGGGACATGGGCCGTGTTGACTTAGGGTCAGGTGATTGCGCGGGCCTTTGCCCCGCACAGAATAAGGAGATCGCAGATGGCCGAGGTCAGCCCCAAGGCGGGACCAATCGTGGATTGGGACAGCAGCTATGCCCATTGGGATCGCACGGTGATGGGGCGCGGCGGCGGGCCGGATCAGCTGGTCAGCCTGTTGGTGGAATTGACGCCCGTGCCTGCGGGCGATGCGGCGGCGCAGGCGCGGCGGATGATCAAGCTGTTGCGCGGGACCCTGCCCGGGCGCAGCGTGCGGGTGCGTGCTGGCGGCGGCGAGATTGCGCGGCTTCGCTGGCTGGAGGGTTTGGGCGCGCAGGCGGCGCAGGCCACGGTTTTCGTTGAGGTTTTGGGCGCGGATCTGGAGGCGGCCATTGCCGAGAATGCCGATCTGTTTGTTCCGCGCGAGCGCCTGCCCTTTGCCGGGCCGGAGCATCCGGAGGACAGGGAGGAGGATGCCGATCCGGTTGATCCCCTGACCGCCGGGGGCGGCGGCAAGGTGCAGGCCTCCCTGTTGGAGGCGCGCCAGAGCGGGACGGAATTGAACGTGGTGCGGATGCCCATTCTTTGTGTTCTGGACGGGGATATTGCCTATCTTAACAGCCGGTTTTGCAGGGCGACCGCCGCGGGCGTGTTGAAGTCGCGGATCGAGAAAATCTGGCTTCAGGATGCGGCGGAGGTGCAGGGGCCGCGTTTGGTCAACGGGCGGGTTTTGAGCAAAGCCGAGTTGAATAGCGCGATTGCCCAGGTTCAAAATGGTGCGGCGACCGAGGCCGGGTGCTATGCCGCCCTGCGGCCCGAGCCGCGGGTGAACGGGGCCTTTGTGCGCCGTGTCGGCCACGGCAGCCATGTGATGGACCTTGCCGCCGGGGCGGAGCCTGATGCGGCGCCGGACCTGCCAATCTATGCGGTTGAGCTTCCGGGCTTTGCGGTGAGCGATCCCTCGAGCCTGCGGATCGAGAGCCTGATGGTGCAGGGGGTGCGGTGGTTGATCCGCTCGGCCCTTGCCCATGCGGCGCGGCTGAACGCAAAGGCTTTGGAGGCCTTTGAGGGCGGGCAGGCGGATGCGCAGTTTGTTGCGCCGGATATTGTGCTGAGCTGTTCCATCGGCACCTTGGCGGGGCCGAAGAACGGCGATGGGTTTTTTGACCGGTTGGTGGCGCGGGAACTGGCCTTGGTGAATGGTCTTGCGCCCGGTGTCGGGCCGGGGGCCATGCCGGGCTATCGCGCGACCCTGTTTCAGTCTTTCGGGAATTTTCACCGCACGCGGCAGGTGGGATTCGAGGTGCAGGAGGGCGGCGCGGGGGCCGGTGTTGATTGGCGGTTGCCGCGATCAGACCGGCGCTGTTCGGTTCTGGAAATGCGGGCGGTCGGGGCGGCTGTGACCTCCATCGCCGCCGTCAGCCCCCTTGGCCCCTTGGTCTTCCCTGCCATGGACCCGTTTGAATATCAGGATGTGACGCAGGCGGGGCAGGTGATTGCCCGCATGTATCGCGGCGCCGATGAGGCCGGGGGGCGGCAGGTTTACCGCCTGTTTGTGCGGCCGACCGAATGGCTGGACGGGGCGGGGTTTGTCTGTGCGCCTGCGGGGACATGGGCGATGCAGGTCGCCATGGCAGGCGCGGGCAAGGTGAGCTGGCAGGTGCAGCGTGATGACACGCCCTTTGGCTATGCCTACCGGGGCGGGCAATCGACCCTCGCGGATGCTGCTGCCTTTGGCTGGGATGCGACCCTGCGCACCTATATGGCGCCGCAGGACAGCAGCGTTTTGACGCGGCAGGGGACGGAGATCGCCGAGGCGGGCACCAATGATCCGGCCACGGTGGGCGTTGGCGCGATCTATCTGGAGGGGGCGGCGGGGGTCTTGACCCCGAGCCTTTATTCCTCCTCCGGCAGCGATGATCCGGACCTGAGCCAGCGGGCGGGGCCGGATGTCTCGGCGGTGGCGGATGAGACGCGCTGTGTCTCCGGCGTTTTGGCCAGCGGGACGATTTCGGGCAGTGTTGTGCGCCTGTCCGGCACCTCTGTTGCGGCGCCGCAGGCCGCGCGCGAGATGGCGATGACGGGGGTGATGCCCGCGCCGCCGGTGCCGCAGGGGCTGCGTGTCGGGACGCTTTATCAGGATCGCTCAGGCGCGCGGGACCCGCGCAACTGGGTTGATGCGGATGCACCTGCCTTGTCCTGATGCTTTGGGTGAGCTTTGGCGCTTAGGGCGCTGAAATTATTGCGGTAAAGGGGCGCGCTTTGCGCCCCTTTTGCGTGGGTGTCACCATTCGGCGCGGGCGTGGGACCACAGCTCGGACACCAGCGTTCCGGGGCTTTGTGCGGGGGCGACATCGGCGCCGATACTGGCGAAACTGCCGCCCGCGATATCGGCGGCAAAATCCGGCAGGGTCCAATCGGCGGCGGGGTCCTCGTTCGGGGTGATCGTGCGGTGTTTCGGGGTCGGGCCAACACCGAGCAGGGCCAGCAGGAAGGCGCTGAGGGAATAGCCCAGAACCGAGCCGGCCCTGTTGTCGACGGGGAAATGCACGCCCGAGACCACGCGGTTGTCCGCGATACGCGCCGCCAGACGGTAGAGCAGCGAGGAAGGAATATCGGTGATGTCCTGATCGCCGAGGGCCGCCATGAAATGGGCGGTGGCGAAGCTGACCGTGGCGTGGCCGCTTGGCAGGGTGGAATGGGCGGGTGTCGGGATGATGGGCAGGACCTGACGCGCGTAATCCACGGGGCGGCGCAGGGAGTAGAGGAATTTTACTTGCGCGGTGACGCTGGTGACAAAGGCGGAGAAGGCGGTCAGCAGTTCGATGCTCCATTTCGAGCGGGTCGACGAGAGGCGCATCTGTTGGCCGAAGAAGGACATGATGTCGGTGGCTTGCAGGGCGATCTCGTTCACGCGGTCGGAGCGGAGCTCTGCGTAGGAGACCATATGGGGCATTTGCGCGGTAAAGAGAGCGTCGGCCTCGCCCGTTGTCAGGCCCTTGAAGGTGACGATGGGAGTGCCCGCGGCGCGGACCTCGATGTCATTGCCGTTCAGCCCCACGGTCAGAAGCGCGCTGAGCTCGGCAGCGAGCAGCGTGGCGCGGCCACCTGCGTCGAGGGCTTTGAAACGGTCCCATGTGTCCTCGATCTCTCTGTTGATCGCGATGCCGTCGGTGCCGTTCCAGTAGCCGCGGATCCCCTCGGCCGTGGTGATCAGCACATTGCCCAGATAGGGCGAGGCCGATGCGCCATGGGGCGTATGCGGGGTGTGGGGCGTATGGGGGGTATGCGGTGTGTGGGGCGTGTGCGGTGTATGTGGGGTGTGCGGCGTATGCGGTGTTGTAAAGCTCATGATGTAATTCCTTCCCGTCCCAAAATCATTTTGTGGTGCAATCTTACGCCAAACCAAAGGTGCGGCGAGAATTTTGTCAAAGTGCAGCAGTGGTGTTGACCTAGGGTTAACGTATTTTTCACGAAATGCGCAGCGGGTTTGTAGAATGGGGGATTTTCAGTGATACTTACGTGAATGCTTCGGGATGGGTGCGTGATGAACATGGAACAGGGATGCATTAAAATCGAGCTGTTCGGGCTCATGTGTGTTCGGGATGCCGAGGGCACGGATGTGACGCCGCGCGGCGCAAGAGCGCGGGCGCTGATCGCAATTCTGGCCCTGTCGCGCAACATGACCCGCTCCCGGCGCTGGATCGAGAGCACGCTGTGGTCGAGCCGCGATCCGAAGCAGGCGGGTGCCTCGCTGCGGCAGACCCTGTCGGAGATACGGCGCAGTTTTGGCGAGGCGAAGGGGGTCCTGCTTGCGGATCGCTCCTCTGTTTCCTTCGATACCTCTGCGGTTTTTGTCGACTTGCTTGAAGGGCGCGCGGATGCGGCCACGGGCGAGGAGCTGCTCGAAGGGTTAGAGATCAATGATCCCGCCTATAGCGAGTGGCTTCGTTCTGTGCGCTCTGCCTGCCGGCCCGAGGCGGCGCCTTTGGTGGCGCAGACGCCCATGTCCGGCATGGAGGCCGAGGCGCAGTCCCCGGCGCAACCGGCGCCAAGCGAGGTCGCCGCGCAGCAGGCCCGCCTGATCGTTGCGCCCGACACCAGCGGCAACCGCACAGAGGATGCCATCGCCCATGCCCTTGGCCGCCAGATCGCGCGTTCGGTTCTGGACCACGTTCCGGTGGAGATTTCGGTTGCCTCGAACATGCCCAAACTGTCGCATCGGGCGGCGACCTCGGATATCTGCCTTGCGCCTTTGGTTCTGGATCATGGCAAGACCTCCATGGTCTCGGTGGAGCTGTCGGATTCGCCGCAGGGCAATCTGCTCTGGTCAGAGGCCCTGACCCTTGATGTCAGCGGCCCGCCGATCCTGACCGCGCCCGATGTGATCGCCTCGGCCAATGAGGCGGCGGAGCAGATCGCGCGGCAGGTTGTTTTGATCAATTCGGGGGAGGGCACCCTTGATCAGTCGCTGGCCAAGCTGGACCTCGGGATCACCGAGACATTCTCGATGGAGGCCGACCGGATGCGGCGGGCCGACGGGTTGTTTGCCGCAGTCGAGGACCCGCGGGCCAAGGGGCTTGCTGCCGCATGGCGTAGCCTTCTGGCCACGATGCAGGTGGTCGAGCGCACCGCGCCGGACCCGGTTTTGCGCCGCGCCGAGGCGGAGGCCTATTTGATCGAAGCGATGGAGGTGCGCCCCGCCAATGCGACGGTTCTGGCCGTGGCGAGCCAGATCATCAACCTGCTGGCTTTGCCGGGCTATGATGCCTTGGCCATGGCGCAGGCTGCGGTGCGGCTGAGCCGGTGGAACCCGATGGCCAAGCTTGCCCTCGGGTTGGCGCAGATGCGCAAGGGCGACATCGTCGAGGCGCATCGCACGATCGAAATGTCGCGCGCCTATGCCAGCCGGTTGCGCAACAAACACTGGTGGGACATGTGCTATTCACTGGCCGCCCTTGCCACGGGGCGCATTGATGATGCGATCTCGGCTGCGGAATCGGCGCTGGTGTTCCACCCGCAGTTCCGCCCGCCGATGCGGCATCTCTATGCTCTCTATCTGCACAAGGGACGGATGGAGGATGCGGAGGCGATGCTGACGCGAATGCGTGCGGTTGAGCCGGATTTCTCCTTGCGGATGATGCGGCAGGATCCGAGCTATCCGGCGGCGACCATCCGGCGCACGACGCTGATCTCGCAGTCGGATATCGCGGCGGTTTAGGGCGATTTGATCCGCGGGCCTAAAGGTTTGGTTAAACATTTGTAAATTATGGTGAAGGGGTTCCTAACAAAGGGAGTCCCCCGATGCCCAAGATTTGCCTGCTGACCCATTTCATGGCCCCCGACGATGTGATCTCTGCGCGGCTCTTTGATGCCTTGGGGCAGGACTTGGCCAAGGTCGGATGGCAGGTCGAGGCGCGCCCCTCTGCGCGCAGTTGCCACCAAAGGGGCGCGCGGTTTCAAAGGCGCGAGCGCCGCGGCGCTGTCGAAATCACCCGCGTCTGGCGGCCTGATTTTTCCCAGCACCGGTTCCTCGGGCGGTTGCTCAACAGCCTTTGGATGTTGATTGCATGGACGGGGATCGTGTTCCGCTCTGCCGATAAGCGGCCCGATGTTGTGGTGATCGGAAGTGATCCGGTTTTTGCCGCTTTGCTGGCCTATCCGCTTCGGTTTTTTCGGCCGGATATCGAGCTGGTGCATTGGGCCTTTGATCTGCATCCAGAGGCCAGCGTCGCGAGCGGTATGTTGCGGGAGAGCCATCCTTTAGTGCGGCTTGTGCGGCGGGCCATGGGGGGGGCGTATCGGCGTTTTGACCTGATCTTTGATCTGGGGGCCTGTATGCGGCGGCGCCTTGCGGGGCATCAGCCTGCGGCAAGGATGGTCGAGGCCCCGCCTTGGGCGCAGGATGAGCCGGAGCTTCCCGCGGGGGCCGATAGCGCCATGCGCCGGGAGTTGTTCGGGCAGGCCACCTTGGGCCTGCTGTATTCGGGCACCTTCGGGAATGCCCATCCGGTGGAACCGATCGTGGACCTGGTGCGGGCGCTGCGCGGCACGGATGTGCATTTCGCCTTTGCCGTGCGCGGCGCACGGGCGCAGGAGTTGCGGGCGCGCTTCGGGGCAGAGGACACAAACGTCACCTTCGCGGGCTTTGCCTCGGCCGAGGACCTGCCCAAACGGCTCGCGGCGGCGGATATCCATCTGGCCTGTCTGGAGCCCGCCTATGCGGGCATCGCGGTGCCCTCGAAGGTGTTGGGAAGCTGGGCCGCGGGGCGCCCGGTGCTCTTTGCGGGGCCAAAGGACAGCGCAGTGACCGAGTGGATCAAAGACTATGATCTGGGCTGGCATATGGACAGCGATAGCGCCGAGGGCGCGGCGCAGGCCCTGCGCGCGCTTTGCGAGGATATGCAGGCCGTGGGGGAGGCGCAGGCGCGGGCCTTTTCCGGCTATCACGCCCATTTCAGCCGCGCCGCCACCTTCCTCCGCATGGACGAAGCCCTGCGCGCGGTGGTGGCGCAAAGGGCGCAACCTCAGGGCGAGGCAAAGCCCGCCCGCATGCGTCAGGCGGATTGACAGGGGCGGCCATTCGCAACACCCTGCCGGCATGACAGATTACATCCTTCGCGAAGACGCCGGCGCCGTGGCGACATTGACCCTGAACCATCCGGCCAAGTTGAACTGCCTTTCCGAAGGCATGATGCAGGCCTTGCAGGGCGCCCTTGATAGCATCGCGGGGGATCCATCGGTGCGCATTGTGGTGCTACGCGGCGCGGGTAAGGCCTTTTGCGCCGGGCATGATCTGGCAGAAATGACGCAGGCCCGGCAGGGGGCGGACGGCGGCCTGGCCTATTTCAAGGCCCTCTTCGTGCAATGCTCCGGCCTGATGCAGAGCGTGCGGAACCTGCCGCAGCCGGTGATCGCGCAGGTCCATGGAGTCGCGGCGGCGGCGGGCTGCCAATTGGTCGCCACATGCGACATGGCCGTGGCGGAAGAGACCTGCCGCTTTGGCGTGAATGGCGTCAATATCGGGCTGTTCTGCTCCACCCCCATGGTGGCTCTGACCCGCAACATCCACCGCAAAGCGGCCTTCGAGATGTTGACGACAGGGGAGCTGATCCCGGCGGACAAGGCGCAGGCCCTCGGCCTGGTTAACCGTATTGCGCCTGCGGGGAGGGGCGGGGAGGTCACAGCAGAGCTCGCGGCCCATTGCGCCGGAAAACTGGGAGAGGCCCTTCGGATCGGCAAGCAGGCCTTCTACAGGCAGGCAGAGATGGGGCTGGAAGAGGCCTATGCCTATGCAGGCGAGGTCATGGCCGAGAATATGATGCTCAAGCAGACGCAAAAAGGCATCGAGGCCTTCTTGGAGAAACGCCAGCCGGAGTGGGATCAGGATTGATCCCTAGAGCTTGGGCAGTTTCGAGGAAATCACACCGGTGTTAAAGCCGCCCATGCGCAATTCGCCAAACAGCCGCTGATACTCGATCTTGGGGCAACGATCCTGCACCACGCGCAGGCCGGCCTGCCGCGCGCGCTCTGCGGCGGGTTCGTTGATGACCCCGATCTGCATCCAAATGGTCCGAAGCCCATCAGGAATATGCTGCAAGGCCGCCTCGACGACATCTGGCACATGTTCCGAGCGGCGGAAAATATCCACCATATCCACGGTGACGCCCTCGGGAACCTCGGAAAAATCGGCAAGGACGGTTTCACCAAGCAAAACCTTACCCGCATGAACCGGATTGATCGGCAAAACGCGATAGCCCCGCATCGACAAATATCGCGCAACGTAATGAGAGGGGCGCACAGGGTTCGGTGACACGCCGACACAGGCAATGACCTTGGTGGTTTCAAGGATGTGCCTAAGCTCTGCGTCTGTAGTGGAATCGACCATGGGCAAACCTCGCCCGTTCCGCTTGGAAAATCCAGCTTCTTATTGGCGCCAAATATCCCCGCCGGAGGCATCGATCGCCGCGAAGCGGCTCGTCGGATTGCATCGCAATCCGGCCCGGCCCAAGACCGAGGCTTGGCCGAAGGCCGATCCGCAGGGGGCGGGAGAGGCTCGCCCGACGATACCCGTAACCGAAACACCGCAAATTGATAGATGGATTCACCTGTTCCTTACCATGCCCGCGGCTAAGTGCTTCAAACAGGCCTCTTGGCGTTGACCTGCCCTTGCAGGCCCCCTGTGGCATGACTAAGACTCTAGCCGAGCAATAGCCGACCTTCCGGGTCGTGCAACCATAGTGAGAGGCAGTGCCATGAACGATCCAATCGAGACCTATATGAACCTTGTCCCTATGGTGGTCGAGCAGACCAGCCGGGGCGAGCGTGCCTATGATATTTTCTCGCGTCTGCTCAAAGAGCGGATCATCTTCCTGAACGGCCCTGTGCATGACGGGATGAGCCAGCTTGTTGTGGCGCAGCTTTTGCACCTTGAGGCAGAGAACCCGAGCAAAGAAATTTCCATGTATATCAACAGCCCCGGCGGCGTTGTGACCTCTGGTCTGTCGATCTATGACACGATGCAATACATCCGCCCCAAGGTCTCTACGCTGGTGATCGGGCAGGCGGCTTCGATGGGGTCCTTGCTTTTGACGGCGGGCGAGAAGGGGATGCGTTTCTCCCTGCCCAACAGCCGCGTCATGGTGCACCAGCCATCGGGCGGATATCAGGGTCAGGCGACGGATATCATGATTCATGCGCAAGAAACCCAGAAGCTTAAAGACCGTCTTAACCAGATTTACGTTAAGCATACGGGGCAGACCCTGAAAAAAGTTGAGGCCGCTCTGGAGCGCGACAACTTTATGTCTGCCGAGGATGCAAAGGACTGGGGCCTGATCGACGAAATCGTCGAGAACCGTGAAAAGGCCGATGACGACGGCAAGGGCGCTGCAAGCTAGGCTTCGCGGCGAATCCTTCGCGAGATAAAGAGTGAGGCGGGGCCAGATGCGGATGCGTTTGGCCCCGTTTCCTGACTGGATTTTGGCGTTGTGCCCGATTGGGTGCTGACTTAAGCTACTCTGTAATTGAGTGGTAGACGACAGACCGCGGGCGTAAGACCCATGGCAGCAAGGCGAAAGCCTGAAAGGCGACGTGATGGTAAATAACAGCAGCGGCGACAGCAAAAATACACTGTATTGCTCATTCTGCGGCAAGAGCCAGCATGAGGTGCGCAAGCTTATCGCGGGGCCTACGGTCTTTATCTGCGACGAGTGTGTTGAACTTTGCATGGATATTATCCGCGAGGAGACCAAGACAGCAGGGCTGAAGTCCTCTGACGGGGTGCCGACGCCGAAGGAAATCTGTGAAGTTCTGGATGATTATGTGATCGGTCAGGCGCATGCGAAGCGCGTGCTGTCGGTGGCGGTTCACAACCACTACAAACGCCTGAACCACGCGGCCAAATCGGGCGGCGATATTGAACTGGCGAAGTCGAATATTCTGCTGATCGGGCCCACGGGCTGCGGCAAGACGCTTTTGGCGCAGACGCTGGCGCGTATTCTGGATGTGCCGTTTACAATGGCCGATGCGACCACCCTGACCGAAGCCGGTTATGTGGGCGAGGATGTTGAAAACATCATCCTCAAGCTGTTGCAGGCATCTGAATACAACGTCGAGCGGGCGCAGCGCGGCATCGTTTATATCGATGAGGTCGACAAGATCACTCGCAAATCCGACAACCCCTCGATCACACGCGATGTGTCGGGTGAGGGGGTTCAGCAGGCTTTGCTGAAGATCATGGAAGGCACGGTTGCCTCCGTTCCGCCCCAGGGCGGGCGCAAGCATCCGCAGCAGGAATTCCTGCAGGTCGACACGACGAACATCCTGTTCATCTGTGGCGGTGCCTTTGCTGGTCTGGAAAAGATCATCGCGCGGCGCGGTAAGGGATCGGGCATCGGCTTTGGCGCCGATGTGAAGGACGACGATGCCCGCGGCATTGGCGAGGTCTTTACCGAGCTGGAGCCAGAGGATCTGTTGAAATTCGGTTTGATTCCGGAATTCGTTGGCCGTTTGCCTGTTCTGGCAACTCTTCAGGATCTGGATGAGGATGCTCTTGTAACCATCCTGACAGAGCCCAAAAACGCTTTGGTCAAGCAGTATCAACGTCTGTTCGAGATCGAGAGCACCAAGCTTGTCTTCACCGAGGATGCGCAGCGTGCGATCGCCCGCCGTGCGATTGAGCGGAAGACCGGTGCACGTGGTTTGCGGTCGATCATGGAAGATATCCTGCTCGACACCATGTTTGACCTTCCCGGCCTTGAGGGCGTGGATGAGGTGGTTGTGAATGAAGAGGCTGTTGTCTCTGACGCCGCGCCACTGGTGATCTACGGCGAGGCAGAGAAAGAGCCTGCTAGCGCGAGCTAAGGGGCGGCAGGTTTGGTGGGAATACGCCAAAGACTGCTGGTCTGGACGATAATTTTAGGGGGCCTGCCGGTGTTTATCCTGCTGGCCCTTTTTCTTTGGCGGCTGCAGGATAATCGCGCCTATGCCCATAGGGTGTTTGAGGGGCGACTGGCCTATTCGGAGGTTTTGGCCTCCCGTCGCTGGCATGCCGGATTCGGAGTGGATTGGGACTGTTCCTACGCCATCGTGACCCTTGCCGATCCCTTGCCAGAGGCCCCGCCCGCGCCCCGTGATGGGCCATGGTATTTGTCATTCGGGACGGATTGGAAGCTGACCCCCGCGCCTGAACTGGGGGACACGACCCGCGATGCGATTGACTCTTGCAGTGGGTATTGGCGCGATGATCTTGGGGCGGAGCTTCAGGCCATTCTTGACAGGCCGGGCGCTTGGTATGACCGTGACGCCGTGGGGGAAACCGTTGTGATCTATGCGCCCGCCGATGGGTTGGCCGCGCGGATCAGATATGGAGATTAGGATAACGATGGAAAAACGGTTCATTTCTTCTGGCTCGGAGTATGAGGCCAAGATCGGCTATTCCCGCGCCGTGGTTGCGGGGGGTTGGGTTTTCGTGGCCGGCACGACAGGATCGGACCCGCAGACAGGGGCCATGCCGGAGAGCGTTGTGGAGCAGTGCGAGAACACCATCGGCACCATCAGCCGCGCCTTGGCGGAGGCCGGGGCGAGCCTGGATGACGTGGTGCGGGTGAACTATGTTTTGCCGGTGGCAGAGGATTTCGAGGCCTGCTGGCCCATCCTGTCAAAGGCATTTGCCAAAGCAAAACCGGCGGCCATGATGATTGTTGCGGGGCTGATCAGCCCGCAGATGAAGATCGAGATCGAAGTGACCGCCCTGTTGCCAAAGGCCTAGCGGGAGGCCTTTTCGGCGATGCCGGAGGTGCCGCTGCGGCGGGCGAGTTCGGCCTCGATATCGGCGAGGCTCACATCGCGGGCGGCGCACATGACGAGCAGGTGATAGAGGGCATCGGCCGCCTCGCTGGCGAGGGCGGCCTTGTCGCCTTTGACGGCTTCGATAATCGCCTCGACGGCCTCTTCACCGAATTTCTCGGCGCATTTTTCGGGGCCTTTGGAGAGCAACTTGGCCGTCCATGAGCTTTCGGGGGCAGCGGTTTTGCGGGCCTCGATGGTTTGGGCCAGGTCGGTCAGGGCGCTCATGTCAGCCTCATGGGAATGCCGGCGGCGGCCATATGGGCCTTGGCCTCGCCAATGGTGAAATCGCCGAAGTGAAAGATCGAGGCAGCAAGGACCGCGCTCGCGCCGCCCTCTGTCACGCCCTCGACGAGGTGATCCAGAGTGCCGACGCCGCCAGATGCGATGACGGGGACCGGCACAGCGTCTGAAATGGCCCGCGTCAGGGGAAGGTTGAAGCCCGCCCGCGTTCCGTCCCGGTCCATCGAGGTCAGCAGGATTTCCCCCGCGCCTTTGCCCACCATGGTCCGCGCAAATTCCACGGCGTCGATGCCAGTGGCGCGGCGGCCGCCGTGGGTGAAAATCTCCCAGCGGCCGGGCTCCACGGTTTTGGCGTCGATGGCGACGACAATGCACTGGGAGCCGAAGCGCATTGCGGCCTCGGCGACAACATCGGGGTTGGCCACAGCGGCGGAGTTGAAGCTGACCTTGTCGGCGCCCGCCAAAAGCAGGGCGCGCACGTCCTCATGGCTGCGTACACCGCCGCCAACGGTCAGCGGCATAAAGCAATGCTCGGCCGTGCGGCGGGCCAGATCATACAACGTGCCACGGTTTTCATGGGTGGCTTTGATATCAAGGAAACATAGCTCGTCCGCGCCCGCCGCGTCATAGGCGCGCGCGCTTTCCACCGGATCGCCGGCGTCGATCAGGTCAACGAAGTTGACGCCCTTCACCACGCGGCCTTCGGCAACGTCCAGACAGGGGATGATGCGAGTTTTCAACATAGGGCTTGGATAGGGCGTTTGGCGCGAAAGGGGAAGGGGGCGCATTGCCGGGAACCGGCAATGCAGATTTTTCGACGAAAAATCTCTGCCACCGTTGTCGCGGGTTAGGCAAGTTCCTTGAGTGCGGCAGCGAGGTCGATCGCCCCGTCATAGAGGGCGCGGCCCGAGATCGCCCCGGCGATGACGCCAGTGGATTTAAGCGCGATCAGATCGGCCATGGAGGAGACGCCGCCGGATGCGATGACGGGGATCGAGACGGCGCGCGCCAAGGCCTCTGTCGCGGGGATGTTTGGCCCCGCCATGGCGCCGTCGCGGTCAATATCGGTGTAGATGATCGCGGCGATGCCTGCGTCCTCGAATTCCTTGGCGAGGTCCGTGACCATGACTTCGGTTTCCTCTGCCCAGCCTCGGGTGGCCACGCGACCTGCGCGGGCATCAAGGCCGACGGCAACCTTGCCGGGGAATTCGCGGGCGGCTTCTTTCACCAGTGCGGGGTTTTCGACCGCAACGGTGCCGAGAATGACCCGCGCAATGCCGCGGGTGACCCAGGCCTCGATGGTTTGCAAATCGCGGATGCCGCCGCCGAGTTGGGCGGGCACATCGGTGGCGGCGAGGATCGCCTCTACAGCCGCGCCATTGACGGGTTTGCCCTCGAAGGCGCCGTTCAGGTCAACCAGATGCAGCCATTCGCAGCCTGCAGTGACAAAGCTTTTGGCCTGTGCGGCGGGATCGTCGCCAAAGACGGTTGCTTTATCCATGTCGCCCTTGAGCAGGCGCACGCATTGGCCGTCTTTAAGGTCAATCGCAGGGTAAAGGATCATGGTGGTCTCTCCGGCAAGTTTGGCTTTGCGCCTCTTCGCATGGCGCGGTGGGGAATGCAAAGGACCTAACGTCATACTTGATCGGATGGGGCAGAGGCGTCAGGCTTTTGTGATCACTCTACGGGAGGAGAACGTGATGAAGAGATTTTTCGGGATGGCGGCCACAGTGGCCTTGATGGGCATGGCGATGCCTGCAGCGGCGGATGCTTTGGAAGGCATGTGGCGCACGTCCAAGGACGACAATGGCAACAGCGGGATTATCAAGGTTGCCCCTTGTGGCAGTTCGCTTTGCGGCACTTTGGTGCAGAGCTTTGACAGCGCGGGCAAGCCCCTTAAAACGGCAAATATCGGCAAGCAGATTATCTCTGCGACGAAGCCGACAGGCGGTGGGAATTACAAGGGCAAGGTGTTCTCGCCTGACCGCGGCAAGACCTACAATTCCAAGCTGGTCCTGTCGGGCAATACGCTCAAGGTCTCTGGCTGTGTTTTGGGGGTGTGCCGCGACGGGGGCACCTGGACGCGCCAGTAGGGCGCCGGGATATGGACATGAAAAGGGGCCTTCGGGGCCCCTTTTTTAATGCGGGTTGGTCCGGGTCAGGGGGCCCATTTGAGGAAGTTGGCAATCATCCGCAGGCCCGCTTTTTGGCTTTTTTCGGGGTGGAACTGCGCACCGATCATATTGTCGCGTCCGATGATCGCCGTAACAGGCGCGCCGTAGTCAACGGTGGCGAGCCTTTGGGCGGGGTCGTCGACCTCTACCTGATAGGAGTGGACGAAATAGGCGTGATCGCCTGAGGCGATCCCCTCCAGCACCGGATGCGCCGCGCCGTTAAGAACCAAGTCGTTCCAGCCCATATGCGGCACCTTTTGCCCTGCTGCAGGTGTGATCGGGCGCACGGTGCCGGGGACCCAGCCGAAGCCGGTTGTTTCGGTATGCTCGAGGCCCTTGGAGGCCATCATCTGCATCCCGATGCAAATGCCCATAAAGGGGCGGGCCTTGTCTTCCACGGCCTCGCGCAGGGCGGCCTCCAGCCCCGATTTGGAGGAAAGCTCCGCGCGGCAATGGGGGAAGGCGCCGTCGCCCGGCAGGACGATCCTGTCCGCGCGCGCCACATCTTCGGCGCGGCCGGAGACGAGCACCTCGCCCGCGTTTTCTTCGCGGGCCATGCGTTCAAACGCCTTGTGGGCGGAGTGCAGGTTGCCGCTTTCATAGTCGATCAGGACGGTCAGCATCGGATCACAGGACACCTTTGGTGGAGGGGATGTCATCGGCTTTGCGCGGGTCTGTTTCCAGGGCATCGCGCAGGGCGCGGGCGACGGCCTTGAAGGCGGCCTCGACGATGTGGTGGCTGTTGATCCCCTCCAGCTGATGCAGGTGCAGGGTCATGCCGGAATGGGTGGTCAAGGCCTGAAAGAACTCGCGCACCAGTTCGGTGTCGAAGGTGCCGATCTTTTGCGTGGGCAGGGTGATGTCCCAGTGCAGGAAGGGGCGCCCCGAAAGGTCGAGCGCCGCCCGCACGAGGGCGTCATCCATTGGCAAAAGGCAGGCGCCATAACGGGTGATCCCGCGTTTGTCGCCGATTGCCTGTGCCAAGGCCTGACCGATGGTGATGCCTGTGTCCTCGACCGTGTGGTGATCGTCGATGTGCAGATCGCCCTTGGCGCGGACGGTCATGTCGATCATCGCGTGGCGGGCGAGTTGATCGAGCATGTGATCGAAGAAGCCGACGCCGGTTTGGTTGTCATAACTGCCGGAGCCGTCGAGGTTCAGCTCGACGGAAATCTCGGTTTCGGCGGTTTTGCGGGTCAAGGAGGCACTGCGCATGGGGCGGGGTCCGGTCTTTATTGGGTTCCTGCCGTTCATAGGGGCAGGCCCGCGAAAGGCCAAGCCTTTGGAGGTGGATTGCTGCCTGCCTGTGGCGCTTGGGTGCTATTGGCTCTAATCGCCGAGTTTGGGCAGGGGGGAGATTGAGGTTTTTTCCACCGGCCGCGCAGGCTCTTCTGGCTCGGGTGTGGGTTCGGGGGGTGTTGCTGGCTCCGGGGTTGCCTGCGCTGTTTCCTCCGGCATGGGGGCGGTCACTTCCTCCGGTGTTGGCTCCGCCGGCGCTTCAGGCGCTTGGGTATCCCATGGGGAGGGGGCTGTCGCGGCATTCTCGATGGAGTCTTCGGCTTGCTCAGCGACTGTGCCTGCCCAGTCTGTCGCCGCATCGCTCGCATCTGTAGCTGCGGTTGAGATAGCCTCGCTGGTTGTCTCCTGAAGGTCTTCGTTCATGTCGCCGAGTGTGCCCTGGGCCTCTTCGACAGGTGGGGCGAGAGGAAGTTCTTCAGCCTCGGGTGTTGTCTCCGCCTCTTCGGCTTCTGGGGGTGTCGGCAGGAAGCCGTCCGCGCCCACAATGGGCGTCGCGTCTTCGATAGGCTCCGCCTCTGGGGCTGTGTCTTCGGTGGTGGCCCATGGGTTCGATACAGTGTCGTCGACGCTTTCGGCCGGGGTCGCGACCGGGTTGTCGTTCTCGTCAAAGACGGGGAGGGGCGCGCCGATCACGGTTTTCTGCGCCTCGGGCGCTGCGGGTTTCGGCGCGGGGGCCGGGGGCACGGGTGGCTGCGGGGCGTCCGTTGCCATTGGGGCTGGCTCCGGCTGCGGTGCGGAGAAGGCGGCTTCGGCCTCTTCCATGGGCGGTTCGGGCATTTTGATTGCGGGTTCGGTCGGGTCAGGCAGGACCGGCATCGGCGCGATGACGGTTTTATTCGCGGCGGGAGCCGGAGGCGCCTGGGGGGCTGGCGGCGTTGGGGCCAGTGGTGCAGGCTCCGGAGCGGGTTCTGCAGCGGTGGCCGCGGGCGGAATCGGGGCCGGTTCGGGGGCTGGTTCCGCGGCGGGCGTCGGTGCGGGTTGGCTGGCTGGGGCGGGGGCCTCGGCCAACATGGGGTTGGGCGTGGGCGCCGCGAAGGGCGAGGCATCGGTTGCGGGTGCGGGATCGGCGGGGGCCTCTGGCGCCGCGCCGCCAAGCAGGACGGAGGCGGCGGAGATACCTTCGGGCGCAGGGGCCTCCGGCTCTGGCGGGGTGGGCTCTGCCTCGGCCAGTGGCTTCATCGGTTGACCGGTCAGGGGATGCAGAAGCGCGCCGCCAGTGGCCGCCGCGCCAAGGGCGGCAGGCGCGGCGAGAACATCGACAGCGGGGCCGGAGGCCGGGCCTGCGGCGGGTTCCGGCGGGGCGGAAACCTGCGGTGCGGCGCGTCCGGCCATGGCGCGGAAGGCGGGGATTTCGCCGTCTAGATGGCTGGCCCAGCCGGGGTGCGCCTGTTGGGCGCGGGTCGCGCCGATGTAGATTTGCAGGTAGCAGGCCATGACGAAAGGCTCGATCACGCTGGCCTTAAGCCACCATGTCAGGATGCCAATGGTGCCAAGCCAGATCAGGCCGGGTCCGGGCAGGATGATCATCCAGATCAGCAGGATAAAGGTCGTAAAGGCCGCGCCCCATGTGATGATGGACAGGGACAGGGCATTGCAGACAATCGGCAGGCCGTTCTGGGTGTGCAGCACGAGCGCATCGCGCCCCGCGTCCCACGGGTTTGCGAGGCCCTTGCGCAGCCCGTGCGACAGTGTCGCCGCTGGTGCGGGGCGCAGGGCCAAACCGACGAGGGGGCCCATTTTGCCGGGCCCGCTCGGGGTGGTCTTGTCACCAAAGAGGGTCGCAAGCCCCTGAATTTTGCCGGTGATCCCCTTGAGGGAGGCGGCGATGCTGCCGTGGAGGTCCCACAGGTTTGCGCGGTCGCCGTAGGCTGCGGTGAGCATGGCTTTGGCTTGGGCGATCTGGCCAGGGCTTTTGGGAAGCTCTTCGCCGTGGATCAGTTTGGCCATAAGGCCGACGTGCCCGGCGCGGACCATCCACAGGATATGCGAGCGCAGGAAATACATGCCAAGGCCGCTTGCAATGAGGAAGCTGTAGCCAAGCAGCGCGGCCATAAGCCCCTGCATCCCGATCTGTCGCCCGATCAGCGCGCCAAGGACGGCACCAATCCAAAGAGCGGCGATATGCAGGGCGGCAATCCCGAAGAAGATGCCAAGCCGATATCCGGTGAAGGCACCGGTTTGCAAAAGCGTTTTCCAGCCGAGTTTGGGATTGAAATTCCACATTCTAAAAGTCCTTGCGCGCAAAATAAGCCCATTCAGCCTAGCGGATAATCTGTTTGTCGCAAGGGCGATCTGGCGCCGGTGCCGGGCCTTGGGTGGGCGGATCACGGGGTCCAGAGGAGGGGCGCGAAAAAGCCCCTTGCAAGCCATGATTTCCTGAGTATTTCTATCAGAAAATAAACCCGATAGATTCAGTCGCCCTTATGCGGGCTGAGCGGGCTCGCCGCTTTACATAGAGGACATCCCATGAAAACGATTTTCGCAGCACTTGCCATTGCTTCCCTGCCCGTGATCGCCACGGCGCAGGAGGTGCAGATCGAAACCGCGGCTGGTGCGGTCTCGGTGCCTGCCGCACCGGAGGCTGTTGTCACCCTTGATCTGGCGGCTTTCGATACGCTGACCGCCCTTGGCGTTGATGTTGCGGCTGTGCCTGCGGTCTCCCCGCCCGCCTATCTGGCGGAGGCTTTGGCGGGCAAGCCGACTGTTGGGTCCTTGTTCGAGCCCGACTTTGAGGCCCTTGCGGTTATGGGGCCTGACCTGATCGTGGCGGGCGGGCGGTCGCAAAGACAGGTGGAGCCCCTGTCCAAGATCGCAACGGCCATCGACATGACCATTTCGGGCGAGAACCTTTTGGCCGATGCGAAGGCACGGATCGAGGCCTATGGCAAGGTCTTTGGCAACGAAGCCGGGGCCGACAAGCTTTTGGGTGATCTGGACGCGGCCATTGCGCAGGTGCAAAGCGCCGCCGAAGGCAAGGGGAACGCCCTGATCGTTCTGACCAATGGCGGGAAAATCTCGGCCTATGGCGACGATTCGCGGTTTGGTTGGCTGCATACAGAGTTGGGCCTGCCCGAGGCCTTCCCCGAGTTGACAGCAGAGACCCACGGCGAGGCGATCTCCTTTGAGTTCATCGCGGAAGTGAACCCCGACTGGATCTTTGTCGTCGATCGCGGTGCGGCCATCGGCCAAGAGGGCGAAGCGGCGGCGGTGACTTTGGACAACCCCTTGGTTGCGGGCACGACTGCGGGCGCATCGGGCCAGATCGTTTATCTCGACTCCGCGCGCCTTTACCTTGTTGGCGGTGGCTATCACTCCTTGATGGGCACGATTGACGAGGTTCTCGCCGCATTCACGGCAGACCCAAGCTAAGGTATCCCTTTGAAGCTCTGGCTTTTTGCAACGCTGACGCTCGCCCTCCTTGTGGGGGCGAGTTGTTTTATTGGGGTGGCCGAGGTCTTTGGCGCGGACCTTGACGGGCAGATGGTGATGCTTGTCAGCCGCCTGCCGCGGACCTTTGCGGCCCTGCTTGCGGGGGGCGGGCTGGCTTTGGCCGGTGCTGTGGTTCAGATGAGCGTGCAAAACAGGCTTGTCGAGCCTAGCCTTGTTGGCACGCCGGAATCGGCGATGTTGGGCCTGATCGTGATCACCGTCCTCGCGCCCGGTGCGGCCTTGATGGTGAAGATGTCGGTTGCGGCGGGGGCGGCCATGCTGGGCACCCTCGGTTTCTTGTGGCTGGCGCGTCATGTGCCGCGAAAGGACCCGGTCCTGTTGCCTTTGGTGGGGTTGATTTACGGCGGGATCATTGGCGCTGCGGTGCTGTGGATCGCTTGGACGACGGATTTGGTGCAATACATTGGCGTTTGGCAGAGCGGCGAGTTTTCGGGGGTTTTGCAGGGGCGCTATGAGCTGTTGTGGTTGGTGGCCTGTGTCGGGGCGCTGATCTGGCTGGCGGCGGACCGTATCACCATGCTTGGCCTTGGCGAGGACGCGGCGCGGAGCCTTGGCCTCGATTACCGGCAAACCCTGCTGGCGGGCTTGGTCCTTGTTTCGGTGATTGTGGCGGTAGTTGTGGTCAGCGTCGGATCGATTCCCTTTGTTGGCCTTGTGGTGCCCAACATCGTATCGCGGTGGCGCGGCGATAACCTGCGGCGCAACCTGCCGCTGGTGGCATGGCTGGGGGCTGTGATGGTTCTGGGCTGTGACATCATCGGGCGGGTGATCCGCTTTCCCTATGAAATTCCTGCCGGAACGGTCTTTGCGGTTTTGGGCGCGGGGATCTTCCTTTGGCTGCTTTATGCGGCGCCGCGGCGTGCCCATGGTTGATCGCAGGCTGTTCCTTCTTGGCGGGCTTTTGGTACTGGCCTGTGCGGCTTTCCTGTTGTGGAACCTGCGGGCGCCCTATGGCTTTATCCTTGGTCTGCGGTTCACCAAGCTGGCCTCGCTGTGTGTTGTGGGGGCGGCGATTGGCACTGCGACGGTGCTGTTTCAAACCATTGCGGCCAACCGGATGCTGACGCCGGGGATTGTCGGGTTTGATGCGCTGTTCATCTTTATCCAGACCATGCTGGTGCTGACCCTCGGCGGCGTGGGGTTTGCGGGGTTGCCCGCCCTTGCGCAGTTCGGGGTGGAGGCCGCGATTCTCGTGGCGGCGGCCCTTGGCCTCTTCAGCATTGTCCTGCGCAAGGGGGCGGAGGACATCCTGCGGCTGGTCCTGACCGGGGTGATCCTCGGGGTTCTGATGCGCGGGCTGGCGAGCCTTGCGCAGCGGCTCTTGGATCCTTCGGAGTTCGCCATCGTGCAGCAGGCCAGTTTCGCGAGTTTTGGCGCGGTGGATCGCACCCAGCTTGCCATCGCCTTTGTCATTCTGACCTGCTGTCTTTTGGCGGCGCTGCGGATCGCGCGATACTTGGATGTGGCGGCCTTGGGGCGGGGCGTGGCCCTGCCGCTGGGGCTGGATTACGACCATGTGGTCTTTATCGCCCTTGGCCTTGTGGCCCTTTTGGTGGCGACCTCGACGGCGCTTGTGGGGCCGATCACATTCCTTGGGCTTTTGGCCTCCAGCCTTGCCCATGCGGCCCTGCCAACATGGCGGCATTCGCGCCTGTTGCCTGCGGCGGCATTGATCGGGGCGGTGATCCTTGTGGCGGGGCAATTCGTCTTTGAACGCCTGCTTGGCCTGCAATCTACCCTGACGGTGGTGGTGGAATTTGCCGGCGGGGTGTTGTTCCTTTTCCTTGTTTTGCGGAGGCCACGGCCATGATTGAGATTGAAAACCTGACGGTTTCCCGAAGCGGCGCAGAGATTCTCAAGGACGTGAGTGTAAAGTTCGGCGCAGGCGGGATCACCGCCCTGATCGGGCCGAACGGGGCGGGCAAATCCACCCTGTTGAATGCGATCGCCGGCCTGATCAAGCCGGAGCATGGCAGGGTGACGGTGGGGGGCTGCGACATGATCAGCGCCCGCCCGCCGGAGCGCGCCAGCCACGTCGCCTTGCTGGCCCAGAACGAGCATGTCACAGCGCGGCTAACGGTGCGCGAGCTGGTCAGCTTTGGCCGCTGGACCCACCACCACGGCCGCCCGCAGGAACGCGACCTGCGCATGATCGAGGAGGCCTTGGAGGCCTTTGATCTTGGCCCCCTTGCGGAGCGCCGGTTGGACGCCCTGTCGGGCGGGCAAAGGCAGCGGTCCTTTGTTGCCATGGCTTGGGCGCAGGAAACGCCGTGGATGCTGTTGGATGAGCCCCTGTCAGCCTTGGACCCACGCCATGTGCGGGGAATCATGGACAGGCTCCATGAGCTGACCCGTCCGGGGCAGGGGCAGCGCAGTATTGTGATTGTCTTGCATGATCTGAGCGTTACGGCGCGCTATGCGGACCGGATCGTGGCGATGAAGGACGGGCGTCTGGTCACATCAGGGCCGCGGTTGCTGACCATGACCGGCGGGATGCTGAGCGATCTGTTCGGCACCGGCCTTGCGATAGAGACCGTCGCAGGCCGTGACGTGGTGGTGCCCAGCTAGGGCGCCTGCACCGCGGCATCCAGCCTCTATTTTCCCAACCCTGAAACGACGAAGGGCCGCCCGAAGGCGACCCTGTTTCGATCCACTTAGTGTGGTCTTCAATGGAGCGGGCGAAGAGATTCGAACTCTCGACCCTAACCTTGGCAAGGTTATGCTCTACCCCTGAGCTACGCCCGCGTCCGTTGAGTGAGGGCTATCTAACGGCCCTGTTCGGGCGGTTCAAGCGCAATTTTGCGCCTTTTTCATTTTGGCCCGATTTTTTTCATCACAGGCCGCAAATCCGGCCGAAACTAACGGGTCAAAACAGGCTATGGGCCAGTAAACCAAGGGCCATCGTGGCAAGGGCGAAAAGTGTCAGCATCATTCCCGCGATGCGCAGTTTCATCACCGGTGGGCTGGCGGAAAAGCCATAGGCGTGCAGGGCGCGCCCGATAAGCAGGGTGAGGCCGAAAATATGGACGACCCAGCCCGGTGTGCCCTGTGCCTCGATCAGAGCGAGGAGGATCAATCCGATGGGGGCGTATTCGGCGCAGTTCGCCTGTGCACGCATGCGTTTGAGAAGGCTCTTGTCGCCCGCGTCCCCGAGGCCCAGCCGGTGGCTGCGGCGATAGCGGATGACGCGCAGACTGAGGGCAAGGAAGATGCCCGTGATAAGCGCGGCGTATATGGCGGTGATGGTAAGGGGGGGCATTGGCGGTCCTTCTCGCTTTGGTCAAAGCGGGGGGTGCCGTCTGCGCCTTGGCCCCATGGGCCGGCGCGAAGGCCCCCCGCAGGCAGCACCATATGGGATGCTGCCTGCGAGGGGAGATTTTTTATTCGAACTCGATCAAAAGGTCTTTGGCGTCGATCTGATCGCCGGGCCCGATATGAACAGCCGCGATCACGGCGTCGCGCTCTGCGGTCAGGCCGGTTTCCATCTTCATAGCTTCGATTGTGACCAGCACATCGCCTTGGGTGACTTTCTGCCCGACAGTGACGCCGACAGAGGCAACCGCACCCGGCATCGGGGCGCCAAGCTGTTTCTCGTTGCCAAGCTGCGCCTTTGGACGGGCGACCACAGAGGAGGTCACGCGGCGATCTGGCACGCGGATGGTGCGTGGCTGCCCGTTCAGCTCGAAAAAGACCTTGGCGATGCCCTCATCCGTTGTCTCGCCAATGGCAGACATGCGGATTTCGAGGGTCTTGCCGGGGTCGATTTCGGCTGTGATCTCGTCGCCGGCTTCCATTCCGTAAAAGAACGTGTCCGTCGGCAGGGCGCGCACAGGGCCGTATTCGGCGTGGCGGGTCATGTAGTCGGTGTAGACCTTTGGATACATCAGATAGCCGTTGAGGTCCTCGTTATCGATCTCGATCCCGCCGAGCTTGTCGGAGACTTCCTTGCGCGTGGCCTCAAGATCAACGGCAGGAAGCGAGGCACCGGGGCGGGTGGTTTCCGCCTTTTCGCCGCGCAGAACCTTCTTCTGGATCGCCTTGGGCCAGCCACCGGGGGGTTGGCCAAGGTTGCCGCGCATCATGTCGACGACACTGTCAGGGAAGGCGACGTCGCGCTTCGGATCCTCGACATCCGCGCGGGTCAGACCCTGCGAGACCATCATCAGGGCCATATCGCCCACAACCTTGGAGGTCGGCGTCACCTTGCAGATATCGCCGAACATCTGGTTCACATCGGCGTAGCTTTGCGCCACCTCGTGCCAGCGTTCCTCAAGCCCCATGGAGCGCGCCTGCGCCTTGAGGTTGGTGAACTGGCCGCCGGGCATCTCGTGCAGGTAAACCTCGGAGGCAGGGGCCTGCAGGCCGGATTCGAAGGCCGCGTAATGGCCGCGGACGGCCTCCCAATAGTTCGAAATCTCGCGGATCGCGCCGATGTCGAGGCCGGTGTCACGGTCGGTGCGCGCAAGCGCCTCTACCACAGAGCCAAGGGTGGCTTGGCTGGTGTTGCCGGAGAGGGCGTCCATGGCGCAGTCAACCGCATCAACACCCGCAGCAGAGGCCGCAAGGATCGAGGCAATGGCGGAGCCTGCGGTGTCATGGGTGTGGAAGTGGATCGGCAGGCCGACCTCTTCCTTCAGGGCCTTGACCAGAACGGTTGCCGCGCCGGGTTTCAGCAGGCCTGCCATGTCCTTCAGGCCCAGAATATGCGCGCCTGCGGCTTTCAGTTCCTTGGCCAGTTCGACATAGTATTTCAGGGAATACTTGTCCCGGGCAGGATCCATGATGTCGCCGGTGTAGCAGAAGGTGCCTTCCAGAACCTTGTTGCTTTCCAGCACGGAATCCATCGCGACGCGCATGTTCTCAACCCAGTTGAGGGGGTCGAACACCCGGAAGACGTCAACGCCGGAAGTGGCCGCCTGCGAGACGAAGCTTTGGACCACATTGTCGGGGTAGTTGGTGTAGCCCACACCGTTGGAGGAGCGCAGCAACATCTGCGTCATCAGGTTGGGCATGGCTTTGCGCAGATCGCGCAGGCGCTGCCACGGGCATTCCTGCAAGAAGCGGTAGGCCACGTCAAAGGTCGCCCCGCCCCAGCATTCCATAGAGAAAAGGCCCGGTAGGTTCGCGGCATAGCTTGGCGCGACGCGGATCATGTCGATGCTGCGCATACGGGTCGCCAGCAGGGATTGGTGGCCGTCACGCATGCTGGTGTCGGTGATCAACAGTTGCTTCTGGTCGGACATCCAGTCGGCCACGGCCTGCGGGCCAAACTCCTCAAGGATGTTGCGTGTGCCCGGAACGGGCAGTTCGGTGCGCTTTGCCGGGGCCTTTGGCGTGCGGACATCGGCGGGCTTGGGGCGGCCTTCTGTCTCCGGATGCCCGTTGACGGTGATATCGGCGATATAGGTCAGAACCTTGGTCGCGCGGTCACGGCGCACCTTGAAATCGAACAGCTCAGGCGTCTCGTCGATGAACTTGGTGTGGTATTCGTAGTTCAGGAAGGTCGGGTGCTTGAGCAGGTTTTCCACAAAGGCGATATTGGTGGAGACCCCGCGGATGCGGAACTCGCGCAGGGCACGGTCCATCCGCGCAATCGCGGCCTCTGGCGTTGGCGCCCAAGCGGTGACTTTTTCCAAAAGGCTATCGTAGTAGCGCGTCACAACAGCGCCGGAATAGGCCGTGCCGCCGTCAAGGCGGATGCCCATGCCGGTGGCCCCGCGGTATGCGGTCAGGCGGCCATAGTCGGGGATGAAGTTGTTGCGCGGATCCTCGGTGGTGATGCGGCACTGAATGGCGTGACCATCAAGCTGAACGTCATACTGCGATGCCGTGCCTGTGGCTTCGACAAGGGATTTGCCCTCGGCGATCAGGATCTGGGCGCGCACGATGTCGATGCCGGTGACTTCCTCTGTCACCGTGTGCTCCACCTGAACGCGGGGGTTCACCTCGATAAAGTAGAACTCGCCCGAGTCCATATCCATCAGGAACTCGACCGTGCCCGCACATTCGTAATTTACGTGGGAGCAGATTTTCTTGCCGAGGTTACAGAGCTTTTCGCGCTGCGCCGCCGACAGATAGGGGGCAGGGGCGCGTTCAACGACCTTCTGGTTGCGGCGCTGCACCGAGCAGTCCCGCTCCCAAAGGTGATACATCTCGCCGTATTGGTCGCCAAGGATCTGAACCTCGACGTGGCGGGCGCGTTGGATCATCTTTTCAAGATAGCCCTCGCCGTTGCCAAAGGCGGCCTCGGCCTCGCGGCGGCCCTCGGCCACCTTTTCCTCAAGCTCGTCTTCGGCAAAGATCGGACGCATCCCGCGTCCGCCGCCGCCCCAAGATGCCTTAAGCATCAGGGGATAGCCGACTTCGCCCGCTTCTTTCTTGATGGCTGCAAAATCATCGCCCAGAACTTCCGTCGCAGGGATGACAGGAACGCCAGCCTCGATCGCGACACGCCGCGCGCTTGCCTTGTCGCCAAGGGCGCGCATGGTCGCGGCCTTTGGGCCGATGAATACGATACCGGCGGCATCACAGGCATCCACGAAATCGGGGTTCTCGGACAGCAGGCCATAGCCGGGGTGAATGGCATCCGCGCCGCACATCTTGGCCACGCGGATGATTTCCTCGATCGACAGATAGGCCGCAACAGGGCCCAGACCCTCGCCGATCCGATAGGCCTCATCCGCTTTGAAACGGTGCAGGCCCAGCTTGTCTTCCTCTGCGAACACGGCCACGGTTTTTTTGCCCAACTCGTTCGCTGCTCGCATAATGCGAATGGCGATTTCGCCACGGTTCGCGATTAGGATTTTCTGGAATTCGGCCATGGTTAGCTCCGATTGTTTGCAGTTGCAGCATTGTTAGGGACAAACTGTCGCAACTGCAATGCGGGTTGCAAAGCCAACGTTGCGTGTTTGCCGTGTGTTCGCGGGGTTATGCCCTATTGCGCCGCCGTTCGGGCGCGGGGGCAGTGGGCGGCGTTTTACGGTCGCCGTTTTGTCCAAAGTGGCCTGCATCGGCCCGTTGCGCTGTCTCTTTCGGCGCAATGCGCGCGGCGGCAGGGGCATTCATCGTGCAAGGGTCCTTTCGATCATCTTGGCGCAGGGGCCCAACCGCACCCTGGGGAGCCTTGGATTGCTTGCCTGAATACTGGTATACCAGATAGTAAACTTCAAGCGAACATTGCGCGAACACAGGCTTTCCTTGGGGCGGGATAATGGCTAGTCTGCTGTCATGAGCAGTTTTGACGAATTAGATGACGGCCGCATGGCGCGTCCCCCTTCCTTGTCGCAGCAGGCCATGGTGGCCCGCGGTGCGCCCTATCTTGATGGCCTGAACGCCCCGCAGCGTCAGGCGGTGGAGGCCCTTGAGGGCCCTGTCTTGATGCTGGCCGGTGCTGGCACGGGCAAGACCAAGGCCCTGACCACGCGGATTGCGCATCTGTTGACCACGGGCACCGCGCGGCCGAACGAGATTTTGGCCGTGACATTCACCAACAAGGCCGCGCGGGAGATGAAGACGCGGGTGTCCTCCCTTATGGGGCAGGCGGTTGAGGGGATGCCTTGGCTTGGCACCTTCCATTCTGTCTGTGTGAAACTGCTGCGGCGCCATGCGGAATTGGCGGGGTTGAAATCCAACTTCACTATTCTTGATACCGACGATCAGCTGCGCCTATTGAAGCAATTGGTGCAGGCCGCGAATATTGACGACAAACGCTGGCCCGCCCGCCAGCTGGCCAATATTATCGACGGTTGGAAGAACCGCGCATGGACGCCCGCCGCGGTGCCTGCCTCGGAAAGCGGGGCCTATGACCAGAAGGGGATCGCCCTTTATGCGGCCTATCAAGAGCGGCTCAAGGCCCTGAATGCCGTCGATTTTGGCGACCTTCTGCTGCATGTGGTGACGATTTTCCAAACCCATGAGGACGTACTGAACCAGTATCGGCGCTTCTTCCGATACATCCTTGTGGACGAATATCAGGATACCAACGTTGCCCAATACCTGTGGCTGCGCCTTCTTGCGGGCGGGCATCAGAATATCTGCTGCGTGGGCGATGATGATCAGTCGATCTATGGCTGGCGCGGCGCAGAAGTGGGCAATATCCTAAGGTTTGAACAGGATTTCCCCGGTGCGACGGTCGTCAAGCTTGAGCAGAACTATCGCTCGACGGGGCATATCCTCGGGGCAGCCTCTGGCGTTATTCAGGGAAATCAGGGGCGCTTGGGCAAGACCCTGTTCACCTCCGGCGAGGATGGCGAAAAGGTTCGGCTGATCGGCCATTGGGATGGCGAGGAAGAGGCGCGCTGGATCGGCGATGAGCTGGAGGCGATGCAAAGCGGCACACGCGGGCTTGATCCCCTGTCCTTGAACCAATGCGCGATCCTCGTGCGAGCCAGCCACCAGATGCGCGCCTTTGAGGATCGCTTCCTGACGATAGGCCTGCCTTATCGCGTCATTGGCGGGCCGCGGTTCTATGAGCGGCTCGAGATTCGCGATGCCATGGCCTATTTCCGCGTTGCGGTTTCGCCCGATGATGATCTGGCCTTCGAGCGGATCGTGAACACGCCCAAGCGCGGCCTTGGGGATAAGGCGATCCAGAAAATGCAGATCGCTGCGCGCTCCAACGGGGTGTCCCTGTTCGAGGGGGCGCGGCTTTGCCTTGCTGCCGGTGATTTCGGCGGGCGGGCCAAGGGGCAGTTGACCGCCTTGATGGAGGGGTTTGGCCGCTGGCATGCATCGGTTCTTTTGGCGGAGCAGAGCCATATGGAGCTGGCCGAGGAGATTCTGGAAGACAGCGGCTATATCGCCCATTGGCAGAACGACAAAACGCCGGAGGCACCGGGGCGGCTTGAGAACCTCAAGGAACTCGTCAAGGCGCTGGAGCAGTTTGAAAACCTGCAGGGGTTCTTGGAGCACATCGCCCTTGTCATGGATAACGAGACAGAGGACGCGGTTGAGAAAGTGTCGATCATGACGCTGCATGCGGCCAAGGGCCTCGAATTTCCGGCGGTGTTCCTGCCGGGGTGGGAAGACGGGTTGTTCCCCTCCCAACGATCCATGGATGAAAGCGGCCTGAAGGGCCTCGAGGAAGAGCGCCGCCTTGCCTATGTCGGTATCACGCGGGCGGAACGTCTTTGCACGATTTCCTTTGCGGGCAACCGGCGGGTCTACGGGCAATGGCAATCTGCTTTGCCCTCGCGGTTTATCGACGAACTGCCACCCGAACATGTTGATGTGCTGACCCCGCCCGGCCTGTATGGCGGCGGATACGGGGCGGCTGGCATGGGAATGGCGGGCTCTGGTCTGGAAGATGCCGTTGCCAAGGCGGATGTTTACAACTCCCCCGGTTGGCGGCGGTTGCAGGAGCGCAGTCAGGCGAGGGGCGTCAGCCAGCCGCGCGAGACCCGTAACCTTGTGATTGATGCTCAGGCGGTCTCTGTCTTTGGCCTTGGCGACAGGGTGTTTCACCAGAAGTTCGGCTACGGCGCCGTGACGGGGATTGAGGGCGACAAGCTGGAAGTGTCCTTTGACAAGGCCGGTGTGAAAAAGGTGGTTGCGGGCTTTGTCGTTGCCGCAGGCGCGGCGGGGGACGACGTTCCGTTCTAACCCGCTGCATCAATCCGATAGAGTAGAAACAACAAAGGGCCCCGCGAGGGCCCTTTTTTCATCGCTACAAAAGAAAATGGCGGCAGTCCCAGGGAGGAGGAGAGGGACCGCCGCCTAATCACAGACATAACCCAGGGAGGAGGAGAGGGCTGTCTGATCTCGCGTGCCCGAAAGATCGGGCGCTTTCTTTCGCTTCACCGGGTGATCGTGCCTTTGGCGCGGTCGGACCCGAACCCGTCGGCGCATGGCCTGTCACAGGTCGAAGCAGTCTTCTTAGAGTTGGCAGCGACCCTCAGGGAGGAGGAAGAGGGCCGCCGCCTATTCACAGACATACCCAGGGAGGAGGAGAGGGCTGCCTGATCTGTGTTGCCCGGTCTCCCGGGCGAATTCGAGTTGGCGGCGACCCTCAGGGAGGAGGAAGAGGCCCGCCGCCTATTCACAGACATACCCAGGGAGGAGGAGAGGGCTGTCTGATCTGTGTTGCCCGGTTTCCCGGGCGAATTCGAGTTGGCAGCGACCCTCAGGGAGGAGGAAGAGGGCCGCCGCCTATTCACAGACATACCCAGGGAGGAGGAGAGGGCTGCCTGATCTGTGGTGCCCGGTTTCCCGAGCGGTATTCGAAGTGGCGGCGATCCTCAGGGAGGAGGAAGAAGATCGCCGCCTATTCACAGGCAAAACCCAGGGAGGAGGAGAGGGTTGCCTGATGACGGGCTGGCCTTAGCCAGCGTGATATACGGCCTGATACGCGATGGAGCGCAGGTTGGACCGGTGCATGCCCAGATCGGACAGCTCGCGGTTGGAAAGCTCCTGCAGCTCGTTCAGAGTAGCGCGGTAGGCTTTTTTCAGTTCGCGGTTTGCCTGGTAGCGTGCGAAGGCACGCTGGAATTTGTCAGTGTAACCAGGCGCGATGCGATCGAGTGCAAATGCGTTTGCCATGGTGATATCCTTTGTTTGCTCGTTAGCGACGTTTTCCGTGTCGCTGATGAACTTAGAATTAGTCACTTGCTGCGTTTGCACAATGGGTTTTGGCGCATTGCTGCTATGCAGAAAATGCATACGCATTGCTGACCTATATTTTTGGCTGATTTGCTTAATCCATGGGCGCGTTAAGAACGAATTTACGGTGTTCTGGCGCGTCTTGGTGCGCAATGCCTGACGATTGGGCGCATTGTATACGCATGCCAGAATGACCCTGTGCCAATACGGCAACGCATAGCTCGATGGGTGCCGTAGGGGAACTCTTGGGGCGGACTGTGTTCTGCACGAATCAAATCTGAAAAATCGCATGGGAAACCCGGAAATCGGGGTGGTCCAATCTGGGAAAGAGGGTATCGATTCCGGGATCGAGGAAAATTTCTGGGAAATTAGGGGATTTTTATGGGAACTCGAGGGTTTCTATATGTTGTGTGCCGTGCCGCATGATTTTTCTAAATGTAGCGGAATGTGCCTCTCGGGGCTTGTCTGTGCCCTTGTATAGTGAGGCCTAAATCCCATGCGGACCATAGAATTCCCATGATTTACAGTTGATCCCCATGAATTCCCATGGCATACCATTCCTACGATGAAGACGGGCAGGTTAAGCGGCGCAAGATCGCAAACTCCCAAGTCAGGTTTCATACAGGCACCCGTAATCATCGAATGAAGAGATCCGGCGCGTGAGCGAGCAGACATCCCCCCAGGTGGCGCGCGCAGTCGGACACCCAGAAATGGGACGAGGGCGGCGGATTGGTCAGTGGCAGCAGACTAATCCGCCGTTTTCATTTCTAGCCCTCGGGTTGGAATGGGGCATGTAATAAGGAGCAGACCTTGGGTCAGCGGTTTAGAGGCGAGGGCCACCATAAGGTGGACGCGAAGGGCAGGGTGTCTATCCCCGCTCTGTTTCGCCGTGTTCTGGCCTCTGAAGACCCGGACTGCCAGGACGGGCAGTGCCCGAACCTTGTGATCGTCTATGGCGACGACCGTCAGGATCACCTGAAATGTTTTACCGTCAATGCAATCAATGAAATTGACGATGGCATCGCAGCGATGCAGCGGGGCTCTAAAGAGCGCCGGTATCTGGAGCGTCTATATAGTGGCCTGTCACACCCGACTTCGGTGGATGAAACCGGACGTCTGGTGTTGCCTGCCAAGCTGCGCGAGAAAATCGGGCTTGATGGCGAGGCCTTCTTTATCGCCACGGGCGATACCTTCCAGATCTGGAAGCCCGAGGATTACGAGGCCAAGCATGCACAGTCAGAAGACTGGCTTGACGACATGGGCGATGATTTTGACCCGCTGTCCCTATTGGGCGCAGGTGCGGAGGGGTAGCAGATGACCAAGCCTGCCGCGCCATCCGCCAGCGACACGGACGCTGCCCCACATATTCCTGTTCTTATTCGGCCGCTGATCAAGGCGGCTTCGCCCGTTTCGGGCCGTTGGCTTGATGGCACCTTCGGGGCGGGGGGCTATACGCGGCAGCTTTTGGATGCGGGGGCCGATCACGTCATCGGTGTGGACCGCGACCCGAGCGTGTTTGCCATGGCCGCCGAATGGGCGGGGGATTACGGCACGCGCCTGTCCTTGGTCGAGGCGCAGTTTTCGCAGATGGACGAACATGCCGAGGGGCTGGATGGTGTGGTTCTGGATCTTGGCGTCTCCTCGATGCAGCTTGATCAGGCCGAGCGCGGCTTTTCCTTTATGCGGGACGGGCCGCTGGATATGCGCATGGGTGCCGAGGGGCCAACAGCGGCCGATCTGGTGAACACCGCCGAGGAAAGCACCCTTGCCGACATACTATACCATTATGGAGAGGAGCGCGCCTCGCGCCGGATCGCCCGTGCGATCATCGCCGCGCGCCCCCTGACGCGGACGCTGGAGCTGGCCGAGGTGATCTCTGGCTGTTTGCCGCGCCCCAAACCAGGGCAGAGTCATCCCGCAACCCGCAGCTTTCAGGCCATCCGCATTGCGGTGAACGATGAATTTGGCGAGTTGCTCCTTGGGCTTGAGGCAGCAGAGCGTGCCCTTGCCCCCGGCGGGATTCTGGCCGTTGTGACCTTTCACAGCCTTGAGGACCGCGTTGCAAAGCGGTTCTTTCAGGCCCGCGGTGGCCGCGCTCCGGGCGGAAGCCGCTATGCGCCCGCCATTGAACAGCACGCACCGCAGTTCGAGATTATCACCCGCAAGGCCATCGCGCCGGATGAGGACGAGTTGGAGCAGAACCCCCGTGCCCGCTCCGCCCGGCTGCGGATGGGGCGGCGCACCGATGCGCCTGCGGGGCAATCGGATCGTAAATCCCTTGGCCTGCCGGGGCCGAAGTCTTGGTATAAGGAGTAACCCTGATGCGCACTTTCTTGTATTTTCTGGCTGGCATTGCCGTCATGGGGCTGGCCTTTTGGGCCTATCAGGAAAACTATCAGACGCAGCGCAAGCTGAAGCAATCGGCGGCCTTGAACTCCGACATCGGCCGCCTGCGCGAGACTTTGGGCATGCTCAAGGCCGAATGGGCCTATTTGAACCGGCCCGCGCGGCTGAACGATCTGGCCGAGCTGAACTTTGACGAGTTGGGTCTGATGCCCCTGATGCCGGAGCAGTTCGGCCGTGTCGATCAGGTGGCCTTCCCCGCGCCGGACCTTGGCCCGATCACCGATCCCGTCGATATCTCGGGCGAGCTGGAGGAGTATCCATGATCCGCACCCCCCTACGCCCCCTTGCCCGCATCCTTCGGGCGCGTCAGTCCGGCGAAAACCCTGACAGTATCGAACAGGAAAACGTCCGCGTGCGCGCAGAGGCCGCCGCCGCCCGCACAAGGGCGCAGTCGGAGCGCCGGCTGTTTGTCATGGGCGTCGCGTTTTTCTGCGCTTTCTCGGTGATCGGCGCACGTATGGGCCTTTTGGCTGCTTCCGAGGCGGCGGAGCCTCAGGCCCGCAGCACGGCCAACGCCATTCTGGCAGGCCGCGCCGATATTGTGGACCGTCACGGGCGCGTATTGGCGACGAACCTGCAAACGCACTCTCTTTATGCACAGCCGCAGAACATGGTCGATCCCGAGGGGGTCGTGGATGAGTTGCTCAAGATTTTCCCTGATCTGGAGCGTGAGCGGCTGATCAAAGATTTCACCGGCAAGCGCAAATTCCTGTGGATCAAGAAAAAGCTTAGCCCCGAACAGATGCAGGCCGTGCATGATATTGGCGATCCGGGCCTGTTGTTTGGCCCCCGCGAAATGCGTCTTTACCCCAATGGCAAGCTGGCCGCCCATATCCTTGGCGGCGCGAGCTTTGGCCGCGAGGGGGTGCATGCGGCCGAGGTGATTGGTGTGGCGGGCGTGGAAAAGGCCTTTGACGCCGACCTGCGCGATCCCGCGCGCAATGGCGCGCCGCTTGAGCTTTCGCTGGACCTGACCGTGCAGTCGACGATGCGCGAAATCCTCTATGGCGGTATGACGATCATGAACGCCAAAGGCGCCGCCGCCGTGATGATGGATGTGCACACCGGCGAGCTTATCGGCATGGTGTCTCTGCCCGACTTTGACCCCAACGACCGTCCGCGTCCTTTGACCGAAGGGGATCAGTCGGACAGCCCGATCTTTAACCGCGCGGTGCAGGGGGTTTATGAGCTTGGTTCGACCTTCAAGATTTTCACCGTGGCCCAAGCCCTCGAACTTGGCCTGTTGAATCCCGAAACCTCAATCAACACCAAGAGCCCGATGGCATGGGGCCGCTTCAAGATCCGCGACTTTTCCAACTACGGCCCCGAGCTGAGCGTGACGGATGTGATTGTGAAATCCTCCAACGTCGGCACCGCGCGGATCGCGCAACAGATCGGCGGCAAGCGGCAGCGTGAGTTCCTTGGGGAGCTCGGCTTTCTTGAGCCTACCTCGGTCGAAATGATCGAGGCGCCGACAGGGCGTCCGCTTTTGCCACCGAAATGGTCGGAGATTTCGACCATGACGATCTCCTACGGCCACGGGTTGTCGTCCAGTCCGCTGCACCTTGCCGTTGGCTATGCCTCGCTGTTGAACGGGGGCACGCGGGTTACGCCGACCTTGCTGAAACAAACCGGCCCGCAAAACGGCCCGCGCATTGTGTCAGAGCGCACCTCCGCCCAAGCGCGCGAAATGCTGCGGGCTGTGGTTACGCGCGGCACCGCCAGCTTTGGCGATGTCGAAGGCTACGCAGTGGGTGGCAAGACCGGCACGGCAGACAAGCCCAAGCCGCGCGGCGGCTACTATAAAGACAAGGTTATCAGCACCTTCGCCAGTGTCTTCCCCGCGCATGATCCGAAATATGTGCTGATCCTGACGCTGGATGAGCCAGAGGAACGCAGCGGTCAGAAACCCCGCCGCACCGCCGGTTGGACAGCCGTTCCCGTCGCCGCAGAGATGATTCGCCGCACGGCCCCGTTGATGGGCCTGAGACCAGCCGTTGAACCCGGCGCGAAAGCTGAGTTAGTAAAGGCGAAACACTAACCGCGACAGGGCAGAGTATGACGACGCAGGCAGGCCGCAAAAAACAACTTTCGGCCCTAGGGCTGCGCGGTGCAGAGGGGCGGGACCCCGAGATCACCGGTCTTGCTGTGGATAGCCGCGAGGTGCAGGACGGGTTCCTCTTTGCCGCCCTGCCGGGCAGCAAGGTCCATGGCGGAGAGTTCATTCAATATGCCCTGCGCCAAGGGGCCTCTGCCATCCTGACCGATGCGCAGGGTGCTGAAATCGCGCAGGTCGAACTGTCGCAAAGCGACGCCGCCCTGATCATTGTGCAAGACCCCCGCGAGGCGCTTGCCTATGCCGCCGCCCTTTGGTTTGGCGCGCAGCCCGATGTGATGATCGCCGTCACCGGCACCAATGGCAAAACCTCCGTCGCCAGCTTTGCCCGCCAGATCTGGTGCGCCATGGGGCTTGAGGCGGTGAACCTTGGCACCACGGGGGTTGAGGGCGCTTGGGAAGCGCCGCTCGCCCATACAACGCCAGAGCCGATCACCCTGCACCGCACCCTTGCCGAGGCCGCGGAATACGGCATCACCCATGCGGCGATGGAGGCCTCCTCCCACGGGCTTGAGCAGCGCCGCCTTGACGGGGTGCGCATCGGGGCCGCCGGTTTCACGAACTTCACCCAGGATCATCTGGATTACCACGAGACCTTCGAGGCCTATTTCGAGGCCAAGGCGGGCCTTTTCACCCGCGTTTTGCAGGACGAGGCCCCCGCCGTGATCAACATGGCCGACCCGCGCGGCGTCGATATCAAGGAGCTTGCCGACCGGCACGGGCATGAGGTGATCACCGTCGGGTTTGATCAGGGATACGACCTTGCCATCATAGGCCAGCGTTATGACGCCACAGGGCAGGACCTGCGCTTTGTCTGGCACGGCACCCCGCGTCAGGCGCGGCTGTCCTTGATTGGCGGGTTTCAGGCCGAAAATATCATGGTGGCGGCGGGGCTCTGCATAGCGTCGGGCTGTGATCCGGTTGAGGTGTTCAACACTCTGCCGCAGTTGATCACCGTGCGCGGACGGATGCAGCTTGCCGCGACGCGGTCCAACGGGGCGGCTGTTTTTGTGGATTACGCCCATACGCCCGATGCCCTTGCCACCGCGCTGCAGGCGCTGCGGCCCCATGTGATGGGGCGGCTTGTGGTTGTTTTCGGGGCGGGCGGCGACAGGGACGCGGGCAAGCGCCCCTTGATGGGCGCGGCGGCGGAGGAATTCGCCGATGTGCAATTCGTGACAGATGACAATCCCCGCTCCGAGGACCCCGCAGCCATTCGCGCCGCCATTCTGGAGGCCTGTCCCGACGGGATCGAGGTCTCCGACAGGGCCGAGGCGATCCTGCGCGGAGTGGATGCCCTCGGCCCCGGTGATGCCCTGCTGATTGCGGGCAAGGGCCATGAAACGGGGCAAACCGTGGGCGATACGGTCTTTCCTTTTGATGATGCAGAACAAGCCTCGATCGCCGTTGCGGCCCTAGATGGACATTTGACATGAGCACCCTTTGGACAGCGGCAGAGGCCGCAGAGGCAACCGGCGGCACGGCCATTGGCGATTGGTCCTGCACCGGATTGTCGATCGACACCCGCAGCCTTGCCGAGGGCGAGATGTTCGTGGCCCTGAAGGATCAGCGCGACGGCCATGATTTCGTCGCTGCGGCCCTTGCAAAGGGGGCGCCCGCGGCCCTTGTCTCGCACAGGCCCGATGGGGTGGCGGAGGACGCGCCTCTGTTGATCGTCGAAGACGTTCTGACGGCGCTTGAGGACATGGCCCGCGCCGCCCGTGCAAGGGGCCGTGCGCAGGTGATCGGCGTGACCGGATCGGTGGGAAAGACCACCACGAAAGAGATGCTCCGCGCCATTCTTGGCGGGCAGGGGCAGGTCCATGCGGCCGAGAAAAGCTTTAACAATCATTGGGGTGTGCCCCTGACCCTTGCGCGGATGCCGCGCGAGGCGGAGTTCGCCGTGATCGAGATCGGGATGAACCATCCCGGAGAGATCGCCCCCCTTGCCAAGCTGGCGCAGCTTGACGTCGCCGTGGTGACCATCGTCGCCCCCGCGCATCTGGCCGCCTTTGAAAGCATCGAGGCCATCGCGGTGGAAAAATCCGCGATCATCGAGGGGTTGAAGCCCGGCGGCACCGCGGTGCTGAACGGAGATATCGAGACCTCTCATATCCTTGTGGATGCGGCCAAGGCGGCGGGGGCAAAGATCTGCCTGTTTGGGCATGGGGAGGATGCGGAGTTCCGTTTGACCAACCTGCGCCAGCAGGACCAGCTTTCGGTGGCCGAGGCGACGGCGGGGGGCACAGAGTTTGTTTACCGCATCAAATCCCCCGGTGCCCATTTCGCGATGAATGGCCTTGCGGCCTTGGCGGCGGCGACCGAAGCGGGGGGCAAACTGGGCCGGGCTGTGTCCGATCTGGGCCAGTGGCAGCCCGTGACAGGGCGCGGTGAGCGGGGCCGCGTGCTGCTTGATCCGGTGAACGAGGCGCTTGCCTTTGACCTGATCGACGACAGCTATAACGCGAACCCGGCCAGTATTGGCGCAGGTTTGGATATGTTGGCCGCAACCACGCCAAAGGACGGGCAGGGCCGTGTGAACCAGGGGCGGCGCATTGCCGTTCTGGGCGATATGCTCGAACTGGGGCCGGCAGAGAGTGCCATGCACGCGGCCTTGGCGGATCATCCCGCCGTTCAGAACCTTGATAAAATTCATACGGTTGGGGCGCGGATGAAACATCTGCACGAGGCCCTGCCAGAGGACATTCGCGGCACATGGTCAGAGACAAGTGCAGACCTCGCGGCGCGAATACACCACCATATCGATGCCGGTGATGTGGTGTTGGTAAAGGGATCACTGGGCATCCGATTGGCTGTGGTTGTTGACGCGATCCTCAAATTGGGCCAAGCGGTGGATAACGAGACAACCTGATAAAAGGGGCCGGGCTGTATGCTGTTTTGGTTAACCGAGTTTTCTGACGGGGGGGATTTTTTCAACCTCTTCCGCTATATTACCTTTCGCGCGGGCGGCGCATTTTTCACCGCTCTGATCTTTGGCTTTATTTTTGGACGCCCCCTGATCAACGCCCTGCGCAAAAGGCAACGCCACGGTCAGCCGATCCGCGAGGATGGCCCCGAAAGCCATATCGAAACCAAGGCGGGCACGCCGACCATGGGCGGGCTTTTGATCCTCTCGGCACTGATCCTTGCGACGCTTCTTTGGGCGCGGTGGGACAATATCTATGTCTGGATGGTGCTGCTCGTGACCCTTGGTTTCGGCGCGATCGGCTTTGCCGATGACTATGCAAAAGTTAGCAAAAACAACACCAAAGGGGTCTCTGGAAAAATTCGCTTTGGCCTTGGCCTGTTGATTGCAGCGGCGGCCGGTATGGCGGCGGCCTATGCCCATCCGGCGGAGCTGACGAACCAGCTTGCGGTGCCGGTGTTCAAGGATGTGCTAATCAATATGTCCTTTGTTTTCGTGCCCTTCGCCATGATCGTGATCGTGGGATCGGCCAATGCCGTGAACCTGACGGACGGCCTCGATGGGCTTGCTATTATGCCGGTGATGATCGCGGCGGGCACATTGGGCGTGATCGCCTATGTTGTGGGCCGCGTCGATTTTACCACGGATCTGGGCCTACATTATGTGCCCGGCACGGGGGAGCTTCTGGTCTTTGCCTCGGGTCTGATCGGCGGCGGCCTCGGCTTTCTTTGGTATAACGCGCCGCCGGCGGCGGTCTTTATGGGCGACACCGGAAGCCTTGCCCTTGGCGGGGCCTTGGGCGCGATTGCTGTCGCCTCCAAGCACGAGATCGTGTTGGCCATTGTGGGCGGTATCTTTGTGGTCGAGGCGCTGAGTGTGATCATTCAGGTGGCCTATTTCAAACGCACGGGGAAGCGCGTTTTCCTCATGGCGCCGATCCACCATCACTTTGAAAAACGCGGTTGGGCAGAGCCGCAGATCGTTATCCGCTTCTGGATCATTTCGCTGATCCTCGCGCTGATCGGTCTGGCGACCCTCAAGGTGCGTTGAGCCTTCGGGGGCGCAGAGCGCTGGTGACAGGCGGCAATCGCGGCATCGGCCGGGCGATTGCCTCTGGCCTTGTAAACAAGGGCTGCGCGGTGACGATCACCGCGCGGAACCCGCAGGAGGGCGCAGCGGCAGCAGAGGCGATCGGGGCCGACGCCCTGACCCTCGATCTGGCCCAGCCGGAGACCATGCATCCGGTGCTGGAGCGTCCCTATGACATCCTGATCAACAATGCAGGCCTGCTGCCCGAGGGCAGCCTGATGGAGAACCCCGAGGGCCTGTTCGAGGCCATGGCGGTGATGCTGAACGCGCCCTTCCTGCTGATCCGTGCGCTTGCGCCGGGGATGGAGGCGCGCGGCTGGGGGCGCATTGTGAATGTCTCTTCCGACTGGGGCAGTTTTGCCCACGGAATGGGCGGGCCGAACGGATACGGCGTGGCAAAGGCGGCGCTCAATGCGCTGACCAAGACGCTGCCGCGGGACCTGCCGGAGTGTATAAAGGTGAACGCGATGTGCCCCGGTTGGGTGCGCACGCGGATGGGCGGCGAGGGTGCGGCCCTGTCGCCGGAGCAGGGCGCGGACACGGCCCTCTGGCTGGCCAGCCTGCCCGATGACGGGCCGACAGGCGGATTTTTCCGGCAGCGTAAGCCGCTGGACTGGTAGGAGAATACCAATGGCACAACTGATGCACATCCTATGCACATCCGGTGCATATAAATGATCCCGGTGATGGGAGTGAGCGGACAGCGGGTTGCTGTCCTCGGGCTCGGTCGCTCTGGCCTGAGCGCGGCGCGGGCGCTGCTTGAGGGCGGGGCCGATGTGGTTTGCTGTGACGACAGCGAGACAGGCCGCAAGGCCGCGCAGGCCGAAGGGTTCGAGATCGCCGACCTGACAAAGCAGGGGGCCTTTGAGGGGATCGACCTGTTGATCACCTCGCCCGGTATCCCGCACCTCTATCCCGCGCCGCATCCGGCGATTGCAGCGGCCTATGCCGCGGGGGTTCCGGTGGACAATGACATCGGCCTCTTCTTCCGCTCCTACGCCACCTCGGAATGGGACCAGTTCGAAGTCATGCCCAAGGTTGTGGCGGTCACCGGATCGAACGGCAAATCCACCACATCCGCCTTGCTGCACCATGTGCTGGAGGCCACAGGGCGCCCCTCTGAACTGGCGGGCAATATCGGACGCGGCGTGCTCGATATCGAGCCCGCCCATGACGGCTCTGTCGTGGTGCTGGAACTCTCCAGCTATCAAACCGATCTGGCCCGCGCCCTGACCCCCGACATCGCGGTCTTCACCAACCTGACCCCTGATCATCTGGACCGTCACGGCGGGATGGGCGGATATTTCGCCGCCAAACGGCGGCTCTTTGCAGAGGGCGGGCCAGATCGCGCCGTGATCGGCGTCGATCAAGAGGAAGGCCGCTATCTGGCCGGACAACTCTCTGTCGCGCCAAGCGATGACCGCGTGATCCGCATCTCCTCAGGCCAGAAGCTCACCGGTCCAGGCTGGCATGTCTTTGCCCGCAAAGGCTTCCTGTCAGAGATGCGCAAGGGCCGCCAAGTGGCGAGCATCGACCTGCGCCTGATCAAGGGCCTGCCGGGGGCGCATAACCACCAGAACGCCTGCGCCGCCTATGCGGTCGCGCGCAGCCTCGGCCTCGCGCCGAGGGTGATCGAGGAAGCCTTCAAAACCTACGGGGGCCTACCGCATCGCAGCCAGATCGTGGCCGAGGCAAACGGCGTGACCTTCGTGAACGACAGCAAGGCCACCAATGTCGACAGCGCCGCACAGGCCCTGCAGGCCTTCAAGGGCATCCGTTGGATCTGCGGTGGCTTGCAAAAGGCCGGCGGGCTGGATGCGCTGCACCCGCACTTGGGATCGGTGGAAAAAGCCTATGTGATCGGGCGCGAGGCAGAGGTCTTTGCCCGCGATCTTGGCCCCGATGTATCCGTTGAAATTTGCAAAACCATGGCCGCCGCCGTCGATGCCGCTTTGCGCGATGCCAAGGACGGCGAGGTTGTCCTGCTCGCCCCCGCGGCCGCGAGTTTTGATCAATACGACAGCTTTGAAAAGCGCGGGGAGGACTTCGCAGCGCAGGTCTCGGCGGCCTTGGGGAGCTAACCTTCCGCTTCTTATTGGGCCAAATATCCTGGGGGAGGCCGAAGGCCGGGGGCAAAGCCCCCCTCCGCCTTTTGCCGCGGGCGCTATCCTTGCGAGATATGCCGCGCCGCCGCCATGGCAGAGGCCCATGCCCACTGGAAGTTATAGCCGCCCAGCCAGCCGGTGACATCGACGCATTCGCCAATGAAATAAAGCCCGGGGATGGATTTTGCCGCCATGGTTTTGGAGGAAAGCGCCTGCGTTGAAACCCCGCCGAGGGTGACTTCGGCGGTGCGGTAGCCTTCCGATCCTGAGGGTTTCAGCGTCCATTGGCTGATCCGGTCGCACAGGGCCGTCAGGGCTTTGTCCGACTGGTCGGCAAGGTTGCCCGATACGCCCAGTTGCGGGGCGAGGTGCTCGACGAGGCGGGTGGGCAGGTGTTGGGCGAGGGCGGTGGTCAGGTTCTTGCGGCCTGCGATCTGGCGCTCGGTGCGCAGGGCCTCGTAGAGGGCATTGGCCGGGGCGAGGTTGACGGTGATATCCGCGCCCTCCTGCCAATAGGAAGAGGCCTGAAGGATCGCGGGGCCGGAGAGGCCGCGGTGTGTGAACAAGAGCGCCTCGTCAAAGCTGGCCGTTCCGGCAGAGACACGGGCGGGGGTGGAGACGCCGGAGATGCCCGCGAAGGGGCCACCCGAGAAGGTGAGCGGCACAAGGCCGGGGCGGGTTTGGACAAGCGGCAGGCCGAATTGTTCTGCGATCTGGTAGGCGAGGCCCGTCGCGCCCATTTTCGGAATGGACTTTCCACCTGTCGCGACGATCAAATTTTTTGAAAAAATTTGGCGCGGGCTGGCGCCGCGCGTCAGCCCGGTCACGAATTGGCCGTCGCGGTGGATCACATCGCCGATTTTTGTTTCGAGCCAGAGCTCTGCCCCTGCCTTTTGCATTTCCGAGCGCAGCATGGCGATGATGTCTTTGGCGGAATTGTCGCAAAACAGCTGGCCGAGGGTTTTTTCGTGCCAGGGGATGCCGTGGCGGGTCACGAGGTCGATGAAGTCCTGCGGGGTATATTGGCTGAGGGCGGATTTGGCGAAATGGGGATTGGCGGAGAGGAACTGCGCCGCCGTTGTGCCGGTGTTGGTAAAGTTGCAGCGCCCGCCGCCGGAGATGCGGATTTTCTCGCCCGGCGCGCGGGCGTGGTCGGCCAAAAGCACACGGCCGCCGCAATGGGCCGCCGCCATCAGGCCCGCTGCGCCTGCTCCAAGGATGAGTGTATCGACCTGCATGGGCGCGTCTTGACCATGGCTTTGCCCCCTATGCAAGGGGGGCTGTGGCGCGATTACCACTGGAATCGTAGGAAAATTGGCGCTAGGTGTGAAAGACAGACCCTGAAAACAGGGCGTATTGAGGCAGTAAATCGGCGGTTCAGATGACTGAGATGGTCTATGGCACGGCACCCGTTTCGCACGGGGAGCCGATCCTTCCAAGATGGTGGCGGACGATCGACAAGTGGTCGATGTCTTGTATCCTTTTGCTTTTTGGCATCGGGCTGTTGCTTGGTCTTGCGGCCTCGCCGCCTTTGGCCGCGCGCAACGGGCTTGATCCGTTCCACTATGTTCAACGGCAGATGTTCTTTGGCGGCACGGCGATGATTGTTATGGTCTTTGCCTCGATGATGCGCCCCTCGCTGGTGCGGCGTTTGGCGGTTCTTGGGTTTGTGGTGACCTTTGTGGCGCTTGCCCTGCTGCCCATTCTGGGCACGGATTTCGGCAAGGGGGCGGTGCGGTGGTATTCGCTCGGCTTTGCCTCGATCCAGCCCTCAGAGTTCCTCAAGCCCGGGTTCGTTGTTCTGGCCGCTTGGCTTATGGCCTCCAGCGCCGATGCGGCGGGCCCTCCGGGCAAATCGCTGTCTTTCGCGCTGACGCTGGTGATTGTAGGGTTTCTGGCGATGCAGCCCGATTTCGGGCAGTCCCTCTTGGTTTTGTTCGGCTGGGGCGTGATGTATTTCGTCGCCGGTGCGCCGATCACTTTGCTGGTTTGTATTGCGGGGCTTGTGGTTGTGGGCGGCTTTGTTGCCTATAGCGGGTCCGAGCATTTCGCGCGCCGCATTGACGGGTTTCTCAGCCCTGATGTCGACCCCACAACGCAGCTTGGCTATGCCACCAATGCGATCCGCGAGGGCGGGTTTCTGGGGGTTGGCGTGGGCGAGGGGCAGGTGAAATGGTCCTTGCCCGATGCCCATACGGATTTCATCATTGCGGTTGCGGCAGAGGAATACGGGTTGATCATGGTTTTGGTCATCATCGCCCTCTATGCGACCATCGTTGTGCGTTCCCTCATGCGTCTGATGCGCGAGCGTGATCCCTTTATCCGCCTTGCCGGCACGGGCCTTGCCTGCATGTTCGGCACGCAGGCGATGATCAACATGGGCGTGGCGGTGCGGCTTTTGCCGGCCAAGGGGATGACCCTGCCGTTTGTGTCCTATGGGGGCTCTTCGCTGGTTGCGGGCGGGATTGCAGTGGGGATGCTTTTGGCCTTTACCCGCACGCGGCCGCAGGGCGAGATGAGCGATATTTTCCGCGGCAGGGGGCGGGGGTGACCGCGCCCCTCGCGATTATTGCCGCGGGCGGCACGGGGGGGCATATGTTCCCGGCGCAGGCCTTGGCCGAGGACCTGCTGCGCAGGGGCTGGCGGGTGCGCCTGTCCACCGATGCGCGCGGTGCACGTTATACGGGCGGCTTTCCCGAGGCGGTCGAGATTTCACAGGTGGCCAGTGCCACCTTTGCTCGCGGCGGGCCATTGGCGAAGCTGTTGGTGCCGTTTCGGATTTTGCGCGGCGTTCTGTCGGCGCGGGGGCGGATGAAGGCGGACTTGCCTGCGATCGTTGTGGGCTTTGGCGGCTATCCCGCCATTCCGGCCATGGGCGCGGCGTGGATGCTGGGCCTGCCTCGGATGATCCATGAGCAGAACGGCGTTTTGGGTCGTGTGAACAAGGTTTTTGCAAAGCGCGTTGACGCGGTGGCCTGCGGCACTTGGCCGACGGAGCTGCCTGCGGGGGTTGAGGGCCATGATGTGGGCAACCCTGTGCGCGGCGCGATTTTGGAAAAAGCGGGCGCGCCCTATGCCCTGACCGATGAGGGGCCGCTGCATGTTCTGGTTATGGGCGGCAGTCAGGGGGCGCGCATTCTGTCCGATGTGGTTCCTGTGGCCATGGCCGGCCTGCCCGAAGGATTGCGCAGCCGCTTGCACCTGTCGCATCAGGCGCGGGCGGAAGACGTCGAACGTGTGACCTCTGCCTATAGCGAGGCCGCGATCACGGCGGTGGTGGAGCCGTTCTTTACCGATGTGCCAGAGCGTATGTCGCAAGCCGCCCTTGTGATCAGCCGCGCGGGCGCAAGCTCTGTCGCGGATATTTCCGTGATCGGGCGGCCTGCGATCCTGATCCCCTTTGCCGCCGCGACGAATGATCACCAGACCGCCAATGCCAAGGGCTTGGTGCAGGCGGGTGCGGCCCGTGTGGTGCAGGAAAAAGACCTTGATGCGGCGGGGCTGAGCGCGGCTATTGCCGAGATTTTGCAGGACGCCCCCAAGGCCAGCGAGATGGCCGCCGCAGCCCTGCGCACCGGCAAGCCCGATGCGACGGAACGTTTGACCCAAATCGTGCTGGACCTCGCCCGCCCGGCCCTTCAAAAGCCCGCAAGAGGATAAAAACAATGGACGGTAGCAATATTATGCATGGCATCACGAAACTTCCCACGGCCCTTGGCGCGATCCATTTTGTCGGTATTGGCGGGATCGGGATGTCGGGGATTGCCGAGGTTTTGCTCAATCACGGGTATCAGGTTCAGGGCTCCGACCTTCGGGCTAGCCCGATCACCGAGCGGTTGGAAAAGCTGGGTGCGAAGGTCTTTGTCGGGCAGGTGGCCGAGAACCTTGAGGGGGCGGAGGTTATTGTGATCTCTTCCGCGATCAAGCCGGGCAATGCGGAGCTGGACGAGGCGCGTCTTCGCGGCCTTCCTGTTGTGCGCCGTGCAGAGATGCTGGCCGAATTGATGCGCCTGAAGTCCAACGTGGCGATTGCGGGCACCCATGGCAAGACGACCACGACGACCATGGTGGCGACCTTGCTCGATGCGGGCGGGATTGACCCGACCGTCATCAACGGCGGGATCATCCACGCCTATGGCTCCAACGCGCGTATGGGGCAGGGCGAGTGGATGGTGGTGGAGGCCGATGAGAGCGACGGCACCTTCAATCGTCTGCCTGCGACCATCGCCGTTGTCACCAATATCGACCCCGAGCATATGGAGCATTGGGGCAATTTCGACGCGCTGCGTCAGGGGTTCCTTGATTTCGTGTCGAACATTCCGTTTTACGGGCTGGCGGTGTGCAACACCGATCACCCCGAGGTGCAGGCCCTTGTTGGCAAGATCAGCGACCGCCGCGTTGTGACCTACGGGTTCAATGCGCAGGCCGATGTGCGGGCGATCAACCTGCATTATGAGCGCGGCGTGGCCTATTTCGACATTGCCCTGCGGGCCGATGACATGGTGATCGAGGGGTGCTCCCTGCCGATGCCGGGGGATCACAACGTGTCCAACGCGCTTTCTGCTGTGGCAGTGGCGCGGCATCTGGGGATGAAGGGCGACGAAATCCGCGAGGCGCTTGCGAATTTCAAGGGTGTGAACCGCCGCTTTACCAAGGTTGGCGAAGTGGATGGTGTGACCATCATTGATGACTATGGCCACCATCCGGTGGAGATCGCCGCCGCCCTGAAGGCCGCGCGTCAATCGACCAAGGGCCGCGTGATCGCCGTGCATCAGCCGCACCGCTATTCCCGCCTTGCCAGCCTGTTCGAGGAGTTCTGCGGCTGTTTCAACGACGCCGATGTGGTGGCCATCACCGATATCTATGCCGCTGGCGAGGATCCGATCGAGGGGGCGAGCCGCGATGATCTGGTGCGCGGGTTGATTTCCCACGGTCACCGCCACGCCCGCGCGATTTTGGGCGAGGAGGATCTGGCCCGTTTGGTGCGCGAGCAGGCCCGCGATGGCGACATGGTGGTTTGCCTTGGGGCGGGCACGATTTCGGCATGGGCCAATGATCTGCCCAAGCTGCTGGGGACTAAATCCTAACACTTGCTTAACCTTCCCCGCGTCTAGTGGGGGAGGGGCCGCGACATGACACAAGACCTGCGGTGCAGGAGCCAAGAGAGACTATGACCACATCCCTGATCCTTGCCTGCCTTTGGGCGATTGCCTCGGCCATTGTGGCGATGTTGCCGATGCGGCGGCAATATGCGCCGGGGATCTGCCTGTTGGTGGCGGCGCCGTTGCTGATCATTTTCATGGGCTATCAGCATGGCTGGTGGGTTGCGGCTTTTGGGCTGTTTGCCTTTGTCTCGATGTTTCGCAATCCCCTGCGGTATCTGTATCGCCGGATGCGCGGATTGCATGTGGAGGTGCCGGAATGACGCTTTCCCTTATTCTTGCCTGTCTTTGGGCGGTGACGGCGATCACCATCGCGATGTTCCCATCGAAGGATCATCATTGGCGGACGGCCTATATCCTGATCGCCATTGGGATCCCGCTTCTTGGGTTTGTGACCTATCAGAACGGGCCTGCGATTGGCCTGATTTGTCTGGCGGCGGGGGCCTCTGTTTTGCGGTGGCCGTTGATTTATCTGGGCCGCTGGGTGCGGCGCAAGGTGCGGGGCGGGAATGCAGCCTGATCAGATCGAGGTGCGCGGCAAGCTTACGCCGCAGAGGGCGCTCAGCGAGTTGACCTGGCTTCGGGTCGGGGGGCCTGCGGATTGGCTCTTTCAGCCTGCGGATGCCGAGGACCTGAAGGATTTTCTGCGGCAGCTGGACCCTGCTGTGCCGGTGTTCCCCATGGGCGTTGGATCGAACCTGATCGTGCGCGACGGGGGCCTGCGGGCGGTTGTGATCCGCCTTGGGCGCGGGTTCAACGGCATTGCCTGCGAGGGCAGGCGCGTGACCGCGGGCGCGGCGGCGCTGGATGGCCATGTGGCGCGGCGGGCGGCGGATGCGGGGATTGACCTGACCTTCCTGCGCACCATTCCGGGCAGCATTGGCGGCGCGTTGCGGATGAATGCGGGCTGCTATGGCAGCTATACCGCCGATGTGCTGGTTTCCGCTCGTGCGATTACCCGCGAGGGGGGCGAGATTGTGCTGACGCCCGAGGATATGAATTTCCGCTATCGCCAGTCCGACCTGCCCGAGGGGGCGGTGTTGATCGAGGCTGTGTTCGAGGGGCCCGAGGGGGCGCCCGAGGCATTGCACGAACGCATGGAAGCGCAGTTGAAGAAACGCGATGAAACCCAACCCACAAAGGACCGCAGCGCGGGATCGACCTTTCGCAATCCGGCCGGATTTTCCAGCACGGGACGCGCCGATGACACCCATGATCTGAAGGCGTGGAAGGTGATTGATGACGCGGGAATGCGCGGCGCGCGTCTTGGCGGGGCGCAGATGAGCGAAATGCACAGCAACTTTTTGCTCAATGCCGATGGCGCCACGGCGGATGACCTAGAGTCGCTTGGCGAATTGGTGCGAAAAAAGGTTTACGATAACAGCGGAATAGACTTAGAGTGGGAAATCATGAGGGTTGGCGACAAGACCCCGTGATTTCAGGCAGAGACACCGAAAAAATTCGGGTCACATATCAACGATAAGGGGCTGATAACGGCTCCATTTATAAAAACGAGGCGGGAATGTCGGGCGGGACACATCCCAAAATCGCCGTCCTTATGGGCGGCCCGTCAGCCGAACGGCTGGTATCGCTTTCCACTGGTGCGGAATGCGCAAAGGCTTTGCGCTCCGAGGGCTTTGACGTTATCGAGGTGGATGCGGGGCCGGATCTGGCCGAACGGTTGAAAGAGATTGCCCCCGATGTGGCGTTCAACGCGCTGCATGGCCGGTGGGGTGAGGATGGCTGCGTGCAGGGCATCCTTGAGTGGCTGCGTATTCCCTATACCCATTCCGGTGTTCTGGCCTCTGCCCTTGCGATGGACAAGGAGAAGACCAAGGCCGCCTATCGCGGGGCGGGCCTGCCGATTGTGGAAAGCCGGATCGTAAGCCGCGAGGATGCGACTGCCGCCCATGCGATGCCGCCCCCCTATGTGGTGAAGCCCAACAACGAGGGCTCTTCCGTTGGGGTGTATCTGGTGAATGATCAGGCCGAGGGGCCGCCGAAGCTTTCCTCTGACATGCCCGATAAGGTGATGGTTGAGGCCTTTGCCCCCGGGCGCGAATTGACCACCACGGTGATGGGGGATCGTCCGCTTTGCGTGACCGATATCCTGACCGACGGGTGGTATGACTATGATGCGAAATATGTTGAGGGCGGGTCGAGTCATGTCCTCCCTGCTGAGATTCCTGATGATATTACAGAGGCTTGCCTGAATTTCGCCATGCGCGCCCATAATGTTCTGGGCTGCCGCGGTGTGAGCCGGACGGATTTTCGCTGGGACGAGAGCAGGGGCCTTGAGGGGTTGATCCTGCTGGAGACCAACACCCAGCCGGGGATGACGCCGACCTCTCTGACGCCGGAGCAGGCGGCGCATATGGGGATCGGCTTTGGCGCGCTGTGCCGCTGGATGGTGGAGGATGCCTCATGCGACAGGTAGGCAGCGCCCCGCCGCGTGATCCCGCGCCAAGTCGGCTGTCCTACCGGATGCAGCGTCTTTGGCTGACGCCGGTGTATCGGCGCGCCGTGCGCACGGGTATTCCGCTGGCTGTTATGGCGCTTGCTGTTGGCTGGTTTCTGAATGATGCGGACCGTAAGGCCGCGATCACCAATGCCTTGGCTGAGGCGCGGCGCTCTGTTGAGGAGCGCCCCGAGTTCATGGTGCAGATGATGGCCGTAGACGGGGCGACCGCCCCTGTGGCCGAGGCGATCCGCGGCGAGGTGCCTTTGGACTTCCCGCTGAGTTCCTTTGACATGGACCTTGAGGCGATCCGCGCCAAGGTGGAAAGCCTGTCGCCCGTGCGCAAGGCACGGGTGATGATCGCCCCGGGCGGGGTGCTGCGGATTGATGTGGACGAGCGCATCCCTGTTGTCGTTTGGCGCACGGAGAACGGTTTGATCCTTGTGGATGAAACCGGAGAGACCGTGGCCGGGATCGCGGCGCGCTCTGATCGCGCCGACCTGCCTGTGGTGGCGGGGACGGGGGCGGACAAGCACGTCACCGAGGCCTTGGAGATTTGGCAGGCTGCCGGGCCGCTGCATGCGCGGATGCGCGGGCTTTTGCGGATGGGCGAGCGGCGTTGGGACGTGGTTTTGGACCGCGGCCAGACCATCATGTTGCCGGAGGAGGCCCCCGTGGCCGCCCTGCAGCGGGTGATCGCACTGGATAAGGCGCAGGACATGCTGGGGCGTGATCTGAGCGTTGTAGATATAAGAAACCCGCGGCGGCCAACGCTGCGGATGGCGGAAAACGCGGTCGAAGAACTGCGAAAAATCAGAGGCATCGAAGGGGACATGGGCAGTCAATGACCGATCTATATGAAAACCAGCGCACCATGCGGCGTATGCGCAAACAGGCCATGGACCGCGGCGTTATCGCCATTCTGGACGTGGGCACATCAAAGATCGCCTGTCTGGTTCTGCGGTTTGACGGGCCGGACCGGTTTCGCGGCGGCGAGGGGGTCGGCAGCCTTGCAGGGCAGAGCGCGATCCGTGTGATCGGCGCCGCCACGACCCGTTCGCGGGGGGTGACCTTTGGCGAGATTGACGCGATGCAGGAAACCGAGCGGGCCATTCGCACCGCCGTGACCGCCGCGCAGAAGATGGCGAATGTGCGGGTGGATCACGTGATTGCCTGTTTCTCTGGCGCGCGGCCACGGTCCTATGGGCTGGACGGCGAGGTGGAGTTGCACGACAGCCAGGTGTCGGAGCAGGACGTGGCGCGGGCGCTGTCGGCCTGTGTTGTGCCCGACTATGGGCCGGGCCGCGAGGTGCTGCATGCGCAGCCGGTGAATTTCGCGATTGATCACCGCTCTGGCCTGATGGATCCGCGCAACCAGATCGGCAACAAGCTGGCCGCCGATATCCATTTGTTGACCGTGGATCGCAGTTCGGTGTCGAACCTGATCCACTGTATCAAACGCTGTGACCTCGAGCTGGCCGGTATGGCCTCCTCTGCCTATGTGGCGGGTTTGTCGGCCTTGGTCGAGGACGAGCAGGAGCTGGGAAGCGCCTGTATTGATCTGGGCGGCGGGGCCACGGGGATTTCGGTTTTCCTTAAGAAACACATGATTTTCTCGGATTCCGTGCGGATTGGCGGCGAGCATGTAACGCAGGATATTTCCAAGGGACTGCAAATTCCCTTGTCCCGCGCGGAGCTGATCAAGACCAAGCATGGCGGCGTTGTGGCCACCGGCATGGATGACCGCGAGATGATCCATATCGGCGGCGAGACCGGCGATTGGGAGCATGACCAGCGCGAGGTCTCGCGGGCCGAGTTGATCGGGATCATGCGCCCGCGGGTGGAAGAGATCCTTGAGGAAGTGCGCCTGCGGCTGGATGCCGCCGGTTTTGACCAGCTTCCGGCGCAACAGATTGTCTTGACCGGCGGGGGCAGCCAGATCCTTGGGCTGGACGAGCTGGCCAGCCGTGTGCTGGGGCAGACTGTGCGTCTTGGGCGGCCCATGCGTGTGCAGGGCCTGCCGCAGGCGGCAACAGGGCCGGGATTTGCGGGGGCCGTTGGCCTGTGCCTGTTCGCGGCCCATCCACAAGACGAATGGTGGGACTTTGACATCCCCGCCGACACCTATCCGGCGCGCAGCTACAAGCGCATCGTGAAGTGGATCAGAGACAACTGGTAGACCCTAGATATGGCAACGGCACCAAAATGAGGCAGTTTTCCACAAGAAATGTAGCACATTTTGTGTGAAAACTGCGATTCAAGGGTGACGGAGCGGGTGTGAGACAGTATCGTAATTCAAACTGAGTCTCCTGGCATGGGGGCTGTGCGACTCAAAACAAAAGACAGGCGGACCTTATAATGACACTGAATTTGACAATGCCAGGGCAACCACAGGATGACCTGAAACCGCGTATCACCGTTTTCGGTGTTGGCGGGGCGGGCTGTAATGCGGTCAATAACATGATCGAAAAGCAGCTTGAGGGCGTTGAGTTCGTTGTGGCCAACACCGACGCACAGGCCCTGCAGCAAAGCTCCGCTCCGGCGCGCATTCAGATGGGTGTCAAGGTGACCGAGGGTCTGGGCGCGGGCGCACGGCCAACGGTTGGCGCCGCCGCCGCCGAGGAAACTCTGGAAGAGATCATCGACCAGCTGGCTGGCGCGCATATGTGCTTTATCACCGCCGGTATGGGCGGCGGCACCGGAACAGGTGCAGCCCCGATCATCGCCCAAGCCGCACGCGAGCTGGGTGTTCTGACGGTTGGCGTTGTGACCAAGCCGTTCCAGTTTGAGGGCTCCAAGCGGATGCGTCAGGCCGAGGAGGGCGTTGATGCCCTGCAGAAGGTCGTCGATACGCTGATTATCATTCCGAACCAGAACCTCTTTGCCGTTGCCAACGAGCAGACCACATTTACCGATGCCTTCGCCATGGCAGATGATGTGTTGTATCAAGGTGTTAAGGGCGTGACCGACCTGATGGTTCGCCCCGGTTTGATCAACCTCGACTTTGCTGACGTTCGCGCCGTGATGGACGAGATGGGCAAAGCCATGATGGGCACAGGCGAGGCCGAGGGCGACAACCGCGCCGAAGAGGCCGCGCATCGCGCCATCAACAACAAACTGCTGGACGAGATGACATTGCAGGGCGCCAAGGGCGTGCTGATCAACGTCACCGGTGGCTCTGATATGACATTGTTCGAACTGGACGAGGCCGCAAACGTGATCCGCAACCAAGTGGACGCAGATGCGAACATCATCATCGGTTCGGCTCTGGACGAGAACATGGGCGGCAAGATGCGCATCAGCGTTGTCGCCACCGGCATCGACGCAGAGACTGTTGGCCGCACGACGCCGGTTCCACGTCGCCGTCTGTCCGATGTTGCAGCCCCTGCAGAAGAGACGGCGCCTGCACCAGCCCCCGCTGCCGAGGCACCCGCACCTGCTGGTCTGACCATCACCGGCGCGGCCGTTGGCGGCGCAGCAGTGGCAGCCCCTGTTCAGGCCGCAGCGCCTGTTGCCGCGCAGGCCCGCGAAGCGGTTGAAGAGACACCTAAAAACCTGTTCGGCGATCTGGAAGCCCCAGCCGCCGCAGAGGCCGACAACGGCATGCCGCCCCCTGCCTATGCCCCGCAAGAGGAAACAGCAGAGAGCCTTGAAGCCTCCGAGGAAGTGATCGAGGAAGCGCCGCGCACGGCCTCTTCCCCCAATGCCGATGTTCTTGAGCGTCTGCGCACGGCGGTAAGCTCCAGCACACGTGCTCCGGCAGAGGCGGCTCCTGCCGCTGCTCCGGCGCAGCCTGCGCAAGAACCCGGCACAAGCGCCGCCGGTTCGCGCTTTGGCCTTGGGAACCTGATCACCCGTATGGGCGGTGCAGGCGAGCGTGCAGAAGAGGCCCCACGGGCCGCCGCTGCACAGCAGCCAGCCGCGCAGCAGCCACAGTATGTAGAAGAGCCAGAGATGGACAGCGAGCAGGAACGGATCGAAATTCCCGCCTTCCTGCGCCGTCAGGCCAACTAAACCCTGTGATCACTGACATATTGGAAGGGGCCGGGTTTTCCGGCCCTTTTCTGTTGTAAAACAGGTATTTGACCTGTTGCCTGCCCGCTCTAGGCGGCGCACCGCCATTGGATCGCAGGCTTTGTTTCAACCCGTTACAAACCTTGAATTGAGGTTTGGGGGCAGGGGGCCTACCTCTGTATCACTGGCAAGAAGACCAGTGTTGTTCATGAGGCTACCGGTGCAAACCACTTTGAAATCATCTGTCACTCTGCGCGGTGTGGGCGTCCATAAAGGGCGCGCTGTGCGTATGACGATGCATCCGGCATCGGCCAATTACGGCATTTGGTTCAAGCGCACCGATGTGCGCGGCGCGGATCAGCTTATCGCCGCCCGTTGGGATAACGTGAGTGATGCGCAGCTGTGCACCTTGCTGTCGAATGACGAAGGCACCAGCGTTTCCACGGTTGAGCATGTCATGGCTGCCCTTGCGGGCTGCGGCGTGCATAACGCTCTGATCGAGGTGAGCGGGCCGGAAGTGCCGATCATGGATGGCTCTTCTGCGCCATTCGTGCGTGCGATTATGAATGTGGGTTTGCAAGAGCTGAACGCCCCCGTCCGGGCGTTGAAGGTTTTGAAACCTGTTGAGGTGCGCCGCGGCGATTCCGTTGCGAGGCTTGAGCCTTTCGATGGAATCGAAATCGACTTTGCCATCACCTTTGACGAGGCCGCGATCGGCGATCAACGTCTGGCTTTGAACATGGCCAACGGCAGTTTTGTGCGCAACCTGTGCGACAGCCGCACCTTCTGCCGCAAGGCGGATGTGGATGCGATGCATGCGCGGGGGCTGGCCCTTGGGGGCACCTATCGCAACGCGGTTGTGGTGGAGGGCGCCGATGTCCTGAGCCCCGGTGGCCTGCGCCACCGTGATGAGCCTGTGCGCCATAAAATGTTGGATGCTTTGGGTGATCTGGCGCTTGCCGGGGCCCCTGTGATGGGGCGCTATGTGGGCGCGCGGTCGGGGCATGCGATGACCAATATGTTGCTGCGGGCGCTGTTTGCGGACCCGAGCGCCTACCGCATGGTGACATGCGACAAGGCCATGGCACGCCGCCTTCCGGGTGTTGGCGTGACCCATGCGGACCTTCGGGCCGTCGCCTGATCACTACACCGTCAGACACAAGAGGTGCCAAAAGGCGTTTTGCACCAGAATGTTCTGTGCTAGATGAAACAAAGCATCGGCACATGGGGTGATCCTATGGGCTGGAAAGAAGCGCCACAACGGCACGAGGTGAGGCATCTGATGGCAGGTTGGGCATCCAAAGCGGTGGTTGTTTCCTTGGTGCTGTCTGCTGGAATGCTGACAGGCTGCGGAAGCGAAGAAGGGTTCTTTGCGAGTCGCGAAGTGCCGCTTGAGAGTTATTCCGCCGAGGAAATCTTTCGCAACGCGGAGTTCGAGCTTTCGAACAACAAACCCGATGAGGCGGCGATCCTGTTCGGCGAGATCGAGCGTTTGTATCCCTATTCGGAATGGGCGAAGCGGGCCTTGATCATGCAGGCATTTGCCTATCATGGCGACCGCGACTATGAAAATTCGCGCTCTACGGCGCAGCGTTACATCGACTTTTATCCAGCCGATGAGGATGCCGCCTATGCGCAGTATCTTCTGGCGCTGTCCTATTATGACCAGATCGACGAGATCGGGCGCGATCAGGGCCTGACCTTTCAGGCCTTGCAGGCGCTGCGGACGGTCATCGAGCGTTATCCTGACAGCGAATATGCGCGTTCTGCGATCCTGAAGTTTGACCTTGCCTTCGATCACCTTGCCGCCAAGGAGATGGAGATCGGGCGCTATTACCTCAAGCGCAAGCATTACACCTCTGCGATCAACCGGTTCCGGGTGATTGTCGAGGAGTTCCAGACCACCACGCATACGGCCGAATCCCTGCACCGTCTGGTAGAGGCCTATCTGTCCCTTGGTCTTGAGGATGAGGCACAGACCGCTGGTGCGATTCTGGCCCATAACTTTCAGGCCACGGAGTGGTATCAGGACAGTTACCGCCTGCTGGTGGAGCGTAACCTGACCATGGAAGCCCGCGGCGAGAATTGGCTGCGCCAAGTGTATCGCCAGATGATCAAGGGCGAGTGGATCTAAGCCGCCTTTGGGCGCCAATGGGGGCAGGGGGCTGATGCTGCGGGGCCTCGATATCCGTGATATGCTGATTATTGACCGGCTGGAGCTTATGTTTCAGCCCGGTCTTAATGTGCTGACCGGCGAGACCGGGGCGGGGAAATCCATCCTTCTGGATTCGCTAGGCTTTGTGCTTGGCTGGCGCGGGCGTGCGGAACTGGTGCGCAGCGGGGCGGCGCAGGGCGAGGTGACGGCCTGGTTTGATCTGGGGCCGGATCATCCGGCGCATCGGGTTCTGGAAGAGGCCGGCTTGCCCGGCGGCGAGGAGTTGATCCTGCGCCGGATCAACACCGCCGAGGGGCGCAAAACCGCATGGATCAATGACCGCCGTGCCTCTGGCGAGGTGCTGCGCGAGGTGTCGGAGACCTTGGTCGAGCTGCATGGGCAGCATGATGACCGCGGGCTGTTGAACCCGCGCGGGCATATGGCGGTGCTTGATGAATTTGCCGGACATGGGGCCAAGCAGGCCTCTGTGCGGGCGGCATGGCGGGCCCTGCGCGCGGCGGAGGCGGCTTATGCGGCGGCTGTGGCCGAGCAGGCCGCCTTGGCCGAGGAAGAGGAATTCTTGCGCCACGCGGCGGCAGAGATCGGCAAGCTGGCGCCCGAGGCGGGCGAAGAGGTCGTCCTGGACACAAAGCGCCGGATGATGCAGGCCGCCGACCGGGTGCGCGAGGATATCGCCAATGCGCAGACGGCCCTCGGGGCGCAGGGCGCCGAGGGGCCAATGCTGGATGCTCTTCGCTGGCTGGACGGCGCGGCGGAGGCGACCGAAGGGGCGCTTGACGGGCCACTGGAGGCCCTAGGCCGCGCGATGGATGCCTTGGCAGAGGCCGAGGCGGGCGTGGGCAGTGTTCTGGATGCGCTGTCCTTTGATGCCAGCGATCTGGAGGCAACGGAGGAGCGGCTCTTTGCTCTGCGTGCCCTTGCGCGCAAGCATGAGGTGCTGCCCGACGAGCTTGCCGCCCTTGGGGCGGAATACGACGCGAAGTTGCAGGCGCTGGATGGCGGTGTGGGGGCCACGGCGGCGCTGGAGAAGGCCTTAGTCGATGCGCGCGCGGCCTATCGCGCCGCGGCAGAGGGCCTGACCGCGAGCCGCCGGAAGGCGGCGGGCAAGCTGGACAAAGCCATGGGGCGCGAGCTTGCGCCGCTTAAGATGGAGCGTGCGGTTTTCACCACCGAGATCGCCGAGGCGACCGCCGGGCCGGAGGGTGTGGACGCGGTGAGCTTTACCGTGGCGACCAACCCCGGCGCACCCTCCGGCCCCTTGGCAAAGATCGCCTCGGGCGGGGAACTGAGCCGGTTCTTGCTTGCCCTCAAGGTGTGTTTGAGTGGCACCGGCACCTCGCGCTGTATGATCTTTGACGAGATTGACCGCGGCGTGGGCGGGGCCACGGCGGATGCCGTGGGGCGGCGTCTGGCGGAGCTTGCCGATGGCGGGCAGGTGCTGGTTGTGACCCACTCGCCGCAGGTGGCGGCCCTTGGGCAGCACCATTGGCGGGTGGAGAAACAGGTGAAAAAGGGCATGACCCTGTCCACCGTTGTGCCGCTGGCCGAGGCGGAGCGGGTGGACGAATTGGCACGGATGCTGTCGGGGGACACCGTCACAGACGAGGCCCGCGCCGCAGCGCGCGCCTTGCTCTCGTAGGGCCAAGAATTTTCGGCGAAAATTCTCAGATTTTTGGAAAAAATCTGTCCCCGCCTAGCCGTTCTGTTGCACGACTTTGCCGGGGTTCAGGATGTTTTGCGGATCAAGGGTGCGTTTCAGATCGCCCATGACGGACCAGGCATCGCCGTGTTGTTCGGCCATCAGGGGCAGTTTGCCCATGCCGATGCCATGCTCGCCGGTGATCGTGCCTTGCAGCTCCAGCGCCTGTTCGGACATGCGCTTGGCGAGGGCTTTGGCGGCGGCTTTATCCTCTGGCTTGTTCGGATCGATGATCAGGAGGGAATGGTAGTTCCCGTCGCCCACATGGCCGAGGATGTATCCGGGCACGGGGCTGTCGTCGATCAGTTTGCGGGCGTCTTCGATGGCACGGGCGAGCTGTGAGATGGGCACGCAGGCGTCGGTTGTCACGCCGGTGCAGCCGGGGTGCGCGGCGAGTGTGGACCAATAGGCGCGGTGGCGCATTTCCCACAGGGCGCTGCGTTCCTCGGGCTTCGAGGACCAGCGGAAATCCGTGCCGCCGAACTCCTCGGCCACCTCGCCAAAGCGGGTTGCGTCCTCGGCGGTTGAGGTTTCGGAGCCGTGGAATTCGACCAGCAGGTGCGGGGCCTCTGCCAGCTCGATCCCGGATTGTGCCTTGCAGACAGCGGCGGAGGCTTTGTCCAGAAACTCGATCCGCGCCATGGGGATGCCCATCTGGATGGTGGTGATCACGGCGTTGACCGCATCCTCGGTGCTGTCAAAGGCGCAGACGGCGGCGGAGATCGCCTCTGGCTGGCCGCGCAGGCGTAGGGTGATTTCGGTGATCAGGCCAAGGGTGCCTTCGGCGCCGGTGAACAGGGCGGTGAGGTCATAGCCGGAGGAGCTTTTGCGGGCGCGGGTGCCGGTGCGGATCACGCGGCCATCGGCGAGGACGACCTCAAGCCCCATGACATTGTCGCGCATGGTGCCATAGCGCACCGCCGTGGTGCCTGAGGCGCGGGTGCTGGTCATACCGCCGAGGGAGGCATTTGCGCCGGGATCGACGGGAAAGAACAGGCCGGTGGCGCGCAGGTCGGTGTTCAGGGCCTCTCTCGTGACGCCGGGCTGGACGGTGCAGTCCATGTCCTCTGGGCTGACGCGGAGGATCTTGTCCATCTTGGTGAAATCCACGCAGATGCCGCCATTGATGGCGAGGGCGTGCCCCTCGAGCGAGGTGCCGGTGCCCCATGCCACCACGGGGCAGTCATGGGCCGAGCAGATCCGCATGATCTGCGAAACCTCCTCGGTGGAGCGCGGATAGGCCACGGCATCGGGCGGGGTTGGTGGGAAATAGGCCTCAGATTGGCCGTGCAGGTCCAAATCGCTCTTGGAGGTGGTTAACCTATCGCCTAACACTTGGGTAAGTTCGGTAATCGCTTGGGCAATCGTCATTTTTTGGTGTTCCCGGAATTTTGCCAGACCAACCTAGGCCAAGCGGGCGGTCTGGGAAAGTGAGAAGCCCTGCCCGTGATTGCGCATCGAGGATCCATTGCCAGAGCCGCGCCCTGAAAGCCTAGAGACCAAACCGCCCGCGCCTGCCGGTGGCCCCTTTGGCCGGGCGGGGGGCGAGATGCGGCGGGTGATGCGGGTTCTGCGCGAGCGGGGGCCGAGCAAGATCCAGTTCTGGTTCATCGCCCTGTTTATCGGGATTGCCGCGGGGCTTGCGGCTTCGGCCTTTCGCGTCGGGGTGAGCCTGTTGCAAACCACGCTCTACGGGGCCGAGAGCGTCGAGACCATTCACTCCTTTGCCCGCACCCTGCCTTGGTATTGGGTTTTTGCCATTCCTGTCATGGGCGGGCTGTTGGTGGGGGTGATCCTGCACCGTTATACCCCTGACGGGCGGGTGCGTTCGGTTGCGGATGTGATCGAGGGCGCGGCCCTGAACAACGGGCGGGTCGAGCGGCGGGCGGGGATCGCCTCGGCTATGGCCTCGCTGATCACTTTGTCGTCGGGCGGATCGACGGGCCGCGAGGGGCCTGTGGTGCATATTGCGGGGCTGATTTCCACTTGGGTGTCGAACCGGTTGAATGCCAACGGGATCACGGGGCGGGACCTGTTGGGTTGTGCCGTGGCGGCGGCTGTTTCTGCGTCCTTTAACGCGCCTTTGGCGGGGGCTTTGTTCGCGCTTGAGGTCGTGCTGCGGCATTTCGCGGTGCATGCCTTTGCCCCGATCGCCATTGCCAGCGTGGCGGGGGCGGTTGTCAGCCGCCTTGAGTTTGGCGATGTGGCGCAGTTCTCGGCGCGGGGGGGCAGCGAGGGCCTTGGGTTCTATGTCGAGCTGCCTGCGTTTTTGATGCTTGGGCTGATCTGCGGTTTGGTGGCGGTTGTCCTGATGCGCTCGATCTTCTGGGCCGATGATTTTGGCAGTCAGGTGCAGGCCCGTATTGGCCTGCCGCGCTGGATCCGGCCTGCTTTGGCGGGGGGGATGCTGGGGGCGATTGCGATCTGGTATCCGCATATTATCGGCGTGGGCTATGAGACCACGGTGCAGGCCCTTCAGGGCGGATTGCTGCTGCATGAGGCCTTGGTGTTTGTGGTGATCAAGGTGATTGCGGTTGTCATCACCATGGCGGGCCGGATGGGGGGCGGGGTGTTTTCGCCCTCTCTCATGATTGGCGCATTGGCGGGGCTTGGGTTTGGCTTGGTTGCGACGGCGGTCTTTCCCACGGTGTCCTCGGGCGGGGCGCTTTATGCGCTTGCCGGGATGGGGGCGGTGGCGGCGGCGGTTCTGGGCGCGCCGATTTCGACCACATTGATCGTCTTCGAATTGACGGGAGACTGGCAGACCGGCCTTGCGGTGATGGTGGCGGTTTCGGCCTCCACCGCTGTGGCGAGCAAGATTGTGGATCGCTCGTTCTTCCTGACCCAGCTGGAGCGGCGCGGCAGCCGGATTGCCGCGGGGCCGCAGCAGTATTTGCTGGGGCTCTATTCAGCGGCCTATATCATGCGGTCCCTCGACAGCCCGCGCGCCGCGCCGGAGCCGCGCTGCCGTGCGATGATCGAAGGCGGTCTGTGGATTGCGCCCGATACGACGCTGGAAACCCTTTTGCCGATGCTGGAGGAGAGCGATGACGGGTTTATTCCGGTGCTGGCCCCCGCCAGCACGGGCGGGCAGGGGGAGCTTATGGGGGCTGTGTTCCATGTGGATGCCCTGCGAGCCTATAACCGCGCGTTGGCAGAGACAGCGGCGGAGGAGCACAGCTAGCCGGGTCAGAGTTTTTCGACGGTGACCTTGTCGGGGTAGAAGGCGAGGTGGCCTTTGATCTCGGCCACGGCCTCGATCGGGTCCTCATAGGACCATGCGGCGTCGGGCATGGTGCCGCTTTTGGCCTCAAGGTTGTAATGGGTTGCCGTGCCCTTGTGCGGGCAGGTTGTTGTGGTTTCGGACAGGTCAAGGAAGGCCATGGCGATGTCCGATTTCGGGATATAGATGACAGGGGCGTAATCGCCTTCTGTCAGCTCCAGCGCGTTGCTGCTCTCGCCGATGACGGCGCCGGCCGCGCGGATGGCCCATTTGCCTGTCGCCTTCACGATAGAAATCTTTGGTGCCATGTCGGATGCCTCTTTGTTTCGGTTGGTGCCCGGTTATAGGGCGGGTTGTGTCACAGGTCCATGACGCGGGGCCATGGGGCATGCGGATCGGTGGGATCAGAGCGGCGCGCAGGCCTGTTCCAGCCACTGGGCCGTCTGTTCGTCCAGAAAAGGGGACACCTTTTCATAGGTTTGCGCGTGATATGCATTGAGCCAGTCGATCTGGGCGGGGTTTAGTGACGCTACGTCAATAAGGCCCCTGTCGATGGGCACCCATGTGAGGGTGTCAAAGCAGAGCATCGCGCGATTGTCGGCCCCCGGCAGGTTCGGTGCGGGGCGCACGGTGACGAGGTTTTCGATGCGGATGCCGAATTCCCCCTCGCGGTAGTATCCCGGCTCGTTTGACAGGATCATGCCCGATTGCAACGGCACATGGCCGAGGCGCGAGAGCCGTTGCGGCCCCTCGTGGACCGAGAGGAACACGCCGACGCCGTGGCCGGTGCCGTGGTCGTAATCCATGCCCGCCTGCCACAGGGGGATGCGGGCGACCGCGTCGATGTCGCGCCCTGCGAGGCCCTTGGGCCAGCGCATCATCGACATGTCGATCATGCCGCGCAGCACGCGGGTGAAGCAGGCTTTCTGCTCGTCCGTCACGGGGCCGGTGGGCAGGGTGCGGGTGATGTCGGTGGTGCCGTCCTGATACTGTCCGCCGCTGTCGATCAGCAGCAGGTCACCGGGGGTGACGGGGGCGTTTGTTTCTGTCGTCACGCGGTAATGGACGACGGCGCCATGCGCGCCGGTGCCTGCGATGGTGTCAAAGGAGATGTCGCGCAGGGCGGGGTCCTCGGCGCGGCAGGCTTCGAGGTGTTTGACCACGTCGATCTCGGTCAGGGAGCCTTTGGGGGCCTCTTCGCTGATCCATTTGAGGTGGCGGATGACGGCGGCGGCGTCGCGCAGGTGGGTGCCGCGGGTGGCGGCAAGCTCGGCCTCGGTCTTGACCGCCTTGGGCAGGATGCAGGGATCATCGGCGTGGATCGCCTGTGCTGTCAGCGCGGTGAAGACCTGCGCGGGGGCGGTTTTGGGGTCTACCAGCACGCGGCCCGTCAGGGCGGGGATGGCCTGCGCGAAGGCCTCCTTGGGGTGGATGGTGACGTGGTTGCCAAGATGGCCCTGCAGGGCCTCCGGCTCTGGCAGGTCGGCATAAAGGGCGCAGTGGCCATCGGCGGAGAGGATGGCAAAGCCCTGTTTCACAGGGTTGCGCGGAATATCGGCGCCGCGGATGTTGAGCAGCCAAGCGATGCTGTCGGGCAGGGTGATCACGGCGCTGTCTGCGCCTTTGGCGGCAATGGATTTGGCGATCTCTGTGCGTTTTTCGGCGTGGGTTTTGCCGGCTGTCCCCTCGGGGAAGACCTCTGCCGCGCCTTGGGGGGCGGCGGGGCGGTCGGGCCAGATGGCGTCGAAAGGATCATCGGTGCCGGGGGCGAGGGTGATGCCGCTGCCCTTGAGGGCCTTTTCCAGTTTGGTCAGTTCATCGCGGGTGTGCAGCCATGCGTTCATGGCCACGGTGCCGCCGCCGGGCAGGGCCTCTTTAAGCCAGTCTGCGAGTTTGGTTTCCGGCCATGGCACGGGGGCGTAGCAATCGGCGATCTGCGCCTTGACCTGCACGCGGTAGCGGCCATCGATAAAGACGCCCGCCTTGTCCGATGTCACGGCGGCAAAGCCGGCGGAGCCGGTAAAGCCCGTCAGCCATGCAAGGCAGTCATCGCGGGGGGCGACATATTCGCCCTGATGCACATCGGCGCGGGGGACGATAAAGGCGTGGATGCTGCGTGTGGCCATCCATTCGCGCAGGGCGTGCAGGCGCGGCGGGCCGTCTTGTGGGCGTGTCGGTGCGTCAAAGCTTTGATACATCAGCCGGCCCGTTTCATACCCATAAAGCGCGCCCTTGCGCGGGGGTCTGTGTCAAAGAGCGAGGCGAGCTGTTCTGTCATGGCGCCCGCCAGCTGTTCGACATCGGTGATGGTCACGGCGCGGTCGTAGTAGCGGGTGACGTCATGGCCGATGCCGATGGCCAGAAGTTCCACCGCGCGGCGTTTTTCCAGCATGGCGATCACATCGCGCAGGTGCTTTTCAAGATAATTCGCGGGGTTCACCGAGAGGGTGGAATCATCCACCGGCGCACCATCAGAGATCACCATCAGGATTTTGCGGGCCTCGGGGCGGCCGACCATGCGGCGGTGTGCCCATTCGAGGGCCTCACCGTCGATGTTTTCCTTGAGCAGACCTTCCTTCATCATCAGGCCAAGGTTGGGCCGCGCGCGGCGCCATGGGGCGTCGGCGGATTTATAGATGATGTGGCGCAGGTCATTGAGGCGGCCGGGCCGCTGGCCGCGGCCCTCTGCCAGCCAGCGTTCGCGGCTTTGCCCGCCTTTCCAGGCGCGGGTGGTAAAGCCCAAGATCTCGACCTTGACCTGACAGCGTTCCAGCGTGCGGGCCAGAACATCGGCGCAGATGGCGGCGATGGAAATGGGACGCCCGCGCATGGAGCCGGAGTTGTCCAGTAGCAGAGTCACGACGGTATCGCGGAATTCGGTGTCTTTCTCGACCTTGAAGGACAGGGGCGTTGTCGGGTTGGCGACCACGCGGGCAAGACGGCCAGCGTCGAGGATGCCCTCCTCCAGGTCAAACTCCCAAGAGCGGTTCTGCTGGGCCTGAAGGCGGCGTTGCAGCTTGTTGGCAAGGCGCGAGACCGCGCCCTTCAAAGGCTCAAGCTGTTGGTCGAGGTAGGCGCGCAGACGTTCGAGTTCGGCCGGTTCGGCGAGGTCCTCGGCGCGGATTTCCTCATCAAATTCGGAAAGATAAACCTCGTAGTTGGGATCAGCGTCAGAGACGGGCTGCGGCGCGGGGGGCTCCAGCGGGGCCTCGCCCTCGGGCGTGTCGGCCTCGTCGCCCATCTCGGCGTCGGCGTTGTCATCAAGGGTGACGGTGGCCTCTGTCGGCTCGTCTGTGCTTTCCTGATCCTGCTCTGGCGAGCCCTCGGATTCCTCGGTGCTTTCCTCGTTATCGCGGTTCTCGCCGGATTCTTCCTGTTCGTCCTCTTCGGCGTCCTGTCCGTCATCCTCGTCCGGCTCGCCGTCGGGATCATCGCCGAGCTGGTCGCCGTAGCCGAGGTCGTCGATCATCTGGCGGGCCATGCGGGCAAAGGCGCGTTGATCGCCGAGCACGTCCTCTAGGTCGCCAATGGTTTCGGCGGTGGAGCCCTCAAGGTGTTCGCGCCACAGGTCGAGCACATTGGCGGCGCCCTTGGGCAGGGCGCGGCCTGTGGCCATCTCGCGGATCAGGTATCCGGCGGCGGCGGCGAGGGGGGCCTCTGTCGCGGTGGTGATCTGGTCATAGCCGCGGCGGTCGGCCTCGGCGTTGATCTTGGCCTCAATATTTCCGGCGGTGCCGGGCATCTGGCGCGCGCCAACGGCCTCGCAGCGGGCGGTTTCCATGGCCTCGTAGAGGTCACGTGCCATCTGGCCCTGCGGCTCATAGCGGCTGTGGAGGGCCTCGTCATGGTGGCGCAGGCGCAGGGCATAGGCATCTGCGGTGCCGCGCGCGAGGAGGACCTCGTCGCGGGTCATGCGGCGCGAGACCTGCGGCAGGCGCACCTGATCGCCCGCCACGCCGGGCGGATCGACGGTAAAGGACACCCCGATATCGGGCGCATCGGCCAGAACGCGCGTGGCCTCGGCCAGCGCCTTTTTGAACGGATCAGCGGGGTTGTCGGAACTCGTGCTCATGGCGCCTCCTTTAGCCGAGGCTCAGGGAGGCGGCGCTTTCGGGGAGTTCTTCGTCAAAGCAGCGCTGGTAGAATTCGGCGACTGTCTGACGCTCTAGCTCGTCACATTTGTTCAGGAATGTCAGGCGGAAGGCATAGCCGACGTCGCGGAAGATCTGTGCGTTCTGGGCCCATGCGATCACGGTGCGCGGGCTCATCACGGTGGACAGGTCGCCGTTCATGAAGGCTGTGCGCGTAAGGTCCGCGACGGTGACCATCTGGCTGATGGTTTTGCGGCCCTTGTCGGTGTTGTAGGTCGGGTTCTTGGAGATCACGATGTTGGTTTCGGCATCATGGCTGAGGTAGTTCAGCGTGGCGACAAGGGACCAACGGTCCATCTGGCCTTGGTTGATCTGCTGGGTGCCGTGATACAGGCCCGTGGTGTCGCCAAGGCCGACGGTGTTGGCGGTGGCGAAGAGGCGGAAATAGGGGTGCGGTGTGATCACCTGGTTCTGGTCAAGCAGGGTCAGCTTGCCGTCGACCTCAAGCACGCGCTGGATCACGAACATCACATCGGCGCGGCCCGCATCGTATTCGTCAAAGACGATCGCGGTGGGGTTGCGCAGGGCCCACGGCAGGATACCCTCTTGGAATTCAGTAACTTGCATGCCGTCGCGCAGTTTGATCGCGTCTTTCCCGATCAGGTCGATCCGCGAGATGTGGCTGTCGAGGTTGACGCGAACACAGGGCCAGTTCAGGCGCGAGGCGACCTGTTCGATATGGGTGGATTTCCCCGTCCCGTGGTAGCCCTGAATCATAACGCGGCGGTTGTGGTTAAAGCCCGCAAGGATCGCCAGCGTTGTGTCTGGGTCGAATTTATAGGTGCTGTCGAGCTCTGGCACTCGGTCGGTGCGCTCGTCAAAGCCCTTTACCACCATATCGCTGTCGATGCCGAACACATCGCGGACCGAGATTTCCTCGGTTGGCTTTGCGTTGAATTCTGGTGTGCCGTCGGCCATGGTTCTGATCCTTCTACGCGGGCGGGTGCGCCGCCATAACGCAACGGGAGTGCAACATATCGCGCAGAGGCGCAAGGGGAAGGAGGGGGGGAATTTTTCCGCGGCCCTGATCACCTGCCCCGATTGCCTGCCCCTGCGGCATCGGCAAGAAATGCCCGATTATGCGGGGGCGCCGGGGCCGAGGCGTGACAAGGGCAAAGTCCCGCCCTATGGTCCGGAAAATGTTCTGCTGCCGCGACTGTAAATGATATATATATTTAAGAGCTTACGCTTGGGCCTTTTGGCGCCCCTTGCCCTCATGACATCCTTGTTTGGCGCGATGCCTGCCTCTGCTGAATTCACTTTGCTGGATCAGTCGGGCGCGTGGTTGTTCTATGCGCAGCGGGGCGTGGGGCGGAGCCATGCGGCCTGTCAGGTTGTGTCCTGTGTGCGCGGCACCTGCGGGTCCGGATCGCGCGGGCGGACGCAGTTTTCCCTGTATGATGCCCGCGATGGTCGCGGAGTGCGGCCCGAGTTTATCGCGCCCGAAAGGGTGCGGCCGGGGGCGGAGGTGACGCTGACGCTTAATGGCAAGTCGATCCAGTTGCGCAATACCTTCAAGTCGCCGCAGTTCTATCTGTTTGTGAAATCCGGCTCTGATGCGCAGCTGGTTCTGGAGGAGCTGCGTGCGCTGGAAGCCTCTGATGCCAATGGGAAATTCACCGTCAGCACCCCCGAGGGGGATGCCTTTCCTTTCACGGTGCGGGGCGTGACGACCAGCCTTGATCGCATGGGGCGGCGCTGTAGTCGCTAGTCCCGATTACTCCGCCGCGACGTCCTTGGCCGCGTCCTCGGCTTTCCATTCCTCAAGCAGGGCCTGAAGCAGGGCGCGGGTTGCTTCCTCTCTGTCCGGGTGGCCGGCGGTTTTGGCCTTTTCGTTGGCGAGCAGGTTTTCCAAGCCGCCGATGTGCCGTTTCTCCACAACCTTTTGCAGACGTTTGGGCAGCAGGCCAGCGGCGGCGCAGGCGCGCACCCATGCGGCGCGCAGGCTGGGCGGGGGGCTGTCGGCGTTGATGCACCAGCTGTGTTCGAACTCTGTCATGATGTAGTCGAGCACGGCGCGTTCGGTGTGGCGGCGGTCCTCCACATAGGGGAGGTGGAAGACGTCGGAAACCAGCTCGTAGCTGGGCCAGTAGTGCAGGACGCCCTCGTCCTTGTGGGCGCGATACACCTCGTCGATCGAGACGCGCAGCACCGCCTTGGAGACCGAGTTCGAGGTCAGGCAGGAGTTGTCGCGGAAGGTCGCGATCAGGGGCACGGGCGAGAGGGTGAAGATCATCTTGGCATCGGGGCGATGCTTGCGGATCAGCTGATAGATCGCCTCGATATTCTCGCGGTTTTCCTCGACGGTGGAGACGCGGAATTTATGGCGGGTTTCGTCATAGACCTCGCGCGGGATGGTGCGCCAGAAGACGTTTCCGGTCGGCTCGTCATACCAGACCTCGGAGAGGCCGAAGGTCAGGATGAAGACATCGGTGGTGTCGAAAATCCGCTTGGTTTCGGCCTGCACCTCGGGGTCGTAGCCGTAGCTTTCGGCGTCGTAACCGTGCCAGAGAGCATCCTCGAATTTCTTGTTTTCCCAAGCCCATTCAAACTGTTGCCGGATCACAAAGGAGTTCACCATGCCCTCGCCCATGGAGACAACATAGGCGCCTTTGGATTCCTCGTCCTTGGTCAGAACACGGTAGTTCCGCCGCGCCAGCCAGTTGGAAATATTGAAGGCAAAGCAGGAGCCGAAGGCGGTGATCTGGGTCGAGGGGGTGATGCAGGGTTCCTGCGGCAGCCAGCCCTTCAGAACCTTATCGCGCACGGCGGTTTCGGGCACCATCTCGATCCGTTTGGGATTGAAATGGGTGTGCTCACCGCGGAACCATGTGCCCAGATGGCTTTTCTGGGACAGGTTGCTGTCATGCTCCAGTTTTTGCGCCTGTTTTTTGCTTTTGCTCATCGGGACGGGTTCCTTCCGGCTTTATGGGCCTTGCCTGCGGGCAGTCTCGTTGAGCGGAATGTAGCAAATGTTAAAGGCGGTGTGAATCCTTGATCCCGCGGCACCCGGCAAGGGGCTGCCGGGTGGTTTTTTGGTCGCACTTCAGGGCCCGGAGGGGGCGGGGATCAGCGGAAGTGGCGGCTGTCCTTGATCTGGTCCCAGGCCCAGACGACTTCTTGCAGTTTTTCCTCGTCAGAGCGGTCACCGCCGTTCATGTCGGGGTGAAGAATTTTGATCAAGGCTTTGTATTGTTTGCGGATTTCCTGCTTGGTCCAGTGATCTTTGGCCTCGAGGATCTCCACGGCTTTGCGTTCGGTCGGGGGCAGGCGGCGGGTGCCGGTGATGGATTTCCCGGGGTTGCGCGTTGCGTTTTCGCCCAGCACCTGATGGGGGTCATCCACGCCGAGGCGGGCCCATGCTTTTTGCTCTTCGCTCTGCTTGCCGAGGGGCTTTGTCTCGCGGTTCCAGACGCGATCGCTGTCGATCTGGGCCTCGAGTTCTTCCTCGGTGGAGCCGTTGAAGAAGTTCCACTTCAGGTTGTATTCGCGCACGTGATCCTTGCAGAACCACAGGAAGTCATCCAGCGTGTCCGGCGAGCGCGGGGCGCGATATTTGCCTGCTTCCTCACATCCGGGGTGTTCGCAGACGCGCTTTGATGTTTCAAATGCTCCGGACATGCCGCGCCGGCCTTTGGTGCGGCGCTTTTTGTCGGAGGTGACTCTGATATCAAAGCCAAATGGGTCGTCTTTTGTCATTGAGGCGGTCCCGCTGCTCTGGTTCTTCTCGACTCGGAGCGAAGATTGTACCTACTGCTGCAGGATGTGAAAGAGGGCATTGTCGAAAAATGAAGGTAGCACAAGAAATTGAACAACTCCTTAAGGCGAAGTTCGACCCGCAATTTATTGAAGTTGTTGATGAAAGTGCCCTTCACAGCGGGCATGCGGGCGCGCCGGAAGGGGGCGAAAGCCACTTTCGGGTCGTGATGCGGGCGCAGCAGATGGGGGCGATGAACCGACTGGCGCGGCACCGGGCCATTCACGCGGCTTTGGGGCCCGATCTGATCGGGCGTATCCATGCGCTGGCGTTAGAAATTTCCGAGTAGAATCAGGTTACTCTGCGGCGACGTTCGTGCCGGAGGGGGCGGGCGTTGTGCCTGTTTCTGTGCCGCTGCGCTTGGCGCTGAGGACGGCTGCGGCCTTGGCGGCGGCGTCCTGCGCTGTGGGCTGGGGCGCGGGGGCGGCTGGTGGGGCCTTGGCCTCGGGCTGCGGCGCGGGGGGCGCGGGCTCTGCCTTGGGCGCGGGGGCGGTGATTTTGGCGGGGGCCTCGGCCTGTTCGATGAGCAGCGGCGCGTCCTGACCCTCGGGTTTTTCGGCGCTGTCCAGCGCGCGGCGGAAGACGAGCATATTCTGGAAAGTCGTTGTTTTTCCGGTCAGTCCGACGCGTTCTTGACATGGTAGCGTATCGGAGCGGAGGTATTCCCAGCCCTCGGCGCCCAGTTCGTTCATGGTGATTTCAAGCTGGTTGGCAAACTTGCCAGAGGTGCCTTTGACACCCTTGCCTTTTTTGCCGTGCTGCGGTGCAGGCACAACTTTGTATTCAAATTTTGCCACGTCAAAACCCCCGTCGATCTACGAATCGGAACTTACCCCAGGGGGAGGCCCCTGTGCAAAGGGGGGCTTTGGGCCATGAAAACTTGATGCACAACTGATGCACATGTGATGCACACCCCATGCATATGATTTTGCAGATCGGCTATTTCCCCCAGTCGCCGGAGTAGAGCTCTGTCGAGGTGGGCGGCTGTTAAATCTTAACGGAACCTTACAGCAGCCCCATAACCCGCAGCGTGCTTTCCAGCGTTTCGACATACCAAACACGGGCGGCCCCACCGTGGGACCAGATCGCCTTGCCCACACCGTAGAGGGCCGCCACCGGAATTGCGGCGTAGACGAAAAGGGAGGCTGTTAGTGCGAGTGAAACTGGAATGGCGACTTGGCCGGACCGGCTTCCATCGAGGCGCTCTGTCTGCCATGTCCAGAACTTTTCGGGAAACCAAGTGACCGCTGCAAGTATTGCGACGGCTATGTGCAGCAGGGTGGGGACGAGAGTAGAGGCAACCATGGCGATAGCCCACGCGGCCTCGGATGGGGTTTCCTTGACGGTCGTCAGCAGTGCGGCCACGTTTACCAAATCTTCAGCACGATTGGCGTTAATGAGGGCGAAGGCCGCACAGATGGAAAGGGAAAGGGTAAAGAAAATTATCGCGGCTGCGATGGCATCAACCATGGCGCAGAGCCAAGGAGTAAAACCGCCGCGTTGATATCCGCGCCGTAAGAGCCAGATGGTCAGGCCGTAGGAAAACCAATCAAAGACTGCGTTTATGAAGGGGAGAAGTGCCAATCCGAGGACAAGGACCGTGGCCTCGGCGGCTTCTGGGCGCAAGCTTATTGCTGCAAGCATTGTGCATGCTAGGCTGAAGGTTAGGAGTAGAAAATAGCCAAGTAGGCCGACCCGTTTCTGGGTAGAGGCACTGACACCAACAATCAATATAGTTGTGGCCACAATAGCGACTGGGACAGCGGCTGTGTCTGCGAACGCGAATGCGTAGACGATTGCGATAGCGCTTGTGAGGGCGACTGCGGTGAATACTGCGACTGCGGAAATGACGACGGCTGCGAATGCGAACGAGAATCCGGATGTATCAGCGAATGTTACTGTGACTATGATTAAGATCGAGCCTACAATAATCATCAGACACAAGTGGAGCCAAGAAGAGATCAGTTTTCCTGATGCTGACGCCATAATCCGAAAAAGAATTAACGATGAAATTAAAGCAAATGTCGCGTAGCGGAATGGCCAAGGGATACCATCGGGGAAAAACTGTACTTGCCCGATGCCAGTTGCATCGCCAGCGATGGCCCATTGCGTCATGGCGAAGGCCAAAGGGTAGAGAATGGAAATTCGTATCGCCATATCCATGACTGGCCAAGACCAAGGGCGGTGGGCCAGAGTGATTAGATCGGCACCATCAACCGCGCGCGGCATTGTCCACCAATTGAGCCTTGCGAGTACGCCGACCTTGGGCGGGGGCTGCTTTTCGGCAGAATTTGGCAGGAGGAGTTTTGGCAGGCCCTTGGTAAACTTGCCCATGATATACGGGTATGGGCGCGACAGGAGCGGCGCCCATTTTGCCATCTTGGATTGATCGTTCTTGTTTTCAATGCCAAGGGCGAGCCAAGCCCAAACGAACCAAGCCACGCCAAAAATGATATAACTGCTGGTCTTTGCGTCTATCGCCACCAAAATAGCGATGCCAAAAGTTAGCAGTCCCGCGCCAATAACCCCGATCAAAACACGCCCCTAAAAAATACAAGACGGATTTGGCAGAGTTTTCAGGCCTGAGGCAAGCGTTACCCTGCCAGTTTTTTCGCCACCAACTCGTTGACGGCTTTGGGGTTGGCCTTGCCGCCGGTTGCTTTCATCACTTGGCCGACGAACCAGCCTGCGAGTTTGGGGTTCTCTTTGGCTTTTTCGACCTGCGCCGGGTTGGCGGCGATGATCTCATTCAGGGCGGCCTCGATGGCGCCGGTGTCTGTGACCTGTTTCATGCCGCGGGCTTCGACGATTTCGGCGGGCTCGCCCCCCTCGTTATAGACGATTTCGAAGAGGTCTTTGGCGATCTTGCCGGAGATGACGTCGGATTTGATCAGCTTGATGATCCCGCCGAGTTGGGCCGGGGTCACGGGGCTTTCGGTGATGTCCTTGTCGCCGTCGTTTTTGAGCGCGCCGAAGAGGTCGTTGATGACCCAGTTGGCGGCGAGTTTGCCGTCGCCTGCGGCCTCGACTGCGGCCTCGAAATAGGCGGCGTTTTCGGCCTCTGCCGTGAGGACGGAGGCATCGTAGTCGGACAAGCCGTAGTCCCCGATGAAGCGGGCTTTTTTCGCGTCGGGCAGTTCGGGCAGGGCGGCGCCGAGGGCATCGACCCAGTCCTGTTCGATCTCCAGCGGCAGCAGATCGGGATCGGGGAAGTAGCGGTAGTCATGCGCCTCTTCCTTGGACCGCATGGAGCGGGTTTCGTTTTTGTCCGGATCGTAGAGGCGGGTTTCCTGATCGATCTCGCCGCCGTCCTCGATGATGGCGATCTGGCGTTTGGCCTCGACCTCGATCGCGGCTTGGATGAAGCGCATGGAGTTCATGTTCTTGATCTCGCAGCGGGTGCCGAGGTGGGAGAAGTCCTGCGATTCTTGATATTTCTCATACTGGCCGGGGCGGCAGACAGAGACGTTCACATCGGCGCGCAGGTTGCCGTTTTGCATGTTGCCGTCGCAGGTGCCGAGGTAGCGCAGGATCTGGCGCAGTTTGACCACATAGGCGGCGGCCTCCTCCGGGCTGCGGATGTCGGGGCGGGAGACGATCTCCATCAGGGCGACGCCGGTGCGGTTGAGGTCAACGAAGGACATGTTGGGGTCCATGTCGTGGATGGATTTGCCCGCGTCCTGTTCGAGGTGGATGCGTTCGATCCGCACAAGGCGGGCGGCGCCATCGCCGAGTTCGACCAGCACCTCGCCCTCGCCCACGATGGGGTGGTAGAGCTGGCTGATCTGATAGCCCTGCGGCAGGTCGGGGTAGAAGTAGTTCTTGCGGTCAAAGGCGGAGGTCAGGTTGATTTCCGCCTTGAGGCCGAGGCCGGTGCGCACGGCCTGTGCCACGCATTCCTCGTTGATGACGGGGAGCATGCCGGGCATGCCTGCGTCAACGAAGGCGACATTGGAGTTCGGCTCGGCGCCAAAGAGGGTCGACGCGCCGGAGAAGAGTTTCGAGCGGGTGGAGACCTGTGCGTGCACCTCCATCCCGATGACGATTTCCCAGTCGCCGGTTGCGCCTGCGTAGGTTTTGGGGGTCGGTGTGGTGTGGGCTGTATCGAGCATATGCGTGCCTCCGGCGTTGGTCGCCATTGGTTTAGGGGAACCGCGGGGAGGGGGCAAGACGGGTTGCGGGGGGATTGGGCTAATAGCCCATGTAACTGAAGGCGAGGTCATCGGAGCGGGTGAGCGACGTCATGGCGGTGGTCGTTGCGCAAATTGCAAGTATCGCGCTGCGGCTTTGGCGGCGCATTAGCGTTCTTTTAACGGGCGCAGTTCGGTGTGGAAGGTCAGGCTCAGGCCCGGGGCCTCGGCGGTGACGGGGGCGCTTTGGAAGGGGGCCTTGGCGGTGTCGAACAGGGCCGTTGGGGCGGGGGTGAAGGCGATGGGCGCGGGGGAGAGGGTGCCCTCGCGCGTCATGGTCAGGGTCATGCGGGCGCTGGCGGGGAGAAAGCCCATGAGCCAGAAGGCGTTTTGCCCCTCTGCCTCGGCCTCGAAGGCGCGGTGGCCCGCGATCTCACGCTCGGTCAGGGTCAGGGGGCCGAGGGAGGCGGCGAGTTGATAGGTGGGGGCAAAGGCGCTGCGGCGGCGGGTTTTGAAGCTGCTGACGATGAGGGAGGCGGCGTAGCCGGTGACGGGGGCGTTGTTGCGGTGCAGGGCGGGGGGATTGGCGCAGTGCGGGGCCGCGTCATAGAGGCAGCGTGTCAGCGGGCGGTAGATCGCGCCATCGCGGAACAGGCCGACAAAGGCGCCATCGCGGCTCGCGCTCCAAGCGGCCTGAGCGGCGGCGAATTTGCGCAGGTTGCCCGATTTGTTGCCCTTCCAATGGCCGTCTTGCCCCGCGATGGCGATATACATGGAGACCTCCAGCGCGGCCTTGGCGGCGCGTTTGAGGGCGGCGCGGTCGGCGGCGGGCATGTCGGTTTCGAGCAGGACGGCGGCCTCGGGCAGCAGGCCGTCCAGCGCCGGATCACCCGCGATCCATTCCAGCAGGCGCAGGGTCTCAGCGTAGGAGAACACATAGGCGGCGTCCCAGCCGGGGCGCACCTGACTGTCCTTGTTGAGCCCGTGGGCGTAATCGCCATGGCCGATGCCGTTGCAACCCGCGGTGCATTTGTCCGCCGTGGCATAGAAACCCGATTGCAGCGCGCCCTCGGGCGGGCCGGAGGAGAGATAGGTGTTGGTGGCGTAATCCTCGGCGCTGGGCGGATAGAAATCGGCCCAGTTGGAGTGGGTGTAGAAATCCTGAAGCGCATGGGCGGTGACGCAAAGCGTGCCGATCACCCGCAGGGCGCCGGGGTAGTCCAGGCGCGCCTCCTCTTGCCGGATGGCAAGAAGGGCGGCGTGGGTGTTGTTCAGCACATGCTCGTAGGTGCGGATGATTTCCGCGCGGTTGCCGAGGTTGTCGAAATGGAGCTTTTCCAGATGCTCCTTGCCGCCGCCGGGGACGGCGGAATAGTAATCGGTCAGCCAGTTGATCACGGCGCAGACCTCGGCCACATGGGGCGAGAAACCGGTGGCCTGCATGGCGGCCAGTGTCGCGTCGTGATGATAGCCGGTGTCAAAGGCGCGCAGGGGCAGGGCGCACAGGGTCAGGACGGCGGCCTTGATCAGAATCTGTCGCATGGAAACCTGCCTTTTTTACAATGCCCCCATTAGGCCCGAAGCCCCGCCCCTGTGGCAAGCGCCCTCGCACAAGAGATTTTATGCCTCCGGCGGGGATATTTGTTCCAATAAGAAGCGCAGGTCAGCGCAAAATCCGCCCTGTTTCTTATTGGAGGTAAATATCCCGGGGGGAGGCCGAAGGCCGGGGGGCAGAGCCCCCTTTGCCCGGTTTCGGCTAGAGGTTCGGGAAATAGTCTTCGCAGCTGCCTTCGCGGTAGACATCGGCGGTGCAGCAGTGGAGGCCGCCGCCGAAAGCGTAGGCGCCGCGCAGGTTGACGGGGACGACTTCGAGGCCGAGGCGGTCCATTTGTTCCATTTGGTAGACCTCTGAGGCCTCGACGCAGACGGTTTTGGGGTCGAGCACCAGCACGTTCATAGAAAGCCATGTGGAGGAGTAGCACAGGGGCGGGGGGGTGTTATGGGCCGGTTGGGCGGCGTCTTTGATTTCCCAGCCGTTGGCCTCGAACATTTTGCGTTGGTCATCGGGCAGGCGGCGCCCAGGGTTGTTGAGGATCAGGCCGGGGCGGAGCGGGGTGAAGGTGGCGTCGATGTGGATCGGGTAGGGGTCGCCGGGGAAGTTGACCGCATGCACGCGGTGGTCCGGGAAGTGGCGGCGGAGCCATTCGATGCCTTTGAGGTTGGTGGTGAAGCCGTGTTGCACCACCAGATCGCGGCCGAAGCGCAGGACATCGGCGGCGTCGAAGAGGGGTTCTTCTTCGGTTGTGACGAAGAATTTCTCGGCGGCCCATTGCAGGCGTTTTTCGGTGCCGATTTTGTCGGAAAGGTAGTCGGGGTGGTAGTCGGCGTCGGTGAGGCGGGGTTTGGGGGCGGCTTCGTGGCGGAAATTTGGGTCTTCTTCCCAGTACTGTTGCAGCAGGGGCCGGTAGTTGAGGTATTCGAACCAGCGGCAGCGGTAGGACATGGTTGCCTCGAGGATTTCGCTGCCGACGGTGAGGAGCACGTCGCGGGGCGGCATGCAGCCGAATTGGCTGTCGGTGTGGAAATCTGGTGTTGTGGCGGGCAGGGCGTGGTTGATGGGGGTGGGTCTGTCGACGCGGATGCCGCGTTTGGTGAGTTGCGCCGCGAAGGCGTCGAGGAGTTCGTTGGCCTCGTCAATTGTGTCCTGCGGGCGGCGGCCCCATTGGCCGCGCATGTCGCTGTCCTCTGGCACTTTGGCGTCGAGGGCGGGTTCGGCGGGCGGGATGTGGCAATCATCGGCGCGGCCGACGATGACATGTTTGAGGGGGTCCCATTCGTTCCAGGAATTGACGGTGGTTTTTTGCATCTGGGTCGCCCTTTGTTCGTTGTGTTGCCGGAGCCTAGGGCCATGGGGCGGCCCCGACAAGGCCGTGCCTCTGCCGTAATTTCGGGTTAGGGTTTCGGGATGGAGAGTGCCCCGCCTGCCGAGATTTTGGATGCCTTTGATCTGGCCCGCCCACGTTTTGTGATGCGCACGGGGCTGGCCAGTATTTGGCGGGTGGATATGGGCGGCGAGGCGGGGGCGTTGAAGCTGTATCACACCGGGCGTTTGGGCAATGAGGCGGCTGGCCTGCGGTATATGCGGGCGACGGCGGATCGGGGATCGGTGCCGGTTTTGGCGGCGCGGGGGGATGCCTTGGTGACGCGTTGGTTGCCGGGGCCATCGCTGGGCGATCTGGTGCGGGGCGGGCAGGACCGTGTTGCGGCATCGGCGCTTTTGGTGGCGGCGCGGCGGCTCCATTCGGTGGAGTTGCCGGCGGCGGGCTATCCCCTGTTGTCCGATTGGTTCAAGGCGCTTTTTGCCCTGCGGTTTGGGGCGGGGATTGCGCCGGGGCCTTTGGCCTTGATGGAGCGCTCGCAGGCTCTGGCCTATGAGTTGCTGTCCCATCCGCGGGGCGCCTCTGTCCTGCATGGGGATTTGCATCATGATAACATACGTTTGGGTGCGCGGACCTATCAGCCCTTTGATGCCAAGGGGGTGGTGGGGGAGCGGGGCTATGAGCTGGCCAATGCCTTTCGCAACCCCTCCGGTGCGGGGGCTTTGCTGCGTGATCCTATGCGGGCCTTGCGATTGGCGGAGCATTGGGGCGCGGGGCTGGGCGAAGAGCCGCAGAGGCTGTTGGATTGGGCGGCGGTGAAGGCGGCCCTTTCGATTGCATGGAAGACGCAGGGTGCCCTGCGGGAGAGTTCGGATTTTCCGGTTCTGGCAGCGCTTTGGGCGGCGCGGGATCGGGGGGTTTAGGCGGGCGGGCGCCTGCGGCGCTGGGCGGAATTTACGTAAACCTTGCCAGATAGCTGAAAATAAGAATAAAAGCGCCGCTATGACTGTAGCTGCCCGCCTGTCTTTGATTGCCTTACTTATTCTGTCCCCTGTTTTTGCGCAGGGGCAGGTGACGCGTCCTTTGGCGCGGCCCGAGGGGCTGGGCGAGGTGAAGCTGCCGCATCTGCGGCCCACGCCGCGGATCAGCGCCATGGGCGGGGAGCTGTCAGGCTCCGAGGCCGAGGCGCGGGTGTTTCTGGCGGTGCAGACGGTGCCTTCGCTGAGCCTGCGGCCTGCGCCGCGCAGGGGCAGCCTGCCGCGCACGCGGTGGGAGCATCAGAAGGGCAGCGGGATTTGGACGCGGGCGGCGCTTTCGGCGCTTAAGGGTCATGCCAAGCCTTTGGTCAGCATGGTGCCCAAGGATATCGAGCATTGGTGCCCGGCCTATCCCGATCAGGGGCCGGAGAAGCGCGCGGCCTTCTGGGTTGGGTTTATGTCCGCCTTGGCCAAGCATGAGAGCACCTATCGCGCCACGGCTGTGGGCGGCGGCGGGCGCTGGTATGGTTTGCTTCAGATTTATCCCGATACGGCGCGGCGCTATGGCTGCCGTGCGCGGACGGGGGAGGCGTTGAAGAACGGGGCGGCGAACCTGTCCTGTGCGGCGCGGATTATGGCCGTGACCGTGCGCCGCGATGGTGTTGTGGGGCAGGGCGGGCGCGGCGGTGTGGCCGCCGATTGGGGGCCGATGGTCCATTCATCGAAGCGCGCCGATATTGCCGCATGGACACGCAAGCAAAGCTATTGCGTGCCGATGCAGGTCAAGCGGCCGATGCCGCGGCCCAAGCTGGGCTAGGGCGCTTGTCTGCTGGGGTTTAGGCCAGCAGACGGTTCACCATTTCCGACGTATCGCGGGACAGGCCCTTGGTGGCTTTGATCCGTTCCAATGCCTCTTTCATCATGCCTTGGCGGTCGGCGTCATAGCGGCGCCATGTCTCGAAGGCTGTGGTCATGCGGGCGGTGGTTTGCGGGTTCACGGGGTCGAGCTTGATCAGCCAGTCGGCCAGCAGGGTGTAGGCGTCGCCTGTGGCGTCGTGGAAGCCTGCGGTATTGGCCATCAGCCCGCCAAAGACCGAGCGGAAGCGGTTGGGGTTTTTCCAGTCGAAGTCGGGGTGCTCGGTCAGGTTGCGGGCGGTTTCGGCGGCCTGTTCGGGGGGGCAGGCGCTGGTTTGCAGGGCGAACCATTTATCCATCACGAGGCGGTCGTGGCTCCAGTCGGCGGCGAAGGCGCTGATCTGGGCCGCGCCGGTGCCTTGGGCGATGAGCTGGGCCAATGCGGTGGTGGTTTCGGTCATATTGGCGCTTGCGGCGAAAAGCTCCGCCGCGCGGGCGCCTGCGTCGAGGTGGGACAGAAAGCCCAAGGCCGCGCCGCGCAGGGCGCGTTTGCCTGCATCCTGCGCTGTGGGCTGGTAGGGGCCGGGGGTTTGCATGGCCTCATAGGCCTGACCCAGCGGCTGTTCCAGCGCGGCGGCGAGGGATTGGGCCACGCCTTTGCGCGCGATGTAGATCGCCGTCGGGTCCGGTGTGCGGCCCGCGTCATAGAGGGACTGTGCGATATCGTCGATCCCGGGCAGGGAGAGGACGAGGGCGCGGAAGGCGGGGTCGAGGCTCTCGTCGCTTAGCACGCGGCCAAGGCCGGCGGCGAGTTCGGGGCGGGGCGGGGCGCCGTCCAGCGCCTCGATCAGGGTTTGGCGGGTGAGTTGGCGGCCTGCCTCCCAGCGGTTGAAAGGGTCTGTGTCATTGGCGAGCAGGAAGGCCCGCGTTTCGGTGGATTGTTCGATTTCTAGCACTACGGGGGCGGAGAAGCCGCGCAGGATACTGGGGGTGGGTTCATTGATGAACCCTTTGAAGTCAAAGGTTTGCTCGGTTTTGTTCAGGTTCAGGACCTGAGTGGGCACAGCCTCGTTTCCGTTCGAATCCAGCAGGCCGACGGCGACGGGGATGACCTGTGGTTCCTTGTCCGGTTGGCCCGGTGTGGGGGCGGTGTGCTGTTTGAGGGTGAGGGAGAAGACCCCCTCGTCGAACTGTGTGCTGGCGGTGACGGTGGGGGTGCCGGCCTGCGAATACCAGCGGGCGAATTGGGTGAGGTCCTCTCCGGTGGCATCCTCGAAGACTTTGAGCCAATCCTCGATCGTGGCAGCCTCGCCGTCGTGGCGGGTGAAGTAGAGGTCCAGCGCCTTGGCATAGCCTTCGTCGCCGACAAGGGCGCGGAGCATGCCGATCAGTTCGGCGCCTTTTTCATAGACCGTGGCGGTGTAGAAATTGTTGATCTCGATATAGCTTTCGGGGCGCACGGGATGGGCGAGGGGGCCTGCGTCCTCGCGGAACTGGCGGGCGCGCAGGGCGAGGACATTGTCGATCCGGTTGACCGCATGGCCGCGCATATCGCCGGAGAACTGCTGATCGCGGTAGACGGTCAGCCCCTCTTTCAGGCAGAGCTGGAACCAGTCGCGGCAGGTGATGCGGTTGCCTGTCCAGTTGTGGAAATACTCATGGGCGATGATGCCTTCGATCAGTTCGAAATCGCGGTCGGTCGCGGTTTCGGGGCTGGCGAGGACGTATTTGGAGTTGAAGATATTGAGGCCCTTGTTCTCCATCGCGCCCATGTTGAAATCATCCACGGCGACGATGTTGAAGACATCAAGGTCATAGGCGCGCCCGTAGACCTCTTCGTCCCATGTCATGGAGCGTTTGAGGGCATCCATCGCATAGGCGCATTTGCCCTCATCCCCCGGGCGGACCCAGATGTTGAGGGCGACATCGCGCCCCTCGGATGTGGTGAACCTGTCGGAATGGGCCACCAGATCGCCCGCCACGAGGGCAAAAAGGTAGGAGGGTTTGGGCCATGGGTCCACCCAAGTGGCCCAGCCTTTGCCGGAGCCGGTGGGGTTGCCGTTGGAGAGCAGCACGGGAGCCTCGCCCTCAATGCGCACCTCGAAGGGGGCGAGGACATCGGGGCGGTCGGGGTAATAGGTGATGCGGCGAAAGCCCTCGGCCTCGCATTGTGAGCAATACATGCCGTTCGACATATAAAGCCCGTTGAGGGAGGTATTGGCCTCTGGGTTGATCTCCACCTCTGAGGTGAAGGTAAAGGGGCCGGTGGGCACGGGGCAGGTGAGGCCCTGATCGGTGAGGGTGGGTTCTACGGCTGCGCCGTCGATGGCGCAGGCGATCAGGCGCAGCCCCTCGCCATGGAGAAAGAACGCACCGGGCTGGGCACCCTCGCGCGGGGAAAAGCGGATTTCGGAAAGAACGCGCGTGGCGGTTGGCGCAAGGCGGAAGGTGAGGGAGACGCTTTCAACCTGCCATGCGAAGGGGGTGTAATCGGCAAGGCGGATGGTCTGGGGAAGATCGGTGCGCATGGGCGTCCTTTCGTGTGTTCGCTGTGCAAGCTAGTCATGTGTGCCCGGCCTGCAAGGGCCGACTTGCCGCGCGGGGGGATAAATGCCGACACTGGCGGGGTTCGGGTGCGGCGGGGGCCGGGGCGGCCCGGAACGGGCTGCGCCGGCCCCCGCCGCACCCCCCGGGCGACGCGCGCAGGCGCGGCGCAATACCTTTGCCCCCGATGCGGCATCTTGCGTAAATGCCGCGTGCTTGGCGTTGCAGGGTGCGGGGCATTCCCCTAGGGTCAAGCGCGGGGGGCATGGGCCCACAAATTTAACGACACTATATTTGGGAGACGAGCAGCATGGCGGACCGGATTGAAAAAGGCGGCCTGATGTGGGACGCGGGGCTTGCAGCGTTTATCGAGAACGAGGCAATTCCGGGAAGCGGCGTTGAGGCGGATGCGATCTGGCACGGGATGGCCGCCCTGAATACCGCCTTTGGCGAAAAGAACGCGGCTTTGCTGGCCAAGCGCGACGAGTTGCAGGGCAAGATTGATGCTTGGCATGTGGAACAGGCTGGCAAGCCCCATGACGGCGAGGCCTATATGCGGTTTCTGGGCGAGATCGGCTATCTTGAGGCCGAGCCGGAGGAGGTGTCCGCCGAGCCCAAGAATATCGACAGCGAGATTTCCTCAGTCGCGGGGCCGCAGCTTGTGGTGCCGGTGACCAATGCGCGTTTTGCTCTGAATGCGGCCAATGCCCGTTGGGGCTCGCTTTATGATGCGCTTTATGGCTCCGATGCGCTGGGCTCGCCTGCGCCCAAGGGCCCCTATGATGCGGAGCGCGGCAAGGCTGTGGTCGCTTGGGCCAAGGCGCATCTAGACGAGGTTGTCCCCCTGAAGAAGGGCTCATGGGCGGATGTGACCACCATGGCCCCCGGCGGCGGCGGCAAGTTCATGATCATCGCGGGCAAGCATGCGACCGAGCTGGCAGATGCCAGCCAGTATGCGGGCTGTAACCGCGACGAGAAGGGCCTTTTGACCGATGTCTTCCTGCGGGCCAACGGCTTGCATATCGTGCTGTTCATTGACCGCAAGGACCCTGTCGGCGCGGCCGATCCTGCGGGGATTGTGGATATTTTCCTTGAGGCCGCTGTTAGCACGATCATCGATTTCGAGGATTCCGTTGCGGTGGTGGATGCCGAGGACAAGACCCTTGCCCTGCGCAACTGGCTGGGCCTGATGAAGGGCGATCTGACGGCGCAGGTGGGCTCTGGCGAGGCGGCCTATACCCGCGAGTTGAACCCCGACATCGGCTTTACCGCGCCCAACGGTTTGCCCCAGCTTCTGAAGGGGCGGTCGCTGATGCTGGTGCGCAATACCGATATGTTGGTCAAGACCGACGCCGTGACCTCGCCCGAGGGCGCGCCCCTGTTCGAGGGGTTGATTGACGCGCTTTTGACCGCGCTGTGTGGGTGCCACGATCTGCGCCGCGAGGGCGGGCCGATGAATTCGCCCAAGGGCTCGATCTATATCGTGAAGCCCAAGATGCACGGGCCGGAGGAGGTCGCCTTTACCTGTCAGGTCTTTGCCGCGGTGGAGCAGGTGCTTGGCCTGCCCGCGGAGACGATCAAGATCGGGATCATGGATGAAGAGCACCGGATGTCTGCCAACCTGATGGGGGCTGTGGCCGCCGCAGGGGCGCGGATTGCCTTTATCAACACCGGCTTCCTTGACCGCACCGGCAGCGAGATTTTCACCATGATGCAGGCGGGCCCTGCCATGGCGCGCGGCGAGATGAAATCGGCCCCATGGCTGATGGCCTATGAAGATCGCAACGTGGATATCGGCCTTGCTTGCGGCCTCAAGGGACGGGCGCAGATCGGCAAGGGCATGTGGGCGCGCCCTGATGATATGGCGGCCATGCTGGCCGAGAAGGGCGGGCATCTGCAGGCCGGCGCGACCTGTGCATGGGTGCCAAGCCCGACGGCGGCGACATTGCACGCGACCCATTACCACAAGGTCAATGTGTTCCAGACCCTGTTTGATCTCTCCGAGGCGGCGGGTGGTCAGGTGCGACAGCCTCTGTCGGCTCTGCTGACCCTGCCGTTGATGGAGGTGCGCCCCGATGACGCCGCCATTGCTGCCGAGGTTGACGGCGCCTGTCAGAGTATTCTGGGCTATGTGGTGCGCTGGATCGATCAGGGGGTGGGCTGCTCCAAGGTGCCCGATATCAATGATGTCGCCCTGATGGAGGACCGCGCCACCCTGCGGATTTCGATGCAGGCGCTTGGCAACTGGCTCAAGCATGAGGTGATCACCGAGGATCAGGTGATGGATGCCATGCGCCGCATGGCCGAGAAGGTCGACGGGCAGAATGCGGGCGATCCGGCCTACAAACCCATGGCGCCGGAGTTCAGCGGCATCGCCTTTCAGGCGGCTTGCGACATCGTGTTCAAGGCGCGGCAACAACCCAGCGGCTATACGCAGCAGATCCTGCAACAGCGGCGGCTTGAGGCAAAAGCTGCGGGGTAACTGTGCTGGCGCGCACAATCTTTGCGCGCTCGCCCCTCTTTTCAGCGGGCGCGCCTTGGGCGTATAGTGGGAGGCAAGCCCCCATTTCGCAAAGAGAGCATCCCCAACCATGGCGCGACCCGTAATCGGTATTATCTGCAACCGTAGCTTGCTGAACGATCAATACCCTGTCCATGCGGGCGGCACCATGAACACCGAGGCCATCGCCCGCGTGGCGGGGGCAGGGGCGGTGCTCTTGCCTGCGGACCCGGATATCATCGGGGTCGAGGACGTGCTGCGCCTGTGCGACGGGGTGCTGTTCACCGGCGGGCGGCCCAATGTCCACCCCGAGGAATACGGGCAAGAGGCCACCGAAGCCCATGGCGATTTCGACCGCGCCCGCGATCGGCTGACCCTGCCGCTGATCCGCGAGATGGTGGCGCGGGGGCAACCCTTCCTCGGCATTTGCCGCGGCTTTCAAGAGGTCAACGTGGCCATGGGCGGCGCCCTGCACCCCGAGATCCGCGATCTGCCCGGCAAGATGAACCACCGCATGCCCCCCGATGGCACGCTGGAGGAAAAATTCGCCCTGCGCCATCCGGTGAGCTTTACCGAAAACGGTCCCTTCGCCCGCCTGTTCGGCGGCGCCGAGGTCATGACCAACACCCTGCACGGTCAGGGGATCACAGAACCCGGTGCGCGGGTGGTGATTGATGGCTATGCCCCCGATGGCACGCCCGAGGCGATCTATATCGAGGAGGCCCCCGGCTTTGCCGTGGCGGTGCAATGGCACCCCGAATGGAACGCCGAGGCCGATCCGGTCTCGCGCCCGCTCTTCACCGCCTTTGGCCAAGCCGCCGCCGCATGGGCCGAGGGGCGCAAGACACCCTTCTCGCCTCAGCCAGCCAAGCTGGCTAAGGCGTAAAAAATCCTCCGAATTTTTGGATCAACGCAGGCGTTGCGCGGGCCCGCAAGCGGCCTCTCAAAACGCGCCGCCCTTTTGGCTCTTTCGTCTTTGGCTTCTTATTGGTGGTAAATATCCCCGCCGGAGGCTCCCGCAGCTGGCAAAGCGCGCTACATCTCGCCTCCTGCGATTTCGATGGCTTGTCCGTTGATGCTTTCGGAGCCGGGGCTGCAGAGCCATAGGGCTGTGGCGGCGACTTCGGATGGGGCGATCAGGCGGCCGTGGGGATTGGCGCCCTCCATCACGGCGCGGGCGGCGGGTTCGTCCATGCCGGTGCGGGCCATGATGCGGGTGATGTTCTGGGGGATGATATCGGTATCCACATAGGCGGGGCAGAGGGCGTTGAAGGTCATGTTCCGGCCGATGAAATCGGCGGCGAGCCCGCGCATCAGCCCTGTGACCCCGTGTTTGGAGGCCGTATAGGCCGAGGCCCCCTTTAGGCCCTTCACGCCTGCAATGGAGCTTATGGCGATGCCGCGGCCCCAGCCGCATTCCTTCATGCCCGGCAGGCAGGCCTGCAGGGTCAGGAAGGCGCCGTCGAGGTTTGTGGCCATGATGCGCCGCCAGAAGGCGAGGTCGGTTTGGCCGAGCTTGTTGCCCTCTGCGATGCCAGCATTGGCGATGCAGATGGAGATCGGGCCGCGGTGTTTTTCTGCGGTTTCAACGGTTTGCGTGACCTGATCCGGTTCTGTCACGTCCATTTGGGCGGGGTGGAGGCCGGGGGTGTCTTGGGCGGCGCGTTCCAATACCTCCATCCGGCGGCCTGTGATGGTGACGCTGGCGCCTGCGGCGGCGAGGGTTTGGGCCACGGCGAGGCCGATTCCGGTTCCGCCCCCTGTGACGAGGGCGTGTTTGGCGTTGAGGCACTGTGTTTGCATGACAAGAGGCTTGCGCATTTTGGGCAAATTTGCAAGAAGCTACTAACTGGTAGGTTATGATTTGGGCGCTAACATGGTATTACGCGTCGGTTTTTATCTTGCTGCGCTTGCATTACGTAAGGTTTCGCGGCAATCAAAGAGGCCTGTCGGACGCGGTCCAGCATGAGCTGGGGCCGGAAATCCAACCACGTGGGGGAAAATATTGTGAAAATCGGATCACCTAAAGAGGTTTTCCCGGGGGAGGCACGGGTTGCCTTGACCCCTGAAAGCGCGCTGCAGCTGCAAAAGCTGGGCCATGAGTGCATGGTTCAGGCTGGCGCCGGCGCGGCGGCTGGCTTCTCTGATGCGGCCTATGAGGCGGCGGGTGTTGAGGTTGTCAAAACCGCCAAGGCGCTTTGGACTGCTGCGGATGTTGTGGTCAAGGTGCGCCCCCCGTCAGAGGGGGAGGCGAAGCTGCTTCGTGAGGGGCAGACGTTGATTTCCTTCTTCTACCCTGCGGCCAACGAGAAACTGATGGGCGCTGCGGCCAAGAAGGGTGCGAGCGTTATTGCGATGGATATGGTGCCCCGCATCAGCCGTGCGCAGAAGATGGATGCCCTGTCCTCTATGGCGAATATCGCCGGTTACCGTGCGGTGATCGAGGCCGGTAACAACTTTGGCCGGTTTTTCACCGGTCAGGTGACCGCGGCGGGCAAGGTGCCCCCTGCGAAGGTTCTGGTTGTGGGCGCCGGTGTGGCCGGTTTGGCCGCGATTGGCACGGCGACATCGCTGGGTGCGATCACCTATGCCTTTGACGTTCGCCCCGAAGTGGCCGAGCAGGTGGAGAGCATGGGCGCCGAGTTTGTCTTCCTTGATTTCGAGGAAGAGCAGGCCGATGGTGCGGCGACGGGCGGTTATGCGGCTGTGTCCTCTCCTGAGTTCCGCGAGGCGCAGCTTGCCAAGTTCCGCGAATTGGCCCCCGAGGTTGATATTGTCATCACCACCGCCTTGATCCCGAACCGCGAGGCGCCCGAGCTGTGGACCGAGGATATGGTTGCGGCGATGAAGCCCGGCTCTGTCATCGTGGACCTTGCCGCCGAGAAGGGCGGGAACTGCAAGCAGACGGTCATGGACGAGAAGATCGTCACCGACAATGGTGTGACCATCATCGGTTATACGGATTTCCCAAGCCGGATGGCGACGCAATCCTCGACCCTTTATGGCAACAACATTCGCCATATGCTGGCCGATCTGACCCCCGAGAAGGACGGTGTGATCGACCACAATATGGAAGATGACGTGATCCGCGGGGCGACCATTGCCCATGCCTCCGAGGTGACCTTCCCGCCGCCGCCGCCCAAGGTGGCCGCGATTGCGGCGCAGGCCAAGAAGCCCGCGCCCAAGGAGATGACCGCAGAAGAGAAGAAAGCCGCAGAGGCGGCGGCCTTTAAGGCGCAGACCAAGAACCAGGTGACTTTGCTGGGGATTGGCGCGGCCTTGATCCTGTTGGTGGGGCTTGTCGCTCCGGCGAGCTTTATGCAGCACTTTATCGTCTTTGTGCTGTCGGTTTTCGTTGGCTTCCAGGTGATCTGGGGCGTGGCGCATAGCTTGCACACACCTTTGATGGCGGTGACCAATGCGATCTCCTCGATCATTATTCTGGGGGCTTTGATGCAGATCGGATCAAGCTCTTTCATCGTTGTTGTTCTGGCGGCTTTGTCCGTCTTTATGGCCGGGATCAATATCTTCGGGGGTTTCCTCGTGACACGGCGCATGCTTGCCATGTTCCAGAAGTCTTAAGGGGGGCGGATCAATGGAATTCGGTTTCACAACAGCAGCCTATGTGGTTGCGGCGGTTCTTTTCATTCTGTCCCTTGGGGGCCTTTCCGGTCAGGAGAGCGCCAAGCGGGCGGTCTGGTATGGCATTGTCGGCATGGCTTTGGCCGTGGCGGCGACGCTTGTTGGCCCCGGCTCCGGCTTTTGGCTTTTGTCCCTTCTGCTGATCGCGGGTGGCGGTGCCATCGGGTATCAGCTGGCGACGCGGGTGCAGATGACGCAGATGCCCGAGTTGGTTGCGGCGATGCATTCACTGGTTGGTTTGGCGGCGGTTTTCGTTGGCCTGATCGCCCATATCCAGCTTGGCCGTGTGGCGGGCATGGAGGAGGCCGAGCGTAAGGCCCTTGAGGGGTTTGCGGCGCTTTTGGCCAAGAAGGACGGTGTCGAGGTTGCGATCCTGCGGGTTGAGTTGTTCCTCGGGATCTTTATCGGTGCGGTGACCTTCACCGGCTCTGTCATTGCCTATGGCAAGCTGGCGGGGAAGGTGGATAGTGCTGCCAAGAAGCTGCCGGGTGGGCATATGCTCAATGCCGGGGCGGCGGGCCTCTCTGCGATCTGTCTGATCTGGTATTTCAACACTGGCGGGTTCTTTCCGCTGTTCCTGATGACTTTGGCTGCGCTGTTCATCGGCTATCACCTGATTATGGGGATCGGCGGGGCGGATATGCCTGTGGTTGTCTCCATGCTCAACAGCTACTCCGGCTGGGCGGCGGCGGCGATCGGCTTCTCTCTTGGCAATGATCTGTTGATCGTTGTGGGGGCGCTTGTCGGCTCCTCCGGTGCGATCCTGTCCTATATCATGTGTAAGGCGATGAACCGGTCGTTCATCAGCGTGATCTTGGGCGGCTTTGGCGGCCCTGCGGGCGAGCAGATGGCGGTTGAGGGCGAGCAGGTGGCGATTGATGCGGATGGCGTTGCCGCCGCGCTCAACGATGCCGACAGCGTCATCATCATCCCCGGTTACGGCATGGCCGTGGCGCAGGCGCAGTCGGCTGTGGCCGACCTGACGCGCAAGCTGCGCGACAAGGGCAAGAACGTGCGCTTTGCCATTCACCCCGTTGCGGGGCGTTTGCCGGGGCATATGAACGTGCTGCTGGCCGAGGCCAAGGTGCCCTATGACATCGTGATGGAGATGGACGAGATCAACGAGGATTTCCCCGAAACCGACGTTGCGATCGTCATCGGCTCCAATGACATCGTGAACCCTGCGGCGCAGGATGATCCGAACTCTCCCATCGCGGGGATGCCGGTTCTGGAGTGCTGGAAGGCCAAGCAGGTGTTTGTGTCCAAGCGTGGGCAGGGCACGGGGTATTCGGGCATCGAAAACCCGCTGTTCTTCAAGGAGAACACCCGCATGTTCTATGGCGATGCGAAGGCATCCCTCGATAAGCTTTTGCCGATGATCGACTGATCCGCCCTGCGCCTTTGGGCGCGGGCAGAGGTTATGCAGCGGGCCCCCCATTCTGGCGGGGTCCGTTTTGCATTTGGCTTGGAAATCGGGGTGGCTGTGCTAGGGTTCCGTCATATTTCGGAGCCATTGGATTTTTGTTAAGTGACTAAACCGCCTAGAGTTTCTCCTGTGGTGCAGAGCACCGGCCCCGGTTCCCTTTTGCAGCCTGTTGTGCCGGGCTCGGCGCAGGTCATTACGCCCGCGCCGATAACGCCTGTGCAGTCGCAGAGCGTCGCGCCTGTGCCGCCCACCAGCCTGTCGCCTAATGCGCCGACGGGGCCGGTGATTGCCATGGCGACCTGTTGCCCCGATGTGGCGAGCTTTGAGGGCTCCGCCGGGGCGCGGAGCAGCTATTTCGGTTATGATGACAAGACCAATCTGGTGGCCAATGTGGGGGCGGATGAATACTGGATTCCGCCGGGCGATCCCAAGACCCTGCCGGCCAGCAAGGAGGAGCGCGACGGGGCGCGTTGGGTCTCTGTCGGGGTTGGGAAAGAGACGCAGCTTGAGATCAATTTCGACGGGTCCTTTACCCTCAGTTGTCTGGCGAATTGCACCTATGAGGTGGACCCAGCCACCGTTGCCGAGGTGAGCAGCCCGCAGCCCACGGCCACGGGGGCGGTGTTCAAGATCAAGGGCAAGGCGGCGGGGGAGGCGACGCTGAAGGTGATCTGCGACGGGCAGCTGCGCGGGTATTTTTATATCTGGTGTGCGGTGCCTGTTGTGATCCCCGTGGATGTGGCCTCGATCGTGACGCCGGTGTCGCGGTCGGTGGCCTATGTGGTTGCCGATCTGGAGGCCTATATCAACGAGGTGTTCCGCCAGTCGTTGATTTCCGTCAAGCTCAAGGATGCGGGCGCGATTAATGTCACGCCGACGGCCACCACCTATATGAACGGGGCGGGGGCGGCGGATATCACCCATTTCACCGAGCTCGACCTTTTGGCGCAGGCGGGCGCGACGATGACGAGCAATTACCGCCTGTATTACTATGTCGCCAAGACGGCCCATAGCGGGGGCCTCGGGATTGTGTCGGGGGGGCTTGGGGCCTCTGGCCCCGGCTGGGCGTTTTTTGATTATGACCTGCAGGCTTCCTATAACACCATGGCCCATGAGTTCGGTCATCTGATCAACCTGTCCCATCCGCTGCATGATTTCGACAAGGACGAGTTTCCCGCGTTTCAGCTTTCGAACCTGTCGGGGAATGTTCTGAATGACGATCCGTGGAACCTTATGGGGTATCAAGGGCCGGTGGCCTCGCGCGGGCCGAACCGCAAGCCGCTGCGCTATCGGCAGTGGAAGAAATGTAATCGGAGCTGAGCATGTTGGAATTTTATATTGCCCAGATGGAGCAATCTTGCGGGGCGGCGATTGTGCGGGACCTGCGCGAGATGCAGATCAATGCGGCGGAAAGCTGGTCCCTGATCTATGATCTGGAGCCGCGTGTGCGGGCGGAACAGGGGCCCTGTTTGGGGGCGTTTGCGGGGTATTTGGCCTATAGTCTGGACGGGCGGACGCCGGTCGAGACGCAGCGGAGCTTTATGTCGGTGGCCATGGCCGTTCCGGTTGCGGAGCAAGGGGATCTACGCGAGGCGATGGGGCATGCCTGGGGGCAGATTGCCTATGAGCCTGCGCAGGCGCAGACGTATTTTCAGTTTGCCGGGGTTTACGGGCTTCAGGTGCCTGCGGAGCTTGCTTTGCGGCTTTCTGAGCAGCCGGTATTCGGGCATCGGGATGAGGCGTTTCACTATCATCGCTATCTGCTGATGTTGGGGGAGGTTCAGGGGGCGCGGGCGCTTGGGGGCGCTTTGGAGGCGGCCTCGGGCGATGTGGATGCCCTTGGCGCTTTGGTTTCCGGCGTGGCGAGCACGGGGATTTTGATGAAGAAGCTGGGGCGCGATACTTCTGATGCGGCGCGGCTTCTCGCGCCCTACCGCGAGGATCGGCGGCGGATGACGGGCGTGAACGGGCCGGGCTCTGGCGGGGCGCCTGCGGATGTGGTGGGGCCGTTTTTGCGGATCATCGGCGGCTAGGCGGGGCGCAGATTTTTCGACGAAAAATCTTGAAGAGTGGCGGCGAGAGCGACCCGGCATGTGGCGCATGGGACTATCATGGCAAGGGGTCCGCTGAACCTTTTGGGGTATTGGCCCAGTAAACCAGATCGAAAACCACTGCGATATCGGCCGTGGAAAGCCTGCGCGAGGAGCTAGGGGATGGATTTCGTTGAACTTGTGAATGCGACCTGTCCGCCGGGCATTGCCGCGCAGGTGCAGGGCTTTCGCGGCGGGGCGGCCGAGGGGGGCCGGTATTGGGACCTGACGCCAGAGCTTGGCGGGGTCTGTGGGTCCAATGTTCTGGGCCTTTTGGCCGAGCGGGTGGACGCGCGGAGCGATGGGGTGTTCTTGGCGGCCTATTTCGCGCAGGCGAGTGACCATGTGGCGACCAATACGGCGCAGGTCCGCGAGCGGATTGCGCAGGCGGCGGCGCGGGTTGATATCGAGGCGCGGCCAGACCTGGCGCGGGGGTATTTCACGGCGCTGCGACTGAACCGGATAGATATTCGCGAGGCCCTCGCCCTGCGGCCGATTGCGCCGATGCAGGGCGGGGAGTTTCGCCAGTTGGGGTGGCAGTATCACCTATACCTGGCATCGCTGGACACCCCCGGGGCGCTTGCGGCGATGGCCTCGCATGTGGAGGGGATTGCCAGCGGGAATGATGTCACCAACTTGCTGCGCAGTCTTGTGGAGTTGCGGCGCCGGGATGTGCGGGCCCTGCTCGAGACCTATCGCGGCGATCAGCGCCATGCAGATGGGCCAAACGGGCCGGGGGCGACGATTGCCCAAAGCGTGGCGATCTGGATCGACGCGGTGGATTGGCACCTGTGATCTGCGGGTTTTGCCCGCCCCAAGGGCGGCGGCTTAAGCGCATCATCGGCGGCGAGGCGGGGCGCAGATTTTTCGGCGAAAAATCTTAAAGGGGGGCGGAGCCCCCCTTTTTGCTGTCGTTTCGGCTGTCGAGGCTTTAGCGGCCCCTGATGCGCGGGTCGAGGGCGTCGCGCAGGCCGTCGCCCATGTAGTTCACCGCCAGCACTGTCATCGAGATGGCGATGCCGGGGAGCATGACGCGTTCGGGGTATTCGGTCATGCGCGGCACGGCGTCCGACAGGAGCTTGCCCCATGTGGGGAAGTCTGACGGGAAGCCGACGCCGAGGAAGCTGAGCGCGCTTTCGGTAATGATGGCCGTGGCCAGCCCGAGGGTGGCCGAGACCATGATTGGCGAGAGCACATTGGGCAGCAGGTGCTGGGTGATGATCTTGTAGGGCGAGGTGCCGACGGAGCGGGCGGCGAGGACGAATTCGCGTTCCTTGAGCGCCAGCACATCGCCGCGCACGATGCGCGCGGTTTGCATCCAGCTGGTCACGCCGATGATCGCCACGATCAGGATGAACATGCCGGTTTCCGGCGAGAAGACCGAGAGCAGCCTTTCGCGGAACAGGGTCACCGCCACCAGCAGCAGGGGCAGGATGGGCAGGGAGAGCACGAGGTCTGTAAAGCGCATCAGGATGCCGTCCAGCGCCTTGAAAAAGCCCGCCAGCACGCCGACCAGCGTGCCGATCAGCAGGGCGAGGACCATGGCTGTCCAGCCCACGGCCATGGAGGCGCGGCCCCCCTGCATGAGCTGCGCCAGCAGGTCGCGGCCGAGGTTGTCGGTGCCCAGCGGGTGGTTCCAGCCGACTTTGGCGTCGCTGTCCCATAGGGCGGTGTAGATCGGGCGCATGTCCTTGGCGCGGATGTCGAGCTTGTCGAATTCCAGCGTCCAGATATAGGGGCCGACCATCACGAAGAGGGTGATGAACAGCAAGAAGATCCCGCCGTAGAAGGCCCCTTTGTGGTGTTTGTACTGGCGCCAGACGTCTTTCCAGCGGCTTGGGCTGGCCGGAGCGGCGGCGGTGTTTGTGGCGGTATCAGTCATAGCGGATCCGTGGGTCTAGGATGCCGTAGAGGACATCGGCGATGAGGTTGAAGACGACGATCAGGATGGCGAAGATGAAGGTCAGGGTCATCACCATGGGCAGGTCATTGGCAAAGAGGGCGGTGATCAGAAGCTGACCGATGCCGTTCACCTTGAAGACCTGTTCGGTGATGATCGCGCCGCCAAAGATCGCGGGCACGCCAAGGGCGATGACCGTGACCACGGGGATCATCGAGTTGCGCAGCACATGGACCATGACCACGATGCTTTCGGACAGGCCCTTGGCCCGCGCCGTGCGCACATAGTCCTGATTGAGGTTGTCGAGCATGGAGGCGCGCATATAGCGCGAGAGTTGCGCGGTGATTTGCAGGGCCAGCACCATGACCGGCAGGACCATCTGGCGAACCTGTTGGCCGAAGGAGGCCCAGCTGTCGACCACCAGTGTGGTGTCGTAGATGGAGGGGAACCAGAAGAAGCTTTCGCGCGGCATATTGACCGAGAAGATCACGATCACCAGCACGCCGGAGAAGAAGGGCGGGATCGAGAAGCCGACCATGGACACGAATGTGCCGGCCTGATCGAAGACGGAATATTGTTTGTAGGCCGAGTAGATCCCGATCGGCAGGGCGATCAGGATGCCGACGATATAAGCGGTGCCCACGACCCAGAGGGTTTGGGGGATACGCTGCACGACGATGTCCATCACCGGCGAGCGGGTCTGCCAGGAGATCACGCGCAGCTTGCCCTCGGCAAGGCCGGTGCCGAAGAAATAGTCGATCATCACCTGCGGTTCGATCCAGAAGAATTGCACCAGCCATTTCCAGTATTGCACATGGATCGGCTGTCCGAGGCCGAGGGCCTCGCGCATTTTTTGTTTCACTTCGGGCGGGACGGTCAGGGGCACTTGGGCCATCGGATCGCCCGGCGCGAGTTGCAACAAAAGGAAGATAACGAGGCTGATGAACAGCAGCGTCGGGATTGCCACAAGGAGGCGTCGGATCGTGTAGGTGAGCATAGAGGCGGGCGCCTAACGGTGAGGGGGTTATGAAAACGCCGGGCGGCGGACCGCCCGGCGGTGGCAATTGGCGGGCCGGAGCCCGCCGCAGCCATTACTTCATGCGATACCAGTCTGCGACATTCCACAGCTCGCTATCCCAGACGTTGAGGGCAACGCCGCCGAGTGTGTTGGCATGTGCCGACAGACGACCACGGTGCACCAGCGGGATCATGCCGCCGTTCTCAACCATCATGTCGTTGAGTTTGCGGCCGATTTCCGCACGTTTCGCAGCGTCGGCTGTTTGGGCCAGTTCTGCGTGCAGGGCATCGTATTCTTCCATGCAGAAGCGGGAGATGTTTTCACCCTGCCACTGTGTTGCAGGCGAAGGTGCCTTGTCGCAAAGACCGTTGGCCAGATAGGCCTGTGGGTCTGTGCCGTTGAAGGTGTTCGCATACATTTCCAGATCGGCGTAGAATTTCTGGAATGTATCCGGGGAGCCGGGGTCGCCGCCGAAGAAGACGGAGGAGTCGACATTGCGCAGTTCGACTTCAAAGCCGATCTGCTCCAGCCAGTCTTTGATCAGCGCTTGGAAATCCTGACGCACAGCGTTGGTGGATGTCTGGTAGAGCACTTTCAAAGGCACGCCGTCTTTTTCGCGCACGCCGTCGCCGTCGGTGTCAACGACGCCAGCGTCGTCGAGCATTTTCTTGGCGCCTTCGATGTCCTGAACGGAGCAGTCAAAGGTGTCGGACGCGAATGCTGGCGGTGCAGGCACCCAGTTACAGCCGACTTTACCGGCCTTGCCGTAGCCAACCTCGACCAGAAGCGGACGGTCGATGGCCAGAGACATCGCCTTGTAGACCGCTGGGTCAGAGAGGAACGGGTGTGGGCGGATGACGGAGCGTTCGTCAGGGCCCAGATCAGGGGAGGGGTTGGTGTTGTTGAGCATGATACGCTCGACCAGCGGGCCGAAGCCTGCGACCGGAACGCCCTTGCCGCCCTCTTCCATTTTGGCAATCACATCGGGGGCGAGTTGCAGGTTCCAGGCGTAGTCGAATTCGCCAGTTTCCATCACAGCGCGGCCAGCAGCCGTTGCGTCGCCGCCGCCTTTGAAGTTGATCGTCGCGAAGGCGGGTTTGCCCTCGTGGCGGTAGTTTTCGTTGGCGGCCAGCTGGATCACGTCATTCGGTTTGAATTCTGTGACGGTGAAGCCGCCGGTGCCGATGGGGTTGAAGTTCTGCTCGGTGCAGTTCGGGGCCGCAGCGCCAAGGCAATCGGCGAATTGGGCCGCTTGCAGGATGGGGCTTTCGCCGCCGACGAAGGGACCGTAGGGGAAGGGGGTCTGACCCTCGAATGTGACCACGACGGTCAGGTCATCGGGGGTTTCGACGGATTTCACGCCTTCGAATTTTGTCACCTGCGCGCAGCCGCCTTCGGGGTGCATGCAGTATTCGGCGGTGAATTTCACGTCAGCCGAGGTAAAGGGGGTGCCGTCGGACCATTTGATGCCTTCGGTGATTTTCCATGTGATCTGTGTCAGATCCTCGGAGACGCCGCCATTGGCCACGGTTGGGATTTCGTCAACCAGCCATGGGATCAGCTCGCCTTCGGGGTTGTAGCGGGCGAGGGGTTCGATGACCATGGAAGCGGCCTCTACGTCCTTTGTCCCGCCGGACAGGAAGGGGTTCATGATGGATGGCGCTTGCCAATAGATGATGGAAACGTTGCCGTCACGGCCGCGCTCGCCCTCATGTCCATCAGCGTAAAGAGCAGGTGCGAATGTCGAAAAAGCGACAGCGCCCAGCAATGCTGATTTAAGGTTCATTTCGTTCTCCTTGTTGAAAGTTTGAACAAGGGTAAGTCAGCGCAAAACGCCCGGGCCCATGGGCCGGTGGTATGTTTTGACCACATGATATTGCTGATAATTCACAACCATGTGTTGCGCCTATCCCCCTGTTTCTTCTTGTTTTTTGGGTTGGTTGAACAGATTATAGCCGCCCGGGCCAGCCCCATTGAAAGACGTTAGCACAAAATTTGTGCGCGTCTACGCCTTTCCGGAAAACTCTTCTGCGGGGCGGGCTCTTGACCTTGGGTGCCGCAGGCTTCAGCATCTGTCACAGCAAATGACCGTTTTGCTATCATCAGGAAAATTCCCACATGGTTCATGCCCCCGCCGACGCGCATTCCGTTTACGAGATTCTGGAAGCTTTGGTTTCCTTTCCCACTGTATCGAGCGAGAGCAATCTGCCCTTGATCGACTGGGTGGAGGAGTGGCTTTCCTTGCGGGGAATCACCGGCACGCGGGTGTATGACGAGAGCGGGCAGAAGGCGGCCTTTTACGCCCATACCGGCCCGATGGAGGCCGGCGCGGTGGTTTTGTCCGGCCATACGGATGTGGTGCCGGTCGAGGGGCAGGAGTGGACGAGTGATCCCTATGTTCTGACGCGCCGCGGCAGTCGCATCTACGGGCGCGGTGCCTGCGATATGAAGGGATTCGATGCCCTTGCCCTGTGGGCCATGGGGCAGGCGGCCGAGCGCGGGGTGGCGCGGCCTTTGCAGATTGCCCTGAGCTATGACGAGGAGGTCGGCTGTGTCGGCGCGCCGCCGATGATCGACCATATGATCGCCAGCGGGTTGCCCAAGGGCGATGTGGTCTTTGTGGGCGAGCCGTCGAATATGGGTGTGGTGACCGGCCATAAGGGCGGATACGGCTGGACCGTGCATGTGAAGGGCTTTGAGGTGCATTCCTCGCTGATGCACACTGGGGTTTCGGCGATTCTGGAGGGGTCCCGCCTGCTCATGTGGATCAACGAGATGAACGACGAGAACCGCGCCAAGGAGCCCAAGGGCAGCGATGCCATGTTCGAGCCGCCATGGACCACGGTGCATTGCGGCAAGGCATGGGGCGGCACGGCCCATAACATCACGGCGGCCGATTTCCACATGGGCGTGGATTTCCGCCTTGTCCCCGGCGATGACATCAAGGTGTGGGAAGAGCGCCTGATGACGAAGGTTGCCGAGCTTGAGGCGCCGATGAAGGCGATCCATCCCGATGCGGGGTTCATCATGACGCCGCGGTTCCATGTGCCCGCCCTGCGGCCCGAGGCGGACGGCCCGGCCGAGCGTTTGGCCCGCCAGATGACGGGCGACAACGGCAGCCATGTTGTCAGCTATGGCACCGAGGCGGGGCAGTTTCAGGAACGCGGATATTCCGCCGTGGTCTGCGGGCCGGGCGATATCGCGCAGGCCCACCAGCCGGACGAATTCATCGAGGCGAGCGAGTTGGAGAAAGGGCAGGCCTTTATGGAACGCCTTTTGGACCACCTTGCCACCCCAGTTTAACCCAGACGATACCCAGAAAAAAGGACGCGACATGCCGATCAAGAACCGCTTTGCCGAGCTTTTGCCAGAAATCACGGAATGGCGCCGCGATATTCACCAGCACCCCGAGATCCTGTTCGACACCCACCGGACCGCGGCCTTGGTTGCGGAAAAGCTGGAGGCCTTTGGCTGTGACGAGGTGGTGACAGGCATCGGGCGCACCGGCGTTGTGGGCCTGATCAAAGGGCGCGAGAGCGGCTCTGGCAAGGTGATCGGGCTGCGGGCCGATATGGATGCGCTACCGATCGAAGAGGCGACAGGGGTGGACTATGCCTCCAAAACGCCGGGGGCGATGCATGCCTGCGGCCATGACGGGCATACGGCGATGCTCCTCGGTGCGGCGAAGTATCTGGCCGAGACGCGCAATTTCGACGGCACCGTTGCGGTGATCTTCCAGCCCGCAGAGGAAGGTGGCGGCGGCGGCCGCGAAATGTGCGAAGACGGGATGATGGAACGCTTCGGCATTCAGGAAGTCTACGGCATGCACAACTGGCCGGGTAAACCGGTGGGCAGCTTTTCCATTCGTCCCGGTGCGTTTTTTGCCGCAACGGATGTGTTCGAGATCGAGATCGAAGGCAAAGGCGGCCATGCGGCGAAACCCCATGAGACGATCGATACAACCGTCATGGCCTCGCATATCGTGCTGGCGATGCAATCCATCGTCAGCCGCAATGCGGATCCGGTGAAGAACATCGTGGTCTCCGTCACCAGCTTTGAAACCGACAGCAAGGCGTTCAATGTGATCCCGCAGAAGGTGACCCTGAAAGGCACCGTGCGCACGATGGACCCGGAGATGCGCGATCTGGCGGAAACCCGCATCGGCGAAATCGCCGCGGCGCAGGCAACGGTCTTTGGCGGTACGGCCAAGCTCGACTATCAGCGCAACTATCCGGTGATGGTCAACTCCGAGGCGGAAACCGAATTCGCCGCCGATGTGGCGCGCGGTATCTCAGGTGAATGCGAAGAGGCGCCTCTGGTCATGGGCGGCGAGGACTTTGCCTTCATGCTGGAGGAACGCCCGGGGGCCTATATCCTTGTGGGCAATGGCGACACGGCCTCGGTGCATCACCCGGAATACAACTTTAACGACGACGCGATCCCCGCTGGCTGCAGCTGGTGGGCCGAAATCGCCGAACAACGGATGCCCATTTCGTAACGCTCCCGCCTCCTTAGCTTCGGCCAGAGGCCAAAGCACGGAGTTGGGCGTGGCCCGCGCCAAGGCGCGGGCAGGCCGCTGCGCGGCGAATTTATGCCTTCGGCGAGGATATTTGGGCCAATAAGAAGCGCCGGGTTTGGTCTTCTTATTGGGGCAAATATCCCGGGGGGAGGCCGAAGGCCGGGGGGCAGCGCCCCCTTTGGGTCGTTGCAGCGGGCGCGTCTGTGGCGTAGTGCCGTGACATAGGAGGCGCGTAATGGTCAATGTTATCTGCATCAAATGGGGCACCCTGTTCGGGCCGGAGTATGTGAACCGGCTTTATTCCGGTGCGCGGCGCAATTTGACCGGGCCGGTGCGGTTTTTTTGCATGACGGAACATGCCGAGGGGCTGCATCCGGATGTGGAGGTTTTGCCTCTGCCGGTGGAGCCCTTTCTGGCGGAGATGGATGCGGCCTTGGCTGTGGCCAACCGGCAGGGGGCGATGCGCAAGGTGAGCCTGTTCCGGCCCGGGTTGATCCCCGATCTGGAAGGGCCGCTTTTGGGGTTTGATCTGGATGTGGTGATCACCGGATCGCTGGACGAGATTGTTGCCCATGCGCCGGGCAAGGTGGCCATGCGGGCCGATTGGCTGGAGGCGCGGCGGGGGCGCAAGACGGGGCATGGCTCTGTCTTTCGCTATGATCCGGCGGAGCATGGCTGGCTTTATGACACATTGGCCGCGGATGCGGGGCCGCAGGTGGCCAAGGCGCGGGGGTCAGAGCAGCGCTATACCTCGACCTTGGCGCAGGAGCGGGGGGCCTTTGCCTATCTGCCCGGGGATCAGGTGGTGAGTTTCAAGCATGGCTGTGTGCGTATGCCGCCGGCCTGTTATTTCGCGCCGCCGCGTTTGCCGGAGAACGCCCGCGTCGTCTGTTTCCACGGCAAGCCCAAGATGGAAGACGCGATTGACGGGTTTCACCAGAGCTGGTGGCGTCACGGGCTGGCCTGTGACTGGCTCAAGGAGCATTGGGTGACGCGGGCGGCGCAGGACCTCGGTCCCGACTGGGCGTGACCCGCGCGGTGTGCGCAGGAACTGCGCGCACCGCGCCGGGCCCAAGGGGCGGCATTGCCCTTTAGGGCATTGATCGCTGCGCGGGAGGGTTTGCTTTCGCCGCGCCTTAGCCGCCGGTGTGGCTCATGTGGCGGGACATCTGGCCATCTGCCACCTGCCGCGAATAGTCGAAGTCATGCCCTTTGGGTTTGCGGGCTATGGCGTTGCGGATGGCTGTTTCCAGTGCCTCGTTGCTTTCGGAGGAGCGCAGGGGCGCGCGGAGGTCGGCCATGTCTTCTTGGCCGAGGCACATGTAGAGTTCCCCTGTGCAGGTCAGGCGCACGCGGTTGCAGCTTTCGCAGAAGTTATGGGTCAGGGGCGTGATAAAGCCGATTTTCTGGCCGGTTTCCTGTAGGGCGACGTAGCGGGCCGGGCCGCCGGTGCGCTCGTGTAGGTGTTCGAGGGTATAGCGTTCGGCGAGGCGGGCGCGCAGGTCGTTCAGGTCCCAGTATTGGTCCAGCCGGTCCTCGTTGCCCAGATCGCCCATGGGCATGACCTCGATGAAGGTCAGGTCCATATCGCCCTTGGCGCACCAGTCCACGATGTCGAAGAGTTCATCCTCATTGAAGCCCTTGAGCGCCACGACGTTGATCTTGACGCGCAGGCCGGCGGCTTTGGCGGCCTCGATCCCGCGCAGCACTTGGGGCAGGCGGCCCCAGCGGGTGATCTCGGCGAATTTGGCCTCATCTAGCGTATCGAGCGAGATATTGACGCGGCGCACCCCTGCCTCGGCGAGGGGGCCTGCGAAGCGTTCGAGTTGGGATCCGTTGGTTGTGAGGGTCAGCTCCTCGAGTGCGCCGCTGTCGAGGTGGCGTTTCATGCCCGCAAAGAAGGTCATGATATCGCGGCGGACAAGCGGTTCGCCGCCGGTGATGCGGAGCTTTTTGACGCCCATGCCGACGAAGGTGGAACACATGCGGTCGAGTTCCTCGAGGGTGAGCAGTTCCTTTTTCGGCAGGAAGGTCATGTTCTCGGACATGCAGTAAACACAGCGGAAATCGCAGCGATCGGTGACCGAAACGCGCAGGTAGTCGATGGCGCGGGCGAAGGGATCAATAAGAGGTGCTGTCATTATGTAGAGGTAAGCCGATGGGGAGCCTGCCGCAAGGGGAGGTTTGAAACCGTTGAAATCGGGGGGCGGGCCGGGTTAACTGGCGCTTATGAAACATGTGATTTTGACAGGTATTGCGCTGATCGCCCTTGGGGGCTGTACAGCGGTGAATGTAGAGCCCGGCACGGCGGCGAGCGCCGAGGGGCAGGTGCGGCCCGTGGCGCGGCCCGGTGCGTTGGATACGCAAACGCGGATCGTGGCGGCGCCGCCGCCGGTTTCCGCGCGCACCGAGGAGCAGTTTGACACCACCACGGCAGAGGAGCGCGCGGCCGCGGCCGCAGTGCCCGCTGCGCCGGCGGAGAAGCGCCTTGGGGTGACGATTGCCTCGCTTGGGGATCCCACGGATCCGGGGTTCTGGGCCGAGACGCCCTTGGTCAGCACCTTGACGCAGGGGCGGTTGGAGTATCCGGGGTCCGGCAAGTCGGTGCAGGTGGAATTGCGCCCGATTTCCGGCCCTGCGGGGGCGGGGAGCCGTGTGTCCCTGCCCGCGTTTCGGGTGCTTGAGGCGCCTTTGACGGCGCTGCCTGAGCTGGTGGTTTACTCGGGCGGTTGATCTGTTTGCTCGGGGGGCTCTGCCTTTGGGGGCAGGCCATCGGGCATCAGGCGGGCGGCCTCGCGGCGGACGAAGGGTTTGAGTTTGCTGCCGTATTTGCCCAAGAAATCATGCACGCGCGGCGCGTCGTGTTTGGACAGCTCGCGCAGCCACCATGCGATGGCCTTTTGAATAAACCAATCGGGATCAGAGACATAGCCCGCGGCCCAGCCGAGGACACGGTCGCGGATTTCGAGGTCTGCGGCTTTGGGGTTGTTCTGTTTGGTCCATGGCAGGGTGCTGACCAAGGCCGCGCGGCGGGACCACATGTGTTCGGATTTGGTCCATTGTTCCACCTCGTCAAGGCGGGCGGGGTCGGCGATGAGGCGTTTGGCGCCTGCGCCGCAGGCGTGATCGGCGAGGGCCCAGCCGTCGAAATCGGGCACCCATGATTTGATCAGCTCCCATGCCGCTGTGTCATCGGGGCGGATGCGGGCCTGTAGCAGCAGGTTTGCGGCGGCGGTGCGGGCCTCGTGGATGTTGGAGTCCCACAGGCCCGAGGCGAGGGCGAGGCGATCGTCGAGCGTGAGGGCGGCGCGCCATTCTTTGGTCAGCACATAGATGTCGGGGTTGGCGACGCCCAGATAGGGGCGCTCTGCCTTGTGGTATTTGGCCATTTCCTCGGCTTTGCCGGGTTTGGATTTGGCGGAGATCGCCTCGATGGCGGCTTCTGGGGTCATTCGACGGTCACTGACTTTGCAAGGTTGCGGGGTTGGTCGACATCGGTGCCTTTGGCCACCGCGGTGTGATAGGCGAGCAGCTGCGCCGGCACGGCGTAGAGGATCGGCGCGATGGTGGGGGAGGCGTCGGGCATGGTCAGTTGCTGCCATGTGCCATCGCCGCCGGACTGGATGCCTGCGGCATCGGAAATCAGCAGGATTTTGCCCTGACGGGCCATGACCTCTTGCATGTTGGAGATGGACTTTTCGAACAATCCGTCGGTCGGGGCCATGACCACGACGGGGACGTGTTTGTCGACCAGCGCAATGGGGCCGTGTTTGAGCTCTCCGCTGGCGTAGCCTTCGGCGTGGATGTAGCTGATCTCTTTCAGCTTCAGCGCGCCTTCCATGGCCAGCGGATACATGGCGCCGCGTCCGAGGAAGAGGATATCCTGCGCCTCTGACAGGGCGGTGGAGATCGCGGCGATGTCGGAATTGGCGGTGAGGGCGTGGCTCATCAACCCGGGGAGGAGGCGCAGGTCATCCAGATGTTTGCCGACCTCCTGTTCGGTCAGGGTGCCGCGATCCTGCGCCGCCTTGAGGGCGAGGATCAGCAGGACGGTGAGCTGGCAGGTGAAGGCCTTGGTCGAGGCGACGCCGATTTCGGTGCCTGCGAGGATCGGCAGGGCGATGTCGGAGCCGCGGGCGATGGAGCTTTCGGGGACATTCACCACAGAGGCGATATGGGCCTTGCCCTCGCAGTAGCGCAGGGCGGCGAGGGTATCGGCGGTCTCGCCCGATTGGCTGACGAAAATGGCGAGGGTCTTGCCCGGGATCGGGGGCTCGCGGTAGCGAAACTCCGAAGCGATATCAACCTCTACGGGCAGTCGGGCGAGGTTTTCGAACCAGTATTTCGCCGTCAGGCAGGCATAGAAGGCGGTGCCGCAGGCGACCATGGTGATGCGGTCGAACTGCGCGAAATCGAGGCCGGGATCGGGGAGTTTGATCGCGCCGGTGGAGAGGTAATGGCCAATGGTATCGCCCAGAACCGTGGGCTGTTCGGCGATTTCCTTGGCCATGAAATGCTTGTGGCCGCCTTTTTCGACCTGCGCGGCCTCGATCTGGATGGTCTTGACCGGCCGGTTGGTTTGGTTGCCATCGACGTCGAAGATTTGCAGGGAGGTCCGGGTGAGGACGGCGCTGTCGCCTTCCTCCAGATAGGTGATCTGGTTGGTCATGGGGGAGAGGGCGATGGCGTCGGAGCCGACATACATTTCGCCCTTGCCGTGACCCACGGCGAGGGGGGAGCCCTTGCGGGCGGCGATCATCAGGTCTTCTTCTCCCTCGAAGAGAAAGCACAGGGCGAAAGCGCCGTTCAGGCGCGAGAGCACCTGCGCCACGGCGGCGCGGGGGGCGAGGCCCTCGTCCATTGCGGCCTCTGTCAACAGAGCGACGGTTTCTGTGTCTGTCTCGGTGACGAAACTCTTGCCTTTTGCGGCAAGTTCCTCGCGTAACTCTTTGTAATTCTCGATAATTCCGTTGTGTACCACGGCGACGCGTCCGGCGCGGTGGGGGTGGGCATTGGTGACGGTGGGGGCGCCGTGGGTGGCCCAGCGGGTGTGGCCGATGCCCGATTTGCCCGCCAGCGGCTCGTGCACCAGCAGGTCAGACAGGTTCACCAGCTTGCCCACGGCGCGGCGGCGATCGAGCAAGCCGTTGTTTACAGTGGCAATTCCGGCGCTGTCATAGCCGCGATATTCCAGACGCTTGAGCGCCTCGACCAGAAGGGGGGCGGCCTCATGTTGCCCCAGAACGCCGACGATACCACACATATTACTCTGCCTTCTTGGCTTTGGCGGCCTTCGCCGCCTTTAACTTATCGAACAATTTACGGGCGAGGCCGGGTTTGTTGACCTGTTTGGCGCGGGCAAGGGCCAAGGCGCCATCGGGCACGTCCTGATTGATGATCGAGCCGGAGGCTGTCATCGCCTCGTCGCCCACTGTGACGGGGGCGATCAACATGGTGTTGGAGCCGATGAAGGCGCGGGCGCCGACCTCGGTATGGTGTTTCATCACGCCGTCGTAGTTGCAGGTGATCGTGCCTGCGCCGACGTTGGTTTGGGTGCCGATATGGGCATCGCCGATATAGGAGAGGTGATTGACCTTGGCGCCCTCGTCGATGATGGCGTTCTTGATTTCGACGAAATTGCCGACCCTCGTGTCCTCTTGCAATTCCGCACCGGGCCGCAGGCGGGCGTAGGGGCCGACGACGGCGCCGCGGGCGACGTGGCAGCCCTCCAGATGGGAAAAGGCGCGGATGGTGGCGCCGGTTTCGACCGTGACGCCGGGGCCGAAGACCACGTTGGGCTCGATGATACAGTCGCGGCCCAAGACGGTGTCATGGGCGAAGAAGACGGTTTCGGGGGCGGTGAGGGTGACGCCATCGGCGAGCGCCTCGGCGCGGGCGGCTGCTTGGAAGGTGGCCTCTGCCTGAGCGAGGTCAGCGCGGGAGTTGACGCCCATTGTCTCTGCCTCGTCGCAGGTGACGGCGGTTGCGTTCAGCCCGCGTTCGCGGGCGAGGGCGACGATGTCGGTGAGGTAGTATTCGCCAGAGGCATTCTCGTTGGAGAGCTGCGCCACCAGATCGAACAGCAGCCGGGCACTGGCGCAGATAACGCCGCTATTGCAAAGGGTTATGGCGCGTTCTTGTTCGCTTGCGTCCTTGTATTCGACGATCCGTTCCAGCGCCTTGCCCTGCATCACAAGACGGCCGTAGCGGCCGGGATCGGCGGCCTCGAAGCCCAGCACGACGACATCGTGGAAGGCGCGTTCCTCGAGCATTTTGTGCAGGGTGAGTTCGGAGATAAAGGGGGTATCGCCGAAGAGGACAATGACATTGCCAAGCTCGTCTTCCAGCGCCTCGGCGGCTTGCGCCACGGCGTGGCCGGTGCCCAGCTGTTCGGTTTGCTCGACGGTGATGGCCTCTGGGTTGAGGTCAAGGGCGGCGGCGGAGACCGCGGCGCTGTGGTGGCCGGTGACGATGACGGTGTTGTTTGCCTCCACCGCCTCTGCGGCCTTCATGGCGTGGGCCAGAAGCGGGGCGCCGGCGACCTGATGCAGCACCTTGGCGGTGTCCGATTGCATCCGAGTGCCTTGGCCTGCGGCCAGAATGATTAAGCTGGTGCTCATGAAAGGGGGTGTCCCTATTGTTGTCTGCTCTGGCATTTTTGCCCTTGGCCTGTTTTATCCGAGGCAGGGCGCACCGCAAGGGGGTGCTGTGTCACCTTTGGTGACAGTGGATTTCAGGGCGAGGTTGGCGATGCGGACGGTTGTTTTCGATTTGGACGGGACTTTGGCGGATACCAGCGCCGATTTGATTGCGGCGGGGAATGCTGGATTGGCGGGGATGGGCTATCCGGCGGCGCTTGATCCGGTTGCGGATATGGCGACGGCCTTTGCGGGGGGGCGGGCGATGCTCCGCCTTGGGCTGGCGCGGGCGGGGGTTGAGGACGAGGGCGAGGTGGACCGCGGTTTCCCGCTGTTGATCGAGGCCTACGGCGCGGCGATTGATGTGCATACGCGGCTGTATCCCGGTGTGGAGGCGGCGCTGGATGCTTTGGCGGAGGCAGGGTTCATTCTGGCGGTCTGCACCAACAAGCCCGAGGGGCTTGCCGCGACCCTGCTGGAACGGTTGGGGATTGCGGGGCGGTTTGCGGCGATGCTGGGGGCCGATACCCTGCCGGTGCGCAAGCCCGACCCCGAGCATCTGTTGGAAACCGTGCGGCGGGCGGGGGGCGATCCGGCGCGTTCGATCCTGATCGGCGATACGGTGACGGATTATAAGGCGGCGCGCAATGCGGGGCGGCCGATAGTGCTTGTGGGCTTTGGCCCGCATGGGGCGGGGGTGGCCGAGATGGGGCCGGATGCGATGCTGGATCACTATGATGATCTGCCTGCCCTTGCGGCGCGGCTTTTGCCCCATTGACGGCGCGGCACTTCGCGCCCAGTTTGCACCCATGACAGAGATATTCACAGGCAATTTCACCCAGCAGGAACCCATCCCCGAGGCGGGGATCGAGGCGGCGTTGAAGGTGATGCGCAGCGGGCGCTTGCACCGCTATAACGTGGCAGAGGGGGAGGCGGGCGAGACCGCCCTTCTGGAGCAGGAGTTCGCGGCTTACACCGGTGCGAAATATTGCCTTGCCGTTGCCTCGGGCGGTTATGCCATGGGTGCCGCATTGCGTGCCCTTGGGGTGGCACCGGGGGCGCAGGTCTTGACGAATGCCTTTACGCTGGCCCCGGTGCCTGGTGCGATTGCGGCTGTCGGGGCGGTGCCTGTTTTCATTGGGGTTACGCCGGATCTGGTGATTGATCTGGGGGATCTGGCGCAGAAGGTGCGCGGCGAGGCCAAGGTTTTGATGCTGTCGCATATGCGCGGGCATATCTGCGATATGGAGCGTCTGATGGCGATCTGTGATGACGCGGGTGTCGCGGTGATCGAGGATTGCGCCCATACCATGGGCGGCGCTTGGAAGGGGGTTCCTTCGGGGCGGCAGGGGGTGATGGGGTGTTATTCGACCCAGACCTACAAGCATATGAATTCCGGCGAGGGGGGGCTTTTGGTCTCTGACGATGCGGAGTTGATGGCGCGGGCGATCATGCTCTCGGGCAGCTATATGCTGTTTGAGCGCCATCTTGCCGCGCCCCCGCCCGAGGCCTTTGCCGAGATCAAGTATCAGACGCCCAATGTCTCGGGCCGGATGGACAATTTGCGGGCGGCGATTTTGCGGCCCCAACTGGCGGACCTGCCGGCGCAGGTGGCGCGGTGGAATGCGCGCTATCGGGTGCTCGAGGAAGGTTTGGCCGATGTGCCGGGCCTTGCCCTGACCACGCGCCCTGCGGAGGAGACCTATGTCGGCTCCTCGATCCAGTTTTTGCTGACCGATTGGGAAGAGCCTGCGATCACCGAGGTTCTGGCGCGCTGTGCGAAGCGGGGCGTTGAATTGAAATGGTTCGGCGCGGCGGAGCCTGCGGGCTTTACCAGCCGTTATGACAGCTGGCGCTATGCGCCCTCGGCGCCGATGCCCGCATCGGACAGGGTGCTGCGCGGGATTGTGGATATGCGGATTCCGCTGACATTTTCCGAGGAGGACTGTGCCCTGATTGCGCGGATCATTCGCGCCGAGGTGAGCGCAGTCTATCAGGCGGCTTAGCGCAGGGGCACGGTGGAGACCGCCATTTTGGCGGAGCCTTCGGAGAGTTCGCGCGCATGGGCAAGGTAGATCAGGGTGTCCTGCTCTGCATCATAGATGCGTTTGATCCGCAGGGATTTCAGGATGATCGAGCGCCGCTCGCGGAAGACGTCCTCGCCCTCTTTCGACATGTCGATATCGCTCAGAGTCACGGGGCCTGTGCGCTCGCAGGAGATGGCGGCATTCGAGGGGTCCTCGAACCAGTTGCCTTGGCTGAGCCGGTCAAGGACGGAGCGTTCGAAATAGGTGAGGTAGCATGTCACCCCCTGCACCTTCGGGTCGGGGATGGATTCGACGATGATGTCATTGCCGAACCAATCCACACCGACTTTGCCGACTTCCTCCGCCGGGGAGGGGAGGGGGGACAGGGCAAGAAGAAGGGCAAAGCCGGTGTGTCTCATGACTGTTCAACGCGGGTCTTAAGAAAAAGTTCCCACCGCGGGCATTTTTTTCAGATTTTTGGTTCGGGTGGGGATTTGGGCAAAGGTGTTTTCTCTAATTGACCAATCCTTGTGCAAGCTGCTAGTATTTGAACGACCGTTCAATAAATGAGAGCTGCTGCTATGTTCACCTCTTCTATGACTTTCGATTTGGGCGAAGACGCCAATGCCCTGCGCGATATGGTGCATCGTTGGGCGCAGGATAGGGTAAAGCCCATGGCGGCGCAGGTGGATGCGGAGAATCTGTTTCCGGCCGAGCTTTGGGAGGAGATGGGGTCCCTTGGCCTGTTGGGAATCACTGTGGATGAGGCCTATGGCGGCGCGGGGATGAGCTATCTTGCCCATACGGTGGCGGTTGAGGAGATCGCGCGGGCCTCGGCCTCTGTTTCGCTTTCCTACGGGGCGCATTCGAACCTTTGCGTGAACCAGATCAAGCTGAACGGGAGCGAGGAGCAGAAGCACAAATACCTTCCGGGCCTGATTTCGGGCAGCCATGTGGGCGCCCTTGCCATGTCGGAGGCGGGGGCCGGATCGGATGTGGTCTCGATGACCCTGAGCGCGGAGAAGCGCAATGGATACTACCGGTTGAACGGCAATAAATACTGGATCACCAATGGGCCGGACGCGCAGACGCTGGTGGTTTATGCCAAGACCGATAAGGCGGCGGGGTCCAAGGGGATCACGGCCTTTATCATCGAGCGCGATATGAAGGGGTTCAGCACCTCGAAGCATTTCGACAAGCTGGGGATGCGGGGTTCGAACACCGCCGAATTGGTCTTCGAGGATGTCGAGGTGCCCTTCGAGAATGTCTTGGGCGAGGAGGGGCGGGGCGTGCGCGTTTTGATGTCCGGCCTTGATTACGAGCGTGTGGTTCTGGCGGGGATCGGCCTTGGGTTGATGGCGGCCTGTCTGGACGAGGTGATGCCCTATGTCGCGCAGCGCAAGCAGTTCGGCCAGCCGGTGGGGAATTTCCAGCTTATGCAGGGCAAGCTGGCGGATATGTATACGGCGATGAACTCTGCCCGTGCCTATGTTTACGAGGTAGCGCGGGCCTGCGATCGCGGCGAGGTGACCCGCGCCGATGCGGCGGCCTGTTGTTTGTACGCCAGCGAGGAGGCGATGAAACAAGCGCATCAGGCGGTGCAGGCCATGGGCGGGGCCGGGTTTATGAATGACGCGCCGGTGGCGCGGATTTTCCGGGATGCTAAGTTGATGGAGATCGGTGCCGGGACATCGGAAATCCGGCGCATGTTGGTGGGCCGCGAGATGATGGGAGCCATGGGATGAGGATTTCCGCAGCGCTTTGCGCTTTTGCCGTGATGGCCGGGGGTGTTTCGGCGCAGACCCTGCAGCCGCGCAAGGGCGGGGCCTATGACAGCTATGTCCGGTCGGCCATCACCTGTATCGCGCGGGATCATCAGAGCGATGACGGCGAGCTGCAGTGTTTGAGCGCGGCGCAGGAGGAATGCCAGATGCGGGCCGGCGTTTACGAGGCCTGTCTGGAGGCCCTTGCGAAAGGGTATGAGAAGGCTTTTGCGGGGGTATCGGCGCGGTTGACGGAGCTGGGTGATGATGCCTGGGCCGATATTCTGGCGGGGCAGCATTCGGCCAAAAATTGCCAGACGGAGGCCTGCCGCGCGGAGAAGACCGGCGAGGGCCTACGCAACCTGATCATCATGGCCAAGGGGATCGAGGCGATGCGGGCCGATGTCATGTATACGCCCGCGCAGTGGCGCGATGTGATGTTGGGGGGCGGGACGTGAGCCTGCCCGAGGACAGCCGGGATTTTTCCGGCGCGGTGAAGGCGGCGATCGAGCGGCAGAAGGCCTTTGAGGAGCGCCGAGCGACGCGGCTTGGCCGCGGGGCGGAGGCCCTGACCGCGCCTGTGGGCGGGGCCTTTGCGCGGATCATTCCGGCCTCTGTTGTGCGCAAGGCGCTGGAGCAGGCGGACAAGGCCGCGGGCCTGACCCTGCCTGCGGAGGTGACGGGACATGACCGCGAGGATGTGCTGGCCTGTGACGCCGCAGCAAAGCAGGTGCAGGCCTGGGCGCAGGGCACCAATGCGGCCACGGGCGGCGCGGCGGGCTGGTTCGGCGCGGCCGGATTGGTGGCCGATATTCCCGCCACGATCACCCTTGCGGCGCGCAATGTGCGGGCGACGGGGGCGGCCTATGGCTTTGCCTCGGTGAGCGATGAGGAGCGCGCTTTTCGCCTGATGGTTCTGGAGGTGGCGACCTCGCTGGCCTCGGAGACGCGGGTGGAGACCATTGAAAACATGAATGATTTCGCCCGTGCCCTGAATACGCCCGAGGGCAAGCTGGTGCTTGAAAAGGGCGGGGAATGGGTGACGGAAAAGGTGGTGGAGCGGATTGCGCGCCAGCTTGGCGTGACTTTGGCCGCGCGTAAGGCGGGGCAGATTGTGCCGATCATTGGCGGGCTGGTGGGCGCGACGGTGAATGCGAGTTTTCAGGCCGATGTGGCGCGCGCGGCGCGTTATGCGTTTCGGCAGCGGTGGTTGATGGCGCGGCAGTTGTTGCCGCCGCCGGGCCCTTGGGATGAGAAGAAGACATGAAGTTAACCTCGACTATTCGCGCGGGCGGCGCAGAGTTTCAGGCCAATGAGGCCGCGAATCTGGCGGCTTTGGATGTGGTGCGTGAGGCCGCCGAGGCGGCGGCTTTGGGCGGCGGGGAGAGATCGCGCGAGCGGCATCTGTCGCGCGGCAAGATGCTCCCGCGGGACCGTGTTGCGGCGCTGCTTGATCCGGGCTCGGCCTTTTTGGAGGTTGGCGCGACGGCGGCCCATGGGCTGTATGACGGGGCGGCGCCCTGCGCGGGCGTCATTGCCGGGATCGGCATGGTCTCGGGGCGGCAGGTCATGATTGTGTGCAATGATGCCACCGTGAAGGGCGGCACCTATTATCCGATGACGGTGAAAAAGCATCTGCGGGCGCAGGAGATCGCGGAGGAGAACCGCCTTCCCTGTGTTTATCTGGTGGACAGCGGCGGGGCGAACCTGCCCAATCAGGACGAGGTCTTTCCCGACCGCGACCATTTTGGCCGCATCTTTTACAATCAGGCGCAGATGAGCGCCAAGGGGATCGCGCAGATCGCCGTTGTTATGGGCTCTTGCACCGCCGGGGGGGCCTATGTGCCCGCCATGAGCGATGTGTCGATCATTGTGCGCGAGCAGGGGACGATTTTTCTGGCCGGGCCGCCCTTGGTTAAGGCCGCGACCGGCGAGGTTGTCAGCGCCGAGGATCTGGGCGGGGGCGATGTGCATACGCGCCTTTCGGGCGTGGCGGATTATCTGGCCGAGGATGACGCCCATGCGATTGCCTTGGCGCGGCAGGCGGTGGCCTCTTTGGGCGGCGCGGCGGGCCATGGGATTGTGATGCAGGCGGCGGAAGAGCCCGCCTATGATCCGGCGGAATTGCTGGGCGTTGTGCCGGGCGATTTGCGCAAGCCCTATGACATTCGCGAGGTGATTGCGCGGGTTGTGGATGGCTCTCGTTTTGACGAGTTCAAGCCGCGCTTTGGCGAGACTTTGGTCACCGGATTTGCCCATATCAAGGGCTGCCCTGTTGGCATTGTGGCCAATAACGGGGTGTTGTTTTCCGAAAGCGCCGTGAAGGGCGCGCACTTTGTCGAGCTGTGTTCCCAACGGCGTATTCCATTGGTGTTCTTGCAGAATATCACCGGCTTTATGGTCGGGCAGAAATACGAGAACGAGGGGATTGCGCGTCACGGGGCCAAGATGGTGACGGCTGTGGCGACGACTTCGGTGCCCAAGGTGACGATGATTGTGGGCGGCTCTTTTGGCGCGGGCAATTACGGCATGGCGGGGCGGGCCTATAGCCCGCGGCTGATGTGGTCTTGGCCGGGTAGCCGGATTTCCGTCATGGGCGGGCCGCAGGCGGCGGGGGTTTTGGCCACGGTGAAGCGCGATGCGATCGAGCGCGGCGGCGGGACATGGAGCGCCGAGGAGGAGGCGGCGTTCAAGGCGCCGACCGAGGCGATGTTTGCCGAGCAGTCGCATCCTCTCTATGCCTCGGCCCGGCTGTGGGATGACGGGGTGATTGATCCGAGAAAGAGCCGCGAGGTTTTGCATCTGTCGCTTATGGCCAGTCTGAACGCGCCGATAGAGGAGACACGTTTCGGCGTGTTTCGGATGTGAGGCCATTTTTTGTGCCTCCGGCGGGGATATTTTTACCAATAAGAAGGCCGGACAGGCGTGCGGCGAGAGGGGTTTGCCATGGTGCGTGAGCTGAAGAATATGCCCGCGGAGGGCCATTTCGAGCGGGGCCGGGTGGATGTGACCACCGGGGCGGTTTGGATTTATGTCAGCCGCGCCATGGCCCATGGGCATCCGATGGGGCGCCTGAACTGGGTGCTGTATCTGATCATCGGCTATTTTGCGGCCGGGGCGGCGGTGAAGCTGTCGGTCTGGGGGCAGGGGGGACCTGCCTTGATGTTCTGGGGGGCGATCCTTGGGATCATGACGGCGATCGGGCTGGCCCTGCGGGTGCCTTGGGCCTTGATTTTGGCGGTGGCGCAGGCGGGGCTTTCGGTGGCTTTCCTTGCGTTTTCTTTGACGGCGGGGGGATCGCTGGCGACGCTGGCCGAGGCTGTCGTGGGGATTTTGATTGTGATGTATCTGATCGACGGGCAGCGGCCTAATCTGGCTTATCGCTATCGCTATCGATCCTATCAGGGGGAGGCCGAGGAATGATGCGACGGTTGTTGGTTGCGAACCGGGGGGAGATTGCCTGCCGGGTGATGCGGACGGCCTCTGCCATGGGGATCGAGACTGTGGCGGTTTATTCCGACGCGGACGCCGGCGCGATGCATGTGGCGCAGGCGGACCGTGCGGTGCGGATCGGCCCTGCGGAGGCGGCACAGAGTTATCTGAACGGGGCGGCCATTCTGGAGGCGGCGGCGCGGGCGGGGGCGGATGCGATCCATCCCGGTTACGGGTTCTTGTCGGAGAACCCCGAGTTTGCCGAGGCCGTGGAGGCCGCCGGGTTGATTTTCGTTGGCCCGAGCGCCGAGGCCATGCGCCTGATGGGGTTGAAGGATGCGGCCAAGGCGCGGATGGAGGCGGCGGGGGTGCCCGTTGTTCCGGGCTATCACGGCAGCGATCAGGATGACGGGCGCTTGGCGGCGGAGGCCGATGCGATTGGCTATCCGGTGTTGATCAAGGCCGTTGCGGGCGGCGGCGGCAAGGGGATGCGGCGGGTTGAGGCGGCCTCCGGCTTTGCGGCGGCTTTGGCCTCGGCGCGGGCGGAGGCGAAGGCCGCCTTTGGCAATGCCGATGTTCTGGTTGAGAAATGGGTCACCGCGCCGCGTCATATCGAGGTGCAGGTGTTCGGCGACGGGGAGCGGGCGGTGCATCTGTATGAGCGCGACTGTTCCTTGCAGCGCCGCCATCAGAAGGTGATCGAGGAGGCGCCTGCGCCGGGGATGACCGCCGAGGTGCGCGAGGCCATGGGCGCCGCCGCCGTGCGGGCGGCGGAGGCGATTGGCTATAAGGGGGCCGGAACGGTCGAGTTTATCGTGGATGGCGGCGGCGGTCTGCGGGCCGACGGGTTCTGGTTTATGGAGATGAACACCCGGCTTCAGGTGGAGCATCCGGTGACCGAGGCGATCACGGGGGTTGATCTGGTGGAGTGGCAGTTGCGGGTGGCCTCTGGTGCGCCCTTGCCCATGGCGCAGGGAGATATTCCCCTGCAGGGCCATGCATTCGAGGCGCGGCTTTATGCGGAGGATGTTCCGGCGGGGTTCCTGCCCGCGACCGGCACATTGACCCATTTGAAATTTGGCGCAGGCGCGCGGGCCGATACCGGCGTGCGGGCGGGGGATGTGATTTCGCCGTGGTATGACCCGATGATCGCCAAGGTGATCACCCATGGGGCGACGCGGGCGGAGGCCTTGTCCGCGTTGGAGCGCGCCCTGAGCGACACGCAGGTGGCCGGATCGGTGACCAATGTGGTGTTCCTGCGGCGGTTGGCGCGTCATGCGGGCTTTGCCGCGGGCGAGGTGGACACCGGTTTGATCGAGCGGGACATCGAGGCGCTGAGTGCGGCGCCGGTGCCCTGTACGCGCTGTCGGTCGCTTGCGGCGATTGCGGCCCTTGGGCTGCATGAGGGGGCGCAGGGGGGCTTTGCCCTTTGGGAGCCGATCTGGCATCCGGTTGCGATGGTTTCGGGCGGCGAGGAGATCGCGGCGCGGGTTGCTGTGACGCCGGAGGGTTTCTCCGTGCGTTTGGGCGAGGTGGAGCATCGGGTTTCGCGCGATGGTGCGGGCTGGCGTGTGGATGGCATTCGTGTGCCGGCGCAGATTTTCGCGGGGCCGGGGGAGGTCTGCATTTATTGGGGGAATACCTACGTCTTTGCGGTGCCTGACCCCCTAAATGCGCAGGGTGCCGGGGCGGCGGGGGATGCGGTTGTGGCGCCGATGCCGGGGCTGGTGCGGCAGGTTTTGGTTGCTGTCGGCGATACGGTGGAGGCGGGCGATCCGCTGGCCCTGCTGGAGGCGATGAAGATGGAGCATACCCTGACCGCGCCGCGTGCGGGCGTGGTGGCGCGGGTTGCGGCGCAGGATGGCGATCAGGTGGAGGCCGGGGTTGAGTTGATCGGCTTGGAGGCGGGGGCATGATCCGGCTGCATCACTGTCACCAGACGCGCTCTATGCGGACATTGTGGCTTCTCCATGAGATGGCGGTGCCCTTTGAGATCGTGGTCTATCCCTTTGATATGTCGTTAAAGTCGCCAGAGTTTCTGGCGCTGAACCCTGTGGGGCGGGTGCCTGCGCTGGAGCTGGACGGGGCCAAGCTTTGGGAGACCGGGGCGATTACGCAGGTGCTTTGCGCCGCCTATCCGCAGGCCGGTTTGGCGCCCGAGACGGGGAGTGCGGATTGGGCGGAGTGGCTGATCTGGCTGCATTTTGCCGAGACGATCAGCCAGCATGCCGCCGCCCTGACGCAGCAGCATATCGCCCTGTTTGACGATGCGATGCGCAGCCCTGTTGTGACCAAGCTGGAGGCGAAGCGGCTGGCGAAATGCTATGGCGCGGTTGAGGCGCGGCTGGAGGGGCGGGAGTTTCTGCTCGATACCGGCTTTTCTGCTGCCGATGTTTCGGTGGGGCAGGCGATCTATATGGGGCGGCATTTTGCGCAGGTGGAGCCCTTTGCCCGGGTGAGCGACTGGATGGCGCGGTTGGAGGCGCGGCCCGCCTATCAGGCCAGCCTGCCGCCGCCGGGGGCGGATTTGCTTTATGCGCAGGATTTCTATCCGGTTTGGCAGGGCTAGGGCATGGGTGAAACGGTTCGCATTGTAGAGGTCGGCCCGCGCGACGGGCTGCAGAATGAGCCCGGCGTGATTGCGCAGGCGGATAAGCTGGCGTTGATCTCGGCCCTTGCCGAGGCCGGTGTGGGCGTGATTGAGGCGGGGGCCTTTGTGCATCCGCGTCTTGTGCCGCAGATGGCGGACACGGGGGAGTTGCTGGGGCAATTGCCGCTGCGGGAGGGGCTGCGCTATGCGGTACTGGTGCCCAATGCGCGCGGGCTTGAGGGGTTTCTGGAGGCGCGGCGGGCGCTGGATGCGGCGCATCAGGCGGCGACCTGCGAGGTTGCGGTGTTTGTTGCGGCCTCGGAGGCGTTTTCGCAGGCGAATACGAATTGCTCTGTGGCCGAGGGGCTGGAGCGGGCCGGAGCCGTGGTGCAGGCGGCCAAGGCCGAGGGGCTGATGGTGCGGGGCTATGTCTCTTGCGTGGTGCATTGCCCCTATACCGGTGCGGTTGCGCCGGAGGCGGTGGCGGATGTGAGCGGCGCCTTGGCGCAGGCGGGGGTCTATGAGGTCTCGCTTGGCGATACCATCGGGCGGGCGCAACCGGTTGAGGTTGAGGCCATGCTCGGCGCGGTGTTGACGGTGGTTCCGGCGGGCAAGCTGGCCGGGCATTTCCATGATACCGGCGGGCAGGCCCTTGAGAACATAGGGGTGTCTCTGGACGCGGGCCTGCGGGTGTTTGATGCCTCTGCCGGGGGGCTGGGGGGATGCCCCTTTGCCCCCGGTGCGGCGGGGAATGTGGCCACCGGTGCGGTGGTGGATTTCGTGCAGCGGCGCGGGTTTGACACCGGCATCGATGGGGCCGCCTTGGCGCGGGCCAGTGATATTGCGCAGCGCCTGCGCAGCAAGCCGGGAGGATAGGCGATGGATGATCTGACGATTGAAGTGGCGGGGGGAATTGCCCGTCTGACCCTGAACCGGCCTGAAAAGCACAATGCGCTTTCGGCGCGGATGATTTCGGAGCTGACCGAAGCAGCGGCGCTGCTTGGGGCCGACCCCGAGGTGCGGGCGGTGATGCTGACAGGGGCGGGGAAGAGTTTTTGCGCCGGGGCCGACCTTGGCTGGATGCGCGCGCAGATCGAGGCGGGGCCGCAGGAGCGCGCCGCCGAGGCGCGGCGGATTGCGATGATGCTGCGGGCGTTGAACGAGATGCCGAAGCCCCTGATCGGGATGGTGCAGGGCAATGCCTTTGGCGGCGGCATCGGGATGATGTCGGTGTGCGATACGGTTGTGGCCGATGAGGCGGCGCTCTTTGGCCTGACGGAGACGCGGCTGGGGATTATTCCGGCGACCATCGGCCCCTATGTGATTGCCCGTATGGGCGAGGGGTTTGCGCGGCGGGTGTTTATGTCCGGCAACCGGTTTGGCGCGGCCAAGGCGGTTGAGCTGGGTTTGATCAGCAGCCTGCATAGCGCGGCGGAGTTGGAGGCCGCGGCTTTGGCCGAGGCGGCGCCCTATCTGGCCTGTGCGCCGGGGGCGGTGGCGGCGGCCAAGGCCCTGACGCGGCGGCTTGGGCCGGTGATTGACGATGCGACCATCGACATGAGCATTGCCGCCCTGATTGCCCAGTGGGAAAGCAGCGAGGCCGCCGAGGGGATCGCGGCGTTTTTTGAGCGCCGCCCTGCCTCTTGGGTGATTGCGCCTTAGGGGCTTGAGCCAAGGCCCGGGGGCCTGCGGTAGGGGGCGGGGGCTTGCGGCGCGGGCCGCAAGATGCCCGCCATATGTGCGATCAGGGCGAAGATCACCAACAGGAAGCTGGCGCGGTTGAGGCCGGCGGCCCAGATGGCATTGCTGCGGGCGGCCTCCTCAAAGAGCATAACGGCCCTGTCGAGCTTGCCCGGCAGGCCGGGCATGCGGGTATGAATGAGGCTTTCGACCGCCAGATCAATGCGCCCGGGCGGCACATCGGCGACGCGGCGGGCCGCGTTGACAAAGGTGCGGGTTTGCAGATCAAGCCCGGCCTCGGGCCGCGGGGCGAAATAGAGCGTCACCAGATCGCGGGAGAGCCCGCCCGAAAGGCCAAGATCGCCGCCCTGTGTCAGGGCGACATGGGCGCGAAACAGGCTGTCGGTCGAGCTGCGCAGCACCTCGCGCGCGGTATCGGCGCGGTCGGGGTAGAGGGCGATCTGCGCGGCGGAGAGGGCGATCCGCTGGGTCAGCATGCGCTGACGCCCGGCCTCGTTGATGCTGGCGGCATCGTCGACCTGACGGCTTTGCACCCAGAAAGCGGCGAGTTGCAGGGCGCAGAGCGTCAGCATGAGGGCCAGCGGCACGGCAATACGGCGCAGGCCCGCGCCGAGGCGTTTGGCGCGGGCAGCCAGAGGTTTGGCACGGGCGGCAAGAGGTTTGGCACGCGAAGCCAGAGGTTTGGCGCGGGCCGCAAAAGGGGGGAGGGCAGGTTTCATCCCCTGCGACATTAGGGCCCTGTTATGAAGGAAGTCTTACATTCGGTGCATTGTCGATACGACCTGCCGTTGACCCCCCTTTGCAAGGGGCGTAAACCCAAGGCAGCCACTGGGGCGGGTTGCGAGTGAATGCGCCGCCCCCAAACGGGAGCCAATGCCTTGGACGAGCTGCTGCGCGAATATTTACCTATCCTTGTTTTTCTGGCGATTGCCATTGGTTTGGGCGTTGTGCTCTTACTTGCTGCGGCGATTGTTGCGGTGCGTAATCCGGACCCCGAGAAGGTCTCGGCCTATGAGTGTGGGTTCAATGCCTTTGACGATGCCCGGATGAAATTCGACGTCCGGTTCTATCTGGTGTCGATTCTCTTCATCATTTTCGACCTTGAGGTCGCGTTCTTGTTCCCATGGGCTGTCGCCTTCGGGGAGATCAGCATGACGGCCTTCTGGTCGATGATCGTGTTTCTTTTGATCCTGACCGCAGGGTTTGCTTACGAATGGAAAAAGGGAGCGATGGAATGGGAGTAGCCGCCACCGCAGGACCGGACCGCGAGGTTGCCACCCGCGAGTTGAACAATGCCCTGTCTGATCAGGGGTTCTTGGTCACATCGACCGCAGATATCATCAACTGGGCGCGCACCGGCTCGCTGCACTGGATGACATTTGGTTTGGCCTGTTGCGCCGTTGAAATGATGCACACGGCGATGCCGCGCTATGACATGGAGCGTTTCGGGACCGCGCCGCGGGCCTCTCCGCGTCAGTCCGACCTGATGATTGTGGCCGGGACGCTGACTAACAAGATGGCGCCCGCCCTGCGCAAGGTTTACGACCAGATGCCGGAGCCGCGCTATGTGATCTCTATGGGGTCCTGTGCCAATGGCGGCGGCTATTACCACTACAGCTATTCTGTGGTGCGTGGCTGTGACCGGATCGTGCCTGTGGATGTCTATGTGCCCGGCTGTCCGCCCACGGCGGAGGCGCTGCTTTATGGTATCTTGCAGCTGCAACGCAAAATTCGCCGCACTGGCACGATTGTCCGTTAAGGGGGCCTGTTTATGTCCGACGCTTTGAACGAACTTGGCGCCTATATCGAGGCCAAGCGGCCCGATTGTGTGATCGGCTGGTCCATCGCCTTTGGCGAGCTGACCGTTGATGTCGCGCCCAACAATATCGAGGGTTTCACCGAGTTTCTGAAGACAGATGGCTCGTGCAAGTTCTCGACCCTTGTGGATATCACCGCCGTTGACCACCCGAGCCGCGAGAAGCGGTTTGATGTCGTCTACCACTTCCTCAGCATGTATCAGAACCACCGCATCCGCCTGCGCGCGGCTGTGCGCGAGGAGGATATGATCCCCTCGATTATCGAGGTGTTTCCGGCGGCGAACTGGTTCGAGCGGGAGATTTTCGACATGTTCGGGCTCTTGTTCTCTGGCCACCCAGATCTGCGGCGTATTCTGACGGATTATGGGTTCCGCGGCTATCCGCTGCGCAAGGATTTCCCGACGACGGGCTATACCGAGGTGCGTTATGACGAGGCGCAAAAGCGCGTTGTCTATGAGCCGGTGTCTTTGGTTCAGGAATACCGCCAGTTTGATTTCATGTCCCCTTGGGAAGGCGCGCAATACATCCTGCCCGGTGATGACAAGGCCGAGGAGGCGAAGTGATGATGGACGGCGATATTCGCGTGAATACATATGACGACGGCACCACCGATGTGTTGACCGGCGAGCAGCAGATCCGCAATTTCAACATCAACTTTGGCCCGCAGCACCCTGCGGCGCATGGTGTTTTGCGGCTTGTGCTTGAGCTTGACGGCGAGATCGTGGAGCGCTGTGACCCGCATATCGGGTTGCTGCATCGCGGCACCGAGAAGCTGATGGAATCGCGTACCTATTTGCAGAACCTGCCGTATTTTGACCGGCTGGATTATGTGGCGCCGATGAATCAGGAGCACGCTTGGTGTCTGGCGATCGAGAAGCTGACGGGGACGGAAGTGCCGCGTCGGGCCTCGCTGATCCGGGTGCTGTACTCTGAAATCGGGCGGATTTTGAACCACCTGCTGAACGTGACGACTCAGGCCATGGATGTGGGGGCACTGACGCCGCCGCTTTGGGGCTTTGAGGAGCGTGAAAAGCTGATGGTTTTCTATGAGCGGGCCTGCGGGGCGCGTTTGCACGCGGCCTATTTCCGCCCTGGCGGGGTGCATCAGGATCTGCCGCCCGAGTTGATCGACGATATCGATACATGGGCCGATGAGTTCCCTTCGGTGCTGGATGATATTGACGGGCTGCTGACGGAAAACCGGATTTTCAAACAGCGGAACGCGGATATCTGCATCGTGACCGAGCAGGAGGTTCTGGATTGGGGCTTCTCCGGCGTGATGGTGCGGGGCTCTGGCATGGCTTGGGATCTGCGCCGGTCGCAGCCCTATGAATGCTATGACGAGTTCGAGTTCGACATCCCTGTGGGCATGAACGGCGATTGCTATGACCGCTATCTCTGCCGGATGCAGGAGATGCGCGAGAGCCTGAAGATCATCAAGCAGGCCTGCGTCAAGCTGCGCGCGCCAGAGGGGCAGGGCGATGTGATGGCGCGGGGCAAGATGACCCCGCCGACGCGTTCTGACATGAAGACCTCGATGGAGGCTTTGATCCACCACTTCAAACTCTACACCGAGGGATTCCACGTTCCGGCGGGCGAGGTTTACGCCGCTGTGGAGGCGCCCAAGGGCGAGTTCGGGGTGTATCTGGTGGCTGATGGCACCAACAAACCCTATCGCGCCAAGCTGCGCGCGCCGGGCTTCCTGCATTTGCAGGCCATGGACCATGTGTCCAAGGGGCACCAGCTTGCCGATGTGGCCGCGATTATCGGCACGATGGACGTGGTTTTCGGGGAGATCGATAGGTGAGACCCGCGCTTGCGGCATTGGCCATACTGGCCAGCGCAGGCATGGCCGGGGCGCATGAGCTTGACAGTCCGGGGGCGCAGCTACTCAGCGCCGTCGTCGCCGGAGAAAGCTGCGTCATGCCGATCGGCAAGTTGAAAGTGACGATGCAGAAGATGGGCTATAGCGCCGATGCAGTGGCCGAGATTTTGCTTGATATGTTCGCCCATGGTGCTGCGAGCTATGATGATAAAAGGGACGCCGTTGTCCTGCCAGCCGGGGAGTGTTTTTGATAACACCTTCCCAAACGACCGAATTCTAACGAGAGTGAGCCTGCCCTGATGCTGCGCCGACTACATGCCGACCAACCCGAGACTTTCGCCTTTACCCCAGCCAACCAGGCATGGGCCGAAGCGCAGATCACGAAATACCCCGAGGGGCGGCAGGCCTCTGCGATTATTCCGCTGCTTTGGCGGGCGCAGGAGCAGGAAGGCTGGCTGACACGGCCTGCGATCGAGGGGATCGCGGATATGCTGGGCATGGCCTATATTCGCGCGCTCGAGGTGGCTTCGTTCTACTTTATGTTTCAGCTGCAACCCACGGGTAGCCTTGCACATATCCAGATTTGCGGCACCACATCCTGCATGATCTGCGGGGCCGAGGATCTGGTTGAGGTTTGCAAGAACAAGATTGCCGAGCAGGCGCATGAGCTGTCTGCCGACGGGCGGTTCAGCTGGGAAGAGGTCGAGTGCCTTGGGGCCTGTGCCAATGCGCCGATGGCGCAGATCGGCAAGGATTACTACGAGGATCTGACGCCTGATATCCTGTCGGGTATTCTGGACCGGATCGGTGCGGGCGAGGTGCCTGTGCCCGGCCCGCAGCAGGGGCGCTATGCCGCCGAGCCTGCGAGTGGTTTGACCTCCCTCACCGAATACGAGGCCGGCAAGGACGATTACAACGCCTCGGCCCGTTTGGCCGTGGATATCGGCGAGACGATCAAGCGCATCGATGGCACCGAGGTGCCGCTGCGCGCGCCATGGCAGGGGACCGACGCGCCCAAGACGCCAAAGCCGGCCAAGAAGGATCGCGCTCCGGCGGAGAAACCGACGCCTGCGCCAAAGATTGCCGAGAAGCGCGCCGAGGAAAAAATCGCCAAGCCGAAGCCTTCCAAGGCCGAGGCTGCGCCCGAGGCACCGCGCGGCACCAAGCCTGCGGCCCTTGAGGCGGCGCGGGATGGCAAGCCTGATGATCTTAAGATTATCAAGGGGATCGGGCCGAAACTTGAGAAGATGCTTCATGGTATGGGCTTCTTCCATTTCGACCAGATTGCGGCTTGGACACAGGACGAGCTGGACTGGGTTGATGACAGCCTTGACGGGTTCAAGGGGCGCGCCACGCGGGACGAATGGGTCGCGCAGGCGAAGGTGTTGAAAGACAAATAGCTCTCGGTAGGCGACAAATCCCGTCAGGCGCGTTATGACATCTGTGAACAGTGGTTTGCGGTAGCGAGAGGTATGTCATGCTGACGATGAAGAACGATGAAGAACGCTTTTTGGGGGCTGTTGTGGCCTCTGGTCTTGCGGGGCTTTTGGCGGCGGCGCTGAGCTATGTTGCGCTTGGGCTGGGGGGGATTGCCTCGGTCATCATCGGGATCGTCGTTGCGGCGATGATCTGGTTCGGCCTTTGGTATTTCTGGCGCAATCAGGACGAGATGGCGACCAAGGGGGCTGTTGTCGCTCCTGAACCTGCACCTGTGAGTGCGGCGACGCCGGTGGTGACGCAGGCCACTGTGACGCCGGTTGCGGCAGAGGCCGCTGCGGCGGAAGCCGCCGTTGACGATGCGCCGGTGGCGCCGGTGATCGAGCCTGCGCCGGAGCCCGTAGCGGAACCTGCACCCGCGCCTGAGCCGAAAGCCGAAGTGGCCGAGGTTGCAGAGGGGGCAGGGGAGCGGCCAGAGGCGCTTGACGGTCCGCGCGGCGGCAAGGCCGATAACCTCAAGGAAATCAAAGGTGTCGGGCCGAAGATGGAGGAGCTTTGCAACTCCCTCGGCTTTTACCATTTCGACCAGATCGCCGGTTGGAGCCCGCAGGAAGTCGCTTGGGTCGATCAGAACCTGACGGGGTTCAAAGGCCGCGTGACGCGGGATGACTGGGTGGCGCAGGCGCAGCTTTTGGCGCGCGGCGAGGCGACCGAGTTCTCGAAAAAGGTTGGCAAGGGCGGGGTTTACTAGCCCGAGATGACAGGCATCTGTTCTGACAGCGGCCAAGCCATGCCCGATCCGCGCCAAGCGGGGCCTGCATGAGCCAGCCGAGTGAAAAAGACAAACGCCGCGCCGCGCAGGGGCGGAGATTGGCCGTAGTAATCGCCCTTGCGGGGATTTTGTCGGTTATCGCCCCTTGGCTGGTGCAGGTTTTTGGCCTGCCGCGCCGGTTTGAGGGGCTTTTTTATCTGATATCGCTGGCTGCGTTCTTTTGGGCGCTGGTGGTGGCTGTGCAAATCTGGCAAACACGGGATTGAACCGGGGTATTTGCCCTGTGACAGACTGACTTGCCCAAAAGGACCGCTCCGATGCTTCAGGATCAAGACCGCATCTTTACCAACCTTTACGGAATGCATGACCGCACGCTTCAGGGCGCGCAAAAGCGGGGCCATTGGGATGGCACGGGCGACTTGATCAAAAAGGGTCGTGACTGGATCATTGACGAGATGAAGGCCTCTGGCCTGCGCGGGCGCGGCGGGGCTGGTTTTCCCACAGGCCTCAAGTGGTCTTTCATGCCGAAAGAGAGCGATGGTCGCCCTGCCTATCTGGTTGTGAATGCTGACGAATCCGAGCCGGGCACCTGCAAGGACCGCGAGATCATGCGCCATGATCCGCATACTCTGGTTGAGGGGTGCTTGATCGCCTCTTTCGCGATGAATGCGAATGCCTGTTATATCTATATCCGCGGCGAGTATATCCGCGAGAAAGAGGCCCTTCAGGCCGCGATTGACGAGGCCTATGACGCGGGGCTGGTCGGCAAGAATGCGGCTGGGTCGGGCTGGGATTTCGATATCTACCTGCACCACGGTGCGGGCGCCTATATCTGCGGCGAGGAAACCGCCCTGCTGGAATCGCTTGAGGGCAAGAAGGGGATGCCGCGGATGAAGCCGCCGTTCCCTGCCGGTGCTGGCCTTTATGGCTGTCCGACGACTGTGAACAATGTGGAATCGATCGCGGTTGTGCCGACGATCCTGCGGCGCGGCGGGGCTTGGTTCTCGGGCTTTGGCCGTCCGAACAACACGGGCACCAAGCTGTTTGCGATCTCTGGCCACGTTAACAATCCCTGCGTTGTGGAAGAGGCGATGTCGATCACCTTTGACGAGCTGATCGACAAGCATTGCGGCGGGATCCGTGGCGGTTGGGACAACCTGAAGGCTGTGATCCCCGGTGGCTCCTCTGTGCCCTTGTTGCCCGCTGAGGTGATGAAGCAGGACGCGATCATGGATTTCGATTGGCTGCGCGAGCAACGCTCGGGCCTTGGGACCGCGGCGGTGATCGTGATGGACCAGTCGACCGATGTGATCAAAGCAATCTGGCGCTTGTCCAAGTTTTACAAGCACGAGAGCTGTGGCCAGTGCACGCCTTGCCGTGAGGGCACGGGCTGGATGATGCGGGTGATGGATCGTTTGGTGACGGGCGAGGCCGAGCCGGAAGAGATCGATATGCTTCTGGACGTGACAAAGCAGGTTGAGGGGCACACGATTTGCGCCCTTGGCGATGCGGCGGCATGGCCGATTCAGGGCCTGATACGGCATTTCCGGGGTGAGATCGAAGAGCGGATTGCGCATAAGCGCTCTGGCCGCTCTGTGGTTGCCGCCGAATAATCCGCAGATGGCCTATGGTGCCGTCCTTGCCTTTATGTGTCTGGCCTTTGCCTGGGGTCTTGGCCGTATCTCGGCCAGGGCGGGCTATGGCTGGATTGCGACGCTTTTACCCCTTGCTGTGTTCTTTGCGCTGATTGGCGCGTTCTTCTGGCTTGGCCGGGTGGACGGGGAGGGGGAGCGTGCGCGCAATGTGGGGATTTTGGGCATTGCGGCCCTGATCTGGTGGGGGCAGTTGATGGTTCTGGCCCTCTTCCCATGGCCGGTGACGCGCGCCAAAGCCGGGCAGGAATAGGTGCGCCCATGGCGGTAAGCCGCTGGAATATCCTGCAAAAACCAAGGGTTATTGACCTGACGCCGCGTTGATATTGAATATCAGCCTATGATTTACGATGTAGCAGGAATGAAGCGGCCGCAGGTTTTGCGGCCAAGTCAAACAGCCGGGATACTTCCGGTTAAATGATACACGGCGGGCCTTGCCCGGTGTGAGAAAGGTCTGAGGACTATGAGCATGATCCGGTTTACCGCCTTTGCGGCGGCATTTGGAGCGATGACCACCCTGCCTGCTGGTGCGGCGGGCCTCAAAGACAGTGCCCGAATCAACGAGGGGCTGATCGCCATCGGTATGGCCGATGAGATTCGCAAGAACTGCCCCAGCATCAGCGCCCGTATGGTGCGCGCTGCGAGTTTCCTGAAGTCCCTTGAGCGTCATGCGCGCTCTCAGGGGTTTACCGAGGCTGAAATCGACGTTTTTGTTGATGATAAACAGCATAAGGCCGTTCTGGAGGGCAAGGCGCGGGCGCGTTTGGCCGAGCGCGGCGCGACGGGCGATCCCGAGGGCTATTGCAGAGTCGGCCAAGAGGAAATCGCCGCAGGCACCCAGGTTGGGGCAATGTTACGCGGCAAATAGGATATGAGCCTTGCCTGTTTGGGCAGGGCGCAGCCTAAGGGGCCGAAAAGGGCGAAAAAAGTTGCAGGAGGGCGGGGTTGTCGGTCCCGCCCTCCCTTGCACCCGGCACCCTCGCATCGTATCAGCTTATGAGCCACTACGATGAGGGAACATCATGCCCGATCTGCGCAAAATAGTGATCGACGGGCAGGAGCTAGAAGTGGATGGGGCATTGACCCTTATCCAGGCCTGCGAACAGGCTGGCATTGAGGTGCCGCGCTTCTGCTATCACGAACGTCTGTCGATTGCAGGAAACTGCCGGATGTGTCTGGTTGAGGTTGTCGGCGGTCCGCCGAAACCTGCGGCCAGCTGTGCGATGCAGGTGAAAGACCTGCGTCCCGGTCCGGAGGGGCAATCCCCGGTCGTGAAAACCAACTCGCCCATGGTCAAGAAGGCCCGCGAGGGCGTGATGGAATTTCTGCTGATTAACCACCCGCTGGACTGCCCGATCTGTGATCAGGGCGGCGAGTGTGACCTGCAGGATCAGGCCATGGCCTATGGCGTTGATTTCAGCCGCTACCGCGAGCCCAAGCGCGCGACCGAGGATCTGGACCTTGGCCCGCTGGTCGAGACCCATATGACGCGCTGCATTTCCTGCACCCGCTGTGTGCGTTTCACGACCGAAGTCGCGGGAATCACCCAGATGGGCCAGACCGGCCGCGGCGAGGATGCGGAGATCACCTCCTATCTTGGCGAGACTCTGGATTCGAACCTTCAGGGCAATATCATTGACCTGTGCCCCGTGGGGGCCTTGGTGTCGAAACCCTATGCCTTTACCGCCCGTCCTTGGGAACTGACCAAGACCGAGTCGGTGGATGTGATGGATGCGCTTGGGTCCTCTATCCGCGTGGATGCCAAGGGGCGCGAAGTGATGCGCTTTTTGCCGCGCAACCATGACGGTGTGAACGAGGAGTGGATTTCGGACAAAACCCGTTTTGTCTGGGATGGCCTGCGTCGTCAGCGTTTGGACAAACCCTATATCCGCGAGAACGGGAAACTGCGCCCTGCGAGCTGGCCGGAGGCGCTTGCCGCCGCTGCGGCCGCGATGAAGGGCAAGACGGTTGCCGGGCTTGTGGGCGATCTGGCCCCTGTTGAGGCGGCCTATTCCCTCAAGCAGTTGATCGAGGGGCAGGGCGGGCGCGTTGAGTGCCGGACCGATGGGGCCAAATTGCCGGCTGGCAATCGCGGCGCCTATGTGGGCACTGCAACGATCGAAGACATCGATAGTGCGGAGATGATCCTGTTGATCGGGACCAACCCGCGGGTTGAGGCACCTGTGCTCAATGCGCGTATCCGCCGTGCATGGCTGAACGGGGCCAAGGTGGCCCGCGTTGGCGAGGTGGCTGATCTGACCTTTGACGTGACCGAGATGGGCACCGACCGCGCCGCGCTGCAAAAGCTGGCTGCGATGGACCATTCGGACAAGGCCGGAACCCCCGGCGTGATGATCATCGGCCAAGGCGCGCTGATGGCCGAGGATGGCGAGGCCGTTCTGGCCGAGTGTCTGGCCATGGCGAAGGCTGCCGGGTCCAAGGTGATGATCCTGCATACGGCCGCTGGCCGTGTGGGGGCGATGGATGTTGGCGCTGTGACAGAGGGCGGCGTTATGGCCGCGCTGGACGGGGCCGACGTGGTGTATAACCTTGGCGCGGATGAGGGCGATGTGCCTGCCGGGCCATTCGTTATCTATCAGGGCAGCCATGGGGATCGCGGGGCGCATCGCGCCGATATCATCCTGCCGGGTGCCGCCTATACCGAGGAAAACGGGCTTTTCGTCAATACTGAGGGTCGGCCACAGCTTGCCATGCGGGCGGGGTTTGCCCCCGGCGAGGCCAAGGAAAACTGGGCTATTCTGCGGGCGCTCTCTGCCGAGATGGGGGCGCAGCTGCCTTGGGATTCCATGGCGGCCCTGCGCAAGGCCATGATCAAGGACGTGCCGCATCTGGGCAAGGTGGATGAGGTTGCCGCGAACGAGGTCGGTGATCTGCCCAAGGGTAAAATCGGGAGCGGGCCGCTGAACAGCGCCGTGAAGGATTTCTACCTGACCAACCCGATCGCCCGTGCGAGCGAGTTGATGGCCGAGTTGAGCGCCGGGGCCGCATCGCGGGCCAAGGCGCCCATGGCGGCGGAATAACGGCATGTCCCGTCTCGCGGGGCTGTTGATGGGGGGGCTGGGGCTTGTGGCCTGTGTTCCCCAAGACGAGGAAACTGTGCAGGAGGCACCCTTCGCCCCTGTATATAATGGGATCGAGACGCGGCTTCTTGATGGGGATCTGGTGAATTTCATTGTTGAAATGGAAGGGGCCCGCACCCTGGCCGATGTTGAAGATTACGCCCGCTGTGCGGCTGCGCAATATGCGCTGATCAGGGGGTTCGGGTTTGCGCGCCATGTGCGCACGCGCGTCGCCGAGGAGGGCGCCACATGGCGTGGCGACGCGGTTTATACGATCTCTGCGGCTTTGCCGCAGGGGGTGAAGTTGATAGATGCCGAGGTGACTGTCGCCGATTGCGGTGAACGGGGCATTCCTACGGTATAACGGCGGCGGGCGCGTGCCCGTCATAAGAAGGACTTGAGATGGCAGAATTCTTTAGCACCGGGTTTGGCACCTTGATCTTGGTGGCCCTGCAATGCCTGTTGGTTCTTGGCTTTGTCATGATCAGCTTGCTCTTCCTTGTTTACGGGGACCGCAAGATCTGGGCGGCGGTGCAGATGCGCCGCGGGCCCAACGTGGTTGGGGCCTTTGGTCTGCTGCAGTCTGTGGCGGATGCCTTGAAATATGTGGTCAAAGAGATCGTCGTGCCCGCGGGGGCCGACAAGACGGTCTTTATGCTGGCACCTTTGACCTCCTTTGTTCTGGCCGTCCTTGCTTGGGCGGTTATTCCGTTTAACGACAACTGGGTATTGAGCGACATTAACGTGGCCGTGCTGTTTGTTTTCGCGGTCTCGAGCCTTGAGGTTTACGGCGTGATCATGGGTGGCTGGGCGTCGAACTCGAAGTATCCTTTCCTTGGCTCTCTGCGCTCTGCGGCGCAGATGATCTCCTATGAGGTGTCGATCGGTTTGGTGATCATCGGGATCATCATTTCAACCGGGTCGCTGAACTTTGGCGATATCGTTGCGGCGCAGGAGGGGAACCTCGGGCTGTTGAACTGGTACTGGTTGCCGCATTTCCCGATGGTCTTCTTGTTCTTTATCTCCTGCCTTGCAGAGACCAACCGCCCGCCGTTTGACCTTCCCGAGGCGGAATCGGAATTGGTTGCGGGCTATCAGGTCGAGTATTCTTCCACGCCCTTCCTGCTGTTCATGGCGGGCGAGTATATTGCCATTTTCCTGATGTGTGCCCTGATCAGCCTGCTGTTCTTTGGTGGCTGGCTCTCCCCGATCCCGTTCATTCCGGACAGCCCACTGTGGATGGTTGCGAAGATGGGCTTCTTCTTCTTCCTCTTTGCGATGGTGAAGGCGATTGTGCCGCGCTACCGCTATGACCAGCTGATGCGTCTGGGGTGGAAAGTCTTCTTGCCGCTGTCTTTGGCATGGGTATTCATCGTTGCGTTTTTGGCGAAATTCGAAGTGTTCGGCGGCTTTTGGGCCCGTTGGGCGATTGGAGCGTAAGACATGAGCAATGCAGAGACCGTCGCCGAGTGGATGGAAAACATGCCGCACAACGGCATCTACAACGAGGCGCAGGATTTTCGCAAAGCGGTGATTGCCGCCTATGGCGATGAACGCGCGAGTTGGGACAACCTGACGCCGAATATGTTGTCGGAGGCTGTGGAAAGCTGGCTTGGGGCGAAACGCCTTGGCCCTGCCATTCCGGCGCTTGAGGCGGATGAATTGTCCAAGGCGGGGGCGGCTGTGCGTGAATGGCTGAGCCAGCACGAGGATCAGGTGAACACGCCCAAGCTTTTGACGGTGGATCAGTTTCAGGGCGCCTTGCACGCGGTGCATTGTTCCCTGCGCGGTCTGGATATGTGGGCCGAGGTCAAAGAGCGTCAGGCGAAAGCGGCGCAGGGCGGCCTGAATTCTAACTTCAATCTACGCGGGTAGGGGCGAAGAGCATGACTGAAATGGACTGGACCCGCGCGGGTAAATACTTCCTCCTAATGGATTTCTTCAAAGGGATGAAGCTTGGCCTGCGCTACTTCTTCGCACCGAAATCAACGCTGAACTATCCCCACGAAAAAGGGCCGCTGAGCCCGCGTTTTCGCGGCGAGCATGCGCTGCGGCGCTATCCCAACGGGGAAGAGCGTTGCATTGCCTGTAAGCTCTGCGAGGCCGTTTGCCCCGCTCAGGCGATCACCATTGATGCCGAGCCGCGCGAGGATGGCAGCCGCCGCACCACGCGCTATGACATCGACATGACGAAATGCATCTACTGCGGTTTCTGCCAGGAGGCCTGCCCTGTGGATGCCATCGTCGAGGGGCCGAATTTCGAGTTCTCCACCGAGACCCGCGAGGAACTGTTCTATAACAAGGACAAGCTTTTGGCGAACGGGGACCGCTGGGAATCCGAGATCGCCCGCAACCTAGAGCTGGACGCCCCTTATAGATGACCGAAGATTTCCAAAAACTGATGGCGCAGATGATGGCGCAGGGGGCCGAGATGGCCAAAGCCGCCGGGGTGGACCCGAAGGCCATGCCTGATTTCGGCAGTATGGCCGATTGGATGCCCACGATGCCGCCTGAGATGATGGAAATGTTCATGGGCAAGACCATGAACCCAGAGGGGCTGGACGCCAAGACGCGGCTGTTGTGCACCCTGTCGGGGTTTGTGGCGCAGGGCGCCGTGGCGGAGGACCAGATCCGCGTCACCGTGCGTCATGCGCTTGCCGCCGGGGCCACGCCGCAGGAGGTGATCGAAGTGATCGCCCAGATGGCGGCTTTGGCCGGGGTGCCTGCGATGACCAAGGCCATGGAACTGGCCCGTGTAGAGATTGATAAAACCGAGGAGAGCAAGGCATGACTGTTGTCGATTTCGCCTTCTACCTATTTGCCATTACCGTTGTAACGGCGGGCCTGTTCGTCGTGATTGCCCGAAACCCGGTGCATTCGGTGCTCTGGCTTATTCTGGCCTTCCTGTCCTCTGCGGGGATGTTTGTTTTGCTGGGGGCGGAGTTCGTCGCCATGCTGCTTATCATCGTTTATGTGGGCGCGGTGGCGGTCTTGTTCCTGTTCGTCGTCATGATGCTGGACGTGGATTTTGCCGAGCTGAAGGCCGAGATGGCCAAATATGTGCCGCTTGCGGCGCTGATCGGTGTGGTTCTGCTTATGCAGCTTGCCGTTGTCTTTGGCTCTTGGGCCTTTGCGCCGGAGGCCGAGGCCCTGCGCGGTGCGGTCACGCCTGATGCGGGCGAGGTGCACAACACCAAGGCCCTCGGGATGCTGCTTTATGATCAGTATTTCCTGCTGTTCCAACTGGCCGGTCTGGTTTTGCTTGTTGCCATGGTGGGGGCGATTGTCCTGACCCTGCGGCACCGGACAGACATCAAACGTCAGAACGTTCTGGCGCAGATGTATCGTGATCCGGCCAAGGCGATGAAGGTTGTCGATGTGAAACCGGGGCAGGGGCTGTAAGTGAATCTGGCTGCTGCCATAACACTTGGTGCTTTTGCCGCCTCGCCTGCGATGGGTTTTGATCTGGCCCGTTGCGCGCGGGATGTGAGCGGCATTGGCTATAACTCCGAGGAAGACCACCGCGACCATGGCGGCGGCGTTGTGACCTATGTGGCCAAGACCTGTATCAATGGCGACTGCATCCGCGCCAGCCTTGTTGTGGGCTGCGGCTCTGGCAAGATGGTCAGCGCGGTTTCGGCCTGCGAAGAGGTGGAGCCGGGGTTTTGCAGTGGCAAGACCCGCGCGATGGATGCCGCCGATCTGGTGCATCCGGCGCTGCTCGGGATGGTGAATTCTGACGAGGCCCTGACCATGGAGGATGTCGCGCGGCGGCTGAAGTCCAAGGCATTGCGGGTGTCGAGCGCGACGCTGGACCGTGAGGTCTGCGCCTGCCGTGCGGCCTATCCCGGGCTGCGCAATGGCAAGACGCGCTTCAGGCTGGGGGCGGGGCAATGATGCGCTCTGTTCTTTCCTCCTGCGCCCTTGGCGCGGCATTGACCGGCGGGGCGCAGGCCCTGACGCCATTGCCTGCACCCCTGTGCGAGAACCCTGACGGGAGCGTCATGCGCGAGATCTTCTTTCGCGGACCGCAAGAGGCCTATGTGCAATATCAGGTCCTGCATGAGGACGAGAGCAAATCCTATGACGCGACCCTGCACTGCGCCAGCGGGCGTCAGTTGGTTGTGACCGGAGAGCTGAATGATGCGGGCTATGACTTTGTCATAGAGGCATGGAATTCCGACGAGAAATACACGTTCAACCGCGTGGCGCGAAAACTGCGCGGCCTTGGCAACAAGGCGAAGGTCGAGCGTTTGAAAACACCTGTTTGTGCCTGCGACAGCAGCACATTCCGTTACTGAACTAAGGAAGACGATGACCAGATGATCGGACTTGAACATTATCTTAGCGTCGCTGCGGCGCTTTTCGTGATCGGTATTTTCGGTATCTTCCTGAACCGTAAGAACGTGATCATTATCCTGATGTCGATCGAGCTGATGCTCTTGGCCGTCAACATCAACCTTGTCGCCTTTTCCGCCCATCTGGGCGATTTGGTGGGGCAGGTCTTCACGCTTTTCGTTCTGACCGTCGCCGCCGCAGAGGCCGCGATCGGCCTTGCGATCCTTGTATGTTTCTTCCGGACCCGCGGCACGATCGCGGTGGAAGACGTTAATAATATGAAAGGCTAAGGGCAGTGGAAACCATCCTTCTTTTTGCCCCGCTCATCGGGTCCCTTATCTGCGGTTTCGGCTGGCGTGTGATCTCCGAGCAGGGGGCCATGGTGGTTGCCACCGGGCTTTTGTTCCTGTCGGCCTTCCTGAGCTGGGTCGTCTTCCTGAGCTTTGACGGGGTGACCGAGCAGATCCAGATCATGCGCTGGATCGAGAGCGGCACCCTGGCCACCGATTGGGCGATCCGCCTTGACCGGTTGACCGCGATCATGCTGATCGTGATCACCACGGTGTCGAGCCTCGTTCACCTCTATTCCTTTGGCTACATGGCGCACGACGACCATTTCCGTGAGGGCGAAAGCTACCGCCCCCGGTTCTTTGCCTATCTGTCATTCTTTACCTTTGCGATGTTGATGCTGGTGACAGCGGACAACCTTGTGCAGATGTTCTTTGGCTGGGAGGGCGTGGGCGTTGCCTCATACCTGTTGATCGGTTTCTACTTCCGCAAGGAAAGCGCGGGCGCGGCCTCTATCAAGGCCTTTGTCGTTAACCGTGTAGGGGACTTCGGCTTTGCCTTGGGCATCTTCGCGCTGTTCTTCCTTGTGGATAGCATCAACATGGATGACGTCTTTGCCGCGGCGCCAGAGCTGGCCAATACCACCATCACCTTCCTGTGGGGCGAGTGGAACGCGATCGAGGTGATCTGTGTGCTGCTCTTCATCGGCGCGATGGGGAAATCGGCGCAGTTGCTCCTGCACACATGGCTGCCTGACGCGATGGAAGGCCCGACACCTGTGTCGGCTCTGATCCATGCGGCGACCATGGTGACAGCGGGGGTTTTCCTTGTCTGCCGGATGTCGCCCTTGATGGAATTCGCACCGGGTGCGACGACCTTTATCGTGTATCTGGGCGCGACCACGGCGTTTTTCGCCGCCACGGTCGGTTTGGTCCAGAACGACATCAAGCGCGTGATCGCATATTCCACCTGTTCGCAGCTTGGCTATATGTTCGTGGCCGCTGGCGTCGGGGTTTACTCCGCCGCGATGTTCCACCTGCTGACCCATGCGTTCTTTAAGGCGATGCTGTTCCTTGGGGCCGGTTCGGTCATTCACGGGATGCACCACGAGCAGGACATGCGGAACTATGGCGGATTGCGCAAAAAGCTGCCCTATACCTTCTGGGCGATGATGATCGGCACGCTGGCGATTACGGGCGTTGGCATTCCGCTGACCCATATCGGTTTTGCGGGCTTCCTGTCCAAGGATGCGATTATCGAGAGCGCGTGGGGCGCGCAGACAGTTGCCGGGACCTATGGTTTCTGGATGCTGGTGATCGCGGCCTGCATGACCAGCTTCTACAGCTGGCGCCTGATGTTCCTGACCTTCTACGGCGAGGCGCGCGGTGACAAGCACACCCATGAGCACGCCCATGAAAGCCCGACTGTGATGTTGATCCCGCTTGGGGTTCTGGCGGTTGGTGCGATTTTGGCCGGTATGGTTTGGTTCAAGCCCTTCTTTGGCGATACGGAATCTGTGGCCAAGTTCTATGGCATTCCGGTGGCCGGGGCAGAGGCCCATGACGAGAGCCATGCGGATGACAGCCATGCGGCGGATGATCATTCCGATGATCACGCAGCGGACGGCCCTGCCGAGGACAGCCACGCAGACGAGAGCCACGCCGAGACAGCCGTTGCCAGCGACGATCATTCGGATGATCACGCCGAAGAGGGCGGGCATGGCGATGGCCATCACGCGGCCTTTGGCGGCCAGCCGGGCGAGGGGGCTCTTTTCATCGGGCCGGAGAACAAGGTTCTGGATCACGCGCATGAGGCCCCGAAGTGGGTGAAGGTTTCGCCCTTTATCGCGATGCTTTTGGGCTTCCTTCTGGCCTTCCAGATGTATATCCGCCGGCCTGACCTTCCTGCCAAGCTGGCAGAGAACCAGAAGCCTCTTTACGACTTCCTGATCAACAAATGGTACTTCGATGAAATCTACGATTTCCTTTTTGTGCGGCCTGCGCAGGCCATCGGAAAGTTCCTGTGGAAACGCGGGGACGGGAATGTGATTGACGGCGGTATCAACGGGCTGGCGATGGGGGTTATCCCCTTCTTTACCCGGCTGGCTGGCCGAGCGCAGTCGGGCTACCTGTTCCACTATGTGTTCGCCATGATCATCGGCATCGTTGTCCTTGTGACATGGATGTCGCTTAGCGGGGGAGCCCACTAATGGACAACCTTCTGTCAATGATCACCTTTATCCCCGCGATTGCCGCGGTGATTTTGGCCCTCTTCCTGCGCGGTGACGACGAGGCGGCGCAGCGCAATGCCAAATGGCTTGCCCTGATTGCCACGGCGGCGACCTTCCTTGTTTCGCTGTTCCTGATTGCCCAGTTCGATGCCTCGAACCCCGGCTTTCAGTTTGTGGAAGAGCGCGAGTGGCTGCTTGGCCTGAAGTACAAGATGGGCGTGGACGGGATTTCGATCCTGTTTGTCATGCTCACCACCTTCCTGATGCCTTTGGTCATCTGGTCCTGCTGGGATGTGAAGGTGCGGGTGAAGGAATACATGATCGCCTTCCTGATGCTGGAAACGCTGATGCTTGGCGTGTTCTGTGCGCTTGATCTGGTGCTGTTCTATCTGTTCTTCGAGGCGGGCCTGATCCCGATGTTCCTGATCGTCGGTATCTGGGGCGGCAAAGAGCGGATCTATGCGGCGTTCAAGTTCTTCCTCTATACCTTCCTTGGCTCTGTCCTGATGCTGGTGGCGATGATCGCCATGTATGTGGATGCGGGGACAACGGATATTGCCCTGCTGCTGAAGCATCAGTTCGGGACCGAGAGCTTCTCCCTTCTGGGGATGCAGGTTGTTGGCGGGATGCAGACACTTTTGTTCCTTGCCTTCTTTGCCAGCTTTGCGGTGAAGATGCCGATGTGGCCGGTGCACACATGGTTGCCCGATGCGCACGTGCAGGCCCCGACGGCGGGTTCTGTGGTGCTGGCGGCGATCCTGCTGAAGATGGGCGGCTACGGTTTCTTGCGCTTTAGCCTGCCGATGTTCCCTGTGGCCTCTGACCTTCTGGCGCCTGTGGTGCTGTGGATGTCGGCGATTGCGATTGTTTACACCTCGCTGGTGGCGCTTGCGCAGCAGGATATGAAGAAGCTGATTGCTTACTCTTCTGTTGCCCACATGGGCTACGTCACCATGGGTATCTTTGCTGCGAACCAGCAGGGGATCGACGGGGCGATTTTCCAGATGATCAGCCACGGCTTTATCTCTGGCGCGCTGTTCCTCTGTGTGGGCGTGATCTATGACCGGATGCACACCCGCGAGATTGACGCTTACGGCGGCCTTGTGAACCGGATGCCGGCCTATGCGCTGATCTTCATGTTCTTCACCATGGCCAATGTCGGCCTGCCGGGGACATCGGGCTTTGTCGGGGAATTCCTGACATTGATGGGTGTTTTTCAGGTCAACACTTGGGTTGCCGCAGTGGCCACCACTGGCGTGATCCTGTCGGCGGCCTATGCGCTGTGGCTCTATCGCCGGGTGATGTTGGGTGATCTGATCAAGGAAAGCCTGAAAGCCATCACCGACATGACCCCGCGGGAGAGAGCGATCTTCGCGCCGCTGGTTGTCATGACCCTTTTGCTGGGTGTTTACCCCGCGCTTGTAACGGACATCATCGGCCCCTCGGTCGCGGCATTGGTTGACCATCAATCCGCAGCGGCAGAGGCATTTTCCGCGACGATCCAAACGGCCGAGGGAGGCCACTGATGACTGCAACTGATCTTGCCATTGTCCTGCCAGAGGTATTTCTGGCGCTTTTCGCAATAGGGTCGCTTTTGTTTGCGGCCTATACGGCCAAGGATGATCTTGGGCCGGCCCTGACATGGGCGACTGCGGCTGTTTTTGTGGGCATTGCCGGTTGGGTGGCCCTGTCGGGTGATACCAACCGCACCGCCTTTAACGGCATGTTCATCGACGATGGCTTTGCCCGTTTTGCCAAGGTGGTGGTGCTGTTGTCGGGCGCGGCTGTTCTGGTCATGACGCAGGAGTTCCTGACCCGCCGCGGTTTGATGAAGTTTGAGTATCCGCTGCTGATCGCACTTGCGACGGTGGGGATGATGATGATGGTTTCTGCCGGGGACCTGATGGCGCTTTATATGGGGCTGGAGCTGCAGTCTCTGGCGCTTTATGTTGTGGCCGCCCTGCGCCGTGACAGCCCGCGCTCGACAGAGGCCGGTTTGAAGTATTTCGTGCTTGGGGCGCTGTCCTCGGGGATGCTGCTTTACGGGGCCTCGCTGGTCTATGGCTTTGCCGGGACAACGCAGTTTGCGGGGATCATCACCACGGCGGATGAGGGTGGCATGTCCATCGGTTTGCTGATCGGTCTGGTCTTTGTGATCTCCGGCCTTGCGTTCAAAGTCTCCGCCGCGCCGTTCCACATGTGGACGCCGGATGTTTACGAGGGCTCGCCCACGGCTGTGACGGCCTTCTTTGCCACCGCGCCCAAGGTTGCGGCCATGGCCCTGTTTGCCCGCGTGATGCATGACGCCTTTGGCAATGCGGTTGGCGACTGGCAGCAGATCGTGGCCTTCCTTGCGGTGATCTCCATGTTCCTTGGCGCGATTGCGGCCATCGGGCAGAAGGACATGAAGCGACTGATGGCTTATTCCTCGATCGCGCATATGGGCTATGCCCTTGTGGGCCTTGCTGCTGGCACCGAGAAGGGTGTGAGCGCGATGCTGCTTTATATGGCGATCTATGTGACCATGAACATCGGCACCTTTGCCTTTATCCTGACGATGGAGCGGGACGGGGTGCATGCGACATCCATTGACGGTGTGCGCGGTCTGTCCAAGCGCGAGCCGATCAAGGCTTTGGCCCTGTTGGTTCTGCTCTTCTCGCTGGCCGGTGTGCCGCCGATGGTCGGCTTCTTTGGCAAGTTCGCGGTTCTGACCGCGGCGGTTGATGCGGGCCTTGGCTGGCTGGCGGTGGCGGGGGCAGTGGCCTCTGTGATCGGTGCCTATTACTATCTGCGCCTCGTGTATTTCATGTACTTTGGCGAGGAAACCGATGCGGCGATTGATGGCGCGATGCCAACGGTTCAGTGGGGCTTTCTTGTGGCCTCTGCTGCGCTGATGATCCTTGGGATCGTCAATCTGTTCGGTGTGGATGGCGCGGCGACTTTGGCCGCGATCACGCTGGTTAACTGATTGATACAGGCGCCAGACTGGCCGGGCGGAACCGCCCGGATTGTTTTGGATGAGGTCGACAGCACCATGGCCGAGGCGCGCAGACGCGCGCCCGGCCTTGGTGGCCCCACATGGATCATGGCGCATCATCAGGGCGCAGCCGTGGGGCGCCGAGGGCGGGCATGGGCCATGCCCGAGGGCAACTTTGCCGCTACTCTTGTCATACAGCCCGCAGGCACGCCTGCGCAGGCGGCGCTGCGGTCCTTTACCGCTTCGCTTGCGCTTTATGATGCGGTGCGCGATTTTGCCCCCGCCGCGGCCCTCGCGCTGAAATGGCCCAATGATGTTTTGCTGTCCGGGGGGAAGCTGGCGGGGATTTTGCTTGAGAATAACCCGCCGCATCTGTCCATCGGGATCGGGGTGAATCTTGCCGCCGCGCCGGACCCCGCCGAGGTGGAGGAGGGCGCGCTGCGCCCCGTGAGCCTTGCCGGTTCCATAACAGCGCCCCCCCCCGATCCGGAGGCCTTCCTGTCCCATCTTGCCGCCGCCTTTGCCGCGCATGAGGCGCAGTTCGCGGCCTATGGCTTTGCCCCGCTGCGCAGCCTTTGGCTCTCCCGTGCGGCGCGCCTTGGGGAGGCCATTCGCGTGCGCACGACGCAGGCCGAAACCCATGGCACCTTTGAGACGATTGACGCGGATGGCAACCTTGTCCTCTTGACGCCCAAGGGCAGGCAGTCCATCCCCGCTGGGGACGTCTATTTCTAGGGGGGAATACCCATGCTTTTGTGCATTGATTGCGGTAATACAAATACTGTTTTCTCGATTTGGGACGGGGCCAAGTTTCTTGTGACCCTGCGGACCTCGACCGAGCATCAACGCACGGCGGACCAGTATTTCGTCTGGATGTCGCAGCTGATGGAGCACTACAAGCTGCCGATGGACATTGACGAGGTGATCATCTCCTCGACCGTGCCGCGGGTGGTGTTCAACCTGCGGGTCTTTGCCGACCGGTTCTTTAACGCCCGCCCCTTGGTGGTGGGCCGCGATGATTGCGCCTTGCCCCATGCGCCGCGGGTGGATGCGGGCACGGCCGTGGGGCCGGACCGCTTGGTGAACACCGCCGGGGCCTTTGATAAATACGGGGGCAATCTGATTGTCGTGGACTTTGGCACCGCCACCACCTTTGACGTTGTGGCCTCTGACGGGGCCTATGTGGGCGGGGTGATTGCACCGGGGGTCAATACCTCTATGCTGGCCCTGCATCAGGCGGCTGCGGCCCTGCCGCATGTGGATGTGACCAAGCCGGAAAAGGCGATCGGTACGAATACTGTTGGCTGTATGCAGGCCGGGGTGTTTTGGGGCTATGTCGGGTTGGTCAATGGGATCACCGGACAGATTAAGGATGAATACGGCGCGCCGATGCGCGTGATATCGACCGGCGGCCTTGCGCCTTTGTTTGCGCAGGGGAACGCCAAATTTGATGAATTTGATGACACGCTAACGATGCACGGGCTGACCGTGATCCATGCGTTCAATAAGGAAAATAAAGACTGATGAGCAGTTCTGAGAGATTGATTTACCTGCCCCTAGGCGGCGCGGGTGAGGTGGGCATGAATGCCTATGTGTATGGCTATGGCCGCCCTGGCAAGGAACGTTACCTGCTGGTGGACCTTGGGGTGACCTTCCCCGATATGGACGGCACGCCGGGGGTGGATTTGATCTTCCCCGATATGGCTTGGCTGATCGAGCGGCGCGACCGTTTGGACGGGATCGTGATCACCCACGGGCATGAGGACCACATCGGTGCCCTCGGGCATTTCTGGAACGAGCTGCGCGTGCCTGTCTATTGCCGCAGGTTCACCGGCGCCCTTGCCGCCCGCAAGATGGAGGAGCACGGCGCCGACTTCAACGCGATCGAGATTGTGCAGCCCTATCCCGCGATGACCAAGGCGGGGCCGTTCAAGTTCTCCATGGTGCCGCTGTCCCATTCGATTCCCGAAAGCTCCGGCGTTTTGATCGAGACCCCGGCGGGGCGGATCATGCATTCGGGCGACTTCAAGCTCGACGGCTCCCCCGTGGTGGGGGAGGCCTTCGATGCGGAGATGTTCGACGGCATCGCCAAGAAGGGGATCAAGGTTCTGACATGCGACAGCACCAATGTTGGCGTGAACCACCCCGGGCGGTCGGAATCCACCGTTGGCCCGGCGATCACCGATCTGGTCAAAGGGGCCAGCGGCATGGTCGTTGCCACGACCTTTGCCAGCAACGTTGCGCGGGTCAAAACCCTTGCCGAGGCGGGGGTGGCTGCTGGTCGTTCTGTCTGCCTTCTGGGGCGGGCGATGCAGCGTATGGTGGCCACGGCGAAGGAGACCGGCGTTCTGACCGATTTCCCCAACACGGTGCCTTCGGAAGAGGCTGTTCAGATCCCGCGCGAGAACCTGATGCTGATCGTGACCGGATCGCAGGGGGAGCGCCGCGCGGCCTCGGCGCAGCTGAGCCGTGGCAAGTATCTGGGCCTGAAGCTGGCGCAGGGCGATATGTTCCTGTTCTCGTCCAAGACCATTCCGGGCAACGAGCGCGGCGTGCTGCGCATCGTGAATGCCTATTCGGAGATGGGCGTGGATGTGGTGGATGACAGTTCCGGCGATTACCACGTGTCGGGCCATGCGAATGGCCCCGATTTGCAGGCCTTCCGCGAGCTGATGCACCCCGAGATGGTCGTGCCGATGCATGGCGAGCACCGGATGCTGCGCAAGCATGCAGAGCAGGCGCAGGCCTCTGGCACGCCCTCGATCATTGCGGTGAACGGCACCATGGTTGACCTGACAGGGCCGGTGCCCGAGGTCGCGGAATACATCGAGACCGGGCGGGTTTACCTTGACGGTGCGGTGAAGGTTGGCGCGATGGATGGCATCGTGCGCTCGCGCCTGAAGATGGCGATGAACGGCCATGTTCTGGTGACGCTGATCCTTGAAAATGACGAGCCCTTGGGCGAGCCATGGGCGGAGATTTCGGGGCTGGCCGAGGTGGGCCGCTCCAATGCGCCGCTGGCCGAGGTGATCGAGGCAGATGTGGACCAGTTCCTTGGCCGCGCGGGTGACGCCACCCTTGCCGATGACGACAAGATCGAGGAGCAGATTCACCGCATCGTGCGGCAAGCATGCTCCAAGGAGATCGGCAAGAAGCCCGAGGTGACGGTTGTGACCAGCCGCCTGACCTAAGGCCGCTTGGCCTGAAAACAAAAACGCCCGCGCAGAGCGATCTGCGCGGGCGTTTTTTGTTTCTGATGCGGGGGGTTAGCCTGCCTTGCGGTCCTCAAAGCTGAGCGCGATGAAATCCGGCATGTGATCGCCAAGGCCGGGTTTGCCGTCGCCCTTGGGCTCCTGGTTGCGGCCACGGCCACGTCCGCCGCGAGAGCGGCTGCGGCTGGGTTTGTCCTCGCTGGCGGCGGGTGTTGCCTCCGCCTCTGGCGTCGGCTCCGCGGGGGCTGTCTCTGCCGGTGCGGCCTCTGCTACGCTCTCGGCGGCGGCTTCGGCCTTGGGGGCCTCATCCTTCTTGCGGGAGCGCGAGCGGGTTCTTGTGCGCTTTGGCTTGTCCTCTGCGGGGGCCTCTGCGGCCTCTGCCGGGGCAGGGGCCTCCGCCGCGGGGGCAGAGCCGCCAAGCGGGTTCTCAATGCGCGGGATGCTGGTTTCGACAAGACGTTCGATATCGTCGAAGTTCTTCTCGTCGCGCGGCTCGCAGATCATGAATGTCTTGCCGCTCTTGCCGGCGCGGCCGGTGCGGCCGATGCGGTGCACATAGTCCTCGGCGTGGCTGGGGACGTCAAAGTTGAACACATGTGAGACATCGGGAATGTCGAGGCCGCGGGCGGCCACATCCGATGCGACGAGGAACTGGATCGTGCCATCGCGGAACCCGTCGAGGGTTTTCATGCGGTGGGATTGATCCAGATCGCCGTGGATCGGCTCTGCGTTCATGCCGTATTTCTTCATCGACTTGGCAACGATATCGACGTCAACCTTGCGGTTACAGAAGATGATCGCGTTGGAGCATCCCTCACCCTCGGATTCGATCAAGGCCCTGAGAAGCTTGCGCTTTTCACTTGCCGCGCGGTCGCGGCGGGAGCCTTTGAACATCACCACGCCCTGAGTGATATTCTCGTTCGTCGTGGCCGCACGGGCAACTTCGATACGCTCGGGGTTGGAGAGGAACATATTGGTGATCCGCTCGATCTCTGGCGCCATGGTGGCCGAGAAGAACAGGGTTTGGCGGGTAAAGGGCGTGAGGCCGAAAATGCGTTCGATATCGGGGATAAAGCCCATGTCGAGCATCCGGTCGGCCTCATCCACGACCATGATTTTCACGTCCGACAGGATCAGTTTGCCGCGCTCGAAATGGTCAAGCAGGCGGCCGGGAGTGGCGATCAGAACGTCAACGCCGCGGTCGATCAGCTTGTCCTGCTCGCCAAAGCTGACGCCGCCGATCAGCAGGGCTTTGGTCAGCTTGGTGTGTTTTGCATAGAGGTCGAAGTTCTCTGCAACCTGCGCCGCGAGTTCGCGGGTGGGGGCCAGAACGAGGCTGCGCGGCATGCGCGCCCGCGCCCGGCCACGGCCAAGGTTGCAGATCATAGGAAGGGTGAAGCTGGCGGTTTTGCCAGTGCCGGTTTGGGCGATGCCCAGAACGTCGCGCCCAAGCAGGGCAGGCGGGATGGCGCCAGCCTGAATTGGGGTCGGGGTGTCGTAGCCCACTTCTTCGATGGCTTTAAGAACCTTCGGGGAGAGGTCCAGGTCGGAAAATTTGGTCATATATGTCCGTTACTTGGCAGAAATCTGCGTGCGTTCGGGACGTAAATTGACTGCCGCCCCGGCGAATTGCCCCGCGCGCATCGCGAGGCCTGTCGCGGGGTGTAGCCGAGCGGGGCGGAAAGGTCAATCTTTGCGGTGTTTTAGGGGGAAATCGGTGCTTTTACGCCCTACCACCAGCCCGCCGCGTTGTCCCCCGGGACCTTGGTGGCCTCATAGGTTTCGTTCAACTCGCGCCCAAGTGCGGCGACGGCTTCTAATGCGTGGAAGAGGGCGGTGAACTGTTGCCGCGCGCCGGGGCGTTCAAGCTCCTCGGCAAGGATGCGGGCCTCCGACTTGCCGATGATGATGCCGCTCATCTCATACAGGCGGATGATGTCCTCTGCGCCCTGTTTGGTATTGTGGATGATGCCGGCGGTCCCGAATTTGACCGAAGCCATCCCGAGGCTGGAAGCGAGGATTTTCAACATCGCGAAAAGCCCGTCGTCCATCGCCCCGGTCCAGCCGCCAATGAGCCCGCCAGCGATGGAGGCGAGGGCCTCCATCGTGATGCCATCGGGGATACGGGTCATGGCCTCCCATCCCGCATGCGCGAAAAGCTGCATCAGGATGCGGTAGTTCACAGGGCAATGTTTTCGCATCCAATCAAGGGCATGGAGGGCGATATTCAGGTGGCCTGCCACGGCATCTACTGCGGCGCGATTTTCGGAATAGAAGATAGTGAACTTGATCACCAGCGGGGTGACGACGACAAGGCCGGTGACAATCGGGCCGCCGAGGCCGGTGCCCAGACCGATGCAGAAATTCGCCATCGCGGTGGCAACGGGCACGATGTATTTGGTGCGGTCGTAGAGGTCACGGGCCAGCGAATCCCAAGCCATGTTGGTGGCAAAGGCCTGTAGGCCCATGGCCTTGAGCTTGTTCTTGTGCAGGTAATATACCCAAGGGGAGGCGGCGCCGATAATGACCTGTTCGGAGCGTAGATCGACGGTTCCGACCGGGATAGAGACCTTTCCCATGCTTGTCTGGTAATCGATGGGTTGAACGAAGGCTAGAAATTCACGTGCTTTTTCAAGGGCTTCTTTTCCCTCGGCAATAGTATTCACAGTATAGGCCATTAAGATTTCCTAAAGGGTTGTTCAAAGAGATTTAAAATATGGGCCGCATAATATGCAGCGGCCCATTCTTTGACAACTTGGCCTTTAGACCGTCATTTTCTGCCTCTAGACCATCATTTCCTTCGTCGCGCTCAAGGTGACATCGGGGTAATCGCGGGCGATGCGGTCGATGTCCCATTGCAGTCGCGTCATATAGACGGGGTCGCCGTCGTTGTCCTCGGCCATATGCCCTTTGTTGGCATTGGCGAATTTTTCAACGGCCTCCTTGGGGCCATGGACCCAACGCGCCGAGGTGAACTGCGAGGGTTCAAAACGGACGGGCAGGCTGTATTCCAGCTCGATCCGGCTGGCGAGAACCTCGAATTGCAGGGCGCCAACAACGCCGACGATAAAGCCGGAGCCGATGACGGGTTTAAACACCTTGGCGGCGCCTTCCTCTGCGAATTGCATCAGGGCCTTATCGAGGTGTTTGGCCTTGAGCGGATCCCCGGCGCGACAGGATTGCAGCAGTTCGGGCGCGAAGCTGGGGATACCAGTAACACGCAAAGCTTCCCCTTCGGTTAACGTATCGCCGATGCGCAGCTGGCCGTGGTTGGGGATGCCGATGATATCGCCGGCCCATGCCTCCTCTGCCAGCTCGCGGTCGGCGGCAAGGAAGAGGACGGGGTTGGAGATCGCCATGGGTTTCTTGGAGCGCACATGGGTTAATTTCATGCCGCGTTTGAAGTGCCCGGAGGCCATGCGCAGGAAGGCAACGCGGTCGCGGTGCTTTGGATCCATGTTCGCCTGAACCTTGAAGACAAAGCCGGAAACCTTTGTTTCTTCTGGCATAATCTGTCTTGGATCGGCGCGCTGCGGCTGCGGCTCCGGCCCGAATTGGGCGATGCCGTCCATCAGTTCCTTAACCCCGAAAGAGTTAATGGCAGAGCCGAACCAGATCGGGGTGAGCGTGCCCTCGGCCATGGCCTTTGCGTCCAATGGCGGCAGGAGTTCGCGGGCCATCTCCACATCCTCGCGCAGTTTCGCGGCAAGGTCGGCAGGGATGTGCTGCTCTAGCAGAGGGTCATCAAGCCCTTTTATTTCAATGGTTTGCGCGACTTTGTTGCGGTCGGCGCGGTCCATCAGCTCCAGCCGGTCACGGGCGAGGTCGTAGCAGCCTAGAAAATCGCGGCCAACGCCGATGGGCCAGCTGGCTGGCGTCACGTCGATGGCGAGATTCTCCTGAATTTCGTCAATGATGTCAAAGACATCACGGCTTTCCCTGTCCATCTTGTTACAGAAGGTCAGGATCGGCAGGTCGCGCAACCGGCAAACCTCGAAGAGCTTTTGCGTCTGGCTTTCCACGCCCTTGGCGCCATCGATCACCATCACGGCGGCGTCCACCGCGGTCAGGGTGCGATAGGTGTCTTCCGAGAAGTCGGAGTGACCTGGGGTATCCACAAGATTGAAGCGGAAGCCATTGTAATCAAAAGACATTGCAGAGGCGGAGACAGAGATGCCCCGGTCCTGTTCCATCTTCATGAAGTCGGAGCGCGTGCGCCGGGCCTCGCCCTTGGCGCGGACCTGTCCGGCCATCTGGATCGCGCCACCATAGAGCAAAAACTTCTCGGTCAGCGTGGTTTTGCCCGCATCGGGATGCGAGATGATCGCGAAAGTGCGACGTCGCGCGATCTCTGGCGGAAGCTCGGGGCGGTTTGAGGGCGTGTCCAACATGGGGCGTGGTATAGGGCGCGGCGCGGGGCAGCGCAATTGAGATTGAGGGCATAAAAACCGGATGCACAAGTGATGCACATCCGATGCACATCCCATGCATATGTTTGTGCAGATCGCCCCCTTGGCGGCGGGGCGCGGGCAATTTGCCGACAGGCAAATTGCCACGCCCAACTGGCCGCGCAGGCCGAAGGCCGTGGCGGGCGGGCGGGAGGGGCCCGGGTGCAAAATTTGGTTTGGAAATTTTGGTCGCGATGGCGGCGGTGCCGGCGGGGTCAGGAGCCGGAGTTGCCCTTGAAGATGCGCGCGCGGGCGTCGTCTTTCAGGGCCTCGTCCTCAAGCTCGGTGCCGAAGGCTTGCTCCTGGTCGACATTGGGGAAATGGGCGTCGACCTCGCGGGCGATTTCGTCGGGCAGGCCGGTGCGGGTCTGGGCGGAGAGCTGCAGGCTCTCGACCGGGATGCATTCGGCATAGATCACCTCATGCTCGTTGAGCAGCAGGGTGAAGTAATCGGCGTAGCCGTCCTTGCGGATGAAGACGGCCTCGTCGTCCACCAGATATTTCGCGCGCACCAGCATTTCGGCGGTGCGGGTCATGCGGTTATCGCCCTGTTGGTAGACAAAGAGCCGCTGGTGCTGGCTGACGATCAGGTCGGAGGCATTGCCGAGGGTGTCTTTGGTGATCACCACCGGCGCATAGGCGCCCACGGCGCGGACGGTTTGCTGGCCGATCCAGCGCAGGGGCTGGGGGCCGTGGTCGCGGGTGAGCAGGCGGTCGCCGACGCTCAGGGTTTCGATCGGGCGTTGGCTGCCGTCGGCCATGGTGATCTGGGTGCCGCGCAGGAAGGCAAAGGTGATCAGGTCGGAGAATTTCACATCCCGCGGGCTCTCGTCCACGCCGATGAGGGTATAGTCGGTTTTCGGCTCCACCGGTGTGATCGGCAGGAAGCAGAATTCGCGCGTGGCATTGGGCAGGTGCAGATGCAGGATTTCGATTTTGGAGCCGTCGCGGGCCATGAAGGTCAGCTTGGCGGTGACATGGAGCGGGCCGCCCTTGGGGCAGAGGTCGCCGCCGGGCAACACGCGCTGGTGGCCCCCGTCCTTGGTGTCATCCGCGCCGTCATTGGTGATGCGCAGTTCATACCCCTCGGCGGATTCGGCGAGCATGTAGATATCGCCGAGGCAGAGTTCCTCTATGTCCCACAGGGGGTCATGCAGGTTGGCACCGGAGGTCACCTTCAGGTCGCTGCCCAGAAACACATGGCAGGTGAAGGCCGGGGCCGTGCCGGCCGGCGGGGAGGGGGCGTCGTTGCTCATCTTAGCGGGTTACCTAATGTTAGCCTTGAGGGGGGGCAATGGCCGCAGTGTCGTTACCTGCGTTTTGTTTGGAAGAGGAATGCGGCAAAACTATTGCCGCGAGGTGAACAATCGGGGGAAATTGCGCGCTTCATTGACGCAGGCGGCGGCGGGATGGCCCCAAAGGGGCCTTGCCTTTTGCCGCTGTGGTGGCAGTGATGGCGTCACACAGGGCGCGCGGGCCGAAGGGCGGCGGGCCGGGACATGCAACATGATGAGGGAGGATCTGCAGATGGATCTGGGAATTTCAGGCAAACGGGCTTTGGTGACGGCCTCTTCCAAGGGTTTGGGGCGCGGCTGCGCCGAGGCATTGGCGCAGGCGGGGGTGTCTTTGACGCTGAACGCGCGTTCTGCGGGGCCATTGGCCGAGACGGCGGCGTATTTGCGCGGGGAATACGGGGTCGAGGTGACCGATGTGGCCGCCGATATCACCAGCGATGCGGGCCGCGCGGAGGTTTTGGCCGCGGCGGGGCATGTGGATATTCTGGTGACCAATGCGGGTGGTCCGCCCCCCGGGATCTGGTCTGACTGGGAGCGGGAGGATTTCATTAAAGCCTTGGATGCCAATATGTTGACGCCCATTGCCCTGATGAAGGCCTGCCTGCCTGTCATGGCAAAGCAGGGCTGGGGCCGGGTGGTGAATATCACCTCGCAGTCGGTGAAATCGCCGATCCCTGCGCTTGGCCTGTCGAATGCGGCGCGCACGGGGTTGACCGGCTATGTCGCCGGCACCTCGCGGCAGGTGGCGCCTGATGGGGTGACGATCAACAATTTGCTGCCCGGGATTCATGCGACGGATCGGGCCGTGTCCCTTGATACCGGTGTGGCCGAGGCGCAGGGGATCACCCTTGAGGAGGCCGCGGTGCAGCGGCAGGCGGGGATTCCCGCGCGGCGCTATGGCACGGCGGCGGAGTTCGGGGCGATGTGTGCGTTTTTATGCTCGCAGCATGCCGGGTTTATCGTCGGGCAGAATATCTTGCTGGATGGCGGCGGGGTGAATGCCACGATCTAGGGCGCCTCTGCGCTGTCTTGCCAGCCCTTTGCGGGGCTGGTAGGGCCAAACCCGATCTAATCAGTCAGAAAGCCCGCCTTGCCCGACGCATCCTTTCCCGACGCTGCCTTGCCTGAAACGCGCCTGAGTATTCAGGGGCTGTGCCGGTCTTTTGATGGGCGCAGGGTGGTGGATGATGTCAGCCTTGAGGTGGCGGCGGGGCAGGTGACCTGTCTGCTTGGTCCCTCTGGCTGCGGCAAGTCGACGACCCTGCGCCTGATTGCGGGGGTGGAGCGGTTGGATGCGGGCCAGATCGAGATGTGCGGGGCCCGCGTTGCCGCGCCGGGCCTGCATGTGGAGCCGGAGAACCGCCAGATCGGGTTGATGTTTCAGGATTTCGCCCTGTTTCCGCATTTGTCCGTGGCCGACAACGTGGGCTTTGGCCTGCGCGGGAGCCGCGCGGAGCGCAGCGCGCGGGTGGAGGAGATGCTGGGGCAGGTCAATATGGGGCGCTTTGCGGCGCAGTTCCCCCATGAGCTGTCGGGCGGGGAGCAGCAGCGGGTGGCCCTTGCGCGGGCCTTGGCGCCGCGGCCTGCGATCATGTTGATGGACGAGCCGTTTTCGGGGCTGGATAACCGGTTGCGCGATGAGGTGCGGGATCAGACTTTGGCGGTGCTCAAGGCCAATGGCACGGCGGTTTTGCTTGTCACCCACGAGCCGGACGAGGCCATGCGCATGGCCGACGAGATCGCCCTGATGCGTCACGGCAAGATCGTGCAGCGCGGCGCGCCCTATAATATTTACAACACGCCGGTGGATAAGGAGGCTGCGGCCTTTTTCAGCGATATCAATGTGGTATCGGGCGTTGTTGAGGGGGCTTTGGTGGAGACGCCTTTTGGCGGCTTCCTTGCCCCCGGCCATCCGGATGGCACGGCGGTGGATATTGTGATCCGGCCGCAGCATCTGCGGATCGACTTTGACCGCCGCAAGGGCGGGCCCTTGGCCACGCCGAGCGACGGGATGCCCGCGCGGGCCCGTGTGAAGCGCGCGCGCTTTATGGGCCGCGAGAGCCTGATCGAGTTCGAGATGGAGCACGACGGCTCGGTCTTGAGCGCGACGGTGCCCTCGGTGTTCTTGCCCGAGGCGGGCAGGGTGCTGTGGCTGTCGATGCGGCGGGACCGCTGTTTCCTGTTCCCGCGTTAGCGGCAATGGGCCTGCATCAGGTCGATCAGCGGCATGGAGCGGGCCGTCATTTCCTTTAGGGATTTGGAAAGCTTTTTGGTGTCATCGTTGAGTGTGTCGATGCGGCGTTTCAGGGTCGGGTCGGTCATGGCCATGGGCATGGCGGTGAGGGCGAGGGAGTAGGAGGCCTTGCTCATCTGCGACTGATGTTTGAGGTTTTCGCCGACGGCGGTGAAGTAATCGGTCAGGGCGGCGCATTCGGATTTGGATAGTGCCGCTTGGGCCGTTGGGGCGGTTAGAAGGGCGATTAGGGTCGCTGCGGCGATGCGGGTTGTTTTGCGGGGCATGTTTGGTCCGGGGCTTGGGGCTAAGTTACCGGAAGGTAGCTGGTGCCTCGGGGCGAATTTGTGGCGGCAATCGTGCGGTTTTGCGGAAAAGCCACGGGATGTCAGGGGGTTGCGCGTGGCGCGGCCGTTTTGGCGGCTTCAGGCCCTTGCGCGGTAATCGGCAAGGCTTTTGCCTGGCTCATCCACGAAAAGGGCGGGCAGGGTTTGGACCTTGGTGATGCGGTCGATGCGGAAGACGCGGAAATCCTCGCGCAGCTCGCACCATGCGGCGAGGGTCCAGACGCGGCCGAGGTAGTCGATATGCAGGGGGCGGGTGATGCGGGATGTGACCTCTCCGGTCAGGTTGGTGTAGGTCAGGCGGACCTTTTGCCGCGAGCGCAGGGCAGAGCGCAGGGCGGGCATATGGGTGAAACCGGCGGCGGCATCGGCGAAGGGGTAGATGGCAAAGCCCCAGCCCTTGGGCGCGGCGTTGGTGTCCATTGGCAGCACCGCGTCGATCTTGGCAGAAAGGCTCGCCGCGGCGGCCTTGAGGGCGGGATCGCCTGCCTCGCCCACCACGGCCATGCCCATATGCAGGGCCTCGAGCTCCTCCATCGTCAGGTTGAGGGGGGGCAGGGTGATGGCGGCGGTGAGGCGGTATCCGACGCCGCGCGCGCCCTCGATCGGCATGCCGGAGGCCATGAGCGCATCCATATCGCGATAAATTGTCCGCAAGGAGACATCGAGCCGGTCGGCGATGTCCTGTGCGCGGTGCAGCCCGCCATTGCGCAGGATCTGGATCAGCTCGAACAGGCGGTCGGTGCGGCGCATGGGGGATAGGCCTTTGATTCGGGGTGGTTTTCGCGGGGGGCGAGTGGGGTCACCTGACAAAAACCTGTCAGTTGACAACTTGCTGTCAAAACCGCCGGCTGACAAGTGTGTTTTCACGGCGGATTAGGGGGGCAAAAAGCGGCTGGCACCCTTTTACAAGCCCGCGAAACCGCCTAAGTATCGAGGGCCGCAGTGCCACAGGGCCTGCACCGTCATCCGAGGAGAAGACCCAATGGCAAATGCAATGTTCATCACCAATATCCCACCCGTCGGCTGGCTGCTGATTGCGGTTGTCGTTCTTGTCCTGTTCGGACGCGGCAAGATTTCGTCGCTTATGGGCGAAGTTGGCAAGGGGATCACATCCTTCAAAAAGGGCGTCAAAGAGGGCACCGAAGAGCTTGAAGCCGCAGAGGCCGAAGCGGCCCGCGACATCACGCCCGAGGACAGCAAGGACAAGGTCTGAGCCGTTAGGCCGGACCGGAGTGCGCTGAATGGGCTGGAGTGAGCTGATGCTCGTGGGCATTGTTGCCCTGATTGTGGTGGGTCCGAAGGACCTGCCGGTGATGTTTCGTGCGCTTGGCAAGATGACGGCCAAGATCAAGAGGATGTCGCGCGACTTCACCTCTGCGATGCATGATGCTGCGGACAGCACGGGGATGAACGAGATGGCCAAGGACTTTGGCGATATGACATCCGCGCGCTCCCTTGGCATTAACAAGCTGTCGGAAGCTGCTGATAAGTTTGACAAATGGGATCCTACGAAGGTGACCAAGGCGCAGGACAATGTGACCAAGGTGCGCAAGCCCAGCGATGACGCGGCGGAGGGGTCGGAGACCGCGAAGCTGGCGGCGGAGCGGGCCGAGCAGGCGAAGAAGATCCGCGATAAGGCCGCCGAGGTGGCCAATGCGCGGCGGGCGCGTGAAGCGGCGGAGGCCGCGGGTGAGGTGCCTGTTGAGGCGCCTGCTAAGAAGGCGGCTGCTAAGAAACCTGCGGTGAAGAAGGCTGCGGCTAAGAAGCCGGCAGCGAAGAAACCGGCCCCCAAGAAAACTGCGGCCAAGAAGGCCGCACCCAAGACGAAGGCGGGCGATAAGGCATGAGCAACCCAGAGCTTGGCAGCCCCGGCACCCCGCCCGAGGATGAAATGGATGCCTCCACCGCGCCCTTGATCGAACATCTGGCGGAGCTGCGCACCCGTTTGATCCGCGCGGCGATTGCCTTTGTCATCTGTATTTTCATCTGTTTCTACGTCTGGAACCCGATCTTTACCTTTCTGACGGAGCCGATCTGTGCGGCGCTGAACGAGCGCGGGCAGGATTGCGGGCTGGTTTTGATCAAATTGCAGGAGGGCTTTTTCGTGGCCATCCGCATTTCGATCATGGGCGGCTTTGCCATGGCCTTCCCGCTGATTGGCTATCAGCTTTGGCGCTTTGTCGCGCCGGGGCTGTATAAGTCGGAGCGGGGGGCGTTTTTGCCCTTCCTTGTGGCCTCTCCGGTGATGTTCTTTATCGGGGCGAGCTTTGCCTATTACATCGTGATCCCGCTGGCGTTCGATTTCTTCCTGAACTTTCAACAGGTTGGGGCGACGGGGGAGCAGCTCCCTGATGGGAGCCTGCCGCAGGGCGCGCTGAATGTGACCTTTACGGGCTCCATGGCGGAATACCTGTCGCTGACGATTACTTTCATCATGGCCTTTGGCATGTGTTTCCAGCTGCCTGTTTTGCTGACGCTTCTGGGCAAGGCGGGGCTGGTGTCGAGCCGGGGCCTTGGGGCTGTGCGCAAATACGCTGTGGTGGCGATTCTGGTGCTGGCGGGGATCGTGACGCCGCCGGATATCATCACGCAGGTGATCCTGTTTGTGGCGGTTTACGGCCTCTATGAGGTTTCGATTTTCCTTGTGCGCCGAGTGGAGCGCCGCCGGAAGGCGCGGCTTCAGGCGGAGGGCCTTTGGGATGACGAGTGGGACGATGACTATGTGCCGCCGAATGATGACCACCCTGAAGATTTGCTGTGATCTGCCATGACTGAAGAGAGCCTGAACCGGATTGCGGCGGCGCTGGAGCGGATGTCTCCGCCCGCTGCCACCGCGCCCGATTACGCCAGTGCCGATGCCTTTCTGTGGCATGCGGACCCTGATGTGCTGGAGCCGGTGAACCGGGTGAGCCGGGTGGATGTGGGGCTGCTGGTGGGGATTGACCGCTCGCGCGATACGCTGCTGGAGAACACCCTGCAATTTGCCCGCGGGATGCCCGCGAACAATGCCCTGTTGTGGGGTGCGCGCGGGATGGGAAAATCCAGCCTTGTGAAGGCGATACATGCGGAAGTTCGCGCAAAGGGTGAGGCGTTGAAGATCGTGGAGGTGCAGCGCGAGGACCTGCCGAGCATCTCGCGGCTGTTGATGCTTTTGCGGGCCTCGGAGGAGCGGTTCATCCTGTTCTGCGATGACCTGAGTTTCAGCCATGATGACGAGCATTACAAATCGCTGAAGGCGGTTCTGGATGGCGGGATTTCGGGGCGGCCGGAGAATGTGCTGTTCTATGCGACCTCGAACCGGCGCCACCTGATGCCGCGCGACATGATCGAGAATGAGCGCAGCAATGCGATCAACCCGAGCGAGGCGGTGGAGGAGAAGGTCTCCCTCTCCGACCGCTTTGGGCTGTGGCTGGGGTTCCACCCCTGCACGCAGGACGAATACCTTGAGATGATCGCGGGCTATTGCGCGGCCCATGGGATCGAGATCGACGCGGAAGAGATGCGCGCCGAGGCGATCGAGTGGCAGGCGACGCGCGGGGCGCGGTCTGGCCGGGTGGCTTGGCAGTATTTCACGGATTTGGCCGGTCGCCGGGGTGTGCGCCTTTAGGGCACTGCGCTTTCGGTTTGGCCGGGACGGGGCAGGCGCGCGCGCAGGAGGCCCTTGGCCTCCTGCGCGCGCGCGGATCGCCGGGCGGAGGCCCGGCGACAGCGGGTTTTGCGAGGGGAGTGGCTGTGTTTTCCGGTGGTGTTAGTGGAAACGGGCCAGTGTGGTGAGGTAGTCGCGGAAGCGTGCGAGGGCCTCTTCTTTGCTGCCGACGGCGGGGGGGACGGACCAGACGGCGATGGCGACATCGCCGCCAAGGAGCCCGTAGCATTGGATTTGTGTCACTTGCCGTTCCTGAAAGGTAAAGCGTGTCAGGGCGATGCGGAATTCCTCGCAGTCATAGAGCGGCTCCACGGTGAGGAGCTCCTGCGTGAAATCGCCGAAGAGGGCGCGCATTTTATGGGCTTGGAAGTCGATATAGGCGTCTAGGGATTTCTCTGTCTGCCTGTCCTGATTGAAAATCAGGTTCTCCATTTTATTGCCGCCTTCGACCATGCGCATGATGCCGCTGTCCTCGGCGAACTGCCAGTCTTGGGAGGCCGGCCGCAGGGTCCAGAGGGTTTCGCCGATGCGTGCGCGGGCGAAGGGGGCGGTTTTGGGGGTGAAGAGTTTGAAGGTGCATTGGCCCATCAGCAGGGTATCGCCATGGGCGAGGGCGAGGGGTCTTGTAACTAGGCGGTCTTGGAAGGTGACGGTGCCGCCGGGTTGGAGGAGCAGTCCCTCCTCGCCCAGCAGGAAGGCGGCGTGTTTCATGTCCAGTGCCGGATCGTCGAGTTGGAAGGTGGCCTCCAGCCCGTTGCCGAGGGTGAAGAGGCCTTCCTGACGGAATTCGAACAGGGCGATCTGGCTGCCGTCGGGGCCGAAGGCGGCGAGGCTGGGGAGGCCAGAGGGAGCCGGAGATTCGGGTTGGGCTTCGGCCATATCGCTGGGCTGGTCGCTCATGGGTTAGTCTTCCGGCAGGACTTTGGCGAACCAAGCGGGGTTGATCGCGCGGTAATGGGCGGCCAGTGGGCGGTGCGCCACCTTGGGCCAGCTTGCGGCGAAGGCTTTGGCGGCCTCGGCCTCCTCTGCTGTCAGGGCGCGGTCGGGGTAGCGGGCGACGTCGAGCAGGGCGGACATGGCGGCGAACATATCGGCCTCGGCCTGCAGGAAATCATCATAGCTGAGCTTTTTGTCGATGACGTGTTGGCCGATGCGCTGTTCGGGGTCTGCGCCCTCGACCGCGCGGATTTCGGCGCGCTCGCCTGTGCTGGCGTCGATGCGGCTCATGTAGATCGGGGCGGTGAGTTCGGGTGGTTCGGGCGGGCGCCCGGAGCGGTAGACAAAGGGGAAGACGAACCAAAGCTCGCCCTCGACCATGAGGGGCACGGGGTAGCCCTGCACGGCCTCACGCGGGAGCATGGTGAACTGGGCGCGTGCCATATGCATTTGCTTGGCGCGGCGCTGTGCGATGGGTGCGTCTGCGGATGCCTGTCCGGCCATTAGGAGCCCTCCTGCGAGGCAAAGGCAAAGGGCCGCGGCAAGGCGGCGGATTTTACCATATCGGGTTGTCGGTGACGGGGATGTTAAACCCGTCCAGTGAGTCTGCATATTCCTGTGCCCCGATGACCTGACCGGTTTTGTTATTGCCGGTGTCGTTGATGGTATAGGCCAGAGTTTCGCCGTTCTGGTTTTGCACCGCGCCGGTGGTATGCACCGCGTGGCCACCGCCGTTATAGGCGGGATCGTTCCACAGGCGGCCTGCGTCATGGCCGGAAATGACGCCTTGATTGTTGGCGAGGGCATTGTCCACGGTATTGGTATTGCCGGGCATCATGGTTGCGGGGACGCCGCCGTTTTCGAGGATGACTTCCTCGCCGCCGATGGGTGTGCCGCCGGTGCGGGAGTAGCCGGAGGGGGGCGGGCCGCCTGCGATGCCCTCCATCGTGGCCTCGTCATTGTCGGTGCCGGTGGCCTGATGGATGATCTGCTGGCTCGATTGGACGGCGCAGTTTTCATAGCTTTGCTGGCCGGGGTGCAATTCGCGCCCGCGGGCGGGGTCGCCGATGACGGAGAGGATCTGCGGCTCGTCCTGACCTGCGAGGTCGTTGAAGAACTGCTCGCCGCCTTCGCCGGCGCGTATGGCGTTAAGCTGCCGGATGGTTTCGGCCTGTTGTTCGGCGGTGCCGGTCACATAGACGTTGGGGGAATATTCCGTCGCATGGGTGCCATCGGGCAGGATCACGGGGCGGGGGAATTCGGCCACGACGGCCTCTACCACGGCGGAGACGAGGGCGGCGACGAGGGCGCCGAAGCTGGCGCTGCCGGAGTTGCTGCCGCCGCCGATGATGGTTGTGGGGTGGCCCTTGGCGATTTTGTTGGGGGGGCCGATGGCCTCGACCACGGTGTCGCCCATGCGGGCGGCGGGCAAGCCGTTGACCAGCACGGTGGAGGAGCCGTCGATCACCTTGCCGGGGCCGTGGGGCACCGGGCAGGGGGGCGTTGGCGTGGTGCACATATGGGTGTCGGAGAGCCCGCCGATGGAGTTCATCAGCGCGCCCATGGCCGCAGAGGCCGCGGCCTTGCCCGCGTTTTCGGCGGCGATGGCGGCGGGGGCACCGGGGGTGCCCATGGCGGCGGAGCGTGTGGCCTCAAGGGTTTTGCAGGCCGCATCGGTGGCCTTTTTCGCGGCATTGAGCGCAGAGGCGGCAGCGGCGGGAATGGCGCGCCATTGGGGCAGCATGCCGACGAGCACATTGGTAGAGCCCGGCCCCGGCGTGAGGATCGGCGGCAGGGGATGGGTGACATTATCCAGTATTCGGGCGGCAGGAGGCATAATAAGACCTGTCAATTATGGGGTGCCGCAAAAAAAGCGCGGCGAGAGCAATCAAAATGAATGGGGGGAGTATTCCACAGAGGCCCGGCTTTGTCCAAGCCTAAGCGAAAACAGCGTGAAAATCGTGTTTATATGGGATTTTTGGGGGGTGTGGGCCAGCCCTTTGGGAGGCTGGCCGCTTGTGCGTTTTAGTTGAGGTAGGAGGCCGGATCGACCGCCTCGAGGCCCTTGCGGACCTCGAAGTGGAGGAAGCTGGGCGAGCCTGCGCGCACGGCGGCGATGGTTTGGCCGCGTTTGACGCGGTCGCCCTTCTTGACCTTGACCCCGTCGACATTGGCATAGACCGTCAGCAGCCCGCCGCTGTGGCGGACCACGATGATCGGCACCTGATCGGTGTCGGTGGTGATGGCGGCCACGGTGCCTGCGTCTGCGGCGCGGACGGGGGCACCGGCGGAGGCGCCGATGTCAATGCCGTCATTCTTGCCCTTCTGGAAGTCGCGGATGACATTGCCATCTGCGGGGCGGGCGAGGGCGGCGCTGCTTGAGGCGGAGGTGGCCTGTGCTGCGAGTTCGGGCGAGGGCGGTGTGCCTGCGGCCGGGGCGGGCGCGCCCGTTGTTGTGGTGGTGGCCGCGGTGCGTTCTGGTGTTTCGTCAGGCAGGGGGGCCGCGGCGCTGGGGGGCGTGGGCGTTGTGCTGCCCTGACCGGGGGCGGAGGTGTCCTCCTCGATCGCGGGTTCGGGAATGGCGGCGGCGGCCACGGGGATCAGCAGGTATTGCCCCTCGCGGATCGACAGATCAGAGCCGAGGCCGTTCCAGTCGGCAAGGGATTTTGGCGAGACATTATAGAGCCTTGCCACGGAATAGGCGGTCTCCCCGCGCTTGACCTGATGCCGTGTGGGTTCTTGCCCCGAGGTGCCGCTTGGCGCGGTGCGGGCGGGTTCGGCGCGGTCGATCGCATTGCTGGCGAGGGCGGTGACATCGACAGTTTCCGTCGGGCGGATCGGGCCGGTGATGCTGGCGCCTGTCGCGGGGGAGGGTTCCTCGACCCGGCGGGGCAGGGCGAGGAGTTCGCCGCGGTTGAGTTTGGCATCCACCGGCACGCCGTTGTAGCGGGCCAGTTCATCAACCGGCAGGCCGATGCGGTTGGCCACATCGGTGACCGTATCGCCGCGGCGTGCCACGGCGACCTGATAATTCGGGTAGGAGAGGATGCCGCGATCATCGGCCTTGGGCCGTGGTTCGGCCTGCACCTTGACCGCATCGGAGGTGTCAAATCCGCGTCCGACGTCGCGCAGGTCCAGGTCGAAATCGGAGCAGGCCGCGAGGCCGACGAAGGATGTCGCAAGACACAGGGAGAGAAGGCGGTTTGAATGGCCCATACTGTCATTTCCTCAAGCTCGGCGTGCGGTTTTTTGGAGTGCACGTCCATTTGCTCAGGATATTACGCATTTTTGCCGAGGCTGACCAGTGTTTACCGAGGGCTTTGGCGGGGAATTGCTATTCTTCGCCCAGCCCCTCGAGCAGGGGCACGAAGCGGACCTCGCGCAGCTCGTCATAGTCGAAGCCGGTTTCCGTGCGCGTCACTTTAATCAGGCTTTGCACCGCGTCGGACTGGCCGACGGGCACCACCATGATGCCGCCCACGCGGAGCTGTTGCAGGAGGGGGCCGGGGGGGTCCTCTGCCGCCGCTGTGACGAGGATGCGGTCAAAGGGGGCGTGGCTGGGAAGGCCGTGGGAGCCATCCTCGCAAAAGACGGTGACATTGCGCAGGTCCATCGCGTCGAAGATCTCCTTGGCGGAGCGGGTGAGACGCTTGAAACGGTCCACCGTATAGACGCGGCGGGCGAGCTGGGACAGGATCGCGGCCTGATAGCCGGAGCCGGTGCCGACCTCCAGCACGATATCGCGGGGGCCGACGTTCAGGGCCTGTGTCATCAGGCCAACGACGGAGGGCTGGGAGATGGTCTGGCCGCAGGCAATGGGCAGGGGCGTGTCGTCATAGGCGCGGTCGGAGAAGGTGCCTTGGATAAAGGGGGCGCGGTCGACGACCTCCATTGCCGAAAGGACGCGGCTGTCGGTGACGCCCTTGGAGCGCAGGGCAAAAAGGAACTGCATCTTTTGTTCGGCGGGGGTGTTCATGCGATTACATCCCCGAGGGCGGCGCGCAGATCGGCGAGGGCGGCGTGGTCGGTCAGGTCGGCGCGCATGGGGGTGACGGAGGTATAGCCGTCGATATTCGCGCCCGCGTCGCTGCCCTCTCCGGTGTGTTCGCCCTGAGCGCCGCCCTTGATCCAGAGGAAGCGGCGGCCATTGGGGGCGATATGAGGCTCGACCCCGAATTTCACCGTGCGGCGCAGGCCCTGATGGGTGAGCATGACGCCCTTATGGGCGGCGGCGGGCACGGGGGGGAAGTTGACGTTGTAGAACATCTGGTAGCCCTCTCCGCCCCAAGTGCCTTTGTCCAGAAGGGTTTTAACCGTTTTGGCCCCATGGATGCGGGCGACCTCGAAGGGGTCCTCTGTCTGGGCGTTATCGGGGCCGTAGAATTGCGACAGGGCGATGGCGGGCACGCCCTGCAGGGCGCCCTCCATCGCGGCGCCGATGGTGCCGGAATACAGGGTGTTCTCGGCGGCATTATTGCCGCGGTTGACGCCCGAGAGGATCAGATCGGGGGGCGTGTCTGTCATCACGTCATGCAGGCCGGCAAGGACGCAATCGGCGGGGGACCCCTCGGCGGCGAAGCGACGCTCGCCCATCTGGGCGATCATGGTGGGGTGGGTGTAGCTGATGCAATGGCCGACGCCGGATTGTTCGAAGGCGGGGGCGACGGTCCAGACCTCGCCCTGCGGTCCGGCGACCTGATGCGCGATTTCGGTGAGAACCTCGAGCCCCGGCGCGTTGATGCCGTCGTCATTGGTGATGAGAATGCGCATATGCCGGACCTTTGATGTTTCTTGTCGGTTACCAAGGGCGCGGGCAGGCGGCAAGCGCTGCGCGGGTTTTTGCCGCCTCTAGCGTGTTGTTTGGGGCGCGGTGTGGCGGGCGGGCGGCGCTTGGCCCGCGATGGCGCGGATTTGGCGGGCGCTGCGTTTAGATTTTGTGCCTCCGGCGGGGATATTTAGCGCCAATAAGAAGCAGAGGCGGTTTTCCCTATGGGCGGCGTTTTGGGGCGGCGAGGGCGCAGGGTGGGCCGTTAGGAACGCCCTGCGCCCCCGCCGCGGTCGGCTTGGCCGAAGGCCAAGTCGAAACCGCCTTTGGCGGCTGTGTTCGGGGCGGGACCTTAGAGTGCGGCGAGGAGGCGGGCGGCCTCTGCTGCGGGGTCTTTGAGGGGGGCGCGGTCCTCTGACGGGAAGAAGCGGGCGCGGGTGGCGGTTGGCATCGGGGCAGGGGTGAGGATCTTGACCTCGGGGCCGGTTTTGGCGGCCTCGGCCTGCCAGCTTGTTGCGAGGGCCATTTGCATGGCCTTTGTCGCGCCATAGGCGCCGAAGAATTTCTCGCCTGCGCGGGGGTCGTCAAAGAACAGGGCCTTGCTGTTTTGCCGCGCGACGAGCAGGGGCTGGACGTAGGTGATCAGCCTGCGGGTGGCATTGGCGTTGATCTCGACGCTTTTGGCCCAGTCTTTGTCATCGATGAATTGCGCGGGGGCCAGCGGGGCGGCGTGGATCGCCGGATGGGCCCAGAGGTCGAGCCCTCCCCAGCGTTGGTGGATGTCGAGGCAGAGTTGCTGCATGGCCTCGGGCACGCAGATGTCCATCGGGGCGAGGGTGGCGGCGCCGCCCTTGGCCTTGATGGCATCGTCGAGTTCCTCGAGCGCGCCCGTGGTGCGGGCGACGGCGATGATGTGGTATTCGGGCGTGAGCGCCTGTGCCAGCGCGGCGCCGAGGCCGCGCGAGGCGCCTGTGATGAGGGCGAGTTTTGTCATGGGGGCGGGGTGCCGTTTTGCGCGGCTTTGGTCAAGGGTGAAGTTTGGCGCGGGGGCGGGATTGGCGGCTTTGCTGCGGGGTGCAATGGGAAACGGGCGCCCCTTTGGCGGGGGCGCCCGTTCGGATTGCCTTGGCCGGTAGGGCTAGCTTGTGATGTCGTAGGCGCGTTCGCCGTGGGAGGCGAGGTCGAGGCCAGTGTGCTCTGCCTCTTGGTCCACGCGGATCGGGAAGGCGAGTTTGACGGCGTAGATCAGCACCGTGGTTGTCAGCGCCGTCCATGCGCCGACCACGGCGAGGCCGCCGAGTTGGGCTGTCCAATCCGCATGGCCCAGCAGGGCCAGCATCACGATGCCGAACATGCCGCCCACGCCGTGCACGGCGAAAACGTCCAGCGTGTCGTCGATGTTCAGCCCGTGTTTGATGGCGCCGCAGAGTTCCTGGCACATGATCCCTGCGATGCCGCCGATGATCAGGGCCTCCACCGGGCCGATTGAGCCGGAGGCGGGGGTGATCGAGGCGAGGCCTGCGATGGTGCCTGTGACCATGCCCACGAGGGAGGATTTGCCGAAGCGGATACGTTCCCACAGGGCCCAGGTGAGCGAGGCCGCAGCCGCGGAGAGATGGGTGACCGTGATCGCCATGGCGGCGGTGCCATCGGCGGCAAGCTGGGAGCCGCCGTTAAAGCCGAACCAGCCGACCCAGAGCATGGCCGCGCCGATCATCACCATGCCGGGGTTATGGGGCGGTTTGGATTTGTCCTGACGCGGGCCGAGCACAGCGGCGAGGATCAGCGCGGCAAGGCCCGCTGTCTGGTGCACCACGATGCCGCCTGCGAAATCATTGACGCCAGCCTCGAACAGGGACCATTCCGCGCCCGCAAGCAGGCCGCCGCCCCAGATCCAATGGGCCACTGGGGCGTAGCAGATCAGCATCCACAGACCCGAAAAGGTCATGATGAAGCCGTAGCTGATGCGCTCGACATAGGCGCCGACGATCAGGGCGGGGGTGATGATGGCAAAGGTCATCTGGAAGGCGAAGAACAGGACCTCTGGCAGGTTGTCGCGGTTTGTCTCGGCGGTGATGCCCGCGAGGAAGGCCTTGTTCAGCCCGCCCCAGAAGGCGTTGCCCTCGCCAAAGGCGATGGAATAGCCGAAGGCGAGCCAGAGGACGCTCATCAGGGCGGCGATGGAGAAACACTGCATAAACACCGAGAGCACGTTCCGCGCGCGGACAAGCCCGCCGTAGAACAGGGCAAGGCCCGGTAGTGTCATAAACAGGACCAGCGCCGTGGCGACGATGATCCATGCGGTATCTGCTGCGTTCATGGTGTTTTCCCCCTTATTGATGCCGCCAAACCGGCGGCCTGCGGGCTTTTGGCGAATCCGGGGTGCTATGAAAACAGTCTCATGGCGGGGTGGGTGCTGATTCTGGCGGCATTTTGTAAACTGCGCATTGAATGGGCGGTTTGCGGGGTGTTTGGGTGATTTTTGGGCGAAAACTTGAGGGTTTCGAAAATTGACGGCAAGGAAGCGCGGAGCCTCGTTACGTTAGGTTATATCAAAATTTTGGAAACAATAGGGTAAATTTTAACGGTATTGTTTCGTATTTCTATATGTAATTTCGCCTTATTTTAGCCGCATTTTTGCAAAATTATAAACAAAATCAAATAGATGTCGTTTGAATCTACGCTATGTTTGCTCGGGTAAAAAAGCGCGACTCTTCCCCGTGCAGCCGGGGGGGGATGCAATAGATTGAATGCACAGACCACATATTCCTTGGGGGGAATGAAATGTTTAACTACGCCAAAGACTTGCTTCCTGAACTTTCGCTGCGCATCGCTGTGCCTGCCTTCGGCCGTGCGCCGCGCCGGACCATGCCGCGCCAGGAGTGGCGTATGTCGAAAAGCGAGGTGATGCGGATTTTTGCCAATGATCTGGCGCCGGAGAATCTGGCCGAGACAGCGCCGGGCGAGGCGCCCGTTGAGGCAGGCGTGCAGGAGCAGGCCCCTGTGCGGCCGAAGGCCAAGCCGGGCTCGGTGGCCGAGCAGCATGCCCTGCGGGCGGCGCTTTACCCCGACCTCTAAGGAGGGCGCCCCCGGCGCGTCAGCGCCGGGCAAAATTTTCCAAAATTTTGTTCTGCCGCCGTTGCTTATTCGGCGGCGGCTTTCATTTGAAAGCCGCGGTCGAGCATGTCTGCGGGTTTGACCGGGTATTCGCCGGAGAAGCAGGCATCGCAATACTGCGGGGAGTTGGCGTCGCGGCCTTTGGCCTCGCCCACGGCGCGGTAGAGGCCGTCGAGGGAGATGAACTTCAGGCTGTCGACGCCGAGGTGGTCGCGCATTTCCTCTTCGCTCATGGTGGCGGCGAGGAGTTTTTCGCGTTCTGGGGTATCCACCCCGTAGAAGCAGGGCCATGCTGTGGGCGGGGAGGCGATGCGGAAGTGGACCTCTGCCGCGCCGGCGTCGAGGATCATTTCCTTGATCTTGCGGCTGGTGGTGCCGCGCACCACGCTGTCGTCCACGAGGATCACCCGTTTGCCTTTGATCAGCGCGCGGTTGACGTTGAGCTTGAGCCGCACGCCCATGTTGCGGATCGACTCCGTCGGCTCGATGAAGGTTCGGCCCATGTATTGGTTGCGGATGATGCCCATGGCGTAGGGGATGCCGCTTTCCAGCGAAAAGCCGATGGCGGCGGGGGTGCCGCTGTCGGGGACGGGGCAGACGAGGTCTGCCTCTACCGGGCTTTCCTTGGCCAGTTCGCGGCCGATAGCTTCGCGGGTCTCGTAAACCGAGCGGCCGCCGAGGATACTGTCGGGGCGGGAGAAATAGACATGTTCGAAGATGCAGAAGCGCGGCCTTGCCGGGCGGAAGGGGAAGTGGCTTTGCACCCCTTGGGCATTGATCACCACCATTTCGCCCGGTTCGATTTCGCGGACGAATTCGGCGCCGATGATATCAAGGGCGCAGGTTTCGGAGGACAGCGCCCAGCCGTCGCCGACGCGGCCAAGGACCAGCGGGCGCACGCCCAAGGGATCGCGCACGCCGATCAGTTTGGTGCGGGTCATGGCAACGATGGAAAACGCGCCCTCGACCTTGCGCAGGGCCTCTTCCATCCGGTCGGGGATGTTGCGGCCCATGGAGCGGGCCATGAGGTGGATGATGCATTCGCTGTCAGAGCTGCTTTGGAAGATCGAGCCGCGCTCGATCAGCTCGCGGCGCAGGGCGTCGGCATTGGTGATATTGCCGTTATGGGCGATTGCCGCCCCGCCCATGGAGAATTCGCCAAAGAAAGGCTGCACGTCGCGGATGGCGGTGGCGCCTTTGGTGCCCGCGGTGGAGTAGCGCACATGGCCGATGGACAGCTGCCCGGGCAGGGTTTCCATCAGCGAGGCCTTGGTGAAGTTGTCGCGCACGTAGCCAAAGCGGCGGGCGGACTGGAAGCCGGTTTCGGGGGAGTAGGCGACGATGCCGCCTGCCTCTTGGCCGCGGTGTTGCAAGGCGTGCATCCCGAGGGCGGTGAAGTTCGCGGAATCGGTCATGCCGATCACCCCGAAGACGCCGCATTCCTCGCGGAGTTTGTCGTCGTCAAACGGGTCTGTGCTGAGGGGGCGCTTTGGCGGTGTGGGTTTGGCAGGCTGGGTCACGGCTGGGCAGCTCCGAATCCAATGCAGGGGATATGAAAGGGGTTTAACCTTTGCGCAGCGGGCTGTCACGCAACTGTCACATGAAAAGGCCGGGCAATTTGCCCGGCCCCTTTGAATTCTTAGTTGGAACCACCTTCTGGAGTGATGGTGTTGGTGGAAGGCTCTACAGGCTCGCCGCCGCAGGAGGCGGCCATCAGGCCCTCGAATTTGACGGTCATCCAGGCCATTGTGCTTTCCTGATCGCCGATGTCGCCGGCGATGCGGCCTTTGGCCTGATCAAAGACCTTGGCGGTCTGGCTGTCGTCGACCATGGGCAGGGCCTCTGCTCCGGCGACGAAATCATAGACGACGAGGGCCACGGCCACGAGGATCATCCCGCGGATGGCACCAAAGAGAAAGCCGAGCCCCTGATCGATGGCGTTGAAGGCCGAGCGTTGCACCAGCGAGGAGAACAGCGGCGCAAAGAGCGCAAAGACCACCAGCGCGGCCACAAAGACGACGATAAAGCCGCCCACGGTTGCCGCGGCGCAGTTTTCGAGGAAGTCGGCGATGACGGGGATTTCCTGCACCAGCGGCGTGGCCTGCGGCGCAAACATATAGGCCACGATAGCGGCCACGACCCAGCCCGCGATGGCCAGAGCCTCGCGCACGAAACCACGGGAGAAGGCCAGAATGGCCGACAGGACGATGACGATCGCGACGCCTGCATCAAAAAGGGTAAAGTCCATCGTTGCTCTTTTCCGTTTTTTTCGTGTCCATAGCAGATGCAGGATCAACCTGCACCAAACAACTCACCTACAAAGGTCGTAAGGTCACTGACCTGTCGCGTTTTCATCGCACTTGTGCCCGGCAGTTTCTTGCCAGCGGGGAGTGCGGCCTCGCTAAAACCAAGTTTTGCGGCCTCTTTCAACCGGTTTTCTGTCTGGCTACAGGCCCGGATTGCGCCAGAGAGGCTGATTTCGCCGAAAACCACCATGCCGGGGGGCAGGGCGGCGTCTTCGCGGGCGGAGAGCAGGGCGGCGGCGACGGCGAGGTCGGCGGCGGGTTCGGAAACCCGGATGCCGCCCGCCACGTTAAGGTAGACATCCAGCCCGGTGAAGGGGATGCCGCAGCGCGATTCCAGCACCGCCAGAATCATCGCAAGGCGCGAGCTGTCCCAGCCGACGACGGAGCGGCGGGCCTGCGAATGGGGCGAGGGGGCGACGAGGGCCTGAAATTCGACCAGAACGGGCCGCGTGCCCTCGATCCCCGCAAAGACGACCGAGCCGGGGGCGGGTTTTTCGCGGTCCGACAGGAAGAGGGCGGAGGGGTTGGTGACCTCTGCCAGGCCAAGGCCCGTCATTTCGAAGACGCCGATTTCATCGGCGGGGCCGAAGCGGTTCTTGACCGCGCGCAGGATGCGGAACTGGTGGCCGCGCTCGCCCTCGAAGTAGATCACGGTATCGACCATATGTTCGACCACGCGGGGGCCAGCGATCTGCCCCTCTTTGGTGACATGGCCGACGAGGATGATCGCTGTGCCGGTGCGTTTGGCGAAGGTGACCAGCTCATGCGCCGCAGAGCGGACCTGTGAGACGGAGCCGGGGGCGGCCTCTACCGCGTCGGACCACATGGTCTGGATCGAGTCGATAACGCAGAGGTCGGGGCGCTCTTTGTCCAGCGTTGTCAGGATGTTGCGCAGGTTTGTCTCAGTAGCAAGGCGCACCGGGGCATCGCCGAGGCCGAGGCGCTGTGCGCGCATTCGGATTTGCGCGGATGCTTCCTCGCCCGAGATATAAACGCAAGACAGGCCATTTTTTGCAAAGCGGGCCGTGGCCTGAAGCAGCAGGGTGGATTTGCCGATCCCCGGATCGCCGCCGACCAGCGTGGCGGAGCCGGGCACGAGGCCGCCGCCGAGGACGCGGTCGAACTCCTCCATCTTGGAGGAGGCGCGGGGGGGCGGGGCCTCTTCGGTGGCGAGGTCCATCAGGGGGACGGTATTGCCGCGTTTGGCACCGATGCCCTTGTTCTTGGGGCCAGCGGAGAGGGGGGCCTCTTCGACGATGGTGTTCCAGTCGCCGCAGGCCTCGCAACGGCCGGACCATTTGGTGTGGGAGGCACCGCAGGCGGTGCAGGTGAAGACTTGGGATTTGGCCATATCGCTTCGTGCCTTAGAGACCGGGGAAGGTCAATGTGCGCCTGTTTGGGCGAGGTTGGCCGGTTTGGCGGCTTCGGCGTTCGGTGCGGGCAGGGCGGCGGCCTTGGCGCGGCGTTCGGTGAGGAAGCTGATCCCGATGGAGGCGATGATACAGGCGGAGAAGAGATAGAGGCCCCAAGCGGCCTCGACCCGGCCGACGCCGATGCCCTTGGCCACCACCACATAGAGCGCGATCAGGAAGATATCCGCCATGGCCAGCTTGCCAAGGATATGCATCACCGGCAGCACCTTGCGCCGCATCATCCCGAAGTGGATCAGCGCGAGGCCGATGGTTTTGAGGTAGGGGGCAAAGAGGGCAAAGCCCGTGACCAGAAGGGCCAGAAAGACATCCGTGCCCCAGAGCGATTGCAGCCCCGAGATGACGGAGATTTCCGACAGGCCAAAGAGCGGCAGCAGCCCCGCCCGCAAGAGCGGCGCGAACCATGCAATCGGGAACAGGATCAGAAGGGCGAGGTTGGCGAATTTAAGAGCTGTAAACAAAATCAGCGGGCCTTTTATCACAAATGGTTGAGGGGCATATAGGCGCAGCCCTTTCGGGATGCACCCCCTATTGAGATAAGGCCTTGATTACTCCGCAGGTTTTGCCGTTGAGGGGCGGGCTGCGGGTGTGCCTTGGCTGGCGGTTTCGGTGCTGCCGCCGGCGGGTTTGCCTGTGGATTTCCCGGTGGGTTTTGCGGCGATTGGCACGACCTTGTCATCGCGGGGCTCTGCGCGGTCGCGCTTGAGCGGCTCTTTGGTTTCGACCACGATGTCGCCGTCGATTTCAAAGCCGAGGCCGGGGAGGACCTCCATCAGGTCTTTTTCCAGACGTTCGAGTTGGGTCGCCTGAACGGCCTCTTCGACGTGGATTTGCTGGGTCCAGCGGCGGACCTCGGAGATGGTCTGTTTGGCCATGGCCATACGCTCGGAGAAGGTGTCGATCTCTTGCTGGCGCTGACGCAGGAAGAGGCGGGCGCGGGCCATACGCTCGTCCGAGTAGATTTCGCCAAGGTCGCGGCTCTCGTGGCTCATTTGGGCGGCAACTTCGAGGACGGCGGGCTCAAGGGTGCGCAGATCGGGGTGGTCGCGCAGGTAGGCCATGCGTTCGCGCACGCTGTCGAATTCGGAGGAGAGGGTGAAGGCCCCCGCGCGGTCGCCCGCGTGGCAGATCTGATAGGCCTGCGCGATGTCCTGCATCGAGAGCGAGAAATCGCGGTGGGTTTTTTCCAGCCGCATCATGCGGGCATTGGCGGGCACAAAGAAGCACAGGGCGATGGCCAGAATGGTCAGCCCGATCTGCGCATACATGCCTGCGTTCGGCAGGGCCTCTTCGCCGTAGAAGGCGTTGATCGTGAGCCATGGCAGCACCCCGAAGGCGGCCAGCAGCGTGGCCCCCGTCACGGCCAGAGCCGCGGCGACAATCAGCACAAGAGAGAGGGAGCGCATGGCCCCAGAAACAGATTCCGTTACAGACATTTTGGCCAAGGCCACGGCATTATCCCCCGATAATTCAGAACACACAGTCAGGCCTAAGCCTAAGCCACTATTGAATATTCGTTAATGATGTTTCGGGGGGATAAATCTGTGAAAACTCCCGCTATTGTTTCCGGGCGGGATACAGTGTTGGAATATATGGGGAATTTTGCACAAAGCGCGTCGTTAATCGCCCCGTTCCTGCCGCATTGTTGCGGGGGCTGGCGGGGGGCGGGATAGAATCACCTTCAGGTTGAAGGGCCTTGGGGGATTCGGAAAGGGGCAAGTTTCGCGCGGGGGCGCGGTCAGCGGATTGCTGCTATTGGCCCTGTGGCGCGGCCGTGGATGAACTGCTGCACATGGGCGTCATCGGCGGTATCGAGGCCTGCGATCGGGCCGGTCCATTGGACGCGGCCATCGTGGAGCATGGCGACGTGATCGGCGATGGCGCGGACCGAGGACATGTCATGGGTGATGGTCATGGCGGTGGCGCCCATTTCGGTGACGATTTCGCGGATCAGGTCATTGATGACGCCGGCCATGATGGGATCGAGGCCGGTTGTCGGCTCGTCAAAGAAGATGATTTCAGGGTCGGCGGCGATGGCGCGGGCGAGGCCGACGCGTTTTTGCATGCCGCCGGAGAGTTCGGAGGGGAAGAGGTCCGCGACCTCTGGTTTGAGGCCGACGCGGCGGAGCTTTTCGATGGCGATCTCGCGGGCCTCTGATTTCGGGCGTTTGAGAGCGCCGCGCAGCAGGCGGAAGGAGACGTTTTGCCAGACGGGCAGGCTGTCAAACAGGGCGCCGCCTTGGAAGAGCATGCCAAAGCGGGTGAGGAAGGCCTCGCGGTCGCCTTTGGCGGCGTTCTGGCCGTCGACCGTGATTGTGCCTTCGTCGGGCTGGATCAGGCCGAGGATGCATTTGAGCGTCACCGATTTGCCGGTGCCGGAGCCGCCGATGATGACCATGGACTCGCCTTTGGGGATCGTCAGGTCGACGCCTTGCAGGACCTTGTTCGGGCCAAAGGCCTTGTGGATGTTATCAAGGGTGATCATTGGAAAAAGAACGCTTGGGTCAGCAGGAAATTGGCCGCGAGGATCAGGACGGCGGCGGCGACGACGCTTGATTTCGTGGCCGCGCCCACGCCCTGTGCGCCGCGCCCCGAGCGCATGCCGAAGTAGCAGCCCATGAGCGTGGCGATGACGCCAAAGGCCGCGCCTTTGACCAGCGAGGAGATGATGTCGCGCAGTTCGAGGAAATCGACGGTGTTTTGCAGGTAGCTGGCGGGGTTGAAGCCGAGGCGGTTCACGCCGACGAGGTAGCCGCCCATGATCCCGATGATATCGCCGATGCCGACGAGCACCGGCACGGTGATCAGCCCGGCGAGGACGCGCGGCACGGTGAGGTATTTCATCGGGTGGGTCGAGAGGGTGACGAGGGCGTCGATTTGCTCGGTTACCTTCATCGTCGCGATTTCGGCGGCGATGGAGGAGGTCACCCGGGCCGCGATCATCAGGCCGACCAGCACGGGGCCGAGTTCGCGGACCATGCCGATGGCGACGATCTGGGGCACCACGGCCTCTGCGTTAAAGCGGGCGCCGCCGGAGTAGATTTGCAGGGCCAGAGCGCCGCCGGTGAAGACCGCCGTCAGCCCCACCACGGGCAGGGAGAAGTAGCCCACATTCAGGACCGCCGCGCCGAATTCGCGGAAATAAAAGGGCGGGCGGACCATATGCAGCAGGGTTTCGCCCGTGAACAGGGCGATGCGGCCCGTGGCGGCGAGCCAGCCCAGAACCACGCGCCCGATGGCGGCAAGGAAGCCTGCCAGAAGGCTCACCCTGCGCGGCCCGCGTAGCGCAGATTGTAGCGGGGGCCGAGGGAGGTGAGGATTTCATAGCCGATGGTGCCGCAAAGGTCCGCCAGTTGATCCACGCTTTGGTCCGGGCCGAGGAGTTCGAGGGTTTTGGGATCGCGGCGCAGGCCGGTGATGTCCACGGTCAGCATATCCATCGAGACGCGGCCGACGATGGGGCAGGGGACGCCCTCGGCAAAGACATGGCCCTTGCCCGAGAGCGACCGCAGGATGCCATCGGCGTAGCCCGCGCCAAGGGTGGCGATGCGGGAGGGTTTTTCGGCGACCCAAGAGGCGCCGTAGCCGACGGATTCGCCAACCTCGAGATCGCGGCACTGGATCACCGGCAGGTCGAGCGTTACGGCGTTTTGCGCCCCCGCAAAGGGCAACCCGCCATAGAGGCCAATGCCGGGGCGGGTGAGTTCGAAGTGATAGTCGCTGCCCAGAAGGATGCCGCCGGTGGCGGCGAGGCTGCGGGGGATGCCGGTGCCTTGGGTCAGGGCGCGGAAGGTTTCCAGCTGCTCTGCGTTCTGGGGGTGGTCCGGCGTGTCGGCGCAGGCGAGGTGCGACATGATCAGGCGCGGTTTTTTCGGCAGGACGATTTCGGCCACCGCGGCCCATTCGGCGGGCTCAAGGCCCAGACGGTTCATGCCGGTGTCGAGCTGAATGCCGAAGGGGTTCTTTGGCAGGGCCTCGAAGTGGCGGGTGAGCTGTTCGATGGAATTGAGCAAGGGCACGAGGTCGAGGTCGTGTATCATATCCGTATCGCCGGACATATGGCCGCCGAGGATATAGACCTCGGGCCCGCGGCCGAGGGCCTCGCGGATGGCGGCGCCTTCTTCGGCGACAGCGACGAAGAAGCGCCGCGCGCCCGCCTGTGCCAAGGCCCGCGCCATGCGGCCCGCGCCGAGGCCGTAGCCGTCAGCCTTGACCACCGCGCCGGTTTCCGTGCCCGCGCCCGATTGGGCCGCGAGGGCTTTGTAGTTTGCCGCAACAGCGGCGAGATCGATTGTAAGGGTGCCTGTGCTCATAATCGCCCGTTTTGACAGGGTTAGCGGGGGGGTCAAGTGGTGCGGTCAGGATTGGCCGCGCAATTTACGGCTGGCGGCGATGAGCCGCTCAAAGAAGACCGCGATCACCTTGCCCTCGAAGACGAGGCCGGGGCCGAAGCGGATGCCGAGGTTGTTGAGGTTTTCGATGGCGATGCTTTTGGCCGCGCGGGAGAAGCCGCCCTCTTGCATTTCCTCAAAGCAGCCGTTGACGCCGAGGGTGTCGAAGCCGAAGGAATTGGAAAAGAGGAACCACAGGCTCTCGGAGTGCATCTTGAGGTGCGGGGCCTCGGTGGTTTGGGTCAGCTGGGCGCGGGGGACGTCGATTTTGACGTTGATGCCCAGATCGTCGAGTTCGACCACCACCGGTTGGAAGACGCGGACGGGGGAGGCCACTTGCGCCGCGCGCATCATCCAGCGGGAATTATTGGCGAAAACGCGGGCGGTGTAGGTTTGGAAGGTTTCAGCGATCTCTTCGTATGATTTTGTCTCGAAACGTTGCAACGGGGCAGTTTCTGCGCGGCTGTAGGCCGCATCCCAGAAACTGATTGCGCGGGCGGTCATCTCCGGGTCGACGGTTCCGGTAAAGACATCGCCGGGGGCCATGATTTGCAGGTCGAAATCGGCGTCTTTGAAACGGTCTATCACGTCTTGGGGCCGGTTGGCGGCGTCGTTGAGGTAGGCGTTGCGCTCGTTGGAGAAGGCGACGTAGCTGGCGAAGGGGATCACGGTGCGGGGTTTGAGGAGCTCTGCCTGTAGGGCGATATTGTCGAGCTTTTCGCGGGCCGCGGTTTCGCGCCAAGCGCGGTTTTCCGGCCCGCCCTTCCATGCGGCATAGGAGAACTGGGTGAGCAGCACGTCGCAGGGGCCGGCCTGATCGAGGATCAGCTTGGCGCGGGCCGGTGTGTTTACGTGGCAGTCGTTGAGGTTGAGGATGTGTTGGTCCTCGGATTTGATCGACACGAGGCTGTCGTAGAAATCATCCTTGAGGCAGGTGAGTTCGAGATCGCCGAGGGTGTAGCTTTGCCCGAAGGTCATCTCGTGCAGGGTGATCCCCTCGGCGCGGATGAAATCGGCGACGCGCTGGTCCTCGATCTTCTGGAAATACATCTCGATGCCTTGGGCGCGGATCTGGGCGCCGTGGCGTTTGAAGAAGGGGACCGAGAAATGGTCCGGGTGTTCGTGCGACAGCCACAGGTGCGTCGTGCGTTTGAGGAGGTCGGAGACTTCGGTGTCGGGGGTTTCGTGCAGCAGGGTCCAGCCCTTGTGGAAGGCGGGACCGGAATACCACGGGTCCATCAGGACGGCGGTGTCTTTGTCGGAGATCAGGACGGAGGCGTGGTTGACGAATTCGATCTGCATGAGGGCGTCTTTTCAGTCGGTTATGGCAGTGCGGGTTGAGAGCGCCGGGGCGCTGCCCCGGACCCCGGGATATTTGGGCCAATAAGAAGCGGGGGGCGGGGCAGGATGGGCGGGGCCGGTGTGAAGGGGTCGGGGGATGAGGCCGGTGGATGGGGGGGCGGTTTTGGCGGGGCGTCTAGAAGTCGCCGCCGCCGCTTCCTTGTTCCCATGAGCGGGCTAGGTTGCCGAAGCGGGTGTAGCGCCCCTCGAAGGAGAGTTCGACCGTGCCGATGGGGCCGTGACGCTGTTTGCCGATGATGACCTCGGCCTTGCCGTGGACGCGTTCCATGTCTTCTTGCCATTTTGCCATGCCCTCCAGATTGTCGTCGGAGGGTTTTTCGCGTTCTTTGTAGTATTCCTCGCGGTAGACGAACATCACCACATCGGCGTCCTGCTCGATCGAGCCGGATTCGCGCAGGTCGGAGAGTTGGGGGCGTTTGTCTTCGCGGTTTTCCACCTGACGCGAGAGCTGGGAGAGGGCGATCACGGGGATGTCGAGTTCCTTGGCGATGGCCTTGAGGCCCTGTGTGATTTCCGAGACCTCGTTGACGCGGCTGTCTTTGGCGGAGGCGGCGCGGACGAGCTGGAGGTAGTCGACCATCAGCACGTCGAGGCCGTGGGTCCGTTTCAGGCGCCTTGCGCGGGCGGCGAGCTGGGAGATCGGCAGGGCGGGGGTGTCGTCGATGAAGAGCGGCGAGGCCTCGAATTCGCGGGCGGCGTCGACGAAACGGCGAAATTCGGTTTCGGACATGTCGCCTTTGCGGATCTGTTCGGAGGGGACCTCGGAGGCCTCGGAGAGGACACGGGCGGCGAGCTGTTCGGCGGACATCTCGAGCGAGAAGAAGCCGACGACGCCGCCGTTGACGGCGCCCTCTGTGCCATCGGGTCTGAGGCCTTTGCGGTAGGCCTTGGCCACGTTGAAGGCGATGTTGGTGGTGAGCGCGGTTTTCCCCATGGAGGGGCGTCCGGCGAGGATGAGAAGGTCGGAGCGGTGGAGGCCGCCGAGTTTTTTGTCGAGGTCGTCGAGGCCGGTGGAGACGCCCGAGAGGCCGCCGTCGCGTTGGTAGGCGGCATTGGCGCTGGTCACGGCCTCTTTGACCGCCGAGAGAAAGGAGGTGAAGCCGGTGTCGGTGCGGCCCTGTTCGCCGAGTTTATAGAGGGCCTGTTCGGCCTCTACGATCTGTTCGGCCGGTTCGGAGGCGACGGAGACATCGGAGGCCTTGGCGGCGATGTCCTTGCCCAGCCCCATGAGTTCGCGGCGAATCGCGAGGTCGTAGATGATCTGGGCGTAGTCGCGGGCGGCGAAGCTGGCGATGGCGGCGCCGGCGAGGCGGACGAGGTAGGAGGGGCCGCCGAGTTCCTTGAGGCCCTCGTCATCCTCCATGAAGGCCTTGAGCGTCACGGGGGTGGCCTGCAGGTTTTTGGCGATGCGGGCCTCTGCGACCTCGTAGATGCGGGCGTGGACCGGATCGTAGAAATGCTGTGATTTGATGATCGATGCGACGCGGTCGAAGATTTCGTTGTTGGTCAGGATCGCGCCGAGGAGCTGTTGCTCGGCCTCGATGTTATGGGGCAGGCTTTCGCCCTTGGCCTCGCCTTGGATCTCGGGCTGTCCGCCTTCGGGGGAAAATGCTGTAATCTCGTTCACCGTTAAAGTCCCCTAACTTTGTGCCCTGTTTGCGGGCCTTGACTGCTGAAGCACGGGTTTAGCCTTGGGGTGGGGCCAAGGCAAAATGTATAAGCCTGTGGACAGATTGTGGGCCAAATCGGGGCCGCAGTATCTGGTATGGGTTTGGTCATCATACACTAAATCCGGAGGGCCGGGTGCAAAAAACCTAAAGAATTTATTAATTTTTAAAGGATGGGCAGAGGCGCGGATTTTGTCCATTTGCGATCACATATCGCGCCTCTGGCCCGGCTTGGGTCAGGATTTATGGGCCTCTTGCCATGCGATGGGGTCCTTGAGGAACGACTCAACCGCGTCGAGTTTCGCCTCGGGCAGTTCGGCGCGTTCGCGGGCGGCGGCGAGGACGTCCCACCATGTGCAGAGCGCGTGCATCTTGATGCCGTGTTTGGCGAGGTTCGGCTCCATCTGCGGGAAGATGCCATAGGCGAAGACCACGGCCGTATGGCCGCAGGTGGCGCCGGTGTCGCGGATTGCCTCGACGAAGGAGAGTTTGGAGCCGCCGTCGGTTGTCATGTCCTCGACCAGAAGGACGCGGTCGCCTTCTTTCATCACGCCTTCGATGCGGGCGTTGCGGCCGTAGCCCTTTGGCTTTTTGCGCACATAGGTCATGGGCAGGGCCATGCGTTCGGCCATGAAGGCGGAGAAGGGGATGCCGGCGGTTTCGCCGCCTGCGACCACATCGAAGGCCTCGAAGCCCACATCGCGCATGACCTTGCAGGTCAGGAAATCCATCAGGGTCGAGCGGATGCGGGGGAAGGAGATCAGCTTGCGGCAGTCCACATAGGTTGGAGAGGGCAGGCCGGAGGAGAGGGTGAAGGGCTCGTCCGGTTTGAAATCCACCGCCTGAATTTCCCACAGCATATGGGCGGCGATGCGGGCCATGGCGGCGTTGTCGGGATGGCTTGTGGGGATCATGGGCTTGCCTTTCAGGAGACGCGCCAGTGCAGCGGCACGCCGGGGTCAAAGGGGGTGACGGTGCCGTTTGGCGTATCCAGCGGCGCGGGCAGGGCGATGGGGTCGCCCTTGGTCAGGGTCACGGTTTTGGTGGGGATCGGCAGGCCGTAGAAGGCGGGGCCGTTGACGGAAGTGAAGTCCTCCAGCTTGTCCAGCGCGCCCGCTGTGTCGAAGACCTCGGCAAGGCAGGAGAGGGCCACGGGGGAGGAATAGACCCCGGCGCAGCCGCAGGCGCTTTCCTTGTCTGTGGTCAGATGCGGGGCAGAATCGGTGCCGAGGAAGACATGGGGATCGCCCGAGGTGGCGAGGGAGACCAGCGCCTCGCGGTGGATCTCGCGTTTGGCGACGGGCAGGCAGTAGTAATGTGGTTTGATGCCGCCCACGAGCATGTGGTTGCGGTTGATCATCAGGTGGTGGACCGTGATCGTCGCCGCCAGATTGTCATCGGCGGAGGAGACATATTGCGCGGCCTCGGCCGTTGTAATGTGTTCCATGACCACACGCAGGCCGGGGACCTTGCGGCGCAGCGGCTCCAGCACGCGGTTGATGAAGACGGCCTCGCGGTCGAAGATGTCGATGGCGGGGTCTGTGACCTCGCCGTGGACGCAAAGCGGCAGGCCGATTTCGGCCATTTTTTCCAGCGTGGGCAGGACCTTGTCCATATCCGTGACGCCGGAGGCGGAGTTGGTGGTGGCCCCTGCAGGGTAGAGCTTTACCGCCGTGATGAGGCCAGCGGCATGGGCGGCGGCGACATCCTCTGGGTCTGTTTGCTCTGTCAGGTAGAGGGTCATCAAAGGGGTGAAATCCATGCCCTCGGGCAGGGCGGCCATGATGCGGGCGCGGTAGGCCTCTGCATCGGCCTGCGTCACCACGGGGGGGATCAGGTTGGGCATGATGATCGCGCGGCCAAAGTGGCGGGCGGTGTCGGGAAGCACGGCGCGCAGCATGTCGCCGTCGCGCAGGTGAAGGTGCCAGTCGTCGGGGCGCAGGAGGGTCATTTGTGTCATGCCCACGGGTTAATGCCTCTGGCGGATCGGATCCAGAGGCAAAAGCGGGTTGGCGGCGGATTGGGGCGCGAAAACCTGCTTTGCTTGACGCAGGGGCCTATGTCGGCGTTTTATTCATAGGACTGTTAAATTTTGCGTCTAGGAAGGGGTGGCTATGCTGTTGAGCTTTATCATTGCGGCACTTGCGGGGGCCTTGACGCCCGTGGTCGAGCCGCATCTGGGCAAGCTTCTTGCCAAGGCCCTTGAGGGGGTCCTGCCCGAGGGCGAGGGGCTGGAGCCGCGCGAGCTGCGGGTGATTGCCTTTGCGCTGATGTTGATTCTCGCATCGGTGGTTCTGGCGCTGCTCGGGGTGGATAGTTCGCTGTTCTGGGCCGCCCTTGGTGGGGGCCTTGGGGTCTGTGCCCTGCGGATTATTGCCGTGTTTCGCGAGGGGGGCGAGGGGGCTTAACCCCTTGCTGTGTTGTGCGAAGCGGCCCTGCGCGGCGGGGCGGGGTTTTGCCGCAGGTGCCCTTGGGTAAAATCGGCTGGATAATCTTAACCCAAGTGCTAATATAAGCCTGTATGGAGAGCATACTTTGGGTGGGAGTAATCGCTATGGGCGCTATTATTGACAAACTTCTTGGGCTTCTGGTTCCAGAGGCGCGCCCTGTTCCTATTCCGGTGAAAACACAGGATCATCCCCGCGGGCCGCGCCGCTAGGGGGGCGCTGCGCGCAGTGAGTTACTTTGTCGATTGATGGGGCCGCCTTTTGGGGCGGCTTTTTTCGTTTCGGTGGGGCGTGATGTGATTTGCTTTGCTTATGGTGCGATCAGCTGTGTTGACGCGGAGTTTTTGGGAAAAATTTTGTCTCTAGGGAAAATTCTGCGGAATCCGGCGGGGAGTGTTGCGCGAGCGGAAACAGCCCGCGGCTGCGGGCGGTATTGTTGCCGGATGCGGCGGATTTGATTCGCTACTCTGCGGCCTCGTGGCGGCGGCGCAGGGGCAGGCTGCGCCCCTCGGCGGCGAGCTGTTCTTCGGCCTCGGCCAGAGCATTTGTCAGCCGCCCACCACCGGAGTTTTCTAGCGCGGCGCGGGCAAAGACGCCCTGGAGCCAGGGGCGCTCATCGCGTTTGATCTCCGCCAGAATGCGCAGCAGATAGGGGCCGTTGCGGTGGCGGCGGCGGAAGAGGTCATAGAAGCGCTGTGTCGTCAGTTTGCCGCGTGCGGCGATGCCGATGATCTGCCCCAGAATGCCCATGGATTTGAGGTCCTGCTCGGCTGTGGTGCCAAGGTAGCGGCAGCGCAGGGGGCGCAGGTTCGGCCCCTTGAACAGGCCCGCGTGCATGGCGTCGAGGGAGACGCGGGGGTCATAGATGAGCCAGATATTCGCGGCGCTTTCGGCCATATCGGGGGCATAGCCATAGCGGCTTGTGAAGTCGGCGCGTTGCATTTCGGGGAAGCGGCAATCCCATTCGGTGCGGGCGCGGTCCAATGTGGCAAGGGGGCTGACGAGGACGAGGTCGGCCTCGGGCGCGGCGATGGAATAGGCGGCGGCAGCATAGCCGCAGGGGCCCGCGCCGTAGAAGACGACCTTGTCGAAGGCGTCGAAAAAGCCCGCGTCGATCAGCCTGTCGAAAAAGCCGTAGACCTTCTCGTTGCGAAAGAAGGGGTCGGTTTCGGCGTAGAGGCAGAGCTGTGACGCGCCGGATTTTCCGGCGATTTCAAGGCCCCAAGGCAGCTTTGCCCCGTCGCCTGCGCGGATGCTTGCGGCGGTTTCGAAGGTGACGATCAGGGTCTCGCCATCCTGCGTGAAGAGCGCGCCATGGCCCGCGCCAAGGCGCACGTGGCTGCCCTGTTCGGCGCCGAAGGCGTCCATCATTTTAAGCCAGTCTGCCCGGGCCGATTTACGCGGGCCCTGAGGGGTCGTTCGAGGGGTCGTCATGGAGGGGTCCATCTTTCGTTTTACGCCGTGCGGCGTCGTTGGGGCAGTGTATCGCGGGGCGAAATGAAAATCCATGGTGGCGCTTGACCTCTGCGGGGCAAACTGGCGCTATGGGCGGCAGAGGGAGGGGCCTATGGACTCGATTGAAGAGGTGCAAAGCGCGCTCGGCCAGCAGAATTATATTTGCGGGCGGGCCTTGGCGACGGTGGTGTTCCTGTCGCAGCGTTTGGGGCGGCCCCTGTTTCTGGAGGGGGAGGCCGGAACCGGAAAGACCGAGATCGCTAAGGCGATTGCCGCCGCCCTTGGCCGCAGGTTGATCCGGCTGCAATGTTACGAGGGGCTGGATGCCTCCAGCGCGGTGTATGAATGGAACTTTGCCGAGCAGATGATCGCCATTCGCACCGCCGAGGCCACGGGCGGGGCGGATCGCGGGGCCCTGAAGGCGGAGCTGTTTACCGAGGACTATCTGATCGAGCGGCCCCTGTTGCAGGCCATGCGGGAACAGGCGGGCGGGCCGCCGGTGCTGTTGATTGACGAGATGGACCGCACGGATGAGCCCTTTGAGGCCTTCTTGCTGGAGGCCCTGTCGGATTTTCAGGTGAGCATACCGGAGCTTGGGGTGATCAAGGCCGCGGAGCCGCCGATTGTGATTTTGACCAGCAATCGCACGCGCGAGGTGCATGATGCGCTGAAGCGGCGCTGTCTGTATCACTGGGTCGACTACCCGACATTCGAGCGCGAGATCGAGATTTTGCAGGCCCGTGCGCCGGAGGCCTCGGAGGCGCTGAGCCGAGAGGTTGTTGCCTTTGTCCAAAGGCTGCGGACGGAGGACCTGTTCAAGGCGCCGGGGGTGGCGGAGACGATTGACTGGGCGAAATGCCTGCTCGCCCTAGATGTTATCGCGTTATCACCAGAGGTTATCGCGGACACTCTTGGCGCGATTTTGAAGTATAAGGATGATATCCAGAAGATCGAGGGATCGGCGGCCAAGCGGATATTGGAGGAGGTCCGCGAGGGCTTGGACGGCTGATGGTGGAATATGCGCCGCTTGACCTGCCGGAGGAGGGGAAGCTTTCCCATAACATCGTCTGGTTCGCGCGGGCGCTGCGGGCGGCGGGCCTTCGGGTTGGGCCGGGGCGGGTGATTGATGCGCTGCGCGCGGTGGAGGCGGCGGGGTTTTCGGCGCGGGCGGATTTTTTCTATACCTTGCAGGCCTGTTTCGTGTCCAAGCCCGAGGAGCGGGCGGTTTTTGCGCAGGTGTTTCGCCTGTATTGGCGCGATCCGCGCTATCTGGAGCATATGATTGCCGCCATGTCGCCTATGGTGCGGGGTGTGGCGGAGGAGCGCCGGGCCAAGGCGGCGGAGAAGCGCGCGGCGGAGGCCCTGCTGCACGGGATGGAGCGCGAGTTGCCCGATGTGCCGGAGGAGGAGACGGGCGAGGAGATCGAGGTGGATGCCAGTGCGACGGCCTCCTCCAAGGAGCGGCTGCGGACATTGGATTTCGAGCAGATGAGCCTTGCCGAATTGGCCGAGGCGAAGCGGCAGATTGCGGCGCTTTCCCTGCCGGTGCGGCCTTTGCCCTCGCGCCGGATGGTGCGCAGTGTGCAGGGAGGGCAGGTGGATGCCCGCGCCAGCCTGCGCGCCGCCTTGCGGCGGGGGGGCGAGATGGGGCAGTTGCACCGCGCCAAGCCGCGGGAGAAATGGCCCAATCTGGTGGCGCTTTGCGATATTAGCGGGTCGATGAGCGTTTATAGCCGTGTGGTTTTGCATTTCCTGCATGCTGCGGCGAACCAGAAGGGGGCGGGATGGGCCAAGGTGCATGCCTTTACCTTTGGCACCCAGCTGACCAATATCACCCGCCATCTGGCGCAGCGGGACGTGGATGCGGCCCTGCAGGCGGCGGGGGCCGAGGCGCAGGATTGGGAGGGGGGCACGCGCATCGGGGCGAGCCTCGAGGTCTTTAACAAACAGTGGTCGCGGCGGGTTCTGGGGCAGGGGGCGATTGTGCTGCTGATTACCGACGGGTTGGACCGCGATGCGCCCGATGCTTTGGCGGCGCAGATGGCGCGGCTGGCGCGTTCTGCGCGGCAGGTGATCTGGGTGAACCCCCTGCTGCGTTGGGATGGCTTTGCGCCCAAGGCCCAAGGGATCGCGGCGATGCTGCCCCATGTGGATGCCCTGCGGGCGGGGCATTCGATTGCGACCCTGACGGATTTGGCCGAGGCCCTTGGGCGGCGCGATGCGGGCGGCGAGAAGGCCCGTTTGATGGCGATGATTTAGGGCCGGATGTGTGGAAGGAGCCACGATGACAGAGCGATATGACAACACCCCCGAGGTGGCCCTGCGGTGGCACCGCGCGGGCGCGGGGGCGGCATTGGCCACTGTGGTGCAGACATGGGGCAGCGCGCCGCGCCCTGTGGGCAGCCAGTTGGCCATCAGCGGGGCGGGAGAGATCGCGGGGTCTGTCTCTGGCGGCTGTGTCGAGGGGGCGGTGGTGGCCGAGGCGCTGGAGGCTCTTGGCGACGGGCAGCCGCGGCTGTTGGAATACGGGGTGAGCGACGATGATGCGTTTTCGGTTGGGCTGGCCTGCGGGGGCACCATTCGTGTCTTGGTCGAACCTGTCGGGTCCGCCATGGCCGAGGCGCTGCTCGTAGAGCTGTGCGAGGCTCGGGGGGCGCGGCGGGGAATGGCCTATGTGGTTAATACCGCCGATTGGAGCCGCAGACTGACGGGCGCGGGCGAGTTTGCGGAGCGGTTCCGCGCCGATCGCTCGGGTTTTGAGGAGGACGGGGCGACATTCGTTTGCGTGCATAATCCGCCCCTGCGGATGATGGTGGTGGGGGCGGTGCATATTGCGCAGCCCTTGGTACAGATGGCGCGGATGGCGGGCTATGACCCCATGGTGGTGGACCCGCGCGAGGCCTTTGCCAGCGAGGGGCGCTTTCCGGGGGAGCGGCTGAGCCATGAGTGGCCGGATGAGGCGCTGCAGGCTGCGGGGCTGGACGGGCGGACGGCGGTTGTGACCCTGACCCATGATCCGAAGCTGGATGATCCGGCGATCGAGGCCGCCCTGCGCAGCGAGGTGTTTTATCTGGGCTGTCTTGGTTCGACCCGCACCCATGCCAAGCGGCTGGAGCGGCTGGCGGCGCAGGGGTTCGGCGCGCAGGATCTGGCGCGGATCCATGGGCCTGTGGGCCTTGATATCGGGGCGAAGTCTCCGGCGGAGATTGCGGTGTCGATCATGGCCGAGGTGACGCAGACCCTGCGGCAGCGCGCATGAAGTTCGGGCCGGTGCCCTTGGCGCAGGCGGGCGGGGGGATTTTGGCCCATTCGCTTTCGCTGCCCGGCGGGCGGCTGCGCAAGGGGCGGGTTTTGGGGGCGGCGGATCTTGCAGCCCTTGGCGCGGCGGGGATCGCGCAGGTTGTGATCGCGCGGCTTGAGGACGGGGATATGGGCGAGGACGCCGCAGCCCTGCGCCTTGCGCAGGCCCTGACGGCGGGCGGGCCACTGCGCCTTGGGGCGGCGGCGACGGGGCGGGTGAATATCTTTGCCGATGCGCCGGGGGTGGCGCGGGTTGATCCGGCGCGAATCACCGCGGCGAACCGTGTTGATCCGGTGATTTCCATCGCCACCGTGCCGGAGTGGCAGCGGATGGAGGCGGGCGGGATGGTCGGCACGGTGAAGATCATCGCCTATGGCGTGGCGGCCGCGCGGGTTGAGGCGGCGGCGCGGGCGGGGCAGGGCGGGCTGTCACTTTGTCCGCTGGTGCGGCGGCGGGGTGTGTTGATCGAGACGGAATTGCCGGGGCAGGCGGCGAGCGACAAGGGCGCTTCGGTGATGGCGGCGCGGATGGCGCGGCTTGGGGGCGAGATGCTGGGCCATGTCAGGGTGCCCCATACGCAGGGGGCGGTTGCGGCGGCTTTGGGCGAGGTTGAGGCGGATGTGGTGTTCATCCTCACGGCCTCTGCCACCTCGGATATTGGCGATGTTGCGCCTGCGGCCTTGGTGCAGGCTGGCGGGCGGGTGGAGACATTTGGCATGCCGGTGGATCCGGGTAACCTGCTGTTTCTTGGGGAGTTGTCGGATGTGCCGGTGATCGGCCTGCCGGGCTGTGCGCGCTCGCCTGCCTTGAACGGGGCGGATTGGGTGATGGAGCGGGTGCTTTGCGGGGTGCCGGTGACGCAGGTGGATATCATGGGCATGGGCGTTGGTGGATTGCTCAAAGAAATCCCGAACCGCCCACAACCAAGGCGCGGGTAGGGCGCGCGGGTCACTGTTTCGTATGCAATGCTGCGCAGTGGTTTCTTCGGGCCGCGCAGTGGGGTAAACCCATGGGGAGCGGGGGTTTTGGCCCCCTTTTGCCGTGTTCTGCGGCCCCCGATTTACCCCCTAGCCCGAAGGACACGCCCCCTGCGATGAACTGGACCGATCTTATCAAGGAATTTGTCACCCTTTTGGTGGTGATTGACCCCGTCGGCACGGTTCCGGTGTTCCTGTTTGCGGTGCAGCATGTGCCGCGGCAGTTGCACCTGCGCTTTGCCCTGAATGCGGTGGCGATTGCGGCTTTGGTTCTGCTGGCCTTTCTGGTTGGCGGGCAGGTTCTGCTTGAGACTTTGGGCCTGCGGCTTGGGTCCTTCCAGATTGCGGGCGGGGTGATCCTGTTTATCTTTGCCATGACGATGATCTTTGGCGAGTCTAAACCGGCGCGGGAGATCGAGGAGGCGGAGAAGGATCATCTGGCGGGGGCGGTGTTCCCGCTCGCCATGCCCTCCATCGCCTCGCCCGGCGCGATGCTGGCGATTGTGATCCTGACCGACAACCACACTGCGAGTGTGGCGGATCAGGCGGTGACGGCGGCGCTGTTGGTCGGGGTGCTTATTGTGACCCTGCTGTTCCTTTTGGCGGCGAGCTATATTCACCGTGTGATCGGCAATTCGGGGGTGAGTGTGGTCAGCCGCGTGATGGGGATCGTTCTGGCGACCATTGCTGTGGACAGTATCATCGGCGGCCTCGATGCGATTGGCGTGATGGAAGCGGACCCTGCGGCGGTGACCAGCCCGCTCACGCAGGATGTGGGCGATATCGGCGAGTAGCCCTGCGCCGCGAGGTTTTGTGGAGCTTTTATGACCAGCTATCAGGCACCTGTTTTGCATTTGGTTTGCGGCAAGATTGCCTCTGGCAAGTCGACGCTCTGTGCGCAGCTTGGCGCGCAGGATGGCGCGGTGGTGCTGTCCGAGGATGACTGGCTGGCGGGGTTATATGGGGAGCAGATGACCTCTCTGTCCGATTATGTGCGCTGTATGGGGCGGCTGCGCGGGGTGATCGGGCCGCATATCGTGGCGCTTTTGCGCTCTGGCCTGACGGTTGTTCTGGATTTTCAGGCCAATACGGTTGAATCGCGGGCATGGATGCGCGGCCTTGTGGAGGAGGCGGGGGTGGACCATCTGCTGCATCTGTTGGAGGTGCCGGATGCGGTCTGCATCGCGCGGCTGCATGCGCGCAATGCGGCGGGGGAGCATCCCTTTGCGGCCAGCGAGGCGCAGTTTCATCAGATTTCAGGCTATTTCACCGCCCCCTCGGAGGAGGAGGGGTTTCAGGTTCTCCACCATGGGGCGGAGGGCTAGACGCACGGCCGGCTAGATAAAACAACCGGACAAAGCAAAACGGGCGCCCCGATGGAGCGCCCGTTTCGTTTGTCTGAGCTACGCCGATTAGCAGCTGTAGTAGTTTTTGAACTCTACAGGGTGTGGCGTGTGCTCGTAGTCATAGATTTCTTCCCACTTGAGGGCCATGTAGCCTTCGATCTGGTCTTTGGTGAAAACGTCACCGGCCAGAAGGAAGTCCATGTCGGCCTCAAGCTCTGTCATGGCCTCACGCAGGGAGGCACAGACGGTTGGGATACCGGCGAGCTCTTCTGGTGGCAGGTCATACAGGTCTTTGTCCATGGAGGGGCCGGGATCGATTTTGTTGATGATCCCGTCAAGGCCAGCCATCAGCAGAGCCGCAAAGCACAGGTAGGGGTTTGCTGCCGGATCGGGGAAGCGGGCCTCTACGCGTTTTGCCTTGGGGTTTTCGGCCCATGGAATACGCACGCAGCCGGAGCGGTTGCGAGCGGAGTAGGCGCGCAGAACGGGAGCTTCAAAGCCCGGGATCAAACGCTTGTAGCTGTTTGTCGAGGGGTTGGTGAAGGCGTTCAGGGCCTTGGCGTGCTTCAGGATACCGCCGATGAACCACAGGGCCTCGTCGGAGAGGTCGGCGTATTTGTCGCCTGCAAAGATCGGCTTGCCGTCTTTGAAGATCGACATGTTCACGTGCATGCCGGTGCCGTTGTCGCCTGCGATCGGCTTGGGCATGAATGTGGCGGATTTGCCGTAGGCGTGGGCCACGTTGTGGATCACGTATTTGTATTTCTGCAGTTCGTCCGCCTGATGGGTCAGGGAGCCGAAGATCAGGCCGAGTTCGTGCTGACAGGAGGCAACCTCGTGGTGGTGCTTGTCGACCTTCATGCCCATGCGCTTCATGGTGGAGAGCATTTCGGAGCGCAGGTCCTGTGCATCGTCGATCGGGTTCACAGGGAAGTAGCCGCCCTTAACGCCGGGACGGTGGCCCATGTTGCCCATTTCGTATTCGGTGTCTGTGTTCCAGGAGGCGTCCTGTGCGTCAACTTCGTAGGAGACTTTGTTGATGCCGACCTGATAGCGCACGTCGTCGAACAGGAAGAATTCGGCCTCGGGGCCGAAGTAGGACACATCGCCGATCCCTGTGGATTTCAGGAAGGCCTCTGCCTTTTCGGCAGTGGAGCGTGGGTCGCGGTCGTAGGCTTCGCCTGTGTCGGGTTCTACGATGGAGCAATGGATGCAGAGGGTTTTCTCGGCATAGAAGGGGTCCATGTAGGCGCTGTCTGTGTCGGGGATCAGTTTCATGTCGGACTGATCAATGGATTTCCAGCCCGCGATGGAGGAGCCGTCAAACATGAACCCTTCGTCGAGGAAATCCTCGTCGACCTGATCGGACATCAGGGTCACGTGCTGCAGTTTGCCGCGCGGGTCGGTGAAACGGATGTCGACGTAGTCTACGTCTTCGTCCTTGATTAGCTTGAGAATGTCAGCCTTGCTCATGGTGGCCTGATGCTCCTGTTGTAAAGTTATGTGCAGATTGGTTGTATCGTCTGTGGTCGCGGGTTGTGACGGGGCGCTGGTTTACAGCGCTTCGTCGCCCTCTTCGCCGGTGCGGATCCGCAGGGCCTGTTCGACAGTGGAGACGAAGATTTTCCCGTCGCCGATCTTGTCGGTTTTAGCGGCCTCTACGATCGCCTCGATGGCGCCGTCGAGTTGATCGTCTGGCAGGACGATCTCGATCTTTACCTTGGGCAGAAAGTCGACGACGTATTCTGCGCCGCGGTAGAGTTCGGTATGGCCTTTTTGGCGGCCGAAACCCTTGACCTCGATAACCGAAAGGCCCTGAACGCCGACGGCCTGAAGGGCCTCTTTTACGTCGTCCAGCTTAAAAGGTTTGATGATTGCTTCGATCTTTTTCATGGCATGTCCCCTCCGTCTGAGCGCGTGTCCAAGAGGCAGTGACCATGATCGCAGCGGGTGGACAATGAAGCGGAGGGAGGGGAGGATCAGGAAGGCAGGGGATTCAGGGGCGATGCCCGTTTTTCGCGCTTAATGATTAAAAATGCGGCGGTTTGAAAACTTTGGTGTGAGGTGGATCTGGTGCTGACATCTAAAGACATGCGGGCGCTGGAGCGCGCGGCGATGGATGCGGGGCGCGTGAGCGGGGCGCAGTTGATGGAGCGTGCGGGGCAGGGCGCAGTCGCCGCCATTCTGGCCCATTGGCCGGAGTTGCAGGGCGCGCCGCAGCGGGCGGTTGTTCTGTGCGGGCCGGGGAATAATGGCGGCGACGGGTTTGTGATCGCGCGGCTGTTGCATGGTCTTGGCTGGCAGGTCGAGGTGTTTTTCTACGGCGTGGCGGAGCGTTTGCCGCCCGATGCGCGGGCGAATTACGAGGCTTGGCTGGAATTGGGCGCGGTGCGGGTGCTTGGCTTTCCGAAAGTGAGCCCAGAGGATGTGGCGGATTTCGAGGCGGCGGCCTATGGGATGAGCGGGACGGGGTTGATCGTGGATGCCCTGTTCGGGATCGGGCTGAGCCGCGGGATCGAGGGGCTTTCGGCCTTGTTCGGGTATAATGACATCGAGGTGGGTGTGGGCAAGCGGCTGACCCCGGCGCGGCATGTGGCGATTGATGTGCCCTCTGGCCTGATGTCGGATGCGCCGGAGGTGCCGGGGTATCTGGGCTGTTTTCTGGCGGACCTGACGGTGACGTTTCACAGTTACAAGCCGGTGCATCTTGATCCATCGGTGGCGCGGCTTTGCGGTGAGGTCGTGATTGTGGATATCGGGTTATAGGGGGCGGTGATGCGCGAGATTACGGCGGAGACATTGGATTTGGGCCTGCTGCGCAAGGGGCAGGGGCATAAGTATGACCACGGCCATGCGCTTGTGCTGACCGGCGGGGCCGGGCGCAGCGGGGCGGGGCGGCTGGCGGGGATGGCGGCGCTTCGGATCGGGGCGGGGGCGGTGACCCTTGGCGTGCCGCCCGCGGCGCAGATGGAGGTGGCGGTGCAGATCACCGCCCTGATGCTGCGGCGGGTGGCGGACGGGGATGGATTGCGCGCGGTTCTGGAGGATGCTCGGTTCAGCGCCCTGTGCCTTGGGCCAGGGATGGGCCTGTCCGAGGGGAAGGGCGATTTGGTGGCGGCGGCTTTGCACAGCGGGCGGGCCTGTGTGCTGGATGCGGATGCTTTGACGCTGATCTCGCAGGAGGGCGCCCTGATGGGGGCGCTGCATGGGGGCTGTGTGTTGACGCCCCATGGGGGCGAGTTTGCGCGGCTGTTTCCCGATGTTTCCATGGCGGATAAGGCGCGGGCAGCGGCAAGGGCGGCGGATCGGGCGGGCTGCGCCCTGTTGCTGAAGGGGGCGGAGACGGTGATTGCCGCGCCGGGCGGGGCGGTCTCCGTTCACCGGGCCGAGGGCGCGCGGGCGGTGCCTTGGCTGGCCACGGCGGGGGCGGGGGATGTTCTGGCGGGGCTGATCACCGGCCTGATGGCGCGGGGAATCGCGCCGATGCAGGCGGCGGAACTGGGCGCCTTTGTGCATGTGGAATGCGCCCGGGCCTTTGGGCCGGGGCTGATTGCGGAGGATTTTAGCGGCGCTGTGCCGGGGGTGTTGGCGGCCCTAGGGGCGGGCGCGCCGGATTAAACGGCCTCTGGCAGGGTTGCGCCGCAGCCCAGTTCGACACCGTTTACATAGAGGATATGCGGCTCGGCGCAGAAGATTTGATAGACCTTGTTTGTGCCGTTCTCCTCGGTCACGACGAATTCACCGTCGGACAGGGCAGAGGCGGGCACAACGCAGCGGTCCTTGCGGAACATGGCCTTGGCGCGCCAGTCGCGCACGAGGACGGGCTGGTCACAGCCCAGAACCATGTCTGTGCCGGGGATCCCCTCGCCCAAGGCGCCGGCTTTGACGCGGATCGCCGGGCGGGAAAGTTCGATTTCGCGCACCTCGGTTACATGAACCATGCCGCGATCGCGGCTGATCACGCGGTCACCGGGGCGGATATCCTCGACAAGGGTTTCCCCCTTGGCTGTCAAAACAACGCTACCGGCGGCGATGCCGACCTGAGAGAAGATCTGTGACGGGGCGATTGCCTGGTCTGCGATAATATTGCGGGCGATTTGAGCCATTTGTCTGGCCTTTCCTGATGCTGCCTCGTTTTTTTCGCCCAACTTGGGTTAAAATATGGCGAAGACCTAGCCATTTTTTGGCAAGTCCCTGTCGGTGATGCTTTTTTGCCCTCGCGCTTTGATTTTTGTTTTGCTAAGAGGTGCGCATCGGCTCTTGGGCATTGCCCGATGGCCAATGGATGCGGGTGTGGCGGAATTGGTAGACGCACCAGATTTAGGTTCTGGCGCCGTGAGGCGTGGGGGTTCAAGTCCCTTCACCCGTACCAAACTTTGCCTTCGGCAGGCGGAAATCCCCAATGACAGTATATATAGTCCCCTGCGCTGGCGGTATTCGCGGGCTGTGCGGCGATTCACTGCCAAGGCCCTGAGCCAAAGGGGGAGGCGGCTCTGCCGCGGCTGTTTTTCGCCTTGCAAGCCCTTGTGACGCTGCTTAGAAGAGCCGGAAATTAAGGCTCAGATGGGCCCGAACCCTATGCCATGATAAAGGACGCGACATGCAATTCACCGAGACCCTGAACGAAGGCCTCAAGCGCGGCTACGAAATCACGATCACAGCGGCTGAGCTGGAATCCAAGGTGAACGAAAAGCTCGCCGAGGCGCAGCCCGAGGTAGAGATGAAGGGCTTTCGCAAGGGCAAGGTGCCTATGGCGCTGTTGAAGAAACAGTTCGGCCCCAAGGTTCTGGGCGAAGCCATGCAGGAAGCTGTTGATGGCGCGATGAACGAGCACTTTGAAAAGTCCGGCGACCGCCCCGCGATGCAGCCCAAGGTTGAGATGAAGGGCGAGAACTGGAAAGAGGGCGACGATGTTCAGGTCGACATGTCCTATGAAATGCTGCCCGAAATCCCCGAGCTGGACCTTGCCTCCATCAGCCTTGAAAAGCTGGTTGTGAAGGCGAAGGACGAGGACGTTAAAGAAGCGCTGGAAAACCTTGCCGGTCAGGCCAAGACATTCAATGACCGCAAAGAGGGCGCCAAGGCGCAGTCCGGCGATCAGGTGACCATGGACTTCCTTGGCAAGATCGACGGCGAGGCCTTTGAAGGCGGCGCGGCCGAAGACTTCCCGCTCGAGCTTGGCTCCGGCCAGTTCATCCCCGGCTTTGAAGAGAAGCTGGAAGGCGTTGTTGTTGGTCAGGAAATCGACGTTGATGTGCCTTTCCCTGATGACTATCAGGCCGAGCATCTTGCCGGGAAAATGGCGACATTTACCTGCAACATCAAAGCCGTGAAAAAGCCGGGCAAAGCCAAGATCGACGACGAGCTGGCCAAGCAGTTCGGGGCAGAGGACCTTGCCGGTCTGAAAACCCAGATCTCCGAGCGTCTGGAAAGCGAATATTCCGGTGCTGCGCGCGCTGTTATGAAGCGCGGCTTGCTCGACGAGCTGGACAAAATGGTCAGCTTTGAGCTGCCCCCGTCCTTGGTTGAGGCCGAAGCAGGCCAGATTGCCCACCAGCTGTGGCATGACGATAACCCAGATGTAGAGGGTCACGATCACCCCGAGATCGAGACCACCGACGAGCACAAGACACTGGCCGAGCGCCGCGTGCGCCTTGGTCTGCTGTTGGCTGAACTGGGCCGCAAGAACGAGATCGACGTGACAGACGCCGAGATGACCCAAGCGATCATGGCGCAGGCGCGTCAGTATCCGGGTCAGGAGCGTCAGTTCTTTGAGTTCGTTCAGCAGAACGCACAGGTTCAGCAGCAGATGCGCGCGCCGATCTTTGAAGACAAGGTTTGCGATTACATCTTTGAGCTGGCTACGATCGCTGAAAAAGAGACCGACCAGGACGGCCTGAAGGCCGCTGTGGACGCGCTCGACGACGCGTAAGCGCTGCGTCACCGGAATGAGAGAAGGCCGTCCCTTGGGGCGGCCTTTTTTTGTGCCTGTGGGGGTGGTAGGCAGGTTTGGAAGGGGCCGGTTATTCTGAACGGTCCGCGTGCCGTGAGAGCACCGTTTTTTCAGCCAAGAGGCAGGCGTGATATACCCTGAACATAACCGCCCCGGTGACAGTATTGCGAACCTCGCGCTGGATGCGGCCAAGCCGCTTTACCAAAAGCTTGGGCTTGTTGGCTTGATTGGCGGAGCGGATGCGACGAACCAGTTCTTGAAGGAAGTGGTGGAATATTCGCAGTTTGCCCGTTTCCATGGCCCCCTGTGGAAGGCGATGCAGGACTATGCCCATGCCGCCCTGCCCAAGGATCAAGCCGAGGCGATTCTTGCATGGTTTTTCACGGCCTATACCGGCTATCATCCGGCCAACCCGAATATGTCGATTTGGACGTACTTCTTGGGGATACGCGCGGTGCGGACCGAGCTTTGGCCGCGTGATCAGTTCGAGCCGGAGGAAATGAAAGCGGAGGAGGCCTTCACGGCGCTTTTTGCGGCGCATGAAGACGCCGAGGGCTTCATGGATATGATCACGGATATTCAGGAAAACACCCCGCTGTCGCAGTGGGATAAGAAGCTGCATCAGATTAATGAATTTGTGTATTTTGATCGGGCTGCAGGGGACGATCCGTTTCTGAAGCTGAAATTCGTCAATTCCGCGACGGCCCTGCGGCGGGCGATTGCGGAGTTTGATTTTCCGTCCAAGCCGGGTTTTCCGCATGAGAAATTGCGGGCCGTGGCGCAGTTGGAAGCCGATAGGGGCTGGATGCCTGAGGGCGTATCCTTGGGCACATTGCTTGAAGTGGTTTAGGGCTTGAAGTGGTTTAGGAGCGGCAGGCCCCTTGTGGAAAGGCGAGGGGCCCCGTAGGGCCCCGCGCCGGGGTTACTCTGCGCCCAGATCGATGCGGAAGGCGGCGAAGCCGTCGGCGCCGTTGCCTGCGGGTTCGATCGAGACGCCTTTGACATCACCGGCGTAATCGGCGGCTTTGGGGCCGGTTTCGAACATCACCGAGGTATCGGGCAGTTTGGCGAAGTGCCAGTTGGCATCGGCGCGGGGGCTGATGGTGCCTTTTTCAACGATATAGCGCACGATGACATCGCGGTTGGTATCGGGCCCCTCGAAGACGATTGTGTCGCCCTTGGCGCCGGGGAAGCTGCCGCCGCCGGAGGCGCGGTAGTTGTTGGTGGCGATGATGAACTTCTGTTCGGGGTCAACGGGTTTGCCGTCATACATCAGGTTGGTGATGCGGCTTGCATCGGGGTTCAGGTCCTCTCCCTTCGGGCCGAATTTGGAGGGTTGGGAGAGGTCGATCTGATAGGTCACCCCGTCGATCACATCGAAGTTGTAGCTGGGGAATTCGGGGTTCAGCAGGGGCTGGTCGGCTTTGCCGGCCTCGACCTGATTGAACATGCCGGCGGAGCGTTCGAGCCAGTCCTTGACCTGCGCCCCTGTGACCAGAACCGCGCGGGCGGTGTTGGGGTAGAGGTAGAGGTCGGAGACGTTCTTGATCGCCACGTCGCCCTTGGGCACATCGGTGTAATACTCCGGCCCGCCGCGACCGCCCGCCTTGAAGGGGGCGGCGGCGGAGAGGATCGGCAGCCCCTCGTATTCCGTCCCCTGCATCATCTGCTCAATATACCAAGTCTGCGCGTTGGAGACGACCTGCACCGAGGGGTCATCGGCCACGAGGGCAAAGTAGCTGTGCAGCGGCGTGTCGGTTTTGCCGACGGCGCGGCGCACATAGGCGAGGGTTTCGTCGTGCTGTTGCTGGACGGAGGCCAGAACCTCTGCGTCGTCCTCGACCAGCGCGGTGACGGAGCGGTCCTCGTTGCGTTTGGAGATCGGGCGCGCCTCGGAGGAGTGGCTGACGATCTTCCATTCGTTGCCGGATTTCTCGAGCATCAGGTCGATCAGGCCGAGGTGGCTGCCCCAGAAACCGGCCATGGCAGCGGGTTTGCCGTGGATCGTGCCTGCGGCCACGTCGATGGCGGGCATGCCGTCATAGGAGGAGGAGGGGAAGACCTGATGGCTGTGGCCGGTCAGGACCGCGTCGATGCCGTCAATGGCGGCGAGGGGAACGGAGGCGTTCTCCATGCCGTCTGTTGCATCCGCCGCGCCAATGCCGGAGTGCGACAGGGCGATGATCAGGTCGGCGCCTTCCTCGCGGATTTGCGGGACATAGGCCTTGGCGGTTTCCACGATGTCGCGGGTTTGCACGCTGCCTTCCAGATGGCGGCGGTCCCAGTTCATGATCTGGGGCGGGACAAAGCCGATGAGGCCGATCTTGATCATGTGTTTCTCGCCTGCGCCATCGGTGATTTCGCGCTCGACGATGACATAGGGTTTCACGAGGGTTGTATCCTCGCGCGGGGAGGCGCCCATGTCCTTGACCACATTGGCCGAGACCACGGGGAAGTTCGCGCCCGCGAGGGATTTCATCAGGAAATCAAGGCCGTAGTTGAATTCGTGGTTGCCAAGGGTGGAGGCATCGAAGCCCACGGTGTTCATGGCGGTGATGACGGGGTGCATGTCGCCCTCTTTCATGCCGCGCTCATAGGCGATGTAATCGCCCATGGGGTTGCCCTGGAGAAAGTCGCCGTTGTCGAGCAGCAGCGAGTTCGTCGCCTCGGCGCGGATTTCGCGAACGATGGAGGCGGTGCGGGACAGGCCCACCGTATCAACGGGTTTGTCGCCGTAGTAATCATAGGGGAAGACATGCACGTGCAGGTCGGTGGTTTCCATCAGCCGCAGGTGGGCCTGATTTTCTGCCGCACGGGCAGAGAAAGGGTGCAGCGCGATAAAGCCGGCGGTGCTGGCAAGGAAGGTGCGACGGGACAGGTTAAACGGCATCAGATGTCTCCATGTTGGGTTTTTGCGCCTGACTGCCCGCTGTTCATGACAGGGTCATGACGCGGCGGGGAGGGGCGTTTTTTGGCGCTGCTGTGCAGAGCATATGGGCGCAGACTGACAGGAGGATCGGGCGAGAGCAAGTGGGGGCGGGCAAAGAAAAGCCCGCGCTTTTGAAGGCGCGGGCGGTGTTCTTTGGTGTGGCCAGAGCCGGGTTTGGCTGGCGGGGTATTGGCATGGACCCATGCCCGAAAGGTGGCCCGCCGTAACAGCGGGCGCACCGGGTTATTTTGGAAGGGGGCCGATCATCATAACCATCTGGCGGCCTTCCCGATGCTTCGCCTTGGCGAAGCATTCAACCGGCAGGGTATTTTTGTAAAAAATGCCCGAGAGGTGGCCCGCCGTGACAGCGGGCGCACCGGGTTATTTGGGAAGCGGCCCGATCATCATGACCATCTGGCGGCCTTCCATCTTCGGCATGTTTTCAACCTTGCCGATGTCTTTTACGTCCTCGGCCACACGCTCGAGCAATTCGCGCCCGAGGTTCTGGTGTGCCATTTCGCGGCCACGGAAGCGCAGGGTGACTTTGACCTTATCGCCATTGCCCAGAAATTTGAGCACATTGCGCATTTTCACATCGTAATCATTGGTGTCGGTATTGGGCCGGAATTTGACCTCTTTGACCTCAATGATCTTTTGCTTTTTGCGGGCTTCGGATTCGCGTTTCTGCGTCTCGTATTTGTATTTGCCGAAATCCATGATTTTGCACACGGGTGGCTCGGCATTGGGGGAAATCTCCACCAAGTCCAGACCGACCTGCTCGGCCAGTTCCATCGCACGTTCCGGGGTAACAACCCCTACGTTCTGGCCCTCTGGGCCAATAAGACGAATTGAATCGGAACGGATGCGGTCATTGACGCGGGGTCCGGTTTCGCGCTGTGGAGGCGCATTGTGGGGTCTGCGGGCGATAGTGGCTATCCTTTAATCACTGTGACTGCGCGGAAAATAGCCCCGCACGCGGAACTGTTCAAGCGTATTTGCAGCGTGAATTCCGCCTAATTTGGTAAGCTTGCGCCGTTTTTTCCCCTCAAACTCGGTTGCCAGCCCGGGGTAACAGGCGCAAAGGTTGGAACGACTTTTCTTTTCTGACCCAAGATGTAATAGAGACCCCGCGCGCCGGGGCGGTGCGCAATTAGTGGAGTAATCGAAAATGAACAAACAAGTGATTGGCGTGATCGTCGTGGCCGCCGTCGCAGTTGGCGGCTATTTGTACACGCAACGTGGCGGTGAAGAAATGGTCAATGATGCGAAGGACGCAGTGTCCGGCGCAGCAGAGAGCGCAACCGAAGCCGCGACAGGCGCCGCAGAGGCCGTGACCGAAACGGCCACCGGCGCAGTAGAAGCAACAACCGAGGCCGCTGGCGAAGCTGCCGAAGCTGCGACAGAGATGGCCACCGAGGCCACCGAGGCCGCAACTGAAATGGCCACCGAAGCCGCTGAGGCTGTAGAGGGCGCTGTTGAAACAGCCACCGAAGCCGCAGGCGAAGCCGTTGAAGCCGCAACAGAAGCCGCTGGCGATGTTGTTGACACAGCCACCGAGGCTGCGGGTGACGCAGTTGAGGCCCTGACCGAGGGTGCCGAAACAGCGACCGAAGCTGCTGGCGATGCCGTCGACGGTGCGACTGAAGCTGCTGGTGATGCGGTTGAAGGCGCGACTGACGTAGCAACCGAGGCGGCAGATGCCGCAACGGAGACCGCGACAGAAGCTGCCGATGCTGTCGCAGACACAGCCACAGAGGCGACCGAAGCCGCAACCGAAACGGCCACAGAAACCGCAACAGAGGCGGCAGAAGCTGCAACTGAAACGGCGACAGAAGCCACTGAGGCCGCGACGGACACAGCCGCCGAGGCAACCGAAGCCGCAGATGCTGCGACGGAAACAGCCACTGAGGCGACCGAGACCGCAACTGAGACAGCTGCTGAAGCTGCGACCGAGGAAACCGGCTCCGCTCTGGAAGCACTCTCCGTTGAAGGCTTTGCCCTCGACAAGGTGACAGAGATGATCGACGGCTCCCAGCTTGGTGATCTGCAGAAGACCGCTTTGAAAGCCGCTGTGGAAAAGGCCGCTGACAACCCAGAGGCTCTCTCCGGTGTTCTGGACCAGATCAAAGGCGCCTTGGGCCTGTAAGAGATAGTTTTCCCCCGGCACTGCCGGGGGGCAAAACAAAGAAGCCGCGTTTCCGAAAGGGAACGCGGCTTTTTCTTTGAACCCGTAAAGGTCTGAAGCTGAGCTTTGCAGGGGGGAGGCGGGGGCGGCGGGCCGAAGGCCCGCCGCCCCCGCGGATCGGATTGCCGAAGGCAATCCGATAAAGAACAGGGGAAGAATTTTCTCCGAAAATTCGGCGCTTAGCCGACGAAGGCTTTTTCAACCACGTAGTGTTTGGGGTCGGAGTTCGCGCCCTCTTCAAGACCGAAGCCTTCGAGGATTTCCTTGATGTCGGTGTTCAGGCCCATGGAGCCGCAGACCATGGCGCGGTCTGTCTCGGGGGAGATGCCCTCGATCCCGAGGTCTTTGAACACGGTGCCATCTTGAAGCAGGGTCGTGATGCGGCCCATCTTGGGGCTCTCTTCACGGGTGGTGGTGGGGTAGTAGACCAGCTTGGACAGGTTTTCCTCGCCCAGCAGTTCACCCATCATTTCGTCGCTGCGGATGTTTTCGATCAGCTCTTTGCCGTAGTCGAGTTCGGCCACATCGCGGCAGGTGTGGGTCATGATGATCTGGTCGTAGTCCTCGAATGTCTGCGGGTCGCGCAGGAGCGAGGCGAAGGGGGCAAAGCCGGTGCCGGTGGCAAAGAACCACAGCCGTTTGCCGGGCAGCAGGGCGTCATGAACCAGTGTGCCAACGGGTTTGGGGCGCAGGATGATCTGGTCGCCCGGCTGGATGTGCTGCAGGCGCGAGGTCAGCGGGCCGTCCTGAACCTTGATGGAATAGAATTCCAGCTCTTCGTCCCAAGAGGGGGAGGCGATGGAATAGGCGCGCAGCAGAGGTTTCTGCTTGCCGGTTTCGGGGTGTGGGTCGCCCATCAGGCCGATCATCACAAACTCGCCGGAGCGGAACCGCAGGGAGGCGGGCCGCGTCACGCGGAAGGAGAACAGGCGGTCTGTCCAGTGGCGCACCGAGGTTACGGTTTGCGCGTCGGGCAGGGTGGGGGTCGCGGGGCTTGCTGTTTTGGTTTGCACGGATTGTTGCTCGGTCATGATTATCACATCGGGCTTTGCTGCCCGCCTGTTGGAGTTAGCGAATGGAATCGGGAATGGAAAGGGCGGCCTAGCCGCGCAGGCGGGATTGGTAATCGTTGTCCTGCCAGTTCGCACGGGCGAGCCATTGGTCTTGGGGCTGGCGTGCGGCGAGATCGGCGGGGATTTCAACCTCGTCGAAACCGGCGCGGCGGGCCATGGTGTATTGATCGGCGATCACATGTCCTTCGGCCCGCAGGCGTCCGGTATAGCCCATGCGCCGCAGGGAGCGGGCGATGGTAAAGCCGCGCCCGTCGGCAAAGCTGGGGAATTGCACGCGGATGAGCTCCACCCCGTCCAGCGGGCCGAGGGTGGTCAGGTCGGCGTCGGAGGCGAGGCTGAGGGCCTCGGGCGCGTCGGGGGTGGAGAAACCTGTGTCGGTGACAAGAACGGTATCAGTCATGGGCGGGGGCCTTTGTTACGGGGCCGCGGCGCATGGTGCCGTCGGCAGAGAAGTGGATGCCACATTCGACCTTGTCCTGACCGGACCAGCGTCCGGCGCGGGGGTCTTCGCCCTCGAGCACCGGGCGGGTGCAGGGGGCGCAGCCGATGGAGCGGTAGCCCTGTGCCACCAGCGGGTGGCGCGGCAGGTCGTGGCGGTTGAGGTAGGCGGTGATATCCTCGGCGGGCCAATCGGCCAGCGGGTTAAGCTTTACGTGCGCGCCGTCGGCCTCGATCAGGGGGAGGGCGGCGCGGGTTTGGGCCTGATGGCGTTTGCGCCCGCTGATCCATGTGTCAAAGCCCATGAGGGCCGCGGCCAGAGGCACGGTTTTGCGCAGCCCGCAGCAGGCGTCGGTGTTGGTTTTGTGCAGATCGTTCTGCGGGTCGGTTTGGAACAGTTGCAGTTCTGACGCCTTGAGGACGCGCACATCGGTCAGGCCGAGGTGTTCGGTGACCTCTTGTTGGTAGGCCAGTGTTTCGGGGAAGAGCATTTCCGTATCGATAAAGAGCACCGGCAGGTCGCGGTTGAGGCGCGAGACCATGTGCAGCAGGGCCACGGCATCGGCGCCGAAGGAAGACACCAGCGCAACGCGCCCGGCCTCTGGCGCAGAAAGGGCCTGCGCCAGACGGGTGGCGGTGTTGCGCCCCGTCAGGCGCGCGCCGATGGCTCCGGCGCGGGTGAGAGCGTCGATGGGATGCGCCTCAAGCTGCATCGCGGGCCGCCGTTTCGGGATAGAGCGCGGCCTTGAAGGGGGCGGCGCCGAGGCGGCGGTAGGCCTCGATGAAGGTTTCCTCCTCGCCCGCGCGCAGGGCCAGATAGGCGTGGATCAAACGCTCGATCGCGGGGACGATCTCGTCATAGGCAAAGCCCGGACCGGCCCGCTGGCCGATGGCCGTGGTTTCCGTGGCATCGCCGCCAAGGGTGATCTGGTAGTTTTCCACCCCTGCGCGGTCCAGCCCGAGGATGCCGATATGGCCCACGTGGTGATGGCCGCAGGCGTTGATGCAGCCGGAGATCTTGATCTGCAGGTGGCCGACCTCATGCTCGATCTTGAGCTCGTCAAGGCGGGTGGCAATGCCTTGGGCCACTGGGATCGAACGGGCCGTCGCCAAGGCGCAGTAATCCATGCCGGGGCAGGCGATGATATCGGAGGCGAGGCCGATATTCGCGGTGCCAAGGCCCGCAGCGAGCAGGGCCGCATGCACGGCGGGCAGGTCAGCGCGGTGCACATGGGGCAGGATCACGTTCTGCTCGTGGCTGATGCGCAGCTCGTCATAGGCATAGCGTTCGGCCAGATCGGCCATGACGCGCATCTGCTCGGAGGTCGCGTCCCCGGGTGTTTTGCCGTGCGCCTTGATCGAGATCGAGACGATCGCGTGATCGTCCTGTTTATGCGCCGTCAGGTTGGTGTCGGCCCAGCTGCGGAACACGGGGTCATTGGCATAGGCCAGATCATAGGGTGCGGTATCGCCGCTGCGATAGGAAGGGGCGGCGAAATGGGGGGTGATCTCGGCCAGCATCTCCTGATCGGCGCCGCTCCATTCGGGGCGGATGCGGGCGTATTCGGCCTCTACCGCCTCGCGGATGGTGTCGATGCCGTTCTCGTGGACGGTGATCTTGATGCGGGCTTTGTACTTGTTATCGCGGCGGCCCAGACGGTTATAGACGGTCAGCACAGCCTCGAGGTAGGCGAGCAGGTCGCGCTTTGCCACGAAATCCACCAGCACCTTGCCGATCATGGGCGTGCGGCCAAGGCCGCCGCCGACAAAGAGGCGCACGCCGGTTTCGCCGTTCTGCTCGATGATCTGCAGGCCGATGTCATGGGCGCGCATCACGGCGCGGTCATGCTCCGATGCGATCACGGCGATTTTGAACTTGCGGCCGAGGAACTGGTATTCCGGATGGTCGGTGGACCATTGGCGGATCAGCTCGGCAAGGGGGCGGGGGTCTTCGATCTCGTCCCGCGCGGCACCTGCGAAATGATCCGAGGTGACGTTGCGGATCGTGTTGCCGCTTGTCTGGATGGCGTGCATTTCCACATCGGCAAGGGCGCCGAGGATGGCGGGCACGTCCTTGAGTTCGGGCCAGTTGAACTGGATGTTCTGGCGCGTGGTAAAGTGGCCGTAGCCCTTGTCCCATGTGTCGGCGATATAGGCGAACTGGCGCATCTGGCGGCCGTTCAGCGTGCCGTAGGGCACGGCGATGCGCAGCATATAGGCGTGCAGCTGCAGATACAGGCCGTTCATCAGGCGCAGGGGTTTGAACTCATCCTCGGTGAGGGAGCCGTCGATGCGGCGCTCTACCTGGGCTGTGAACTGTGCCACGCGGGCGCGGACGAATTTTTCGTCGAAATCGTTGTAATGATACATGACTTAGCCCTCTGCCTGTTTGCCGTGGGGGTAGTTGGAGGGGCCTTTGGCGCGAAAGGCCTCGCGGAAATGGGTCGGAGCGGGGCCATTGGCCTGCGCCTCTGCCTCGGCCAGATAGACGCCAACAGCGGTGGCGTGATCGGCGCTTGCCTTGGCAAGGGCGGCTTCGGCCTGCTCCTGCTCATCATAAAGCTGCGCTTGCGACAGTTTTGTGACCCATGTGTTTTCGGGGCTGAGGTAGATCACCTCGCCGGACAACAGGGCATTGGCCGTGACGACCGATGGGGAGAATTTGCGGGCCATTTTACAATGCCTCCAGCTGAAGATCGGGAAGGGCGGCGGCGGCGCCTCTGGGGGCGAGGCCATACATCAGAACGGCAGGGCCGGAAAGGTTTGCACGGGAAAGTGTAGGCTCCAGCGTGCCGAGGGTTGCGGCGATGATGCGCTCCTCGGGGCGGGAGGCGTTTTCAACCACGCTGACGGGGGTTTCGGGGCTGGCGCCATGCATCAGCAAGCGGCCCTGAAGGAAACGCGCGGCGCGTTTGGACATATAGAAGACAGCGACGGCGCCCTCGGCGGTGAGGCTGGCCCAGTCCTGATCGGCAAAGCCGTTCACGTCATGGCCTGTCAGCAGGCGCAGGCCCGCGTTGCGCCCGCGTGCTGTCAGGGGCTGGCCGATGGAGGCCGCGGCGGCGGAGGCGGCGGTGATGCCGGGCACGACGAACCAATCGACGCCGGCCTTTTCGCAGGTGGTGATTTCCTCATCCAGACGGCCATAGACAGACGGATCGCCCGATTTGAGGCGCACGACCTGCGCCCCGGCAAGGGCATGGCCGGTGATCAGGGCGTTGATCTCTGTCTGGCTGGTGTGGGTGCCGAAGCCCTCTTTGCCCACATCGATCATCTCGGCCTCGCGGCGTGCGAGATCTAGGATCGGGCCGGTGACGAGGCGGTCATAGACCACCACATCGGCCTCATGCAGCAGCTTGCGCGCCTTGAGGGTCAGCAGGTCCGGATCGCCGGGGCCCGCGCCAACAAAGGCAACGCTGCCTTTGCGCGGTGCCTGCGCCAGATGCGCCTCAAGCAGGTTTTCGAGGGCGGGACGCAGCGCGTCCTCGCCCCCTTCGGACAGGGCGGTGGGGCCCTTGCCGAAATAGTAATCCGACCAGAAATCGCGGCGCTTGCGGCCAAAGGGAAGGCGGTCTGCGGCGCGGCGGAATGTTTTGCCGATACGGGCGAGGGTGCCAAGGTTGGTTGGCAGGCGCTCCTCAAGGTCGCGCTTGATCGCGCGGGCCAGAACGGGGGCGGCGCCCTCTGTGCCGATGGCGACGGTGACGGGGTCACGGTCGACGATGGCGGGGGTGATGAACTCACTGTCTTCGAGGTTGTCGACAAGGTTGGACATGACGCCATCGGCGCGGGCTATCTCGCCCAGACGTTTGTCTTCCATGATGTCGCCGGTGGCGGCATAAAACAGGACAGAGCCCGCCGCATCACCGGGGGCAAGGGTGCGTTCTGTCAGGGTGATTTTGCCCGCGCGGTGCAAATCACGCAGCTCCTCGCAAGGGTCGGCGGCAAAGACGTGCAAGCTGGCCGCGGATTTCATCAGGATGCGCAGTTTCGCCAGCACCACATCGCCGCCACCCGCAAGGGTGACAGTGCGCCCGGCCATGGCGACAAAGATTGGAAAATGCTGCATCTGCGGAATCCTTTCGGCGTTAGGAGTGGAATGTAGGACAAAATTCTGTTTCAGGGTAGTATCTGGCGAAAACCTAGATAGATTGTTCTGCGTGTGCGGCTAAAATCGGGTATCACGTTCGCAAAACGAGGAGAAATTCAAATGGCTGACCAGATTGATGCTTTGGATCGGAAAATCCTTGGGGAGTTGCAGGCGGATGCCAGCCAGTCCCTTGATGAAATCGCCCGAAAAGTGGGCAGTTCAAAGACGCCGGTCTGGACGCGGATCAAGCGTCTGCGCAAGACGGGGGTGATCCGGCAGGATACGGTGATGCTCGACCCCGAGGCACTGGGGCTGGAGGCCTGTTTTTTCGTGCTGATCCGCACCTCGGAGCATGAGGCGGATTGGCAGCAGAAGTTCCTGCATACGCTGCAATCACGGCCCGAGGTTCTGGAGGCGCACCGCCTTGCGGGGGACATCGATTATATCCTCAAGGTGCGGGTGCAGAACGCGCGGGCCTATGACATTTTCTATCAGGCCCTGATCAGCGAGGTCCGCATTTACAACGTCACCGCCCTGTTGAGCATGGAGGAGATCAAATCCACCGTGGCGCTGCCGCTTTAGCCCGCGACCATCAGGGCCTCCAGCCCGTGGAAGTGATAGATCGGCGCGTAGCGCGGCGGCGTGGTCATGCGCAGATCGGGCAGGGCGCTGAACAGGGCGCTGAAGGCGATCTGCATCTCGAGGCGGGCAAGGGGCGCGCCAACGCAGAAATGCAGCCCTGCGCCAAAGGCGAGGTTGGCCCGGGCGCTGCGGCCGGGCTGAAAATTCGTAGGATTTTCGCATAGCCCGGCATCGTGGTTGGCCGAGGCCAGCAGGCAGGAGACCTTCTCTCCGCGCCGGAAGGTATAACCGCCGATCTCGATATCCTCATAGGCGTAGCGCTGGAAACTATGCAGCGGCGGGTCATAGCGCAGGACCTCCTCGACCAGAGCGGGGGCGGCCTCTGGCTGGGCGGCGAGGGGGGCGTGCTGGCCCTCGATGATCGCCTTCACCCCATTGCCGATGCTGTGGACCGTGGCCTCATGGCCCGCGTTGAGCAGAAGGATCACGGTGGAGATCAGCTCCTCCTCCGAGAGTTTGTCGCCTGCGTCGCGGGCGGCGATGAGGTCGGACAGCAGGTCATCGCCCGGCGCTTTGCGGCGCTCTGCGATCAACCCCTTGAGGTAGGCGGAGAAATCCTGTGTCGCCTTCACGGCGGCGTCCTCCTGCGGGCGGCCGCGCCCGGCCATATACATGCCGACCATGGCGCCGGACCAGCGCAGCAGGTCTGGCGTGGCCTCCTGCGGCACGCCCAGAAGGGTGGCGATGACGCGGACGGGGAGGGGCTGTGCATAGCTGGTCAGCAGGTCGAAAGGTGTGCTCGGGAAATCGGCGATCAGCTTTGCGCATTGCGCCTCGATCACCGGGCGCAGGGAGGCGACGCGGCGAGAGGTGAAGGCGCGCAGGACCAGCCCGCGCAGGCGGGTGTGGCGGGGGGGCTCCAGCTCCAGCATGGAGTGGGCCTCGTTGTCGTAGAAGGGTTTGAGGTGCTCGGCGGGCGGCGCGGCCTGTTCGGGAGGGCATTCGCGGCCAAAGCGGCGATCCTTGAGGATCGCGCTTGCCGCCGCATGGCCGGGGGCGCAGGCGACGTCGTAGTCTGTCCAGAAAAACAGCGGCCCTGCCTCCCGCGCGCGGGCATAAAAGGGGTAGGGGTTCTGGACGAAGGCGTCCTCGGTCGGGGATTGGGTCATTTCGGGCAGGGTCATGGGCCTGTTGTGGCACCGCGCCGCCCCCTTCGCCAGCGGGAAAATGCCCCTGTGCCGCGGGGTTTGTAAAATGCCCGCAGGAAACTTGGGCGATTGCTAAGAACACCCTTGGCGATCCCACCGCATGGTATAATCTACCCCAGAGCGCAAAAGCGCCACGATACCTTTGGGAGGATAAAAATGAAAAAGATTATCACCGCTGCCCTGACCGCAAGCGCCGTCATGAGCACCGCCGCCTTTGCCGCCTGTGATGACGGCGAGATGGTTATCAAGTTCAGCCATGTGACCAACACCGACAAGCACCCGAAGGGTGTTGCTGCATCCCTGTTGATGGAGCGTGTCAACGAGGAGATGAACGGCAAGGCCTGTATGGAGGTTTTCCCGAACTCGACCCTGTATAATGATGATCAGGTGCTTGAGGCCCTTCTGACCGGTGATGTGCAGCTTGCTGCGCCTTCGCTGTCCAAGTTCGAAGCCTTTACCAAGCAGTTCCGCATCTTTGATTTGCCCTTTATGTTCAAGAACATCGATGCGGTGGACAAGTTCCAGACATCTGAAGCAGGCGTTGCGATGAAGGCCTCGATGGAGCGTCGCGGGCTGTCCGGTTTGCAGTTTTGGCACAACGGGATGAAGCAGTTCTCTGCCAGCAAGCCGCTGGTTTCGCCCAGTGATGCGGATGGTTTGAAATTCCGCGTGCAGCCCTCTGACGTGCTTGTCGCGCAGATGGAGGCCCTTGGCGCCAGCCCGCAGCCCATGGCCTTTTCTGAGGTTTACGGCGCGTTGCAGACCGGCGTTGTGGACGGGCAGGAGAACACCTGGTCCAACATTTATGGCCAGAAGTTCTTTGAGGTTCAGGACGGCTCGACAGAGACCAACCACGGTGTTCTGGACTATCTGGTTGTGACCTCTGTGGACTGGCTTGCCAGCCTTGATGACGATGTGCGCGACCAGTTCCTGACGATTCTGGAGGAAGTGACTGCGACACGCAACGCCGCTGTGGGTCAGGTGGACGCCGAGGCGCGTCAGGCCGTGATCGATGCGGGCGGTGTGATCCGCGAGCTGACGCCCGAGCAGCGTCAGGAATGGGTTGACGCGATGAAGCCTGTCTGGAGCCAGTTCGAGGCCGATGTGGGCGCCGATAACATCGCCGCTGCACAGGAAATCAACGCCTCTATGTAAGGCGCGATACTGCTCCGGCCCGATTGGGGAACAGTCGGGCCGGGGCCTTTCTTTACGGACGCAGGGGGGCGCCACATGTCGGCAGACACAAAGACAAGGGGCCCGTTGGCCCAATTCATTCATAGCCTTGAAGAGACCGTCATCGCCGCCATCCTTGGCGCTATGACCTTGATTACGTTTGTGAACGTGGTCCTTCGCTATGTTTTTAACGACTCGCTTATCTGGGGGCTGGAGGTCACGCTTATCCTGTTTGCATGGCTGGTGCTTCTGGGGATCAGCTATGGGTTCAAGGTCACGGCCCACTTGGGCGTTGATGCGATCACCAATATGCTCTCCAAGCCAAAGCGGCGGGTTCTGGCGATCCTGACCGGGGTGATTTGCCTGATCTATGCGCTGCTCTTGCTCAAGGGGGCATGGGATTACTGGGCGCCTTTCGCGGCCCTGCAACCGACGGAGGGGCGCTGGTTCCCGACGGGGTTCACCACGGGGGTGCGGGACCGCGCGTTTTACGTGACGGATCAGGTGCCGATGCTGGGCATGTTCCGCTGGCTGGAGGGGGCGATCAACTATGGCGAGGCTTATGACAAGCTGCCGCGGGTGATCCCCTATTTCATTTTGCCTTTCTCCTCTGCCCTGATCGTGCTGCGCGTGGTGCAGGCGACATTGGACGTTATCGCGGGCCGCAGAGACAGCCTTATTGTTAGCCATGAGGCCGAGGAGGCGGTTGCCGCCGCCCCCGGCTCGCAAGAGTAGGTCCCGTATAATGGACGTCGTATTCCTTTTTTCCATGGTGATTGTGCTGCTGTTGATCGGGGTGCCGATTGCGGTTTCGCTCGGCCTGTCGTCCATGGTGTTTTTGCTCATGTTTTCCGAGACTTCGCTCTCTTCCATTGCGCAGTCCATGTATCAGGCCATGGCGGGGCACTTTACGCTTTTGGCGATCCCCTTCTTTGTTCTGGCCTCGTCTTTCATGTCGACGGGGGGCGTGGCGAAGCGGATCATCCGGTTCTCTATCGCTTGCGTCGGGCATCTGCGGGGCGGTTTGGCGATTGCGGGTGTTTTCGCCTGTATGATCTTTGCCGCGCTGTCCGGTTCCTCGCCTGCGACGGTGGTGGCGATCGGGACGATCGTGATCGCGGCGATGCAGCAGGCGGGCTATACTAAGGAGTTCGCGGCGGGGGTGATCTGTAACGCGGGCACCCTTGGCATTCTGATCCCGCCCTCCATCGTGATGGTGGTTTATGCAAGTGCCACGGATGTTTCCGTGGGCCGGATGTTCCTTGCCGGGGTTATTCCGGGCCTGATGGCGGGCGGGATGCTGATGGTGACGATTTACGTCATGGCGGTGCTGCGCGGTATGCCCAAGGGGCCTTGGCTGGGCTGGGGCGAGATCTGGGACAGTTTCCGCGATGCCTTTTGGGGATTGATGTTGATCGTGATCATCATGGTCGGGATTTACGGGGTTCCGGGGCTGACCAAGGCGCTGTTCACGCCGACGGAGGCGGCGGCTGTGGCCTCTGTCTATGCCTTCCTTGTGGCGGTGTTTGTGTATCGCGATATGGGGCCGCTGAAGGGGGAAGAGGGCAAGCGCCTGAGCCTGCTGCAAAAGCCGCAGGCCCTTGTGACGGCGGTGTTCCACAAGGACACGCGCGACACGCTGTTTGATGCGGGCAAGCTGACCGTGACCTTGATGTTTATCATCGCCAACGCCCTGATCTTGAAGCATGTTCTGACCGACGAGCAGATCCCGCAGCAGATCGCGGGGGCCATGCTTGCCGCCGGGTTCGGGCCGATCATGTTCCTTGTGATCGTCAATGTGATCCTGCTCATCGGTGGGCAGTTTATGGAGCCTTCGGGCCTGATTGTGATTGTCGCGCCGCTGGTGTTTCCGATTGCGATACAGCTTGGGATCGACCCGATCCACCTTGGGATCATTATGGTTGTGAACATGGAGATCGGGATGATCACGCCGCCTGTTGGCCTCAACCTGTTTGTGACCTCTGGCGTGGCAAAGATGCCGATGATGCGGGTGGTGAAATCGGCGCTGCCTTTCCTTGCGGTGCTTTTCGTTTTCCTCATCATGATCACCTATATCCCGTGGATTTCCACGGTTCTGCCCAATGCCCTGATGGGGCCGGAGATCATCACCAACTAGGGCCGTGGCCAAATGGGGGGGGCAGAAATTTCTGCCCCCCCATTGGCCTTGGCGACGCGGCCCCTTAATGTGGGGGGACGTTCACTTTGACAGAAAGATTGCGCCTTGGAAGCACTGGTCCTGACAACCGAAATGATGGTGGTGTTGGGGGTGCTTGCCCTGACGGTTTTGATGTTCGTGACAGAGGTCTTCAGGATCGATCTGACGGCGATTTTGATCATGGTCCTGCTGGGGGTGCTGTCCTATCTGCCGGGGCTGGAGAATGTCACCAATATCAACCACTTGTTCGATGGTTTTGCCTCTAATGCGGTGATCTCGATCATTGCGGTGATGATCATCGGGGCGGGGCTTGACCGGACCGGATTGATGAGCAAGGTCGCGGCCCTGATCCTGAAGAAGGGCGGCACGACGGAGGGGCGGATCATTCCGATTGTCTCTGGCACGGTGGGGATCATTTCGTCGTTCATGCAGAACGTGGGGGCGGCGGCGCTGTTCCTGCCGGTGGTCTCGCGGATTTCGGTGCGCACGGGCCTGCCGCTGAGCCGGCTTTTGATGCCCATGGGCTTCTGTGCGATCCTTGGCGGGACGATGACCATGGTCGGCTCTTCGCCCCTGATTTTGCTCAATGATCTGATCGAAAGCTCCAACAGCATGTTGCCTGCGGATCAGCAGATGCAGCCCTATAGCCTGTTCGATGTGACGCCCATCGGGGTGCTTTTGATCCTGACGGGGATTGCTTATTTCACCTTCTTCGGCCGCTGGGTTCTGCCCGCTGCGGCGGCGCGGGATGACAGCACCTCGGGTGTTTCCATGGGGGAATATGTGCGCAACACCTATGGCGTTGCGGCCGATCTGTGGGAGGTGGTCGTGCCCGAGGGGAACATCCTGATCGGGACCAAGCTGGCCGATATTATGGATGTGCATCACCTCTATATCATCGGCACGGATTACCGCGGCAAGCGCACGATTGCGGTGCCGATGGATGTGCAGATCGAGGCGCCCTGCCGCCTTGCGATTCTGGGCCTGCGCCGTGTTATTGACGAGTTTGCAGATACTTACGGGCTTGAGGTCTTGTCCAAACCCGACCGGTTCGCAGAGGATTTCGCCGCCACCCAAGCAGGTGTGGCCGAGATGGTGATCCCGCCGGAATCCTCCATCGTGGGGCAGACGCCGTCCGAGCTTCGTATCCGGCAGAAATACGGGTTCTCCCTTCTTGCGGTGCATCGGGGCGGCGAGGTGCGCAGCCTTGTGGAGACCGAGGATCACCCGGCCTGCCGCCTGCATGAGGAGCCTTTCCACATTGGCGATAGCCTGATCATCCACACCCCGTGGGATGCCTTGGCGCGTCTGAAGAAGGACCGTGATTTCGTGATCGTCACCGCCAATTTCCCGCAGGAGGAGGTGCGCCCGCATAAGGTGGGCTGGGCGCTGTTGTTCTTTGCCTTGGCGCTCTCGCTGATCCTGTTGTCGGACCTGCGTCTGTCGCTCTGTCTTTTGGTGGGGGCTGCGGGGATGATCGTGACCAAGGTTCTGTCGGTGGATGAGGCCTATGACGCGGTTTCGTGGTCGACGGTCTTCTTGCTCGCCAGCCTTATTCCATTGGGCCAAGCGGTGCAGAATACGGGCACGGCGGAGTGGATTGCGCAGCAGGTGTTGATCCTGCTGGATGGTTGGCCCCTATGGGCCTTGCAGGCCGGTCTGGCGGTGCTGGCGACAGGGTTCACGCTGGTCATGAGCAACGTTGGCGCGACGGTTCTGTTGGTGCCGCTGGCGGTCTCTATCGCCTATGCGGCGGGGGGCGATCCGGCGATTTTTGCGCTGACGGTGGCGATCTCGACCTCCAACAGCTTTTTGATCCCGACCCATCAGGTGAACGCCCTGATCATGGGGCCGGGGGGCTATAAGGTCGCGGATTTCGTGCGCGGAGGCGGGATGATGACCCTGCTGTTCCTCGTGGTGTCGCTCTCGGCTATGGCGGTGTTCTTCTAGGGGGGGCACTGCCCCCCCAAGCGGCTCTTGGCGGGCCTTAGGAGGCCGCGAGGGCCTTGATGATGGGGGTGAAGTCGGCGGCCTTGAGGGAGGCCCCGCCGACGAGGGCACCGTCGACGTTCTCGATGGCAAAGATGCCTTCGGCGTTGCTCGCCTTGACAGAGCCGCCATAGAGTAGGCGCATGTTCTTGGCGGCTTCTTCCCCGAAGCGTTGGCTGAGTTTTTCGCGCATGAAATCATGGACTTCTGCGATCTGCTCAAGGCTTGGTACCTTGCCGGTGCCGATGGCCCAGACGGGCTCATAGGCGATGACGGTGTTCTCCGGCGTGGCGGCATCGGGGACGGATCCGGCCAGCTGGCCGGAGATGATATCGAGGGTGTTGTTCGCCTCGCGCTCGGTCTCGCTTTCGCCAAGGCAGATCACGGCGGTAAGGCCGGCGGATTGGGCCGCGCGGGCCTTGGCGCGGACATCATCGGAGCCTTCCTCATAGGCGTCGCGGCGCTCCGAATGGCCAAGGATGACATAGGTCGCGCCCGCGTCGATCAGCTGCGCGGCGGAGAGGTCACCGGTGAAGGCGCCTTTGGGTTCGGCATGGCAATCCTGCCCGCCGATGGCCATGGCGGGGGCGGCCTGCGCGGCGGCTGTGATCAAGGTGGCGGGGGGGCAGATCAGGACCTCTGGCCCCTCCGCATCGCTGGCCTCTGCCATGGCGGCAAGCTCGGCGAGGTCGGCTTGGGTGCCGTTCATTTTCCAGTTTCCGGCGGCCAGTTTGCGGGGCATAGGGGGAGTGTCCTTGATGTTGGAAAGTGTTTTATTTCAGCGTGTTAGGTCTGGCTACAGCTGCGGGATGTCCGATTTCGGGGTTTCTTCCTCGGCAAAGCGGATCGACTCTCCGCAGCCGCAGGCATCGACCACATTGGGGTTGATGAACTTGAAGCCGGATTCGAGCAGGCTGACCTGATAGTCGATCTCGGTGCCGAAGAGGAACATCTGCGCCATGGGGGCGATCATCACGCGGGCTTCGCCGTCTTCGACGACCTCGTCATGGGGGTCGATCTCGGTCACGTAGTCCATGGTGTATTCCATGCCCGCGCAGCCGCCCTTCTTGACGCCGACGCGCAGGCCCTCGTGGCCGTCGCGGGCCATGAGCTTGGCGATCTGTGCAGAGGCCGCGGGGGTCAATGTGACGGCTTGTTTGCCGGGAATGCCGAACATGCGCGTGTTTCCTTTTGTGGCTAACACTAACCTAGGATGTCTTAACGGTTGGCTCAAGGGGCGTGCGTTTGCGGGCTGGCCAGTGATCTGGCGCGGGCTGAGCCGTTTTTACTGTTACAAGGCAATGGGTTGGCCCGCGTTCATAAAGTGATCGCAGGCCGGTATTTTACATGAAGCCAAGCTCGAGCCGGGCCTCGTCGGACATCATGTCCATGCCCCAGGGGGGCTCCCATGTGAGGTCGACATCGACCTGCTTGACGCCTGCGACCGGCTCGATCGCCTCGGCCAGCCAGCCGGGCATCTCGCCCGCAACGGGGCAGCCGGGGGCGGTGAGGGTCATGATCACAGAGACCACGTTTTCGTCCGTGATATCAATGGTGTAGACAAGCCCGAGGTCATAGATATTGACCGGGATTTCCGGGTCATAGACCGTGCGGCATGCCTCCACCACGCTGTCATAGAGCGGGTGGTCAATGGCCGAGGGTTTGATAAGAGGCGTGCCCTCCATCGGGGCGGATGCGTCTGTCATGGCGGTACATTCCTATTCCTGACCGGAGATATAGGGAATGGGGCTGGCGGCGTCCAGAGGGGCGGGGAAATCAGCGCAAATGGGGCATGCACATGTGATGCACATCCTATGCACATCCGATGCATATGAATTTGCAAATCGGCTGCGGCAGGGGCGGGGGCGCATTTTGCCTTGGCAAAATGCGCCGGGCCCAACCGGACGTGAGGCCCTTTGGGCCGAGGCGGTCGGGCGGGAGGGGTTCGGGTTCAAAAAATCTTCCGAATTTTTTGGGGCGCGTTTTGGGGGCAGGTTGGTCTGTTATCGGGGGGGGTAAGGCGGGTTTGGGCCGGGCGGGATTTTGGGCGGTCTGGCCGCGCGCTTGCCAGAGGAGGGCGTGCTGGCTAAGCTTTGGCCTATTAGAAGCTATATTTTGTTAAGGAATTGAAGAATGGCGACCAAATTGAGCCCGCAGATGATGGAAGATGTGCTTTGTGAGTATCTGGAGCCGGGGGAGAGCCTTCGGCATATGGGATATGCGGTGAACCCGCCGAATTTATTGATTGTCTTGCCGCTTTTCGTTCTGGCGGTTTTGCCGGGGGCGATTGCCTATCAGGTAATGATGAAACACTACATTGTCGGAACCACGGACAGCCGGTTGATCGCGGTGCGGTTCAAGCCGAGTTGGAAGGCCCTGACCGTGAAGGCCAAGGAAATGGCGGATGTGGTGGCGGTGCCTTTCGCACAATTGAGCGCGGCGAAGACCAAGGCGCGGGTTGGCAAGATCTTTACGGTTATTCGCTCCAAAGACCTGTCGCCGGTGTTGCATTTGAAATTTCACCGCGCCTATTCCAAGACCAACCGGCCGGAGAGTGCGGCCATGGTGGAGCAGATCAAGGGGGCGACTGGGCAATAGCTCGGGCGATAGATCGTGCAATAGGGGGTTTTCAAGCCCTGCGTGGGGGCGTAATTCGCCCCTATGAGCACATTTTCCTATACCCTGAGCGCCCGTGACGGCGCGGCCCGCACTGGCGTTATTTCCACCCCTCGGGGGGAGATCCGCACCCCTGCCTTTATGCCTGTGGGCACGGCGGCCACCGTTAAGGCGATGATGCCGGCCTCTGTGCGTGAGACGGGGGCGGATATTTTGCTGGGCAATACCTATCACCTGATGCTGCGGCCCGGGGCGGAGCGGATTGCGCGGCTTGGTGGCTTGCATAAGTTCATGGACTGGGAACGGCCGATCCTGACGGACTCGGGCGGGTTTCAGGTGATGAGCCTTGCCGGTTTGCGCAAGCTGACCGAGGAGGGGGTGACCTTCAAGAGCCATATCGACGGGTCCAAGCATGAGCTGACGCCGGAGCGGTCGATGGAGATTCAGGCGCTGCTTGGGTCGGACATTGTGATGTGTTTTGACGAATGTCCGGCGCTGCCTGCGGAGCGCTCTGCGATTGAGGCTTCGATGAAGTTGTCTATGCGCTGGGCGCAGCGGTCGCGGGATGCTTTCGGGGATCGGCCGGGCCATGCTCTGTTCGGGATTCAGCAGGGCGGTTTGGACGAGGAATTGCGCGGCCAGAGCGCCGAGGCGCTGCGCTCCATCGGGTTTGACGGCTATGCCGTGGGCGGCCTTGCTGTGGGCGAGGGGCAGGAGGCGATGTTCGGGGCGCTGGACTTTGCCCCCGGGCAGCTTCCTGAGGACAAGCCGCGCTATCTTATGGGGGTAGGCAAGCCCGATGATATCGTTGGCGCGGTGAAGCGCGGGATCGATATGATGGACTGTGTTTTGCCCAGCCGGTCGGGCCGGACGGGGCAGGTTTTCACCCGCCGCGGGGTCGTCAATATCAAGAACGCGCGGCACATGGATGATCCGCGCCCCCTTGATGAGGCCTGTTCCTGCCCCGCCTGCCGCAATTATAGCCGCGCCTACCTGCATCATGTCTTCCGCAGTCAGGAAATTATCAGCTCGATGCTGCTGACATGGCATAATTTGCATTATTATCAAGATCTTATGGCCGAAATGCGGGCCGCGATTGCCATCGGGGATTTTGCCGGATTTGAAGCGCGCTTTCACGCGGAGCGGGAAAAGGGCGATCTAGAACCTGTTTGAGGAAAGTTTACGTGAGTAAGATTTCGCTTTTTCAGGAGTATTTGTTTCTTAAGACTTGCGTTTCATTTTGAATTCGTAAAGCTGTTTGTGAGGAGATGCTGCCGTATAAAGTTTACGCGCAGCAACGTTTCAAATGGCTAAGGAAACAATTCCAATCGCCGGTCCAACCGACGCCCAGAGCATTGCCGAAGATCTGCAAGTCCGGTCGCGAGACTGTTTGCTGCGCGGTGATCTTGCGGGCTTTGCCGATTGCTATGCCGTGCCCTCGACGATTGACTGTTTGTCCGGCGCTTTGCCTGTGACCTCGCATGAGGACATGGTGGAGTTTTTCGAGGCTGTGCGCGAGTATTTCTTTCGGTCCAATGTGGGGGATTTGTCCTGCCGTGTGCTGGAGGCCTCTTTTCGCGATGAGGACACGATTTCGACCTCGCATGAGGCGCGTCTTGTGACCAACGAGATGCTCTGTCTGAAGCCCTATCCTGTTTATTGGGTGATCCGGCGGCAGGAGGGGGTTTGGCGAGTTGTCTATGCCCAGTTTGCCATTCCATTGCCGATGCGCTGGGGTGCGGCGGGGCGGGCCCTAGCGGCGCAGGAGCGCGAAGCGCTGGGCGATTTGCACAGCGCCTGAGGGCGCGTTTCTCGGTCTTTTCAAAAGAGGAACGTCACCCGGCCTTTTGGGGGCGGATGACGTGGCGGGGTATCCCGTGATGCGGCGGCGGTTTAGCTGTTGGCGACCGCTTTGCGCACCGAATTCAGGGTCGAGATATCGACCGGGTCCACCTGTTTATTGGCGGCGGCATCGGCGAGGGGGGCGACGGCCTCTGGCTCTGGCTGTGGGCGTTTGGCGACCACGCGGGCGATGTTCTGGGCCTCTTCTGCCGGGGCGTTGTCGAACCAGAATTCGATCGCCTCGCCCAGGGCCATGTCGCTGCGCCGTTCGGTCAGGACGAGGCGGCAGGAGAAGGGGTCAATCGCATTGGCGCGCACGGTCAGGAAGGTTTCGGAGATGCGGCCCTGATCGTCCTCTCCCTCGATCATGAGGTTGGCGGATTTGGGGGCGCGGATGTCGACGAGGCGCAGGGTGGCCTCCTCTGCCAGAGCGCCGGATTTGATCCAGCCGGCCATATAGGCGCCCTCTTCGTCGGGGTCTTCCTCGATGTCCTGAAAGCGTTGGGAGATCATCGGCTCGTCGCCGCCGGGGATGCACATTTCCAGCACCTCGCGGTCAGCGGTGGCGATGGTGGCAGCGCCGGTCAGGGGGACGGTCATGCGGAAGGGTAGGATGCGGCGCCAGTCGTGGTGCAGCAGCATGACGGAGCCTGCGGCGAAGAGGATGCTGAGGGGCAGGCCGATGAGCCCGTCCCAGCGGGTGGTGGCGCCGATGATGGAGCCGAGCAGCACGCCGAAGCAGATGGCCTCTAGCCAGCCGCGCCGTTGGGGTTGCCACAGGCAGACCGCCGCGGCCACTGCGGCCATGATGGGCAGGGCGAGGAGGAAGCTCATCGCCTGAGCGACAAAGCCCGTGCCCGGCAGCATGCCCATGATCCAAAAGCCATAGGTCATAACGCCGGCAAAAAAGCCGATACGGCGTTTCTGGGTGATAACAGTTTGTAGCATCAGCATCCTCATTAATTCGAAGACAGGTGTAGGCGGGGAACGTGGCCTGTTTGGGGCAGGTTTGGGATAAAATGGCGGAGGTTTTGGCGCAGATTTATTAGGGTATTGGCAACGAACACAGTGAAAACGGGGAATTGTCCCGAGATGGCGACACAGGGGTTAACGCAGGGGAAGTGGGGCCTTGCCGGGTTAGCGTTAGATTAACTTCCCCAGAGCGTCCCTTGGGTCATCCTGTCCAATCCGTGGTTGTAGAGGCGGCGCATATAGTCCGAGGCAAACCGTTCAGCGGGATCGAAGGTTGCGCCGACCTCTGGTGCGACGCTGGCGAAGGAAAAGCCGAGGTTGTTTTCGCGCGCCAGAAGGCGGGTGGAGCGCAGGGAGATGGCCGCGCTTGAGCGGATCATCGTGGTCAGGGCCTGTTGCGAGATCGCGAGGGGCGTATGGGCGACGGCGCTTGGCTCTGGCGTCAGGGTATTGTTGATCAGGACATAGATATGGCCGCCGTTTGCGGCGCGGCGCGGCGCGGTAAAGGCGGCTTGGGGCATGGCGAGGAACTGCATCTGCACGCCGCCGTCGATGTGGGTTTCGCGGAAGGTTTCGCCGCCGGCGTCGAATTGCAGGGTGACGGGGGGGAACAGGCCGGGCAGGGCGCTTGAGGCGCGCATGATGCCGCGAAAGAGGTCATAGAGCCCCGCCTTGGCCAGCGCGCCCATGTTCCAGACCACGCCGCGGGAGGTTTCAAGATTGGCGGTGACGGCGAAGAGGCGCGCGCCCGCGTCGTGGCGGCGGGCGATGGCCTGCATGACCTGCGGCGGGGTGTAGGCCTTTATCAAGTTTGCGAGGGGGGAGGTGTCATAGAGCGCGTCGCTTGCGAGGATTTGCAGCCCGCGAAAGCGCATGATGTCGGCGGCGTCATGTTCGGTGAAGATTTCGCGCAGGGTGGCGTCATAGTCGGAGCCGAGAAAGGCGAAGGGGGCGATCAGGGCGCCGGTGGAAACGCCTGTGACCATGTCGAAGGCCGGTCTTGTGCCGCGCCCTGTCCAGCCGTTGAGCGCGCCGGCGCTAAAGGCGCCGTCTTCGCCGCCGCCCGAGAGGGCGAGGACATTGGGGCCGCGTGCGAGGCTCGGGGCGTGCAGGTGGGTTTGCCACTGGGCGGTGGTGGCGCGGGCGGGTAGGCGAAATTTTGCAAGGGGGTCGGGGCCTGACGGGTCTGGTGCCGACAATTTTGCAATGGGCGCGGCGCATGCGGCAAGCGGCAGCGCGGCGAGGCCCGCGAGGATATGGCGGCGGTTCGGGGTGTTGGGATGGGGCACGTTTTTCTCTGGTAGTATAATGTGTCGAATGGAGGCGCGCGCCGCAGGGGGGGGGCTTTGGCGATTATGCCCGTAGTTAAAATGAAATTGGCCCGGTGCAAAGGGCACCGGGCCGTTTGCCCGCCTTAACCGGCTGTTATCAGCCGCGTGGTGGTGGCGCGGGGGCAAAGTCCTGCAGGGCGCCTGCGACCTGTTCGCGGGTCAGGTCCGCGTTGGAGGCTTTGAGGCAGTCCAGCACAGAGGCCGCGTCAGGGCGTGTCGGCTCTTTGCCGCGCTCTGGGCGGGGCAGGCAGTTTTCGATTTGGCTTTCGCTGACGTTCAGGGCCTTGGCCATGGGGCCAAAGTCGGGCGCGGGCGGGCGGCCGCCTTGCTGCGCCAGTGCCGAGAGCGGAAGGAGGGTGAGGGCCGCCGCGATCATCAGCGGGGCACGGAGTGTAGAGGAAAGTTGCATCGTTTTCTCTTTTCATTGCACATCCCTGTTTTGGTGGGATGCGGGGATTACACGGGGGCGGATTTTGTTTCCGTCGCCGTGGATGTGAAAAAATGTGACCACAGGCAGGTTTCTGCGTTTTCTGGGCTTTTCGGGGTTTTCCACAGCATTTTGCCTCAAATTAGCGGGAACACCTTGCCCCTCCACCATGTGCAAGGCACAGTGGCCTGCAAAGCAGCCCATGGGTTGAAAGCGGGCCGGAGGCGGCCCAAGTAGTAGGTCCAAGGCTGGAAAAAGTGGTGGAGGCTGCGCATGCGGGTCCGTTGCTTTTTGCCAAATAACAAGGAATGAGCATGTCCGAGCAAATCAATTCGTCTTATCCGGTGCTGCCCCTGCGCGATATCGTGGTGTTCCCACATATGATCGTGCCGCTGTTTGTGGGCCGGGAAAAATCCGTGCGCGCGCTTGAGGAAGTCATGGCCGATGACAAGCAGATCCTGCTGTCGAGCCAGATCGACCCCGCCGTGGATGATCCGGAAACGGACGGTATCTATAAGGCCGGTGTTCTGGCCAATGTGCTGCAACTGTTGAAGCTGCCTGATGGCACGGTGAAGGTTCTGGTTGAGGGCCGCGCCCGGGTGCGGATTACCGAATATATCGAGAACGAGAATTTCTTTGAGGCGCGGGCGGAGTATCTGACCGAGATGCCGGGCAATGAGGCCGCTGTGACGGCCCTGATCCGCACGGTTGGTGCGGAGTTTGAACGCTATGCCAAGGTGAAGAAAAACGTGCCCGAGGAGGCCATGGCCGCCGTGGCCGAGGCGCGCGAGCCTGCGAAGCTGGCCGATCTGGTTTCCGGTCATCTGGGCCTTGAGGTCGAGCAGAAGCAGGAGCTTCTGGAGACCCTGTCTGTGGCCGAGCGTCTGGAGAAGGTTTACGGGTTGATGCAGGGCGAGATGAACGTTCTGCAGGTCGAGAAGAAGATCAAGACCCGGGTGAAGACCCAGATGGAGCGCACCCAGCGCGAGTATTATCTGAATGAGCAGATGAAGGCCATTCAGAAGGAGCTTGGCGACGGGGAAGAGGGCGCGAGCGAGGTTGACGAGCTTGAGGGCCGCATCGAGGGCACGAAACTGTCCAAAGAGGCGCGCGAGAAGGCCGATGCCGAGATCAAGAAGCTCAAGAACATGAGCCCGATGTCCGCCGAGGCCACGGTTGTGCGCAACTATCTCGATTGGATGTTGTCGATCCCCTGGGGTGTGAAATCCCGCGTGAAGAAGGACCTTGTTGCGGCGCAGAAGGTTTTGGACAACGACCATTTCGGCCTTGAGAAGGTGAAGGAGCGGATCGTCGAGTATCTGGCGGTTCAGCAGCGTTCGAAGAAGCTGAAGGGCCCGATCATGTGCCTTGTTGGCCCCCCCGGCGTTGGGAAAACCTCGCTCGGGAAATCTGTGGCCAAGGCCACGGGGCGCGAGTTTATTCGCATCTCCTTGGGCGGTGTGCGCGATGAGAGCGAAATTCGCGGTCACCGGCGGACCTATATTGGCTCCATGCCCGGCAAGATCATTCAGGCGCTGAAGAAGGCGAAGACGACGAACCCTCTGATCCTCCTCGATGAGATCGACAAGATGGGGCAGGATTTCCGCGGCGATCCTGCGTCGGCGATGCTGGAGGTTCTGGACCCCGAGCAGAACGGCAGCTTTGTCGATCACTACCTTGAGGTGGAATATGATCTGTCGAACGTGATGTTCCTGACCACGGCGAACTCCTACAACATGCCCGGGCCGCTTTTGGACCGGATGGAGATCATCCCGCTGGCCGGTTACACCGAGGACGAGAAGCGCGAGATTGCCAAGCAGCATCTGATCAACAAGCAGGTGAAGAACCACGGGCTGAAGCCTGCGGAATTCGCCCTTGAGGAAGAGGCCCTGCAGGAGATGATCCGCACCTACACCCGCGAGGCGGGCGTGCGGAACCTTGAGCGCGAGATTGCGAAGCTGGCCCGGAAGGCCGTGACCAAGATCGTCCGCAAGGAGGTCGAGGCGGTCAATATCGGTAAGGATGACCTTGAGGAGTTCCTCGGGGTGAGCAAATACCGCTATGGTTTGACCGAGCTGGAGGATCAGATCGGTGTTGTCACCGGCCTAGCCTATACCAGCGTTGGCGGCGATCTGTTGCAGATCGAGGCTTTGAAATTGCCCGGGAAGGGGCGGATGAAGACCACCGGCAAGCTGGGCGATGTGATGAAAGAGAGCATCGATGCGGCGGCCTCTTATGTGCGGTCGATCAGCCCCGAGATTGGCGTGAAGCCGCCGCAGTTCGAGCGGATGGATATTCACGTGCACGTGCCCGACGGGGCGACGCCGAAGGACGGGCCATCGGCCGGTCTGGCCATGGTGACCTCTATAGTGTCGGTTCTGACGGGGATTCCCGTGCGCCGCGATATCGCCATGACCGGCGAGGTTTCCCTGCGCGGGAATGCCATGCCGATTGGCGGGCTGAAAGAGAAGCTGCTTGCGGCGCTGCGCGGCGGGGTGAAGACCGTGTTGATCCCCGAGGAGAACGAGAAGGACCTGTCGGAGATTCCCGATAACGTCAAAGAGGGGCTGGAGATTATCCCAGTCACTCATGTGTCAGAGGTTCTCAAGCATGCGCTGGTGCGGGTGCCCGAGGCGATTGAATGGGACGAGGCCGCCGAGGAGGCCGCTGCTGCCGCTTTGGCCGCGAAGTCCGGCAATGGGGCAGGGGCGACAGCGCACTAACCCCTTGGTTTTCTGAAATGATAAAGGGCCCCGGTCGCGTGATGCGATCGGGGCCTTTTCGCTTTGGAGGCTGAGGATTTTTTTAAAAGCCGATGCCGCCGGAGCCACCGGATCCGCCGAGGCTGACGCTCAGCCCGCCGGAGCCGCCGATATTGACGGAGGCCACATCGGCCACATCGACGCTGATGCCTTGACCCGCGCTGGCGCTGAGCCCGTCATTGGCGGAGACATTGGCCGCGGTATCGGTGGAGACGCTGACGACGGAAGTGCCGCCTGCGTTGACATCGACGCTGTTGGAGTTGCTGACGCTGATGCCGCCATTGCCTGCGGAGAGGCCGGTGTCCGTGTCCACATCGACGGAGGCGACATTGCCGGCGGAGACGGAGGCGTCGGCATCGACATTCACCGAGCCATTGCCGGCGGAGACAGTGGCGCCGGCGTCAACGGAGGCGACATTGCCGGCGGAGGCCTCTGCCTCGACATCGACATTGACGGAGCCGCTGTTCGAGCCGCTGCCCGAGCCGCTGTTGCCGTTGGAGGCCGTCGTCTCGCCGCCCGAAGCGGTGGTTGCGTTGCCGGTGTTGCCGGTGGATGCCTCTGCGGTTGAGGTATCCGTGCTGTCTTGGGGCTGCGCTGTGCTGGGCGCCTGGCCTGCGGTTTCGGAGCCGCCACCGTTGGAGGCATCTGCGGGCTGGTCCGTCAGCAGCAGCGTGCGTTTGGTCGAGATGGGGGTGCCGTCTGGCCCCGGGTCAGCGAGACATCCGGAGAGGAGACCAGCGACCGCACCAATATAAACAATGTTCTTCATCGGATTTTCCTTCTGTTCGCTCGATGTGAGATCAGGGTCGGCCTGAAAAGGTTAACAAAAGGTTAACGGCCATGGTTAACACATTGAAACTGCTGTGTTATTTTGGTGTTCGAAATGGGGCAAAGCTGGCGAAAATGGGGGGATTTTCGGGCAGGGGGCCTGCGGGGTGTTTGGGGGGCTTTGCCGGTTTCGCGGGGCGAAGGGTTTGGCGGAGTTGGGGAATCTGCCGGTGGCGGGGGGTGGTGCGCTTGCCGGGGGGCTTGCCACATTTCGAGGCGATCGGGGCCTGGGATTGAGGCGCGGGGAGACTGAGGGGCCTGTTAGGGAATAGGGATGAATTTAATAGACTTATCGGGAGGGGTGTTTCCGGGCAACACTTCTGCGTCCTTTGCCTAAAAAACGGGCAAAGATGGGCTGTGCTAAATCCTTGAGAATCAAGAAAAATTGATGCACCTGTATACAGGCGGGGCTATTTATCCTCGCCGATGCCTGCGATCACCACGGGGATCAGCGCGGCGGGGCCGACGGCCAGCGCGGCGGCGATGACCATGGTGGTGAAGGCGATCCGCTCGTCGTGGCTCACTTGTGGGGCGATGGCGACGGGGGCGGTGACCGGGGCCTCTACGATCGGGTCGCTCAGGCCGCCTGCGCCCGCGGGGGTAGCAAGAAGGAGGGCGGCGGCGGGGAGGGTGTTTTTGAAAAGAGCGTGCATATTTCGCCTGCTGTTAACCATAGATTTACGCGGGCAGATTAAAATACCCCTATGTTATCAGGCAAGATTTATGCGAAAGGGGGCGTTTTATCCCCATATGTGGGGATTTTTGGGCACATTTCCGCGGTTCGGCGCTGCTTCACGCGAAATTCGGGGATGGTTCTGGCCTCGCTGGTCGCTTCGTCCTAACCTTGGAGAAACGTGTCAGCCGTATCAGGAGCCTTGAGTTTTATGGCCAAGAAACCAACCACCGCCCCGAAAACCGCCAGCGGCGCAAAGCCTGCGGCCAAAACGCGGGCCAAAGCGGCGCCAAAGGCGAGCGCCAAGAGCACCGCGAGTGCCGCGCGCAAGCCGAGGGCCGCGGCGAAGCCGAAGGCGCCCGCGAAGACCCCCGCCAAGGCCAAAACGCCAGCGACGCCAGCGGTGGTGAGCCAAGCCACGCCGGTGGTGGCTGGGCCGACGATCAAGAAGAACGAGCTGTTTGATCGCATCATGCTGACCACCGGCGCGAAGAAAAAGGACGTGAAGCCGATTGTCGAGGCGACCCTGCGTGCCCTTGGTGATGCGCTGAGCGCGGGGGAGGAATTGCAGGTTCCGCCCCTCGGGAAGGTGAAGGTGCACCGGCAGAAGGACCTCGCCAATGGCGAGATGCTGATGCTGAAGCTGCGGCGCACCGGCCCCTCCACGGCGCAGGCGCCGACACCGACGCCGGGCGGCGGGGCCGATCCGGTGAAGGATGCGGCGGAGTAGGGACGCTTGGCTACGCGCCGAAAGGCGGCGTGAGACTGTTGAAAGGCCAAGGCAGGGAATGCCTTGGCCTTTTGTCTGTCCGGCGGGCGGCTACCACAGGGTTTTCCAGCTCGACCCGCGCGGGGGCAGGTCGGTGGGATCAAGGCCGATATCTTTGCACAGATGCGGATCATGGCGCAGCGCGCCGAGGGCGCGGCGGGTGATACGGGCCTGCTTGCGGGTGCGATGCTGCTCTGCGAGGCGGGAGAGCAGGGGGGAGGTGCTGTGTTTTGAGCCTTGGGCCATGGGGGTCATCCTCTTGAAAGTTCAGTTGATGACTGGCAAGCTAATTCCTCAAGTGAACTTGAGGTCAAACGAAAAATGGCAAAGACAGTGGCGAATGATTTGAGCGTCGGGCAGATGGCCGAGCGCGCCGGGGTCGCGGTGTCGACGCTGCATTTCTATGAGGCTGAGGGGCTGATCGAGAGTTGGCGCACGCCGGCCAATCATCGCCGCTATGACCGGCGCGAGCTGCGCCGCGTTGCGATTATCCGCGTGGCGCAGGGCCTTGGCATCCCCTTGGCGGAGATTCGCGAGGTTCTGGGCGATGTGCCGCGCGGGCGGGCCGTTTCCGCGGCCGATTGGGCCGGAGCGGCGGAAAACTGGGCCGAGGCGCTGGACGACCGGATCGAGCAGCTCCTGCGACTGCGCGACAGTCTGGGAGCCTGCATCGGCTGTGGCTGCCTCTCGCTGGAGCATTGCCCGCTTTATAACCCCGCCGACACCCTTGGCAGCCAAGGGCCGGGGGCGCAAAAATGGGCGCAAAGGCCTGCAAAACCAACGGCGTCGTGACGCCGTTTGATTTTTCGGAGAAAAATCGCGTCCGCCCTGTCAGATGCTCTTGCCATTGCCCGCCGCATTGGTTTAAGACGCGCCTCACGGGTGATTAGCTCAGTTGGTAGAGCGCTTCGTTTACACCGAAGATGTCGGGAGTTCGAGCCTCTCATCACCCACCACTCCCTCTCCGGATTGCTCTACCGATGACGGTTGCCACGTTGATGGCCCGACCTTTGCGTGCCCTTCGGGCAAGCTGTGGTCTGGCGTTCGAGCCTCTCATCACCCACCATACCTCCCTTGTTATGCTCTACCGATAGCGGGTGCCGTTTAGGTCACCGGAGCGGTTCGATTGTGATGGCCTGTTCAAGCACTTCCAGATGGGCGTTCAGCAAGCCCTCCCACTCCTTGGCATTCGCGCCGCCTTGGCGCAGGGCCGATGCGGTTAGGCCCTTTGGTGCCAAATCCTCGGCCTGTAGGATCAGCATCTCTTGTCTTGGAGCATCCTTCGGCACGTAGGCGAACCGCGACCAGATATAGTTTTTGGGCAGGGGGAAGCCATGTTCATCGGTAAAGCTGTAGTAGCGTTCGGAATCCGTGCCCGGTAGCCCGTTGGGGACCAGCCAGTGACGGCGGACCGGATCGGCATCCACAAAGAAATCCAAGGGGCCAATGGTGACCGCCCTTGGCGCTGCGGAATAGTCGTAGGTGCCTTTGATTTCGGGCAGGATTGCCTCGAATTGGACGTTGATCAGGGATTTTGTTGAGCCGTCGGGGTGCGCGGAAGCGAAGAAATATTGCTCCGCCTCGACCGTGCCATAGAGGATAAACCTCTGTGCGCCCAGATACCTGTATTCCGGTGGAAAGGTGATGCGCGCCGCCGGATGCTCTTGGGAGGTCAGCGTGGTTCCCTCGACGATGCGTTTCAGGCCCTCGGTCGTCACCTCTGACGAGAAGCGGCCGGGGTGGCTGTAGTGGATCTTGTAGAGGGCATAGCCGGCCGTGGCGGCAAGGCCGAGGCCAAGCAGGGCCGCGGTGATCTTGATGTATTTTCTCACTTGTCCGCTCCGCTTTGATGCAATGTCGGCGTTCGGGTTGGAAAACCCGGTGGCCCGCATTTGAGCGTTCACAGCATAGGGTCGGCGGGGTTCTGTCAAGTTCGCGGCGCTGCCCCGCGCGGAAACTACCGGAGCATTCACGCTGGGGGGCTCATCCCGTGCGGCTGCCCGGTTTGGCCTGGACCATGCGGGCGGTGCGGGGGGCGGACATTTCTTGGGTTCTTAGGGTGCCGTCGCCGGAGCGCAGGAAGCGTAGGGTGGCGCCGGTTTCGGGGTGGGGGGACCAGTAGTCGGTGATGGGGCCGAACCATGGGGCGATGTCGGCATCACTGGCGGCTTGCATCATCGGGACGAAGACGCGGGGGTCGTAGAAGCGGAACAGGCCGACGCGGCCGTCGGGCAGGATGGCTTGGAGGGATTTGCGGAGTTGGCGGCGGACCTCCATCAGGGGCGCGTCGGCGAAGCAGGAGATGCCCCAGAGCGCGAGCCAGCCGTGGGCCTGAAACGCCTGTTTGAAGCGGGTCTGGGGCCGGATTGGCAGGATATAGGGCGCGGCGGGGGCCAGCACCGGATCGATGACGCCGCCGAAGAGGCAGGCGGCGTCGGGCTCTGTCTGGATCAGGGCGTAGAGGCGGGGGTCGCGGGCGGCGTCGATCAGGGCGTAGCGGGGCATGGCTCAGGTTGCGCCCCCTGTATCGGCGGCGCTATCGGCATCCATTTCGGCCTGAAGGTCGCGGCGGGCCTTGGCCTGTGCGCGGCGTTGGCGCTTTTCCTCCTCTGCTGCGCGGGCGCATTTCTCGCAGAAGGGCGCGCCGGTTTTGGCGGCTTCGATCAGGGCGGCGGCTTGGGCGGCGGCTTGGGACAGGGCGGGGCCGCTGGAGAAGGCGGGGCTGTGCGGGGTGCCGGGGTCGGGGTTGCCGGAGGTGAGTTTGAGGGCCTCCATCGCCTCGGCCACGGAGCGGTCCGTCTGGCCGGGCGGGGCCGCAGCGCCCATGCCGAGGCCCATGGAGGGGGCGGAGGAGGAGGCGCCGATAAAGACATTGGGCGAGCCCATGGAGATCGCCCCGCCGTGCGCCGTGCTGTCGCCCATGCGGGCGGCGGGCATGGCGGCGATATGCACCGTGGGCGAGCCTGCGACGATGACATCGGGGATGCCGATGCACAGGCAGGTGTCGGAGATGCGCGCGGCGGGCAGAAAGTTGATCAGCACCGTGGGCGCGCCGGTCAGGATCGGCCCGCCGACATGGGGGACCGGCGGGGTGATCGGCGTGGGCGGGGTGATCATCGGGCAGAGGTGCATGTCCGACATGCGGGCGGCGGGCTGGCTCATCTGGCGAAAACCTCCACTGTGGTTTCGGTAAGGGGCAGGTAGAGTTGGGCGTCGCGCAGGGCGACCTCGGCGTGTTCAAAGAAACCCGATTGTTCGATGGTGAGTTCGAAGGGGGCCTCCTCGGGGCGGGCCTCGGCAAAGCGGGAGAAGGCCTCGAAGGTTTCGGCGGGATCGAAGGTGATCTCTGTCTGGAAGGGATCGCCTGCGCTGTCTGTCCAGTTGTAGCGGATCAGGGCGGGGGCGGCGCGGTCCTCCCATGCGTCCTGCCAATCCGGCAGGGCGTGGATTTCGCGCTCTCCGTTCAGGGAATTGATCCAGAGCAGTTCGGGCGCGCCGGGTAGGCGCAGGCGCAGGTGCCATGGGAAGCGTTGCCGCCATGCGCCCCATTGGCCGGGGGGCGGGGGGGCGGCGGCGAGGGCGGCGTAGCGGGAGGGGGAGAGGACCTCGCGCAGGCCTTCCTCTCTGACCTCTGGGCGGGTCATGTCCGGCAGTTGGTTGAAGACCTCCCAGTTCTGCGTGACGGGGGCGGCTGTGATGCCCATGACCTCATGGGTGATGGAGCCGGTGGTGAGCCAGAGGGAGACATCGCCGCCGGGGGCGAGGCCAAGGACGATGGTGCGGAATGTGTCGCGCTGGCCCCGGATGGGGTTGAAGACGCCTTGCTGGAACATGGCGGTGATGTCGCTTGTGGGCAGGTCAAGCTCGGCCTCGTAGAAGGTATCCTCGATCAGGGACCACCAGCGCACGCCGACGCCGACGGGGACCTCTTTCCATTCGGGGAAGGTGATATGGGTGGAGCCGATTTCGCCCCAGCCATTGGCGACGGTTTGGCCCGAGGGGACATAGAGGGCGGTGCCATCGGCAAAGTGGAAGAAGGCGTTGACGATCTCCATCGGGGCATCTGCCGGGGCGCTTTCGCTTGGGAGCCAGTGGAACGCCGCCATCAGTAATATGTCCTTGTGCGTTTGATACGGGCGGTGCCGGGGTTTTCGAGCTTGGGTTTCATCAAGGAGACGGGGGCTTTGAAAAAGTCGTATCCGGCGATGACGGTGGGCAGGTCGTAATGGGCCGAGTAGTGCAGGAATTCGTGCCGCAGCTTTTTGTAGGCGGGATCGACCCTGTGCAGCCAGTCGGTGGGTTTGGAGGTGATGGCGCCGCTTTGGGTTTTATAGGCATAGCTGCGCAGGTCGCTGTGCAACTGGGCCAGCTTGGGGATGACCCGCGTTTGTTTGTGTTTGAGGTGCCTTGGCCGGAACCGCACGTCATAGGGTTGGGCGAATTCAACCATGAGTTGGAACGGGATGGCGGCGTATTCGCCGCGCACCTGATCGCGTTTGGAATAGAGCAGGTAGAAGTCCCTGTAGGATTTGTTGCCCTCGTCGTCTTTGTAGGTGCGGGTTCTGAATTTGGTTTCGAGTTCGGCCTCGCGATACCAGCCCTGCGAGACGAACCAGTTTTTATCGGCGATAAAGTCGGGCGGAACGCTTGGTTTGAAATGGGTGTATTCGTGCGAATAGTTCCAATACATGCAGCGCTTTGCTTCCGGCTCAGCTGGGTTGTAGCCGCCGCCCACATCGGAATGGACCCCGGGCAGGAAGATCTCTACCCCATTGGCGCAATCCGGCCCGCCGGAGAGTTGCGAGAGGGAGAAATTGGCGCGGTTTTCCTCGCCCGCGGCGAGGTGGACGATATAGGTCGCCTTGTCGCGCACGGAAAAGCCGAGCTGGTAGGCATCGTTGAAATGGGCAAAGCCGCCATAGGCGGCGACGGTGTCGTAGAGACCCATGAAGTTGACCTTATGGGTCGCCCCGCCCACGCAATAGGGCGCAGCCTTGAGGGGGATGTTATTCTTCGGATCCTCATGGGCCATGTATTGGAAATGGATCGCAGAGGCCGCGCCGCGGCTGAAGCCGAAGCTGTCGTAGTCGATCCGGCTGATCAGGCGGCCCTCTTTTTCCGAGGCAGAGATGATGCGGAAGAACAGCAGTTGGCGCGCGCTTTTGACCCGAGCGGGGATGCCGGTGCGCCCCTGACCCAGACCGGAACCGATGACATCATCGGCGCCTGCATTGGTGGTGCCCATCCCCTCCGTATAGATGATGATCGAGGCATCGACGCCTTCATAGGGTTTGGCAAAGCGTTCCATGCGCGCGACATTGGAAAAATCGGCGTAGTAGCTGGCCAGATAGTCCATGTGTTTGTCGGGGATTGTCTGTCTGCCGGCGTAGTCCTCGGCCTCGCCGCTGTCGATCCGTTCCTGTTCCTTGCGGATTTTGATGTTGGATTTGTTGTTGCCGGTGCCGTCGAAATACATGCCCGCGCGGATGGTGATGGGGGGCCTTTGTTTGGCCTTGTCTTTCAGCGGGCAGGGCTGGACCGGCATGGTGGTATATTCTTCGTCCTCATCTGGCTCGGGGTCGGTGCCCGAGTAGTCGGGAGGCAGGGAGATGTAGCTGGTCCCGCCGGTGTAGTCCTGATCCTCTACAGATTCGCCGTAGTCCGACAGGGTCGCGCTGTCTTCGCAGCCGCCGTATCCGCTCATGCTATCGGGCATTGGCGGCCTCTATCTCGGCGCGGATGCGGGGCAGGTCGTCCTTTAGGGTGACGGCGCGGGGGGGCTCGCCTGCGGTGAGGGCGGCGATAAAGCGGTGGAGGCGTTCGTGTTCGGAGAATCCGGGGCCGCGCAGGCGCTGGGCGAGGTAGGCGGGCAGGGGGCGGGGGAAGGCGTGGTCGATATGCACGACCATGAGTTTTTGCACCCCGTTGCCCGATTTCACGTCATGATCGGCGGCAAAGCGGGTCATTTCGCGGATATAGGCGCGCAGGGCCGCGTCATCCATCTCGCGGCTGCGGCGGGGGTAGGTGCGGCGCAGGAAAAGCAGCGTCTTTTCCTCGAAGGCGCGGTATCCGGCACCGGCAAGAGCCTTGGTTTGATCGGGAGTCAGGCGCAACACGTCAATAAAAACCACTTTGATAAATCAATGACACCAGAAAACCACGGCAAGGGGGGGCTTGTCGAGGGTTGTAAATAAGGGCTTTGGCGCGGCGGGCAGGGCGCGATCTGCAGAAAGTTCAAATTTTTTCGCCTGCCATGTATTTTCGTCGCTTGACGGGGGCTGACGCAGCCCATAGAACGCCCTCCACAGCAGATGCGCGGTTGTAGCTCAGCTGGTTAGAGTGCCGGCCTGTCACGCCGGAGGTCGCGGGTTCGAGCCCCGTCAACCGCGCCACTGCTGTTTTAAAAAGGCCCCCGGTTTTCCGGGGGCTTTTTTTGTGTCTGTGGGGTGGCTTGGGGGCTGTTTGGGCCGCTGCGGGAGCTATGGGAAGCGCCGCTGTGAATGGCAAACGCCGCCAAGGGGCTTGGCGGCGTTTTCGTGTCAGGGGGGAGGTCTGGATTTGGGCCGGTTTGCTATTTTAGGAACTGTTCGGCGACCAGAGATTGCTGTTTCAGCCCATCGGGATCGAGGCCGGTTTTGAGTTTGCTGAACTCTTCGGCCCAGTCGGAGGTGCGGATTCGGACCGGGGGCTGCTCTGCTTCCATGACCTGCATGACGACCTCTGCGACCTCCTGAGCGGTTTGGTAGATGCCTGTCTCTTGGCGGTTTTGCGAGCCCGAGATGTATTTTTGAAGGATCGGGAGATACTCGTCCTCCAGCATGCCGCCTGTCTGTTCGACCTGTGCCAGCACGGTATTGGCGAATTCGGAGGCGATTCCGCCCGGCTCGACAGCGGAGAACCGGATGCCGAAGGCGGGGGTGATGTAGCTGGCCATTGCCTCGGTCAGCCCTTCGACGGCGAATTTCGCGCCGCAGTAGATTTCGTTGAAGGGTTGCCCGACGAGGCCGCCGACGGAGCTTATGTTGATCACGTGGCCTGCGCGGGCCTTGCGCATGTGGGGCATGGCGGCCTTGATGCAGCGGGCGACGCCTGTGTAGTTGATGTCGAGGATTTTCTGGATGTCGGTTTCTTCGGCCTGTTCAAGGCTGCGCACATAGCCCATGCCGGCGTTGTTGATCAGCACGTCGATGCGGCCCTGCTCTGCGATTACAGTGTCCACTGCGGTGTTGACCGAGGCCGTGTCCTGCACGTCGAGTTGCAGCACCTTGAGGGAGACACCTGCCTCTTGCGCGGCGGCATCGAGGGCGGCGCGTTTTTGCGTGTTGCGCATGGTGGCATAGACGGTGTGTCCGGCCTGTGCGGCCTGAACCGCGGTGGCCAGGCCAAGGCCGGTGGAGGTGCCGGTGATAAGTACGATTTTAGTCATTTGATGATCCTTTGGATGGGTGTTTTGCGATCGAAAGCCAGACCCGTGAAAAGGTCTGTTCGATCAGGGAGTCGGAGACTGCCTCGTCCGAGAGGACGGCCCTGCGGGCAAGCTGCATGGCGGGCGCGACCAGCAGGAGCGAGAGCAGGCTGGTATCAAGATCGGCCAGGGTGCCGTCATCGACGCCGCGTTTCAAAAGCGCCGCAATGTCGGCGGCATATCCGTCGGTGATGGCCTGTTGCTCTGGCAGCAGTATTTTCGCGCTGCTGGCATATTCGAGGAACAGGAAATCCGCCGGACGGCTGCGGACGAAATCGAACATCGCAAACCACATATCGCGCACGAGTTGGGCGCTTTGAGCCGTGTTTCGCTGGGCGGTGATGGTGCTGTGGAATTCTGCTTTGACCTCCAAGTAGACCTGCCGGAGCATGTCGTCCTTGGTGTCAAAATGGACGTAGATCGTGCCTGCGGAAACCTTTGCCCGCGTGACGATGCCCGCGACGTTCAAGGCGGAGATGCCGTTTTCCACCACTTCGGCAACCAGCGCCTCGCGCAGTTTCTGTCTGGTCTGTGTTTTGGTCAGTCTTGGCATGGATGATCCCCGTGTCAGGCATTCCTCAAATAGGATAATGAATATTCATTATCAAGAGGGCGTAACGGATGCGGCGTTGGAGAATTTTGCGGATAAGCCGAGGCCGGATGCGTTTTTGAGGGCGCTGGAGGCGCGGGGGATTCGGCTGGCGGAGGAGGAGGGGTTTGACGGGGAGGTTTAAAGGGGCAGGGTTAGCTTGTTGGCTATGGTTTGCTTTAGCCCGACTTGCGGGCCTTTCGCAGTGTAGCGAATGGCCGGTTTGAGCCCTTGTTGACTAATGCTGCATCCGGCATGAATGACCGCAATTCGACCTATCTACTTTTGCCAACTTCGAGCAAAAAACTGGTCAAATTTTGATGGTAACATCTGCCAGCATTGATTGCGATGCAACCAGCCCGGCGTTTCTTAGGTCGTTCATCTCGGCGCGCTCTTGCGCCTGTTCTGGTGTTAGCCCGTGAGAGAGCCATCGCTTTACGAGACGTTCTTTCAACACAGAAAGTTGAACATCAAGTTGAATGGCAAAGTCCCAGCAATCCTTGAGGTCACGCCAACCAAGTGCGTCGAGAAGAAGATAATTCCCTTCAACAATTACACTGTCGGATTCGCCGGAAACCATTCCAGCGCTGGCAATCGCAATATCGCGTGCTCGGTCAAAGATCGGAAAATACACGGCATCCGATCCGGGAAGTGCTTTCACCAGTCGCAGCAATCCTTCGACGTCAAATGTCTCAGGCGCACCTTTTCGCGCCAGAAGGCCTTGCTTGGACAGAATTTGATTGTCGAGGTGGAAGCCATCCATCGGAACGACCTGTGTTTTTCTTCCAGCCGCGGTCATTCGATCGGCCAAAATCTCCGACAGTGTGGATTTCCCGGAAGCAGGCGGGCCGACGATAGCAATAAGCCTGCGCCGACCTGCGCGAGACGCCGCCAGAATTTGCTCCAGCAGCGCCTCGGCAATTTCGTTTGGGTCGCTCACCCGGCGTCCTGAGCGGGCGGTTCCTTGGCTCCCGTCATGAATGCGACCGCATCGGACATGGTGTAATCCTTGGGGTCGATGGTGCAAAGCCGTTTGCCCAGACGGTGTATGTGGATGCGGTCAGCAACTTCGAACACATGGGGCATGTTGTGGCTGATCAGAATGATCGGAATGCCACGGGAACGTACATCCTGGATCAGCTCCAGCACCTTGCGACTTTCCTTGACGCCCAAGGCCGCTGTCGGTTCATCCATGATGATGAATTTGCTGGCAAAGGCGGCTGCGCGAGCCACTGCAACGCCTTGGCGCTGGCCTCCTGAAAGCGTCTCGACCGGCTGTTTGATCGATTGAACTGTCATCAACCCAAGCTCGGTCAACTTGTCGCGGGCAAAATCCTCCATGGCTGGTTTGTCGAGCAATCGCAGGTATTTCCCCATCCAGCCTTCCTTGCGGATTTCCCGGCCGGTGAACATGTTGTCGGCAATCGATAATGCCGGGGATAGTGCAAGGTTCTGATAGACAATCTCGATCCCCATTTCGCGGGCTTCGATCGGCGAGTTGAATTTGATAGGCTTGCCCTCGATCAGGATTTCGCCTTCGTCAGGGATGGTGGCACCGCAGATTGCTTTCACAATTGAGGATTTTCCGGCGCCGTTGTCTCCGATAACCGCCAGGACCTCACCTGGACGCAACTCGAAGTCTGAGTGGTCGATCGCTGTCACGTGGCCATAGCGCTTCACGATTCCGCGGGCTTGAACAACAGGTGTAGTCATTATGCCGATACCCTTCTGATCCATTGGTCGATAGCGACCGCGATGATGATAAGCCATCCGATGGCGAAGACCTGCCACAACACATCAACACCCGATAGGCGAAGACCCGAGCGGAAGACGCCCACGATGAGCGCTCCGAACAAGGCACCCATGATCGAGCCCCGCCCACCAAAGAGAGAGATGCCTCCGATAACAACGGCAGTGATCGAGTCGAGATTTCCTTCATAGAAGGACTGCGGTGAGATCGAACCAACACGACCGATCGATGCCCAGCCCGCAAGGGCGCAGACGAAGCCGGCCAGCCCGTAGACGGACAATAGGGTACGATCGGTTCGAATACCTGACAGATCAGCGGCTTCCTTGTCATCGCCGATGGCATAGACATGGCGACCCCAAGCGGTTTTGTTCAGCATGTACCAAAGGACGACGAAGACGAGGATCATCAAAATGGCACTCAGCGTAATGCGGGCACCACCAAGATTGAAAGATGCACCGAAGAATTTCAGGAATGGCGCCTCGGTATCGATGTCTTGCCCTCGGATAGACTGCGCTCCGGAAAGCCAAAGCAAGAGCGCATAGAAGATCGACCATGTACCAAGGGTGGTGATGAAGGGCGGCAATTTAACCTTCGTAATGAACCAACCGTTCATTGCCCCTGCACCGACACCGCCAGCGAGACCGATAAGAATTGCGATCCCGGAGGGAACACCGGCAAATACAGCCAGATTACCCATGACAACGGACATTAGGACCATGATGGCAGCAACCGAAAGGTCGATACCGGCTGTGATGATGATCAGCGACTGGGCTGCTGCGAGGATGCCGATAATCGACACCTGTTGCAGAATTAGGCTGAGATTGAAGGCCGAAAAGAACTTTCCACCAGCAATCAGCCCGAATGCGATCAGGCTGATAACCAAAACGATCACGGGGACCAAGGTGGGGTTGTTGTGTAGTACGTGCTGAATGCGTTCCAACAGCGTGTGATGTTTACGTTCGAACGAAGCAACCTTGGTATCGCTTTGATCTAAGGTCTGTTCGAATTCTTGCCCCTTCGGGGCCGGTTGTGGCGTGTCAGACATGACTATCTCCCTCGCCGGAAAGCGTAGCTGCGGCATCAGATTCCGTCAAAAGTGGTGATGTAAGGCGCGGCGGCAGGGCGCAATCACGCCCCACCTTGGAGTTAGCTAATGATCAGCCCCAGCACTTTTTCAAGCCTTCGGCAGACGTGATCGAGGGGATGCCATCGACAGGCTCGTCGGTAATCAGCTCGACGCCGGTGTTGAAGAAGTCCAGCCCTTCGCTGTTTTGAGGTTTCTCGCCGGTCTCAGCGAAAGCTTTGATCGCTTCGATACCTTTTGAGGCCATAAGAAGCGGAAACTGCATCGAGGTCGCACCAATCACACCACCAGCAATGTCTTGAACGCCCGGGCAGCCGCCATCAACTGAAACGATCAGAACGCCTTCTTCCTTGCCAAAGGACTTCAACGCTTCGTAGGCGCCAGCCGCGGCAGGTTCATTGATTGTGTAGACAAGATTGATATCCGGATCGACCTGGAGAAGGTTCTCCATCGCGGTACGGCCGCCGTCGGGCGAACCGTTGGTCACATCATTTCCGACAATGCGCGGATCGTCTTCATCGCCAATGTCAGTCGGATCTTTGATGTCAATCCCGAAGCCCTGCAGGAAGCCGTTGTCGCGTTGGTAGTCGACCGAAATTTCGGAGGCATTCAGGTCAAGAAGTGCGATCTTTGCGTTCGCTGCATCATCTCCCATTTTCGCTTTGGCCCACTGCCCGATCAACACGCCAGCTTTGAAGTTGTCGGTAGCAAAGGTCGCGTCAGCAGCGTCAGCAGGCTCGAACTGTGTGTCGAGAGCAATGACAAGGGCGCCGGCCTCGCGCGCTTGGGTGACAACGGGCACCAAAGCGCGGCTGTCTGTTGGGGTGATCAGAATGCCTTTGGCGCCAGATGCGATACAGGTTTCGACCGCGGCAACCTGAGTTTCCACGTCGCCATCATATTTGCCAGCGAATGTTGACAGTTCAATGCCATTGGCAGCAGCGGCTTCGGATGCACCTTCCTTCATCTTTACGAAGAACGGATTGGTGTCGGTCTTGGTGATCAAGCAGGCGCTGGTTTCAGCATAGGCTGCACCGGCCATCATTGTTATGGCCAGAGCTGAAGTGGTCATTAGTGTTTTCATGATTTCCTCCCTAAAAAGTAACTCTTCGAGTTCTGGATCGGGCTCCTCCCCCATCCAGGCCTGCAAACGTCAGATTAGCAGGTCTGACCCTAAAAAGCCCGATTCCATTGACCCTGTCAATAAGTAAGTTAACTTTACTAACTAATGTCTTTTGGATTATCTCTTAATTCATACGGGAGGCAACTATGTTCCAAGCCATGGACGGAGATAGCATCAGAGGGCAAAGCGCCGGCGTGAACCAAAGTGGTATTCGCGACCACAATGAGCGTTTGATTCTAACCGTCCTGCAACGCCATCGCGCGCTTCCAGCGGCGGATCTTTCTCGGCGCACAGGACTATCCAAGCCAACAGTATCTACGATCCTGCGCAACCTTGAAAGTGACGGCCTAATTCGCAGAGGAGACCCGGTTCGCGGAAGAGTCGGCAAACCATCTATTCCGATAGAGCTGGACCCAGACGGCACGTTTTCCGTGGGGTTAAAAATTGGTCGCAGAAGCGCTGATCTGTTGCTTATTGATTTCTATGGGACTGTTCGGGGGCAGCTTCATACGACCTATGACTATCCGATGCCGGATGCAGTATTTGGCTTTCTTAAGGAAGGATTAGATAAACTGCTTGGTGCACTGCCTACGAGCCTGCAAGCTCGTGTATGCGGCATTGGTATCGGCACACCCTTCGAGTTGTGGAAATGGCATGATCTGGCCGGCCTTGCTGCCGAGAAATTCCGCTCTTGGAAAGACATCGATTTCGCCAAAGAAGTCGCTGCTTTCAGCAACCTTCCCGTTTTCGTCGTTAACGACGCGACGGCCGCATGCCATGCCGAACATCTATACGGTCACGGTCACGAGTTTCGAGACTACGCATACTTCTTCATCGGCTCATTCGTCGGTGGAGGGGTGGTCCTGAACGGAACAGTCTTCGAAGGCAATCAGGGAAACGCCGGCGCACTGGGATCGATGCGCAGCACAGGTCCGCTCGGTGAAGCGCAGCAGTTAATCGATGTGGCGTCCATTCACTTGCTGGAAACCCGCCTGACCGAATCTGGCCTTGATCCATCGGTTCTTTGGCAACAGCCTCAGGATTGGAGCGGTTTGTCGCGGCATGTCGAACCATGGGTCGGCCAAACTGCCCAGGAACTGGCCAAGGCATCATTGTCAATCTGCTCGGTCATTGATTTCGAGGCCGTCTTGATCGACGGCGCTTTCCCAGCGGATGTGCGCGACGAATTGGTGGACAGAACCCGGCGCTATCTGGTCAATCAGGATAAACGCGGGTTAATCGAGCCTCAAATCGAAGCAGGAAATGTTGGCCACAATGCCCGCGCTATTGGCGCAGCCAGTAGCCCGATTTTCTCGCAATTCCTACTGAACACCAATGCCGGACTTTCAGCGATTTGACGCGAGACGTCAAATCCAACCTTTGTTTGCTTCTGTACTCACAGCCGGAAGCTTTGCGTCAAAACCAGACGTTTGCACCGAAGAGGTGAATGGCGGCTTTGTCCGCATAGCGGCCATTCCTTCGTCTGACGGGGGAGGCGACGGGAGTTGCCCGCCGCCTTTGGTTTTAGGACATTGCGGCCAGAATTCTTGCCCAGCTTCGGATGCCTTTGTGGAAGCTTTCGACGTCGTATTTCTCGTTTGGCGAGTGGATTTGGTCGTCGTCGCGGCCGAAGCCGATAAGCATGGCGTCCATGTCGAGGTAGGTTTTGAAGTAGCCTGCGATGGGAATGGAGCCGCCGCAGCCGACGTAGGCGGCCTCTACGCCCCATTCGTCGGAGAGGGCGCTGCGGGCCTGTTCAAACGCGGGGGAGGAGGTGTCCATGTGGCCGGCTGGCCCTGCGCCGTGGGCTTTGAATTCCGCGGTGCAATCGGGGGGGAGCATGTCACTGACCATTTTGCGGAAGGACTCGCGCAGTTTGTGGGGGTCTTGGCTGCCGACGAGGCGGAAGGAGACTTTGGCGTGGGCCTCTGCGGGGAGGACGGTTTTGAAGCCTTCGCCGGTGTAGCCGCCCCAGATGCCGTTGATCTCGCAGGTCGGGCGCGACCAGAGTTGTTCCAGCGCCATGCGGCCCTTTTCGCCCGCGAGGGTGGTCAGGCCGACATCGCCGAGGAAGCCCTCGTGGTCGAAGCGCAGGTTTTCCCATGAGGCGCGCAGGGAGTTCGAGAGTTCGGGCACGCCGTCATAAAAGCCGGGCACGGTGATGCGGCCCTCGTCGTCATGCAGGGAGGCGAGGATGCGGGTCAGCACGCGGACGGGGTTGATGGCGGCGCCGCCGAACATGCCGGAGTGCAGGTCTTTGCTTGGTCCCTTGATGGTGATTTCCTCGCCCAGAAGGCCGCGCAGCTGGGTGACGATGGCGGGGACCTTGTCGGCAAAGAGGCCGGTGTCGCAGATCAGGGCGATGTCGGCTTTCAGCTCCTCTGCGTTTTCCTTGAGGAAGGGGATGAGGGAGGGGGAGCCGCTTTCTTCCTCGCCCTCGAGGAAGATGGTGATCTTGCCGGGGAGGGTGCCGTGTTCGGCCTTCCATGCGCGGCAGGCTTCGATGAAGGTCATGAGCTGGCCCTTGTCATCGGAGGAGCCGCGGCCGCGGATGACCTGTCCCTTGGGGGTGTCTTCGACCTGTGGGTCGAAGGGGTCGTTGTCCCAGAGGTCAAGCGGGTCGACGGGCTGCACGTCGTAATGGCCGTAGAACAGGATATGGGGGCCTGCGCCGTCCGTATGGGCCACGACCATGGGGTGGCCGGGGGTCGGGCGTTTAGAGGCTGTAAACCCTAGCTCGCTAAGGTCGGCCACCAGATGGTCCGCCGCGGCGTCGCAATCGCCCTTATAGGCCGGATCGGTCGAGATGGAGGGAATGCGCAACAGGGTTTGCAGACGCGCGATGGCCTGCGGCAAATCGGCGTCGATACGGGCGAGAACGGGATCAAGGGACATCGGGCAAGGCCTTTCCGGTATTGGATTTTGCGGCAGGTTACGCCTGTGAGACTTGGGTGCAACCGCCAAAAATTGGTGATTTCACACGAAAAAATGAGGGGTGGTCCAAAATGTCCCATTCACGCGGGGGGCGGGCCTCTGTAAACGGGGGGCCAGACTACGGAAAGCGCCAGCCATGACTAACGTTAATCGCCCGCCACGCTCCCATAATCATGCCTTCGGGTATGATGCCGCCTTTGAGGGGGCTCTTGATGCTTTGCATCAGGAGGGACGCTATCGCACCTTTATCGACATCGAGCGCCGCAAGGGCGGCTATCCCAATGCGGTCTGGACCAAAGAGGACGGGACCGAGCAGGATATCACCGTGTGGTGCGGCAATGATTACCTTGGCATGGGGCAGCACCCCAAGGTTCTGGCCGCGATGGCCGAGGCCCTTGCCGCCACCGGTGCGGGCAGTGGCGGGACGCGCAACATTTCGGGCACCACACCCTATCACAAGCGCCTAGAGGCGGAGGTGGCGGACCTGCATGGCAAGCCGGCCTCTTTGCTGTTTACCAGCGCCTATATCGCCAATGACGCCACATTAAGCACGCTGGCCAAGCTGTTGCCCGGGCTGGTTATTTTGTCTGATGCGCTGAACCATGCCTCGATGATCGAGGGAATCCGGCGCAATGGCGGGGAGAAGCGGATTTTCCGCCATAACGATATGGCCCATCTGCGCGAATTGCTTGGGGCCATCCCGGCGGGGACGCCGAAGCTGATCGCCTTCGAGAGCATCTATTCCATGGACGGGGATTTCGGGCCGATTGCCGAGATTTGCGATCTGGCCGATGAGTTCGGGGCCATGACCTATATCGACGAGGTCCATGCGGTGGGCATGTATGGCCCGCGCGGCGGCGGTGTGGCGGAGCGGGACGGCTTGGCGCATCGGATCGACATCATCAATGGCACCTTGGCGAAGGCCTATGGCGTGATGGGCGGCTATATCGCCGCGTCGGAGAAAATCTGCGATGCCATAAGGTCCTATGCGCCGGGCTTCATCTTTACCACCTCGCTTGCGCCGGCTTTGGCGGCGGGGGCGGCGGCCTCTGTTGCGCATCTGAAGGAAGACAGCAGCCTGCGCGATGCGCAGCAGGCGGCGGCGCGGACACTGAAGCTGCGGCTCAAGGGGCTGGGCATGCCGATTATCGACCATGGCAGCCACATTGTGCCTGTGCATGTGGGCGATCCGGTGAAGTGCAAAATGCTGTCGGATATGCTGTTGGAGAGCCATGGCGTTTATGTGCAGCCGATCAATTTCCCCACGGTTCCGCGCGGGACAGAACGGCTGCGGTTTACGCCCTCTCCGGTTCACACGCCGCCTATGATTGATGCTTTGGTCAGGGCAATGGACGGTCTTTGGTCGCATTGCGCGCTAAACCGCTCTGAGTTGGCGGGCTGATTTTTCCCCCGGTGCATCGGCTGCGGTCCTGTGCTAAAAAATAGACATCTTATCGCGCGATTCACGAATCGCTGCGATAGAAGGGGATGTATTTAGTGTGACGGATGGGCAGGATGATCAGGCGTAGACCTCCATCAAAGCCAGTTGAGGAAGACACGCGGCGCAGTTTCGATGACTTCGAACTGCGTCTTGGCGATGTTATGCGCGGCGAGCGGGCGACGCTCGGCAAGTCTTTGCTTGATGTCCAGCGGGAGCTTAAAATCAAGGCGACCTATATCGCCGCGATCGAGAATTCCGACCCCTCTGCTTTTGAAAGCCCCGGGTTTATTGCCGGATATGTGCGCTCCTATGCGCGTTATCTCGGGCTTGATCCCGAGTGGGCATTCGCCTCTTTCTGCAAAGAGGCGGAGTTTGTTACCGTTGCGGCGGGCGAGGCGGGGCTTGGCCGCAAGGCGAAAGCCAAGACTTCGGCGGGCGGCAGCACCACGGCCAAGGTTGTGGCCGGGCTTGGCAGCAAGATGCCAAGCGGCTCCTCTGCCCCTGCCAAGGAACCCAACCCGTTCCGCGAACCTGCTGTCTCCTTTGCGCCAGCGGGGGAGGCGATGCTGTCCCGCGTTGAGCCGGGGGCGATTGGCTCCACCCTTGTTTTGCTCGCCCTGATTGGCGGGCTTGGCTATGGCGGCTGGGCCGTGTTGCAGCAGGTGCAGCGTGTGGATGTAACCCCTGTGGATCAGGCGCCCGGCGCCCTTGCGCAGGTGGACCCGTTGAGCGGCCCCGGCTTGGCCGATACCAGCGCCCCCGAATTTGCCGGGCTTGAGCCCGTGGCCCCCGATGCGCTGGACCGGCTCTATCGTCCGCAGGCGCTTGATACGCCTGTGATGGTGGCCCGCGACGGGCCGATTGCCGCGATTGATCCGGGGCTGGGCGGGATCATGTCGCCCGGGCAGGGGCCGGAGGCGCAGCGCGTTGCGGCCCTGGCGGAAGCGGTGCAGCTTGAGGTCGCCGGTTTTGCCGAGAGCGGCCTTGTGATGGTTGCCGTGCGCCCGGCTTGGGTGCGGGTAAAGGATGCGGCGGGCAAGGTGATCTTTGAAAGCACCATGGCGCCGGGCGATACCTATACGGTGCCGGAAGATGCCCAGGCCCCTGTTTTGCGGGCAGGCGCGGCGGGCGGCGTGTATTTCGCCGTGGACGGGCGCGTTTACGGGCCTGCGGGGCCTGCGGGCACCGTGGCGGGGGCTGTTGATCTGTCGCGTGAGGCGATCACGGGGGCCTATCAGGTTGCCGACCTCTCGCTCGATCCGGCGCTGGCAGAGATTTTGGATCAAAACGGTGTGAGCGCGCCGGGCGGGGATACCCTGTTCGCGCAGGCCGCGCCGGTGCAACCGCCTGTCTTGGGGCTTGCCAATCCGGGGGCTGACCTGCCGCGGGTGACCAGCGAAGGCGCGCCCGATATCATGGTTGTCGCCACCGGCGATACATGGGTGCAGATCCGCTCCGAGGATGGCTCTGTCATCTATGAAAGCGTGATGAAGAAGGGCGATCGGTATAACCTGTCCGGTGAGGACGCCTTTGCGAAACTGCGCACCGGCTTTGGTGGCCACGTGTATTTTGTCGTGGATGGTCAGACATTTGGCCCCGCTGGCGGCAATGGCGAGGTTGTGCGCAATGTGGCCATGACGGCCGAGGCATTGACCACGAGCTATAGCGTGGCGGACCTGACGCAGAATGCGGTGCTGCGCGAAGTTCTGGTGGCCGAGAGCCAGTAAGCTGGCTCGGGCCGAGATTTTCCTGACGAAAAATCTGACGCGTTGCACCCTTTGCGGGTTTCCTTTTGGGGGGTGTTTTGCGGCACGGCTGCGACGGGCGGAGATTTTTCGGAGGAAAATCTGGCGACTTCGCCGCAGGGATCGGCATTTCCACCGGAGCGCTGCTGCGATAGGGTGGCGCCGAATACACTGGCCAGAGGTTTGACTGCCCATGTCGCTTAATCACATCCGTCCGTGGCGCAATATCTACCGCCGCAAAAGCCGCCAGATCATGGTGGGCAATGTGCCTGTTGGGGGCAATGCGCCGATCACGGTGCAGACCATGACCAACACCCTGACCACCGATGCGGCCGCGACGATTGCGCAGATTCAGGCCGCTGCGGATGTGGGGGCGGATATCGTGCGGGTCTCTGTGCCCGATGAAGACTCCGCCAAAGCGATGAAGGAGATTTGCCGCGAGAGCCCTGTGCCCATCGTGGCGGATATCCATTTCCACTATAAACGCGGGATCGAGGCGGCCGAGGCGGGCGCGGCCTGTTTGCGGATCAATCCGGGCAATATCGGCGATGAAAGCCGTGTGCGCGAGGTGATTAAGGCCGCGCGGGACAACAATTGTTCGATCCGGATCGGGGTCAATGCGGGTTCCCTTGAGAAGCATTTGCTAGACAAATATGGCGAGCCTTGCCCCGATGCCATGGTTGAAAGCGGTCTGGATCACATCAAAATCCTGCAGGACAACGATTTCCACGAGTTCAAGATCAGCTGCAAGGCCTCTGACGTCTTTATGGCGGCAGCGGCCTATCAGCAGCTGGCCGAGGCGACCGATGCGCCGATTCACTTGGGGATTACAGAGGCGGGGGGGCTGACATCCGGCACGATCAAATCGGCGATCGGCCTTGGCAACCTGTTGTGGATGGGGATCGGCGATACGATCCGCGTGTCGCTTTCTGCCGATCCGGTGGAAGAGATTAAGGTGGGCTATGAGATCCTGAAATCTCTGGGTTTGCGGCATCGGGGGGTGAATATCATTTCCTGCCCGAGCTGTGCACGGCAGGGGTTTGATGTGATCAAGACCGTCGAGATTCTGGAGCAACGTCTTGAGCATATCAAGACGCCCATGAGCCTGTCGATCATCGGCTGTGTGGTGAACGGGCCGGGTGAGGCCCTGATGACGGATGTCGGCTTCACCGGCGGCGGCGCGGGCTCTGGCATGGTTTATCTGGCGGGCAAGCAGAGCCACAAGCAAAGCAACGAGGATATGATCGAGCATATCGTCGAGCAGGTTGAGGCCAAGGCGGCGCAGCTGGAATCCGAGAGCTTAGAGAACCCGACACAGGCGGCAGAATAGCGCCGCAGGCGGGGGCCGGGGTGGGCCGCAGGCCCGCACCGGCCCCCGCCTGCGGCGGATCGCGCGGCCTTTGGCCGCGTGAAAACCTGAGATTTAGGGGTATGGGGGCAGCCCGGGGTTTTGAGGGGGCTTGCTGGGTTTTATGGCTGGCGCCAGAAAACACCCGCGCCCGCAAAACAAAGGCCCGCAAGAATCGTAGCCCACAAAAACAAGGCCCGCCCCGGGGGGCAGGCCTTAGCGCGTTACATCCGCTCTGCTAAAATTAGATGTAATTGCGGAAAACGTGAGACACGATGTCTTCGCGTGCGAGGCCCTTGGCCGCGAGTTCCTCGTCGGAGAGGGCGCTGAGCTTTTCAACACGGTGGTGCAGAGAGCTCGCCTCGGCGACGGCCATGAAGAAATTTCCGACAGCGCGGAACGGCACGGCAAGAACCGACAGGAGCGGGGTAGGGGCGTGAGATGTTGTTGCGACCATTTTTCCGGCCTCCGATGTGTTAGTAGCGCCGGGCCAAGACAGGCCCGACTGGATATTGGTGTATTAGATGTGGCCGTAGCGGCGCAGGATGTCGTTGACCATGGATTCACGTGTCGTGCCCATTTCGGCCAGTTCGTCATCTGTTTTACTGGCGGCTTCGCCGAGGCTGATCATAAGCGGGTGATCTTGCATGCGGGCTTCGGACCAGCGCATGATCGCACCGAAAACGTCTGAGATTTTCGAGCCGATTTGCGTAAAGAGGCCTGTGCCGGCTGGCTTGAGTGTAGCAGTTGTCATTTTGAAACTCCTGTAAAGGTTACAGTGTTTCCTCCCGTAACCCCAACATATGGGGCAGGGGATTTATAACAACATACAATCCGGTATGCCTGCCTTGCACGAGGTGACTAGCTTCGTTTGGGGCGCATTATGGGGCGAAAACAAGGGGTTTCGCCCCATATTTAGGCTTAATTTGCGCGGGACTCTGCGACCGCCTGCATCATGCCCTGCAGGGGCAGGTAGCCGCGCAGGAAGCGGTTGGGCAGTACGAAGGTGGGCGTGCCGGAGATGCCGAGGTTTTGCGCGAGGGCGCGGTTTTCGGCGATCACGGCGTCGACCTCTGGGCTGTTCATCGAGGCGAGGACCGGCGCGGGGTCGATGTCCAGCGAGGCGGCGAGGTCGCTGAGGCTGGCCTCTGTAAAGTTGCCGCGGAAGGTCATCATTTCGTCGTGCAGTTTGCCGTAGGCCTCTTCGCCGGCCTGTTGCTGGGCCGCGATGGCAAAGCGGGAGGCCAGTGTGCTTTCCTCGCCGAGGATCGGGAATTCCTTGGTGATCAGGCGGATGTTGCCATCGCCTTTGATCAACTCGTTGACCTCTGGAAAGGCGCGGCGGCAGTAGCCGCAGCGGTAGTCGACGAATTCGACGATGGTGATATCGCCCTCGGGGTTGCCTTTGACGTGGGAGTAGCCGTCTTCGAAGATGGCGGCCTGATTGGCGGCGATCAGGGCGACGTCGGCATTGGCCTGTTGGGCGGTTTCGCGTTGTTCGAGGACGGCGATGGCCTCCATCAGAACTTCGGGGTTTTCGAGCAGATAGGCGCGGACTTCGGCACGGAAGGCCTGCCGTTCGGCGGCGTCGAGCTCTGTCAGGTCAGAGGACTGCGCGGAAAGGGGCAGCAGGGCCATGGCCCCTGCGAGGGTTGCTGCGGTGATGCGGTTCATTTTCTTCTCCTGTTTTCGGACTGCTCCGCAGCCGCGAGTATATCCTGTGCGCGCCGCCATGGCGCAGAGCCGCGCGGCAACAGGCCCGAAGCCCGTTTGGCATGAGTGCCTGCGGTCTTCAACTGTCCAAGTGTGGCGTAGCGTTCCGCCGTGGTGACCGAGGCAAGGCCGGGTTGCCCGGTTTGGGCATAGGCCTGTGCCAGATCCCGCAGCAGGGCGGGGTTGAGGTTGTCGCGGTCACGCGCTTTGGAGAGCACGCCGAGGGCTTTTTGCGTATTGGCCGAGGATTTTGTCGCCAATAGGGCGCGTCCATATCCGGCCAGAATGAGGGGCTGGTTGGGGGCGAGTGCGGAGGCGCGGGCGTAGGATTGCACGGCGGGGCCAAACTGGCGCGATTCCAGCAAGATTTGCCCCTTCAGCTCATGGGCGTAGGCGTCATTGGGGCGTTTGGCGAGCAGTTGGTTCACCGCGCCGAGGGCCTTTTTCGCGTTGGAGTTCTTGTGATGGGCCAGCGCCTTGCGCACCAGCGCGCTGTCGGAGGTATCGGAGGCCTTGACCTTGCGCAGGGTCCATTTCGGGCTGCGCAGGAAGGCGGAGAGTTTGCCCTGCACGCGGCCGAACCAATAGATGCTTTCCTTGGAGGTGGGCGTGGCCTTGGTATAGGCGGCGGCGAAACCGCGGAGGCCGCGGATACGTTCGCGCGACAGGGGGTGGGTGAGGACATAGGGGTCCACGCGGCTGGCGGAGAGGGCCTCTTGCCCGCTGAAAAGCTCCATCACCTCGATCATGGCGGTGGGGTCGATGCCCGCGCGGGCGAGGTAGCGCACACCGGCCTGATCGGCGGAGCTTTCTTCGGCGCGGTTATGGCCCAGCAGGACGCGCTGCGCCGTTGACTGGCTGCCTGCGGCGAGGCCGAGGGCGCCCTCGGGGCTGCGGGTGGCGACGGCGGCGGAGAGGGCAAGGCCGACGAGGGCGGCATTACGGGCGTTGCGGAAGTTGATCGGCCTGCGCGTCAGGTGGCCATTGGCGATATGGGCCAGCTCATGGGCGATCACCGCCTGCAATTGTTCGGGCCGTTTCATCCGCAGCAGCAGGCCGGAGTGGATGAAGATGGTTTGGGAGTTGAGGACGAAGGCGTTGAGGCTCTCGTCCTTGATGATCAGGATGCGGATGCGCGAGGGGCTGAGCCCGGATTGGACGATCACGGGGCGGGCGAGTTCGTGCAGGGCGCGTTCGGCCTCTGCGTCACGCAGGATGGTCTGGGCGCTTGCCGGAAGGGCAACGAAGAGGATCATGATTGACCACAGGGCGAGAGGCTGGAAGAACCGCATGCAAAGCAACCTAGAGGCCGTGATGCGAAACTCAAGCCGAAGTGAGATTGATCCCTTTATCGTGATGGACGTGATGGAGGCCGCGCGGGCCGCCGAGGCCGCGGGGCGCGACATTATCCATATGGAGGTGGGCCAGCCGAGCACCGGCGCGCCCGCCGCCGCCCGCGCCGCATTGGCCGAGGCCATGGAGGCGGGGCCTTTGGGCTATACGGTTGCCCTTGGCCTGCCCGTGCTGCGGGCGCGGATCGCGGCCTTGTATAAGGAATGGTACGGGGTTGAGGTCAGCGCCGAGCGGGTGATCGTGACGGCGGGGGCCTCTGGTGCGTTTCTACTGGCCTTTAGCGGGCTGTTCGATGCGGGGGAGCGGGTTGGTTTGGGCCTGCCGGGGTATCCGTCCTATCGGCATATTCTGACGGCCCTGAGTTTGGAGCCTGTGGGCCTTTCGGCGCGGGCGGAAAACCGCCTGCAGCCGGTGCCGGAGGATGTGCCGGAGGGGCTCTCTGGGCTCATCCTTGCCTCGCCGGGGAACCCCTCGGGCACGATGCTGAGCCGCGAGGCGCTTTCTGCGCTTGCGGCGCGGGCGGCGGACATCGGGGCGGCGCTTGTCTCGGACGAGATTTACCACGGGCTGGATTTTGGCCAGCGGGCGGTGAGCGCGCTGGAGGTTACCGATGATGTGATCGTGGTGAATTCCTTTTCCAAGTATTTCTCGATGACGGGCTGGCGCGTGGGCTGGATGGTGGTGCCGCAGGATCAGGTGCGCCGCTATGAGCGGCTGGCGCAGAATATGTTTATCTGCCCGCCCCATGCGAGCCAGATCGCCGCATTGGCGGCGATGGATGCGGGCGAGGAGCTGGAGGCGAACCGCGCGGTCTATGCGGCGAACCGGCAGCTGATGCTGGAGGGCCTGCCGGAGGCGGGGCTGGGCAAATTCGCGCCGCCGGACGGGGCGTTTTATATCTATGCGGATGTGTCGGAATACACCGATGATGCGCGGGCTCTGGCGGCGGATATTCTGGAGAAGGTCGGGGTGGCGGTGACGCCGGGGCTGGATTTTGATCCGGAGCGGGGGCACCACTGGCTGCGCCTGTCCTACGCCGGAACGACGGCGGATATGGCCGAGGGAATTGCGCGATTGAAGCGCTACTTCAAGGGCTAGGCGGGGGCAATTTGCGTCAGCAAATTGCCCGGCCCAACGGGACGCGAGGCCTTTGGCCGAAGCTGTCCGGGCGGGAGGGCTTCGGGTTGGAAAGAATCCTCCGAATTTTTTGCCGGGGCTTTGCCCCGGGGGGCGGCGGCGGATAGGGTTGTGCGAAACAGGGGCTGGGTATGATGCGGGTGGTTTTGGTGGCTTTGGCTTTGGCTTTGGCGGTCTGGGGCGTTTTCGCGCCGCAGGGGGCCTTGGCGCAGGGGTTTTCGGCGCTGGCGCGGGTGGATGCGGCGCGATCTGATTACAGCGCGGGGCGCGGGGGGGCGGAGCTCTCCCTGACCCTGAGCCAGCCTGTGCCGTATCGCGTCTATACCCTGACCGATCCGGCGCGGTTGGTTCTGGATTTCCGCGAGGTGGATTTTACCGGATTTGACGCCCTTGCCTTTGCCGGAGAGGGGCTGCGGGTGGGGCGGTTTCAGCCCGGGTGGTCGCGGATGGTTCTGGAGATGGACGAGCCCATGGTGATTGGCACCGCGGGCATGGTGACCGGGGCCGCCGACGGGACGGTGCGCATTGATGTCACGTTGGAGGCCGCGAGTGCGGAGGTTTTTGCGCAGCAGTCCGGCCCGCCGCCGGGGAGCCGGAGTTTTCCCGATCCCGCCAGCGCCTTGGCCCCGCCACCGCGGCGGGTTCTAGACCCGGATCGCCCGCTGCGCGTTGTGCTTGATCCCGGCCATGGCGGGATTGATCCCGGCGCGGTGCGGGAGGGGGTGAATGAGGCGGATCTGATGCTCTCTTTTGCGCGGCAGATGCGCGAAGAGTTCGCAAGATCAGGGGATTACGAGGTGTTCCTGACGCGGGACGAGGATGTATTTGTCTCCCTTGAGGGGCGGATTGCCTTGACCCATCGCTTGCGGGCCGATGTGTTCATTTCCTTGCATGCGGATGCGATTGCCGAGGGGGTGGCGCGGGGGGCGCAGGTTTACACCCTGTCGGAGGAGGCGAGCAGTGCGGCCTCTGCCAAGCTGGCGGAGCGTCATGACCGGCAGGATTTGCTCTCTGGTGTGGACCTGAGCGGGCAGAGCGACCGGATTGCGGCTGTTTTGATGGATATGGCGCGGGTCGAGACCGCGCCGCGCACCGATGCTTTGGCCGATGCCATTGTTTGGGGATTGAAGGACAGCGATATTGCCCTGCATCGCCGCGCTCGGGAGACGGCGTCTTTCTCGGTGTTGAAATCCCCCGATATTCCGGCGGTTTTGCTGGAGATCGGCTTTCTGTCCAGCCCGTCGGAATTGGCCAAGCTGACCGACCCTGCGTGGCGCAGCCGTGCGGCGGCGGCGATTGTGCGGGCGGTGATAGCCTGGGAGGCCGAGGATCGGGCCCGCGCGCCCTTGGTGCGCCAGTAGACCCTGCACCTTTGGTGCGGCAGTAGGGGCCTAAACCGGATTCGCAGTATATTTGGCGAGCCAGATTGTGTGGCGGTCGCAGGCGGGGTCCTCTGGCACGAAGGCTTTGACGGTAAAGCCGTTTTCGGCCAGCAGGGCGCGGTATTCCTCGGGCGCGAGGGAGGCGTGGTAGATCGGTTGGCTGTCGATGGAGCCTATGGCCTCGCCTGCCTCTGGCCCCGAGGTGAACATCAGGGCCGCGCCGGGGGCGGCGTGGCGGGCGAAGACGGGGAACATGGCGCGCTGGTCCTGTGGGCTGAGGTGAAAGAAGCTGTCCCATGCGATGAGCGCGCCGAAGGTTTCGCCCAGATCGAGGCCGCGCATATCGGCGTGGTGCACGGTGGCCGCGGGCAGGGTTTTGCGGAACGCCTCCACCATGGAGGCCGCGCCATCGACGCCTGTGACCTTGCAGCCGCGATCGGCCAGATAGGTGGCAATCGGGCGGCCCGCGCCGCAGCCCAGATCAAGCACGCGGCGGTTCGAGGCGACGTTCAGCAGCCTGTCCAGCCATGATTTTTCGAACAGGATGCACAGGCGGCTTCGGGCCCATGCGGGGCCGTGGGTTTCGTATGTCGGGAGAATCTCTTCGGGGGTGCTCATGGGGGCAAAGGGCACAAGGCGGGGGGCGGGCGCAAATAGCGTGGTAAATTCTGCGTTGAACTGGCGTTTTCCAGCCTATTTTCCCCGCTTGCCCCTTTTGACGATCATCGCGCCTTGGCCTATATTAAGAGCAACAAGAAAACAGAGCGGTTGCGGCAAGGAGCCCTTAGGCGTGTTCAGATATATCGGCAGCGTTTTTGGCGCGTTTTTCTCTCTTTTGACCCTTTCGCTCGTGGCGGGGGCTGGCCTGATTGCGGCCGTCTTCCTTGTCTATGGGCGTGATCTGCCCAATCACGAGCAGTTGGCGCAGTATACGCCACCCACCATCAGCCGGATCTATTCCGCCGAGGGGCAGATCATTGATGAATTCGCTCATGAGCGCCGCCTGTTCACGCAGGCGCAGGATATTCCCGATCTGGTGAAGAACGCGTTTATCTCTGCCGAGGACAAGAATTTCTATGACCACGCGGGCTATGACCCCATGGGCATGGTGGCGGCGGCTGTGGATGCGGCCAAGGGGGGGCGTCTGCGCGGGGCCTCGACCATCACCCAGCAGGTGATGAAGAACTTCCTGCTGGACGGCTCGCGTTCTGCCGAGCGCAAGGTCAAGGAGATCATCCTTGCGGCGCGGGTCGAGCAGGCCCTGAGCAAGGAGAAGATCCTTGAGCTTTATCTGAACGAGATTTTCCTTGGCCAGAACAGTTTTGGTGTGACGGCGGCGGCGCAGACCTATTTCAACAAGACGCTTGTGGAATTGAGCGCGGGGGAGGCGGCCTATCTTGCGTCATTGCCCAAGAGCCCGTCGAACCGGCACCCTGTGCGCAACAAGGACACGGCGATTTTCTGGCGCAACAACACCCTGCGCGAGATGCACGAGAACGGCTATATCGACACGGCCACCTATGAGGCGGAGCGCGATGCACCGTTGAAATCGGTGCAGGGCGGGGATTACGACAGTTTCAAGCGCGCCCTGCCGCCGCGCGATTACTTTACCGACGAAATCCGCCGTCAGCTTTCGGGTGATTTCGGTGAGGACGAGTTCTTTGGTGGCGGCTTGGCCATTCGGGCGACCGTTGACGAGGAATTGCAGGAAGAGGCCGCCGAGGCCCTGCGCCGGGGCCTTGAGCGGTTTGACCGCGGTGTCGGCCGTTGGCGCGGCACGGGCAAGAAGCTGCCCCCAGAGGCCTTGGTTGACGAGGCGACATGGCGCGAGGCCTTGGCCAATGTGACCGTGGCGCGGGACATCCACCTAGAGAACACATGGTATCCTGCCGTTGTTCTGGCGGTTGAGGAAAACCAGCTGCGCCTCGGGATCGAGAGCGTGACCGAGACGGATGCGGAGCCACATGTGGTGCCGCGCAAGGATATCGCCTGGATGAAGGGCAACTTCTTTGACAACTTCGAAGTCGGCGATGTGGTGCATGTGCGGCGCATGACGCAGGACGGCGGGTTCATCCGCTGGACATTGCGTCAGGTGCCCGAGGTGCAGGGCGGCTTTATGGCGATGGACGTGCGCAACGGGCGCGTGTTGGCGATGCAGGGCGGGTTCAGCTATCAGCATTCGGTGTTCAACCGTGTGACGCAGGCGGACCGGCAGCCGGGCTCCTCCTTCAAGCCTTTTGTTTATGCGGCGGCTTTGGACAGTGGCTATACCCCCGCGACCATCGTTGTGGATGCCCCGATCGAGATCAACACGCCGCAGGGTCTGTGGCGGCCGAAGAACGCCTCGCATAAGTTCTATGGCCCGACGCCATTGCGCACGGGGATCGAGCAGTCGCGGAACCTGATGACCATTCGTTTGGCGCAGGATGTGGGGATGAACACGGTTGCGGGCTATGCCGAGCGGTTTGGTGTTTATGACCGGATGAACCCCTTCCTGTCGAACGCTTTGGGCGCACAGGAGAGCACCCTGTTCCGCATGGTTGCGGCCTATTCCATGCTGGCCAATGGCGGCAAGCGGGTGGAGCCGACGCTGGTGGACCGTGTGCAGGACCGTTGGGGCAAGACGATTTATCGTCATGACCAGCGTCGCTGTGAGGATTGTCAGTTGGCCTCTTTGAATGGCGGGGAGCTTCCCAAGATCGTCAATGACCGCGAGCAGGTGATTGATGCGATCACGGCCTATCAGATCACCTCCATGATGCAGGGCGTTGTGGAGCGCGGCACCGCGCGCAAGGCCATCAACCTTGGCAATGCGCCCGTGGCGGGCAAGACCGGTACAACCAACGATGCCAAGGATGTGTGGTTTGTTGGCTTTACCAACACCATCGCGGCGGGCTGTTACATTGGGTATGACAGGCCACGGTCCATGGGGCGCGGTGCCTCGGGCGGGGGCATGTGCGGGCCTGTGTTCAACTCATTCATGCGCAAGGCGATTGATAAATACGGGGCGGGCAAGTTTGACCTGCCGCCCGGTGGTTATTTCGTGAATATCGACCGGTTCACCGGTGCGCGTCTGTCGGATGGGGCCAGCGGCCCGAATGTTGTGCGGGAATACTTCCGCGAGGGCGAAGACCCGATCTTTGGTCTGGCTGCGGCGATTGATGGCGGTTTTGCCATGGGGGCGAACCTGCCCCTGTTTGCCAGCGGCGAGTCAGAGGACAACAGCGTGGCAAAGACTGTCACCACATCGACCGGCAAGAAGGTGACGATTGCGCCGAAGGCGAATTTCGGCTCGCTTTCCTCGGGCGGTCTTTATTAACAAAGCGATTGGCGGTCTCGCCCCCTGAATGCGGCCCCCGGGCCGGATGGGGGCGGGCCGTTTGTTTTGCGATGGCCCCGGCTTGTGACCCCAGCGCCGGGGCGCTATCAGCGGGGAACGGATTTAGAAGGGCGAAGACTCATGCGGGCAGAGGCACAAAACGCGGCAGAGGCGGTGCGCAAGTCTCTTGCGCTATTGGCGCAGCGGATGGATTGGGAGACGGCGGAACACCGGCTTGAGGAGTTCAACGCCCGCACCGAGGATCCGGACCTGTGGAATGACCCCGCGGCGGCGCAGAAGCTGATGCGCGAGCGGCAGATGCTTGTGGATGCGATGGCGACCTATAACGGCATCAAGCAGGAGCTTTCCGATCAGATCGAGATGGCCGAGCTGGGCGAGATGGAAGAGGACGCGGAGATCGTGGCCGAGGCCGAGGCGGCGGTGATTGCCCTTGCCGAGCGGGCGGCGGAGAAAGAGCTTGAGGCGCTGCTGGATGGCGAGGCCGATGGCAATGATACTTTCCTCGAGATCAACTCCGGCGCGGGCGGCACGGAGAGTTGCGATTGGGCCAGCATGCTGGCGCGGATGTATGTCCGCTGGGCCGAGAAGAAGGGCTATACCGTCGAGAAGCAGTCGGAGACGGCGGGCGAGGAGGCGGGGATCAAATCCGCCGCCTACAAGATCACCGGGCCGAATGCCTATGGTTGGCTGAAATCCGAGAGCGGCGTGCATCGTTTGGTGCGGATTTCGCCCTATGACAGTTCGGCGCGGCGGCATACTTCCTTTAGTTCGGTCTGGGTTTATCCCGTGGTGGATGACAACATCGAGATCGAGGTGAACCCTGCGGATATCCGGATTGATACCTATCGGTCCTCGGGTGCGGGCGGGCAGCACGTGAACACCACCGACTCTGCGGTGCGGATCACCCACAACCCGACTGGGATTGTAGTGACCAGTTCGGAGAAGTCGCAGCACCAGAACCGCGATATCGCGATGAAGGCCCTGAAGTCGCGCCTTTATCAGATGGAATTGGACAAGCGGAACGAGGCCATCAACGAGGCGCATGAGAACAAGGGCGATGCGGGCTGGGGCAACCAGATCCGCTCCTATGTTCTGCAGCCCTATCAGATGGTCAAGGACCTGCGGACGAACCACGAGACATCCGATACCGCGGGGGTTCTGGACGGTGATCTTGATCCCTTTATGGCCGCCACTTTGGCGGCCAATGTGGCGGGCATGAGCCGGGGCGAAGCCACGGCGGAGGATTAATGCCGCAATAATCACTCTTGTGATTTTGCGGCCCTGCTGTTCTGAATTGTGCGGTCATGGTGGGTTGCGGCGCGGGTGAGGGGGCTCTGCCCCCGGCCTTCGGCCTCCCCCGGGATATTTGGGCCAATAAGAAGCGGGGTGTTCCATGGGTGAGATAACACAGCTCTCTGCGGTTGAGCTTCGGCGCCGGATGGTGGCGGGGGAATTGACGGCGGCCGCGGTTATGGCGGCGCATCTGGACCGGATCGAGGCGGTGAACGGGGCGGTGAATGCTGTTGTGTCCTTGCGCCCGCGGGACGGGTTGATGGCGCAGGCCGAGGCGACGGATGTGCGGGGCGGGGCCCTCGCGGGCCTGCCTGTTGCGGTGAAGGATCTGGCCAATGTGGCCGGGATAGAGACCACCATGGGATCGCCTGCTTTTGCCGGCATTGTGCCGAGCCGCAGTGACGAGATGGTGCGCCGGATGCAGGCGGCGGGGGCGATTGTGATTGGCAAGACCAACACGCCCGAGTTCGGCCTCGGCTCTCATACTTTCAATCCGGTTTTTGGCGCGACGCGGAACCCTTGGGATTTGGGGCGTTCGGCGGGGGGATCCTCTGGCGGGGCGGCGGCGGCTTTGGCCTGCGGAATGGTGCCGGTTGCGGATGGGTCGGACATGATGGGATCGCTGCGCAATCCGGCGGGGTGGTGTGGGGTTTACGGGATGCGGCCCTCTTGGGGGATGATCCCGGGGGAGCCGGGCGGGGATAGTTTTCTGCATCAGCTTTCGACCTCTGGCCCGATGGCGCGCTGTCCTGAGGATTTGGCTTTGCTCTTGTCGGTGCAGGCGGGGCCGGATGCGCGGGTGCCCCATGGGGTGCCGTGCCCTGATTTATCGCCCCTGCGGGCGCAGGTTGCGGGGCGGCGGATTGGCTGGCTGGGCGATTGGGGCGGGGCATGGCCGATGGAGGCGGGACTCTCCGGGGCCTGCGAGGCGGCTCTGGCGGTGTTTGAGGGGCTTGGTTGCCATGTCGAGCCATTGCCCGCGCCCTTTGATGCCGGGGCGCTCTGGGAGGCTTGGATCACCCTGCGCAGTTGGGCTGTGGCGGCGAATTTGCGGGAATTGTATGAGACGCGGCCGGAGGTTCTTAAGCCCGAGGCGATCTGGGAGGTGGAGCGCGGTTTGGCCATGAGTGCGATGGAGGTGCATGAGGCCTCTGTCATCCGCTCGGCTTGGTTTGCGAAGGCGGCGGAGGTCTTTGGCCGGTTTGATGCGCTTGCCCTGCCGACGGCGCAGACCTGGCCGTTTCCTGTTGAGCTGGACTGGCCGAAAGAGATTGGCGGGCAGGGGATGGATACCTATCACCGCTGGATGGAATGTGTGGTGCCTGTGAGCTTGATCGGCTTGCCTGCGCTTGCGGTGCCGGGGCCGCGGGGGGCGCAGGGGCTGCCGAGCGGGATGCAGCTTGCTGGCCCGCGGGGGAGCGATCTGGCGCTGTTGCAGCTGGGGCAAGCCTATCATGAGGCCGCGCCTTGGGCGGGGGAGATGCCGCTGCTTTGAGCCAGACATGAAAAAGGGCGCCTCAATGGGCGCCCTTTGATCTTTGCGGGGGAAGGGGCCTTAGGCCTTCTTCGCCTCTGCCGCGGCGGCGCCGAGTGGCACGGGGGCCTGACCGCCGGAATTTGTGTTCAGGGGATCATCCTGACGCTGAACGGAGCCTTCGAAGTGGGCGCCGCTTTCGATCGCGATTGTTTTGTGGATGATGTCGCCTTCGACGCGGGCTGTCGATGTCAGGCGGACCTTGAGGCCGCGGACACGGCCGATCACGCGGCCATCGACAACAACGTCGTCTGCAACGACTTCGCCGCGGATCGTGGCGCCTTCGCCGACGGTCAGCAGGTGGGCACGGATGTCGCCCTCTATAATGCCCTCAACCTGCACGTCGCCGGAGGTTTTCATGTTGCCTGTGATCGTCAGGTCAGAAGAAATCAGCGAGGTCGGGGCCTTGGTTTTGGGTTTGCCCGGGACCGGGTCCGCAGCTGCGGGACGCTGTGCCGGCGCAGGTGCGGCAGGCTTGTCAGCAGGGTTAGCTTGTTTGGCTTCACCATCTACAGGTGTGCCGCCTTCATTGATCCGGGTTTTAGAAAACATCGTTGGCTGCCTTGATATAAGTCATGGGGTTGACCGGTTTACCGCCTACGCGCACTTCGTAGTGCAGGTGGACGCCTGTAGACCGGCCAGTGCTTCCCATATCACCAATTCTTTGACCGCGCGAGACCCTTTGGCCAACTTTGACACGGATTCTCGACTGATGCGCGTATCTTGTCTCAATGCCGAATTCGTGCTGGATTTTGACGAGGTTACCATATCCTGATTGCCAGCCGGCGTGAGTCACAACACCGTCCGCCGTTGCATAGATAGGGGTGCCATAGGGGGCGGCAAAGTCGGTGCCGTTGTGCATGCGGCCCCAGCGGGGGCCGAAGCCGGAGGTGAAGCGGAAGGAGGCTTTTACGGGAATCGCAAAGGGGGCTTTTTCAGAGGCGATCCGGTAGATGTTCATCCGGTCGAGGCCCTGAAGAATGTTATTGGCGCGCTGGTTCTCGGCGGCGAAGGGGCCGCCTTTGGTGGAGAAGCGCAGCTGTGCGGTGGGGCCGCCCTGACCGGAGTAGCCCTTGCGGATTGTGCTGATCAGTTGCTCTGGCGGCAGGCCGGCGGAGCGGAACATTTTGTCCAGCGGGGCGACGGAGACGGTGACGGCCTCTTCGAGCTGTGTGAAGATTTTGTCGTTGCGGTCGAGCAGGAGCTGGCGTTCGAAGGCGAGGGCCTGTGCCTCGTCGCGGGCGAGGGCCGCGTCCTGGGTGGCGTCGTCACGCTCTGCCGCGGTGGTTTCCAGCGCGGTTGTCAGGAATTCGACGGCATTGGCGATTTCGCCCTCTGCGGCCTGTTCGGGATTGGCGATGGCGCCGCTTTCAACCGAGGCGAGGAGGGTGTCTTTTTCCGCCGTGGCGGCGTCGCGTTCCTTGATGGTGCGGCGCAGGATGGACTGCACGACGCTGATGCCGGTTTCCATTTCGCGGCGGCGGTCCTCGGAGGTGAGGAGCTGCGACTGCATGGTGGAGATCTGGTCCAGTGCGGCGTTGAAGCGTTCTTGTGCGGCGGCGGCCTCTTCGGCGCGCATGTCGCGCTGTGCGGCGAGGTCATTGAGGCGGGCCTGATAGATGGCCTGTTCGCGCTTTGCCTGCTCGCGGATATTGCCCGCGCCGATGCTGTCCATCAGCAGGACGGCCGTCGCGATGATGGCCCAGCCGACAACAAGAGCGGAGCCGGTGAGGGCCACAGCCTGTGTGCTGGAGGTGAGCCGGATAAAACGGGTGTCGGTGTCCGAGCGAAGAAACAGTCTTTGTTCCGGTAAGAAACGCTCAAGAACGGTATTCAAGCGGTGAGCGACGCTTGTTTTGATAGGCTTTGTCATTTGTCCCCTAACCCAACGGATCATTAAGGGCCACTTCCCCAAGTGACCGTTAGCCCGTTTGCGATACAAAACCCCGAGTCATGGATCAAGTTCTTAGGGAATCTTTTTGAAGTTAGGTCATAAATTGCGCCCGTTTCGGCGGGATTATGCCTATTTTAACCTTTGCCGTTGGGTCAACTGGCTTGAGTTTTCCCTTGGGCGGGCGGTTTCGTGGCGGGTTATTTCGGGGTTGTTTCGGAGAGCGGCCAGTAGAAATCCAGCGGGATGCCTGCCTCTGCGCGCTTTTCGTCGTTGAAAGGCGGCTTGAGGGGGCTGGGGAAGTAGCGGGTGACGAGCTCGTGAAAAAGATCTTTGGGATCAGTGTCTTGGCGCCCGCAAAGGAAGTGGAACCATTTCGAGCCATAGGCGACATGGCCGACTTCCTCGGCATAGATCGTCTCCAGTGCTTCGATGGCTTGGCTGTCTTTGGCGTTCTGGAAAATCTTGATCATGCCGGGGGTGACGTCGAGGCCGCGGGCCTCCAGCACCATGGGGACGACGGCGAGGCGGGCCATAAGGTCCTCTGCCGTGTCCTCGGCGGCGCGCCACATGCCCGCATGGGCGGCCATGGCGCCGTAGTGGCTGCCCTGCGCTTCAAGGCAGTCGCACATCAGGTTGAAATGTTTGGACTCTTCGTCCGCGGCCTTGACCCAGTCGTCAAAGAAACCGATCGGCATCGGGACATGGGAGAAGCGGGCGATGAGGTCCCAGTGCAGGTCGACGGCGTTGAGTTCGATATGGGCCACGGCGTGCAGGATGGCGATGCGCCCCTCTGGCGTGCCGGGTTTGCGGCGCGGCACGTCGCGGGGGGAGAGGAGCTCTGGCTTGTCGGGGCGGGCGGGGCGAAGCGGCGGGTTGGCCGTTCCGATTGTGGGAACTTCGCCCGCCCGCCGCGCGGCGAACCAGTCGGCCGCGTGGCGGCGCGACAGGGCGGTTTTGGCGCGGCCATCGGCGGTGGTCAGCACCTCGAGGGCCAGTTCGGCGAGGGGGCGAAGGGCGCTCATAGGGCGCGGACCGCCTCGAGGACGTCCTCGACGTGGCCGGCGACCTTTACCTTGCGCCAGATGCGCGAGATCGTGCCATCGCCTGCGATGAGGAAGGTGGCGCGTTCGATCCCCATGGATTTGCGGCCATACATGTTTTTCTCGACCCATGTGCCGTAGTCCTCGCAGACGGTGCCCTCTGCGTCGGAGAGGAGCGCCACGCCGAGGTCGTGTTTGTCGCGGAATTTCTCGTGTTTGGCGACTGTATCCTTGGAAACGCCAAGGACGACGGCGCCTGCGGCCTCGAATTCTGCGGCGGCTTCGGTGAAGCCGATGGCCTCTTTCGTGCAGCCGGGGGTGTCGTCGCGCGGATAGAAATAGAGGACCACGGCCTTGGGCCGCAGCGCCGAGAGGGTGACCTCCTCGCCGCCATCGCGGGGGAGGGTGAAGTCGGGGGCCATTGCACCGGGTTCTGTCATGGGGGCTCTCCTGCCTTGGTTCTTGCTTGCAGGTTCCCTTTTAGGGCAAGGATTGCGAGAATAAAGCCGCAGCAGCAAAAAAGCGGCCCCGATTGGGCAGGAGAAGAGAAAGCGATGGGTAAGGATCAGCCCAAAGGCGATCCGATTGTGGACCGTGGCCCGCAGGCGCCGGTCTCTCCGCGTGCGCCCGCGTGGATGGACAGCGCGGCAGAGGCCGAGAAGGCGCGTGCGGCGACGCGGGATGCGGCCCATGCCTCTGCTGCTGCCGCGACATCGGCGCTTGCGGCGCGGATGCGGGCGGGGGAGCGGCTGAACCCGCCGGAGCCGCAGAAGCCCGCCAAGCCCAAGCGCAAGCGGCGGAGCTTTTTCGCATGGCTGTGTGTGATCCTGTTCGACATTTGCGTTTTGGCGGTTGTGGCGGTTGTGCTGGTGTTTCTGGTGCTGGCGGGCAGGCCCTTGCCTGCGCCTGCATGGCTGTCTGAGCGGGTTGAGGCGCGGCTGAGCGAGGGGCTTGGCGGCGGTTTTGTCGAGCTTGGCGGGATCAGCGTGACCGTGGCGCGGAGCGGCAAGCCCTCTGTTTCCTTTGACGAGGTGCGGGTGACCACCGCCGACGGGGCGGAGCTTATTGCCGTGCCGAGCATGGATGTGGGCCTTGATAAGGCGCGCCTGATCCGCGGGCAGGTGCAGCCGCAAAGCCTGATCCTGCGGGGGGCGGACCTGCGCCTGTCGCGCAGCCGCGACGGGGTGTTCAACGTGGATTTCGGCGGCGGCGAGGAGGTGCCGAACTGGCCCCAGAGCTTTGTCGGTTTTATCGAGATTGTGGATTCGGTTTTTGCCCTGCCCAGCCTTGCGCCGATCGACAGCATCGAGGCGCGCGATCTATCGCTGCGGTTTGCCGATGCGCAGTCGGGGCGGTTCTGGCAGGTGGACGACGGGCAGTTGGCGATCACGCAGGACGCGGCCGCCGTGGAGATGCGGATGAACCTTGCGCTTGGCTCCGGCCCCGGCGCGGGGGAGGAGGAGGGCGATGTTGCGGAACAGGCGGCGCAGGTCTCTGTCGGATTTCGCAGTGTCAAAGGCTCGCCGCAGGCGGAGATGACGGTGCAGGTGGACGGGGTGCCTGCGCGGGACCTTGCGGCGCAATCGCCCGCGCTTGCGTTTTTGCAGCTGTTGGATGCGCCCCTGTCAGGGGCGCTGCGCACGCAGGTGAGCGCCTCTGGCGAGCTTGGTGATCTGGCCGGAACGCTAGAGATCGGCGAGGGGCGTTTGACCACCGGCTTGCAGCCGATCCCCGTGCGGTTTTCCAGTGGCCGCAGTTATTTCCGCTATGACCCGCAGGCGGGAAAGGTCAGTTTTGACGAGTTGATCATGAGCGCCGAGCAGGGCGAGGTGAAGGCCACGGGCCATGCCTATTTGCAGAGCGACGGGCGCGGGCAGCCGGACGGGCTGGTGGCGCAGTTGCAGTTCACCGCCCTGCGCCTTGACCCCGAGGGGGTCTTTGCCCGTGCGGCGGCCTTTGAGCAGGGGGCGGCGGATATCAAGGTGGGGTTTGCGCCCTTCCGCGCGCAGATCGGCCAGTTGGTTTTGATGGGGCCGGAGGCGCAGGTGACGGCGACGGGGCGGGTTGCGGCCCAGCCCGATGGCTGGGACATGGCCTTAGACCTTGATGTCGAGGAGATCGCCTATGCCGCTTTTCTTGACCTCTGGCCGGTGCAGGTGGCGCCCAAGACGCGGGACTGGCTGGAGAAGAACGTCACATCGGGGCGGCTGTTTAACCTGAAGGGGGGGCTGCGGCGCAGGCCGACGGATACAAAGAATTTCTTCTCGGCGGTGTTTGAATTTGACGATGCGGTGCTGCGCCCTGTGCCGAACCTGCCTTTGGTTACCGGGGCGGCGGGCTATGCCAGCCTGTCGGAGGGGCGGTTTTCGGCGGTGCTGGATGCGGGGCAGGCGGAGGCCCTGCAGGGCGGGCCTGTGCAATTGGGCGGGACCGGTTTTCTGATCAAGAATCTGGCGATCAAGCCGGTTATGGCGCAGGTGGATCTGCGCACCAGCAGCACGATCACCGCGGGCCTGTCGGTATTGAATTCCAAGGGCTTGGCCTTTCTCGACAAGGCGGGGCAGCCTGTTGATCTGGCGCAGGGGCGCGCGCAGGGCAGCGGGCGCCTGACCTTTCCGATCAAGCCAAAGCTGGGGCCGGGCGAGGTTCAGTTCGACGTAAGCGCGGTGTTGGAAGGGGTGAGTTCCTCCAAGATCGTGGCGGGCTATGCGCTTTCTTCCGAGCGCGCTGAGGTGCAGGCCGATAACGCCCGCCTGCTGATCGAGGCCCCCGGGCGGATCGCGGGCATTCCCATGCGGGCGCGGTTCGAGCGCGCCTTTGCCCCCGGCGCGGCGGCGCAGGTGAGCGGGACGGTGCAGATCAGCGACGCCTTTGTGAAGGCCTTCAACCTTGGCCTGCCGGAGGGCATGGTCAGCGGCTCCGGCCCTGCGCGCTTTTCCATCAACCTCGCGCAGGGACGTGCGCCTGCCTTTACCCTGTCGTCGGAGTTGAACGGCGTCGGCCTGAGGATATCGGAGCTGGCATGGAGCCATGGGCGGAATTCGCGTGGTTCGCTTGCCGTAAGCGGGGCCTTGGGCGCGGTGCCGCGGGTGGACAGTTTGAAATTGCAGGCCTCTGGCCTGACGGCGGAGGGGAAAGTGACCCTGAACCCGGGCGGGGGGCTGAAGACAGCGGAGTTCAGCCGCATTGCCGTGGGGGGCTGGATCGATGCGCCCGTCACCCTGACGGGGCGGGGGCGGGGCGCCAGCCCTGCGGTGGCCGTGCGCGGCGGTTTGGTGGATGTACGCAAGACGAGCTTTGCCCAAGGGGGCGGCGGCGGGCCTGCGGGCGGGCCGATCAGCCTTGCGCTGGACCGGCTGGTGATTTCCGAGGGGATCGTGCTGCGCCGGTTCCGCGCCGATCTGAGCCAGCGGGGCGGGCTGAACGGCTCTTTCACAGGCTCGGTCAACGGGCAGGCGGAGGTGAATGGCACCCTCGTGCCGTCGAGCGGCGGCACGGCGGTGCGGATCCAGTCCGGCGATGCGGGCAAGGTGATCCGCGCGGCGGGCCTGTTCAAGAAGGGCTACGGGGGGCAGATGTCCCTGACCCTCGTGCCGCGGGCGCAGGCGGGGCAATATAATGGCGCGCTGAAGGTGAGTAATGTGCGGGTGCAAAGCGCGCCGGGCCTGTCGGCGCTGCTCAATGCGATTTCGATTGTGGGGCTTTTGGACCAGCTCAACGGCAATGGCATCCTGTTTGCCGATGTGGAGGCGGATTTCCTTTTGACGCCGACCTATGTGCAGGTCAACCGGGCCTCCGGCGTGGGGCCGTCCTTGGGGATCTCCATGGCGGGGGTCTATGACATGGTGCGCGACCAGTTGCGCATGCAGGGGGTGTTCTCGCCGATCTATGTGGTGAACGGGATCGGGCAGATATTCTCGAAAAAGGGGGAGGGGCTCTTTGGCTTCAACTACTCCATGACCGGCACGACGGTGCAGCCAAAGGTTGCGGTCAATCCGCTTTCGGTTTTTACACCCGGCATGTTCCGCGAGATTTTCCGCAAACCCCCACCGAAGGTGCAAGAGTAGCCCTATGCAGTTGAGTGACTTTGATTTTGATTTGCCCGAGGGGTTGATCGCCACCCGTCCGGCTGTGCCGCGCACGGCGGCGCGCCTGTTGGTGGCGCAGGGGGAGGCGGGGATCGAGGATGCGCAGGTGGCGGATCTGACGCGCTATCTGCGGGCGGGGGATCGGCTGGTGCTGAACAACACCCGCGTCATTCCCGCCCGCCTGACAGGGCAGCGCCGCCGCGACAGTGCGCAGGGGCCGGTGAGCGCGAAGATCGAGGTGACGCTGCTCAGCCCCGAGCCGGGGGGGGATTGGCGGGCCTTGGCCAAGCCCCTGCGCAAGATCAATCCCGGCGAGGTGGTGGAATTCGGCGAGGGCCTTAACGCCACCGTGGGCGCGATTGCCGATGGGCAGGTGACGCTGGCGTTCTCCAAGACAGGAGCGGAGTTCGATGCGGCGATAGAGGCCTTGGGCGCGATGCCCCTGCCGCCCTATATCGCCGCCAAAAGGGCCGCCGATGCGCAGGACCGGACCGATTACCAAACCGTCTTTGCCAAGCGCAACGGCGCCGTAGCGGCCCCCACGGCGAGCCTGCATTTTGATGAGGCGCTTCTGGCCAGCCTGCGGGAGATGGGGGTCGAGATCTCCGAAGTGACCCTGCATGTGGGGGCGGGCACCTTTCTGCCCGTCAAGGTCGACAATATCGAAGAGCACAAGATGCACGCGGAATGGGGCGAGGTCACGCCGCAGGCGGCGGCGGAAATCGCCGCGACGCGGGCGGCGGGCGGGCGGGTGATCCCCGTGGGAACCACCGCCCTGCGCCTGATCGAGAGCGCGGCGGCACAGACCGGCGGGATTGCGCCGTGGGTGGGAGAGACGGATATTTTCATCCGCCCCGGTTTCACCTTTCACGTCGCAGACGGGTTGATGACCAATTTCCACCTGCCGAAATCCACCTTGATGATGTTGGTTTCGGCCCTGATGGGGGTGGAAAGGATCAAGGATATCTACGCCCACGCCATTGGCGGGGGCTATCGGTTCTTCTCCTATGGGGATAGCTCCCTATTGCTGCCTGCCGCCCGGTCGCCAAGAATTTTAGGATAAAATTCTCATCGGCCCGTGGCGGGCCGATGTGCGGGAGCGTGATTCCGACATGGGGTGTCGTTTTCTCTGGGAAAGGCGGGCGGAAAATCGTTAGGGGTGGGCCGAAATGATAGGTTAGGCTCTCCACGATGATTCAGGTTCTGCGCACCACTTGGCCCCTTTTGCTGGGGATGATGCTGCTTATGGTCGGTAACGGCGTGCAGGGCACTTTGCTGGGCATCCGGGGGGCCGAGGCGGGGTTCTCTACTTTTGCCATGTCGGTTGTCATGTCGGCCTATTTCCTTGGCTTTCTGGGGGGATCGCGGCTGGCGCCGGAGTTGATCCGGCGGGTCGGGCATGTGCGGGTGTTTGCGGCGCTTGGCTCGCTGATTTCCGCGGTGCTGGTGATGTATCCGGCACTGACAGAGCCTTGGGCCTGGACGCTGGGGCGTGTGATCATCGGTTTTTGCTTTTCCGGCGTTTATGTGACGGCGGAAAGCTGGCTGAACAATGCTGTGACCAATGAAATTCGCGGCAAGGCGCTGTCGCTTTATATGATCGTGCAGATGGCGGGGATTGTCTGTGCGCAGGGGCTTTTGATTCTGGATGATCCGACGGGCTTTGTTCTGTTCATCATCCCCTCGGTGCTTGTCTCCATCGCCTTTGCGCCGATTTTGCTCTCGGTGAATCCGACGCCGGCCTTTGACAACACCAAGCCGATGAAGCTGAGCAAGCTGTGGGAGACCTCTCCCTTGGGCTGTGTCGGCATGATTGCGCTTGGGGGGGTGTTTTCCGCGCTCTTCGGGATGGCGGCGGTCTATGGCACTCTGCAGGGGATGAACGTGCCGCAGATCGCGCTGTTTATGGCGGTGATCTATACCGGCGGTTTGGTTCTGCAGTATCCGATCGGCTGGCTGTCGGACCGGATGGACCGTCGGATGTTGATCACGGTTGTGGCGCTGGTTGCGGCGTTGGCCTGTCTGGTGCCGCTGGTGGGCAGCTATAACTACTCCGTTCTGCTGGTTGTGGCCTTTTTGGTGGGGGGCTGTTCGAACCCGCTCTATTCGCTGTTTATCGCCTATACCAATGACTTTCTGGAGTATGAGGATATGGCGGCGGCCTCTGGCGGGTTGATCTTTATCAACGGGTTGGGGGCGATTGCCGGGCCGCTGGTTGTGGGGTGGATCATGGGGCTGGTGGGGCCGTCGGGGTTCTTCTTGTTCCTGTCGCTGATCTGTTTCGGGCTGGTGGTTTACGCGGTTTACCGGATGACCCAGCGTGCGGCGCCTTCGGTGGACGAAACCGGCAGCTACGCGCCGGTCTCTGCCTCGGCCTCGGTTGTGGCCGTTGAGGTGGCGCAGGAATACTATATCGACACCGCGCAAGAGGAAGAGGAGGCCGCCGCCGCCGAGGCGGCAGGCTAGGGGCATGCAAGAGACAGCGCAAACCATCCTGTCCTTCTGGACGCAGCAGATCGGCCCCGAGGGGTGGTATCTGGCCGATGAGGGGATCGACGCAGAGATTTCGGAGCGTTTCGGCCTGCTGTGGCAGGACGCCCTTGCGGGGCGGCTGGACCACTGGATGCGCAGCGAGGAGCGCGCGCTTGCGCTGCTTTTGCTGACGGATCAGTTCTCGCGCAATATGCATCGCGGTGATGGGGCCTCCTTTGCCACCGACGGGCTGGCGAGGCGTGTGGCGCGGGTCTGTGTGGCGCGGGATTGGGATCTGGCGGTGCAGGGGCCGGTGCGGCAGTTTTTCTATCTGCCGATGATGCATTCGGAGTTCCTGAGCGATCAGGAGCAGGGGGTGCGGTGGTTTATGCTGCGGATGGAGGGCGGGGATAACCTGATCCATGCGCGGGCGCATCGGCAGGTGATCCGCGATTACGGGCGTTTTCCCTATCGCAATGCGGCCCTTGGGCGGCGCAGCACGCAGGCGGAGCTGGCCTATCTTGAGGCGGGCGGCTATCGGCAGACGCTCAATGCGCTTCAGGCGGCGGGTTAGGGCGCCCTTCGGGGGGCTTTTCGCAAATGCATAGCGGAAATGCTCTGAGCGGCCTTGCGATGTGATGCCGGGGTAGTTTAACTTCAAACTATCTTTTTTGGGAGAGAGCACATGGCTGCACAGACCTTCGACGTTGTTGTAATCGGATCAGGGCCGGGGGGCTATGTTGCGGCGATACGCGCGGCGCAGCTCGGGTTGAAAACCGCCGTGGTCGAGCGCGAGCATGTCGGGGGCATCTGTCTGAACTGGGGCTGTATTCCCACCAAGGCGATGCTGCGCTCTGCCGAGGTGTTCCATCTGATGGAGCGGGCCAAGGATTTCGGCCTGAAGGCCGAGGGGATCGGCTATGACCTGCCTGCGGTTGTGAAACGCTCGCGCGGGGTTGCGGGGCAGCTGTCCGGCGGCGTGTCGCATTTGCTGAAGAAAAACAAAGTCACCGTTGTGATGGGCGAGGCCACCATCCCCGGCAAGGGGAAGGTTTCGGTCAAGACCGACAAGGGGACAGAGGAGCTTTCGGCCAAGAATATCATCGTCGCCACTGGCGCGCGGGCGCGCGAGTTGCCGGGGCTTGAGGCCGATGGGGATCTGGTCTGGACCTATAAGCACGCGCTGGATCCCAAGCGGATGCCCAAGAAGCTTTTGGTAATTGGCTCGGGCGCGATTGGCATCGAATTTGCCAGCTTTTTCAACACGCTGGGTTGTGACACCACGGTTGTGGAGGTCATGGACCGCGTGTTGCCCGTAGAGGACGCCGAGATCAGCGCCTTTGCCAAGAAGCAATTCGTCAAGCAGGGCATGAAGATCATGGAGAAATCCATGGTCAAGCAGCTTGATCGCGGCAAGGGCAAGGTGACCGCCCATATCGAGGCGGGCGGCAAGGTCGAGAAGATGGAGTTCGACACCGTCATCTCCGCCGTTGGCATTGTCGGGAATGTGGAGGGCCTCGGCCTTGAGGAACTGGGCGTGAAGGTGGATCGCACCCATGTTGTGACCGATCAGTTCTGCCGCACCGGGGTTGAGGGCGTTTACGCCATTGGCGATATCGCCGGTGCCCCATGGCTTGCCCATAAGGCCAGCCACGAGGGGGTCATGGTGGCCGAGTTGATCGCGGGCAGCAACAATGTGCATCCTGTCAAGCCAGAGAGCATTGCGGGCTGCACCTATTGCCATCCGCAGGTGGCCAGCGTGGGCTATACCGAGGCCAAGGCCAAGGAGTTGGGCTATGATATCCGCGTCGGCAAGTTCCCCTTCATCGGCAACGGCAAGGCGATTGCCTTGGGCGAGCCGGAGGGGATGGTGAAGACCATTTTCGACAAGAAAACCGGCGAGCTTTTGGGCGCGCATATGGTCGGGGCCGAGGTGACGGAGCTTATCCAAGGCTACGTCGTGGGCCGCCAGTTGGAGACCACGGAAGAGGACCTGATGAACACCGTCTTCCCGCATCCGACCTTGAGCGAAATGATGCACGAAAGTGTGCTGGACGCCTATGACCGGGTCATTCATATGTAGGGCATGACCCCTTTCCAATTTGATCTGAGTTTAGCCCCGGTGGATGCGCGATGAGCGCGCGCCGGGGCTTTGCTTTGGTGCTCCTGCTTTGGGCCGCGGGCCTTGGCGGGGCGGCGCAATATGCAAAGTTTGCAGTGGTTTACGAGATTCTGGGCGGGGTTTATCCGCAGGCGGGGGCATGGCTTGGCTGGATCGTGAGCCTTGTCGGGTTTATCGGCGTTTTCCTTGGGGTTGTGGCCGGTATTCTGGTGGCGCGGGCGGGGGTTCGCCGCGCCCTGATTGCGGCGATGTGGCTGGGGGCCGCGGTGTCGGCGCTGCAGGCCTTTATGCCCGCCTTGCCGTGGATGCTTTTGCTGCGCGGGCTTGAGGGGGTGTCGCATCTTGGCATCGTGGTGGCCGCGCCGACATTGATTGCGCAGGTTGCGCCGCCCGCGCAGCGGGGGCTGGCCCTGACGCTTTGGGGCACCTTCTTTGGCGTGGCCTTTGCCGTGATGACCTTTGGCGGCTTGCCCCTAGCGCAGAGTTCGGGCGTCGGGGCGCTGTTTGCGGCCCATGGGGTCTATATGGCCTGTCTGGCGCTTGCCCTTGGTTTCTGGCTGCGGGCGCTGCCGGGGTATGAGCGGCCTGCGGCGCTCCCCTTTGGGGCGGTGCTGCGGATGCATGGGGCGATCTACCGCTCGGCCTTTGTCAGCGCCCCTGCGGCGGGCTGGCTGTTTTATACCTTTTGTTTCGTCTCGATCCTGACGGTTTTGCCGCCCTTTCTGGACGAAAGCATCCGCGCCCTTGTGATGGGGGCGATGCCCTTGGTCAGCATCGCGGTGTCGATGACATTGGGTGTGGCACTGCTGCGCCGGATGCCTGCGGTGCAGGTGGTCTATGCCGGGTTTGCGGCCAGCCTTGGCTGTATGGTCTGGCTTTGGTTTGCGCCTGCGGCGGGGTGGGCCTGTATCGCGCTTGCGGCCTCCATGGGGTTGATTCAGGGGGCGAGTTTTGCCGCCGTGCCGCAGCTGAACGCGGGGCCGGAGCGGCAGGCGCAGGCCAATGGCGCCATGGCGCAGATGGGCAACCTTGGCAACACTTTGGGCACGCCTGTGATGGCGGTGGCCTTGGCGCAGTTCGGCTATGTCAGCCTGCCGCTTTTGGGCGGGGGGGCGTTTCTGGCGGGGCTGATCCTGCATCTGTGGCTGGCGCGGGTTCGGGCGCGCTCTGGCTAAAGCGCCTTGGCGATCTGGCGGAACATGGCGAGGGTTTGCAGGTTGACCGCGCCGTCGCCCTCCTTAAAGCGCGTGTCGGCGGCGTTCTGTGCGATGACCACGTCATGGGCGCGGTGGATATACATATACTGGCCATAGATGCCGACGCCGAAGACCTCGCCCTCTTCTGGTTCGGGCGGGAGCCACCACTGCATGCCGTAGCCAAGGGCGCCATCGGTGCGGGCGGCCATCTGCGGGCTTGGGGGCGGGGCGCTTTGGCAGGTTGTGCGGTCGATCCAACCTTCCGAGACGATCTGTTTTCCGTTCCACCGGCCCCTGTTCAGAACCATCAGGGCGATGCGGGCATAGTCGCGCGTGGTCATGTTCAGCCCGCCCAGAACGAAGGGTTCGCCAAGGCTGTCTGTCAGGATGGTGCTGTCCGACTCCAGACCGAGCGGGGTGAGGAGGTGCTCCATCAGCAGGGGGGTGATCGCACGGCCCGTCAGGGCGCGGATCATCATGCCGATGATATGGGTGTCGATCGAAACATAGTTGTTATAGGTGCCCGGCGCCCATTGGCGCGAGAGCGAGGCGGCGAAGGCATCCATCGAGCCGCCAACCCCAAGGATGCGGCCCATGCGGTTAATGTCGGAGTGGTAGTCGAGGTAATCCTCGTTAAAAGCCACGCCGCTGGCCATGTTCAGCACATTTTGCAGGGTCACCCCGTCATATCCCGAGCCCTTGAGGGTGGGGATATGGTCGCTGACGCCTTCGGCCAGAGCGGTTTCGGGGATCAACCCGTGGTCGATCAGCGCGCCGAGGAGCAGGGAGGTGACGCTTTTGGACATGGACCATGAGATGCGCAGGCTGTCTTGCGCCGTGCCGAGGCGGTAATCCTCATGCAGCACCGCGCCGCCCTTGATGACGAGGAAGGCGGTGACGTTCCTGTCGGTTTTATGGTCGGCGAGGCGATGGGTTTGGCCGAGGTACTCGTAGGTTTCGGGAATGGCGCGCAGGGCAAGGGGCAGGGGGCTAGGGCGCGGGCTGGCGGAAGGCAGGGCGATGGTTTCGGCCAGTTTGTCCATATGGGAGAAGTTCTGAACGATCTCCTCCGGGTGGAACAAACGGTTGACCCGCATCAGCCGCCGGATGCCCGCGAAATCAAGCCGCAGCAGGCGCGCGGAGATGATCCCTGCGGTATCGGCGAGTTGTGACAGTTGCATATGGCGGCCCCCTGTTGGTCAGGGGAGCCTAGCGGTTTGGCGGCGGGGCGGTAAGCCCTTTGGCGCCTGCGGTGCTACTCGAGTGTGATCGGGATCTCGGCGATGACGTATCTGTCGGCGTTGATGAAATAGCGGATCACATAGGTGCCGGGGGTTTCCGGCAGGGGAAGTGTGGCGGGATTGCCGGAGCTGGTGCGGATGTATTTTTCCCAGCGGGCGCTGCCCTCGGCCCCTGCCTTCCCGATGGCGATGTAATCGCTTGGGTAATCGGGGCCTTGCCATGTGATCTCGGTCACCTCGCCCGCGCGGGCGCGGGGCGGGGCGGAGAGGGTGGCCGGGGCCTGCGTCAGGGTGATGGGGGCCTCGGCCAGAACGCTGCGGTCGGCGTTGAGGAAATAGCGCAGGGTGTAATCGCCGGGCGCCGCTGGCAGTTGCAGGGTAAGGGGGGAGCCCTCCTCCGTGCGGGTGTATTTGGCCCAGCGGGCGCTGCCTTCGGCCCCTGTTTTGCCGATGGCGATGAAGTCCTGCGGGTAGTTCGGGCCGGTCCATTCCACTGTGATGACAGCGCCGCCGATGGCGGTTTGCGGGGCCGTGAGGCTGGCGGTGACCGGCTCCAGCACCAAAGGAGCCTCGGCGAGGGTTTTGCGGTCCTGCCCCGTGATGTAGCGGATCAGGTAGTTGCCCGGTTCGGTCGGGGTTTCGAGGGCGAGGGGGCTGCCATCGCGGGTGTAGCTGTAGGTTTCCCATTGGGCCGCGCCGCTAGCGTCCGGTTTGCCAATGGCGATGTAATCGCCTTCGTAATCCGGCCCGCTCCAGCCGACCTGGATGGTTGATCCGGCGGGGGCCGTTTCGGGGGCCGTGATGCTGGCCCCGGCGGCGGTGAGGGTGATGGGACGTTCTGCCAGAACCGCGCGGTCCTGCCCCAGAAAGTAGCGGATCATATAGGCGCCGGGTTCGACTGGCAGGGTCAGGGGCAAGGGGGAGCCCTCGCGGGTGTAGCTGTAGTTTTGCCACCGCCCGCTGTCCTGCGCCGCGACGGGGCCGATCCCGATGTAGTCATTGTCGTAACCCGGCCCTGTCCAGTCCAGTGTGATCTGGCTGCCTGCGGGGGCCTCGGCCGGGGCAGTGAGACTTGCGCTGACGGGGGTAACGGTGAGATCGGCGGTGGCAAGGACTAAGTGATCGGGGCCGTGGAAATAGCTGAGGGTATAGGCACCCGGGGTGACGGGCATCAGCAGGGCGGCGGGGGCGCCGTCTTTGGTGTAGGCGAAATTCTCCCAGCGGTCGGCGCCGGTCGCGCCCTGAGGGCCGATGCCGATAAAGTCCTGCACTGCGCCCGGCCCTGCCCAGAGGATATCAATCATGCTGCCGGCTGTTGCGGGGTTTTCTGAGGGGGTCACGCTGGCCTTGGGGAGAGGGGCGTCAAAGACGATCTGCACCGTGGCATCTGCGCTGCCGAACAGCTCGAAAGCGGTGGTTTGGCTTTGCTCGCCGATCAGCCAGTCGGCGGTGAGGGTATAGGCGCCGAGGTCCAGATCAAGGGAGAAGGGGTTTTGCTCTGCGCTGACATCCACGGGGCCGTTCGGGCCGGTGAGGGCCCATGTGATCGGGTCTGTGATCGGGGTGTTGCTCAGGCTGGTCACGGCGGTGGCAGTGACGCGGGCGGTGATCGCCACGGGGGGTTGGTTAACCTCGACGACCTCGAATATCGCTGTACCGAGCTCCTGCGCGTTGCTGGCGGAGTAATAGGTGCCGCCGGTTTCCTCGGCCAGACATTGCAGTTCGGCGCGGTCCGCCGGGTCGGCGATGTCGAAGCCGATGACATGGGCGGTGAAATCCACGCCGGTTTGCTCAAGCTGTTTGCCCACCTCGCAGGGGTCGAACTCGCAGGTTTCCTTGCCGTCGGAGACAAGGATCACGGTGGCTTTTTCCTCGCTGTATTTCAGGGTTTCGGCGGCCTGAATGACGGCGGCGGAGAGGGGCGTTTTGCCCTTGGGCTGGATAGCGTTCACGGCATTTGCAATCGCTGCGCGGGTGTCGCCGCCGGGCAGGACGAGGGTTTCGATATCGTTGCAATCGCCCTTGCGTCGGTGGCCGTAAGCTGTGAGGCCGAGGGCCTGATCGCCGGGCATATCGGTGAGCAGGCCGCCGATGACCTCTTGCGCGATGGTGATCTTTGCCTTGCCGTCGATCTGGCCCCACATGGAGCCGGAGGCATCAAGCACGAGGATCGCGCTCGGGCGCTCCTGAGCGGCGGCGAGTTGCGGCAAAAGACATAGAAAAAGGGCGGCCAAAAAGCGCATGGGGAAATTCCTTTAGGTGCAAAATAATGGGAATACTCTGCCCAAAGCGGCGATTCCCATCAAATGCCTTTTTACCAAGGCCTGTGCGGGGCGGGATTATTCACGGGCCGCCTGTGCGTGTTTACTATTTGTTCTTCCTTTTTGATTGGATACCGGAGATAACTGCACTAGTTTGCAGTTCATTGCGAAATAGGTGGGCTATGGCCGAGTTAAAGAATATCGAAGTGCGCGGCGCGCGTGAGCACAATCTGAAGTCCATCGATGTGGATATCCCGCGCGATCAGCTGGTGGTGATCACCGGTCTGTCCGGCTCTGGCAAGTCGTCGCTGGCCTTTGACACCATCTATGCCGAGGGGCAGCGGCGCTATGTCGAGAGTCTGTCGGCCTATGCGCGGCAGTTCCTTGATATGATGGAAAAGCCCGATGTGGATCACATCAGCGGCCTGTCACCTGCGATTTCTATCGAGCAGAAGACGACCTCGAAGAACCCGCGCTCGACCGTTGGCACAGTGACCGAGATTTACGATTACATGCGCCTGCTCTTTGCCCGCGTTGGCACCCCCTATAGCCCCGCGACCGGCCTGCCGATCGAGGCGCAGCAGGTGCAGGACATGGTGGACCGTGTCATGGCCATGGAGGAGGGCACGCGCGGCTATCTTCTGGCGCCGATCATCCGTGACCGGAAGGGCGAATACCGCAAGGAGATGCTGGAGCTGCGCAAGCAGGGGTTCCAGCGGGTCAAGGTGGACGGGGAGTTCTATGAGCTGGACGAGCCGCCGACCCTCGACAAGAAGTTCCGCCATGACATCGACGTGGTGGTGGACCGGATCGTTGTGCGCGAGGGGCTGGAGACGCGGCTTGCCGATAGTTTCCGCACCGCTCTCGACCTTGCCGATGGCATCACCATCCTTGAGACCGCGCCGAGCGAGGGGGAGCCGGAGCGCATCACCTTTTCTGAGAAATTCGCCTGTCCTGTCTCGGGCTTTACCATCCCCGAGATCGAGCCACGGCTGTTTTCCTTTAACGCGCCCTTCGGGGCCTGCCCTGAATGCGACGGGCTGGGGGTTGAGCTGTTCTTTGACGAGCGTCTGGTGGTGCCCGATAGCACGTTGAAGATTTACGACGGCGCTCTGGCCCCTTGGCGCAAGGGCAAGTCGCCTTATTTCCTGCAGACCATCGAGGCGATTGCCAAGCATTACGAATTTGACAAGAACACCCGCTGGAAGGACCTGCCCGCCCATGTGCAGCAGGTGTTCCTTTATGGCTCGGGTGAGGAGGAGATCCCCTTCCGCTATGACGAGGGGGGGCGTGTCTATGAGGTGACGCGGACCTTCGAGGGGGTCATTCCGAATATGGAGCGCCGCTACCGCGAGACAGACAGCAACTGGATCCGCGAAGAGTTTGAACGCTATCAGAACAACCGCTCCTGTGGCGGTTGCGGCGGCTATCGTCTGCGGCCGGAGGCCTTGGCGGTGAAGATCGCGGGCCTGCATGTGGGGCAGGTGGTGGAGATGTCGATCCGCGAGGCATTCGAGTGGTGCGAGGCCGTGCCGGAGAGCCTGACCAACCAGAAGAACGAGATCGCGCGGGCGATTTTGAAGGAAATCCGCGAGCGTTTGGGGTTCCTCAACAATGTGGGCCTTGAATACCTGACGCTGAGCCGGAACGCCGGGACGCTTTCGGGCGGGGAGAGCCAGCGTATCCGTCTGGCGTCGCAGATCGGCTCCGGTTTGACAGGGGTGCTTTATGTGCTGGATGAGCCCTCGATCGGGTTGCACCAGCGCGACAATGACCGGCTATTGACGACGCTGAAGAACCTGCGTGATCAGGGCAATACGGTGATCGTGGTGGAGCATGACGAGGAGGCGATCCGCGAGGCGGATTATGTCTTTGATATCGGCCCCGGTGCGGGTGTGCATGGCGGGCAGGTGGTGGCCGAGGGCACCCCGGCGCAGATCGTGGCCAACCCGAAATCCGTCACCGGCGATTACCTTGCCGGCCGGCGCGAGATCGAGGTGCCTTCCAAGCGGCGCAAGGGCAACAAGAAGAAGCTGACGGTGAAGAAGGCGACCGGCAACAACCTGCGGGGGGTCACGGTTGATTTCCCGCTGGGTAAGTTTGTCTGCGTCACCGGCGTGTCGGGTGGGGGGAAATCCACCCTGACGATCGAGACCCTGTTCAAGACCGCCTCTATGCGTCTGAACGGGGCGCGGCAGACGCCTGCGCCCTGCGAGACGATCAAGGGGCTGGAGCATCTGGACAAGGTGATCGACATTGACCAGCGCGCCATCGGGCGCACGCCGCGCTCCAACCCCGCGACCTATACGGGGGCCTTTACGCCGATCCGCGATTGGTTCGCCGGCCTGCCGGAATCCAAGGCGCGCGGATACAAGCCCGGACGGTTCAGCTTTAACGTCAAGGGCGGGCGCTGTGAGGCCTGCCAAGGCGATGGTGTGATCAAGATCGAGATGCACTTTCTGCCCGATGTCTATGTCACCTGCGAGACCTGCAATGGCGCACGTTACAATCGGGAAACTCTGGAAGTTCGCTTTAAGGGCAAGAGCATAGCCGATGTTCTTGATATGACGGTTGAGGATGCGCAGGAGTTCTTCAAGGCGGTGCCTAGCATCCGCGAGAAGATGGATGCGTTGGTGCGGGTGGGCCTTGGCTATATCAAGGTGGGACAGCAGGCGACGACCCTTTCGGGCGGCGAGGCGCAGCGTGTGAAGCTGTCAAAAGAGCTGGCGAAACGCTCCACCGGACGGACGCTCTATATCCTCGACGAGCCGACAACGGGCCTGCATTTCGAGGATGTGCGCAAGCTTCTGGAGGTGCTGCACGAGCTGGTCGATCAGGGCAATACCGTGGTGGTGATCGAGCATAACCTCGATGTGGTCAAAACCGCCGACCATATCATCGACATCGGGCCGGAGGGCGGCGATGGCGGCGGGCAGGTGGTGGCCATTGGCACGCCCGAAAAGGTTGCCGGAGTGGAGGGCAGCCACACGGGGCGTTACCTGAAGGACATGCTCAAGCCGCGCCGTGTGGCTGCCGAATAGGGGCTATTTCGGCCGCGTCAGGTTACAGGTCCGATGGGTGATGCGCAGTGGATCGGCGTTAAAGGCCGCCGTCAGCATTGCCTTTTTGTCGCCGACATCGGCATTGCGGAAGGCGGGTTTTGCCTCAAGGTCGCGGCGGCGGTCTTTCCAGTCCTTGTTGTAGTGGTCAATCGGCGGGCGCTCTACATGGGTTTTTCCGCTCGCGCTGACGTAGCTTATTTTGCCGTCACTGTCTGTCTTGATCACCGTGTTGCAAAGGGCGCAGATCAACTGCCCGCCTAAGGTTTGACGCGCGACCAACATGGGAAAGATCGCCTTGTTCCAGCGCACTTCGCTTCGGTTGGACATAGAGAAGGTGAGATCGCCTTCGCTACGGTCCACGGTGGCGCGGACGATATAGCCATTGGAACGGGGGCAGCCGCCGCCCTTGGGGTTGCTTGGTGCACTCATTTCGCAGGACTCGCAGTCCTCGTCAGCGCATTCGATGATCCATCGTGTCATGGGGTATCCCTTTGTATTCAAATTGAATTGTTTAAAAGGCACCAGTGAATGATGGTTAAAAATATCATGGGTAAAAAGACCGGACGGGGTGCTGCGGTATGTATAGACAAATTTTTCGACCTACTGAAGTTTCCTGTGTTTGTCGTGGCTTTGCGTGATCAAATCGTGATTTCTGGTCTGCCATCCGGCTTGGTTTGATGGGCCTCTACAGCGGATTACGGGCGGCGGCGCAAATCTGGCCCCGCCAAAGAGCGTAGCAAATCGGGCCGGAAACAAAAAATGCCACCGCCCTGAAAATAGAGCTTGCGCGACTCATTTTTTGGCCCCAAATGCGGCCTCAAGACGCCAACGCACGCGCCTCTGGCCTCAGATGTGTTTATGCAGCGACGGTAACGTCTCCCTTGGAAGTGAGCGGTCATAGATGGCCGGGTCTTTTGGAGATTACCCATGACACTGCATGTCCCCGATTTTGTCGGCGCTGTTGCGCATTCGCGCAAAGCCTCCCGCGTTGAAACCTTCATCCGCGCCAATCAGTTTGATCGCCCGACTCTGGTGATTGATCCGGCGCAGGTGGCGCAGAATTACCGTGATCTGGCCGCTGGCCTTGGCGGCGCGGCGATCCATTATGCTGTTAAGGCGAACCCTGCGCGTGAGGTGATTTCCGCTTTGATCGCAGCGGGTTGCCATTTTGACGCCGCCTCGCGCGGAGAGATCGAATTGGTCCTATCGCTGGGGGCCGACCCGGCGCATGTGAGCTTTGGCAACACCATCAAACGCGCCTCTGACATTGCCTTTGCCCATGAGGCGGGGATCACGATCTTTGCCGCCGATGCGGAAGAAGAGCTTGAGAAGATTGCAGGAAATGCTCCGGGCGCCCGGGTTTATATCCGCGTGATCGTCGAGAATTCGCAGGCGGACTGGCCGCTGAGCCGCAAGTTCGGCTGTGCCCCCGCCATGGTGAACCCGCTTTTGGCGCGGGCTGCCGAGCTCGGCCTTGATCCTGTCGGCCTGTCCTTTCACGTTGGCTCGCAAACGCGGCAGGCGGCGATGTGGGCTGGTCCGCTGGAGGCCTTGGCACAGGTTTGGGACGCGGCGCAGGCGGCGGGCCATGGGCTGCGGTTGTTGAACATCGGTGGTGGTTTTCCTGCCTGCTACGGCGAGGAAATCGCCCATCCGAGCGCCTATGCCGCCGAGGTCATGGACCTTGTGCGCGCGCGTTTCGGCGATGTGCAGGTCATGGCAGAGCCGGGGCGCGGGTTGGTTGCGAATGCGGGTATGATCGCGGCTGAGGTGATGCTTGTTTCCCGCAAATCGGGCGATGATCTGCATCGTTGGGTTTACCTCGATATCGGCAAATTCTCTGGCCTTGCCGAGACGATTGACGAGGCGATCCGCTATCAATTTGTCACCAGCCGTGATGGTGAGGCGGCGGGGCCCTGCATTCTTGCCGGTCCCTCCTGTGACAGCTTTGATGTGCTCTACGAGAAAAAGCTGGTGGACCTTCCGCTTGGCCTGACCTCCGGTGATCGGGTGATGATCCGCAACTGCGGGGCTTATACCTCGAGCTATTCTTCGGTCGGGTTCAATGGGTTCCCGCCGCTGGATGTGGTGGCCCTGAAACCTATCGTCTAGACGGGATCGCCCCGGGGAAACCCGGGGCGCAATTTTTTGCAAAAAATTGGGGCGCCTAGCCGCGGCGGCGTGCCTCAAACCTCGGCAGCATGGCGGAGAAATCTCGGCCCAAGCCGTCTTCGTCCTCGACGAAAGCGGCATAGAGAGCCGTTGCCGCCGCGCCAAGGGGCGTGTCGGCATCGCTGGCCTCGGCGGCCTGTTGGCTGAGCCGCAGATCCTTGAGCATCAGCTCGGCCGCAAAGCCCGGAGTATAGCCATTGTCGGCGGGGGAGGTCGGGCCGATGCCGGGGGCCGGGCAATAGGCGTTCATCGACCAGCTGTAGCCGGAGGAGGTGCTGACCACGTCGAACATGGCTTGGCGATCGAGGCCGAGCTTGTCGGCAAGGGCGAAGGCCTCGCAGGTGCCGATCATGGTGATCCCGAGGATCATGTTGTTGCAGATTTTCGCCGCCTGGCCTGCGCCGATTGCGCCGCAATGCACGGCCTTCTGGCCCATCACATCAAAGAGGGGGGCGCAGGTGGCAAAGCTGTCTTCCGAGCCGCCCGCCATGAAGGTCAGGGTGCCCGCCGCCGCGCCGCCAACGCCGCCCGATACGGGGGCGTCCACTGCGCCAAGGCCCGCCGCAAGGGCGGCCTCTGCCACGGCGCGGGCGCTCTCCACATCCACGGTGGAGCAGTCAAGGTGGACCGCTCCGGCCATCATCTCGGGGTGCAGGGAGTGCGCCACATCGCGCAGGATCGCGCCATTGGGCAGCATGGTGATGACCACCTGCGCATCCTTGGCGGCCTCTGCGCCCGACGCGGCCGCGCTGACGCCCTCGGGGCAGGGGGCACTTGGGTCGAAACCCATGACCTCATGCCCTGCGGCGGCAAGGTTGGCGGCCATGGGGGCGCCCATGTTGCCCAGTCCGATGAACCCGATTTTCATGATGTTTCCTCCTCAAATTGCAAACGCTCGGCACCAAGGGGCATCAGCATCCTTGGCACTTCGGCGGCGATAGTGTCCTCAAGGCCGAGGCGCCATTTGGGCGATTTGTCCTTGTCGATGATCTGGGCGCGGATGCCTTCGATGAAATCGCCATGCTCCATCGCGCGATAGGTAAAGCGGTATTCGAGATCGAGGGCCTGGCGGATGGTTTTGTCGCCGCGCAGCCGGTGCATCATTTCCACGGTGCAGGCCATGGAAAGCGGCGCAGGGTGGCCGAGGGCCTTGAGCGCGCCGTGTGTGAAATCGCTCTCCTCATGGCGCAGGGAGCGCAGGATATCGCCAAGGGTTTGCCCGGCAAAGTGGCGGTCCACCTGTGCCTGCATGTCTTGCAGGCTGCCTTCGGGGGCAGGGGAGGCGGCGCGGTCGACGGCCTCCCAATCGCCGGTGGTGCAAAGGGCGTCGATCAGGGCGGGCCAGTCCGCCTGCGGCACGAAGTAATCGGCGAACCCGGCATAGATCGCATCGGCAGGGCCCATGCGCATGCCCGTGGTGCCAAGGTATTCCCCAAGCCGCCCCGGCGCATTGGCAAGGATCAGGGAGCCGCCCACGTCTGGGACCAGACCGATGCCGCATTCGGGCATGGCGATCTGGCTGCTCTCGCAGACGATCCGGTGCGAGCCGTGACAGCCAACGCCCACGCCGCCGCCCATGGTAAAGCCCTGCAACAGGGTCACCACCGGCTTGGGGAACTCGGCAAGGCGCGCATTCATGCGATACTCGTCGGCCCAGAACTTACGCCCATAGGCGAAATCCCCTGCAAGGCCGGTCTCATACATTTTGGCGATATCGCCCCCGGCACAAAAGGCGCGCTCGCCCTCTGCGTCAATCACCAGAAGGGCGATGTCATCATCCGTGGCCCAGTCCTTTAGGGCAGCGTCGATGGCAAGGCACATCTCGTAGGTCAGGGCGTTCAGGGCCTTGGGGCGGGTCAAGGTGATCCGCCCGGCGCGGCCCTGTTTGCGGATGTCGATATCGCTCATTTGGCCACCATGTTGCGGGCAACGATCATGCGCATGATCTCGTTCGTGCCTTCCAGAATTTGATGCACGCGCAGGTCACGGACGATCTTCTCGATCCCGTAATCGGCCAGATAGCCATAGCCGCCATGGAGTTGCAGGCACTGGTCCGCAACGCGGCTGCCTGCTTCGGTGACGAACTTCTTGGCCATGGCGCAGGCGGCAGGGGCGTCGGGTGCGCCCGTGTCAAGCTTCCACGCCGCTTGGCGCAGCAATACCCGCGCGGCCTGAAGCTCGATCTCCATATCGGCAAGGCGGAATTGCAGGGCCTGAAACTGGTCGATGCTTTGGCCAAAGGCGCGGCGCTCGGCCATATAGGTCAGGGTCGCATCCAGCGCCGCCTGCGCCGCCCCAAGCGAACAGGCCGAAATATTCAACCTCCCGCCGTTCAACCCCTTCATCGCATAGGTAAAGCCGCGGCCTTCCTCGCCCAGAAGGTTGCCCGCAGGCACGGCGCAGGCATCCATCTGCACCTGCCGCGTGGGCTGCGAACGCCAGCCCATCTTATCCTCCAGCCCGCCAAAGCTCAGGCCCGGCGTGCCGTCGTTAATGATAATGCTGCTGATGCCCTTGGGCCCATCCTCGCCCGTGCGGCACATCACCAGATAGGCATCGGCATAGCCGCCGCCGGAGATAAACGCCTTGGTCCCGGTCAGCTCATATCCCGCGTCGCTCTTCACAGCGCGGGTCTTGAGGGCCGCCGCATCGGATCCGCTTCCCGGCTCGGTCAGGCAATAGGCATAGAAACTCTCCATCGAGAGAGCGGCAGGCAAACGCTCTTCGCGCAGAGCCTCCGAACCGAAGCTGTCGATCATCCAGGCGCACATGTTGTGGATCGAGAGAAACCCGGCGACAGAGGCACAGGCCCCCGACAGGGCCTCGAACACAAGGGTCGCATCAAGACGGCTCAGCCCCGATCCACCGCTTTCTTCGCGCACGTAAAGCCCGCCGAAACCAAGCTCCGCCAGCTTGGGCCAAAGGGTCTTGGGGATCTCTCCCGCCTTGTCCCATTCCTGTGCATACGGGGCGATCTCTTGGGCCGCGAAACCGCGCGCCATATCAACGATTGCCTCTTGTTCCTCGCTTAGTGCAAAATCCATGGCTCGTCCTCCCTAGCCATCACAACAGCATAAATTGACCGATCGTTCAATTCATGCCTGCGCTTCTTGTTGGAATAAATATCCCCGCCGGAGGCACTGATCGCCGCGAAGCGGCCCGCCCGCGCGCAGGCGCGGGCTGGGCCCAAGGCCGCGCCTTGGCCGAAGGCCTTGGCGCGGGGGCGGGAGTGCCTGTCGTCCGGCGTTATTCCATCACGGGGATGGAAAACTCGCCGCCCTCTTTGATGCCCGAGGGCCAGCGGGCGGTGACGGTTTTGGTGCGTGTGTAGAACTTGAACGCATCGGGGCCGTGCTGGTTCAAATCGCCAAAGGCGGATTTCTTCCAGCCGCCAAAGGTGTGATAGGCCAGCGGCACGGGGATCGGCACGTTGACGCCGACCATGCCGACGTTGACGCGGTTGGCAAAGTCGCGCGCTGCGTCGCCGTCGCGGGTGAAGATCGCGGTGCCGTTGCCGTATTCGTGGTCCATGGCAAGGCCGAGGGCCTCTTCGTAGGATTTCGCTCGCACACAGGACAGGACGGGGCCGAAGATTTCCTTTTTGTAGATGTCCATGTCGCTTGTCACATGGTCGAACAGATGCGCGCCGACAAAGAAGCCGTCTTCATAGCCCTGCAGCGAGAAATCGCGCCCGTCCACAACCAGTTTCGCGCCCTGATCGATGCCCGATTGCACGAGACCTTCGATATTGGCCTTAGCGGCGGCGGTCACAACGGGGCCGTAGTCCACATCATTGCCGGAGGTATAGGGACCAACCTTGAGGGCCTCGACCCGTGGCACCAGCTTTTCGATCAGACGGTCGGCGGTCTCCTCGCCCACAGGAACGGCAACCGAGATCGCCATGCAGCGTTCGCCCGCCGCGCCGTAGCCCGCGCCAACAAGGGCGTCTGCGGCTTGGTCCATATCCGCGTCGGGCATGATGATCATGTGGTTTTTGGCGCCGCCAAAACACTGCACCCGTTTGCCGTTGGAGCACCCGCGGCCATAGATATATTCCGCAATCGGGGTGGAGCCGACAAAGCCGACGGACTGGATCACTTCGTTATCAAGGATCGCATCGACCGAGTCCTTGTCGCCGTTGACCACCTGCAGGATGCCCTTGGGCAGGCCTGCCTCTTCCATCAGGGCGGCCAGCATCATGGGCACAGAGGGGTCGCGCTCGGAGGGTTTGAGGATGAAGGCATTGCCGCAGGCAATGGCGGGGGCGAACATCCACATGGGGATCATCGCGGGGAAGTTGAACGGGGTGATGCCCGCGGTCACGCCAAGGGCCTGCCGCATGGAATACATATCGATGCCAGGGCCTGCGCTGTCGGTATAGTCGCCTTTGAGCATCTGCGGTGCGCCGATGCAGTATTCCACAACCTCAAGGCCGCGCTGCACGTCGCCTGCGGCGTCTGGCAGGGTCTTGCCGTGCTCGCGGCTCAGGGCCTCGGCCAGTTTGTCCATGTCACGGTTCAGCAAGGAGACGAATTTCATCATCACGCGGGCGCGGCGCTGTGGGTTGACGGCGGCCCATGCTGGCTGTGCCTTGGCGGCGACCTCTACGGCGTGGTCGAGTTCGGCTTTGCTTGCCAATGCGACCTGTGCCTGAACCTCGCCCGTGGCGGGATTATAGATGTCGGCGGTGCGGCCCGATGTGCCGGCGATGATTTCGCCGCCGATGTAGTGTCCGATCTGGTTCATGTGCAAACTCCTGTGCATTTTTCCGAAAGATACCCTTGCAAATGAGTCGGTAAAAGAGACAGTTTCTCAAAGTCATTTTGCAGGAAAAGGGGTGCCCCCATGGCGGCGAGCTGGGATGATCTGAGGGTGTTTTTGGCGGTGTCGCGCAGGGGCAGCCTGTCGGGGGCAGGGCAGCAGCTTAGCCTTGATCCCGCCACCGTGGGCCGCCGTGTGCAGCGGTTGGAGGAGGGGCTGGGGGCGGTTTTGTTCCAGAAATCCCCGCAGGGCTATGCGCTTTCCGAGGCAGGCGAGCGTTTGATGCCGCGTGCGGAGCAGGTCGAGACCGCGATTATGGGGGCCGAGGATGCCCTGCAGGGGCAGCAGGACCGTCTGACAGGCACGATCCGCATCGGCGCGCCCGATGGCTGCGCCAGCTTTATCCTGCCGCAGGTTCTGGCCCGTATCGGCCAGACCCACCCCGAGCTGGATATCCAGATCGTCTCGCTGCCGCGGGTGTTCAACCTGACCAAACGCGAGGCGGATATCGCCATTTCCGTCAGCCCGCCCTCTGCCGGGCGGCTTAGTGTCGAGAAGATCACCGACTATCAGCTTGTCCTTGCGGCCAGTCGCCAATACCTGCGCCATAACGCGATTGAGCGGCTTGAGGACCTCAAGTCTCAGCGGATCGTTGGCTATATCCCCGATATGATCCACGACAAGGAGCTCGACTATCTTTCCGATCTGGGGATCGAGCGGGTGCATTTGGCCAGCAACTCTGTGGTGGTGCAGTTCAACTGGATCAAGGCGGGGATGGGGATTGGCATTGCGCATCGCTTTGCCCTTGCCGGATCGCCGCGCATTGCCACGGTTCTGGGGGAGGAGGTCTGTCTGACGCGGAGCTTTTACCTCGTCCGCCCAGCAGATGACCTGAAAGTGCAGCGGCTGAACCGTGTGGCGGCTCTAATTTCCGAGGGGGTGCGCGACGAGGTGGTGAAGCTCGAAGCGGAGGATTGACAGGCATGGCCCCTCCGGCGCACGCTGAGGGGGTAAGAGCAGCTTGGAGGAGGCGGTGCCGATGTTTGTAGATCAGATCCTGAAATCCAAAGGGACGGAAGGGGTTGTGACCCTGCCGCCGAAGTCTTCGGTCGAGGAAGCGGCACATGTGCTGTCAGACAAGCGGATCGGCACCGTGGTGATTTCCAGCAATGGCAAAACCGTGGATGGTATCCTGTCAGAGCGCGACATCGTGCGCGAGTTGGGCCGCAGGGGCAGCTCTTGTTTGCAGGACAACGTGGCCGAGATGATGACATCGAAAATCATCACCTGTGCCCGCGAAGATTCCGCCGATAGCGTGCTGAAGAAGATGACAGAGGGCCGGTTCCGCCACATGCCGGTGGTCGAGGACGGCGCCATGGTGGGCCTGATCTCCCTTGGCGATGTGGTCAAGGCGCGGCTGACCGAGCTCGCCATGGAGAACGACGCCTTGCAAAGCATGGTGATGGGCCACTGATCCGGGCCTGAGGCCGGGCGGGGCGCAGCAAGGGTTTGCGCCCCTGATTGAATGGGCCTATTGACGGTGCCACATGCTAACGAATTGACTGCCAAGGAAAAAGCGATGCGCGTTGCCCTGTATCCCGGAACATTTGATCCCGTCACCCTTGGGCATCTGGATGTGGTCAGGCGGGCCACGGCCATCGTGGACCGGCTTGTCATTGGCGTGGCGATCAACCGCGACAAGGGGCCATTGTTCAGCCTTGAGGAGAGGGTGCAGATGGTCGAGGCGCAGACGCAGGATATCGCCCGCGACACAGGCTGCGAGATCGTCATTCACCCCTTTGAGAACCTGTTGATCAACTGTGCCCGCGACGTGGGCGCCGGAATGATCGTGCGCGGATTGCGGGCCGTGGCGGACTTTGAATACGAATACCAGATGGTCGGGATGAACCGGCAGCTGGACGACAGTGTCGAGACGGTTTTCCTTATGGCCGATGCACAGCATCAGGCGATTGCCTCCAAGCTGGTCAAGGAAATCGCCCGTCTTGGTGGTGATGTGGCCAATTTCGTGCCACAAGATGTAAAGACCGCTTTGATGGCCAAGTTTAGCGACAGTTAAACCGCGCCGGGCGGCGATGTGAAACTGTGTAGTGTAAAGCGGCCGTACCCTTGAAGCGTATCAAGTATAAATCCTCGCCAGAGGCCTTCTTTTTCCATCCTGGGGTGGATCCCGGCTTGTCCTTTGCGCAGGCGCCGGATTGGGTGTGGAAGACGCGTCCGCGCGGGCGGATTTTCGGCGCTTCGGTTAGTGTCTATCCAGAGATCGAGCAGAAAATAAACGCGCATATGTCCTCGATCGAGCGGCTCAAGAATTTCTCCGAGCTGGTGGTGTTCAACACCGTGCCTGCGGTGGCGGAGAAGGTGCATTTCGTCAAATCGGCCATGTCGGTGCGTGGCAAATGGGTGTTGAGCGGGGCGGCGGGCACGCGGCTTCGCAATAAATATGCGGCCGAGCAGGAGGGCACCGCGCCCGAGGTGGATGAAAACCTGGCGGATTTTTTCGACGCACAGCAGAAACTCGGCGCCGGTTTTCCCGTGGCGGATTGGCCCGAGGATTGGCGCGATCTGCCCTTTGCGATCGAGAGCCGCAATACCTTTAACTACTATCACTTCCTCACCGAAACCCTGTGCCAGCTGTGCAGTCTGGATGATTTGCCGGAGCATCGGGGGCCGATCCTGATCCATTATCCGAACTCCGAGCCGCGCGCCTTTGCCTTGGCTCTGGTCGATGCCCTGTTCCCCGAACTGGCCGCAAGGGTGCGGTTTGTGCGGGCGCCGCAGAAATATGCGCGGGTCCTGACGGTGTTCAACTTTCGCCACGCCTATTACCAGACCGGGCCGGAGGTGATCCCGCCGGTGGATGATCTGGCCCCCTCGGGCTGGATGTGGCAGGGGCGGCGGGCCTTGCGGGGTTCTATGGGGCTGCTTGCGCAGAACTCGATTGATATCAACCTGTTGCGACTGCGGGCGCGGGCCTTGGCGGCGGTTGAGGGCGGCGATTACGACCACCTGCCGCGCCGCTTTTGGGTTGGGCGGAGCGAAGAGGGCGCGCGGGACCGCCGGATGGAGGGGGAAGCGGCCTTGCTTGAACGGCTCGCGCCGCTTGGCTTCCAGTCGGTGCAATTCGAGGACCTCTCGCCCTTGGAGCAGGTGGCCATCATGGCGCGGGCCGAGGTGATGATAAGCTATCACGGGGCGGGCTTTGCCAATATGCTCTTTGCCGCGCAAACGGCCCATGTCATCGAGCTTGGCACCTTGCAGACCTGCGTGTTCCGGTGGGGGGATTTCATGCCCCATGCCCATGCCTCTGGCTGCACCTACCTGTCCTTCTTTGCCGATCACCGGGCGGAGGATCCAAAGCGCGAGCCGGTGTTCCGCGTGGACGGGATCGTGCCTGTTTCTCTGTCGGACAGCGGGGTGGATCAGGTCGCGGGCTATGTCTCTACCCTGTTGGGGGATCCGCAGATCGCCACGCGGGAGACACTGGCGACGACCTATGAGGTGCTGGTGAAAATCGGCCATGGGGAGCAGGCAGAGACCCTGCTGGACGCCCATCAGGATTGGGTGGCGGGGGATGCGACGCTTACGCGGTTGAAAAGCGAATGCCTGATCAACAAGGGCGCGCTGGAGGAGGCCTTGATCGCCCTTGAGGAGGCCTATGTGCTGGACCCGACGCGGCATATGTTGCTGCAACGCATGTTCTGGGTCGCCCATAAATCGGGGCAGGGGGAGAAGCTCCTCGAGGCGATGGAAGAATACAAAACCCGTTTTCCCCAGAAATACGCAGCCTTCCGCAAGACCCTTGGCTGGTACAAGGCGCAGCCCCTGCCGTAGCGCGCCAAGCAGTTTGCGCGAGCAAACTGCCACGCCCAACGGAGCGTGAGGCCGCAGGCCGAGATCGCTCGGGCGGGAGGGCTTCGGGTGTAAAATTTTGGAAAATTTTTGCCGGGGTGGCGGCGGGGCCGCCCCCCCGGCGGCGCATCATTGAGGCGCTGTGCCGGGGGGAGGGCGGTGGTGTTTTAGATCAGTTTGCCCATGGCAACGGCTGTATCGCTCATCCGGTTGGAGAAGCCCCATTCGTTGTCATACCAGGACAGGATGCGGCACATGGTGCCTTCCATAACCTTGGTCTGGTCGGTGGCGAAGATCGAGGAATGTGGATCGTGGTTGAAGTCGGAGCTGACGAGGGGCTCGTCTGTCACGCCAAGAACGCCTTTGAGGGCGCCGTTGGAGGCGGCCTTCATGGCTTCGTTGATTTCCTCGACGGTTGTGCTGCGGCTGGCCTCGAATGTCAGGTCAACGACCGAGACATTGGGGGTCGGCACGCGGATGGCAACGCCGTCGAGTTTGCCGTTCAGTTCCGGCAGCACAAGACCCACGGCCTTGGCCGCGCCTGTGGATGTCGGGATCATGGACAGGGCCGCGGCGCGGGCGCGGTAGAGGTCTTTGTGCATTGTATCCAGCGTCGGCTGGTCGCCGGTGTAGCTGTGGATCGTTGTCATGAAGCCTTTGGTGATCCCGATGGTGTCGTTCAGGACCTTGGCCACTGGCGACAGGCAGTTCGTGGTGCAGGAGGCGTTGGAGACAACGATGTCATCCGATGTCAACACGTCGTGGTTCACGCCGTAGACGATGGTCGCGTCGGCGTCTTTGCCGGGGGCAGAGATCAGCACGCGCTTGGAGCCGTTCTCGAGGTGGGCCTGACACTGCTCTTTGCTGGTGAAGATACCGGTGCATTCCAGAACCACATCAACGTCTGCCCAAGGCAGGTCGGCGGGGTTGCGGATGGCGGTGACTTCCATCGGGCCGCGGCCCACGTCGATTGTGGTCTCGGTGGTGGTGACGGTCGCAGGGAAGCGGCCATGGACGCTGTCATAACGCAGCAGGTGGGCGTTGGTTTCAACCGGGCCCAGATCGTTCAGGGCGACAACCTCGATATCGGTGCGGCCGCTTTCGATGATGGCACGCAGAACATTGCGGCCGATACGGCCAAATCCATTGATGGCGACTTTGACGGTCATAGGGAAGCCCTTTTCAAATGCTATGATTTGGGCGAACTGTTACCGCTAACGCGTCGGATTTGCAAGTCACCTACAGGCGCGCGGCGCAGAGTATTGCCGCCCCGGGGGCAGGGTTATTTCCATGGGGATCAGGGGAAGGTGCGCAGGGGCCTTACGCAGGGGCAAATGGCCTGCGTGGAGGCAGCCTACCGTGGGTTAGCGCCAGAAGGCGAGGTATTCGGTGAATTCCAGAAACTTCTTGCCGAGGAACACGATGGAGCCGGATTTAAAAACGAAAACCTCCAGCAAAATGACCAGTAGCAAGAGAGTGCCGATGATAAGGGCAAGGCGATTGGTCATCTGATGTCTCCGGCCCCTGTGACGGGCCCTTTTGTGTTAGTGCAAAAGGCGCCCCATCGCGGCGGCCACATCGGCCATGCGGGCGGAGAAACCCCATTCGTTGTCATACCAAGCCAGCACACGCACCGTGCGTTTGGCAACCACTTTGGTCTGCTCTGGGGCGAAGATAGAGGAATACGCGGTGTGATTGAAGTCTATCGAGACTTTTGGTGCGGGATCATAGGAAAGCACCGCGCCCATGGGCCCTGCGGCGGCCTGTTCGATCGCGGCGTTGACCTCCTCCTCGGTGACGTCGCGCTTTGCCTCGAAGGTCAGGTCAACGGCGGAGACATTGGGCGTGGGCACGCGCATGGCGGTGCCGTCAAGCTTGCCCGCAAGGTTTGGCAGCACCTCGCCAAGGGCCTTGGCGGCGCCGGTGGAGGTGGGGATCATTGCCATGGCGGCGGCGCGGGCGCGGTAGAGGTCATCATGGCGCCGGTCCAGCGTGGGCTGGTCGCCGGTGTAGCTGTGGATCGTGGTCATGATGCCGCGTTCGATCCCGATCGCCTCGTCCAGCGCTTTGGCGAGGGGGGCGAGGCAATTGGTGGTGCAGGAGCCGTTGGAGATCATGGTCTCTCCGGCCTGCATGTCGCGGTGGTTCACGCCGTAGACCACCGTGCGCTGCACGTTCTTGGCGGGGGCAGAGATCAGGACCGATTTCGCGCCCTGTTCTAGATGCACCTTGGATTTCTCGCCATCGTTGAACTTGCCGGTGCATTCAAGCACGACATCGCAGCCGGACCAGTCAAGCTCCGCCGGTTTGTAGGTTGAAAACACCTGCATCGGGCCGCGGCCGATATCCATGGTGTCGTCCTTGACGCGGATCTCGCCGCCGAAACGGCCATGGATGCTGTCATAGCGGAGCAGGTGGGCATTGGTTTCGATCGGGCCGGTGGCGTTGATTTTGACCACCTGAACATCATTGCGCGCGCTTTCCGCGATATGTGCCAAAGTGCAGCGCCCGATGCGCCCGAACCCGTTGATCCCGATTGTTACGGTCATGTCTGTGCTCCGCCTGAATTGCCGCTGCTTTGGCCTTTGGGTGCCAGCATGCCCTGTAAAAGGCAAATATTTTATTAGTGAAATGAACATGTTAGCGAAAACATCGCGGATTGGGCATGGCCATGTCGGGGGTTAGCGATAACTGTTAGCGGTGCCATTTCAGGCGCGGTGATATTTAAGCGGAGGAGCGGCGAGGATGCGCGTTGGAAGATGGGAAGATTCGGCGGTTCTGGTCGGCCGGATATTGATCGCGGCGCTCTTCGTGGCGGGCACCTTGCAGAAGGCCGCCTCGCCCGAGGGGGCGGCGGGATTGCTGGCGGGGTTCGGATTGCCGGAGTGGCTCATCTGGCCCGCGACGCTGTTCAATGCGCTTGCGGCGTTTTCGCTGCTGACGGGGTTTTACCTGCGCCCTATGGCGCTGTTGCTGGCGGGCTATTGCGCCGTGACCAGTCTGTTCCACCTGATCCCAGCGGACCCATGGCAGATGTCGATTTTCGTAAAGAACTGGGCGATTGCCGGGGGCTGCCTTGTCTTGGCAGCCCACGGCGGTGGCCGGTTTGTTATGACAGGCCGATAAGCTCTTTGACCTTGGCAACGGTGGCCTCGGCGGTGATGCCGAAGTGGGCGTAAAGCTCATCCGCGGGGGCGGAGGCACCAAAGCCCTCCATCCCGACAAAGCCGCCCTTGTCGCGCTTGCCGCGCTCGCCAAAGAGCCATTTATCCCAGCCGAAGCCAACGCCAGCCTCGATGGCCACGCGCACCGGGCCGCCGGGAAGGACACGGCGGCGGTATTGCTCGTCCTGTGCCTCGAAGAGTTCCCAGCAGGGCATGGAGACCACACGGGTGCCGATGCCCTCGGCCTCGAGGATCTCGCGCGCGGCGAGGGCGATGGAGACCTCGGAGCCTGTGGCCATCAGGATCGCCTGACGCTTGCCTGTGGCATCGGCCAGCACATAGGCGCCAGCCTCGGTCAGGTTCTTGGTCTTGTGGTCAAGGCGCACGGTCGGCAGGCCCTGACGGGAGAGGGCGAGGACCGAAGGCGTGCCTTTGGAGCTGAGCGCGATTTCCCATGCTTCGGCGGTTTCCACCGCGTCAGCGGGGCGGAAAACGTTCATGTTGGGCGTGGCGCGCAGCATGGCGAGATGTTCCACCGGCTGGTGCGTCGGGCCGTCTTCGCCGAGGCCGATGCTGTCATGGGTCATCACATAGGTGACCGGCACATTCATCAATGCAGAAAGGCGCATGGAAGGGCGGGCATAGTCCGTGAAACACATGAATGTGCCGCTGTAGGGCTTGGCACCGCCGTGCAGGGCCATGCCGTTCATCGCGGCGGCCATGCCGTGTTCGCGGATGCCGTAATGCAGGAAGCGCCCCTCGCGGTTGTCGGGGCTGTGGACGCCCAGATCGGGGGTTTTGGTGTTGTTCGAACCGGTCAGGTCGGCAGAGCCGCCAATGGTTTCGGGCAGCACGGGGTTCATCACCTCAAGCGCCATTTCGGAGGCCTTGCGGGTGGCGACCTTGGGGGCATTTTCGCTGATCTGTTTCTTCAGCGCGCGGGTGACGGCGGCGAGTTTCTTGGGGATATCGCCCGCGTATTCGCGGTTGAAATCATCCTGTTTGCGGCCCGAAAGGGCGGCAAAACGGGCGTCCCAAGCGGCCTTTGCCTCGGCCCCGCGTGCGCCTGCGGCGCGCCATGCGTCCATGACATCGGAGGGGATCTCGAAGGGGCCGTAGGGCCAGTCATAGAGCGCGCGGGCGTCGGAGATCAGCGTCTCGTCCGTCAAGGCGCCGTGGCCCTTGGAGGTGTCCTGCGCCGAGGTGCCAAGGGCGATGTGGGTTTTGCAATCCACAAAGACAGGGCGGTCGGATTTGGCGGCGGCGGTGAGGGCGCGGTCGATGTCCTCTGGGTCATGGCCGTCGCAGGACAGAACTTCCCAGCCGGAGGCCGCAAAGCGGGCGCGCTGGTCGGTGCTGTCGGACAGGGAGACAGGGCCGTCGATGGTGATGTCGTTGTTGTCCCACAGGACAACGAGGTTGGACAGTTTGTGGTGGCCGGCAAGGGCGATGGCCTCTTGGCTGACGCCCTCCATCAAACAGCCGTCGCCTGCGGCGACCCATGTTTTATGGTCGATCACCTTTTTGCCCCAACGCGCGCGCTGGATTTCCTCGGCAAAGGCAAAGCCGACGGCATTGGCGATGCCTTGGCCAAGGGGGCCGGTGGTGGTTTCGATGCCGGTGGCATGGCCGTATTCGGGGTGGCCCGCCGTGATCGCGCCCATCTGGCGGAAGTTCTTGATCTGCTCCAGCGTCATGTCCTCATAGCCGGTCAGGTGCAGCAGGGAGTAGAGCAGCATGGAGCCATGGCCCGCAGACAGGATAAAGCGGTCACGGTCGGGCCAATGCGGGGCCTTTGGGTCAAACTTCAGGTGCTTGGTGAAAAGCACGGTGGCCACATCGGCAAAGCCGATCGGCATGCCGGAATGGCCGGAGTTGGCGGCGGCGACGGCATCCAGAGTTAAGGTCCGGATTGCGCAGGCCATGCGCCAGTGTTCGGGGTGGGCTGACTTTAGCTCGGCAATGTCCACGGCAGGAAATCCTCTGTTTGCGATCCTCGTTCGCCCGCGTGATACCAGCCCCTTGGGGAAGTTCAAGGAGGGCGCGTAAGCCGTTGGAACAAAAGGGGCGCATTCTTCTCGGGCATTGGGTAAACTTTAATTATGTTGCGCAGGTGCATTGATTCGCACGGGCTGCGCAGTCATGAGGCAACACGAGGCAACACACGGAGCCCGCCGGAATTTCAGGCGGGGGGAAGTAAACAGATGAGTGATATTTCCGAACTGGAAACCCGGATCAGCGCCGCGATGGAGCGGATCGGGAATGCCGTTGGGCAGCTTGGCATCGACAGCGGATCCGAGGAGGCTGTGAAGGCCCTTGAGGGGCAGGTGCTGCAGCTGAAAGAAGCGCTGGAAACCGAGCAGACCGCCAGCGCGCAGCTGCGCGAGCGGATCGAGGCCATGCGGGCCATCAAGGACACACAGGCCGTGCGGATTGCGGAGCTTGAGGCCGCTCAGGCGGAGCTGGGCGCGCACCAGAGCGCGGACCGCGCCGAGATGGATGTGATCATTACCGAACTGGAACGACTGGTGAAGGAGGGGCCCCATGCCTGAGGTTGATATTTCGATTGGCGGCCGTGAATTTCAGGTCGCCTGCCAAGAGGGCGAGGACCATTTCCTGAAATCTGCGGCGGCGCTTCTGGACCGCGAGGCGACCTCTTTGGTCGCGCAGATCGGGCGGCTGCCCGAGGGGCGGATGCTGTTGATGGCGGGGCTGATGCTGGCCGACCGGACGGCGGCCTATGAGGAGCGCGCCAAGGCGGCGGAGAGCAAGATCGAGGGGCTGGAAAAGCAGCTCGCGTTTTTGCAAGAACAGCCTGCGCCGGAGCCGCAAAAGGTGGAAGTCGCCGTCATCCCGAGCAGCGTGACCGATACTTTGGCCGAGCTTGCCGCGCGGGCCGAGGCATTGGCCGCGCAGGCCGAGGAGAAGGCCGCCGGATAGGGCGGACCGTTACAATTTGAATAAAAAGGGCGCCTTTGGGCGCCTTTTTTTTATGGGTGTTTCGGGGGATGCACATGTCATGCACATGCGATGCACATCCCATGCATACGATCCTGCAGGCGGCGCGCGGGGACGGTGGGTTTACCCGATGGTAAGGGGTTTTCCGGCGGGATTTGCGATTTTTCGGTTCGGTTAACTTTGAGTTTAGGCCTGACTTTTAGAAAGGGGGCGAAAGCGATTTTGGTCTGGGATTAAATGTTTACCATTTGGAAACTTCCGGTTTTTGGGTTGGTCTGGCTGACGATCTTTACGGTTCTTACCTTTGCCCAAGAGGGCGAGGATGGGGAGGTTATTCGCGTCGCTTATGAGGAGTTCGCACCCTATTCCTTCACCGGCTCTGACGGGCAGGCGCGGGGGCTGTCGATTGACCTGATCCGCCGTTTGGCAACTTCGGCGGGGATGGGGGTGACCTTTGTGCCCTCGCGCAACCCGGCGCAGAGCATCGAGATGCTCAAGACCGGCGAGGCAGAGGTTACGGGACTTTTGGCCCTGACCGAGCCGCGGCTTGCCGTGGCCCTGCCGACGCAGGAGCTTGGGGCGTTTGAGCTGCGCGCCTTTGTGCTGCGGGGCAGTCCGGCGCGAAACCCAAATGATCTGTCGGGCTTTCGCATTGGCGTGGTCGCGGGGAGCTTTTCGGTTCAGGCGGCGCAGAAGGTGCCCTTCGTGGAATTGGTCACCTATGAGGAGACCGACGCGCTGGTGCTTGGGTTGTTGATGGGGGAGGTGGACGCGGTTGTTTCGGCCGGGGACAGCTTTCTTGGCCGCTTGCGTTTGGCCGATGTTGAGGGGCTTACGCGGGTGCTTGATCCGCCGCTGACCAGCAGCCCGCGGGGGTATCTGATCGCGCCGGATCGGACGGATTTGCAGACCAGTCTGGATCAGGCGATCGCGGCGGAGATCACGCCCCATGAGTTGGACCTGCTGAACCAGCGGTGGTTCGGACGATCAAAGACCGTGTTCGACAGCGCGGTGTTTTGGTGGGTTTCTGCGGCGGCGGTTCTGGGGGCGATCGCGCTGGCCTGCTTTGCCTATTACGCCCATGTTTATCGCAAAAGCTCGGAGCGGTTGCTGCGGGAGAATGCGGCGAATGACCTTTTGATTACGGCCTTGGACGAAATCTCCCCTGCGATTGTGATCTATGATGACGAGCTGAATGCGGTGCATTGGAACCGGGGGGTGAAATCGGCCTTTCCGGAGCTGGTGGACCTGTTGGAGCAGGGGGCGACGATGCAGGGGCTGTTGATGCATTCCTTCGATGTGGCGGAAGCGGCGGAGCAGATGGGCGCGGCGGAGCGCGCGGCGCAGGCCGATGCCATTGTTCAGGCACTGCGGCGGGATCAAGAGACCGTGCGCACGATCCGCACGCCCGAGGGGCGGGTGTTCGAGGCCCGCGAATTCCCGCTTGGGCCGCGGTATTTTGCCTCCACCAAGGTGGATATTACGCGGCTTCAGCATCAGCAGGATACCATCCTTGCGCAGTCGGACCGTCTGGAGGAGGCGAACGGGCAGTTGCGCACCTTTGCCGCGATTGCGGCCCATGACCTGAAGGCGCCGTTGAACCAGCAAAAGGCCCTGTTGAGTTTTATCCATGAGGATATTCAGGATGCGGGTATGAGCCTGCCCGAAGAGGTGCAGGAGCAATGGGATATGGTCGAGGGGCTGTCGCGCCGGATGACCCAGTTGATCGAGGACCTGCTGATCTATGCCCGCGCCGAGACCGAGGATTTGGAAGGGGAATGGATCGATCCGGAGGCGCGGCTGCGCGAGGTGGTCAAGCTGGCGACGGTGCGCGAGGGGTTCGAGGTTTCGGTGACGGGGGGGATGCCGCGGGCGCTGGTGAACCCGACGGCCTTTGACATGGTGATGCGCAACCTGATTTCCAACGCGGTGAAACACCACGACAGGGAGGCAGGCCATGTGGATGTGTCGGCCAGTCTGATCAGGGATGCCCTGCATTTTCGGGTGCAGGATGACGGGCCGGGGATTGCGCCCGAGGATCGGGAGAAGATTTTCGAGGCCTTCAGCCGTCTGACCCTTGATGTGGAGGGGAGCGGGCTTGGCCTTGCCTATACCAAAAAGACGGTGGAGCGTTGGGGCGGGCGGATCTGGGTGGAGCCCGCGCCGGAGCGCGGGAGCATTTTCACCATTACCATCCCGCAAAGGGCCGAGGTTGTGCCCTTTGCCGAGACTGCCGGGGCGGAACGCCCTGCGGGCCCGCCGGCTTTGAGCGCCTGAGTTCGGTGCGCGGGGGACGGCCTAATGGGAGGGGCGGAGTTAGGCCCTTTGGGGGCCTAAGGTTTGGCCCTTTGGAGGGGCCGGAGTTTGGACCCTTGGAGGGCTGGTGTTCGGCTTTGGCGGAGGGCCGAAGCCTGGCCTCCGGAGAGGCCGGGCGGTTTGCCCTTTGGGGGGCTGGAGCCGCCTTTGATGGCGGCTCTGCGTTTCGCCCCGAGGCCCGGAGTTGGGCCCTGAGTTAGGCGTTGGCTTCGCGGATACGCTCGGCGGCTTCTTTGTCGTAGGCGACGCCGTTCTCTTCGAGCATTGTGTCCAGCTCTCCCGAGAGGGTCATTTCTGTGATGATGTCACAGCCGCCGACGAATTCGCCTTTGACGTAGAGCTGGGGAATGGTGGGCCAGTCGGAGTAATCCTTGATGCCTTGGCGGATTTCCTCGTCGGCGAGGACGTTCACATCGGTGTAGTCGACGCCCATGTAGTTCAGCACGCCGGCCACCTTGGAGGAAAAGCCGCATTGGGGCATTTCCTTGGTGCCCTTCATGTAGAGAACTACGGGGCTGGCTTTGATGGTTTCGTCGATGCGGGATTTTGCGTCGGTCATTTCGGTGTCGTCCTATTGTCTGGCGCCCTTCCGGGGCGGGCATTGGAGCAGAGCGCGCCGGCAGGCGGGCCCCGGGATCAATCGGTGGCTATCAATCGGGGATTTTCGTTGTCAGGGCGAGGGCATGGAGGGCGCCATCGGGGCCGTCCATCAGGCCCTTGAGCGCGGCATAGACCATGCGTTGCTGTTGCACGCGGTTCTTGCCGCGGAATTCCTCGGCGATGACCTCTGCCGAGAGATGCACGCCGTCTGCGCCGTTCACCGTCACAGTAGCGCCGGGGAAGGCCGTTTGGATCAGGTCTTTGATGTCATTGGGATTTACGGGCAAGGGGCACCTCTACCTTTGCGTTGGGATCAGGGTAATCAGCGCGCGCGGGGAATTCAAGGGTTTGCGGCGGATGATTGGGGGATTGCGGGGGCTTGGCGGGTCACGATTTCGCGCCTTTGGCCGGAATATGGTGGGCGAGGCTGCGCAGGAAGGCGTCGACCTCGGCGGGCAGGGGGCCGGTGGCGAGCGCGGCCACGGCCTGTGGGGTTTCGTCGGCGGGGGTGAGGGCGGCGCGCAGGGACTGGCGGGTGTGTTCCTCTGCCGTGGTTAGGGGCAGCATGGCGGCGGTTTCGAGCAGGGCGAGCCGCGTATGGATGCGCCGTGTATGGGCGAAGGTTTCGAGGATCGGGCCGAGCAGGGCGGGGGTGTCGCGCCAGCTTTGGCCGCCGTGCAGGGCGATGCTGCGTTGGCCTGCGCCGGCGCAGTCGAATTGCACGCAGCCGTGAAAGCCGCGGTCGGCCAGCCCGTCGTGGATGGTGCAGGCGTGGCGGGTGTCCAGGTTCGGGCAGGGGGTGCCTGCGGGTTTGTCGATGGCGAAGGCCTCGCCCTTGTCAAAGGCGAGGCCGATGCAGCACAGGGCCGCGCAGGCGGCGCAATCGGGGGTTAGGCCGGGCAGTTGGGTCAGCCGAAGGCCTCCGCGTAGACGCCGCGATAGCTGGCGGAGAGGTCCTCCAGCGGGGCCTCGGAGGTGCCGAAGCGGACGGTGGAGCCGCCGAATTTGCCGACGCTCTGGATGGTGACGCCGGCTTGGGAGGCGGCGGTCATCAGGGCCTCGGCCTTGTCGAAGGAGCAGGCGATGAGGTAGCGGGCCTGATCCTCGCCGAAGAGGGTTTCGATGTCGGAGGCGTCGAGGGTGACGCCGACGCCTGCGGCTTCGGCCAGCTCAAACGCCGCGAGGGCGAGGCCGCCGTCGGCGAGGTCTGTGCAGGCGTCGATCCACTGGGCTTGGTCGCGGATGAAGCTGCCGTTGCGTTTTTCGGCGGCGAGGTCAACGGTGGGGGCGTCGCCGTCCTCGCGGTTGAAGACCTCTGCCAGCAGGGCGGATTGGCCGAGATGTCCGGCGGTTTCGCCGACCAGCAGGGCGACATGGCCCGCGCGGGGCTGGCCGTCGATCAGGTTGTCCAGATCGGCGATCAGGCCCACGGCGCCGATGGTGGGCGTGGGCAGGATCGGCTCGCCGTCGGTTTCGTTATAAAGCGAGACGTTGCCCGAGACGATGGGCATATCCAGCGCGATACAGGCGGCGCCGATGCCCTGAATGGCGCCGACGAACTGGCCCATGATTTCGGGCTTTTCGGGGTTGCCGAAGTTCATGTTGTCGGTTGTGGCGAGCGGCAGGGCGCCTTTGGCGGTCAGGTTGCGGTAGGCCTCTGCCACCGCCTGTTTGCCGCCCTCGACCGGATTGGCGCGCACGTAGCGCGGTGTCACATCGGAGGTGAAGGCGACGGCCTTGTTGGTGCCGTGGATGCGGGTCACGCCGGAGCCCGCGCCGGGGGCGACGACCGTGTCGCCCATAACCTGTTGGTCGTATTGCTCGTAGACCCATGCCTTATGGGCGTAGTTCGGCGAGGCGATGAGGGCGGTGAGCGCGTCGATGGGGTCGACCTGTGGCACGGGGTCCATCTCTGGCGCGGCGGGGGTGGGCACCCATGGGCGGTCATATTCGGGGGCGGAGCCTGCGAGGGTTTTGAGGGGGAGGTCGGCTTTGACCTCTCCGTTCAGCTCGATCAGGAAGCGGTCCTCGTCGATGGTTTCGCCGACGATGGCAAAGTCGAGGTCCCATTTGACGAAGACGGCCTTGGCCTCGGCCTCTTTCGCGGGGTCGAGGACCATGAGCATGCGCTCTTGGCTTTCGGAGAGCATCATCTCGTAGGCGGTCATGTTTTCTTCGCGCACGGGGACGTCCTCGAGGCGCAGGCGCACGCCGAGGTTGCCCTTGTCGCCCATTTCCACGGCGGAACAGGTTAGGCCCGCGGCGCCCATGTCCTGAATGGAAATCACCGCGCCGGTGAGCATGAGTTCTTGGCAGGCCTCCATCAGACGTTTTTCGGTGAAGGGGTCGCCGACCTGAACGGTGGGGCGCTTTTCCTCGATCGTGTCGTCGAATTCGGCGGAGGCCATGGTGGCGCCGCCGACGCCGTCACGGCCGGTTTTCGCGCCGAGGTAGACGACGGGCATGCCGACACCGGAGGCGGCGGAGTAGAAGATTTTATCCGCATCGGCGAGGCCTGCGGCGAAAGCGTTCACGAGGCAGTTGCCGTTATAGGCGGCGTGGAAGCGGACCTCGCCGCCCACGGTGGGCACGCCGAAACAGTTGCCATAGCCGCCAACGCCCGCGACCACGCCGTTGACCAAGGATTTGGTTTTGGGGTGGGAGGTCTCGCCAAAAGAGAGCGCATTCATCGCCGCGATGGGGCGTGCCCCCATGGTGAAGACATCGCGCAGGATGCCGCCCACGCCCGTGGCCGCGCCTTGGTAGGGCTCGATATAGGAGGGGTGGTTGTGGCTTTCCATTTTGAAGACCAGCGCCTGACCATCGCCGATATCGACGATGCCCGCGTTCTCGCCCGGACCGCAGATGACCTGCGGCCCCTCGGTTGGCAGGGTGCGCAGCCATTTCTTGGAGGACTTGTAGGAGCAGTGCTCGTTCCACATGGCGGAGAAGATGCCGAGCTCTGTGAAGGTGGGCTCGCGGTTTATGATCCGCAGGATTTCCTGATACTCATCGGGCGACAGCCCGTGTGCGGCGATCAATTCCGGGCTGATGTCAGGCTCTGTCATGCGTCTTATCCCCAATATATGCGCCCAAGAGAGGTGCACCGCGCTTTTAGGCGAGGGAAGGGAGAAGGAAAAGAGGCAAGGCGGGGTGAGGCCTGCCATTTGCGCAGATAGGGGGGGCTTGGTGGGGATTTATCGGGAGGCCGGATAAAAAAAGAGGCCGAGCAAAAGCTCGGCCCAAGTCCAACAGGGAGGTAAAAGATGCAAGGACATATCCTTGCGCCTTTGATCCTTATTTGTGCGGTTTGAGATTTCAATCAACCCCAAACCAACCGAATGGTAGGAATACCTGTCATGTCTGTGGCGCATATCCCACAAATTGTGGGGGTGTATACAGGTCTATACCGAATCCAGTGTTTCGACGCCCTTTTTGCGGCGTCGATCGTCCTGAATCTCTTTGGTTACGAAATCGCGGAAGGCGGCGATTCGTTGCGATTGGCGCAGTTCCTCGGGGTAGGCGAGGAAAACCGGGACCTCGGTGCTTTCGACCTCTGGCAAGACGCGGACGAGGTTTGGATTGTCCTCTGACACGTAGTTGGGCAGCACGCCGATGCCCAGATCGTTGAGCACGCCCTGCAGCACGCCGAAGTAGTTGTTCACCGTCAGGCGGGAGAACATGGTGTTGTTCAGCAGGCGGGCGATGAGGGTCGCGCCCGCGTGGACCTGAAAGGCGGCGGGGGACTGGCAGATCAGGCGGTGTTCGCTCATGTCCTCGATCGTGGCGGGGCTGCCGTGTTTGGCGATGTAATCATGGGTTGCATAGAGACGCATGCGCACGGACATCAGGCGGCGGCGGATCAGGTCGGCCTGCGAGGGTTCCTTCATGCGGATGGCCACGTCGGCCTCGCGCATGGGCAGGTCGAGGACGCGTTCCTCGAGCATCAGGTCGATCTTGAGATCAGGGAAGGCCTCGTAGAGGCGGGGCAGGCGCGGGGCGAGCCAGAGGGTGCCGAAGCCGGTGGTGGTTGTGACGCGCAGCTCGCCAAAGACCTCCTCCGCGCTGTCCTTGATGCGGGCGGCGGCGGTGTCGAGGCGTTTGATCATGGCCGAGGTGGCGTCAAACAGCAGCTCGCCCTGTTCGGTCAGAATCAGGCCGCGGGCGTGGCGGTGGAACAGGGTGGCGTCGAGGGATTCCTCAAGCGCGCGAATCTGCCGCGAGACGGCGGATTGGCTCAGGTGCAGGGTATCACCCGCATGGGTGAGACTGCCGGCATCTGCCACGGCGTGAAAAATTCTGAGCTTGTCCCAGTCCATTTGCGCACTTTTCTGTCGTTTGGTTGGCCTTCAGCGACATGTATACGGGTTGTGTTACGGATTAAAGAATTTTTGGGTTTTTCCTTGGTAGGTCAGAAAGTTTGACCTATAATTCAGGCAGGGAATGGCCCGATGGGGCCAAAGGAGGCACCATGCGACAAGATGTTCGACTTTCGGATCGGCTCGATCTGACAAAATCACCTGTTTTATTGAATGGAACGCAGGCTTTGGTGCGTTTGGTTCTGATGCAGAAGGCGCGCGATGCGGCGGCTGGATTGAACACGGCGGGCTATGTTTCGGGCTATCGGGGATCGCCTTTGGGGGCGGTGGACCTGAATATGGCCAAGGCGGAAAAGCTCCTCCGCGCCTCTGATGTGAGTTTTCAGCCGGGGATGAACGAGGATCTGGCGGCGACGGCCCTGTGGGGCACGCAGCAGGCGGAGCTGCGCGGCGAGGGGAAATACGACGGGGTTTTTGGGCTGTGGTATGGCAAGGGGCCGGGGGTGGACCGGTCCGGTGATGTGATGCGGCACGCGAATATGGCGGGGACATCGGCGCTGGGCGGGGTGTTGATGGCCATGGGCGATGACCACACCGGCGAGAGTTCCACCACGCTGCATCAATCGGACTGGGCGATGCTGGATGCCTATATGCCGATCCTGTCGCCTGCGGGGGTGCAGGAGTTGATGGATTTCGGGATTTACGGCTGGGCGCTTTCGCGGTTTGCGGGGGTTTGGGTTGGCCTGAAGACGATGAAGGAAACGGTGGAGGCGACGGCCGTGGTGGATGGCCGCGCCGACCGGATGCAGATTGTGATGCCGGAGTTTGTGATGCCCGAGGGCGGGTTGAACATTCGCCTTGGGGACACGCCGGTTTTGCAAGAAGCCCGCATGATCGATTACAAGAGGTTCGCGGCGGAAGCCTTTGGGGCTGCTAACAAAATGAACCATCGGGTTTGGGGGAAGCCGGGGGCGAAGATCGGGTTTGTGGCGGCCGGGAAGAACTGGCTCGACCTGACCCATGCTTTGAGCCTGCTGAATATTGACGAGGCAGAGGCGGAGCGGTTGGGGATCACGACCTATAAGGTCGGGCAGGTCTGGCCGATGGATATTGACGGGTTCCACGACTGGGCCGAGGGCCTCGACCTGATTGTGGTGGTGGAAGAGAAGCGCAAGCTGATTGAGGTGCAGGTCAAGGAGGCGATCTTTGAGGATCGCGGCGGGCGGCGCGTCTATGGCTGGCACAAGGGGGATACTTGGGAGAACGGGCGGCGGCTGGAGCTGTTCCCCACGAGGTATTCCCTTGATCCGGTTGATATTGCAGGGAAACTTGGCGAAATCCTGATCGAGGAGGGGCGCGATACGGATGGGATTCGCGCCGGTTTGGCGGTGATTGATGCGGCGCGGGTGGCGGATAATGCCACCGACCTTGCGGCGCGTCTGCCGTTCTTTTGCTCGGGCTGTCCGCATAATTCCTCGACGAAATTGCCCGAGGGATCGCGGGCCTATGCGGGGATCGGTTGCCATTACATGGTGCAGTGGATGGACCGCGAGACCACCGGCTTTACCCAGATGGGCGGCGAGGGGGCGAACTGGATCGGTGAGGCGCCGTTTTCCGAGCGCGAACATGTGTTCCAGAACCTTGGCGACGGGACCTATAACCACTCGGGCCTTATGGCCATTCGGGCGGCGATTGCTGCTGGCACTACAATGACTTACAAGATTTTGTTCAACGATGCCGTGGCCATGACCGGCGGGCAGACCAATGAGGGGGAGCTGAGCGCGGGCAAGATCGCCGGAGAGGTCAAGGCCATGGGCGTTGAGCGGATGGCGGTTGTCTATGACGACAAGGAAGATATCGACCGCGCGAGTTTCCCGTCCGGTGTGACGTTTCATGAGCGGTCTGAGTTGATGTCCGTTCAGGAAGAGTTTAGCAAAATCAGCGGTGTATCGGCCATTGTTTACATCCAGACCTGCGCCGCGGAGAAGCGGCGGCGGCGTAAGCGGGGGCTGTTTCCGGACCCTGACAAGCGGGTGTTTATCAACACCGATGTCTGCGAGGGCTGCGGTGATTGCGGGGTGCAGTCGAACTGTGTGTCGATTGTGCCTGCGGAGACCGAGCTGGGCCGGAAGCGGGCGATTGACCAGTCGAGCTGCAACAAGGACTTTAGCTGTGTGAACGGGTTCTGCCCGAGTTTTGTCACCGTGGAGGGGGCGAAGCTTCGTAAGAAAGCGACGCAGAGCGTTGAAATCCCTGAACTTCCCGAGCCTGCGTTGCCTGTGATCACGGGCACCCATAACATTGTGATCACAGGGGTTGGTGGCACCGGCGTTGTGACCATCGGGGCCGTTATGGCCATGGCGGCGCATCTGGATGGCAAGGGCGCTGGCATGATCGAGATGGCCGGTTTGGCGCAGAAGGGCGGCGCGGTGAATATCCATTGTCGCTTGGCGGAAAAGCCCGAGGATATCAGCGCGGTGCGGGTCGCCACGGGCGAGGCGGATGCGGTGATTGGCGGCGATCTGGTGACGACGGCGGGGGCGAAGACCCTTGGGCTTATGGCCTCTGGCCGGACCGGCGCGGTTGTCAATTCGGCGGAGATTATCACCGGCGAGTTCACGCGGAATACGGAGTTTCGCCTGCCGACGGAGCGGTTGAATTTGCAGGTGACGGGGAAGCTGGGCGAGGACCATGTGCAGTTTTTCGATGCCTCAGCTTTGGCGCGTAACCTTTTGGGGGATAGTATTTTTTCCAACATGATGTTGCTGGGTGCGGCTTGGCAGCGGGGGCTTGTGCCCCTGAGCGAGGAGAGCATTTTGCGGGCCGTGGAGTTGAACGGTGCGGCGGTTGAGGGGAACCTGCGGGCCTTTGATCTGGGCCGTTGGGCGGCGCAATATCCGGCGGAGGCCGCGCGGATGGCGGCGCCTGCGGAGGTGACGGTGTTGCCCAAGACCTTGGAGCAGAAGGTGGCCTATCGCGCCGATCTGTGCGCCGATTGGGGCGGGGCGGCGCGCAAGCGGCGGTATCTGCGCCTTGTGGAGCGGGTGAAGGACGACCGTTTGAAGGAGGCCGTCGCCAAGGGCTATCACAAATTATTAACCTATAAGGACGAATATGAGGTCGCGCGCCTGCTGAAATCCACGGAGCAAAAAGCGAGGGAGGTATTCGATGGCGATCTGAAGATGACCTATCATATGGCCCCGCCTGTTCTGAGCGGGAAGGGCCCCGGTGGGCGGCCCAAGAAGCGTGCCTTTGGCCCTTGGGTGCAGCGCTTGTTTGGCCTTTTGGCGAAGATGCGGCCCCTGCGCGGCACGCCTTTGGATGTGTTCGGCTATAGCGCCGAGCGGCGGATGGAGCGGGAGTTGGTGACGCAGTATGAGGCCGATATGGCCAAGGTTTTGAATGGCCTGTCGCCGGAGCGGATGGATATTGCCGTGGCCTTGGCCGAGCTTCCCTTGCAGATCAAGGGGTTCGGTCCGGTGAAGGAGGCCAATGCCGAGAAGGCGAAGCAGCGCCGTGCGGAGCTTTGGGAGGCTTTCGAGGCGCCTGACGCGGGTGTGAAAACGGCGGCGGAATAGGCGCAAAGGGCTGGAAAAGAGGGGCGCGGTGGAATAGATATTTGAAACCCAACAGCAAATGGTTTTGAGCCGCCTATGCCCCGTTCCCAGATCTCTCGTAAAGCCAAGGCCGAAGTGGCACGTGATATCAGCTATGCCAGCTCTGCCCAGAGCAAGGGTGGCAAGGCCTTTATCCGCCTGTTCGAGAACGCCACGGGGCGTTTGCGCCTGATCAAGCGGGCCGAGGGGTATGACCGGGATGTCGCCGAGGGGCGGGATTTCTGGCAGGTGATGACCGAGCGTTACGGGCTGAGCCTTGATGTGGTGTCCGGTTCGCTGGATTATATTCCCAAGACCGGGCCGGTGATTTTGATCGCCAACCATCCCTACGGGATTCTCGACGGGATGATGCTGGGCCATATCCTGTCGATCACGCGGGGGGATTTCCGCATTCTGGCGCATCGGATTTTCCGGCGGGCGGAGGAGCTTAACCGCATCATCCTGCCGGTGGATTTTGACGGCACGAAAGAGGCGGTGAAGCAGAACCTCGAGACCCGCAAGGAGGCGCTGTCCTATCTTGCCGAGGGCGGGGCGATGGGGATTTTTCCGGGGGGGACGGTTTCGACCTCTCTCAAGCCGTTTTCGCAGCCGATGGACCCGGGCTGGCGGACCTTTACCTCCAAGCTGGTGGCGAAATCAGGGGCGACGGTGGTGCCGATCTATTTCCACGGCCATAACTCGCGGCTGTTCCAGCTGGCCAGTCATTTGCATGTGACGCTGCGCATGGCGATGTTGATCCATGAGTTTAAAAACAAGGTGGATGAGCCGGTGCGGATTTCCATTGGCAAGCCGATCGAACGTGCCGAGCTGGATGCGCGGCGGGGCGATAGCCGTGCGATGATGGATTTCTTGCGATGTTCGACCTATGCACTTTCGCCCAAACCGCTTAAGTCCATGGATTATGGATTTGAGTTCGAAGAGCAGCACAAGGGCTAGGGCAGATGGCAATCGGAGTTTTTGATAGCGGGCTGGGCGGCCTGACGGTTCTGGACGCTTTGCACAAGCGGCTGCCGGATGTGCCGTTCGTGTATTATGCCGACAGCGCCCATGCGCCTTATGGCACGCGCACGCCGGAGGATATTTTCCAGCTGACCGATGCGGCGGTGCGGGCGCTTTGGGCGCAGGGCTGTGATCTGGTGATTTTGGCCTGCAACACGGCCTCTGCCGCCGCGCTGCGGCGGATGCAGGAGGCGGGCGTGCCCGAGGGCAAGCGGGTGCTGGGCGTTTTTGTGCCCCTGATCGAGGCCATGACCGAGCGGCAGTGGGGCGATAATTCGCCGCCGCGCGAGGTGGCGACGCGCAATGTGGCGCTGTTTGCGACGCCTGCGACGGTGGCCTCCCGTGCGTTTCAGCGCGAGTTGGCGTTTCGCGCCATTGGCGTGGATGTGGAGGCGCAGGCCTGCGGCGGGGTTGTGGATGCGATCGAGGACGGGGATATGATCCTCGCAGAGGCTTTGGTGAACAGCCATGTGGATGCCTTGAAGCGCAAGATGCCGAACCCGGATGCGGCGATTTTGGGCTGCACCCATTATCCTTTGATGATGGAGCAGTTCAAGAAGGCCTTGGGCGAGGGGGTGGCTGTGTTCAGTCAGCCCGATCTGGTGGCCGAGAGCCTTGCCGATTATCTTGAGCGGCGGCCAGAGATGCTGGGCAGTGCCAAGGCGCATGCCTATTTGACGACGGGCGATCCGGCGACGGTTTCGGCCCGTGCGACGCAGTTTTTGCGACGAGGGATCGAGTTTCAATCCGCCTGATCCCCCATTTACATCTGTTGCAAGGAGCCTGACATGGCCCAGAAAATCGCAATTCTTGGTGCGTCCGGATATACCGGCGCCGAGTTGATCCGCCTGATTTCCACCCACCCCGAGATGGAGGTGGCCGCGCTGGCCGCCGACCGTAAGGCGGGGATGACCATGGCCGAGGTGTTTCCGCATCTGCGCCATCTGGACCTGCCCGATCTGGTGCGGATTGAGGAGATTGATTTTGGCCAGATCGATCTGTGCTTTTGTGCGCTGCCCCATGTGGCCAGCCAGAAGGTGATCCCGTCCTTGCCCGAGGGGGTGCGGATTGTGGACCTTTCCGCGGATTTCCGGCTGCGCGATCCGGCGGAATACGAAAAGTTTTATGGCACGCCGCATCTGGCGGTGGAGATGCAGAAGAGTGCGGTTTATGGCCTGACCGAGTTTTACCGGGGCGAGATCGCCAAGGCGCGGCTTGTGGCCGGGACCGGATGTAATGCGGCGACGGGGCTGTTTTCGCTCTTGCCCCTCGTGAAGGGCGGGTTGATCGACACCGGCGATATCATTCTGGACATGAAATGTGCGGTTTCGGGCGCGGGGCGTTCGGCCAAGGAACATCTGCTGCATTCGGAGCTGTCGGAGGGGTATTTCCCCTATGCGGTGGGCGGCAAGCACCGGCATTTGGGGGAGTTCGATCAGGAGCTTTCTCTTGCCGCAGGGCACCCTGTTGCGATCCAGTTTACGCCGACATTGATGCCCGCGAACCGCGGGATTCTGTCGGCGAGCTATGTGAAGGGGGATGCTGCGGCGATCCATGCGGCCATGGCGGCGGCCTATGCCGAGGAGCCCTTTATCGAGGTTTTGCCCATGGGGCAGGTGCCCTCGACGCGCCATGTGCGGGGCTCGAACTTTGTCCATATCGGCGTGGTGGCCGAGCGCGGCGCGGGGCGGGCGACTGTTTTTGCGGCGCTGGACAATCTGACCAAGGGGTCCTCGGGGCAGGCCTTGCAGAATGCCAACCTGATGCTGGGGCTGCCCGAGACTATGGGGCTTATGATGGCCCCTGTGTTCCCGTGAGGCCCGTTTTCAAGAGGACGCCATGCGCGGATTGAAGAAGAAACGCCGGATACAGATCATCGTGGTGGCCTTTGTGGCGCTGGCCTCGGCCACCGCGATCATCGGCTATGCCCTGCAGGACGGGATCAATTTTTTCCGATCCCCGAGTCAGGTGATCGCCGAGCCGCCGCGCCCGGCGGAGGTGTTTCGCATTGGCGGGCTGGTTGAGGATGGCTCGATCGTGCGCGGGCAGGGGGAGGAGGTGCGCTTTGCCGTGACCGACGGCGGGGCGACGGTTCCTGTGACTTTTGTCGGGATTTTGCCGGACCTGTTCGAGGAGGGTCAGGGCATGGTGGGCACGGGGCGTTATGTGAACGGTGTGTTTGAGGCCAGCGAAATTCTGGCCAAGCATGACGAGACCTATATGCCCAAGGAAGTGGTCGATGCCCTGAAGGAACAGGGCGTTTATCAGGACCCCGAGGGGGGCAGCTAGACGTATTAGGGGAGGCGCCGCCTGCGGGCGGGGCGCCCCTTGCGGCCTTGGCCCCGCGGCGCGGGAGAGGGCAGCGTGCGTTGCGGTTCATCTTTGTTAAACCCCGCGTGGCAGCCTTGCATGGAATGTTAACCATGCGAGGGGATGTGCCGTGGAGCGCGTTGAAACCATTGCGAAAGAGATTGTGGCCCGTGAGGGCGGCTATGTGAATGATCCCGATGATCCGGGCGGGGCGACCAATCACGGGGTGACGATTGGCACCATGCGCCGGTTGGGGATGGACCTGAACGGCGACGGGAAGGTGACCTCGCAGGATGTGCGGCAGCTGAGCCAGGCGCAGGCCCTCGAGATTTTCATCGAACATTACTTTGCCCGTCCGCGGATTGCGGCTCTGCCGAAGGTTCTGCATGCTTCGGTCTTTGACATGTATGTCAATGCGGGCAGCGGGGCGGTGCGGATATTGCAGCAGTTGCTGCGGGATATGGGCGAGGATGTTTCCGTGGACGGGGTGATCGGACCGCAGACCATTGCGGCGGCCAAGCGGGCGGCGACCAAGGCGCCGGATCACCTTGCCGATGCCTATGGGATTGCGCGGCGCAATTATTACTATGCCCTTGCGGATCGCAGGCCGTCCTCGCGCAAGTATGCGCGGCGGCGCGATGGCGGCAAGGGCGGCTGGATCACGCGGGCGGAGGAGTTTATCGCGCCGCGCTATCACCTGAGCGATGCGGAGCATGAGGCGCGGGTGGCAGCATGGGGGTGATCGGGCGGTTTTTCGAGTTTCTGTTCGGCAGCGGGCGCAATGTTCTGGCCGAGACAGCAGAGGTCTTCATCGAGAATGCGGAAGGGGCGGGGCAGCGCGAGGCGCAGGCCCGCGCCGCCGTTATGGCGCAGTTCGCGGGCGAGTTTGCCCTGCCCAAGAAGGGCTGGTTTGACCGGTTTATGGATGCGTTGAACCGTGTGCCGCGCCCGGCCATGGCGATTGGCACGCTGGGCATGTTTGTGGCCGCCATGGTGGACCCGATCTGGTTTGCGGCGCGGATGCAGGGGATTGCCTTGGTGCCGGACCCGCTTTGGTGGCTTCTTGGGGCGATTGTGAGCTTTTATTTCGGGGCGCGGTATCAGGCCAAGGGGCAGGAGTTTCGCCGTGATGTGGCCGGGAGCGTGGCCATGGCGCAGCGGGTGACGCGCAACCTGAGCGCGCTTGATGCCCTTGAGGGCGGGGCCGAGGGGCGGCCCGTGATACAGGGCAATCCGGCGCTGGCGGAGTGGAAACGTGAGGGGGGCGAGGGGTGACCGAGGCCTTGTGGGTCAGCATTCTGACCGAGCACGGGCCTTGGGTGTTGCTCGTGTTCTATCTGCTCTACCGCGATCACAAGAAGGACGAGACGACGCGGGATGCGCTGGCGCGCAATTCGGAGATCATCATCGAGTTGACCACCATGATCCGCGAGCGTTTGCCCCATTGGAGCCGGCGGCCATGAGGGGGTGGCGGGTGATTGTGCAGGGGCTGCGGTGGCTGGTGCTGAGCCCGCGTCTGGAGGCCGCGCGGGCGGCCAACAGGCGGGCGGCGCGGGCCCTTGATGCGGCAATAAAAGAGGTGTTGGAGCAATGATGCGAGCGGGATTTATCGTGATCGCGGCGGGCCTGTGTATCGGCCTGCTTGGGGCGGCCTATGGCGGGGCGGCGGCCTTGGCCTTTGGCCTGTCGGTTCTGGCGGTTTTGGGGGGGCTGATTGCCCTGACCTTCCTGTGGCTGTTTTCGCAGCGCGCCACGCCTTTGGCCCTTGGCATGGCCTTGGCATGGCTGGGCAGCGGCGCGGTGGCGGTGATGTTGATCACCGGCGGGCCGCTGTGGCTGATGGGCGGGGCGCTTATCTGTCAGATCGGGGGGGCGGTATTGCATCTGTTCTCGATCGAGGGGGCCTTTGATCTGCGGCGCGGGCGGCTGGTGGGCGGGGCTTTGGCCGCGGCCCTTGGGGCGGGGGCGATTATTGTGTTCAACTTGGCGTAACGCGGCACTCTGTCCATTGGATGCGGCGGGCAAAGCGCCTAGTGTCGCGCCATGATTATCGAGCTTGGACATTTTTGCCTGATCCTTGCCGCCGTTGTGGCGGCGGTTCAGGCCGTGGTGCCGATGGTGGGCGCGCAGAGGCGCCTTCCGGGGTGGATGGCATTGGCGGGGCCTGCGGCCACGGCGCAGTTTGCCTTGGTGGCGGTGTCTTTCGGGGCGCTGACCTATGGGTTTGTGACCTCGGATTTCTCTTTGCGCCTTGTGGTGTTGAACTCCCATACGCTCAAGCCGATGCTTTATAAGGTCTCGGGTGTTTGGGGCAATCACGAGGGCTCGCTCTTGCTTTGGGTCTTGATCCTGTCGGGGTTCGGGGCCTCTGCTGCGTGGTTCGGGGGGCAGTTGTCGGCCAGCCTGCGGGCGCGGGTTTTGTCGGTTCAGGCGGCGGTGGGCGTGGCGTTTTATGCCTTTATCCTTTTGACATCGAACCCTTTTTTGCGGCTGGAGCTGCCGCCGTTGGATGGGCAGGATTTGAACCCGTTGTTGCAGGACCCGGGCTTGGCCTTTCATCCGCCGTTTTTGTATCTGGGCTATGTCGGGCTTTCGATGGCTTTTTCCTTTGCCGTGGCCGCGCTGCTTGAGGGGCGGGTGGATGCGGCTTGGGCGCGCTGGGTGCGGCCATGGACTTTGGCGGCTTGGCTGTTCCTGACCATCGGCATCGCGCTTGGCTCTTGGTGGGCCTATTACGAGCTGGGCTGGGGCGGGTTCTGGTTCTGGGATCCGGTGGAGAATGCCAGCCTGATGCCATGGCTTTTGGCGGCGGCATTGTTGCATTCCGCCATCGTGGTGGAGAAGCGCGAGACCTTGAAGGCTTGGACGATCCTTTTGGCGATCCTTGCCTTTGGCTTTTCCCTGATCGGGACTTTCATTGTGCGGTCGGGCGTTTTGACCAGCGTGCATGCCTTTGCCAATGACCCCGAGCGGGGGGTGTTTATCCTGATCATTCTGGCGCTGTTTATGGGCGGGGCTCTGACCCTGTTTGCCCTGCGGGCGGGCGCGATGGAGGGCAAGGGTGTCTTTGCGGTGGAGAGCCGCGAGACCGCCCTTGTGGCCAATAACATCCTGCTCGCGGTTTCGGCCTTTGTTGTGTTTATCGGCACGATCTGGCCGCTGATTGCGGAGATGCTCTGGGACAGCAAGCTGTCCGTGGGGCCGCCGTTTTTCAACGTGGCCTTTACCCCCTTTATCGTCGGTTTGGCGCTGATCCTGCCTTTGGGGGCGATGCTGCCTTGGAAGCGGGCGCGGCTGGGGCGGGTGGCATGGTCGGTCTGGCCGCTGATGCTCTTGGCGCTGGCGGTGTTCGGCTTGGTTCTGGTGATCCAGACGGGGCGGAGCGTTCTGGCGCCCATGGGCTTTGCCCTTGGGGTCTGGGTGATTGGCGGCGCGGCGGTTGATCTGGCGCGGCGCACGGGGCGCGGCGATCTGGGCGCGCGGTTCGGGCGGCTCTTGCGCCTGCCCGGGGCCGATTGGGGCAAGGCCGTGTCCCATGCGGGCCTTGGGGTGACGGTCCTCGGGGTGGCTGTTTTGCTGGCCTGGCAGACCGAGGATATTCGCGCCGTTGAAGTGGGCGCGCCCTATAATGTGTCGGGCTATACCGTCACCCTCAAGGGGGTTGAGCCGCGCATTGAGGGGCCGAATTATCTGGCCACGCGGGCGGTTGTCGAGGTTGCCAAAGAGGGCAGGGTTATCGCGGTGTTGCGGCCGGAAAAGCGTGTCTATCCCGTGGCGCGGATGCCGACGACGGAGGCGGCGATCCTGAACGGGGTGTTCCGGGATCTTTATGTGGTGATTGGCGATGCGCAGGCGCAGGGGGGCTATGCGCTTCAGGTCTATGTGAAGCCCTTTGCGAACTGGATCTGGGCGGGCTGTATCATCATGGCGCTTGGCGGGATGTTGTCTCTGATGGACCGGCGGTTCCGCGTGGCGGCGGGGGCGCGCAAGGCGCGGGCGCAGGTGGCGGCGCAATGAGATGGTTTGCAACGATAGCCTTGGTGCTCTGGGCCGGTGCGGCGCTGGCGCTGGACCCGTCGGAGATGCTGGCGGATCCGGCGCAGGAGGCGCGGGCGCGGGCGCTGGATCATGAGATCCGCTGTGTGAAATGCCAGTCGGAGACGGTGGCCTCCTCGAACGCGGACTGGGCGCAGGATGCCCGCAGGGCGATCCGCGAGCAGGTTGCGGCGGGGGCGAGCGATGCCGAGGTGAAGGCCTGGTTCGTGGCGCGCTATGGCGATTTCGTGTTGATGGACCCGCCAAAGACAGGCGCGAACCTTGTGCTTTGGGTGGCGGGGCCGCTGATGCTTTTGGCTGGGCTTGGCCTTGCGGCGGGCGCGGCGGCGCGGCGGCGCAGGCTGCCGGAGCCCGCGCAGCCCCTGAGCGAAGAGGAAAGTGCCCGCTTGCGCGATATTCTGAACCGCGAGTGAGGGCGAAAATGCGCCCGTGACGTGCCGTTTTGCTTTTGTGCGGCCCCGTGCCTGCCTAAGCTGCGGCAGAGTTGATCCCCAGCCCCCGAAAGGCCGCGACCATGATTTACGAAGCCATCCGTTATGCCATCCGCGACGATGTTGCCGTCATTACCCTGAACCGTGCCGAGGTGATGAACGCCCTGAACACGCAGATGCGGGCCGAGATCACCCATGCGGTGGGCGCGGCGCAGGGCGAGGCGCGGGCGCTGGTGATCACCGGCAAGGGGGCGGCCTTTTGTTCGGGGCAGGACCTTGGCGACAAGGCGAATATGGGCAAGCTCGATCTGGAGCGGACCCTGCGCGATGAATACGAGCCGATGCTGAAGGCGATCTTCGACAGCCGCATTCCCACCATCGCCGCCGTAAACGGGCCGGCGGCGGGGGCAGGGGCGAACCTTGCGCTGGCGGCGGATGTGGTGATCGCAACGCAAAGCGCGGTGTTTCTGCAGGCCTTTACCCGCATTGGCCTGATCCCTGATGCAGGGGGCACCTATTGGTTGCCGCGTCAGATGGGCTTTGCCAAGGCCATGGGTGCGGCCCTGTTTGCGGAGCCGATCACGGCGCAGCAGGCCAGCGATTGGGGCATGATCTGGGAAGCGGTGGATGACGAGAGCTTTGCCGATCATTGGTGGCGCCGCGCGCGGCACCTCGCGGCGGGGCCGACGGTGGCCTACACCGGCGTGAAATCGGCGCTGCGGGGCAGTTTTGACCGCACGCTGGAGGACCAGCTGGCCCTTGAGGCCAAGCTGCAGGGCGAATGCGGCAAGACCCGCGATTTCCAGGAGGGCGTGGTGGCGTTTCTTGAGAAACGCCCAGCCTCCTATGAGGGGCGCTAGGGCGCCTGAGGCGACACAATTTTTCATTGAAAAATTGAAACGGGTCGCACCTTCGGTGCGATCCGTTCAAAATTTTATAAAATTTTGGGCCCCGTGGCGGCGTTAGTCGTCCTCGTCTTCGGGGTCGCCCTTGCCTGGCCGGCCATAGCGCCATGGTCGGTAGCCACCGTAGGCGTAGTATTCAAAGTGATATCCGGCCTCGATTGTGTTGATCTGCCCGCGCCCTTCGAAGTGGACGATGGTGTCCGGGTCTGATTTGTCCCATTCGAAGGTGAGCCAATGGCACAGCTCGTGCAGGAGGGTGCGTTCGAACCTGACATTCAGGCGCCCTTCGGGGTCTTTGCGCAGGCCCCGTTCGCCACGTTTACAGAAGTGTTTGGCGAGGGAGATATAGGGGCTGCCCGGGAAGGTGTATCCGTTTGTGTTGGCATTCTTGCCGATGATGGGCTGGTTGTGAAACGTCACGTCTGGAGGCGTGTTGGCGCGCAGGGCGGTCATGACTCGTATCGGGTCGCTGTTTGACACGCGCACCAAGGCGTCGAAGATGCGTTTGTGGTTCTGGATATAGTCCAGACCGAGGGTTCTTAGGCGTTGGTCGAGAAGGGGAAATCTGTCTTTCAGGTTTGGGTCCGGCCGCATAATTGTGCCTCATGAGAATGGTTTGAAAATGTCTAATGGGGTCAGCTTAGCGGGGGCGACGCCGGTTTTCAAACCTGAGCCGAAGGGCGCGGCCTTGCGAAGTAGGTGCTGTGGGACCATTCGCCGTTGATGCAAAAGGTGTTTTTTGCGGAGCCGGTCTCGGTGAAGCCGAGTTTGCGCAGGAGGGCGGCGGAGGCGGTGTTGCGGGGGTCTATGTCTGCGGTGAGGCGGGGGCAGCCGAGGGCGGAGTAGAGGTAAGGCATGAGGGCTGTGATGGCCTCGAAGCCCAAGCCTTTGTTCCAGTGGTCCGGGTGCAGGATAAAGCCGATTTCATCGTCTTGATGGACGCCTGCGGTGCCGATGATCTGGCCCTTGTGTTCGATGCCGAGGTAGGCGGGCAGGGCAGTGCCATAGCTGGCCATGATGCCCTTTAGCAGGGCTTGGGTTTCGCTGATGTCGCTATGTGGGGGGCGGGACCAGTAACGCATGGCGGCGGCATCGCAGTAGACGCGGTGCAGATCGGGGAGGTCTTCGGCCCCGAGGGGCCGAAGGGTAAGACGCTTGGTCCGGATGGGGAGATTAGCGGTTCTCGACATCCGTGTAATCGCGGAAGGGCTCGCCTGTGTAAAGCTGACGGGGGCGGCCGATTTTCTGTGTTGGGTCGACCAGCATTTCCTTCCACTGGGAGATCCAGCCCACGGTGCGCGAGAGCGCGAAGATGGGGGTGAACATCGATGTGGGGAAGCCCATGGCCTCGAGGATGATGCCGGAATAGAAATCGACATTGGGGAAGAGCTTTTTCTCGGCGAAATAGGGATCGTTGAGGGCGGCTTCTTCCAGAGCTTTGGCGACCTGCAGTTTGGGGTTGTTTTCAACGCCCAAGAGTTCGAGCACCTCGTCTGCGGATTGTTTCATCACCTTGGCGCGCGGGTCGAAGTTTTTGTAGACGCGGTGGCCAAAGCCCATGAGGCGGAAGGGGTCTTCCTTGTCTTTGGCGCGGGCGATGTATTCGGGGATACGGTCGACTGTGCCGATTTCCTCGAGCATTTCGAGGCAGGCTTGGTTTGCGCCGCCGTGTGCGGGGCCCCAGAGGCAGGCGATGCCGGCCGCGATACAGGCAAAGGGGTTTGCCCCCGAGGAGGAGGCGAGGCGCACTGTGGAGGTCGATGCGTTCTGCTCGTGGTCCGCGTGGAGGGTAAAGATACGGTCCATCGCGCGCGACAGGATCGGGTCAACCACGTAGTCCTCTGCCGGAACGGCGAAGCACATGCGCAGGAAGTTGGAGGCATAGTCCAGATCGTTGCGCGGATAGACGAAGGGCTGGCCGATGGTGTATTTATAGGCCATCGCCGCGATTGTCGGCATCTTGGCGATCAGGCGGATCGAGGCGACCTCGCGCTGCCATTCGTCGTTGATGTCGGTGCTGTCGTGGTAAAACGCGGACATGGCACCGACGACGCCGACCATAACGGCCATGGGGTGCGCATCGCGGCGGAAACCACGGAAGAAGTTCATCATCTGCTCGTGCAGCATGGTGTGGTTGGTGACGCGGTGCTCGAAATCCTCAAGCTGTGCTGCTGTTGGCAGCTCGCCGTAGAGCAGCAGGTAGCAGACTTCTAGATAGTGGGATTTCTCGGCCAGTTGGTCGATCGGGTAGCCGCGGTGCAAAAGCTCGCCCTTGTCGCCGTCGATATAGGTGATGGTGCTTTCGCAGGCGGCGGTGGAGGTAAAGCCGGGATCGAAGGTGAAGACCTTGCCTTGGGCATAGAGCTTGCGGATGTCGATCACGTCGGGGCCGGTGGATCCGGAAAGGATCGGCAGTTCAATTTCCGCATCGCCAAAGGTTAGTTTTGCGGTTTTCGAAGCGTCAGTCATATCAGGTATCCCTATGTGGCGAACTGCCGGTGTGACCGGCGGTGGTTTCGTTTGGTCGATGCCCTTTAGCGGGCAGCGTCGGCCAGCCTTGCGAGCGATTCCTCGCGTCCCAATACCAGCATCATGTCAAACACGCTCGGGGTGGCGGAGCGCCCCGAAAGTGCGGCCCGAAGGGGCCCTGCGAGCTGACCGAATTTAAGGTCTTTGCCGGCGGCAAAATTATTTGCCACTTCCTCGAGCTCTTCGCGGACCCAGCTAGCACTTTGCAAATGCGGCGTCAATTCGGCAAGTATACCACGGGATACCGGATTCAGGGCTTTCTCGGCCTTCTCGTCGGGGGTGATCGGGCGGGAAATAAGGGCGAAATGGGCCTTATCTATAAGATCGCCAAGGGTTTTGGCGCGTTCTTTGACGCAATAGAGCGCTTTGGCGAGGGTTTCCTTCTGCGATGCAGAAAGTGCCGCGGCGTCAATCGACTGCAAATACCCTTCAATCATTGGGATGAGAGCGTCATCTTCGGTGGCTGCGATATGCTGTCCGGAGATGTGATCGAGCTTTTTAAAGTCGAACCGGCCAGCAGATTTGTTGATACCCGATAGGTCAAACCATTCTAGGGCCTGAGCGTCGGTGAAGAATTCGTCATCGCCGTGGGACCAGCCGAGCCGCGCGAGGTAGTTGCGCATGGCCGAGGCGGGGTAGCCCATGGCGCGGTATTCCTCGACCCCTGTTGCGCCGTGGCGTTTGGAGAGTTTCTTGCCATCGGGGCCAAGGACCAGCGGCAGATGGGCATAGACCGGCAGGGGCCAGCCCATGGCGGCGTAGATCTGCACCTGACGCGGGGTGTTGGAGAGGTGGTCGTCGCCGCGGATCACATGGGTGACGCCCATGTCGTGATCGTCGACCACAACGGCCAGCATATAGGTGGGGGTGCCGTCGGAGCGCAGCAGGACCATATCGTCCAGCGTGGCGTTCTTGAAGGTGACGGTGCCCTGCACCTCGTCCTCGATCACGGTTTGCCCGTCGAGCGGGGCGCGCAGGCGCAGGACGAAGGGGGCGTCTGGTTGCTCGGATTCTGGGGTGTCGCGCCATGGGGAGCGGAAGAGGGTGCTTTTGCCCTCGGCCTGCGCGGCCTCGCGGAAGGCGGCGATCTCCTCTTGGGTCGAGAAACATTTATAGGCGTCGCCCTTGGCCAGCATGGCATGGGCGACCTCGGCGTGGCGGGAGGCGCGCTCGAACTGGCTGACGGCCTCTCCGTCGTGGTCAAGGCCGAGCCAGTTCATGCCGCGCAGGATGGCGGCTGTGGCCTCTGGCGTTGAGCGCGCGCGGTCTGTGTCCTCGATCCGCAGCAGGAATTTGCCGCCGCGGCCACGGGCATAGAGCCAGTTGAACAGGGCCGCGCGGGCCGTGCCGATATGCATGAAACCGGTGGGAGAAGGGGCGATGCGGGTGACGATTTGAGCGCCGGTCGATGTGTCGGACATGTGCGATTAACTTTCTGGAAACCATGGCGGATTAGGCTTGGGCAACGTGTATGCAATAGGCGGCGATAGGGCAAGGTGGCCGGGCCCGTGGGCGGCGCTTGAGGGCGTGATGCTGGCGCAGACGGGCAGGTGGCTGCTCTGGGCTCCGGTGGCGATGGCCATCGGGGTGGGGTGGTATTTTGCGCTCGGGGTGGAACCCTCCAACATGGTTTTGACGTTTCTGGGGATTGCGGCCCTTGTGGCGGTGGTTGGCGCGCGCTGGCTGCCGGAGGCGGCGGTGCCTTTGGCCGTGGGGGCGGCGCTGGTGGCCCTTGGGGTGGTTTTGGCGGCGGCGCGCAGCCATGGGGTATCGCATCCGGTGTTAACATTTCGCTACTACGGCCCGATCGAGGGGCGGGTGGTGGCGATTGACCGCTCGGCCTCTGGCGCGGTGCGCCTGACGCTGGACGGGGTCTGGTTGCAGGATACCGCGCCTGCGCGGATGCCGCGCAGGGTGCGCGTGTCCTTGCATGGCGATGCCCCGCAGGCGGCGCCGGTGCCCGGTCAACATGTCATGCTGACCGGGCATCTGTCGCCGCCTGCGGGGCCGGTCGAACCCGGAGGGTTCGATTTTCGCCGCCACGCATGGTTTCTGCGCCTTGGCGCGATTGGCTATACCCGCAGCCCCGTGATGCAGCGTGCCCCGCCCGAAGGGGGCGGGGCGCTGGCGCTGTTCCGGTTTCGCACCCATGTGAGCCGCGCCGTGCAGGCGCGTCTGGAGGGGGACACGGGGGCTTTTGCCGCCGCGATTCTGACCGGCGATCGCGCCGCGATCAGCCCCGGCGCGATGGAGGATTTGCGGCGCAGCAACCTTGCGCATTTGCTGGCGATTTCGGGCATGCATATGGGCATGCTGACGGGGGTGGTTCTGGGTATGTTGCGGCTGGGCTTTGCCCTCTGGCCGCGGGTGGGCCTGCGGATACCGGGCAAGAAGCTGGCAGCCTTGGGCGCCTTGGCCGGGGCGGCGGCCTATCTGGCGATGTCGGGGGGGGCGGTGTCGACCCAGCGGGCCTTTACCATGGTGGCGGTGATGCTGTTTGCGGTGCTTTTGGGGCGGCGGGCGATTTCCTTGCGGGCGGTGGCTTTGGCGGCATTGGTGTTGCTGGTGTTCACGCCCGAGGCCCTGTTCGGGCCGGGGTTTCAGATGTCTTTCTCGGCCACGGTGGGATTGGTGGCAGTGTTTGGTTGGTTGCGGGACCGGGCGCAGGCGCGGGGGCGCCCCTCGGCGGCGCCGGTCTGGCTGCGCTGGGTCGGGGCCTTGGTGGTGTCGTCGGCGGTGGCGGGGGCGGCGACGGCGCCCTTTGCGGCGGCCCATTTCAACCGGATCGCGGATTACGGGTTGATCGCGAACCTGCTGAGCGTGCCGGTCATGGGGGCGTTGGTGATGCCGGGGGCTGTGGCCTCGGCCGTGCTGGCGCCTTTGGGGTTGGAGGGCGTCGGGCTTTGGGTGATGGAGCTTGGCCTGCGCTGGATTTTGGCCGTGGCCCATTGGGTGGCGGGGATGGAGGGATCGGTGACCTGGGTTGTCTCGCCGCCCGGCTGGGTGCTGCCCTGTCTGGCGCTGGGGGCGCTTTGGGGCATGCTCTGGGTGGGGCATCTGCGTTGGCTTGGGGCCTTGGGGCCGGTGCTGGCGCTGATCGGCTGGATCGGGGCGGAGCGGCCTGCGGTTTTGATCTCTGACACCGGCGGGTTGGTGGGGGTGATGGGGCCGCAGGGGCGGGTGCTGTCAAAGCCGCGGGGGGACGGGTTTTCGGCGCGAAGCTGGCTGGAGAATGACGGCGATGGCGCGACGCAGGCGGAGGCCGCGGCGCGGGCGGGGTTTACGGGCGAGGGGGCGCAGCGGGCGATTGATTTGGCGGGGGGCTGGCGGCTGCGCCATGCCAGCGGCAAGCGGGCGGCGGCGGCACTGGAGGCGCGCTGTGGGCGCGAGGTGATTGTGACCAACCAGCGGCTGGAGCAGCGGCCCGAGGGGCCTTGCGTGGTGCTGGATGCGGCGGAGATGCGGGCGCGGGGCTCGATTGCGTTGGTGCCCCAAGAAAACGGCCCGCCGCAGATTGTCTCTGCGCGGGCCGTTGCGGGGGACCGGCTCTGGAGCCGGTAATGAGTAGGTGCGGATCAGTAGGTGCGGATTAGGCCGACGAGGCGGCCCTGCACCTTGACCTGATCATCGCGGAACATGCGGGTGGGATAGGCGGGGTTTGCGGCCTCGAGCGCGATGGAGCCGCCCTTGCGGCGCAGGCGCTTGAGGGTGGCTTCCTGCCCCTCGACCAGAGCGACGACGATTTCGCCGTCATCGCAGGTATTGGTTTCGCGGATCACGACGATGTCGCCATCGTTGATGCCCGCGTCGATCATGGAGTCGCCCTGAACCTCCAGTGCGTAGTGGGGGCCGGAGCCGACCATGCCGCCGGGGACGGCGACCTGATGGGAGACTTCCGAGATCGCCTCGATCGGGACACCGGCGGCGATGCGGCCCATGACGGGCAGTTCGATCGCGCTTATCTGCACCGGAATGCTTTGGGCGGGTGTTTCGTCGGGGCGGTCGCCATCGATGACCTGCGGGGTGAAGCCGCCGCTGGGTTTGAGGGCATCGGGGAGTTTGACGATTTCGATGGCGCGGGCGCGGTGGGCGAGGCGGCGGATAAAGCCGCGTTCCTCGAGCGCCGTGATCAGGCGGTGGATGCCGGATTTGGAGCGCAGGTCGAGCGCGTCTTTCATCTCGTCAAAAGAGGGGGGGACGCCGTCCCGCGCCATGCGCTTGTCGATAAATTTAAGTAAATCCAACTGCTTCTTGGTCAGCATTGGGCCCTCCGACATCTGTTATGATCATGGCATGTGCCGCGATTGTTCACGGATGTTCTGCCAGTGTTCGCGTTTTGTGTCAAGGAAACGTTAAGCTTTGATGCTTAACAGCCGGTTAATCGAGCGCAGGTATTTGGAATTTGTTAAAGGTCGAGGACTTCGACCATCACGCCTGCGGGCTGGGCGGGGTCATGGGGGGGCCGGTGGATCAGGGCGTTGGCGCCCGCCAGCACCGACAGGAGGGCGCTGTCCTGACGCGTGGCCGCGGTGACGCCATCGGCGGTGAGCGTGGCGCGCATGTAATGGGCGCGGGGGCCGTTGGCGCCGACGGGCGCGGCGAGGGCGACGCGGCGGCGTGGCAGGGGGGCGGCGCCGAGGCCGAGCATCAGCCGGATCGCGGGCCGCAGGAAGACATGGCCGCAGACCATGGAGCTGACCGGATTGCCGGGCAGGCCGATCATGGGAATATCCAGCACGCGCCCCGCCATCAGGGGTTTGCCCGGCCGCATGGCGACCTTGTAGAAGGCGGGCTCCATCCCGAGGCTGGCGGCGACGGGGCGGACAAGGTCATGATCGCCGACGGAGGCGCCGCCGGTGGTCACGATCAGGTCCGCGCCCTTGGCCAGATGGAAGGCGGCAGTGAGGTTTTCGGCATTGTCGCGGGCGATGGGAAGGGCGCGGACGATTGCGCCCTCCTCGCGCAGCAGGGCGGCGAGGCCGAGGGTGTTGGAGGCGATGATCTGGTCCTCTGCGGGGACCTCGCCCGGCATGACCAGCTCGTCGCCGGTGGCCATGACGGCGACCACGGGGCGGCGGGCGACCTGTAGGTTGCGCGCGCCCATGGAGGCGGCGAGGGAGATCAGGCTGGGGGTCAGCCGCGCGGGGGCCTCGATCTGTTCGCCGGCTTTGAAGTCATTGCCTGCGGGGCGGATATAGGGGGCCTCGTCCAGCGTGTCGCGCAGGGTGATACCGCTTGAGGTTTGTATCGTATCCTCTTGAATAACAATGCGATCTGCGCCCTCTGGCACTGGCGCGCCGGTAAAGATGCGCAGGGCCTCTCCGGGGCCGATGGCGCCGGTGAAGCCCGCGCCTGCGGCGCTTTGGCCGATGACGCGGAAGCTTGCGCCGGGGTGGACCTCGGCGGATTTGACGGCGTAGCCATCCATGGCGGAGGCGGCGAAGGGGGGCTGGTTGCGGGTCGCGATGATCGGGGCGGCGAGGATGCGGCCCGCGGCCTCTGCGATGGGGCAGTCTTCTGCGCCGAGGGGCGAGAGCAGGTCGAAGACCCGTTCGAGGGCCTCCTCGGTGGAGATCAGGCTCACAGCTCTGCCTCGTAACGCCCTGATTTTCCGCCATCTTTGAGTAGCACGCGGAGGTCGCCGATTTCCATGGCGCGGTCGACGGCCTTGAGCATGTCATAGACCGTGAGGGCGGCGGTGCTGGCGGCGGTGAGGGCCTCCATCTCGACGCCGGTTTGGCCGGAGGTGCGGACCTCTGCGGTGATGCGGACGCCGGGCAGGGCCGTGTCGGGAGTAAGCTCCACCGCGACCTTGGTGATCGGCAGGGGGTGGCACAGGGGGATAAGGGCCGCGGTTTGCTTGGCCCCCATGATCCCCGCAAGGCGGGCCACGCCCAGAACATCGCCTTTCTTGGCGCTGCCTTCTGTCACCTTTTCAAGGGTTTCTGGCAACATCTTCACCCATGCGCTGGCCTTGGCGACACGGTCGGTCACGGGCTTGCCGGAGACATCGACCATATGGGCCTGTCCCTTGGCGTCGAAATGGGTCAGGGCCATGGGTTAATGGCCCCCTTGGGCGTGGAGCGGATTGGCCAGCAGGGCGCGGGTGGCGGCGGTGACGTCCTCCTGCCGCATCAGGCTTTCACCTATGAGGAAGCAGCGGGTGCCATAGGCGGCGATATCGGCGAGGTCCTCAGGCGTGAAGAGGCCGGATTCGGAGATCAGCAGGCGCTCTGCGCTGGCCATGCGGGCCAGTTTCTTGGTGGTTTCGAGGGTGGTTTCAAAGGTGTTCAGGTCGCGGTTGTTGATGCCCAGCAGGGGGGATTTCAGGGCCGCGGCGCGGTCGAGTTCCTCGATATTATGCACCTCGATCAGGGCGTCCATGCCAAGGGACATGGCGGTGTCCTCAAGCTCCAGTGCCTGATCGTCGGAGACCGAGGCCATGATGATCAGGATGCAATCGGCGCCGAGGGCGCGGGATTCGGTGACCTGATAGGGGTCGTAGAGGAAATCCTTGCGCAGGACCGGCAGGCTGACGGCCTCGCGGGCGGCGACGAGGTAGCTGTCATCGCCTTGGAAGGATGGCCCATCGGTGAGGACCGAGAGGCAGGTTGCGCCGCCTTCCTCATAGGCCGCGGCGAGGACCGCGGGGTTGAAATCGGCGCGGATCAGCCCCTTGGAGGGACTGGCTTTCTTGACCTCTGCGATCAGGCCGTAGCCGTGGCGGGAGGCCTCGAGCAGGGCATCGCCGAAGGGGCGCACGGGGGGCGCGTTGGCGGCGGCGGCTTCGACCTCTCCGATGGAGCGGGCGGCCTGTCGTTTGGCCAGATCTTCGAGCTTGTAGGCTTTGATCTTGTCGAGGATGCTTGTCATATCAGTCTCTTAGCCCTGTGTTTGGGTTGCTGCGGCAAGGGCGGTGATCTTGCCTTTGGCGGCGCCGCTGTCGATGCTTTGGGCGGCCATTTCGGCGCCCTCTGGCAGGCTGTTTGCCTTGCCTGCGACCACGAGGGCGGCGGCGGAGTTCAGCAGCACCGCGTCGCGGTAGGCGGAGGCCTCGCCCTCGAGCAGGGTTTGGAAGGCCTTGGCGTTTTCTGCAGGTTCGCCGCCGAGGATGGCCTCGAAGGGATGTGTGGGCAGGCCTGCGTCCTCCGGGTGGACCTCGGTGATTTCCACCGCGCCGTCGTTCAGTTTGGCGACATAGGAGACCCCGGCGATGGAGAGTTCATCCGTGCCGTCGGAGCCATGGACGAGCCATGCGGCCTCTGACCCCAGATCAAGCAGGGTTTCGGCCATGGGGCGGATCAGGTCGCGCGAAAACGTGCCGGTGAGTTGGCGTTTGACGCCCGCGGGGTTGGTCAGCGGGCCGAGGATGTTGAAGATCGTGCGGGTGCCAAGCTCGGCCCGGGCGGGGCCGACATGGGCCATGGCGGGGTGGTGCATGGGCGCCATCATGAAGCAGATGCCGCAGGTTTCCAGCGCCTTTTCAACCACATCGGGGCCGACCATCACGTTGATGCCCATCTGCGAGAGGGCATCGGCGGCGCCGGATTTCGAGGAAAGGTTGCGGTTGCCGTGTTTGGCCACGGGCACGCCCGCGCCCGCCACGACAAAGGCGGTGGCGGTGGAGATATTGAGGGTGCCCTTGCCATCCCCGCCGGTGCCGACGATGTCCATCGCGCCCTGCGGCGCGCGGACGGGTTTGCAATTGGCGCGCATCACGGCGGCGGCGGCGGCGATTTCATCGACGGTTTCGCCGCGCACGCGCAGGGCCATGAGCATGCCGCCCATCTGGCTGGGCGTGGCGGAGCCGTCAAAGAAGGTGCCGAAAGCGGTTTCGGCCTCGGCCCGTGTCAGGGGACGCTCGGCCGCCAAGCCGATCAGGGGGCGCAGGGTGCTGCTCATGCCGGGACCTTTGCCATATCAAGGAAGTTTTGCAGCATCTTGTGGCCGTGCTGGCTTCGGATGCTTTCGGGGTGGAATTGCACGCCCTCGATCGGGAGGGTCTTGTGGCGCAGGCCCATGATGGTGCCGTCTTCGAGTTCTGCGGTGATTTCGAGCGCCTCGGGCAGGGAGGCGCGGTCGACGATCAAGGAGTGGTAGCGGGTGGCCTCGAAGGGCCCTGTGATGCCTTTGAACAGGCCCTTGCCGTCATGCTTTACAGTGCCCATTTTGCCGTGGACGATCTCGTGGCAGCGGGTGACCGTGCCGCCGAAGGCCTGCCCGATGGTCTGGTGGCCAAGGCAGACGCCGAGGAGCGGGGTTCCGGTTTCGGCTGCGGCCTCGGTCATGGCAAGGCAGATGCCGGCCTGATCGGGATCGCAGGGGCCGGGGGAGAGCAGAATCGCCGTGGGGTTGAGTGCCATCGCGGCCTGCACATCCAGCGCGTCATTGCGTTCCACGCGCACATCGGCGCCAAGTTCGCCCAGATAATGAACGAGATTGTAGGTAAAACTGTCGTAGTTATCGATCAGAAGCAGCATGTTGGCCTTAAACCTTAAAAGGGGGTGAACCTGCGGGCAGGTCGCGGTATACTTGGCCCCAAGCGTGTGGTGGGGTCAACACCGTGGCGCGGGGGCGAGATCGGGTTTTTTCGAAAAAACGCACCTGAGGCCAAGGTTTTGTGCTTTGCATACGTCAGAGCAGACAGAGACAATGAAAAAATGGGGGATGACCCATGGGTGGCGGTATCGCTTCTGGCCTTTTTTGGGGAACTTTAACCTCGGCGCTTGTGCTGGGCGGGGCCTCTTTGGTTGCGCCTGTGCCGCCGCGGCTTGATCTGGCGGCTTTGCCTTTGGATGCGCCCTCTGGGGAGCCGGAGGGGTCCGAGGCGGCGCCTTTGACCGAGGGGGAAGCGGTGGAGGCCGCGCCAGAGGGCGAGGCTGCGCCGGAACTTGCCGAGGCTGCGCCTGAGGTTGAGGTGGAGCCTGAGGTTGAAGTTGAAGCGGAGGCAGAAGCTGTTGCCGAGGTTGCGGAAACGGCGCCTGCTGTTGAGGTGCCCGCGGTGCCGCAGGTTGCACCGGTGGGCGAGGATAGCGCGCCGCAGGTGCCTGTGGCCGAGAGCACTGTGCCCGAGGCGGGCAATGTATCCGCGCCCGAGCTGGCCGAAGTGGCCGAGAGCCCGGCGCCGGAATCCGCGCCTTTGGCAACGCCGGCCCCTGCGACCCAGACCACCCAGTTGATTGCCCCCGATGTGGCGGGAGAGACCGCCCTGACCGCGCCTTTGACCGCCGAGAGCGAGGCCGTGCCAGCGGCGGAGAGTGCGGTGGCCGAGGTCGTGGAAGCCCCCGAGGCCGCGCGCCCGCCGGTGCGCGAGACCGAGGCCGCGGCCCTGCCTGTTGAGCAGGCGCCAGCGGCGGAATTGGTGCCCGAGGTGGCCGAAGTGGCCAGCGCCGAGGCCGAGGTGGCCCCCGTGACCGAGCAGGCCGAGGTCGCCGCCGAGGCGGCAGAGCCCGAGACCGTGACCAGCGCGGGCCTGACCGATCGGGCGCAGCCTGTGAGCGAAGCGCCGGAGGCAGAAGCCGCGCCGGAGGCCGAGGTGGCCGTGGCGCCGGAGGCGGAGGCTGCTGTGCGTGCCGCCGAGGCCCCTGTCGCTGAGACAGCTGTGGCGGAGACCGCCAGCAGCGTCGCGCCGGAGCGCGCCGAGGGGCAGGAGGTTGTGGCCGAGGCGGAAGCCGCCACGGCGGAGATTCAAGAGGATACGCCCGATGCGATCTTGGTGATCGAGGGCGACGTGGAGCCGGAGGTGGCCGAAGCCGCGCCTGCGCCGGTGAAGCCCATCGTGCGCCGACCAGCCGTGACCACGCCCGAAACAGAGGCCGAGGTGGAGACCGCCGAGGCCGCGCCTGCCTTGCCCGGAACGAGCGCGCCGACGGTTGTTGACCGTCTGCCCGGCGGGGCCGAGGGGATTGGGGTGAAGGTGACGCGCCTGACCGACCGGACCACCGGCATTCGCACCAACCGCCTGCCGCGCATTGGCGATCCTGCCCCGGGCAGCGAGGCCGAACCTGCGGTGGAGACACCCGCCAGCGCCGAGGCCTTGCCAGAGGATGCAGGCGCGATGCTGCGCAATGCGGCGGCCTTCGAGAACCCGCAGTCCAAGCCGCTGTTTTCCGTGGTTTTGATTGATGTGGGCGCGAATGGTGTTGAGCGGTCAAAGTTGATGGATGTGGATATTCCCGTGACCTTTGCCCTTGATCCCACCGCGCCCGGCGCGGGCGAGGCGGCGGCTGAGTATCGGGCCGCGGGGTTCGAGGTGTTGTTGATGCCTGTTGGCCTGCCGCCCCGTGCCACGCCGCAGGATCTTGAGGTGACTATGGCGGCGCATCTAGCGGCGGTCCCAGCCGCTGTTGGTATTCTGGACCTGCCTGCGGGCGGGATTCAGGACAGCCGCGATCTGACCAGCCAGCTTGTCGCCATGGCGGGGGATACCGGCCATGGGTTGGTGTTTTACGACAAGGGTTTGAATTCGGCCAGTCAGGCGGCGCAGAAGGCGGGGCAGCCCAGTGCCCTTGTGTTCCGCGAGTTGGACCCTGCGCAGGAACGGTCCACCGTTATTCGCCGTTACCTTGACCGCGCGGCCTTTAAAGCCGGGCAGGACGGGAGCGTTGTGATGGTGGGCCATACCTATCCCGAGACCGTCAGTGCATTGCTGGCCTGGGCGATTGAGGGGAAGGCGGATCAGGTTGCGCTTTCGCCTGTTTCGGCGGTTTTGAAGGCCCGCTAGGGGAAAAGATTTTGTGCCTCCGGCGGGGATATTTGTTCCAATAAGAAGCCGGGGGGGCGTTTTTTCGGAGAGGTGTGGAGGGGGCTAGCTGTTGCCGCCCGAGAAGCGTGCCGCGGATTTGGCGGCGGCCCAGACGGCGCGGGCCTTGTTCACGGTTTCCTCGAATTCGGCCTCCGGGTCGCTGTCATAGACAACGCCGCCGCCTGCTTGGGAGTAAAGTTTGCCGTCTTTGAGCACCGCTGTGCGCAGGGCGATGCACATATCCATATCGCCATCGGCGGAAAAGTATCCCACGCCGCCGCCGTAGACGCCGCGTTTTTCGGGCTCCAGTTCCTCGATGATTTCCATGGCGCGGACTTTGGGTGCGCCCGACAGGGTGCCTGCGGGCAGGCCCGCGAGGAGCGCCGCGAGGGCGTCGTGTTTGTCGTCGATCTCGCCCACCACATTGGAGACGATGTGCATGACGTGGCTGTAGCGTTCGATCTGGAATTCTTCGGTCGGGTGGACGGTGCCGATTTTCGCCACGCGGCCCACATCGTTGCGGCCCAGATCGAGCAGCATGAGGTGTTCGGCCAGTTCTTTTTCATCGGAGAGGAGGTCTGCCTCCAGCGCGCGGTCCTCTTCCTCATTGGCGCCGCGTTTGCGGGTGCCTGCGATGGGGCGGATTGTGACCTCTCCCTCGCGCAGGCGCACGAGGATTTCGGGGCTGGCGCCGACGACCTGAAAGCCGCCGAAGTTGAAATAGAACATAAAGGGCGAGGGGTTGGTGCGCCGCAGGGAGCGGTAGAAGGCGAAGGGGGGCAGGGCGAAGTCCTGTGTCCAGCGCTGTGCGGGGACGACCTGAAAGATGTCGCCTGCGCGGATGTAGCCTTTGGCCTTTTCCACCGCCGCGAGGTAGCCGGGTTTGGTGAAGTTGGAGACAGGCTCGCCCACGGCGTTTTCTGCGTTGGTGTCGGCGCTCCATGCCTCTGCGGGCAGGCCGCGTTCGAGATCGCGGACCGCGTCCATGACGCGCTCTGCCGCTTGGGCATAGGCGGCGCGGGCGGAGAGGCCGGAGGCGGCATAGGCGGGGGCGACGACGGCGACCTCGCCCTTGACGCCGTCAAGCACGGCCACCACCGAGGGGCGCATCATCACGGCGTCCGGCAGGCCCAGTGGGTCCGCGTTTTCTTGGGGCAGGGTTTCGACCAGCCGGATCATGTCGTAGCCGAGGTAGCCGAAGAGGCCAGCCGCCGAGGGCGGCAGGTCATCGGGCAGGTTGATGCGGCTTTCGGCCAGAAGGGCGCGCAGGCTGGTGAGCGGGTCCGTGCCCTCATCGGAGAAGTCATTGCCATCGAAGCGGGCGTTGCGGTTGAGTTCGGCCTGTGTGCCGCGGCAGCGCCAGATGAGGTCGGGTTTCATGCCGACGATGGAGTAGCGTCCGCGGACCTCGCCCCCTGTGACCGATTCCAGAATGAAGGTATCGGGGCGGGCCTGACCCAGCTTGAGCATCAGGGAGACGGCGGTGTCCAGATCCGCCGCGAGGCGGGTGTAGACGACCTGATTTTCGCCGGCCTCATAGGCGGCGGCGAAGCTTTCATAGCTGGGGGAGAGCTGGGCCACGGGGCGGGTTCCGTTCCTTGGGCGTTACTGGGCGAAGCTGGCGTGAACGGCGTTCAGCGCAGTGGGGTTCAGGGTAAAGCCCGCCTCTTGTGTCAGGGCGCGGGAGAAGGCGTTGTAGATATCGCCTGTCAGGCTGACGCTGGCCTGTTGTTGCCAGATGTTTTGCAGCAGGGCGATACGTTCGTCTTCCATATCGGGGCCTTCGATCTTGTCGAGGATGACAAGGAAGACGGCACCGAAACCGGGCAGGACGCGGCTTTCTTCTGCGGTCATTTCAAAGACCTGCGGGATCAGCGTATCGGGGGTGCCCTCGATAAAGCCGTCGCGGGTCAGGGCCTCGGCTGTTTGGACCTCGAAGCCGCTGCCTTCCAGTGTGACGCCAACCTCGAGCTGGGCCTGCACCTGCTGGGCGCGGGCGGTCAGGCGGGTTTCGGTTTCCCGGTTTTCCCAACCGGCGGTGACCTTGTCCAGCACGGCCTCGAGGCTTTGCAGGCGGGGGGCGAGGGCCTCGTCCATGCGCAGGGCAAAGACGCCGCCGTCCTCGAGGCTGAGGGCCTCGGGGAAGTCGCCGACTTCGGCCACGAGGGCCGCGTCGCGGAAGCTGTTGTAATTGGCGATGCTTTCGCCAAGGCCGTCCCAGAAGTCGATGGTGCCGAGGCGCAGGTCGGTTTCCTCGGCCAGCTCCTCTAGGGTGGCACCGGCGGCGAGCTTGTCCTCGACCTCGAAGGTCAGATCGGCGATGGCGCGGGCGGCGCTGTCATGGCCGAGTTCTTCGGAGAGTTCGGCCTTGGCCTGATCGAAGCTGGTGATCTGGGCGTTGAGGATGCCGTTCATGCGGTAGATCGCGGGGCCGAGGTTGGTGGGCAGGGGATCGGTGATGCCGGGCTCTGTCATGGCGAAGATCGCCTCGCCTGCTGCGCCCAGATCGGCGAGGGTGGCCTCGCCCTGGTCGATGTCCTCAAGGGTCAGCCCGCGTTCGGTGACCAGATCGGCAAAGGTGACCTCGCCCGCGTCAAGGCGGGCCTTGGCGGCTGCGGCGGCCTCGTCATTGGCGAAGACGAGGCGCTCGACGAGGCGGCGCTCGGGCACCTGAAACTCGGTGATGCGGGAGTCGTAGAGGGCGCGCAGGGCGGTCTCATCGGCGGGCATATCGGCGGCGATCATCTCTGGCGTGAGCCAGACGAAGGTGATGCGCTTCATCTCCGGCAGGGTGAAATCGGCTTCGTTTTCATCGTAATAGGCTTGCAGCTCTTCCTGTGTCGGTTCCGGCAGGGGGCCGTCCATTGCGTCCTGTCCGATGCGGATCCAGCGGAAGCTGCGCCGCTCGCCGAAATAGCCCATCAGGGTATCGACAAGCGCGGCGGGGGGGGCAACGCCGCCAATCACAGCGCCCTGATACAGGGTGCGGGCGGTCTCGTCGCGGATGCGGTCCTCGAACCCCTCAACGGAGTAGCCGCTCTGGCGCAGGGTGGCCTCATAGGCGGCGCGGTCAAAGGTGCCGTCAAGGCCGCGCATATCGGTGCGGGCGAGGACCTGATCGCGCACGCGTTCGTCGCCCACGGACAGGCCGATGCGGTCGGTTTCATTGTCAATCGCGGCCTCGGAGACAAGCTGCCCGCGGACCTGCTCTAGCAGGCCGGTTTGCTGTGCCTCGGCAAAGCCGACGACGCGGCCCTGTGCCTGACTTTGGGCGTTGATCGCATTGCTTGCGGCGCGGAAATATTCGTTTGCGTCAATCTCGCGGTCACCGACATAGCCAATAGCATTGACAGTGCCGCCAAACCCGCCGGCGCCAAAGCCGACAAGGGAGATCGCCAATAGGCCCAAAAGACCCCAGACAAAGAAATTAGAAGCCTTCTTACCGACGCTTTTGGCCATGGGTTCCTCCGCCGTGATGCCGTTATGGTTCTTGGTGTCTAAGCGAGGGCGCGAGGGGGGGCAAGAGGCGGTTAGCGCCTCTGGTATGACAGGTTTGCGAGGCGCTCGGCCAAGGCCTTGATCCCCGCGCGGTCAGAGTTCGCAAAGGCGATGCGCAATTGGGTGGCGCCGGAGGGGTCGCTGGCGGGCATAAACATGGTGCCGGGCAAGCACAAAACGCCGATGTCGCGCACCATGGCCTGCGCCAATGCGTCCGAAGCCATTGCGAAAGGGTGCTCCACATAGGCGAAATAGGCGCCGCAGCCCAGAATGCGCCAGCCCTGTGCGGCGAGGGGGGCGAAGTATTCCTCGATGGCGGCGCGGCGATCAAGGATCTCCTCGCGCTCTCCGGCGAGCCATTGGTCAAGGTTGCGCAATCCCCAAAGCGCGCCGATCTGGCCCAGCTGGGCGGGGCAAATGGCGACGGTATCAAGGAATTTCTCGATCTCGGCCAAACGGGCGGCGCTGGCGATCACCGCGCCGACGCGGTGGCCGGTCAGGCGATAGGCCTTGGAGAAGGAATAGAGCTGGATCACCGTCTCGGCCCAGGTGTCATCGGCCAGAAGGCCATGGGGCGCGCCGGTGCGACTGTCGAAATCGCGGTAGGTTTCGTCGATGATCAGGGCAATGCCCTTGCGCCGCGCCAGATCGGCAAAGGCATCCAGCGTCTCGGCGGGGTATTCCACGCCGCCGGGGTTGTTGGGGGTGACAAGGGCGATGGCGCGGGTGCGCTCGGTGATCTTGGCCTCGGCGGCCTCCACCTGCGGGATCAACCCGGGGCCGGGGGGCAGAGGAACGGCGCGGATGCCGCCCATGTCGAGCCACATCTTGTGATTGAAATACCAAGGGGTCGGCAGGATGACCTCATCCCCCGGCGCGGCAAGTGTGGCCAGCGTGGCGGCAAAGGCCTGATTGCAGCCCGAGGTGATCGCCACCTGATCCGCCGCTATCCTGCCGCCATAAGCGCGCGAGAACCGCGCCGCCAGTTCGGCCCGAAGATCGGGGTTGCCCAGAACCGGCCCGTAAAGATGCGCGGCGTCCTGATGCAGAACCGCCTCGGCCATGGCCTCGCGTAGGGCGAGGGGGGGCGGGTCCACCGGCGCGGCCTGCGAGACATTGATCAGGGGGCGATCTGCGGGGAATTCCAGCCCTTCCATCCAGCGGCGCGCCTCCATCACCGGCGGGGCTTCGGTCTGGGCCATATTTGGATTCAAGAGCATGACATCGCCTTTCGCGCCGCCTTAAGAGTTTCTCCTAAGGGCTTCTTATTGGTGCTAAATATCCCCGCCGGAGGCTCCCGCCCTTACGTCCCGCGGTAGGGTTCGACATATTGCAATGCCATATCCCAGGGGAAGAAAATCCAGGTATCCTGAGAGACCTCGGTGATGAATGTATCCACCATGGGCCGCCCCTTGGGCTTGGCATAGACGGTGGCGAAATGGGCGTTGGGATAGAGTTCGCGCACCAGTTCCAGCGTCTTGCCGCTGTCCACCAGATCGTCGATCACCAGAACGCCGCTGCCGTCGCCCATGAGCGCATCGTCAGGTTTTTTCAAAACCTGTGCCGAGGTTTGCGCCTGATTATCGTAGCTTTTGACGCTGATCGTGTCGACGGTGCGGATGTCGAGTTCGCGGGCGAGGATCATGGCCGGGGCCATGCCGCCGCGAGTGATGGCCACAACGGCCTTCCAGTCGCCGCCTTCCAGCGGGCCGCGTTTGTCCAGACGCCAGGCGAGGGCGCGGCTGTCGCGGTGGATTTGGTCCCATGAGACATGGAAGCCCTTTTCGTGGGGGAGGCGATCGTCGCTCATGCGCCGCCCTCCTTGGCTTTGGATGGCGGGCTCATATCGGGCGCGTCCACTGCCTTCATCCCCACGGCGTGGTAGCCGGAGTCCACGTGGTGGACCTCGCCGGTCACCGCGCGGCCCATGTCCGACAGCAGGTAGAGGGCGGATTGGCCGACCTCGTCGATGGTGACGGTGCGGCGCAGGGGCGAGTTATACTCGTTCCATTTCAGGATATAGCGGAAGTCGCCGATGCCGCTCGCGGCCAAGGTCTTGATCGGGCCGGCGGAGATGGCGTTGACGCGCACCCCGTCCTTGCCCAGATCCTCGGCCAGATAGCGCACGGAGGCCTCAAGTGCGGCCTTGGCCACGCCCATGACGTTATAATGCGGCATCACGCGCTCTGCGCCCAGATAGGTCAGGGTCAGGCAGGAGCCGCCGTTTTTCATCAGCTTTTCAGCCCGTTGGCAGCAGGCGGTAAAGGAGTAGACGGAGATATCCATCGACATGCGGAAGTTCTCTGGCGAGGTATCGACATAGCGGCCGCGCAGTTCCGATTTGTCGGAGAAGCCGATGGCATGGACGTAGAAGTCCAGACCGCCCCAGGCCTCCTCCAGCTGGTTGAACACGGCATCGATGGAGGCAGGGTCCGTCACATCGCAATCGGCCATCTGGGTCACGCCCAGTTCATCGGCCAGAGGCACGACCCGTTTGCGAAATGCGTCGCCTTGATAGGTCAACGCCAATTCCGCACCCTCAGCAGCAAGGGCTTTTGCGATCCCCCACGCTATGGATTTGTCGTTCGCGAGCCCCATGATCAGCCCGCGCTTGCCTTTCATCAATCCATGTCCCATCGGTTTTCCGCTCTATTCTTGTGCTTAACTGTATATAGCAGCCCTTTATGTCAGCCTGCTAGCCTGTGACAAGGGCAGGCGGGGGATATTTACCCGTTATAGGTGCGTAAAAAGTCACGGAGCATGGGCTTGATTGGTTGCTCAAAAATCGCTAGCCGTTTGTAATGACACACAATGACCTCTCTTCTGACCGGCAGGGTATCTTTGCGGGGGACGATCCATTTGCCCTTGCGCGCGAGTGGTTCGCGGCGGCGGAGCTGACCGAGCCGAATGATCCTGATGCCGTGGCCATGGCCAGTGTTGATGCGCAGGGGATGCCCAATGTGCGCACGGTTTTGCTGCGGGTGATTGCGGAGGACAGCTTTGTCTTCTTTACCAATTACGAAAGCGCAAAGGGCGAGGAGATGCTGGGCGCGGGCAAGGCCGCCTTTATCTGGCATTCCAAAACGCAGCGCCGCCAGATCCGCGTGCGCGGCACGGTCGAACGGGAGGATGGCGCAGTGGCGGATCACTACTATAACAGTCGCTCCCTTCCCAGCCGTCTGGGGGCCTGGGCCTCTGATCAGAGCCGTCCGATCACCGATCGCGGGGTTTTGGAGGCACGTTTTTCTCAGGCCGAGGCCGAGCAGGGCGATGCCCCGAAGCGCCCTAAATATTGGGGTGGTTTGCGTATATTTCCGCTAGAAATAGAGTTCTGGGCCGATGGGGCGCATCGTTTACATGACCGGTTCAGGTGGACGCGCCGCGAAATCGGGGCTAGTTGGAAGATAGAAAGACTCTTTCCCTAGGGTCAACTTGTGAAATCCGTAGGGCCGCGCACATGGGCCCGCAGGAAAACGAAGGTGTATGTTGAGTGTCAGAGCGGCCCGGTAATTTTGGGCCAGGAACAATAAGCCGGGGCTGTGTTGGCCTGTGCGGCGAGCTGACGACGAAAGTACTATGAGCGAGAATGTAGGCTCCACCAAAACCATCGCTGGATTGGTCAAATGGTTTGACCCCACAAAAGGGTTCGGGTTTGTGGTCGCTGATGAAGGCGGCCCGGATATCCTTTTGCATGCGAATGTGCTTCGTAACTTCGGGCAAAGCTCGGTGGCTGATGGGGCCGCCGTGGAAATTGTGTTGCAAGACACAGAGCGCGGGGCGCAGGCCGTTGAGGTTCTGTCGATCACGCCGCCTGTGGCGGACGAGGGGGTGCCCCTTGATGATGTGGCCGCTGTCTCGCCCGAGGAACTTGCCGAGATTGAAATGGAGCCGAGCCGCGTGAAGTGGTTCGACAAGTCCAAGGGCTTTGGCTTTGCCAATGTCTTCGGGCGCTCCGAGGATGTGTTTATTCACATCGAGGTTCTGCGCCGGTCCGGCCTTGCCGATCTGCAACCGGGGGAGGCCGTGGGCCTGCGGGTAGTGGATGGTCGCCGAGGGCGAATGGCGATACAGGTGTGTTCATGGGAATCCGCACTCAAAGAATAATCACCGCGATCTGGTTCGGTCTTGCTGCCTTGGGCGGCGGGGCAGCCCTTGCCGAGGGGGCCTGTGATGCGGGCTCTGTCACCCTGTCTGGCGATTGGGGCAGCGCCCGGTTTACCATTGAAATTGCCGATGACGCCGCCGAGCGGATGCAGGGGTTGATGCACCGCCCCTCTATGGCGCGCTCTGCGGGGATGCTGTTTTTATACGAGCGGCCCCATCGCGCTAGTTTCTGGATGCGGAACACTTTGATTCCCCTCGACATGATTTTCATCAACCCCGAGGGAATCGTGACCCGCATTCATGCCAATGCCATTCCCCATGACGAGACCTCGATCGACGGGGGCGAGGGGGTGATTGCGGTGTTGGAGATCAACGGCGGCCTTGCCAAGGCCATGGGAATTGCCGAAGGCAGCCGCGTTTCGCACCCTTTTTTCGACCCTGAGCAAAATTATCCCTGCGAGAGTTAATTTTGGGGTCATTTGGGGCTTTGCAAAGCTGTCATATATCCCTAAAGAAAGCGCGTCGGGGCGTGGCGCAGTCTGGTAGCGCACCTGTTTTGGGTACAGGGGGTCGTGAGTTCGAATCTCGCCGCCCCGACCATTAGAAAAATCCCATCTATCACCTTGCCGAATGCAGTTATCCACATTGGATGGCTGTATACAGGCGCCTTCGGGCGCGGGCTGTGTTGCGGTGGTAGAATCGCAAACCCCCTCCAAAGTCTCAAAACCGGGTAAAATTTGTGCAGTCTGCTGCATTTCATGCGCTACATGTTGTGGCTTTCTTGCCGCGTGCCCACCACAGGTGGCAGTTTTGACCGGGGCCTCAAGTTATCCACAGGGCTGTGGATAACTTCTGTATCGGCGCCGGGAAGTGAATCCAAAACCTGAAGTCGGCGGGCTAAATCCCCCTTGGATAACGGTTTTCCCAGATGGGCCTTCACGCCCCTGTGAGCAGGGGGGCAAAAAGCGATTCTGTGGAAAACAAAAATGCCCTTAGGGAAGGGTTAACGCGGACAAAAAATATTGGGAAAAATTCCTAAATAAAGCGTTGACGCAATAGGCGGGAATACGCCAGTTTGTGATTGCTGACTGACCAGACACCATATGTAGCGGTTGAACGCCCCGGCGGGGCGGAAACAAAACCGGGCAGTCGCAGGGGGACGATACCATACCTCATCAGCTTTGCGGCTGTGACGGCGTTTGCGCCGGGGGGATCCCTTTGTGCCTGCAGATCTGTGTTTGCCCAGTCAGCACGACATTGACGCCGCGCGATTACGGCACCAACCAGCGGCCCAACGAGGCCGATCTGATGAGGCAAATGAAAACATGAAGATCGAACGCTCTTTCACCAAGGACGGCCAGGACGCCTATAGCGATCTGGAATTCACCACAACGACATCCGAAATCCGCAACCCTGATGGTTCCATCGTGTTCCAGTTGAAAGACATCGACGTTCCTTCGGAATGGAGCCAGGTTGCGAGTGATGTGATCGCCCAGAAATACTTTCGCAAAGCGGGCATCGCGGCCAAGCTGAAGAAGGTGAAAGAGAAGGGCGTGCCGGAGTTTCTGTGGCGCTCTGTGCCTGATGAGGCGGCGCTGAAGAAGCTGCCCGAGGAGGCGCGTTACGGCGGCGAGACGAGCGCACGGCAGGTGTTTGACCGTTTGGCAGGGGCCTGGGCCTATTGGGGCTGGAAGGGCGGCTATTTCACCACCGAGGCGGACGCGCGCGCCTATTTCGACGAGATGCGCTTTATGCTGGCGACACAGCGCGCCGCACCGAACTCCCCGCAGTGGTTCAACACCGGCCTGCATTGGGCTTACGGCATCGACGGGCCTGCGCAGGGCCACCACTATGTCGATTACAAGACCGGCAAGTTGACAGCCTCGACCAGCAGCTATGAGCACCCGCAGCCCCATGCCTGTTTCATCCAGTCGGTCAGCGACGATCTGGTGAATGACGGCGGCATCATGGACCTTTGGGTGCGTGAGGCGCGCCTGTTCAAATACGGCTCTGGCACGGGCACGAACTTCTCCTCCCTGCGGGGCGAGGGCGAGGGGCTGTCTGGTGGCGGGCGGTCTTCGGGCCTGATGGGCTTTTTGAAGATCGGCGACCGCGCCGCCGGTGCGATCAAATCGGGCGGCACCACGCGCCGTGCGGCCAAGATGGTGATCTGTGATGCGGATCACCCCGATATCGAGGAATTCATCAATTGGAAGGTGAAAGAGGAGCAGAAGGTTGCCTCTATCGTCGCCGGGTCCAAGATGCACGAGCAGAAGCTCAACATGATCTTTGCCGCCATTCGCGGCTTTGATGGATCGGAAGAGGGCGCGGTTGATCCCAAGGTGAACCCGCAGCTGAAAGAGGCTGTGCGCGAGGCCAAAAAGGTTGCCATTCCAGAGACATACGTCAAGCGCGTGCTGGATTACGCCAAGCAGGGCTATGGCAGCATCGAGTTCCCCACCTATGACACGGATTGGGACTCAGAGGCCTATGCCTCTGTCTCCGGCCAGAACTCCAACAACTCTGTCCGCGTTACCGATGCCTTCCTGAAGGCCGTGAAGGACGACAGTGATTGGGAGCTGATCCGCCGCACCAATGGCGAGGTGGCCAAAACCATCAAGGCCCGCGACCTGTGGGAGCAGATCGGCCACGCCGCATGGGCCTGCGCCGATCCCGGCATTCAGTATCACGACACGGTCAACGCTTGGCACACCTGCCCGGAAGACGGGGCGATCCGGGGCTCGAACCCCTGTTCCGAATATATGTTCCTTGACGATACGGCCTGTAACCTTGCCTCGATGAACCTGCTGACCTTCTATGAGGGCGGGGAGTTTCAGGCGGCGGATTATATGCATGCCTCGCGTCTGTGGACGGTGACCCTCGAGATTTCGGTGATGATGGCGCAGTTCCCCTCCAAGGAGATCGCGCAGCTGTCCTATGACTTCCGCACGCTGGGTCTTGGCTATGCCAATATCGGCGGGCTGTTGATGAACATGGGCTACAGCTATGACAGTGCCGAGGGCCGCGCCATGTGCGGTGCCCTGACCGCGATCATGACCGGCGTGGCCTATGCGACCTCTGCCGAGATCGCGGGCGAGCTTGGGCCGTTCTCCGGCTACAAGCGCAATGCCAAGCATATGCTGCGGGTGATCGAGAACCACCGCAATGCCGCCCATGGCAAGACCACTGGCTATAAGGGCCTTGAGATCAAACCCGTTGCCCTTGATCACGCCAATTGCCCCGACCAGTCCCTGATCGGTCTGGCGAAGTCGAGCTGGGACGAGGCGCTGCGCCTTGGCAAACAGCATGGTTTCCGCAATGCGCAGACAACGGTGATCGCACCGACAGGCACGATTGGCTTGGTGATGGATTGTGACACCACGGGGATCGAGCCGGACTTTGCCCTTGTGAAGTTCAAAAAGCTGGCCGGTGGTGGCTATTTCAAGATCATTAACCGTTCTGTGCCTGCCGCGCTTGAGCGTCTTGGCTATCGCAGCAGCGAAGTGGCCGAGATCATCGGCTATGCCGTGGGTCACGGCACCCTTGGCAATGCGCCCGGCATCAACCACACGGCCCTGATCGGGGCGGGTTTCGGTCAGGCAGAGATCGACAAGATCGAGGCGGCTTTGCCCTCGGCCTTTGACATCCGCTTTGTGTTCAACCAGTGGACATTGGGCGCGGAGTTCTGCACCGATGTCCTTGGTATTCCAGCGGAAAAGCTGGCGGACCCGAGCTTTGACATGCTGTCGAGCCTTGGCTTTGACAAGGCGCAGGTGGAGCTGGCCAATGACCATGTCTGCGGCACCATGACCCTTGAGGGGGCGCCGCATCTGAAAGAAGAGCATTACGGCATCTTTGACTGTGCCAATGCCTGCGGCAAGAAGGGCAAACGCTTCCTCAGCGTCGAGAGCCACATCACCATGATGGCGGCGGCGCAGTCTTTCATCTCTGGCGCGATCTCGAAAACGATCAACATGCCCAATGATGCGACGATCGAGGATTGTCAGGAGGCCTATGAGCTGTCCTGGTCCCTCGGGGTGAAGGCCAACGCGCTCTATCGTGACGGCTCCAAACTGTCGCAGCCTCTGGCCGCGGCCCTGATCGAGGACGACGACGAAGCCGCCGAGACGCTGGAAAGTGGCACGGCGCAGGAGAAGGCCGCAGTGCTGGCCGAGAAGATCGTCGAGAAGGTCATCGTCAAAGAGGTAATCAACCGCGAACGCGAGAAGATGCCACAGCGCCGCCGGGGCTATACCCAGAAGGCCAATGTTGGCGGGCACAAGGTGTATCTGCGGACCGGTGAATACAAAGACGGCACTTTGGGCGAGATCTTTATCGACATGCACAAAGAGGGGGCGGGCTTCCGCGCCATGATGAACAACTTTGCCATCGCCGTGTCGGTGGGCCTGCAATATGGCGTGCCGCTGGAGGAATTCGTCGATGCCTTTACCTTTACCAAGTTCGAACCGGCGGGCATGGTGCAGGGCAATGATGCGATCAAGAACGCGACCTCGATCCTTGATTATATCTTCCGCGAATTGGCTGTGTCCTACCTCGACCGCACTGATCTGGCCCATGTGGAGCCCGAGGGCACACGGTTTGATGATCTGGATCAGGGCAGTGGCGGCGCGGGCGAAAAGTCCAACGTCAAGCAGCCCTCCGAGGCGGCGGCGAGCAAGTCTCTTGAGGTGCTGAAACGGATCACATCGACGGGCTATCTGCGCAAGCGGATGCCGCAGGATCTGGTGGTGCTTCAGGGCGGGGCAGATGGCGCGGCGCAGGGCGCGGTGGCGCTGGATGCTTCGGTGGATCCAGTGGCTGTTTTGCAGACCCTTGTGCCCGAGACCACGCAGACGACGGCGCTGGCCTCTGGTGCGGTGGCCATGGACCCCTCGAAGAAGGCCAAGATGCAAGGCTATGAGGGCGATCCCTGCGGCGAATGCGGCAACTACACGCTGGTGCGCAATGGCACCTGCATGAAGTGCAACACCTGCGGGGGAACCTCCGGGTGTAGCTAAGGCGCGACGGGGGCAGAGAATTTTCGTCGAAAATTCTTGGCCCGCCAGCCTTGGGGTTTGAACCCCAAGGGAAGTTTCTGGGGCGGGTGCGCTCGCCCCCGACGACGTTCAGGCCGCAGGCAAACAAACCGGGCGGTAAACACAATGAGCTTGAACGGCGAAACTCAGGGGGCACTTCGGTGTCCCCTTTTTCCTGCCGCGATAGGGAACTGCCCGGTTTTCGGGCAAAGGGCTGTGGTGGCGGCAGGATGCGGGCCGCTTGGGGGCTGTTTGGCTTCGGGGCAGGGGGGAGCGTGCAGGTTAGGCTTGTAAATTCCGATAGGAATTGTCAGGTAATGGGGGCGGCCTGAAACCACAGCGGATACCCCGTGTTATGATTCCCCTTAGACAGATCTCTTTGCCAATCCCGACGCCGGAGCCCTTGCACAAGAGCGAGGCGGAGGCCTTTTTGAACCACCTTCGGTTCATGGCGATGAAATGTCGCGCAAAGCCCCAGACGGAGCTGTTTCAGGCCTGTGCCCTGCTGCAGGTGAGCCGCACCGAAAATCAGGTGGCCCATAGCGAGGCCTTGGTGCGATGCCTGTCGCAAGCCCTTGGAAAGCCTTTCAAATTCCTTGCGCCCGGCGCGAATGAAATGACCTTTGACGAGCAGTGGGTGGTTCAGCTGGGCATTGCCTGTGCCACGGGTGACGGGCCCAGCCGGGACTTTTTGCTGCGCTCTCGGGTGGCGCTTGAAAACCAGAGGTTGGTGGCCTTCTTGGTGGGTAGAATAGCTGACTATTTTTCCTTGAATTAGAATTATTCTAAAAACTCTTGCATTCCGGATTGCTGACGTTATTTCTATGGTCAGCAAGCCAGCGACCCTGTCGCAAGCCAGCTTTTCAATCGCAGGAGAAAAATTATGACACAGACCGCTGCGGCGCTGTCTACAGACGCCAAAACCGCTATTGCAGAAGCTTTGAACCAATCCGTTGCAGAAACCGCTGTCGCGACCATGCTTGCACAGAATTTCCATTGGAACGTAACTGGCATGGGGTTTGGCCCGCTGCATGAGCTGTTTCAACAGATGTATGAAGATCACTTTACTGCACAGGATGACCTTGCAGAGCGCGTGCGCGCCCTTGACGTCCATGCGGAAGGCACGCTTGCCGGTATGCTGGAGCGTTCCAAGGTCAAAGAGCATGACGGCCATGCCACTGATAAAGAGATGATCAAAGCCTTGCTCGTTGCTCAGGAAACTCTGGCGGCAACTCTGGCAGGGGCGGGCGCGATTGCCGCCGATCACGGCGACACATTGACCGAAGACCTCTGCATTGCCCGTGGTCAAACCCATGAGAAATTCGCCTGGTTCCTGCGCGCGCACCTGAGCTAACGCCCGCGCCCTAGCGGTTGCACAGCGACGACAGCCACCGAGCCAGACAGCCACCCTTCGGCAGCCATCCAGCCCGGTCGCCACATTTCAGGTCAAGCCAGATCCTTGAGAGAGGAGATTGGCTTGACCTTTTTCTTTGCGCATTTGCGTAGGTATTTCGGGGCCCAGTGGCTGTATTTGCCAAGGCGTTCCTGTTGGTGGCGCAGCATCTCAACAAAGGCCTCGCGGTTTTTGTCTTTCTTGAGTTCCTTGAACAGGGACTTTTGCGCCTTGGTCATGGAGCAGCCGATGCAGTGACCTTCGCGTTTGAATTTGCACACATCGATGCAAGGGCTGGGCGTTTTGGACATTGGGGGTCCTTGCTTGGCGAAGGGCCTTGGGGCCTGTGGCTGCGCGGGTTTGGCCCTGTGGTCGGGCGCGTTTTTCGTAGCCTTATTAAATCTGTCAGGAATGTCAACGCGGCGGCTATTCCGGCAGGCGAAGCTCCACCCGGTGGCCGGGGATGTCGCCCTTGGGCGGGGCGGGATCTGGGGCGCTGCGGACCAGCAGGGTGACGCCTTTGGCCTCCGGCAGGAGGGCGAGATAGGCGCGCACGGCGTCGGCGCGGGCTTGGGCGAGGGCCTCTGGCTCTGCGACCTCAACGGATTCTGCGCTTGAGATATAGCCTGTGATTTCAATAGCTTCCGGGGATGTTCGGAGCAGGCGGAGGGCGGCGGATTTGATGGCGAAGGCGCCTGCGTCGCTGAGGCTGGCGCTGCCTTCGGCGAAGGGGATCGCGCCGTTTTCCGAAGTGTCCGCGTCATCCATGCCGGAGATCACCGCGACCGCGTCGATATCGGCGCCGGGGAAGCGGCTGTTGCAGGCTTTGCCTGTGTCGGTCAGCCGCAGGTAGGGGTAGCTAACGCCGAGGTCGGCCTTGTCGGCGATATCCACGGCGGTGCGCCGCGCGGGCAGGGGGCCGATCTCGATCCAGTCCGTGCCATTGCGGCTGATGGCGATCATGGTGGCTTCGACCTCTCGGCCTGCCTCGAACACATAGATATCTGCGCCGAGCCCATCGGAGATGCCGGGCTCTGGAAAGGCCAGTGTCAGGGCGCCGCCGCAGCCGAGGCTGACCCAAGCGCCGCCATTGCGGCTTCCGCGGTGGTCGGGCGGGCCGAGGGCGGCGGTGGGGTTGGCACCGGCGGGCACGGGGGCAATGTCGCCGGGGGCGTAGCTGACCACCGCATTGGCAAAGCCCGCCGCGCCAAGGGCGACGGTGACGGAGCCTTTGCCATGTTCGGCGTAGGTTTCGGCGCTGTCCTGCGATTGGGCCTTGCCGGAGACAAGAGCGGCGGGGAGCAGGGCGGCGAGGGCCGCTGCTTTATATGTCATATCTGTGCCCCCATCCTGCGCGGCCCTGATGCAGGCCTTGTGACAAGGAAGCATAGCTGGCGCTTTGGGGCAAAGGATTATTGGCGGGGGCGAAGGGGCCTTATCATGCTGCCTAATCCGCTACTCTAATCGGGCGGCGTGAACTGATCGGCAATGTTGTCCTGCCCCAAGGCGCAGTTGCGGCGGAGGCGGGCGCGGGCGCGGGCAAGGCGCGAGGCGACGGTGCCGGGGGGCAGGTTGAAACGCTCGGCCAGTTCGGCCTGACCTGCGCCGGTTTGCAGCTGCGCCGAGAGGAGCACGGCCTCGCGCTCTGGCAGGTCCTGAATGGCAGAGAGCACCTCGCGGCAGGTTTCGCGGTCCTCTGCTGTCAGGCCGGGGGCGGGGGTTTCGTCCACCTCGGCGCCGCTGTTGCCCGCCGCACGGGCGCCGCGCCCGGCTTTGGCGGCGACGCGGCGCAGGGTAACCATAAGGTAGGCGTCCAGCGCCTCTATGGGCCGGCCGCGCTGAAGCTGGTGCCAGACGAGCAGCAGGGCCTCTTGGGCGATGTCCTCTGCCTCTGCCTCCGAATTGGCGAGGCGGCGGGCGCGGGCGAGGGCGCGGGGGATCAGGTATGTGATGTCGGGTTGATCATGTTGTTCCATGGGCAAAGAGAAATCCATTTGCACCGCCCGCCGCAACAGGGGGAAATCCGCCGAGCGTTAAAATAAAGGGGTAAAGGGGCGATATCGGCGGGATGCCGCGATATCCGGGGGCCGGTTTCGGCGGCTTGCCGCAGGGGAAGGCGCGGCGCGGCGGGGGGCGGGATGAAAAGCGCCATTTCCCCCTCTTACCCCATGAGAGCGGCAGGGACGCCGCCTCTTCGTTAAGTGACCTAAACACAAAGGAACGACCGAAATGAAAACTCTTAGCCTCACACTCGCTGGCCTTACAGGAACTGCTGCTTTGGTTCTGGCCATGGGCGCCGCCAATGCGGCCACAGATGCAGACGGCGACGGTATGCTGACCTTTGCAGAGGTGTCCGCATCGCACCCAGAGATCACCGAGGAGACATTCACCGCCCTTGATACCAACACCGACGGGATGCTGGACGCCGATGAGGTTGCCGCCGCAACCGAAGCCGGTGTTCTGCCCGCAGAGGGCTAATCCACACCCTTGGGGAAGGGCATGAAAAAGCCCGGGGCAGTGCGCTGCCCCGGGCTCTTTTATTGGTGCGGAATTTCGGGTGGCTTAGCCGTCGAAATCAACCTCTTCGATCATTTTCAGCGCAGCAGGGCGCAGTTTTGCGATATCTGTCAGGCTGACGGTGTCAGGGGTGAATGTACCCCAGCTTTGCACCAGCTCGGAGGCCTCGGAGCCCGGTGCGACGGGGTATTCGTTGTTGATATCCGCATAGATTTCCTGCGCCTCGGGCGATGTCAGGAATTCCATGAATTGCAGGGCCTCGTCCGGGTTGGGGGAGGCTTTGGTCATGGCAACGCCGGAGATGTTGATATGCGTGCCGCCGTTTTCAAAGGTCGGGAACACGATGCGGACGCTTTCGGCCCACTGTTTTTGCTCCTCGTCCTTCAGCATCGCACCCATGTAGTAGGTGTTGCCAACGGAGATGTCGCATTCGCCGGCCCAGATCGCCTTGACCTGTGCGCGGTCGTTGCCTTGGGGTTTGCGGCCAAGGTTGGCTTTCAGACCTTCGAGCCATGTTTTGGCTTCGGCTTCGCCGAGGTTCTTGATCACGGCAGAGGTCAGCGCGACGTTATAGGCGTTGGTGCCGGAGCGGGTGCAGATGCGGCCCTTCCATTTCGGGTCTGCCAGATCCTCGTAGGTGGTGACTTCGCCGTCGGCCACGCGCTCTTTGGAGGCGTAGATGATCCGTGCGCGGGTTGTCAGGCCCCACCAGTGGTTGTCGGCGCCGCGGTAGGCTTCGGGCACTTGCTGTTCCAGCACTTCGGAGGAGACGGGCTGTGTCAGACCGGCGTTCACGACCTCGGCCAGACGGGAAATATCAACCGTCAGAACAACATCGGCAGGGGAGCGGTCGCCCTCGGCTTCGAGGCGCTCAACCATGCCTGTGTTCAGGAAGGCGACGTTAACGTCGATGCCTGTTTTCTCGGTGAAGGCATCGGTCAGCGGCGCGATCAGCTCTGGCTGGCGATAGGAATAAACATTGACCTCGGCGGCGGATACGGCCGTGGACCCAAGAAGAAGGGCAGTTACAAGGGAGGGACGAAACAGGTTCATGGTGCTCTCCAGCAATTAAAAAAACTCGGGGCGTATAAACCCGACTCTAATGCTTGGGTCAATCCTGATTATTTTACTTATGTTTCTTTTCGCGGGCCTTTGCCGCATCCCAGAGCCTGTCCATTTCCGCGAGGCTGGCCTTGGCGGGGGTGCTGCCTTGGGCCTTAAGGTCGTCCTCTATGGAGTTGAAGCGGCGGATGAATTTCTCGTTCGTGCGGCGCAGGGCGGCCTCTGGGTCAACGCCCAGATGGCGGGCGAGATTGGCGGTGACAAAGAGCAGGTCTCCCATCTCGTCCTCTATTGCGTCGGGGTCGGCATTTTCTGCGGCCTCGGCCAGTTCTTGTGATTCCTCGACGATCTTGGCCAGAACGGCCTTGGGGTCGTTCCAGTCAAAGCCCACCCGCGCGGCGCGTTTTTGCAGCTTGAGCGCGCGGGTCAGGGCAGGCAGGCCGAGGGCCACGCCGTCTAGCACGCGGTCCTCGCCCTTGGCGTCGCGTTCGGCCTGTTTTTGCACCTCCCAGTCGATGGTTTGTTGATGGGCCGATTTATCGCGGCTTTCATCGCCAAAGACATGAGGGTGGCGGGCGACCATCTTGTCGGAAATGGCGCGGGCGATATCGGCAAAGTCGAAATGCCCGTCCTCCTGTGCCATCTGCGCGAAATAGACCACCTGCAACAGCAGATCGCCAAGCTCTCCTTTCAGCTCCTCCCATGCGCCGCGGGTGACGGCATCGGCCACCTCATAGGCCTCCTCGATGGTGTAGGGGGCAATGGTCTCGTAGGTTTGCTCGATATCCCAAGGGCAGCCGCCCTTTGGGTCGCGCAGGCGGCGCATGATTTCCAGCAGGCGCGGCATGCCGCCCTGTGCATCAAATATCAGGGCGGTGTTTGCGTCTTCGGCCATGGACAGTCTGTCCTCTTTCAGGTTGGATTGGCGGGTCATTAGAAAAGGCCATGCCCCATGCCCATCGTCAACCGGATCGCCGCCTATGCCGAAGATATGACCGCCTGGCGGCGTCATTTGCACACCATCCCCGAAATCATGTTCGACTGTCATCAAACCGCCGGTTTCGTGGCCGAAAGGCTGCGCGAATTTGGCGTGGACGAGGTGCATGAGGGGATCGCCACCAGCGGTATCGTCGCCGTGATCAACGGCAAGGGGGAGAGCGACCGGACCCTTGGCCTTCGGGCCGATATGGACGCCCTGCCGATGGAGGAGATCACCGGCCTCGACTATGCCAGCAAGACCCCGGGTGCGATGCATGCCTGCGGCCATGACGGGCATACCACGATGCTTTTGGGTGCGGCGCGCTATCTGGCGGAGACCCGCAATTTTGCCGGGCGCGTTGCGCTTATCTTTCAACCGGCGGAGGAGAACGGCGGCGGCGGCGAGGTGATGGTGCAAGAGGGGATCATGGATCGTTTCGGCATCACCGAGGTTTACGGCATCCATTGCGCCCCCGGCCGGCCAGAGGGGCATTTCTTTACCACGCCCGGCCCGGTGATGGCGGCGGTGGATACCTTTGACATCAACATCACCGGCGTGGGCGGCCACGGCGCCATGCCCCATGAGACCCGCGATCCGGTGATCGCGGCGGCCTCGATCACGCAGGCGCTGCAAAGCATCGTCAGCCGCAATCACTATGCTTTGGACGAGTTGGTGGTCTCGGTGACGCAGATCCATACCGGCACGGCGGATAACATCATTCCCGACACGGCCTATGTTGGCGGCACGGTGCGCACCTTTGATCCCGCTGTGCAGGCCATGGTGCAGCGCCAGATGGCGCAGATCGTGGCGGGGCAGGCGGCGAGTTTCGGGGTTGAGGCGGAACTGGACTATGTGACCGGCTATCCTGCGACGGTGAATGCGCCGGAGAACGCGGGCTTTGCCGCGCGCGTGGCCGCGGGCGTTGTGGGCGAGGGCGCGGTGCAGGGCGATATGACCCGCGAGATGGGGGCGGAGGATTTCTCCTATATGCTCGAGAAACGTCCCGGGGCCTATCTGTTCCTTGGACAGGGGGAGGGGCCGGGCCTGCATAACCCCAAGTTTGACTTCAACGATGCGGTTGCGCCGACGGGGGCCTCTTTCTTTGCCCGGATGGTGGAGACCGCCCAGCCCGTGAAAGGGGCGTAAATAATGGCCCTTGAGGATGCTGCTGCCGAGATTGACAGGGCGCTGAGCCCGAAACCATACAAAGGTCACGCCATGGAAAATACATTCGCTGGTGTCACCAGCTTTCTGCGCCGTGCCTATACCAAGGACCTTGAGGGAGTCGAACTTGCCATCACGGGGGTGCCCTTTGATCAGGCGGTGACCAACCGCCCGGGCACGCGCTTTGGCCCCCGCGCCCTGCGCGAGGCTTCGGCTCTGATGACCTATGATCCGCCCTATGGCTGGGACATTGATCCCTTGGCGGAGGTTGTTATGGCCGACTACGGCGATGTGGCCTTTGACTATGCCAAGCCCTCGGCCTTTCCTGTCACGCTGGAACATCACATCGGGGATATCCTGCGCGCGGGGCCGGATGTGATCTCGCTTGGCGGGGATCATTCGATCAGCCTGCCGATCCTGCGGGCCCATGCGGCGGTGCACGGGCCGCTGGCCCTTGTGCAGTTCGACGCCCACACCGACACCTGGCCGGACAATGATTTTACCCGCATCGACCATGGCACCATGTTCCACAAGGCGTTTCAGGAGGACCTGATCGACGCGGAAAAATCTGTGCAGATCGGCATTCGCACCACTTGCCCCGATACCCTTGGCATCACGGTGATCGACGCGCCAGAGGTCCATGGGGCCAGCCCGCAGGCCATTGCGGAGAAGGTGCGCGGCATCACCGGCGATCATCCGGCCTATGTGACCTTTGACATCGATTGCCTTGATCCGGCCTTTGCGCCCGGCACGGGCACGCCGGTTTGGGGGGGCCTGTCCTCTGCTCAGGCGGCGGGGATTTTGCGCGGGTTGAAGGGGCTCAATATGGTGGGGGGCGATGTGGTTGAGGTCTCTCCGCCCTTTGACACCACGGGGGCGACGGCGATTGCGGGGGCCTCTGTCGCGCTGGAGCTGATTTGCCTTTGGGCCTCCGGCCGCCATCACCGGGCGTCTGTTTGATCCATGTTTAAAGGAAGGCTGAAGTCAAGCATGCTGTATGTTCTGAGCGTTTTACTGATCATGATCGTGGGGTTCATGGGCTACGTGCGGCTTGCGCCTTTGCCCGAGCTGCGGTTTGCCGAAATGCCGGGGCCTTTCGAGCCGGGCGTGCACCCTGTGCAGGGCGGGGTAAAACATGTGATCCCGCTTGAGGACCTGCCAGAGGGGGCGGCAGCGGCCCTGCGCGAGATCATATTGCAAACGCCCCGCACGGCGCAGGCCGGCCAAGCGGGGCAGGCCCCGATGGCCTTTGTCACCCGCTCTGCTCTGATGGGGTTTCCCGATATTGCCTTGGTCTGGGAGCAGGCAGGCGCGCTGCATATCCACAGCCACCTTGTTTACGGACGCTCTGATATGGGGGTGAATTCAGCCCGCGTTGCCGCTTGGCTGGAGGCTTTGCGGCAGGGGGCGGATTGAGGAGGAGAGGCATCCGCCCTGAACCTCTCTCCACATCGGAACGTTAAGGGACATCTGGCATTGGGCGGTGAACATGCGCCCGTCGACCTGCAGGCAGATTTGCTCGCCAAGCTCGATCCGGCTGCCCGATTTATCCGTGCAATAGCAATCAATGACCTTGCCACCGGGGGTGGTCACATCGGCCAGCGTCGGGCTGGCACAGAGAAAAAAGGCCAAAGCGATGCGTTTCATGGGGTTAAGGTAGCACAAAGCGGCCTCTTGACCAAGCCTCGCCTATGGGTAACACCCTGCCCATGGTCCCTTCAGAACGCTTATATGAAATCACAGCCCGCTTCGAGTTCCTCGAAGCCAAGATGGCTGGCGGGGCAGAGGCTGGCGAAATTGCCGCTCTGGCCAAGGAATATTCCGATCTCAAGCCGGTGGTCGAACAGATCGCCGCCTATCGCGCCTGCGCCGAGGGGATCGCCGAGGCGGAGGAGATGCTTTCCGATCCCGAAATGCGCGAATTGGCCGAGGCGGAGCTGCCCGAGCTGAAGGCGCAGCTTCCTGCGCTGGAGGAGGCTTTGCAGCTTGCGCTGATTCCGAAGGACGAGGCCGATGCCAAGCCCGCGATCATGGAAATCCGGCCGGGCACGGGCGGGGATGAAGCGGGGCTCTTCGCGGCGGACCTTTTGAGCATGTATCAACGCTATGCCGAGGGGCAGGGGTGGAAGTTTAACATTCTGGAAGAATCGCGCACCGAGCTGGGCGGGATCAAGGAAGTGACCGCCAATATTCAGGGCGACAGCGTGTTTGCCCGGTTGAAATACGAAAGCGGCGTGCACCGTGTGCAGCGCGTGCCCGAAACCGAAAGCGGCGGGCGTATCCATACCTCTGCCGCCACGGTGGCCGTGCTGCCGGAGGCAGAGGATGTCGATATCGACATTCCCGCCACCGACATCCGCATCGACACCATGCGCGCCAGCGGGGCGGGGGGGCAGCACGTCAACACCACCGATTCCGCCGTGCGGATCACCCATATTCCGACAGGGACGGTTGTGACCTCCTCCGAGAAGTCCCAGCATCAGAACCGCGCCATCGCCATGCAGGTGCTGCGCACGCGGCTTTATGATCTGGAACGCCAGAAGATCGACGAGGAGCGCGCCGCCGACCGCAAATCTCAGGTCGGCTCGGGCGATCGCTCTGAACGGATCCGCACCTATAACTTCCCGCAGGGGCGGATGACGGACCATCGCATCAACCTGACGCTCTATAAGCTCGACCAGATCATGCAGGGCGACCTGACAGAGATCATCGATGCCCTGACCGCCGACGACAATGCCACCAAGCTGGCGGAGATGGGCTCCTGACGCTGACGGCGGCGCAGCTGACCAGCCGCGAGGCGACGGGCATTGATGCCCGCGAGGCGGGGATGCTCTTGGCCCATGCGGCGGGCAAATCCCTGCACGCGATTGATCCCGTTGACCTGACGCCGCAGGTGTTGGAGCGATTCCGCGCCATGGTCGCGGAGCGCGCCGCGCATCGCCCCATTGCGCAGCTTTTGGGTCGGCGCGCCTTCTGGAAACACGACTTTGCCGTCACAGGCGACACGCTGGACCCGCGCCCCGATACCGAGACCTTGGTCGAGGCGGCGCTGGCGCGGCCCTTTTCCCGGTTGCTGGACCTTGGCACCGGCACCGGCTGTATCGCGATTTCCCTTTTGGCGGAGGCCCCGCAGGCCAGTGGCCTTGCGACGGATGTCTCCGCCGCGGCGCTGGCGGTGGCGGGGGCCAATGCCGATGCAATCGGCATTGGCCCCCGCCTGTCCTTCGCACAGAGCGACTGGTGGGCGGGGGTGACGGGGCGCTTTGATCTGATCGTATCGAACCCACCCTATATCGCTGCCGATGAAATGGCGGGGCTGGCGCCCGATGTGCGCGACTGGGAGCCGCACCTCGCCCTGACCGACGGGGCCGATGGGCTGACGGCCTATCGCATCCTTGCCGCGGGCCTTGCCGATCACCTTGCCCCGGGCGGGCGGGCCCTGTTTGAAATCGGCCCCGCACAGGGCGCCGATGTCACCGAAATTCTGGCGCAGGCCGGATGGCCGGGGGCGCAGGTCCTACCAGATATAGACGGCCGTCCGCGCGTCGTTTCGGTGGAATAGCGCCCAAAAGCCGCATTTGGGTGCGATAAAATGCCATTCCAGCGTGATTTTTCACAAAAGCACTTGCCACTACCACCCCCCCATGGTTACGAAAGGTATCCGGGACGTGGTGGGCAATCGCCCCCCTCCCTTAGCTGTCACAAACATCGTCAGACCCAGTTGGGCGCAGATTTTGCGCTTGTGGTCAGACAAACCGCAACGAGGCGGACCAAACCATCGCAATGAGATCATCCAAGTCAAGATCGCGGAACAAGAACAACAATCGCTCACGCTCTGTGGGCAATGTTGTGAACCGCGTATTCGATAGTTCCGGCCCAGAGGGCAAAGTGCGCGGCACGCCGCAGCAGATCATCGACAAATACGGCCAGTTGGCGCGTGATGCGCAGCTGTCCGGCGACCGCGTGGCGACTGAAAACTTTCAGCAACACGCAGAGCATTACCTGCGCCTTCTGAGTGAAGCACAGCGAGAGCAGGATGCACGCCGGGAGCAGCAAGAGGCCCAGCACCAGCAGAACCAGGGCAACCAGCAGGGTCGCCAGGGCGGCGGTGATGGTGGCCAGCAGGGTGGCCAAAATGGCGGCCAGAATGGCGGCAACAACGGTGGCAACAACGGCGGGCAGCAGCCTGCTCAGGACGCCCCGAAACCTGCGGAGAAAGCGGCGAGCCCCGTTGACCTGCAAGGCAGCCCGCAGCCGGATGTGGCCGATGTGATTGATGTCGCCGATGGGGGCAGTGAGGAAAGCGGTCTGGTGGAAACACCCGAAAGCAAGCCCGCGCCCAAGCGCCGTGCGCCGCGCAAGCCGCGCAAACCCAAGGCTGCCGCAGAGGGCACCTCAGATGACGGGCCAAAGGACGCAACAGACACAGCCGCCGAATAGGGCGGCTGCTTCGGCCCGCTGGGCCACTGCGCGTAAATGAGCTTAGAGGCCCCGGGCTGTCAGTGCCCGGGAGAGGGCGGCAAAGCCCTCGATCGGGACCTGCTCTGCGCGTTCGGTCGGTTTGATCCCGGCCTCAACCAAAACATCCTCAATCCCCGGCGTCATCGCCTTCATACTGGCCCGCAGCATTTTGCGGCGCTGGCCAAAGGCCATTGCGACAACGCGGTTCATCATCTTGGGATCGGCGGGGAACTGTGGCTCTGGCCGCGGGGTTAAATGCACCACGGCGGAATGGACCTTGGGCGGCGGGGTGAAGGCCTCTGGCGGCAGGGTCAGGGCGACGCGGGCCTCGGCCTTCCACTGGGCCAGCACGGCGAGGCGGCCATAGGCCTTGCCGCCGGGCTGGGCGGTGATGCGGTCGGCAACCTCGCGCTGGAACATCAGGGTCAGGCCGGACCAGAAGGGTGGCCAGACCTTGGGCGTCAGCCAACGCACCAAAAGCTCCGTTCCCACGTTATAGGGCAGGTTCGCCACGATATGCACCGGCCCGTTCAGCAGGCGGGGATCAAATTCGAGGGCGTCGCCCTCGTGGACCTCAAGCCGTCCGGGGTAATGGGCAGCGATCTCGGCCAGAGCGGGCAGGCAGCGGGGGTCTTTTTCAATCGCAACGACGCGGCGTGCGCCCTCGGCCAGCAAGCCGCGCGTCAGCCCGCCGGGGCCGGGGCCGACCTCGAGCACATCGGCGCCGGACAGATCGCCGGGGATGCGGGCGATGCGGCTGGTCAGGTTGAGGTCGAGAATAAAGTTCTGCCCGAGGGATTTCTTGGCGCTGAGCCCGTGGGTCTCGATCACCTCGCGCAGGGGGGGCAGGGCGTCGATCATGCCAGAGCAGCCTCGCGCATGCGGGCCATTTGATCGGCCAGCTTGATCGCCTCGATCATGCTGGTGGGATCGGCAATGCCCTTGCCCGCGATGTCAAAGGCGGTGCCGTGATCGGGCGAGGTGCGCACAAAGGGCAGGCCAAGGGTGACATTCACGCCGCGGTCGAAATCAAGGGTCTTGATCGGGATCAGGGCCTGATCGTGATACATGCAGACGGCGGCGTCATAGCCCGCACGGGCGGCCTCGTGGAACATGGTGTCGGCGGGCAGGGGGCCGGAGATTTCCCAGCCCTCGGCGCGCAGCTTGTCCACCACGGGGGCGATCAGCGCCCCGTCCTCAAGGCCCATGGTGCCGCCCTCGCCCGCGTGGGGGTTCAGGCCCGCCACGGCGATGCGCGGGGCCTCGATGCCGAAATCGGAGCGCAGCCCCGCATGGGTGATCCGCAAACAGGTCTCGAGGCCCTCGCTGGTCAGGGCATGGGGCACCTCGGCAAGGGCGATATGGATGGTGGCCGGAACAACCCGCAGGTTCGGCCCCGCCAGCATCATCACCACGTCCTCGACCCCGCCCAGTTCGGCAAGGAATTCCGTATGCCCGGGATGGGCAAAATCCGCGCCATCCTTAAGCGCCTTTTTGTTGATCGGGCCGGTCACGATGGAGGAAGCCGCCCCGACCTTACACAGCCAAACGGCGCGGTCGATGGCGTCGATCACCTCCGCCGCATGGGCGGGGTTGGCGACGCCGTAGGTGCGCTCGCCCTCGAACTGGGAATAGAGCACCGGCAGCCCGTGTTTGGAGGCCGCGGCGGCGTCCTGTGCGTGGTCAAGCGGGATCACCGATGTGCCCTTGGGCAGGTGGTGATAATCGCCGATCCAGACAAAGGGCAGGTCGGTGCCGAGCACCTCCCATGCCTTAACCGCGATTTCTGGGCCAATCCCCGCGGGTTCGCCGCAGGTCACAGCAACAGGGGGACGCGCCATCAGGGATACCGGATAATGGCGTCTGCACGCAGCTCGGCCAGATACCCGTCGGCGTAGGAAGCAACCCGCGCTTGGATCAGCTGATCGCGCACGGCCTCACGGTCGAGGTTGTCGTTCACGGCGGCGGTGCGGCCACACATCATCAGCAGCATCAGGGCATCGCCGCGCGTCAGGGCGGTGGAAATCTCGCCGGGGTCGAGCTTGGCAAGCTCCAGCGCGATATCGTTGGGCACCTCGGCGACGGGCAGTGTATCGCGCAGCAATTGCTCCTCTGGCAGGCCCTTGGCAACGCCGTAGAGATCATCGCAGGTGTCGACCCGCGCCTTGATGCGGGCGGCCTCGTTCAGGGCCTTGTCGCTGCGCCCGCCGGGGATGAAGAACTGCGCATATTCCACCGAAACGTCCTCAAGCTCTGCTGCGTCGGTTTCGATGATTTCGCGCACCATGAACAGGGCCACAGCATTTTGCAGCGGCACCGGATCGGAGACCTCGCCGGGGCCGAGGGTCAGGAAGATCGCCGCCAGTTGCGGGGGCAGGGTGGAAAGCTCCAAAGGTTCGGCCAAACGCCCGCCGCGCACCCGCGAGGGGGAGACAGAGATGCGCCGCGCACGGGCGGAAAAGCCCGCCTCGGTAGTGACGCTGTTCTTCAGATCGGCGGCCACGCGCTCGGCCCGCGCCGCATTGGCGGGGGTATTGGCGGGCAGGATCAGCTCGGTCACAAGAGCGGCGGCGCCGCCGCGCTGTGCGGTCAGGGAGAGGGCGCGGTCGACCTCGTTCTCCGAGACCTGCGCGCGCGGGCCAAAACGCTCGCGCACGAGGGTGCGCCAAGCAAGGCCGGCGGCGACAAAGTCACGGAAGGTCTCGCGGCTGACGCCCTGTTGATTCAGGGCCTGAATGAATTCATCCCGGGTCAGATTGGCGCGGCCTGCGAATTCCTCTTCGCCGCTGATGATCTGGTCATCGGTTAGAACGATGCCCTGGGCCTGCGCGGCCTGAATGCGCAGACGGTCATCAATCAGCCCCTCGCGGGCCTGTTTTTCCAGATCGCCAGTGGTGCGGAACAGGCGCAGCATGATCATGCGTTGCTGGATTTCAAAGTTCGTCACCGCGTTGCTGTTGACGTAGACCGCCGGGGCAAAGGGGTTGCCCTGCGCTGTGCCAGCGCTCGGCAGGGTCATCATCCCGAGGGCGGTCACCGCGCCCAGAACGGTCATCTTGAACATCTGTTGCATCTGCTTACGCATCGCTTGCCTCATCGCCTTGTTGTCGCGGCGCCGCTTTGGGCGCCTGTTTGTTCGTCCTATCCACCGGCCTGTGCGCAGTGGCTTCGTTTGCGGCTGTTGCCATCCGCCCCGCCGCCAAAGCCGACGAGGGAGACAGACAGGCCGAAATCTGTTGTCGGCTCTACACTAGTGGAGGAAGTGAAGCGGCGCGAGACCGAAACATCAATCTCGATACACTCATTGGCATAGGCAAGGCCCAGTTCCGCCGATGCCGCCCGATCCGCCACGAAGTCATAGCGCATATCGAGCGAGGCGGTCCAATTGTCCTTGAACTGCCATGCGCTGTCGAGGGTCAGCTCGGAGACATCGGTATCAAGGTTTTCCAGCGGGCTGGCTTCCATCCAGATATAGCTCGCGCCGATGTCAAGGCGCTCTGCCTCCCAGTCCAGCCGCAGCTCGTTCATCGACAGCTCGAAGCTGTCGTCAAACAGGGCGCGGTTGATCAGGCTGAAGTTGCCCGGTGCCTCGTATCGCAGGGCGGCGAGCCAGTCGCTGCTTTCGCCCTCCAGCCCGGGGTAGCCCGCGAATTGGCCAAGGTCCTCTGACCGGATGATCCGCCCGAGGGTGAGGCCGGTTTCGCTGCCGTCATTGCCAAAGCGCGTCCATTGCACGCCAAGGTTGGCGCGCAGCCCGCGCTCTATCTGGTCATTGCTGGCATAGCGCGAGAAGGAAAACAGGTTGCCCTCGTCCAGCTCGATCAAGGTGCTTTCGTCATTGGGCAGGTCGGTGCCGGTATCCTCGGCCCAGACAAGCTGTGCGATGGGCGTGATCACATGGTTGGCGCGGCGGGTGGTTTTGCTCAGCGGATAGGACAGGGTCACCGCTGCCTGCGGGGTCGCGCGGCTGACGGGGGTGTCGTAATCGGCGTCCTGATCGATGCGGCTGTAATCAAGGTCAATCCGCCCCTCAAGGTCAAGGACAAGCCCGCCCGCCATGATCCAGTCGCGGCGCCAGAAGGCCTGCGCCTCATAGCGGGTGATGTCGCGGCCATCGACGATGCTGTCGTCATCGGTGCCGTCATAGGCAAAGTTCGAGCGCCGGTAATGGCTGTGGGCCGCAAGGCGAATGCCGCCATTGCCGCCCAGAAGGCGCGGGCGAAAGCGTTTGTCCCAGACAAGGTCGGCCACCACGGTGGGCGCGGTCTCGTTGCTCTCGGAAGAGCGCAGCGAGCGATAGGCCACCACGCCCGCATAGGCATGCTCGTCGCGCTTGGTGCGGGTGATGGCGATCTCGCTGTCGAGGCGATCCTTGTCGGAATAGTCGTAGTCGAGCAGATAGCCCGTATCCGAGACCGTCTCGATATCGAAGGTCAGGGTATAGTCGCGCTGGATGTTGAAATAGCCTTCGGCAAAGAGATAGGTGCGCAGATCCCCGGGGCGGATATCATCGCTGGAGGCGGCTGCGTTGATCTCGATATCGCCGGAGGCAAAGGCCTGTCTGTAGCGGGCCTCCAAGGTGCGGGAATTATCGGTGGAGACATAGGGCGTCAGCGTCAGGTCCTTGTGATCGCCGATAGGGATGAAATAGGGCAGCTTGATCCCGAAGCCCAAAGCATCGGTGGAGCGGATCTCGGGAGAGAGGAACCCCGCCGCGCGTTCCAGCGTCGGGTCGGGCAGGCGCAGACGCGGCAGCCAGATGATCGGCACGCCGCCAAGCTCGAAACGGGCGTTCTCGAAGTAAAGCTGCCGTTCCTCTTCGTCGTGGATGATCCGCGTGGCGCGGATACGCCAAAGCGGCACGGGGTTGGAGGCGCAGACCTCGCAGGTGGAGGCGACGGTTTTATACAACTGGGTATAGCGCCCGTCGACGCGGTGAATCTCTGCCGCGGCCATTTGCAGGCGCTCGTCCAAAACAAGGCGGGCAGAGCGCAGCACGCCGTTCTTGAAATCGGAAGACAGATCCGCCGCCTGCGCGGTCAGGATCGTGCCGTCCTCTGACACGATGGTCAGGGGGCCGATGATCTGCAAATCCCCCGTCTGCCCGTCATAGCGCACAGAGGTGGCCTTTACGCGGATACCATCGTGGAGCATCTCCACATGGCCGCTGGCGATCAAAACCTCGCCGGGGGCGACCTGCACCTGATCCGCGATCAGGGTCGCGCTTTGCTGCGCCGCAAGGGGCAGGGGGGCGGTCATCAGGCCAAAGGCCGCGAAAAGGGCGCGCAGGGGTCTCATCCGTCCTCCAGATGCAGCAAAAGGCCGAGCGAGAGCAGGATCGTCGCAATCGGCGGCGACCAAGCGGCAAGGATAATCGGGATCTGCCCGTTCTCGCCCAGAATCTGCGCAAAGTTTCGGATGAAATAGGCGCCAAGCCCCAGCATCAGCGCCAGCAGCACCATCAAACCGGTGCGGCCAAAGCGGGTGTGGCGCATGGTGAACCCCGCGCCGATCATCACCATCGCGGCCAGAAACAGCGGCATGGCCAGCTGCATTTGCAGCCAGACGCGGTGCTGGCGGGCCGAGAAACCGGCGGTATCAAGGCTGGTGATAAAAGCAGGCAATTCCCAGATCGGGATCGCGCTGGGCGTGCCGAAACTGTCGCGGATCTGATCGCGGGTCAGGGTGGAGGGCAGGGTCATTTCCGCATGCAGCACCGCCGCGCGCTCGGGGTTGGGCGTGTCCTTCAGGGGCCAGACCTTGGCCCCCGTCAGTTGCCATTCGCCTGGTACAAGGGCGGCTGTCTTGGCCTCGATCCGCTGCACCGGCCCGCCCTCGGGGGCGAAGGTGATAAAGGTCACGCCGGTAAAGCTCGTCCCCTCCAGATTGGTGCCCACGGCGCGGATCACGGTCTGCCCCTCCGGCCCGCCTTGGCGCAGCCAAAGGCCCTCGTCGCTGATGGAGAGGACGGAGCTTCCGTCATTGCGATAGGCATTCGCCTTTTGCTCGTATTGCTTTTGCGTCGCCGCCACGATGGGGTTGAACACCGTCACCGCAAAGATGCCGATCCCCAGCGCCGTTAGCCCCGGCGCAACAAGGGAGCGCAGGGCAGAGCGCCCCGCCGCCCGCGTCACTACCATCTCGGAGGTGCGGGCAAGGCCAAGGAAAAGCACAAGGGTCGCCAGAATCACAATCAGGGGCAAAATCGCATAAAGGGTCTGCGGCACAGACAGGAGCGAGAGCCCGAGCGCCCCGGTAAAGGTGATGTCGGACCCGTCAAAGCGGCGCAGCTGGTCCACAAGATCGAGCATGGTGAGCAAGACGCCAAAGAGCACGAACACCATGCCGACAGCATAGGCGAATTTGCGCGCGAAATAGAAATGCAGGGTCATGTCCCGCCCCCGATGGCCGGACGGCGGCGGCGCAGGATGCGCGGCCCTGTGGCCAGCCATAACAAAAACCACGACACCCCAAGGCCAAAGACCGTGGGCAAATAGATCAGATACCAAAGGCTCGCGTCATTGCGCGCCTCGCCCGCCGCGGCGTTCTCGAGCAGCTGGAACACGATGAGCAGGAAAACAGCCAGAACGATCTGCCGCCAGACGCCAAAGCGGCTGAACCCGCCAACCATCAGGGCCGAGAACCCGATCAGCGCGGCGACCAATCCGGTCAGGGGCTGCACAATGCGCAGGTGCCCCTCATAGGCGAATTTGGCAGGGCTCGATCCGGTGGCATCCAGTTCGGTTTGGCTAGGGTTGAACAGGGTCGGGGTCGGGTATTCGCGCAGGTCCACCTTGCCGCGGCCGCTGACCTCCATCAAGGCGCCGATGTCATAGGCGAAATCCTCGAAGCCCGTGGTGAACAGGCGGCCATCCTCGTTCAGAACATGGGCCGTGCCGTCAAACATGATCAGCTTGGGCCCGTCCTCTTCGCGGACAAGAAAGGCGCGCTCGGCCATATAGGTGGAGCGGTCGGGATTGCGCGCATCGGACAGGAACACATCGCGCAGCTCCCCCTCCGGCGAAATTTCGCGGATGTAGAAGGTGATGCCCTTGGCGGGGTGCAAAAAGGTGCCCTCGGTCAGGAACCGCGCGGTGACGTTATTGGCGATCTCTGCCTGCCGGTCGGCCAGCTGCCCCCGCGCGGCGGGCACCAGCAGATGCACCAGAATCGCCATGAGCACCCCCACGAACAGGCCAAAGACAACCACCGCCCGCGCCATGCGATAGGGGGAAAAGCCGGTGGCCTGCACGATCACAAGCTCGCTCTCGCTCGCCAGACGGTTGGTGACATAAACACTGGCGATAAAGGCCGCCATGGGCAGGACAAGCCGGATCACATTGGGCAGGGACAGGGCGGTGAATTCCACAAACACCCCCGCCGATTGCCCGTCGGCGATCAGCTGGTCAAACAGGATCACCGCACGGTTCACCCAATAGACAGAGACCAGCACGAGCGAAAAGAACCCGAACAGCACCATCAGCTGGCTAAGTAGATATCTGTCAAATCTGGGCACGTTTGCCGTCGCCCCTCGCTGCGCCTCGTTTGGTGCAAACTAGCCTAAGCAGCGCGCGGGGTGAACTGCAATCTGGTCAAGGGGGCGGGGCGGCGATAGGGTGCCGCAAATCATCCCCCTTTTGCCTTGCAAGGAACCGCCCATGCCCACGCCCGTTGCCGCCCTTTCCGCCGCTCTGATCGACGTTGACGCCCTTGCCGGGGCCAAGGGCCGGATCGGCCTTGTGGTCGCACCGGGGGCCAAGCTTGACGTGGCAGCCCGCCGGATCAACCGCCTGACCAAGGGCGCGCTGGTGCGTATGGTTGAAAGCGACGCGTTCGAGGCGTTGAAACCGGGCCAATCCATGACAATGGGCTACCCCGCAGGGATGGAGGCGAGCGAGATCGTCGTCGTCTCCTGCCCCCGCCGCCCCGCCGCGCCCCTTGCGCGCAAGGTCGGCGCGGCCATGGCCAAGGGTGCCAAGGGCCCCGTCCTTGCCTGCCTTGGCGCCACGGCCCGCGCCGCCGATATCGCCCTTGGCGCGGCCCTGCGAAGCTATGCTTATACCGATATGAAATCCGCGGCCGATGCGCCGGAGACCGCCTTCACCTTCATGGTCTCCAAACCCGAGGAGCTTACCGCGGCGCTCCCCGAAGTCACCGCCATGGCCGAGGGGGTGTTCTTCACCCGCGACCTCGTCTCCGCCCCCGCCAATGTCCTGACCACGACCAGCTTTGCCGACCAGCTTATCGCGCTGGGCGATCTGGGGGTGAAGGTCGAGGTTCTGGAAGAGGCCGATATGGAAAAGCTCGGCATGGGCTGTCTGCTTGGCGTCGGGATCGGTTCCGAGATGCCCTCGAAGATCGTCGTCATGCGCTGGGAGAACGGCGATAAGGAGGCCGCGCCGCTGGCTCTTGTTGGCAAGGGCGTCACCTTCGACACTGGCGGGATTTCCCTGAAACCTGCGGGCGGCATGGAAGATATGACCATGGATATGGGCGGCGCGGGCGTTGTGTCCGGCGTGATGCATGCGCTGGCCAAACGCGGGGCAAAGGCCAATGTGATCGGCCTTGTCGGCCTTGTTGAAAACATGCCCGACGGCAAGGCACAGCGCCCCGGCGATGTTGTCACCTCGATGAAAGGCGACACGGTCGAGGTGATCAACACCGACGCCGAGGGGCGCCTCGTTCTGGCCGATGTCATGTGGTATGCCCAAGACCGTTTCCAACCCGCCGCCATGATCGACCTTGCCACCCTGACAGGGGCGGTGATCGTCGCCCTTGGCCACGAGAACGCGGGCGTCTTTTCCAATGACGACGCCCTGTGCAATGCCTTCCTCAAGGCCGCCTCGACAGAGGGCGAGGGCGCATGGCGCATGCCCCTTGGCGATGGCTATGCCGAACTGCTCAAATCCCCCATCGCCGATGTGAAGAACGTCGGCACCCGCTGGGGCGGGGCCGTTACGGCGGCGGAATTCCTGCGCCGTTTCGTGGCCGAGGGCACGCCCTGGATCCACCTTGATATCGCCGGTGTCGCCAAACCGGCGGGCGAGGGGGATCTTGCGCCCAAAGGGGCCTCTGGCTGGGGTGTGCTTTCGCTCGACCGGCTCGTGCGCGACATGTTCGAAGCCTAGGCATAGGGGGCTGCGTAGATGGGCAAGGTCATGTTTTATCACCTGACGCGCCGCCGTGCAGAGGCGGTGCTGCCCCCTTTACTTGACCGCTCCCTCGCGCAGGGCTGGCGCGTCTTGCTGCGCGGCCCCAATGCCGACCGTATGGCACGGTTGGACCAATCGCTCTGGGTTTCTGGCGGGGACGAGAGCTTTCTGCCCCATGGCCTCGCGGGCGGCCCGCGCGATGCGCTGCAACCCATATTGCTAAGCGATAACAATGACCTGCCGGGCGATGTTAGCTGTCTTATGGTGCTGGACGGGGCCGCCCTGACGGCGACAGAGGCACAGGGCCTTGCCCGCACCTGCGTTATGTTCGATGACGCCGATGACAGTGCCAAATCCACCGCCCGCGGCCAGTGGAAGGCCCTGCTTGAGGCCGGGCTCGAGGCCGAATACTGGTCTGAAGAAACCGGCAACTGGCAGCTTAAGCTGCGCAGCGGCGGCGAAGCCTCCTAACGCTGCAGCACCATCTGCCCGTCGCCGAATTCGATCCGCTGCCACAGGTTCAGGTAGCCCATCCCCAAAAGCGATCCGAACATCTCGCCGTCGGTCACAACGGCGCGGATATCCTCATCTACGATCTCGCCCAAGGCCACCGTATCAAGGCGCACCTGCGCCGTGCTGACCGCGCCATTGGCCGTGCGGGCAGAGCCGATATAGGCCAGCCCCGCCGGATCAAGCCCCGCCGCCTGCGCATCCGCGCGGCTGAGCACCATGTCGGTCGCGCCGGTATCGACGACGAATTCCACCGCCGCGCCATTGACCCGCAATGTCAGGTAATAATGCCCGTCCGCCGACTGCGGGATCACCACGCGCCCCTCGTCGGCATAGACCGCCGCGCGGCCCGTCACCGTGCGGCTGATGTCATTCCACATGCCATAGGCCGCGATAACCCCAAGGAAAATAAGCCCCCAGATCGCCGCCTGCTGCGCGGTTTTGTTCCAGTTCTGGCGGCCAGAAACAAAGAACCAACTGCCAAAGGCAATGATCAAAATCACCAGATAGGCGAGGGAAGCAAACTTGTAACTGTCCAAAGTCGGGGTCCTTTACCGCGGGCCTGTTTTACATAGGTAGGGCGCGGCGCCCTGTCTATCCCAGCCCCGGCATCAACTGCATGATGCCGTCGATGACAAACTGCACCGACAGCGCCGCAAGCAACATGCCCAGCAGGCGCGAGACCACGTTGATCCCCGTGCGCCCCAAGACGCGCTCAAGCAGGCCAGACAGCAAAAACAGCACCAGACAGAGGGCAATCACCGCCGCCATGACCAGATGCACCCCCAGAATGCCCAGCCAATCGCCATTCATCTGGCCGGTCAGCAGGATCATCGAGGCAATCCCGCCCGGGCCAGCCACAAGCGGAATCGCCAGTGGGAAAACAGAAGGGTCGGGGCGCTCTTCCTCGGCCTGATCCTCGCGCCGCTTGCTGCGCTTTTCGAACAGCATCTCAAGGGCGGTGAGGAACAACAAAAGGCCGCCAGCGATCCGGAAGGCCGGCATGGAAATCCCGACAAAGCCAAGCACAGCCTCGCCAAACACACCGAAAAGCGTCAGCACGCCAAAGGCCACAAGACAGGCGCGAATGCCGATCGTGCGGCGCCGCCTTGCATCCTCATCCGCTGTCAGGGTCAGGAACAGGGGCGTCATCCCGATCGGGTCGATCACCACAAAAAGCGTGACGAAGGCACTGATAAGAAACGCATAATCCATATCTATGAGGTCGCCTTTTCCAATTTGCTCTCGGCCCGCATCCACAGCTCTTCTGCCCGTTCCAAGGCAACCATAACCTCGGAATACTTCGCCTGCCACACCTTGGCCTCGTCGCGCCGTTCCTCGTCATAGATGGCGGGATCGGCAAGGCGTTTGGCGAGCTTGTCGCGCATGTCCTCAAGCTTGGCCATGCGGGCCTCGCATTTCTTGACCTCGGCTTTCAGATCGGCAATCGCCGCTTGGCTGGGGCGGGGCTTCTTGGGCTTGTCACCGGCCTTTTTCGGCGGCGCGTCGGACTGCAACAGCAGTTTGCGATAGGCCTCTAGGTCATCCTCATAGGGGGCAACGCGGCCGTCTTTCACCAACCAGAGCCGATCCGCCACGAGGGAGAGCAGGTGCATATCGTGGCTGACCAGAACCACCGCACCGGAGTAGGCGGTCAGGGCCTCGACCAAGGCCTCGCGGCTTTCGATATCAAGATGGTTGGTCGGCTCATCGAGGATCAGCAGATGCGGCGCGTCCAGCGTCGCCAGCAGGAGCGAAAGCCGCGCCTTCTGCCCGCCCGACAGGCGCCCCACCTCTGTCTCGGCCTGCGCCGCCATCAGGCCAAAGCCCGACAGGCGCGCGCGCAGGCGACTCGGGCTCTCGTCCGGACGCATCCGCCGCAGGTGTTCAATGGGCGTCTCGTCGACGTAAAGCTCGTCCACCTGATGCTGGGCAAAGAAGCCGATGCGCAGCTTGTTCGACCGCGTCACGCGGCCGGAAAGCGGTTGAAGTCTGTCTGATAACAGCTTGGAAAGAGTGGATTTCCCCTCGCCATTGCGGCCCAAAAGGGCGATCCGGTCATCTTGGTCAATCCGCAGGGTCAGGTTGCTTAAGACAGGTTTGCCGTCATAGCCAACACTCGCCCCTTCCATGTTGATAATCGGGGGCGACAGCTCCTCCGGCTCGGGGAAAGAGAAGGCCCGCAAAGCGGCCTCCTGCGGGGTCGAGATCAGCTTGATCTTGTCGATCATCTTCAGGCGCGACTGTGCTTGCACCGCCTTGGAGGCCTTGGCGCGGAACCGGTCGACAAAGCTTTGCAGATGGGCGACGCGGGCCTTGGCCTTGACGTTCTCTGCCTCGGCCACGGCCAGTTTGGCGGCGCGGATTTCGGCGAATTTGTCATAGGGCGCGTTGTAATAGGTCAGCTGCTTGTCTTCGAGGTGCAGGATCCCGCCCACGGCGCGGTTCAAAAGGCCGCGATCGTGGCTGACGATCAGAACCGTATGGGGATAGCGCGCAAGATAGCTTTCCAGCCAAAGCGCGCCCTCAAGGTCAAGGTAGTTGGTCGGCTCGTCGAGGAGCAGCAGGTCAGGCTCGGAAAACAGCACAGCGGCCAAGGCCACCCGCATCCGCCAGCCGCCGGAAAAGGCAGAGCAGGGCTGCTGCTGTTCCTCGGCGGTGAAGCCAAGGCCCTTGAGCACCGAACTGGCCCGCGCCTCGGCGCTCCATGCATCGATATCGGCCAGCCGTGTCTGCACCTCGGCGATGCGCGAGGGGTCTGTGGCGGTTTCGGCCTCTTCAAGCAGCGCGACGCGCTCTGTGTCGGCGGCCAATACGGTGTTGAGCAAGGAGACCTCATTGCCCGGCACCTCCTGGCTGACGCCGCCCATGCGCGCGCCCTTGGGAATGCTGATCGCGCCGCCCTCAAGCGTCAGGTCGCCGCGGATCAGGCGGAACAGCGTGGTCTTGCCGGTGCCGTTGCGGCCCACAAGGCCCACCTTATGGCCGGTTGGAATGACGGCGCTGGCCCCTTCGATCAGGGGGCGGCCTTCGACGGAATAGGATATGTCATCAATGCGTAGCATAGGGGCCAAGTGACAGAGCAGCGCGCCATCGTCAACGTGGGGTTTTCATGGCGGCGGGGCCATGCTAGGGCGCGTCCAGAATTCAATGACGGGGGGCAGGGTGCCCGCCGCAAACCGAAGGACCTATAAACATGGCTCTGGAACGCACGTTCTCTATCATCAAACCCGATGCAACCAAGCGCAACCTGACAGGCGCGATCAACGCGAAATTCGAGGCCGCCGGCCTGCGCATCGTTGCCCAGAAACGCATTCACTTGACAAAGGCACAGGCTGGCGCATTCTATGCGGTCCACGCCGAGCGTCCTTTCTATGACGAGCTGTGCGAATTCATGGCCTCTGCCCCGATCGTGGCGCAGGTTCTGGAAGGCGAAGGCGCCATCGCGAAAAACCGCGAAGTCATGGGCGCAACCAACCCAGCAGACGCAGACGCCGGCACCATCCGCGCCGAGTTTGCGCAAAGCGTTGGTGAAAACTCCGTACACGGCTCTGACGCGCCGGAAACCGCCGCTGAGGAAATCGCGTATTTCTTCTCCGGTCTGGAACTGGTCGGCTAAGGCAGATCGCCTTTTCGAAGATCGGGGGCTGCCTGCGAGGGCGGCCCCTTTTTTTATTTGTGCCTCCGGCGGGGATATTTGTCCCAATAAGAAGCGCAGGTCACGCCGAACGGGGGCCTAGCATCTGAGTTCGCGGTCGCGCAGGCCGGTGGCCACGAGCAGGCATTTGTCGCGGGCCGCGTAGTAGTAGCCGCGCGCATACCACATCACCGCTGCGTCCATATCCCCGTTCGCAACCAGATAGGCGCCTTTGAGGTATTTGCCCGCGTATTTGAGGTTGGTCTCTGCATCCAGCAGCGAGGAGGGTGGGCCGCGGTGGCCCATTTGCCCTGCGGTTTCGGGCAGGATTTGCATCAGGCCCCAGTAGGGGCCGTTGCGGGCATTAGCGCGGTAGTCGCTTTCGCGTTGGATCACCTTATGCAGCAGGGCGGCGGGGATTTCGTGGACCTCGGCGTATTGGTTGATCAGGGCGCGCATCTGCGCCGTCTCTCCGGGGTAGAGGGCCGGTTCGGCGCGGCTTGGCGGCGGTTTATTCGGGGCCGCGCAGGCCGTGAGAGCGATAAGGGCGAGCGGGGCAAGGCGGGGCAGGAAGGTCATGGGGGTAACTCTACGCCGCTTTGGGCAAAAGGCCAGAGGCGGGTGGGGCGCGCGGGGCAGATGGGGGATTAACGCCGAGCGCCGGTGCCGATCAGGTTGAGCATCTTTTCCAGCTCGCTCTCGGGGCTGTTTTTTGTCTCGGCCACGATGGCATCGAAACGGGCGCGCAGGCGGTCCTTTTCCTTGCCTTTGCAGTCGTTCCACGGGCGGCCCTGAAGGCCCATTTCGATGACATAGTAGCCGATGAAATGGGGGCGGGTGCCGGTTTTGAGCAAGCGGCGGTAGGTCTCGTCGGTGCCGAGGTCCCGCAGGTCCTCGGCAGAGGTGATCCCCGCCTGCGCGCAGGCGCTGTCCATGGCGGGGCCAAGGTTGCGGATGGAGGATACGGGGCTGCTCATGCGGGCAGCCTAGCTTTGCTTTGCCCGAAGGCAAAGAGGTTAGATGCTCGCCCAATCGGTGATGATGGCGCGGCTGTCGACTTCGCTGTCGGGGGTGATGTCCCAAAGGTCTTTGGGGGTCTCGCGGCTGCGACGGTCGGTGTCTTTGTTCTGCTCTGGCGCACGCTCTGCGGCTTTGCGCTTGCTGGGGGTAGGGGCCATTTTCTTGTCCTTATTATTGGGTTACGTGCCCGGAACTTTTACGACCCCTCCAGTTGACGGCATAAAGCTGTCTGAAATGTGGCAAGAATGGGGCAGCTGTTTTTGCGTTGCGGGAAAGGCACAGGCTATCGCTGGTGCTCCCCCTGCAACATGGGTTAGGCGGTAAGGGCGGCGGGGGCGGTGTCGCGCTTGGGGGCGTCCTGCGCGACCTCTCGCAGATGCACGCCTAGCAGGATCAAACCGGGCCAGAGCATATAGGCCTCGATCTCTAGGTTCTCGCCAAAGGACAGCAGGACAATGGTCATCAGGATGCCGAGGGGCAGGCGGCCCCTTGGGTGGCGCGCGGCATCGACCATGCAGTAGCAGATATGCCAGACCAGCGGCACCAACAGGGCAAAGAAGCCGACCAGCCCCTTCACGAAGAGCAGGCCGAACCATGTGTGGTGGCTGCCGATGGGCATATATTCCACCGCATGCGAGCCGGGGTGCACCGTGCCATGGCCGAACCAGACGGCCTCGTTCTGCCAACGCTCGCGGGCGATTCGCTGTAGGGTTTCGCGCACGCGGGTGCTGTCGGCCCGTGCGCCCTTGAAGGTGGCCACGGCGTCCTGCGCCAGCGAGACCAGCGTCGTGCCCACCACCGCAAGCGAGGCTGTCAGTGCCGCGGTCACCTGCCATGCCCAGCCCCTGAGGATCAGCGGCAGCATGCGCGGTGCAATCGTGCAGGCCACAAGCCCGACCAGCCCCATGCGCGACTTCGAGGCAAGGATCATCAGCACCCCGGCGCAGATCCCCGCCAGCATCCAGCGGCGGTTTTTCTCCTCCATCGCAAAAAGAACCATGACAACGCCTAGCAGGGCGGCAAAGGGCGACCATGGGGCATAGAACTGCCAGCGCGGGGTCCAGCTGGCGGGATCAAAGGTAAAGAGGTAGACGCTGAAATACTCCGGCCCCGGACCGCCGACGGCCTTGAGCGGCGAGGTGAAAATCCGCTCCGGCAGGCCGATATAGGGCGCGACAAGCAGGAGCGGCGCGAGGGCGAGGGTCCAAGCGCCGATCACGCATTGCCCGCGCACCAGAACCTCGCGCCGGATCGGCAGGACCGCCCCAATCAGGGGGAAGAGCGCCAGCAGCGCCCAGCCCTTGGCCCAGCCGATAGAGGATTTGATGGTCTGCTTCAGGCCAAGGCCCCAATCCAGATGGCCGACCCACAGGGCCACCAGCATGACAAACATCCCCAGAAACCACGCCCAGACCAGCGGCGGCACAGGCCCCGTGGCCCGCAGATCGCGCCGCATGGCAGGGCCGAGATACAGGGAAATCGCCGCCAGCCCGCCAAGCAGCCAAGCCAGCACCGGCCCAACCACATAAAGCGCGCCAAAGGCATAGAAGGGCCATGTGTAAACCATGGCCTTATAGGCCATACGCTCGGCGGGGTTTTGCGGGGTCATGCCTCTGCCTCATCCGGTGCGTTCAGCAAGCGCCCGATCAGGGCAGAGCGCATCCAGCCCAGCAACAGGCCAAGCAGCATCATCAGGGTCGCCGCCACGCCCGCCGCCAGCGCCAGCTTGCGGTTGGGGGAGGAGGGGTTCTCCGGCAAGGAGGGGTTCTCCAGCACCTGCACCAGAGGGTAGGAGGCATAGACATCGGATTTCGTCGACTGGGTGCGGGCGATGGCAGAGGCAAAGACCGCCTCGGCAACAGAGAAGTCGCGCTGCATGTCCTGCAGCCGCGCCGCCGCCGCAGCAAGGCTTTGCTGCTTGGCGGTCTCGGCCTCCAGCCGTGCGGCCAATGTGGCGTATTGCCGGGCGATGCCCGCGCGGGCCACATCGGTTTCCACCAGCTGCGCAAGCAGCTCGGCCCGCGCCCCGGCGGGGGCCAGATCAAGGCTCTCCAACTCGGCCATGGGCAGGCCCGTCACCCGCGCGGCGCGGGTCAGGGCGGCGGCGGTGGTGGCGCGCTGCGCCGTGCGCGCGGCGCGCACCTTGGGGTGCCCCTCGCCGTAGGAGGACCGCGCTTCGGCAAGCGCCGCCGCATGGCGCCCGTTCTCGTCCAGCAGGGCGTTGAATTCCGCATCGGCATAAAGCTTGAGGGTCACCGCCGCCCTTTCGGCGGAGGTGCGCAGCACCGCCTCAAGGGCCGCCACGTTCTGTTCCTTCTCGCTCAACTGGGCGGCGACATCCTGAACGCGGCTTTCCAGCACGCGGGTGGCCTCGACCATGGCGTCATACTGATCGCCCGAAACAAGGCCGGTCTCTGTCTGCAGGCGGGCGATGTCCTGCCGTGTGGCGGCAACAGAGTTGCGGTAATCATCGATCGCGGCAAGGCCGCTGTCCTCGCGGGTGACCTGCTCATCGGCGCGCAGGGCGTCCAGCTCGGCAAAGAAGGCCGCAAGAAGGGCATCGCCGCGCTCCTGTGCCTGCTCTGGCGTGTTGCCGGTCATTTCCAGATGGATCAGGCTGGTCTGATCCACCAGATTGATCCGCGGCTTGCCGAAATCCTTGCGCGCCACCCCGACAGACCGCGCCGCGGCCTCCAGAATACGGTCGGCGCCGATCAGGCGCTTGTAGGTCTCGGTCGGGCTGACAGAATTGCTGGAAAAGGCAGAGTTCGCGTAGGAGGAGGCCTGCCCGATCCCGTTCAGGTTCATCGAGGCCGAGGCCCCGGACCCCGGAAGGATCAGCGATGTGTGCGACTTAAAGCTCAAAGGCGCCGTGCGCAGATAGCCGGAGATCGGCGCCCAGATCATCGCACCGCCCAAAAGGGCAAGGGCAAAATACCGGGGAAACCGGCCCAGATCGCCAATCTGCCCGCCCATAAGAATACGGCGCAGCGGAATACGGATGCGCTTGCGCTTTGCGGGCAGGGGGCTTGGCTGTGTGTCTTGGTAGGTCATCGGGCGTCTCCTTCGCGCTGATACCTACAGCAAGGAAACCGCCCGCGCGCGCGCCCAGAAGAATGGAGCCCTAGGCCATTTGCGCTGGGGCCTATCCCTCCGGATAGGTCAGAACAATCCCGCCTCGCGGGCGATCAGGGCCGCTTGGGTGCGATTGGCCGCGTCCAGCTTGCGATAGAGCGTTTTCATATGCAGCTTGATCGTCGGCTCGGTTATCTCGAGGTCGCGGGCGATCTCCTTGTTGGCCTTGCCCTCGGTCAGCCCCTTAAGCACCTGCAACTCGCGCGGGGTCAGCTTCTCCGCCAGCGGATGGCTGGTGGGCTCCTCGGCGGCGGTCATAAAGTCGATGGGGGCATATTGCTCGCCCATGGCCATGAACTTCACCGCATTGATCATGGATTTCGCGGGCAGGGTCTTGGGCACGAAACCGGCGGCGCCTGCCTCAAGGGCCTGCTCGGCGATCTCCTTGGTGGCCTCGCCGGACAAAAGGGCCACGCGCTGGCCGCCGTCTTTCTCCAGCGTCTTTTTCAACCCGTCCAGCCCGCCCATGCCGGGCATGTTCAGGTCCAGCAAGATCAGGTCAAAGGCCGCCTCGCTTTCAATAAGCTTATGGGCCCCCTCCAGATCACTGGCGGTTGCCGTTTCAATGTCACCCTTCGCTTCAAGGAACATGACCAATGTATCGCGCAGCAAATCGTGGTCGTCGGCAATCAAAACACGCATCGTAGACTCCTAATTACAGTCCGAAATTACCACATATCTTGGTCTTTGCACGACAAATTCAAAGCATGAATGTGACCATCCATTGGGACGAAAGGATAGGTCTCGGTGCCTTTGGATAGCGGGGCACACCGCAAGGACAGGCGCGCCGCCAAAAGCGCCGCTTGGCTCTCCTTCCGCTCCGTTGAGACAGGGCAAATCAATCGTCAGCTTAGGGTCAACAACACGTTAACCCTGAGGACAGCCTGCCATGACCTTTAACAATTTCAACGCCGATTTCGCCGCCCACACACCCGTATTCACTGACACCACCAGTTACGGAGCCACCACTCACGATAAGACGGCTCCGTCCCCAGTGCGGGAAACATTTCTTCCCGCACTGGGGCTTAAATTGGTCGATGCCACCACACAGGACACGATCAAAACCCTGCTTTCCCCCGGTCGCCGCCGCGCCTTCTTTATGAACGCCCATTGCTGCAACCTGCACCGCAAGGACCGCGACTATGCCGCCGCCGTTGCCGCCGCCGACCTGCTGCTGCCCGATGGCATCGGGGTGGAGCTTGCGGGCAAGATGACAGGCGTCAAATTGACCGAAAACCTCAACGGCACCGACTTTGTCCCCGCCTTGCTGAAACAGGCGGCGGTCGAGGGCAAGTCCGTCTACCTCTTTGGCGGCAAACCCGGCGTGGCCGATGCCGCCGCCAGCGCCTTTGGCCAGAGCATCCCGGGCCTGCGCATCGCAGGGAGCCGCAACGGCTACGACGAGGCCGCAGATACCCGCGCCGTCATCGAGGATATCAACAAAAGCGGCGCCGATATCGTGCTGGTCGCGCTGGGCGTGCCGATGCAGGAGCTTTGGCTGCATAAAAACGCCCATCTGCTGAACGCGGACCTGACGCTGGCCGTGGGCGCGCTCTTTGACTTCACCGCTGGCGTGGTCACCCGCGCGCCTGCCATCGTCCGCCGCGCCAAATGCGAATGGATCTGGCGTCTGGCGCAGGAACCCAAGCGTCTGGCCAACCGCTACCTCGCGGGCAACGTCAGCTTTCTTGCCCATGCCGCCCTGCGCGCGGCGCGCCAGATCTCGCCCGCGCCGATCCTGCGCCGTGGCCTCGACCTGACTGTCTCGCTCGGCACGCTCGCCCTGCTTGCGCCCGTCTTTGCCCTGACGGCCCTTGCCGTGCGCGCCGACAGCAAAGGCCCCGTGTTCTTCAAACAAACCCGCGTGGGGCAGGACGGCACCGAATTCGGCATGTATAAATTCCGCTCCATGGTTGTGGATGCAGAGGCCCGCCGCGAGGAGGTTCTGCAATCCTCCGACCGCGAGGGCATCTGCTTCAAATCCCGCAATGACCCCCGCATCACCCGCGTGGGCCGCTTTATCCGCCGCTATTCCATCGACGAGCTGCCGCAGGTCCTCAATGTGCTGCGCGGTGAAATGTCCATCGTCGGCCCGCGCCCCGCCTTGCCAACAGAGGTCGCCGCCTACCCGAAACGCGCCCTTGGGCGCCTCTCGATCAAACCGGGGATCACCGGCCTCTGGCAGGTTTCCGGCCGCGCCAAGATCGGCTTTGACCAAATGGTCGAGATGGACCTATCCTACGCCGCCTCGCGCACTTTCCTGATGGATATCGTCATTATCCTCAGCACATTCCGCGCGGTCCTGTCCAAAGACGGCGCCTACTAGTTTCGTAAATAGTTACTTTTTTCAGCCTCTTACACCCTGTCCCTCCAACAGGGGGCGATAGCGACCTATCCCTTCGGGTAGGTCGCTATCCCTCTGCCTCGCTGCATGGTGGGGCCTGTTTCGCTATGATGCGGATAACTCAAATCAAAGGATGCCCTGTGATGCTTCGTTTTATGTGCCATATCGCCACCTCGCTGTTTCTGGTGGCCGCGCCCGCTTTCGCCGCCCCGCTTGACGCGCCTAAGGGGGAGGTCGTGCTGACGGTCTCGGGCAAGCTGACCAACACCAATGTGGAGGGCACCGCCCAGCTTGACCTCGCGATGCTCGAGGCGCTGGAGACAACCACGATCGAAACCACCACGATCTGGACAGAGGGCAACCAGCGGTTCGAGGGCGTCTCCCTCGCCGTGCTGGCCGAGGAACTGGGCATGGAAGGCACGGTTCTGAACGCCACGGCGATCAATGACTACACCGTGCAGGTGCCCATGACAGACGCGGTAGAGGGCGGCCCGATCCTTGCCTACCGGTTGAATGACAAGGTCATGTCCGTGCGCGACAAGGGGCCGCTCTGGATCATCTACCCCTACGATTCCGATCCCGAATACCGCACCGAGGTGATCTACTCGCGCAGCATCTGGCAACTGGATCGTATCGAGGTTGCCGACTAAGGTGACCAAAGCCCTGCGGTAAACCCTTTGCCGCAGGGGGCCCATGAAAGAGGTCTCCCCTTGCTGGCACAGCTTTCCCGAACATCCTTCCGCCGTGTGGCGATCGCCATGGCCCTTTGCGGCCTTGCGCTCGCCTTTATCCTGTTTCTGGCCATCAATGTGTCCAAGGACCTGCGGCTTCTGAACTCCGCAAGCTCCGACAACGTGCAATGGACATTGTCGCAGGCCGAGGTGGAATTCCTCGACTTCCAGATCGACCTCGACCTCAGCGCCCGCGCCCAATCGCCCGATCTGGACGGGCTGCGCCGCAAGTTCGATGTCTTCTACAGCCGGGTCACAACCCTGCGCAGCGCCTCCATCTACGCCCCCCTGCGCGAGGTGGAGGATTTCGCCACAAACCTCGAGGAGGTGCAGCTCTACCTCGATGCTGCCGTGCCCATGATCGACGGCGATGACGCCGCGCTTATGGCCGATCTGCCACTGCTGGAACAGCAGGCAAACCAGATCCGCCCCAGCGTGCGCCGCCTCGCTAACTCCGGCTTGAACTTCTTTGCCAATGCCTCTGATAAACAACGCGAAAATCTGTTTTCGACTCTGTCGCAGCTGGCCTTCGGGGTGACCCTTCTGCTCCTCGCGCTCTTGCTGTTTTCCATCTACCTCGTCTACCTCAACCGCCAGAACATCCGCCGCCGCCGCGAGGCGATCCAGACCAGCCAGAGGATGAATGTCGTCACCAGCACCGCCCTTGACGGGGTGATCGTCTGCGATGTGAACGGCGCGATCCTCGAGTTCAACGAGGCCGCGGAACAGATTTTCGGCCATAAGTCGGCGGATGTTCTGGGCCAGAACCTCGGCGCGATCATCGTGCCCGACAAATACCGCGAGGCCCATGAGGCGGGCATGGCGCGTATGCGCGCCAGCGGCGAGAAACGCGTCGTCGGCAAGGGCCGGATCAAGCTTGAGGCAAAGCGCGCCGATGGCACGCTCTTCCCCGTGGAATTCGCGATCCAGTCCGCACAAACCGACGAGGGGGAGGTCTTCATCTCCTTCCTGCGCGACATCTCGCACCGCGTCGCGGCGGAAAACGAACTCGTTGCCGCCCGCGACCGCGCCCTCGCCGGCGAGAAGGCCAAGACAGATTTCCTTGCCACCATGAGCCACGAAATCCGCACCCCCCTAAATGGCCTTCTGGGCAACCTCAACCTGCTGCTGGATACCAAGCTGAGCGCAAAGCAAACCCGCTATATCGACAATATGGATATCTCGGGCAAACTCCTGATGAGCCATATCTCCGACGTGCTCGACATCACCAAATACGACGCCGGAAAACTGCAACTGCGCCCCTCGGTGATGAACCTCAGCACCCTGCTGCAAAACATCGTCGACAATCAAAGCGGCGCCGCCTCGGCCAATAACTCCACCCTTGCCTGGGGCTGGTCCGGCGCGAAATGCGACTGGGTCAACGCGGATAAGGATCGCCTGCAGCACATCTTGATGAATGTGATCGGCAATGCGGTCAAATTCACCCGCGACGGCAAGATCGACATCGAGGCACGTGTGCATGGCGAAGTCGGCGAAACCGCCGATATCGAAATCTCGGTGCGCGATACCGGCCTTGGGATTGCCGAGGATCAGATCGACTCCATCTTTGACGATTTCAAAACCGGCGATACCTCCTATGACCGCGACGTGGGCGGCACCGGCCTTGGCCTTGGCATCGCCAAACGTTTTGTCCATTCCTTCGGCGGCACCATCCGGGTCGAGAGCACATTGGGGCAGGGCAGCACCTTCTTCATCCGCCTGCCGCTGGAACCGGCAAAGGCCCCCCAATCCGCCGCCGAAGTGGCAGAGCGCAGGGGCGGCAGTGCCGCCAAACATATCCTTCTGGTCGAGGACAACGAGATCAACCGTTTCGTCGCCAGCGAAATGCTCACCGCGCAAGGTCATAGGGTGACAGAGGCCCATAACGGCAAAGAGGCCGTCGATCTGGCGCAGCAGCAGGCCTTTGACCTGATCTTCATGGACATCAGCATGCCGGTCATGGACGGCCGCGCCGCCACCCGCGCCATCCGCGCCCTGAACAGCGCCGCCGCCCGCACCCCCATCGTCGCCCTGACAGCCAATGCCATGGCCGAGGAGCAGGACGCCTTCCTTGCGGACGGAATGAACGACATCCTGACCAAACCGATCCTGCGCGAGAACCTTGACGAAATCCTCGCCAAATACGCGGGCTCGGCGGCATCCGGCGCGGCGGCCCCCGCGACGCCCGCCAAAACTCAGGCCCTGATCGATCCGCAACATATGGCCGAGATCACCGAAACTCTGGGCGCGGCTTCCGTGCACACCCTGCTGGAGCGTTTCGCCAGTGAGGTCGAGAAAACCCTGCAGGAGCTGACCCCCTATCAACCCCTTGATGTCCTCGCCGCGCAGGCACACCGCGTCGCCGGAACGGCGGCCACCCTCGGGGCCGTGGGCCTGCGCGCCGCGCTGATCCGCGTGGAAACCGCCGCCAAGACAAAAGACGCAGAGGCCCTGCAAAAGGGGATCGACGCCTTGCCCGGCATCTGGGCGGAAACCAAACCACTGCTGCTGCCGGATTAATCCAGCAGGGGCAGGGCGCTACAGCGCCAGAACGCCCAGAACCCTGCCGATCTCGGTGATATTGGTGATGGTGCTGTCATAGCAGGCAATCGAATCCCCGGGCAGCAGATAGGGGTCGTAATCATCGCGATCCGCCCGCCGCAGCAGGTCCTCGATCTCGCGCTCGATCACCACAGACACCCCCGTCACCGGATTGCGCGAAAACAGCACAGAGGAGCGATGCGCACTGCTCGCCCGCGCGCCGCCGACACAGTTCGTGTCAATCACCGCCTGCAAATAGCGCGTGCCATAGGGGATCTCGCGCACATCGCGGCCAATGGCGGAAACTGCATTGCCCGCCGCAGGTTGCGTCAGGTTCGACAGGAACAGCGAGACGCCCGGCGGGCTGATCGGGCTGGGCCGCATCAGGTCTTCTTGAAAACAGCCGCGGCTGGGAACGGAAATCTCATCGCCGGTCAAAAGCATCACATCAACGGCGTTCTGCCCCTCAAACACACCGCGCATATCAAGCTTGTAAAGCTTGCCGCCGCGGCGCAGCTCAACCGCAGAGATATCCGCATCAGGGCGCACACCGCCCGCCGCCCGCAGGGCCGCCGAGAGGTTGCGCCCCTCGGTCGAGGCCCCAAGCGCCCCTTGGCGGCGGCTGTCCACACGGTCGCCCTGAACCCCGCCAAACTCGATGGCATGGGGCTCGAACACCGCGCCGGAGACCCCAACGGTGACAGAGGCGAAATCGGCAATCCGCACCGAAATACGCGGGCGCTCGTCAAAGAAGTTATCGGCCAAAAGCTGCGCCGCGATCTCGTCCTCGACCTGACTGGTCACACGGCCCTGGGCCTGGATCGGGCGCAGGAACGGCAGCTTGATCGTGCCATCGCGCGAGACAACGTAATCGCCGTTAAAGGTGTCATCATCGCTGATCCGGATATTGACCAGATCATTGCGCGACATCCGCTCGCCGCGCAGGGCCACGGCGGCAATGGCGCTGCCCTTGCCTGCGGCCCCGCCGCGCAGGGGCTTGCATTTGGCGGCGTTGATCTCGGCCGAGCGCAGAAAGTTGGCCGAGGCGCGGGTGACATCGGGTTCGCGGTATTGGGCCTGATACCCGTCGCCGGTGGCAATGGGCTCAAAGTTGTCCGGGGGGTCTATTCTGCCGCAACTGCTCAGGGCCAGTGCCGCCAGAATGATCCCGCCTAATCCTGCGCATTTCGCCATATCTGCTCTCAACCGTAGATACTCTTTTGAAAACAGTCATAAGAAGATCATCGCAGCCGGTCGAGGGAATGTTCGGCTTGGGCAACTATCCTTTCGGATATGATGCAGTTCTGTTGCGCCACTCACCTGTCCGGCGGCGCGCAAGACGGGGCGGGGCAGGGGCGGTAAAACGGCTTTAACACCTCGCAACGGACCAAAGCCCAATGACCGCATCCACATCCTCACGCCGCATTCTGCACAACCTCTTTGCCTATGGCGCCTCCGAGGTTGCGGCCAAGGCCTCGCGGCTTTTGGTGGTGGTCGCTGTGGCCCGTTCGCTGGAGCTTTCGCAAATCGGCATCGCCGCCGCGGCCCTTGCCGCCGCCGATATCCTCAAATCCCTGACGGAAAACGGCGTCGGCCAGAAAATCATCGCCGCCCGCGACGAGGACCTGCCCCAAACCTGCGCCACAGCGCATCGTATCTTCTGGGTCTGGTGCATCGGCCTGTTCCTGCTGCAATCGGCCGTGGGCTTTGCGCTCTATGCCTCGGGGGCCAGCCTGCAGGTGCTGCTGCTGATCCTTGTTCTGGCGGGGGAATACCTCTTTATGCCTGCGGGTCTGGTGCAAACCGCCCTCGCCATGCGCAGCGGCAAGCTGCGCCAGACAGCGGCAATTTCCGGCGCACAGATCGTCGCCGCAAACATGATGTCCGTCGTTCTGGCGGTGATCTGGCCCACGGCCCTTGCCCTGATCCTGCCTCGCCTGCTGACCGCGCCATTCTGGCTGATCGCCATGCGCCGCCTGCACCCATGGACGCTTGACCTGTCCCAAGGCCGCGCGCCTCTGCGCCCCTTCATCAGCTTTGGCTGGGCCGTGCTTGGCGTCGAACTGGTCAAGGCCCTGCGCCTGCAGGCGGATAAGCTGATCGTCGGCACCCTGATGGGGGCAGAGGCGCTCGGCCTTTACTTTATGGCCTTCAACGCCGGTCTCGGCCTTGCCAATTCCTTCTCTACGGCCTTCTCCACCGTCCTGTTCCCGCATCTCTGCGCCAGCGAGGATAAACCCGCCGCCCTGCGTCAGAGCATCCTGCTCGCCCTCGGCCTGATCGCCCCGGCGGTGATCCTGCAATCGCTGGCGGCGCCCTACTATGTGCCGGTGCTCTTTGGCGACAACTGGACAGGGATCGAGGATATCGTCTCCATCCTCTGCCTCGTCGCCATCCCGACAACGCTCTGGTCCGCCTCCGCTGGCTGGATGCGCGCCACGGGCAAGGCACAACAGGAATTCTGGGCCACGGTCATGATCACCGCCGCCCTGATGGCGAACACGGCCCTGATGGCCCCCCTCGGCCTGATGGCTGTGGCCTCCGGCTACGCCGTGGTTGCCACGCTGGCCATGCTGGCCGCCTCTCTCCCCGCCCTGTCACTGGCCTTTGGCCCCTCATTCGCAAAGGCCTGATCCCATGCCCAAGTTCTCGATCATCACTCCTTGCTACAACGCGCAGTCCACGATCTGCCACACGATCCAAAGCCTTCAGGCACAGACGGAACGCGACTGGGAACTCATCTGCATTGATGACGGCTCTACGGATCAAACCTGCGATATCCTGCGGGTGGCTGCCGTGATCGACCACCGCATCCACCTTGTGCAAAACCCCTCCAAGGGGCCGAGCGCCGCGCGCAACCACGGCGTGCTGGACCTCGCCCAAGCCGATTTGATCGCCTTTTGCGATGCCGATGACCAATGGGCACCGGGCAAACTGGCAGAGCTTGCGGCCCTCTTTACCGATCCTGCCGTTGACGGCGCCTTCGGCCAAATCGGCTTCTTCGCGCAAACACCCAAAGACGCCACAGTCTTCTCCACCGTCCCAAGCGTTCCGGTCACAATCGAAATGCTGCTGGGCGAAAACCCCGTCTGCACCATGTCCAACGTCACCCTGCGCCGCGAGGCCTTCAAACGCACGGGCGGTTTTGACACCGATATGGTCCATAACGAAGACCTCGAATGGCTGATCCGTCTGGTGGGGCAGGGGGCGCGCCTTGTCGGGCTGCCCTCGCTGCACACATGGTATCGCACCTCCGTCGGCGGCCTCTCGACCGACCTGCAAGCCATGCTCGCGGGCCGCACCCGCGCCCTGCAAACCGCCCAGCGGTTCGGCGTGCGCCCCAGCCCGCGCAGCAATGCGATCCACCACCGCTACCTCGCCCGCCGCGCCCTGCGCGTGGGGGCGCGGCCTACGCAGGCCCTGCGCTTTGCCCTGCGCGGCATGGCGGCAAGCCCCACGGGCTTTCTGTCGCCGCCGCGCCGCGGGGCCCTGACCCTGATCGCCTCCTTCGCGGCGCTGGTGCTGCCCGCCGCCCTCTCCCGCGCGATCTTCTCCTGACACCTCTGCTTAACAAGTCTGCCCTAAGGAACCTCACATGACCTTTGCTTCCATCATCGTCCCCGCCTTCAACGTCGAAAAGACCCTCGCCCAAACCCTTGAGGCTCTGCAGGCGCAAACCTACGCCGCCTTCGAGATTATCATCGTCGATGACGGCTCCACCGATGGCACCCTGCAAATCGCCGAAGGCTTCGCCAAAGACAGCCGCATCCGCATCGTGCAGCAGGCCAACCGCGGCCTCGCCGGCGCACGCAACACAGGCATCCACGCGGCCCGCGGCGATGTGATCGGTTTTTGCGATGCCGATGACATCTGGGTGCCCAAGAAACTGGCCCGCCATGTGGCCCATCTTGAGGCCAACCCAAAGGTCGGCGTCTCCTTCTCCGGCTCTGCCCTGACGGATGACGACGGCGTGCTGACAGGTCAAGCACAGCGCCCGCAGCTGCGCAATATCGCGGCGGCCAATATCTTCAAACGCAACCCCGTCGGCAACGGCTCCGCCGCCGTGATCCGCCGCGCGGCCCTCGATGCCATCGCCTACCGCCCGAAATGCGAGCCAACCCGCAGCTGGTATTTCGACGAAACCTTCCGCCAGTCAGAGGACATCGAATGCTGGCTGCGCATGTCCCTTTCCACCGATTGGGAGTTCGAGGGGATCACCGGCCTGCTGACCCACTACCGCATCAACGCAGGCGGCCTTTCCGCCAATACCGACCGCCAGCACGCGGCGTGGGAACGTATGGTCTCCAAACTCTCGCCTCTGAACCCCGCGTTTTTCTGGGTCAACACCCCCGCCGCGCGGGCCTACCAACTGCGCTACCTCAGCCGCCGCGCCGTCAGCGACCTTGACGGCCCCCGCGCGACAAAGCTCATCCGCGCCGCCATCGCCCAGTCCCGCGCCCCCCTGATCGAGGAGCCGGTGAAAACTGCCGTCACCTTCGGCGCGGCCCTTGCCCTGTCGGTCTTTGGCCCCGCCGCCCTGAAACGCGTCATGGGCTTTGCTCAGGGCCTGCGCACATCGGGGGCACAGTCATGAACAAACCCCGCATCATCCACCTTGTCGATGACACCACCGCAGGCGGCGTCACCCGCGTTCTGGACCACCTGTTGACCGCCCCCGCCTTGGGCGCGCTGGCGGACCATTCCCTGCAGGTCATCGACCGCAAATCCACCCTGCCGCCGCGCCTCAAGGCCGATGTGATCGTCTCCCACCTCGCCATAAGCTGGCGTCTGCTGCCGATGCTGGCGCTTCTGCGGCTGTGCCACCCCAAGGCCGCTCTGGTCCATGTGGAGCACAGCTATACCCAAGGCTTCGTGGCCGAAAACGTGCCAAAGCAGAAACGCTTCTACACCCTGCTGCGCAGGGCTTATGCCCTGTTCGACCGCGTCGTCGCCGTCAGCGAGGCACAGGGCGACTGGCTGGTCGGCAGCACCGCCGTCAAACCCGGCGCCCTGCAGGTGATCTGCTCCTGCGTCGACCTGTCCGATTTCCGCGCCATCGAGGCACCGCAGGGCAAACCCCGCGTCATCGGCGCCATTGGCCGGCTTGACCGTCAAAAGGGCTTCGACACCCTGATCAAGGCCTTCACCCGCATCCCCGATCCGGACATCTCCCTGCATATCTTTGGCGAGGGAGAGGAAGAGCCCGCCCTGCGCGCCCTCGCAAAACAGGACAGCCGCATCCATTTTCGCGGCTTCACCGATCCGATTGCCGCCATGGAACAGGTCGACGCCGTCGCCATGCCCTCCCGCTGGGAGGCCTACGGCATCGTCGCGGTCGAGGCACTTTCGGCACAGCGCCAACTCCTCGTGAACACACAGGACGGGCTGCAAGACCACATCCCCTACGGCGCCCTCGCCGTGCCGGATGACGAGGTCGCCACATGGAAACAACAGATCGAAATGCTCACCCTGACCGACCCCGCAACCCTACGCCCCCCACAACGCAGCCCCTCAGGCTTCGAGACCCAATTCGCCCGCGGCTGGCGCGAACTCCTCGACGACATCCTGCAGGGCGAGGCCTGCAAGGTAATCGGCCAAAAACACGCCTAACCCACAGCACCCCCTTTGCGCCCCAGGGCGCAAAGAAAACCCTGCCAAGGCAGCGATGTCTGTTTGGGAAAGGGGCAAAAGACGCAGGGCCAAGGGTGTCATAGGACCAAAAAATAAAAGCCTCCTTGCGGAGGCTTTGCCATAAATCCCTGCGATCTAAAGGGGATTTTTGGCTCCGACGGTAGGGATCGAACCTACGACCAATTGATTAACAGTCAACTGCTCTACCGCTGAGCTACGTCGGAACACTGGCGGCGGATATAGCAACGGCTTTCGGGGGCGTCCAGATGAAATCGCCCCTAGGAGCGGATAAATTTCACATCGGCCGAAAGTGGCCCCTCGGCACTGACTTTTCTGCGGCTGTGCAGGTCGATCAGATGGGCCAGAACATTGCGCGTTGCGGCGGGCAACAGGGCGGGGTTCACCTCTGTATATATGCGCTCGGCAAGGGCAGGGGCGGCGGCGGGGCCATGGGCAAGGGCCTCGAGGATCTGCGCCTCGCGGCTCATCCGGTGATCAATCAGCCATTGCAGGCGGGCGGCAGGATCGCTCACCGGATCGCCGTGCCCGGGATAGAACACCCGCGCAGGCACCTCCTGCATCCGGCGGCAACTGTGCATAAAGGCCGTCAGGTCGCCATCGGGCGGCGAGACCATGGAAGAAGCCCATCCCATCACATGATCACCGGTAAACACCGCATCCTGCCAGACAAAGCTCAGATGATTGGCGATATGCCCCGGCGTCCACAGCGCCCGCAGGGCCCAGCCGTCCCCCTCTACCAAGGCGCCATCCTCCAGCAAATGGTCCGGCGCAAAATCGCGATCGATTCCCTCGCCGCCGCCGGCAAGCCCGCTCTCGGCCAGAGCCTCCATCACAGGGCTGCGCCCCTTAAGGTGATCGCCAAAGGCATAGCTCGGCGCGCCTGTCTCCTGCGACACAAGGCGGGCGAGGGGGGAGTGATCCAGATGGCTATGGGTCAGCAGAATATGCGTGATCCGCTGCCCCGGCTGCACGGCGGCCAGAATCGCCTCCAGATGCGCGGGCAGGGCAGGGCCGGGGTCAATCACCGCCAGCTCCCGCTCCCCCAGCAGATAGGTGTTGGTGCCGGTGAAGGTCATGGGCGAGGGGTTGGGCGCCAGAATGCGCCGCAATCCGGGCTCCAGCAGCACAGGCTCTTTGGGCGTTACGTCTTCCATCTCTCCCTCCCACAGGCAAAAAACGGTTTCGCCCACAAGGGCACCGCAGTAGGGTTGTGCCATGGATGCATCCTGGCTGAAACAGTATATGCCGCGCGGCCTTTATGGCCGGGCTGCGCTGATTCTTCTGCTGCCGGTGGTGGCGATGCAACTGGTTGTGGCGGTTGTCTTTATCCAGCGACACTTCAACGATGTCACACGCCAGATGACGGGCACCCTTGTGCAGGAACTCACGCTCATCGCGGCGCAGGTCGAGGCCGCCCCCGATGCCGACTCCGCCCTTGCCCAAACCGCCGAGGCCACCGCAACCCTTGGCTTTGACGTCACCCTCCCGGCAGAGCCGATGCGCGGCTACCTGCGCTACTTCTACGACCTCTCCGGCAAAACCGTCTTTGCCGAGTTGCGCCGCAAATTGCCCGCGGTGCAATCGGTCCACCTGACCGAAAGCTCCCGCCGCGTTGCGGTGCAGATGGAAACCCTGCATGGCCCCATGACCCTGCGCTTTGACCGCCGCAAGGTCTCGGCGGCCAACCCGCACCAGCTTCTGGTGCTGATGCTGGTGATCGGGCTGGTCATGTCGGCCATCGCCTTCATCTACCTGCGCAACCAATTGCGCCCGATCACCCGCCTTGCCACAGCGGCAGAGGGCTTCGGCAAGGGCCGCATGGTGCCCTACCGCCCCTCCGGCGCGCTGGAGGTCCGCGCCGCAGGCAATGCCTTCCTCGACATGCGCGCGCGGATCGAACGGCAAACCCAACAACGCACGCTGATGCTCTCGGGCGTCAGCCACGATCTGCGCACCCCACTCACAAGGCTCAAACTCGGCCTCTCCATGCTTGATGGCGGCGATACGGCGGATAAGGCCGAACTCGCCCATGACCTTGAGGAGATGGAGGCCATGCTCGACGCCTTCCTCGATTTCGCAAGGGGCGAGGGGGTCGGCGATCCGGAGCCGACAAACCCCGCAGAACTCGCCAATCTCGCCGTGTCCAAAGCCCGCCGTATCGGCGATGTCACCCTGCACCTCGGCGCGGGCACAGAGGAAACCCTCGTGCCCCTGCGCCCCCTTGCCGTGGAACGCGCCCTCGGCAACCTGATCTCCAACGCCCTGCGCTACGCTGGACGCGCGGCGGTCACTGTGGACCTGACCGACAGAACCCTGCGCTTCTGGGTCGAGGACGATGGCCCCGGCATTCCGGCCGACAAACGCGAAGAGGCCCTGCGCCCCTTCACCCGCCTCGACGAGGCCCGCAACCAGAACAAAGGCTCCGGCGTCGGCCTCGGCCTCTCCATTGCGCTGGACGTGGCCCGAAGCCACGGCGGCATGCTCCGCCTCGGCCAAAGCGCCGACCTCGGCGGGCTCAAGGTCGAATTGGTCCTCCCCCGCTAACCCCGCGCGCCCAGACTTTTGAAAAAGTCTGATCCAAATTCTTCAAAGAATTTGCCGCCCCGACGCAACGGTCTGGGACCCATCGCAGGGGACACCGCCCAATCAAACCCGCGCCCGCCAGCTTTGTACCTAGAATTTCCCCGTTCCCCTTGGTAATGAAGGCCACATGACTGATCTGATGCAAATCAAAAGCGACCGCCTCAAGGCCATCCGCCTCGGGCGCAAAATCGGGCGGCCCAAGCTTGCCAAGCTGACGGGCCTGACAGAGCGCCGTTTGGCGAAAATCGAAACCGAGGCCACATTTGCATTGCCCAGATCCACGGTGGCAAAGCTTTCCGGCGCGCTTCAGGTGCCCGAACTGACCCTGACGGGCGAGCTTCCGGTGACCGAGGAGGATCTGAACCCGGTTCAGAATACCCAATGCACCAGCGGGTGCTGCGGCTAAAGCCCGCCAACCACAGCCCGCCTTAACAGGCAGCCTTCTGGCATTCGGCGCCTATTCCCCGTCGCCATCCCCGTCGTTCTGCGGCCCAAGGGCCGCGCCCTGCGCGCGCTGGAACACCACCCCATGGGCGGGCACATCCCGCGCGCCTTCCTTGCGCAGGCTGTCGATCTCGGCGGCAAGGGCCACGGTCAGGCCCGCGGCCTCCGCCTCGGCGGCGACAAATTCCATCCGGTGCTGATACCGGGCAGAGGGTTGCAGCCGGAACCCCGGCCCATCCTTATCAGGCCCATCCCCATCAGGCGCCGCCTCAAAGGTCGCAATGAACAGGCCAGCAGGCGCCAAAAGGTCGTGGATCAGGGCAAAGGTATGGCGCAGCTCGCCAAAGTAGTTGAACACCTCTGCCGCCGTCACAAGGTCAAACGGCCCCTCGGGAAGGTCCTCCGCCTTGGAAATATCACCCTGCATCAGGCGATCATAACCGCCCCGCGCCTCGGCCAGCCGCAGCATCTCGCCCGAGATATCCACCCCGACCAAACCGCCCTTACCCGCCCGCGGCCGCAGATGCGGCAGGCACAGGCCCGTGCCACAGCCCAGATCCAACACACGGTAATCGGCCTCCAGCGGCAGGTCCATCGACAGCATCAAAAGCTCCATCGTCGCCGGCCCCTGATACCCGACAGAGGCCAGCCTCTCGTCAAAGGCATCGGCGCCGCGGTCAAACATATGCTGCACATATTCCATATCGGGGCGGGCAGGGGCCTCGCCCTTCACCGCCGCGCGAAACTGGTCAAGGGTGCTGGCGGGGGCGCCAAGGGCCTCGGCCCGGTCCAGCAATTCCAGCGCCTGTTCCACCGCCCCGTGCCCCGCCAGAATCGTCGCCAGATTGCTGCGCATCTGCCAATCCTCCGGCGCCATGGCAAAGACCTCGTCCCAAACCGCCAGCGCGCCCCATTTGTCTCCGGCCTGCATGGCGGCGGAATAGGCCCCCGCCGCGCGCCCCTTTGCGGCTTCAAGGGCCTCTTCGGGTGTCATATCCTTGGAAAACTCAACTTCGGTCTCACTGCCGCTCATGGCCGGTCCCTCCCTTGCTGAAATGCACTGCGATACGCCAAAGCGCCTAAAATTATCTGATAAAACAATTTACCCCGCCGCAGCCTATCGGCCAATGCCCCACAAGAAAAGGGGCACCAAAGTGCCCCCCGATCCCTCTGTAAAACCTGCCCTGAAAGGCGCCTAGCGCAGCTCATCCATGGTCAGGGTCACGCGGTCGCCCACAAAAACCGTCTGGCCAAACTCGATCGGCATCCCGTCCTCGTCCACATTGACCGAAACAGAGCGGAGCAGCGGCGCACTTTCCGAGACCTTCAGATGCGCAGCGGTCGATCCCGTCGCGGCCTCTGCCGAGACGCGGGTCGAGGCGCGGGTGTAATCCTTCACGCCCAACCGCGCCAAAGCCTCGGTGATCGAGGAGGTATCCGCCAAAAGGTCCAGCAAGCCGGGAAACCGGTCGGCGGGGAACACGCTGTTGGCGATGGCAATCGGGGCGCGGTCGGCAAAGGACACGCCCTTGTAAACATGCACATTGGCCCCAGCAGGCAGGCCAAGGGCCTCCAGCTCGTCCTTGTCGGCGGGGCGGGTCTCCATCTTGAGAACAGCGCGATCCGGCACACGGCCCGCCGCCTCGACATTCTCGGAAAAGCGCACCCGGCGGCCAAGGGGGAAATCGGTCGGCTTCATCTCGACGAAAACACCGGCACCGCGGCGCGAGCGCACCAGACCGGAGGCCGCCATATCCGCAAGCGCCCGGCGCACAGTATGACGGTTAACAGAGAACCTTTCGGCCAAAACAGCCTCGGTGGGCAGTTTGCTGCCCGGTTGGTATTCGCCATCGGCGATTTCAACGGACAATGTATCCCGAATAGATTTCCAAATTGCCTTACGTGCCATATCTCACCCTTGCTAATTCGAGCACTCAACCTTTCCTGAAATTGGACCGATCCTCCCGAGAGTGCAGATGCATGATTTTTGGGCGTAGCAGACTTTTCGATCAACCTGTCTATTTGGTCAGGTTGGCTCAGAACCTGACTCAATCGAGGGGGAATGGCCGCGAAAGCAGGGTCACATCGGCCCGAACCCGATGCCCGTATTCCAGCCGTAGGGCGCGTCCGGCAAACAGGGTTTCATGGGCTAAACCAGCACTTTCAGAGAGTTTTCTCAGGTAATCGCCGCTATGGGCATAGCGGCCCGAGGGCCCAAGATGCACCTCGCCCGCGCCCGCGGGGGGCGGCTCGGTGCTGATTATCACCCGCCCGGCGGGCGAAAGAGCGCGGGCAAAGCTGTCTAGCACAGGGGCCAGATCGCCCAGATAGGTCAGAACATCGGCGCAATAGATCAAATCCACCTGCCCCTCGGGCAGGGGCATCGCCGTCACATCGCCCTCGGCAAGGGTGTCATAAACCCCCCGCGCCTCCGCCTCGGCCAGAATGGCGGGGGAGAGGTCAATCCCGATCAACTGCCGCGCATAGGGCCGCAGAACGGGGCCCACCAAACCGGTGCCACATCCGGCATCGACAACGACCAAATCCCCCGATCCTGCCCCCAGAACCGCCGCCAAAGCCTCCCGCGCCAGTTCCACGCCGCGATTGTCCAGCGCGGCAAGGTTGGCGTCATATCCGGCGGCGTTCTTGTCAAAAACCTGCCGCACCATCTGCGCGCTTTGCCGCGCGGGCATCGGCCCGGCCCCAAGGGCGGCAAGGCGGTGGTCGCGCTCGGCCCCGGGCTCTGACAGGCGGGCATAGGAATGGACAAAGGGCGCGGCCACCTGCGGATGGTTGAAATGGGTCAGAACCGTCGCTGCCTGCAACCAAGCGCCCGGATCATCGGGCACAGCCTCGCAATGGATCAGCAAACATTCCCCCGCCTGCGCCGGATCATCCCGCTCCAGCAGCATGATCGCCCGCCGCAAGGCGGTGTCTCCCTCCGCCGGATCCTGCGCCTGCGCCAAGGCAAAGCGCGCCAAAGCCTCCTCGGCCTCGCCCCGCGCCTTGGCCACAAGGCCCAGCGTATTGTGCAGCGTAAAACTCTCCATCCCCTCGGCAAGGGCGGTCTGTGCCACCACCAAAGCCCCTTGGCCATCGCCGCGATGGATCAGCAAATCAAGGGTCAGGTCAATCGCAGGCAGGTAAAAGGGATCACGCTCCAGCACCCCCGCGCAGGCCTGCAAGGCCCCCTCCACATCCCCCGCGGCTGCAAGAGCCAACGCGGCCTCCAGCGCCCCGTCTTCGGCCGGTTCAAGCGGTCTCTGCGGCCCCATGCGCCCCCCCCGAATTGCATTCGGCATAAGGGTAAACCGCAGGGCCCCATAGATCAAAGCCCTAGATCACCATGCCGCCACAGGGCCACAGGCCCGCGGGCATGGCGGGCTACCCCGCAGGCTTCTTGATCCCGGGATAAAGGTAAACCTTGTCATCGGCATAATCGAAATCGGGATCATCCCAAGCCACCATCTTGCCCGGGTTGAGCAGGCCCTTGGGATCGGTCTCCTTTTTGAAAGCCAGCTGCAATTCATCGGTCTGCTTCATCCCGCCTTCCTCAAGGGTATAGCGATGGGGGTTGAACACAGGCACGCCCGCCGCGTCATGCTGGCGCATGATCTCGTTCAGGCGCGCATCGGTCGTGTGGCGCACCATCGACAGGCCAAAGCAGGTGACATTGCCATCAAAGCGCAGGAACTCAAGGTGATGGGGCACCTCGTCGCCAAACATCTCATAGGTCTTTGCCACCGAAGCCACCTGATTGGGGTAGGGGTAGAGCGACTGGATATAGGTCATCCCCGGCGCAACCTTCATCGCCCGCAATGTCGTGTGGTTCCAGCTCAACTCAAAGACAGGCGGAATCCCCTTCAGATCCGCCACCTCGTCACTGCGAAAGGCAATCTTGCCCGGATAATGTGCGGTAAAGGCCAACAGGGGCATCATCCCGTGGGGCGCCGCCATAAGCAGCACAACATGCTTGCCCTCGGTCATGAACCGCTGGTGGCGTTTAAAGGTCTGGAACGGAATAGGCGCGGCAATAACGGAAATCAGCTTGGTCAAAATCCCGTCCTGAGAGCCAAGGTCATTGGCATACTCCGTGGCCTCGACGAAATCATCGAACTCCACAATCATATCCACCCAGTCATAGGCGGTGCTCAGGGGCATCTCGACCTCGGTGATAATGCCATTGGTGCCATAGGCATGGGCGACCTTTTGCAGATCATCCCCGTGCAGGTCGATCACCCGCGGCTCCGCCTCCATCGTAATCACCCGCAGGCGGATGATATTGCCCGGATCGCGCAGCCCGCCCCACTGGATCGACCCGATGCCAGAAGACCCCCCGGCCACAAACCCGCCAATGGTGGCCGTATGCGCGGTCGAGGGATGCATGCGCAGCTCCTGCATGGAATGGGCCCTCGCGGCCTTGTCGATATCGGAAATAATCGCCCCCGCCTGCGCCACAACGCGGCCCGGCGCGATCTCGATAATTTCGGTCATCTCCGACAGGTCCAGAACAACCCCGCCCGACAGGGGCATCGCCTGCCCGTAGTTCCCCGTGCCGCCGCCGCGCACGGTGACAGGCACGTCATGGGCAAAGCAGGCCCGCACGGTGCGCAGCACCTCGGCCTCGCTCTGCGGCACCACAACCAGATCGGCAATCACATGATCCAGCTCGGGCTTTAGAATGGGCGAGAAGTAAAACGCATCGCGGCTCTTGAGGCGCACAAGGTTCGGACTGTCGATGATTTTCAGGCCGCCGAGGTCGGACTTCAGGGATTCTATGTTCATTCGGACGGCTCCATCAATGGGTCGAGTTCGCTGTAATCGGGAAGGGTGGTGTCAATCTGCGCCCCGCCGCGCAGGACGATCCTGTCGCTTTGCGGGCGCGACAAAAGCTCGGTCCAGCTGCGGGCGCGAAACAGGATCATATCGGCGCTGCGCCCCGCTGCGATCTGCGGCGCGTCTATGCCCATCACACGCGCCGGGGCGTCCGTAATCGCGGCGGGCCAATCCCCCGTGGGGTGGTCCAGATGCAAAATCCGCGTCGCCATGCGGTAGGTCTCGATCATATCCAGATCGCCATAGGCATAAAACGGATCGCGCGTGTTGTCCGAGGCAATGGCCACCGCAATCCCCCGCGCGCGCATCTCATGCACAAGGGTCACCCCGCGCCAGCGCGGCGTCGTGCCATCCTGCCTGCGGTCCTGCAAATACAGGTTGCACATCGGCAGGGTGGTGATCGAAATCCCCGCCTCGGCCACCAGATCAAGGCAACGCCCCGCCTCCGCATCCGGCTGGCGCGAGAGGGAGCAACAATGCCCCACATTCACACGGCCGCCGAACCCGCGCCGCAGCGCCGCCTGCGCAATGATCCGCAAAGACATGGCATCAGGGTCGCCGGTCTCATCCGCATGGAAATCAAGGTCCAGACCCAGCTCCATCGCGGTGACAAAGATCCGGTCCACCAAGGCCTCGATATCGGGCACCATATAGGTCACAGCGCCCAAGACCCCGCCCGCCGCCTTCACCCGCTGCGCAAGGGCGGCAAACCCCGCTTCGTCGCGCAGGGCCTCGATCCCCACAAGGCACACGCCCTGCAGGTCAATCCGCCCCGACCAGGTGGCGCGCATCTGTTCAAACACAGGCCATGAAATCGCATCCTGCGGGCTCTGGGAATCGATATGGGTGCGCAGGGCGCTGGTCCCATGGGCAAAGGCACAGCGGAGGGCAAAATCCATCCGGGCGCTCAGGTCATCGGCGCTCCAATTCGCCGCGCTGTCGCTGGCCACCGCCGCCAAGGCGCCGCCAAAGCTCCCGTCGGGGTTGGGCTGCCGCGCCCAGATATGGCCCTTGTCCAGATGGGTGTGACAATCAACGAGGGTCGGAAAGACAATCCGCCCCTCCAGATCAGGCCCCTCCAGATCGGAGGAGGGGCCGCAGCCGCCCGCATCCCCTGCCGCAGGGGTCACAGTGGCGATCATCCCGCCGCGCAGGGCAATATCGGCGCGGTAAAACCCGCCCGCATCCGCCGCGCCCATCAAAGGGGCCACAGGGGCGCCCAGATGCGTGCCATGCACACGGGCATTCCTCAGGGTAACATCACCAGACAGCATGCTCATAGGCAGGCCTCCTTCGCCGAGAAAATCTTGGACGGATCGGTGCGGATCACATCGGCCAAGAGGTCAAAGAACCCCGCCGCCGCCCAACGCGCACTCGCCGCGCCCTTATCCGCCGTCGCCGCCGCGGCATTGCCGATTGCGCCGCTCTCGTTCAGATCGGCGGCAATCCAGCCAAACCCATGGGGGCCGGTGGCATTGAGAAGGGCATTGCCCGCCGCGATCTCCACATTCCTTGAGGTGAAATCCCCCGCCCGCTTCATATCCACCAGATCGGGCCGGAAATGCAGCATCAGGGAGGTCTCGATATCCCCCCCGTGGATCCCGTGCCGCAACTCCTGCGCATCATAAAGCCCCTCTGGATGGCCAAAGCGCAGCCAGCTCGTCTTGATCACAAGCAATCCCTCCTGCACCCGCAGATTGCGCGCAACAATCCCCATGACCTCCTCGTTCCCGCCATGGGAATTCATCAAGATCAACTTGCGAATACCGGCCCGCGCCACCTGCGCCCCAAGGGCGGTCCATGTGTCGATCAACCCATGGGCATCAAGGCTCAGCGTGCCGCGCGCGAACAGATGCTCGTCAGACTTGCCCACCCGCTGGATCGGCAGAACCCGCAGGTCCACATCCGCAGGCAGCCCCTCGGCCACGGTCTCGATCATCCCCTTGGTCAGGGCACTATCGGTGCACAGCGGCAGATGCGGCCCGTGCTGCTCGGTCGCGGCGATGGGCAACATGGCGATGGTCCGCTCTGGGTCAATACTGTCGAAATCGCGCACCCCGAACTCGTCCCACCAGATACGCCGCCGGCTCATGGGGTGACCCCCTGCGCGGCCACGATCTCCACCTCGACCTTGAACTCGGGGCGGGTAAACCCGCCAACAATCATCAGGGTGGAGGCCGGCGGCACCCCGTCAAAACAGGCATCCCGCGCCTCCATATAGGGGGCCATATAGGCGCGATCGGTCACAAAGGCATTCACCCGCACCACATCGGCCATACCCATCCCCGCCGAGGACAGGATCGCGGCGGCATTGCGAAAACAGATCGCCGCCTGTTGCCCCGCATCTTCGGGAATATGCCCCTGCGCATCCATGCCAAGCTGGCCAGAGCACCAGACCCAGCGCGCAGGCCCCGAAACCTCCACCCCATGGGAATAGCGCGCAAAAGGCGCGGGCAGGGCGGTCGGCGTAAGAGCTTTATGCATCGTCGGTCTCCGGTTTCAGGCGGGATCAGTAAACACCGGTGCCTTTGGCCGCGAAAGAAACCGCTTGTTATACCCTCTATGACAAACTGCTTATGCCGCGGGCGCGGCCCCCTGCGGGCGCAGGGTGCTCTGCGCCACCTGCCGCACCGTCTTGCGCAGCCAATGGCCAAAGGGCGAATGATGCGATTTCTCGTGCCAAAGGAGCCATGCATGCATCTGGCCCAGCTCCGGCGGTGCCTCCAACACCGTCACCGGCAGGTTCGCCGCCATCTCCTCGGCAAAGGGCCGCGCCGTGGTCAGGACAAGGCTGGACTGCGGCACAATTTGCCGCGCCAGCGCAAATTCCGGCACCGTCGCCACCACGTTGCGCGGCGTGCCCAGCTCCAGCAACCGCCCGTCAATGGGCGATCCCGCCACCACCGCCGCCGCGCTGGGCGAGATATGATCCAGCGACAGATACTCCTCCAGCGTCAGCTGGTTGCGATCCGCAAAGGGATGGCTATCGGCCACAGCGCAGGCCAGATCACATTCGATCAAGGGCGCAAACCGCAGGTTCTGATAGGGGTCCTGCCGGCTGGAAATCACCAGATCAATATCCCCGTCATGCAGTTGCTGCTTGATCTGTTCCGGCGTGCCCGGCTGGATAATCTCGACCCGCGCAAGAGGGGAGGCCGCATGGATCGCCTGTATCAACGGCGGAATAACCAAGGACCCCAGCCCGAAATAGGCAATGATCCGAATGCGCCGCTCCGACAGCGAGGGGTCAAAATCCCCCGGCGGCGCAAGCAGCAGATCAATATCCCCCAGAACCCGCTCGACCGAGGCGAAAATATCCTGCCCCCGCTCGGTCGCCACCATGGCACTGCCCGATCGCACGAGCAGTGGGTCATTAAAGGTCTCGCGCAGCTGCCGCAGGGTGGCGCTTATGGCGGGCTGGCTCAGACCAAGCTGCACAGCGGCGCGCGACACGCTGCTCTCCTGCAACAGGGTATGAAGGACACGCAGGTGCCGCAGGTCGATCTTAGGGCTCAAGGTTGATACTCCGCTTCGGCCCTGCGTCCTTGCCTTCTGTCTCCACATCGCGCAGGGCATTGCGCAGTTCGATCTCAAGGATGTTGATGGCCGAATTGGTGGTGCCGCGCTCCTGCCGCGCAAGGCTGATATCGGCCTGATGGGTGATCGCAGGCAACGGCACAAACACCAGCGCCCGCCGCGCCAGATCCTCGGCCACATCGATCCGCGCCAGAACCGCCACCGCCCCGTGATGGCGCACCATCTCCTTCAGGTTGGCGACAGAATTCGAGGTATGGCGCGGCCGAAACTCCAGCCCCGAACGGGTAAAGGCATCGGCAATGGCGCGGTGAAACACCGGCGGCTCGGCCGGAAACACGATCCCATGATCCACATACTCCGCCAGCCGTTTTGGCGGGCGATGGGCGAGGGGGTGATCGCGGGCAAAGACCGCCCCGACCGTGCTGGTAAACCGCGCCGTGACGTTGATAGAGGGGTGATGCGGCAGGTCCTGCGCCACCGCAATATCCGCCTCGCCAGAGACCAGCTTTTGCAACACCGCCTCCGGCGTCGCCACCGTCAGGCTGGTGGAAATGCTCGGATGGTTCTCGCGGATCTCTGCCAGTATCCGCAGCAAAACCCCGTTGGCCAAGCCATCGGTGGCAAAGATATGCACCGTGCCCCCGTGATTGCCGCGCAGCATCTCGATCCGGTCCTGCGCCTTGTTGTGCTCCTTCAGGGTCTCGCGGATATGCTCGATCAAAATCTCCCCCGCCGCCGTCAGGCGCAGGGTCTTGGGCAGGCGCTCGAAAATCGGCGTGCCCAATTCATCCTCCAGCGCCAGAAGCTGCCGGTTGATCGAAGAGGCCGAGATATTCAGCCGCTCCGCCGCACGCCGGATCGATCCGGTGCGCGCCACCATATCAAGGTATCGCAAGAGGCGAGAATGCAGCATCGAAGCCCTTAAACCTGTAACTCCCCGCCAGTCTGGCCCCATTTCGCGCGTAGATAAATAGGCAACGGAAAATTGCCCGTCGTTTATGCGCCGCGCGACCTCCGCTCTATAGATTTCCGCATATATAAACTATGAATTGCCCGTTATAGCGGGCATGCGCCCCCATGGGTCTAATTCCACTTCTGCAATAATTTCGGGCAAGCCCGCCAAAATCTGCCTCTTTTCTTATGTTTTTCGCAACTCATACGGCGAGGTCTCAGATTGCCTTGCATCCCTATGCCCCCAAATCGCCCCCGCCAAACAAGAAGTGGCCAAGTCCTGTGCGGATCGGCCTTGCGTGATTAAATTTTCACCGATGCTCTCTTTTTGAGATCGGGGTGCTCGTAAAAAGCTGCTGTAGCCCCGGCAGTTTGACTCATATCAATTTCCTATCGTTCGCAAAGATGGCGAAGGGCCGCCGCGGGGCCAGACCCGACATTCCGGCCCCGCGCAGCACAACATCGCTTGTGACCCAAACCCGCCGGCACAGCGCAGACGAGCAGCCGGCCACAAGGAAGGAAAATTCAAATGAAGTTCCCACCTATTTCCCGCCGCGCGACTTTGGGGCTCCTCGCGGGTGGTGCCGCCTCCATGTTTGCGCCCATGCGCTTCGCCTCGGCACAGTCCAACCCCGCCCTGAACTTCCAGCTTTCATGGCTGCCCTCGGTGCAATTCGGCGGCTCCTACATGGCCGAGGAAAACGGCTACTGGTCGGAAAAAGGCCTCGATGTCAGCCTGCTGCCCGGCGGCCCGAACGCCCCTGTGGAACCCTCCGTCATGGCGGGCACCTCGCTGCTCGGCATCACCGCCGCCGACTATGCCTCCGCCGCCGTGGCCGAGGGCGCGACCTTCAAAATCATCGCCGTGGCGATGCAGAAAAACCCTTTCACCATCGCCTCGCTGCCCGGCAATCCGGTGAACACACCCGCCGATCTGGTCGGCAAGAAAATCGGCATGGCCGTGGCCAATACGCCCATCCTCGCCGCGCTCTGCGCCCTCAATGATGTTGATATCAACGAGATCGAAATCGTCCCCACACAATATGACCCCGCCCCACTGGTGAACGGAGAGGTCGACTGCCTGCTGTGCTGGCTCACCGATCTGCCCATCGCCATGACCGTGGCAGGCGTGGAAAACGTCACCATGCTGCTGGCCGATCACGGCTATGCGGTCCACAGCCAGACCTACATCGTCACCGAAGAGGCGCTTGAAAACCAGCGCGCGGAAATCGTCGCCCTGATGGCCGGAGAGATCGCAGGCTGGAACGCCTATTTCGCCGATACAGACGCAGCGGCCGAACTCACCGTCGCCAAATTCCCCGACCTCGGCCTTGATCTGGAAACCCAGAAACTTCAGGCCGCCAAACAGGTTGACCTGATGGCCTCGCCCCTGACCGAAGAATACGGCTTTGGCTGGTTCACAGAGGAAACCGTGGCCGAAAACATCGCCACCCTCGGCCTGCTGGACCGCGAAGTCTCCGCCGATCTTTGGGATCGCTCGATCCTCGAAGAAATCTACGGATAGGCCAATGACCCCCAAGCGCAGTGATCAAACCCCCGCCGCCGAAACGGCCCCGCCCAAGGTAGAAGCATGGGCGGTGAACAAGGTGTTCGGACAGGGGGAGGCCGCGGTTCAGGCCGTCAGCGACGTAGAGCTGACACTGGAACCCGGCACGACCACTGCGCTTGTCGGCCCCTCGGGCTGCGGCAAGTCCACCCTGCTGCGGATGATCGCAGGGCTGGAAACCCCCACCTCCGGCGCCATCCGCATCGGCGGCGAGGAACCCCATGTCGTGGCCCGCGGCGGCAAGCTCTCCGTCGCCTTTCAGGACCCCTCGCTTTTGCCATGGCGCACGGCGGCCTCGAATGTGGCTCTGGCCCGCCGCTTGGCTGGCCTGCCCAAAGACCCTGAAAAGGTGCAAAAACTGCTCTCCCTTGTCGGCCTCGACGGGTTTGAAAACAAACGCCCGGCGGAACTTTCGGGCGGCATGCGCCAACGCTGCGCCATTGCGCGCTGTCTGGCCACGGGGGCGCGGCTGCTCTTGCTGGATGAACCCTTCGGCGCGGTGGACGAAATGACCCGCCGCCGCCTCAACCTCGAATTGCCCCGCGTCTGGGAAGGGCAGGGGACAACGACCCTCCTCGTCACCCATTCGGTGACAGAGGCCGTTCTGCTGTCGGACCGCGTCATCGTCATGAGCCACCGCCCCGCCCGCATCAGCGCCGATATTGCCATCAACGTCGAACGCCCCCGCCGCGCCTCGCATCTGACCAGCCCCGAATTCCTCGCCCTCGTCACGCAGATCAACGCCGCCCTCGGCATCGTCGACGAACCCGCAGCATGACCAAACCCCCTTTGTTTACGGCGGCGCAGATGCGGATCTACGCCTGGTTCGCGGGCCTTCTGCTGGCGTGGGAGCTTATCGCCCGGCTCGCCTTCGGTGATCTTTATATCCTCTCTCCGCCCACGGCGATCCTGCTGCGCATCCTTGAGGACTTCCCCCTCTATTGCCGCGCCCTCGGCACCACGGTCCTTGAGGCGCTGATCGGCTTTGCCCTCGGCAATCTGGCGGCCATCCTTCTGGCCATCCTCGTCGTCGCACTGCCGCCGATCGAACGACTGGCGCAGGCCATCGCGCTGGTGGTCTTCTGCCTGCCGCTGGTGGCCACGGGGCCGGTCCTGCGCGTCATCTATGGCCCCGGCTGGGGGCCGCAAATCACACTGGCCGCGCTCTCGGTCTATTACACCACCTTCGTGCCCTTGGTGGTCGGCCTGCGCGCCGTGCCGCCAAACTGGCTCGACCTGATCGCAAGCTATGGCCGCGGCCGGATGACGGCCATGACCGTGGTGCGCATCCGCGCCAGCCTGCCATACCTCGTCGCCAGCCTCAAAATCGCCGCCCCCGCGGCCTTCCTCGGGGCCATCGTCGGCGAATTCACCGGCGCGGATCGCGGCATCGGCGTGCTGAGCATTCAGGCCATGCGCAGCCTCGATGTAGACGGCACATGGGCGCTGGCCACCATCGCCTCCGCTGTGGCGATCATCGGCTATGCTCTGGTCGGCTGGGGCGGGCGGCTCTTGGCCATCGGCGCTCCGCCGACACTTCTGGTCTCGCCCAAAGCCCGCGCGCCGCAGGTGCTGTGGAAACGCATCGGCATCGCCATCGGCGCGCCGATGCTCTCCATCGCGGTGGTGCTACTGCTGTGGCAGGTCTCGATGGATGCGCTCGATCTGTCGCGCTTCTTTGCCAAACGGCCCGGCGATATCTGGACCTATCTGGTCACGGGTGGGCAGGCGGCGGCCCATCGCAGCGAATTATTCGCCGCCCTCGGCGCCACCATGATCGTCACTATTCCGGGCTATTTCGCCGGTCTCGGCCTTGGCGCGGTGCTGGCGGCGCTCTTCTGCCTGCTGCCCACGGTCGAGAAAATCGCCTCCCCCGTGGCCATCGCCCTGCGCTCCATTCCCATCGTCGTCACGGCGCCGCTCTTGGTGCTGGCACTGGGGCGGGGGCAGCTTGGCATGCTGGTGATCGTGGCTGTGATGATCTTCTTCCCGACGCTGGTGTCCTGCCTGCACGGGCTGCGTCAGGCCCCGGGGCAGGTGATCGACTACTTCAACAGCTTCCGCGCGCCGCCACTCACGCAACTCTTTCTCGCGCGGGTGCCCGCCATGCTGCCCTCGCTCTTTGCGGCGGCGCGCATGGCGGTGCCCATGGCGGTTCTGGCCGCCACCGTGGCCGAATGGCTGGCCACAGGAACCGGCATCGGCAACCTCATGGCCCTGACCAGTTCCACCAGCAATTACAACATGTTGTGGAGCTGCGTTGCGATCCTCACCCTCGTCTCCGTCACTGGCTACATGCTGGTCGCGATGCTCGAACGGCGTGTCCTTTCCCACTTTGCCCCCGAACAGGTGATACAATGACAGACCAACCCATCGGCCTTTCCAAAACCCTCGCGCTTTACGACAGCCTCGTGGCGGATGTGGCCTTCCTTGATACCGCGCCGGTCATGGCCGATGCCGCCTTGGCCGTGGAGGTTGCCCCCACGCTGGTGGGCGAGGCCCGCCTGCTGGACCGCCGCCAGTTCGACACCTGGTTCGAGCTGTGGAGCGAAGACGCCGCCTTCTGGATCCCGCTGCATCAGGATCACCACCCCGCCCGCGATCAGGGCCTTGTCATGGATGACCACCGCCGCCTGCGCGAAAGGGTCTGGCGCATGCATGACACCTCGGCTTGGGCCCTTGTGCCCCACGCCCAGATCGCCCGCATGGTCGGCGGGATAGAGGCATGGCCACTGCCCGGCAGCGACACAGATGTCCTCACCGCCAGCACCATCTCCATCACCCACGAGCGCACCGGCAAACTCACCCTTCTGGCGGGTCGGCAAATCCACCGCCTGCGCCGCACCGAAACCGGCTGGAAAATCGCGCGCAAGATCATGCTGTGCCCGGCCATCACCGCAGGCATGCCCCATCTGGGCTGGATCCTGTGACGCCCCCGAAACCGGAGAGAAACCATGTGTAAAAAAGACCCCGAAACCAACCTCGAACGCGATATCTCCGACAGCCTGCGCCCCGATGCCGTTGTCGCCCGCGGCCCCGACCTGACAGAGGAGGTCGAACACCTGATCCGCAAGGACGTCGTGCACCGCCGCGTCTATACCGATCCGGCCCTCTTCGAGGTCGAGATGGACCGCATCTTCGGCGCGACATGGTGCTATATCGGCCATGAATCCGAGGTCCCCGAACCGGGCGATTTCGTGCGCAAACGGCTGGGCAAACGCCAGATCATTCTGGTCCGCACCCGCAAGGGCGAAATCCGCGGGCTGCTCAACCGGTGCAGCCACCGCGGCACCACATTGGTGGGCGAGGAGGAAGGCTGCGCCAAACGCTTTACCTGCCCCTACCACGGCTGGGCCTTTGACCTTGACGGCCACCTGCAAAGCCTGCCCGTGGCAGACAGCTACTCCAAACTCTATGAGCGCCCCTTTGACCTCGGCCAGATCAAGGTGGTTTCCCACCGCGGCTTTGTCTTCGGCACATTGGCGGCAGATCCGATGACGCTGGACGAATGGCTTGGCCCCGCCAAGCTCTGGCTCGACGAACATATCGACCGCCACCCCGGCGCCAGCATCCGCGTGCTCAAGGCCCCGATCAAGCAAACCTATAATGCCAACTGGAAAATGGCATGGGACAATGCCGCCGACGGCATCCACGCCACCTTCGCCCACCGCTCCTACAACCTGCTGGGCAAAGAGGCAGAGACAGACACAATCCTGTCGCGCAACCCCGCCGTCTCTCCGATGGTGGGCTATACGCTCGGCCACGGCCACTGCGTTGTCGACCAACGGCCCGGCATCCCCGATGGCCCATGGTCCACCATGCGCCCGCTGCCCACCCGCGAGGATCTCGAGGCCTCGCTCAAGGAAAAGGGCGGCGATATCCCGCGCGAGACATGGGACCTGATGACAGGCAATATGGTCAACTTGAACATCTTCCCGAACCTGATCTTCGTCGGCAACCAGATCGTCGTGCCCGAACCCATCGCGGCCAATAAAACCCTGATGAACTACTACCTCGTCATGGCCGATGAGACGCCAGAGGAGGTCAACCTGATGCGCATGCGCGTGGATGAGGACTTCATGTCCTTCGGCATCCCCGACGATTTCGAAATGTTCGAACGGGTCCAGGAGGGGCTGGAAACAATCGAGGAAGAATGGGTCGACGTCAGCCGCGGCGATGACGCGGGCGATGTGGTCGACGAATACGGCCTCGCCACCGGTGATTTGGCCTCAGAGGCCCCGATCCGCCACTACATGCAGGAATGGAAGCGCATCATGGCCAAACCCATTCCCACCACCATCCGCCGCGCGCGGATCGAAGACAGCAAATTCATGAAAGCGCAAAAGCGCAAAGCCGAGGCCGCCAAAGCCTCCGCTCAGGCCTGATAAGGAACACCGTTATGACAACAGAGAAAAACAAAGCCATCGTGCGCGCCTATCACACCGAACTGTGGGAAAACGGCGATCTGACATCGGTAAACCGCCACTGGAGCCCCGACGCCAAGGTCGAGATCACCGATTTCGACAGCAGCGCCATCGATGCCATCCACGACGATGTGAAACGCTACTGGTCCGCCTTCAATGACGTCAAAACCGAAATCCTCGCCCTCATCGCCGAGGGGGACAAGGTCGTGCTGCACTGGGAAACCTCCGGCTACCACTTCGGCCCCTATGGCGACGTCGCCCCCACCAACAAACGCATCACCATGTCCGGCATGGATATCCTGCGGATCGAGGGCGATTTGATCGTCGAATGCACCTCCATGTGGGACGGGATGAGCGTCTATGACCAGCTCGGCGTCCTCAACATCGGCTAAAGCCTTCCTCAAACATCGAAATAACGGAGGCCCCCCAATGGCCGATTTCACCCTTCCCATCGTCAATATCGCCCCCTTCATCGAGGGCACCCCAGAGGGCAAAGCCAGCGTCGCCCGCGAATTCGCCGAGGCCTTTGAAACCGTCGGCTTCGCCGTCATCACAGGCCACGGCGTGCCCGAACCCCTGACCTCAGGCCTCTACGGCGCGGCGACAGGCTTCTTCGAGGCGCCGCTGGACACCAAAATGACCTATTCCCCGCCCGAGGCCGCCAAAAGCCGCGGCTACCTGCCCATGGGCATGGAAAGCGTCGCCAAAACCCTCAAGGGCGAAACCCCGCCCGACCTCTGCGAGGCCCTTGTCTTCGGCATGCCGCACCACGAGGGGCAGGAGGGGCACAATGCCAACTACTACCCCGAAAAACCCGCCGACTTCGCCGGGCTGGTCAAGGAATACACCGGCGCGATCCTCGAACTCAACGCGGTGCTGATGCGCCTCTCGGCCCTCGCGCTCGACCTGCCAGAGGATTACTTCGACCCGATGTATGCCGACCCCTCCCTGACCCTGCGCTTCGTCAACTACCCCGATCAGGACGAGGACCCGCTGCCGGGGCAGCTGCGCTACGGCGAGCATCACGACTACGGCGCCCTCACCATCCTGCGGCAGGATTCCGCCCCCGGCGGGCTCGAGGTCATGGACCTCGAGGGCAACTGGCACGAGGCCAAGGTGATCCCGGATTCCTTTGTGATCAATGTGGGCGACCTGCTGTCGCGCTGGACGAATGATCGCTGGCGCTCCACGCTGCACCGCGTCTCCAACCCGCCGCGCACCCTCACGGGCACAACCCGCCGCCTCTCCATGGTGGCCTTCACCGGCCCCGCAGGCGACACAGAGGTCACAGCCCTGCCAAGCTGCGTCAGCGAGGCGGCTCCCGCCAAATACGAACCCGTCGCGGCAGGCGAATACATCATGTCCAAAATCCGCGCCTCCCACGATCTGGACAGCAAATAACCGCGCCGAACACAGCATAGCCCAATGGCGCAGCGCCCCGCGCAGCTGCGCCAAAAAACCGTTCTCCCCGAAGGGGAAAGCATCATGATCAAAAGACGGTAGGCCCGGCAGGACTTGAACCCGCAACCAAAGCGTTATGAGCGCTCTGCTCTAACCAATTGAGCTACAGGCCCGCCGTGGCGCCTGACTAAGCAGGCCCGCAGATAAGGTCAAGCGTGGACCTCGCGCGCAAGGGGTGCTAACTGCCCTGCAAATATCGCGCAAACAGGGGTGAGCGGATCAATGGCTGACAAGAAAAATGGGCTGACCTACGCAGATGCGGGCGTCGACATCGATGCGGGCAACGCTTTGGTCGAACGGATCAAACCTGCGGCCAAATCAACCACGCGCTCGGGCGTGATGTCCGGCCTTGGCGGCTTTGGCGGGCTGTTTGACCTCCGTGACGCGGGCTTCACCGATCCGGTTCTCGTCGCCGCCACAGACGGCGTCGGCACCAAGCTCAAGCTGGCGATCGAGACCGGCCATATGAACACCGTCGGCATCGACCTTGTCGCCATGTGCGTCAATGACCTGATCTGCCAAGGGGCAGAGCCTTTGTTTTTCCTCGACTATTTCGCCACAGGCAAGCTCGAGGTCGAGCGCGCCGCGACCATCATCGAGGGCATCGCAGAGGGCTGCAAACAGGCCGATTGCGCCCTGATCGGCGGCGAGACCGCGGAAATGCCCGGCATGTATTCGGGCGATGACTTCGACCTCGCCGGTTTCTCTGTCGGCGCGATGGAGCGGGGCACGGCCCTGCCTGCGGGCGTGGCGGCGGGCGATGTGCTGCTCGGCCTTGCCTCCTCTGGCGTCCATTCCAACGGCTATTCGCTGGTGCGCAAAATCGTCAAGGTGCTCGGCCTCGGCTGGGAAGGGGAGGCGCCCTTTGAAACCGATGCCGCGACTCTGGGCGAGGCGCTCCTCGCGCCCACGCGCATCTACGTGCGCCCCGCGCTGGCGGCGATCCGTTCCGGCGGCGTCCACGGGCTGGCCCATATCACCGGCGGCGGCCTGACAGAAAACCTGCCCCGCGTGTTGCCAGAGGGGCTCGGCGCGACCGTGGACCTGAACTCATGGACCCTTCCGGGCGTCTTCGGCTGGCTCGCCGCAGGCGGCGGCCTCTCCGAATCCGAACTGCTGAAAACCTTCAACTCCGGCATCGGCATGATCCTCGTTGTCGCGCCAGACGCCGTGCCCGCCATCACCGCCTTGCTAGAGGCGGGCGGCGAAAGCGTCGCCAAGCTGGGGCAGGTGACAACGGGCGAGGGCGTGACCTACACAGGCAGCCTCCTGTAACCGCCATGCGGCAGGTGGCTCTCCTCATTTCCGGCGGCGGCTCCAATATGGTGAAGCTGGCCCAATCCATGGCAGAGCCGGGCCACCCGGCGCGGCCCTGTCTGGTGCTCTCCAACAATCCGGCGGCAGGCGGCCTTGCCCGCGCCGCGGAAATGGGTATCCCGACCGCCGTAGTCAACCACCGCGATTTTCCCAAAGATCGAGAGGGGTTCGAGGGTGAACTTCAAGCAAAACTTGAGGCCTCCGGCGCCGATCTGATCTGCCTCGCGGGCTTTATGCGCATCCTGACGGCGGGCTTTACCGCCCAATGGGCGGGGCGGATGCTCAATATTCACCCCTCGCTTTTGCCCAAATACCCGGGGCTGAACACCCACCAACGGGCCATCGACGCGGGCGATGCATGGGCCGGCTGCACCGTCCATGAGGTCACCGCAGACCTCGACGCAGGCCCCGCCCTCGGGCAGGCTCGCGTCCCGATAGAGCAGGGCGACACCGCCGATACTCTGGCCGCCCGCGTGCTGGTGCAGGAACATATCCTCTACCCCCGTGTTCTCCATCGTTTCGCATCCGGAAACAGAACGCCGCTCAACGATTGATCATCCTGCCGTAAACGGGTGTTCCCTTTGGGAAAAAGGGCCTTCAACGGCTTTTCAATCTTGGCTGCTTCTCCTAGACTTGCCCCACTCTCAAATCCCCGTGACCACTCACACTCTCGCGGGCACTAACGAAAAGACAGGCAAAAAGCCCATGCGAACACTGACCCAAACCGGGGAACTCGCCGAATTCTGCGAGCGCGCTTCCACGGCAGACTATGTTACCTGTGATACCGAGTTTTTGCGTGAACGCACCTATTACTCCAAACTCTGCCTCGTGCAGCTCGCCCTTCCCGGCGATGGGGAGGCCGTCTTGGTCGATCCTCTGGCCGAGGGGCTCTCGCTCGAACCGCTCTATGAGCTTTTTCGCAACGAAAACGTTGTAAAGGTTTTCCACGCGGCGCGGCAGGATCTGGAAATCTTCTGCATCGACGGCGATGTGATCCCCACACCGCTGTTCGACACACAGGTCGCCGCCATGGTCTGCGGCTTTGGCGATCAGGTCGGCTACGAGACTCTGGTCAAGAAAATCGTCAAACAGCCCTTGGACAAAACTTCGCGCTTTACCGACTGGTCGCGCCGCCCGCTGACCGATGCACAGAAAACCTACGCCCTTGCCGATGTGACCCACCTGCGGGTGATCTACGAACATCTCGTCGCCGAATTGCGCAGCAATGACCGCGAAAGCTGGCTGGGGGAGGAGCTCGGCGTGCTGCTCGACCCCGCCACCTACCGCGTCAAACCGGCCGAGGCATGGAAGCGCGTCAAAACCCGCACCTCCTCGCCCCGTTTCACCGCTCTGGTGCAGGCTCTGGCCGAATTCCGCGAGACCTATGCACAGGAGCGCAACGTGCCGCGCAACCGTGTCTTCAAGGATGACGCTCTGGTCGAGCTTGCCTCCACCAAACCCGCTAGCCCGCAGGACCTTGGCCGCTCCCGCCTGCTGCTGCGCGAGGCCCGCAAAGGCCCCATCGCCGATGGCATCCTAGAGGCCGTCGCCCGCACCATGGCCATCCCGGATGAGGATCTGCCCCGCACGCCGCGCCACAAGGACAAGCCGCAGGTCAATCCCGCCTTGGCCGACCTGCTGCGCGTGCTGCTCAAGGCCAAATGCGACCAGAAAAACGTCGCGCAAAAGCTCATCGCCTCGGCGGCGGACCTTGACCTCATCGCCTCCGGCGAACGCGATGTCGCGGCGCTCAAGGGCTGGCGCAAAAAGGTCTTCGGCGCCGATGCCCTGCAGCTTTGTGATGGCAAGGCCGCGCTCGCCCTCAAGGGCCAGCACGTCAAAATCATCCAGCTCGACTGATCACAGCACGCGGGGCTGCCTTCGGGCGGCCCCGGCTATCTCTGGGTTATTTCTGGGGCACGCCAAAGCCGTTCCGGTTCAGATAGCGCGCCAAAATCCGCCGCTCCCCTTGCGTATCCAGCCCGGGATAGAGGGCCAGCGCACTGCCGATCATCGCCATCTGCAGCGGCTCCAGCCGGTGCAGCGCCTCGGCCTCCTGCGCGGGAAGGGCGGAAAACACCCGCCCGGCATGAAACTGCACCTCGCCGTCCCGCCGCATCAGGCCCGCACCGCGCCCAACCCGCATCCCGCCAAAGGCCAGCGCCTCGCTCAGGGCATAGCGTTCCCGCATATCCTGCGAGGCCACAAAGCCCCGCAGCAAATCCATGTTATGGATTTTGCGGGTAGAGGGGCCATGGGCCAAGGCCTGACCCTCCATAAACCTCTGAAAAGACCGCGTGTTGAGCCAAAGGCTCCCCGCCGCCATCAGGCACAGAACAAGGACATAGCCATAGGTCAGCCCAAGCTGCCATGTCACACCGCGCGCAATCATCAGGGCAGGGGCGGCCATCACACCGGCCAAAAGGATCAGCCCCAGCAAACGCATCACAAAGGCCCGCGTGCCCAAGAGGTAAAACAGCCGCGTCCAAGCTGCGGCGAAAACCCAGCCCAAAGCGTCAAAGACATGGTCCCGCACCGGCGGCAGGGTGGTCAGCAAAGGCGCCGCCCAAATCCCCATCACCGCGGCGTCCCCCACAGGGTGCCCGGTGGCCAGCGCCGGAAACTCCACAAACCATAGATTCGGAACAGCCCCCGCATCGGCCCCCCCGCGCAAAACATAAAACAGCGCCGCGAATACAGCGCCAAAAACCAAGGTCTCGATCAACAGCCGCCCACAGCGCCCGTCGCGCAGCGCCACAATGATCCCGATCGCCATGAACCCAAGGATCACAGCGCCCATGACCACCTTCACAACCGCCCCGAAACACAGGGCCACAGCCAAAAGGATAAACAACCCCGCCGCCCCGTCAGAGGACCCGTCATTCGGCCCGTCCTTGGCCCAAAGACGGTCCAGCATGGCGCCGGTCTCTTCGGCCTTCATCGCGTCATGGACCTGCTGCCCAACAGCCATCGACCGCCCGCCATATCCCGCATTGGCGGCGGCATCCGTGGCCGAAAGCCCGCGGCTGATGTCATTGCGAATGGCGCTTCGTGTTGTCTCGTCCATGGCGGTCCCTCGTTACAAAGGGCTATAACCACCGGAAAACCATGGCCAAATCAAGAAAGCACTGTGGATTTGTCTGGCCTAGCGGCGCGAAACCCGCTGATTGGCGATGCCGCGCACAACAATGCTGCCCACACCCGACAGCTTCTGATCGCTGACGAAATGCCCCACGGTGATGCTGCGTGTTGCGGCATTGCCCACGGGCTGCTGGCCCGTCGGCGGAACCACGCGGAAACTATAGGTCAAAACCCCGTTCACCGCGATCTCGTCTACATCCTCAGACAGCAGCTCGGCGTTCCAATACCCCTGCGTCGGCGTCAGGCCCGTGGCCGTGATCAGGGCACCGCCGGGCACCCGCTCGATGGTCATATCGGTGACCTGCGCAATCAGGGGCCGCGGATCGGCACGCTCCGCCGGAGCAACCTCTTTCTCAACCGCCCGCGCCTCGCCGCGCGATCCGCCGAACCAGTTGAACGGGTTCAGGTTGCTATCGCGAAACCCGCCGCAGGCCGTAAGGCCCAACGTGACGCAAAGCGCTGCAATAAGAGGTGTTTTCATCCGGCCAATCCCCAAGATATGCCCCATAGGCCCGTCAGGAGATAACGCAATCCACCGGCTTTGAAAACCCTCGCAGGGCTGGACAGTTGCGTGATTGCCGCCTAACCCATGGCCACCCCGCCCGCGCACCCAAACAGGAGCATCCCCCATGGCACAGGCCCCCTTCGAAGAGCTGGTCGAAACCTTTGAATTCCTCGACGATTGGGAGGACCGCTACCGCACGGTGATCGACCTTGGCAAAGACATGGTGCCACTGGCCGAGGGCGAGCGCGTGGACACCACCAAGGTTCTGGGCTGCGCCAGTCAGGTCTGGCTCGTTCCGCAGGTTGAGGGGCAGGGGCCGGATGCGATCCTCACCTTTCGCGGCGAAAGCGATGCCATGATCGTGCAAGGTTTAATCGCGGTGCTGCAATGCCTCTACTCCGGCCTGCCGGTGCGCGAAGTCGCCGCAACCGATGCTCAGGCCGAACTCGGCCGCCTCGGCCTCACCGATCACCTCTCGGCGCAGCGCTCCAATGGCCTCCGCGCCATGGTCGAACGCCTGCAACAGATCGCCGCCGCCGCGCAGGCCTAGCACCAAAAACTAGCGTTTCAGCAGGCCGGTCACCCGCAGGAAAATTCCCATATTCACCACCGTCAGGATGATGCGCATAATGTGATGCATCACCACAACCGCGGCAGAGCCCGACAGCGTCAGGGCAATCAGCCCCATCTCCGTCAACCCGCCGGGGGTATAGGTCAGCACAAGGAGCGGCACGCTGATCCCCGTGATCTGATGGAGCAGAACCACCAGCACTAGCCCGATCGCCCCCATGGCCAACAGGCAAAGCACCGTCATGCCTGCCGCCTCGATCAGGGTCGCGGTCTTGATGCCGACAAAGCGCAGACCCAAAGAACTGCCCACAATGACCTGCGCCACCGGCAAAACCAGCCAATGGGCCACAGGCACATCGAACCCCGCAACAGAAATCGCCCCGGCCAAGAGCATCGGCCCCGTCAACTGCCGCGCAGGCAGGCGGATAAGGCTGCCAATCACAAGGCCCGCAAGGCCAATCGCCGCAATAATCGCAAGGCCGATGATCCCGTCACTGCCCCCGCCGCTCAGGGTCACAACGCTCCCCACCCGATGGCCGAGGTAGAGAGACAGCCCAAAAGGCACGGCAAACAGCACCAGCACAATGCGCAGGAAATGCTGCACCGTGACGCGCGGAATATCGGCCCCGTTCTCCTCTGCCAAAGTCACGGATTCGATGAATCCCCCCGGCGCTCCGGCGAAAAACGCATCGGCCGGCGGGTATTTCCCCAGCCCCCGCAAAATCCGGTAGTTCGCCCAATGGGCGAGGGGGCAGAACACCGCAATCCCCAAAAGGCTCGGCAGGTAATCGGGCGTGGACAGCACCAAGTCGCGGTCAATCTGCGCCCCGATGGCCACCCCGATCAACGACATGAACCCCATCCGAATATTGTCGGGAAAGGTAAACCCATCCCCACTTGGCCCGACCCTGGCCGAGGCCACAATCGCCACGGTGATCAGGGCGCCGGTCAGAAAGGGCAGGGGAAAGCCGATCGCATTGCCCGCCAGCCCGCCAAGGGCACCTGAGGCAAGAATGAAGGCCAGATAAATCATATGAGCAGGGGACATGCCCCATGTCTTACGCCCCTCGCCGCGCGGGCGAAACCCGCAAACGCCCCGCCACTGGTATGGCAGCGCCGCGGCCATGGCGCAGCGCTCCCGTCAGGCGAATGTCACCTCGGGCGCGGTCACATTGCTGATCGCCTCGCCCGTGTTCACCGCACAATAAAGCGAGCGCGGCGGCCGCGCCGCCCCGTCCACCTCGCGCAGCACCCAGTCCCGCGCCTCCATGCTCTTCAGGCTCTGGGACAGGGCGCGGTCACTGATGCTGCCAAGGCTGCGCTTGATCTCGCCGAAATGGCGCGGCCGGTGCAGGGTGGTCAACACCGGCAGGGTCCATGACCGCCGGAGGAGCGCCTGATCCGCCCCCTGCGTCACCCCCTGTATCTTCGCCGCAAGGGCGGCGGCACGCGCCCCCATGGGCGTCAGGCGAAACTCCGGCCGCAGCGGATGCCCATAGCCCGGATTGCGCTCGATCAACCCCATCTGCATCAGATGCTCCATGCTCTGGCCAAAGGCCGTCCGGCTCGCCCCCGTCGCGGCCAAAAGCGGCGCCTGCCGCCCCGCCGTGCCCCCATGCAAACAGGCAAGGATCGGCAGGCTCCAAGCCCGCGAGGTGGTGTTGACAAGCTGTCCGATGTCCATAAAGTATAGTTAGTATATTTTCACAAAAAAGGGAAGACCATGTCGCTCATTACCCCCGAAAACACCATTACCATCGCCCTCTCCGTCACGGATCGCCACGCCAGCGCCGCTTGGTATAAGGCCATGCTCGGCTTCGAAACGCTCTACCACGCGGATGAGGCCGGCTGGTCCGAACTCGCCACCAACACCCCGGGCGTCACAATCGGCATGGGCGAACATACCCAGCCCGCCCCCGGCAACTGCGTCCCCGTCTTCGGCATCAAGGATCTGGATAAGGCCCGCGCCGCCCTCGAACAGGCCGATGTCCGCTTTGACGGCCCCACCGATGTGATCGAGGGCATGGTCAAAACCGCCACCTTCTTTGACCCCGACGCAAACGCCCTGATGCTGGCAGAGGACCTCACCGGCGCATAGCCCGGTTCCAAGGCCCGCGCCCCCGTGTTAGCCTCGGCCCATTCCGATCAAAGGTCCTTTATGCTCAAATACATCCCCCTCGCCGCCGCCCTGTGCACCCTTGCCCTGCCCACAGCGGCAGAGGAGCGCACATACGGCAATATCACCCTCACAGGCCTCGCCCGCGAGTCATGGGGCTACAACGCGCCGGGCTATGCGCTGACCATGGTCTGCAACGTCAACGGGCCGGACGGCTTCCTGTCGATCCGCTCCGGCCCCGGCACCGACCACAGCGTCATCCGCATGTTCAACCGCCTCGCCACGGTCGAGGTCGACACCCGCGAGCGGCGCGGCAACTGGGTCAAAGTCACCTCCGCCTACCGCAACCACACAGAGGACGGAGAAGCCCACCCCCTCACATCCCTCAAGGTCGAGGGCTGGGCCCATGACGGCTACCTGTGTGATTTCATCGACCACTAGTCCGGTCCTTGGGACGGGTCTTTAGGGCGGGCTGGGGCAGGGGGGCTAGCCCCGCACCGCCCACGCCCCGATCTCCTCCGCCAGATCACCAAAGCCGGTAAAGCGGTATTCATACTCCAGCCCCAGCTTCGCCGCACAGTCCCGCGCCTTAGCCTCCAGCGCCGGATCACGGGTCTGCGCCTGATAGACCAGCTTGGTGTAATGCTCGAAATACATATCGCGCAGCTCCGGGTGCCGATCGAGGCCCAAGGGCTTGGTCACAAAGGCATCGAACTGGCGCACCAGAAAATCCGTCAGGTAAAAGGCCGTGATCTCGTCCCGCGCCTCAAACGCGGCGTTGCCCTCGAAAAACGAATAGCAATGCGGCCCGCGCAGCATCTCCACGCCCAGCTCGGCGCAAAGCCGCTCCAACCCGCCGCCGGTGCCGCAATCGGCATAAAGAACATAGATGCTGGCGAATTCCCCCCGATGCCTCTCCACCGCCCCGCGCACCGCATCGCAAATCCTCTCGGGCGTGTTGTGCAAAATCGCGGGCAGACAGGTCAGGGTCAGATGATCCCAACCGCCGCTTTCCACCACCGCCAAAACCTCGCGCGCAATTGCGCCGCAGGCGATCAGCAACACCTTGCCATGCCCCGCGGGCGGCAATCCCTCTGTGGTCAGGCTTTGGTCATCCATGGCAAAACCCTGCGCCATCCGGCGGGCAAATGCAATCCGCAGGGGGCCGGTTATCGGCACCGCAAAGTCAGGCTGCCCACTTTAGGAAGGGCAGGCAAACCCCCGCAATTCCTCGATTAAAAAGGGAAACACATCCCCCTCTGCCTTGATAAGGAAGCCAATGTGCCGCCCGCCCATCGTGTGCCTGACGCGCACTTCGTTGCCGGTCAACTCGGGGGCAGAGGCTTCGATAAACCGCATCAATCCCCATAGGCCGGGGAAGCTGGCGTTTGATGCCCTTCCCTCAATCTCGGGTGAAAACCGAAGCGTCACCCCAGCGGTGGCAGGGCCTGTATCCGCGCCCGCTGGCACCGGCCAGTGAATGGTCGCGGGCACATTCCCTTTCTGTCTGGTCAAAACGATCTGCCCGTTGATCGATGTGGCCACCACGATGCTCCCCGCATGGAGAGAGACGGGCCGGATATTCAACGTGACCAGCGGCGTATCCGCCCCTTCGGGAAAGAATGCGGACTGGATCGCCTCGGCCTGCTGCGCCGAGGCGCTCTCGCGGTCGCGATAGGCATCCATCAACCCGCCGGGGGCGAACATGGTGTTGAAATGGTGCAGGCTGACCTCTTCGGTGGCATTCGGCGCAAAGGGATACTTGCCCGCGATCTTCTCGGCGCAGAACTGCGGCGCATCCGCATGCTCCTCATTCCCGCCCGCGCTTGCGACACTGCCGCAAAAAGCCAGCCCAAGCGCCGCAACAAGACCCGCAATACGATCCTTAGCCATATCAATTTCCATCCTAATTCGGTGACCACTGTAATGAGGAAAAGCCTATCCGCCCCATACCCCCGGGTCGAGGGCACCCCAAAGGTTTTCACGAAATCTCAACGCTCCAAACGCAAAAAGGGCAGGCCAATGGCCCGCCCCCTCGCAATCCAAACCCCGTCAGGGCCTAGCCAGCGGCAAGCTGGTTGTGCTTGCGCAGCATGTATTCCTTGGCCGTTTCCACCGCCACAGCGGCGTCGCGGCAATAGGCATCGGCGCCAATCGCCTTGCCGAATTCCTCGTTCAAAGGCGCACCGCCCACCAGAACGATGTAATCCTCGCGCATGCCCTTCTCGACAAGGCTGTCGATGACGACCTTCATATAGGGCATGGTCGTGGTCAGCAGGGCGGACATGCCGATGATATCGGCGCCCTCGGCGGCAGCGGCCTCAAGATAGGCGTCGACCGCATTGTTGATCCCAAGGTCCACAACCTCGAAACCCGCGCCTTCCATCATCATCGACACAAGGTTCTTGCCGATATCGTGGATATCGCCCTTCACCGTGCCAATCACCATCTTGCCCATGCGCGGCGCGCCGGTCTCGGCCAACAGGGGCTTCAGAATCGCCATGCCGCCCTTCATCGCATTGGCAGCGAGCAGAACCTCTGGCACAAACAGGATCCCGTCGCGGAAATCATTGCCCACAATCGTCATGCCGGACACAAGCGCCTCGGTCAGAACACGGTAGGGTTCCCAGCCGCGCTCCAGCAGGATGTTCACACCCTCTTCGATCTCCTCCTTGAGGCCATCGTAAAGGTCGTCATGCATCTGCAAAGACAGCTCTTCGTCGTTCAGCTCCGAAAGGATGATGTCGTCTTCTTCTTCGGCCATGAAACGGTCTCCATCTTCGGGGTGAAATTACCCCTTTGTGCGTTCCCTAACAAATGAACCTAAAGCCATAGGGACACAAGGCAATATACGACACACAGGGCCCCGATCCCGACTAGGGCGGTAAATGATCTTGGCATATGTTCACGTTTTGTTTTATATTCGGACCCATGATCAAGCCCGCACCGCCCTCTGACCCGTTCCACCCCGCCCGCGGGCGCGGCGCGCGCTCCAATACGGCGGGCCGGTTTGAACCCTACCTGCGCGAGGCCGTCGCCGACGGCTGGAACAGCGAGGAGGAGGCGGATCTTCCCCCGATCCGCACCGAGGTCGCGGTTGAAAAACCGCGCCGGGTGCTGACGCGCAATACCTCGCCGGACCTCTCCTTTGACCGCTCCGTCAATCCCTATCGCGGCTGCGAGCATGGCTGCACCTATTGCTTTGCCCGCCCCAGCCACGCCTACCTCGGGTTGTCGCCGGGGCTGGACTTTGAAACCCGCCTCACCGCCAAACCCACCGCGCCAGAGCGCCTGCGGGCGGAGCTTTCGGCGCGCGGCTATACCCCCAAATCCATCGCCATCGGCACCAATACCGACCCCTACCAACCGATCGAGAAATCATGGCGCATCATGCGCGGCCTGCTGGAGGTGCTGGCAGAGTTCCAGCATCCGGTGACGATCGTGACCAAAGGCACGCTGATCGAACGCGATCTGGATATCCTTGGGCCGATGGCGGCCAAGGGGCTGGTGCGGGTCGGGGTCTCTGTCACCACGCTCGATCCCAAACTCTCGCGCCTGATGGAGCCCCGCGTGCCCGCGCCAGCCCGCCGCCTGCGCATGATCGAGGCCCTGTCACAAGCGGGCGTGCCCGTCCGCGTCTGCGCCTCGCCCATGGTGCCGGGGCTGACCGACCACGAGCTTGAGGCGATCCTGTCCGCAGGGCAGGCGGCCGGCGCCATCGCCGCCAGCTTCATCCCCCTGCGCCTGCCCGGCGAGGTGCGCGATATCTTCTACGACTGGCTGCAAACCCACCTGCCGGGCAAGGCCGCCAAGGTCATGGGGCAGGTGCGCGAGATTCGCGGCGGCAAGGACAATGACGCCGAATTCGGCAGCCGAATGCGCGGCACCGGCCCCGCAGCGCAACTCCTTGCCCACCGCTATGCCATCGCCACCAAACGCCTCGGCCTGCGTCGCGAACTGCCCGCCCTGCGCGATGACCTCTTTGCTGTCCCTCGCGCCCCGGATGGACAGCTTTGTCTGTTTTGAGGGGGCGGAAGGGGGGCTGTTTGCCCCCCTCGATGCTGCGCATCTCACCCCCCAAGGATATTTGACCCAATAAGAAACAGGGGGTGTTTTGGGAGGGGGGCTTGCCTGCGCGGGCAGGGGGCGACAGGTTGCGGGGGACAGGAGGGGCCATGGAAACTGGGGACACGGGCGCGATTTGCGCGGGCATTCTGGCGGCGGGGCGCAGGGGCCGCAGGCGCATGGTCGCCGTGGCGGGGGCGCCGGCGAGCGGGAAGTCGACATTGGCGGAGGCTCTGGCGCAGGCCCTCGGCGCGGCGGGCTGCGCGGCCAGTGTGGTGCCGATGGACGGGTTTCACCTGAGCAACCGGATTTTGCAGGCGCGGGGGCTTTTGCCCCGCAAGGGCGCGCCGGAGAGTTTTGACGCCGAGGGGTTTGTCGCCCTGATGCCGCGCCTGCGCGATGCGCCTTCGGTGGTCTATCCGCTGTTCGACCGCGCCCGCGATCTGGCGGAGGCGGGGGCAGGGGCGCTGGATGCGGATTGTGATACTGTGATTGTGGAGGGGAACTATCTGCTGTTTGATGCCGCGCCTTGGCGCGATCTTCAGCCGTTTTGGGATATCTCGATCCGTTTGACCCCGCCTTTGCCCCTGTTGCGCCAGCGTTTGGTCGATCGTTGGCTGGCCCATGGTCATAGCGCGGAGGCGGCGCAGGCGCGGGCAGAGGCCAATGACCTGCCCAATGCGCGCCTGATTGCTCAGGCCGCTTTGCCTGCGGATATCACCCTCACCGGGGTATAGCCGGGCCAAACAGCGGCCCGGCGGCGCCTTAGCCGCGGCGGCGGCGGGTTTTGCGTTCCGGCTTGGGCGCATCGCCGGTGCCGTCACTGGCCGAGGAGAAGCCGCCCAGTTCCTTTTCGATCATCGCCGCATCGGGGCGCGGGCCGGGCGCGCGGGTTTCCAGCGCCGCGCGCATGGCGCTCAGGTGCTCCGGCGTGGTGCCGCAGCAGCCGCCGATGATCGTGGCACCCGCGTCGCGCGCCATGCAGGCATAGGTCGCCATCAGCTCGGGCGTGCCATCGTAATGGATATGCCCCTCGACGTATTTCGGGATGCCCGCATTGCCCTTGGCAATCACCGGCGCGGGCGGCGTGGCATCGGTAAAGCCCAGCACCGTGCGCATCAGGTCAGAGGAGCCCACCCCGCAGTTCGCCCCGAAGGCCAGCGGTTTGTGGTCCAGCTTGGCCACCATTTCGGCCATGGCGGTGGAGGTCATCCCCATCATGGTGCGCCCTGCGGTGTCAAAGCTCATGGTGCCGCACCATGGCATATCGGCCAGCTTGGCGGCCTCGGCGGCGGCCATGTATTCCTCTGGCGCGGAAATGGTTTCCACCCAAAGGACATCTGCGCCGCCCTCTTTCAGGCCCACGGCCTGCTCGTGGAACATTTCCACGGCGAGTTCGTGGGTCAGAGGGCCAAGGGGGGCCATGATCTCGCCCGTGGGGCCCATGGAGCCCGCCACGATCACGGTGTGATCCTGCTTGTCGGCCAGCTCGCGCCCGATCTCTGCGCCCAGACGGTTCAGCTCGCGCACACGGTCCTGCGCATCATGCAGCTTAAGCCGCGCCGCCGTGCCGCCAAAGGTATTGGTCAGGAAGATATCGCTGCCCGCATCCACCGCGCCCTTGTACAGGGCAGTGATCCGGTCGCGGTGCTCTACATTCCACAGCTCGGGCGCATCGCCCGATTGCAGGCCCATGTTGAACAGGGTCGTGCCGGTGGCACCATCGGCCAACAGCCAGTCGCGTTTCGCCAATAGGTCAGAGAGAGCATTGCTCATTTTGATGGGCCTTTCTTGGGCGCGCAGCCTGCCGTGCAGGCATGGCGCAAAAATAATTTGCCTGCGCATCGCACATTGCTGCGCGATACACAAATGCAAACAGGCCCGGCCAAGATCCGGGCGGGACGCGTGCTAGTCTTTGATCTCGGTCATCAGCTGGGCTTTGGCCTCGGCCAGAAACGCAACCATCTTGCTGCGGATCTCGGTCTCTTCGGCCTTGTCGCCCAGATCGCCGGAGACCTTGCGATACACATCCTCGTCGCCGGCTTCTTCGAAGTCGGAGGCGATCACCTCCTTGGCATAGGCCTCGGCATCGGCGCCCGCTTTGCCCATAAGGCCCGCGGCCCAAAGGCCAAGCAATTTGTTGCGGCGTGCCTCTGCCTTGAACTGCATTTCCGCGTCATGGGCGAATTTGTTTTCAAAGGCGGCTTCGCGATTTTCGAATGTGGACATGGTATTTGCTCCAAAATGGCTGTGCCGTGTACATATGAAAGGCGCGGCGGATTGCCTAGGGGTTAAGCGCCGCGAATGGCGAAAAGCTGCTCCAACCGCGCCACATTGGCCTCGCGCTCGGCCATCGGGCGGCCGCCCTGATTGATCAGGGCGCGGGCCTTGATCATGGCGCCTTCCACATCGCCCTCCTCAAGCTGCAGGGTCAGATCATTGAGCCATGGCACGTGGTCCTCGGGGGGCAGGGCGTCCTCTACGGCGGTGACCAGCAGGGTGGTGATCTCCTCTTCCCAGCCCTCGTTGTCGGCCTCATTATCCGCCTCATCGGCCCCGGCCTGCACCTGCGCCATAGTGGCGGAAATCACGCCCGCACCGGATTCGATATATTCATCCAGCGGCTGCCCCGCGCCGATCCCGAGGATCAGCTGCGTCTGATACCCCGCATCGGGCAGGAACATCCGGTCGGGGGCAATGCCAAGGGCCTCCATAATATCGCCCTGCATCTCCGGCGTCATCACATCGGCGGCGCTCAGCCCGTCGGGGTCGGGCAATCCGCTCTCCAGAATATGGGGGGCGCCATGGTCCACCGCGCTCCACTCCGCGTCGTCCTCCATCCCCTCGGGCGAACGGCTCGCCCGCATCCGCACAAGGGCCCCGTCGCGGTAGACGGCAAAGCCGAAATCCGCGCCCGGATGCCGCGTGCCGGAATAGCGGAAGACGATCATCTCCACCGCGCCAAGGGCGGCAGAGACCTTCATCAACATCTCGCTCGGGCCGGTCTCCACATGGTTGCGAAACTCGATCAGGGTGCGCGCAGGGGTGCCAATGGGATGCGACAGACGCAAAGGGTCCTTATCCTCGCCAAAGCCCATATCGCCCAGAACAAGCCGCGTGATCGGCCCCTCGGGCAGGCTGCCCTCTGGCAAAACCGCAAGGCCCGGCATCTGGATCGCGGGCACCTTGGGCTTTGACCCGCCGCCAAAAAGCCGCGCCAATAGCCCCTTCTTTGGGGCAGGCTCGTCCTCTACCTTGGGCTGAAAGCCCCCCTGACGGGCGCGTTGAAAGGCCTCTGCCACCGCAAGGGGCGGCAGTTCGACCAAGGCAAAATCCAGAACCGCAAAATCTTCTTCCATCAATCCGCCTCAAGCCAAAGGGCATCGCGCGCGAATTGGCCGGGGGCAAAAACCGCGCAGGTTGTTAACTGTGAATTCAGCGTGGGCAAAACCGGCCCAAGTGTCAACACGGGCGGGCAGGGCGGGGGCCCCAGCCCGCCCGCCGGTCACAGCTCCAGCACCATATGCGGCTGCCCGTCCGAGGTCCGCTCGCACGAGGTCCCCGCAGGGCCGACAACACAGTCAATCCGCTTGCGCATATTGGAAAAGCTGTCAAAGGCCACAACATCCACCGCTTCGTCCAGATCAAGGCTCAGGTGATACCACCCCGGCTCCACCTGCCGCGCGGCGGTGACGCTGGCGGCAAAGGGCTGCGACAAATAGCTGCCGCGCACCCGCCCGCCCGCGGCCCATGCCGCAGGCGCGGCCTGCCCAAGGGCGGCGGACAGGGTGTTCCAATCGCGATAGCCCTGCGCCTTGGCCACGGCCTCAAGCGCCGCACTATGGCTCATCTCGCCCGCCTCGGCCCGCAGGCGCCGCGCCTGCGCCTTGGCCTCGGCAAGGCTGGTTATTGTGCGCTTCATGGTCTCAACTCCATATCCCGTTTCATATTCTGGGCAAAAACGCCCCACCGCAGGCCCCTGCGCCCGCGCATCAAAACCACAGCGGTCAAACCAAGCAGCAAGAGTTCCGCCGCAGGCCCCGCCAGCCATATCCCGCCCTCGCCAAAGGCAAGGGGCAGGCCAAAGGTCAGGGGGATGGCAAAGACATAGGGCTTTGACAGGTTCAAAACCGCCGCCCGGCCCGCATCGCCAATCGCCTGAAAATGGGCTGCAACCATCACCATCGGTCCGGCCAGAAAGAACATCCCAATTGTAACCGGCAGGATCCGCGCCACCTCGGCGATCACCTCGGGGTCCTCCACAAAACGCGCCCCGATGGGCGCGGCAAACACCGTCAAAACCCCCTGAACCATGGCGCAATAGGCAAAGGCGACCCAAAGCGAGATCACAAGGCTCTGGTCACTGCGCGCCCATTTGCCCGCGCCGTAATTGTTGCCCGTGATGGTCTGCATCGCGAAAGACAGCCCAAGCAGGGGCAAATAGCCAAAGGTCATCACCCGCGTGACAATGCCGTAAGCCGACACCGTCGCCGCGTAATGCACTGTCTCCACCGATTGCAGGGCGGCAATCACGGCGCTCGACCCCAAAGCAAGCCCCAGAAACCCAAGGCTCAATGGCGCGCCAAGCTGCAATATCCGCCGCCAATGCCCCGCAATCCCATACCGCCAAAGCGCGGAAGGACGCAGCATCGTCTGCCCGCGCAACCGAAACCCAAGGAGGATCGCAAAGGCCAGCACCTGCGCCGCCCCCGTCCCAAGGGCCGACCCCGCAACCCCCATCTCGAACACCGCAATCAGCAGAAAGTTGAACCCGATATTGGCCATCGACACCAGCAGGCTGATCGCCGCCATAAACCCAACCCGCCCCTCATTGCGCAGCGCATCGGAATTGACCGACAAGACAAAGGCAAGAGGCGAGAAAAGCGCCGTAATCCGCAAATAGACCCAGCCCATCTGCGCCAACTCCCCGTTGCCCGCCGCTGCCGCAAGGGTCAGGGGCCGCCCTGCAATGGCAAACAAACCGATCAATACGGTGCCTAGGAGCAGGGCCAAACCATGGGCCCCGGCAAAGACCGCACGCGCGTCCGCCCGCCGTCCGGCCCCGATATGACGCGCCAGAAGGCTCGACATCCCGGAGGAGACAAGCGTCGCCAAAGCCACAACCATCATATAGGCGGGAAACATCAAGGTCACCGCCGCAAGGGCCTCCGGCCCGACGTAATGCCCAAGGAACAGGGCATCCACAACCGCCAGAACCCCGTTCATCCCCATCACAAAAATGATCGGCAGGGCCGTCTTGACGTAGGTCGCGGGCAGGGGGGCGGTCAGAAAGTCATTGGGGGGCGGCGCGGCCGCCTCGGCAGCCGTCTCTTCAATCTGGTCAATCTGGGAAACAGACATGTCACCAGTATCCTCTCGCAAGAAGGATCGCGCAATTTAACAGGACAGGCACTCGCGTTACCATCCGCGCAATCAATATCCATGCGTGAAGGAAACAGGTTTCAGTATCGCGGAACTTCACCAAAGCCATCATCGGCCAGCGAGCGGCGGGCGTCTGCGAGGCCCTGCACAGCCCTTTGCCCCATCACGCCGCGCCGGTCAACCCGCCGCAATCACGCCGCCCGCATCACCGCCCCCGCATCAAGGCCGCTTGCCCCGCCGCGCCCCATAGCTTATAGCCCCGCTCATACCGGCGGGCGCATGGCATCGCCGCGCGCTCCGGGGGTCTCATGGCACGACGCAAAAAGATTTACGAAGGCAAGGCAAAGATTCTCTTCGAGGGTCCAGAACCGGGAACCCTCGTGCAGTATTTCAAAGATGACGCCACCGCCTTCAACGCCGAGAAAAAGGCCGTGATCGAAGGCAAGGGTGTGCTCAACAACCGCCTGTCCGAATTCTTCATGACCGGGCTGAACAACATCGGCGTGCCGACGCATTTCATCAAACGCCTGAACATGCGCGAACAGCTGATCCGCTCGGTCGAGATCATCCCGCTCGAGGTGATCGTGCGCAACTTCGCCGCCGGAACGCTGGCCAAACGGCTGGGCCTGGAGGAGGGCACAGCCCTGCCGCGCCCGATCGTGGAATTTTGCTACAAAGACGACAGCCTCGGCGATCCGCTGGTGGCCGAAGAGCACATCATCGCCTTCGGCTGGGCCAGCCAGCAAGACCTCGACGATATGCTCGCCCTTGCCCTGCGCGTGAACGACTTCCTGTCGGGCATGATGATGGGCGTCGGCATCCGCGTCGCCGATTTCAAAATCGAAATCGGCCGCGTCTGGGAAGGCGACTTTATGCGCCTGATCGTCGCCGATGAAATCAGCCCCGACAGCTGCCGGCTCTGGGACATCAAAACAGGGCAAAAGCTCGACAAGGATGTCTTCCGCCGCGACCTCGGCGATCTGGCCGATGCCTATACAGAGGTCGCCCGCCGCCTCGGCGTGCTGCCCGCGGCCTCCGCTGTCTCCAAACCCACGCTCATCAACTAGACCTGATCGAAGAAAGGCCCTGCCATGAAGGCCACCGTGCATGTGATGCTGAAAAACGGCGTTCTCGACCCGCAAGGAGAGGCCATCCGCGCCTCCCTCGGCACCCTCGGCTTTGAAAGCGCCCTCGGCGTGCGTCAGGGCAAGATCATCGAACTTGATCTGGCCGATGGCACCACCGAAGATGAGGTGACCAAAATGTGCGAGGCCCTCTTGGCCAATACCGTCATCGAAAGCTACCGAATCGAGATGGGCGCATGAAGGCAGCCGTCGTCACCTTCCCGGGCTCCAACTGCGACCGCGACCTCGCCGTGGCCTTCGAGGCCGCAGGCTTTGAGGTCGCCCGCGTCTGGCACAAGGACACAGAGCTGCCCCAAGGCACCGACATCGTCGGCCTTCCGGGCGGCTTCTCCTACGGCGACTACCTGCGCTGCGGCGCCATCGCGGCCCAAAGCCCGATCTGCCGCGCCGTGGCGGCCCACGCGGAAAAAGGCGGCTATGCCATCGGCATCTGCAACGGCTTTCAGGTGCTTTGCGAAACCGGCCTGCTGCCCGGCACGCTGATGCGCAACGCGGGCATCAAGTTCATCTGCAAAACCGTCGGCCTGCGGGTGGCGAATGAAGACAGCGTCTTCACCGCGCCCTACGGCCTCGGCACCGATATCGAAATCCCCGTGGCCCACCACGACGGCAACTTCTACGCCGACGATGCAACCCTCGCCGCGATCGAGGCCGAGGGCAGGGTGGCCTTCCGCTACCTCGAGAACCCCAACGGCTCGCTGGGCGATATCGCAGGGGTGCTGTCTTCCAATGGCCGCGTCCTTGGCATGATGCCCCACCCCGAACGCGCCATTGATGCGCGCCACGGCGGCACAGACGGGCAAGCGCTCTTCACAGCCCTCGCCGGCGCCATGGCCGAAGCCTAACCCCCGCCGCGCGCGGCCCCAGACTTTTGCAAAAGTCTGTCCCAAATCCTTTGAAGGATTTGGCCACCGCCCGTGGCAAGCCATAGGACGCCCCAATGAAACCTGCGAAAACAGCCGCCCTAGCCCTGACCGCCCTGATTGCTCTGCTGCATCTCTATATCGCGTGGTTCGAGCTTTTCGCATGGACCAGCCGCGGCCCCGTGGTTTTTGAGACCTTCCCGCCAGAGCTTTTCGCCCAAACCACGGTTATGGCCGCGAACCAGGGCGTCTATAACGCCTTTCTCGCGGCGGGGCTGATCTGGTCCCTGCTGATCCGCGATCCGAAATGGCAGGCGAATATCGCCGCCTGTTTCCTGATCTTCGTCGCCATAGCTGGCGCGGCTGCCGCCCTGACCATCGCGCTCAAAACCGGCATGGTACAGCTGCTTCCGGCCCTGATCGCCCTCGCGCTCCTCGCCCTTTCGCGCAGAAACGCGGGCGCATAAACGCCCCCGCCTTGCAAAACCTGTTTTGCCGCGCCCCGTTTGCCCGTAAACTGCCGCTGTGATGAAAACCCAGCCCCCCATGCCGATCCTCACGGGTCCGCCGCAATCCCGCAATCCATGGCCGATGCGGCTGGTGCTGGCGGGGATTGTCCTCTTGGCTCTGGTCACGATCTACCTGTCGAACCAGTATCTGACCGCCCGTTTTACCGAAAGCACCCGCAACAGGGCAGAGCTGCGCCAAACGCTCTATTCCGGCAATATCATCACCGAATTGCAGCGCAACTCCATCGTGCCCCTGCTTCTGGGCCGCGACCAAACCTTTATCACCGCGCTCAACACCGGCGATCACACCGCCACCTCCGCCCGGCTGATCGAATACCGCGACGACATCGGCGCCGCCTCCTTTCTGCTGCTGGACAAGGACGGCCGCGCCGTCGGCGCGACAGAGCGTAACCTGATCGGCACCCTGCACCCCAACGCCGCCTATACGGTCGAGGCCCTGCGCGCCAATGACACCGTCTTCACGGTCGAGCGGCAGGAAAACGGCGTGATCCTCTTTGCCTACAGCCGCAAAATCACCTTCGACAACCGCACCATCGGCATCATCGTTGTCATGGTCGATCTGCATAAATTCGAACGCGGCTGGCAGGGGATCTCCGATGCGGTGCTGATCACCGACAGCGAGGGGCAGGTGATCCTCGCGACAGAGCCCCGCTGGCGCAACCGCACCGTGGACGAGGCCCTGCAAACCGAAAGCGTCCCTTCCGCGATCCAGCGCGCCCTGCGCGCGACCTCCGATTGGTCCTTCCCGCCGCCTGATGCCTATATCGAGGGGCAGGCGGTGATGCGCTCGGATGCGCGCATTCCGTTTCAGGGCTGGCGCATCACCACCTTCACCGCGTTTTCCTCGGTGCGCGATCAGGTCAACGGCGCCTTGGCGCTGGTGATCATGGGCTTTGCCATGCTTCTGGCGGGCACCTTCTGGATTCTCACCCGCCGCGCGCAGGTCCAATCCACCGCCGCCCTCGCGGAATCGGCAGAACTCCGCCAGCTAAACCGCCGCCTCCGGCAGGAAATAGCCGAGCGTGAAAAGGCGGAAAAAAGCCTACAGGTGGCCGAACAATCGCTGGAGCAATCCTCCAAACTCGCCGCCCTTGGCGAGATGTCCGCCTCGGTCAGCCACGAGCTTAACCAACCCCTCGCGGCGATGAAAACCTACCTCGCGGGGGCCAAGCTTTTGCTGCAACGCGCCCGCCCGGACGAGGCGCTGTCCTCCTTCAAACGCATCGACGATCTGATCAACCGCATGGGCTCGATCACCCGCCAACTCAAATCCTACGCCCGCAAGGGGGATGAGGCCTTCGAGACCTATGACATAAGGGAATCCGTCTCTGCCGCCCTGTCGATGATGGAGCCGCAACTCAAACAGCGCGAGGTCACAATCACCCGTTCCCTGCCGACCGATCCGGTCATGGTGCGCGCCGACCGGCTGCGTCTGGAGCAGGTCTTCGTCAACCTCTTCCGCAACGCGATCGAGGCCACGGCCCATGTCGATGACCCCCGCCTTGACCTGATCCTGTCGGACGGAGAGACCGCAACCCTCATGGTGCGCGACAACGGCCATGGCATCGATCACCTCGACAGCCTGTTCGAACCTTTCTACACCACCAAGGCCCCCGGCGACGGGATCGGCCTCGGTCTTGCCATCTCTTCGGGCATCGTTAACGATTTGGGTGGCCGACTGACCGCCCGTAATGGCACAACAGGCGGCGCTGTCTTCGAAGTGCGCCTTCCCATCGATGGCGCAGAGGCGGTGGCAGCAGAATAAATTTGGTCCGCAAAGGACCAATAACTAGGTATAAACGTGAACAGACCAAACCTGTGCACAGACGAAGAAAGCACCTAAATGGCCAGAGCAATGAAGATCGCCATCGTTGATGACGAAAAAGATATGCGTCAGTCCATCTCCCAATGGCTGGCCCTTTCCGGTTTCGACACAGAGGCCTACCCAAGCGCCGAAGAGGCCCTCAAGGGCATCGGCACCGATTACCCCGGCGTGGTGATCACAGATATCCGCATGCCCGGCATGGACGGCATGGCCTTCCTGAAAAAGCTGATGAGTCAGGACAGCGCCTTGCCTGTCATCATGATCACCGGCCACGGCGATGTGCCCATGGCGGTTGAGGCGATGCAGGTCGGCGCCTTTGATTTTCTGGAAAAACCCTTCAACCCCGACCATATGACGGCGCTGGCCAAGAAGGCGACGCAAAAACGCCGCCTCGCGCTGGACGCCCGCGCGCTGCGCCGCGAGCTGTCGGACGGTTCGGTCATCATGCGCAAACTCATCGGCGCCTCGCCGGTGATGGAACGTCTGCGCGAGGATATCCTCGATCTGGGGCAGGCGGACGGCCATGTCCTGATCGAGGGGGAAACCGGCACCGGCAAAACCCTCGCCGCCCATGCCCTTCATGCCGTGGGGTCCCGCGCCTCGAAGAAATTCGTGCTGATCTCCTGCGCCGCGCAGGAGGAGGAGGCCCTCGCAAAGGACCTCTTCGAGGGCAACGAGGAAACCGGCACGCCCCCGCTCGTCGAACAGGCCCGCGGCGGCACGCTCTGCCTCGAGGATATCGAGGCGCTGTCGAGCCAGCTTCAGGCCCGCCTCTTGAAATTCATCAACGATCAGGGCACCCCCGCCGAAACCCGCATCATCGCGATCTGTAACCTGCAAGAACAGGGCAAGACCTGCGAAGACGCCCTGCGCCCGGACCTCTTCTACCGCCTCGCCGCGATGAAGATCACCCTGCCGCCCCTGCGCCAGCGGGGCGAGGATATCCTGCTGCTCTTCACCCGTCTGGCCGAAAGCTTTGCCGATGAATACGGCTGCGCCGCGCCAGAGGTCTCCGCGCAGGAGGCGGCGCAACTGCTACAGGCCCCATGGCCCGGCAATGTGCGCCAGCTGATCCATGTGGCCGAACGCGCCGTGCTGCAATCGCGCCGCGGCACCGGCACCATCGCCTCGCTGCTCATGGCCGATACGGACGACAGCCAGCTGGTCATGACAACAGAGGGCAAACCCCTCAAGGAATACGTCGAGGCCTTTGAACGCATGCTGATCGACAACACCATGCGCCGCCACAAAGGCTCCATCGTCTCGGTCATGGACGAACTCTGCCTGCCGCGCCGGACCTTGAACGAGAAGATGGCCAAATACGGGCTGCAACGCTCCGAATACCTCGGCTAACCCCAACCGCTCCGGCCCGCACAAGGGCCGGAGCCTCGGGACGCAGGGGCAGGGCAGACAGGTCAGGTATTCCCGCCCTGCCACCCCGCGCCATAGGCGCTACCCTGCTGCCATGATGTTCCCAATCCCCGCATTCATTTCCATCGACGGCGGCGGCCTGTTTTTGATCGCGCTGGTCTTTGGCCTCATCGTCCTTGCCTATGCCGCCGTGGCGATTGCCGCCCTCTGGGCCTTTTGGCGCGGCTATATCCCGATGGGGGTGATCTGCGCCGCCTGCTTCCTTGCCGTCGGCCTCGGCCCCAACCTTTATGACCGCGTCATGGTCACCCGCGCCGTCGCACAGGCCAATGCGATCTCCTATTGGCCAGAGGACCTTTCGGCCAAGGGCAAATCCTTTGCCTTCGCCTATACCGATTACGGGTTCTGCCCGAACGCCTGCGAGGGCCTGCTGGAATTCGGCGCCCCGAGCCATGTCTACGGCATGAGCAATACGGCGCTGAAAGAGGGCACGCCGGTGGACCTCACCACGCTGATCGATAGCGAAACCACGCTCGAATCACTCAAGAACACGGATTACACCGCCGCGCGCTTCATCCCGCTTACCGCCCCGCCAGAGGCCATCGACTACCTCCTAGTGCGCACCTCGGGCGGCGCGGAATGGATGCGAGACCTGCTGGAGCACCACGGCCACTCCCTTGATCGCCGCACCGCAGACAGGGTCCTGCTGATCTTCGCCCCGACCAACATGCGCAGCTTCGATATCAGGTCCGAAAAACCCCTCGCGGTGATGATCCTGCCCAAGGTCCTTATCCCCGGCAGGTTCTTCTACTTTGAAACCGCGATGCAGCTGCCCCATTACCGGACCTACAACGACATGCTCGCCGCATGGCTCTGCCCCGAAGACACCGGGCAAACCCAATGCCGCTACATCTTCTAACCCCGCCAGCCCCGAAAAAATCCTCCGAATTTTTGGCTGGCTCCGCAACCGTGCGCCAAGGGGAGAGGGGGGCAGGGCCCTGCGCTGAGCAATTTCCCATCCCGCGATTCAAAAGTTTGCAAAATGCTTAACCTTTGGTCATCTTGCCCAGTATGGAGTTTCTAGCCACCAGCGTAAGCCCCTTTCTGATCGCCATGTCCTGCGTCGTGGCGCTTGTCTCGGGCTTTACCGGCCTGTCGCTGACCCGCGATCTGGCGCAAAAGCCGATGTTCCAGAAAAAGGCCTCTATCGCTCTGGCCTCTGTCGCCCTTGGCGGTGGCATCTGGGCGATGCATTTCGTGGCCATGCTGGGGCTGCAACTGCCGATCCTGTTCTATTACGACGCGGCGATCACCCTGATCTCGGCGCTTTCTGCCATCCTTCTGGTGGGGGCGGCGCTGATCCTGCTGCATTTCGCTGACCGCAAACCGCCGATCATCGCGCTTGCGGGGGGGATCGTCGGCGTGGGCATCTTGGTGATGCATTACATCGGCATGGCGGGGCTGGAGCTTTGCCGCGCCGTGCATACCCCCTTTGGCGTGATCTCCTCCTCGATCATCGCCATCGGCCTTTGCGTTCTGGCCTTCTGGATCGCCTATGGCCATCGCACCAACCGCAACATCGTTCTTGGCACCATCTGCTTTGCCATTGCGGTCTGCTCGGTGCATTTCCTTGCCATGACGGGCACCAATTTCGTCGCCGAGCCGAGCGTGCCTGTCTTTGGCCCCGCCATGAGCAACGAGACCTTGGCCCTTGGGGTCATCCTGTTCAGCTTTGTCATCTTCGGCGCCTGTCTGTGGGTCTCTGTCACCTATCTGGTGGTGCCCGAAGCCGCGAAACCCGCCCCGGAAACAGAGGCCCCAAGCGCCCCCCAGATCCTGCAGGTTCCTTGCGAGCGGGACGGCGACAAGGTCTTTGTCCGCTCCACCGATATCTCCTTTGTCCGCGCCGACGGCCATTACACGCAGGTCTATACCGAGACCGAACGCCTGTTCTGTGCATGGCCGGTGACCGAGGCGTCAAAGCGCCTTCTGGCCGCCGGTTTCCTGCAAACCCACCGCAGCTATCTGGTCAATCCCAGCCGCGTCGCCCGCTTTGAACGCTCCAAGGACAAGGGCCGCTGCGTCTTTCAGGGGGCCGATCTGCCCCCCGCGCCGGTCAGCCGCGCCAAGCTCAAGACAATTCAGGACGCCCTCGCGGCGCAACTCGGCGCAATTCGTGCATAATGGCGCGCATTTCGTGCAAAACACCCGTGTTTCATTGATTTTCTGATGCTCCGGTATCCGGCGGCATGCAGGCTTCTCCCAGCAAGATAATTCGCTTTTAGGGAGGAAAGCCGATGATTCCAGCCGCATTCGAATACTATCGCCCCAAGGATATAGAGGGCGTCCTCGCCATCCTTGAGCAGCACGGCGATGATGCGCGCGTCATGGCAGGGGGGCACAGCCTGATCCCCATGATGAAACTGCGCATGGCCGATGTGCCGCATCTGATCGACCTGCAAGATGTGGGCGGTTTGTCCGGCATTGAGGTCACAGGGGACAGCATCCGCCTTGGCGCTCTGGTCACACAGGCGCAGATCATCGACAGCGCAGAGCTGACCCGCGCCGCCCCGATCCTGCGCGAGGCCGCGCTGCAAATCGCCGACCCGCAGGTGCGCTACATGGGCACCATCGGCGGCAATGTCGCCAATGGCGATCCGGGAAATGACATGCCGGGGCTGATGCAATGCCTTGATGCGAGCTTTTCCCTTATCGGCCCTGACGGTGCCCGCGAGGTCGCCGCGCGCGATTTCTACGAGGCCGCCTATATGACCGACCGCGAGGATGACGAGGTGCTCACCGCCGTCACCCTCCCGCTGCCCCAAGGCGGCTATGCCTATGAGAAACAGAAACGCAAAATCGGCGATTACGCCACCGCCGCCGCCGCCGTGCAGATCACTGGGCAGGGCGGCACCTGCACCTCTGCCTCCATCGCCATGACCAACCTGTCAGACACGCCGATCTTCTCCGAAGACGCAGGGGAGGCGCTGGTCGGCACCACAGTCGATGACGCCGCGATCAAGGCCGCCATGGCGGCCATGCTGGGCGATATCGACCCGACAGAGGACAACCGCGGCCCGGTCGCATTCAAAAAACACGTCGCTGGCGTGATCCTGCGCCGCGCGATCACCCGCGCTTGGTCGCGGGCATAGGGGAGGGAACACCATGTCGAAGAAAACCCACATCACACTCAAGGTGAACGGCAAGAGCGAGGAATTCCTCGCCGAGCCGCGCGAGCTTTTGATCTACACCCTGCGCGAGCGCCTCAATATCACCGGCCCGCATATCGGCTGCGAAACCTCCCATTGCGGCGCCTGCACCGTCACGGTGGATGGCAAATCGGTCAAATCCTGCACCATGTTCGCGGTGCAGGCCGAGGGGGCAGAGATCACCACGATCGAGGGCATCGGCACGCCCGACAGCCTGCACCCGCTGCAAGAGGCCTTCAAGGAACACCACGGGCTGCAATGCGGCTATTGCACCCCCGGCATGATCACCCGCGCCGCCAAACTGCTGGAGGAAAACCCCGCCCCGAGCGAGGAGGAAATCCGTTTCGGCATGGCTGGCAATATCTGCCGCTGCACGGGCTACCAGAACATTGTGAAATCTATTCAGGCGGCTGCGGCTGAAATGAACTCTTCCCAGTCCTCAAGTAGCGAAGCGGTAGGACATAAAACAACGGAGGCAGCGGAATGAAAGACGAAATCACACGCGACGAACGCATCGATAACCTCAAGGGCATGGGCTGCTCGCGCAAGCGGGTCGAGGACGCCCGCTTTACCCAAGGCAAGGGCAACTACGTCGATGACGTCAAACTCGACGGCATGCTCTTTGGCGATTTTGTCCGCTCCCCCTATGCCCATGCCCGCATCACCAATATCGACAGTGCAGCCGCCCTTGAGGTGCCCGGCGTTCTGGCTGTCCTGACAGCGAAAGACCTCGAACCCCTGGGCCTGCACTGGATGCCGACCCTCGCGGGCGACAAGCAAATGGTGCTGGCGGATGGCAAGGTGCTGTTCCAAGGCCAAGAGGTCGCCTTTGTCGTGGCCGAGGACCGCTACGCCGCCGCCGACGGGATCGAGGCGGTGGAGGTCGATTACGAGGAACTCCCCGTCATCGTCGACCCGTTTGAATCCCTCAAATCCGACGTGATCCTGCGCGAGGATACGGTGGACGAAAACGGCAGGCCCACCGACGGCGCCCATGGCCCGCGCAACCACCCCAACCACATCTTCACATGGGAGGCAGGCGACAAAGCCCCGACCGAGGAAGTCCTCGCCAACGCAGAAATCGTGGCCGAGGAGAGCATGTATTACCACCGCACCCACCCATGCCCGCTGGAAACCTGCGGCTGCGTGGCCAGCATGGACAAGGTCAACGGCAAGCTCACCCTCTGGGGCACCTTTCAGGCCCCCCATGCGATCCGCACCATCGTCTCCCTGATCTCGGGGATCGAGGAGCACAACATCCGCGTGATCTCCCCCGATATCGGCGGCGGTTTCGGCAATAAGGTGGGCGCCTATCCGGGCTATGTCTGCTCCGTCGTCGCCTCCATCGTCACCGGCAAACCGGTGAAATGGATCGAGGATAGAATGGACAACCTGATGACCACCGCCTTCGCTCGCGACTACTGGATGAAGGGCAAGATCAGCGCCACGAAAGAGGGCAAGATCACCGGGTTGCATTGCCATGTCACGGCGGACCACGGCGGCTTTGACGCCTGCGCTGATCCGACGAAATTCCCCGCGGGCTTCATGAATATCTGCACCGGCTCCTATGACATCCCCACCGCCTATCTCGCGGTGGATGGCGTCTATACCAACAAGGCACCGGGCGGCGTCTCCTATCGGTGCTCTTTCAGGGTGACAGAGGCGGTCTATTTCATCGAACGCATGATCGAGGTGCTGGCGATCAAGCTGAATATGGACGCGGCCGAACTCCGCCGCATCAACTTCATCAAGAAGGAGCAATTCCCCTACAAAGCCGCCCTTGGCTGGGAATACGACAGCGGCGATTACCACACCGCTTGGGACAAGGCCCTCAAAACCGTCGATTATGAGGGCCTGCGCGCCGAACAGGCCCAAAGGGTAGAGGACTTCAAAGCCGGCAAAACCCGCAAACTCATGGGCATTGGGCTGAGCTTCTTTACCGAAATCGTCGGCGCCGGTCCGGTGAAAAACTGCGATATCCTCGGCCTCGGCATGTTCGACAGCTGCGAAATCCGCATCCACCCCACAGGCTCCGCCATCGCGCGGCTCGGCACGATCTCACAGGGGCAGGGGCACGCGACCACCTTCGCCCAGATCCTCGCCAGCGAAATCGGCCTGCCCGCCGATAGCATCACGATCGAGGAGGGCGACACAGACACCGCCCCCTATGGCCTTGGCACCTATGGCTCGCGCTCTACACCCGTGGCCGGGGCCGCCACCGCCATGGCAGGCCGCAAAATCCGCGCCAAGGCGCAGATGATCGCCGCCTACCTGCTGGAGGTCCACGACAATGACGTCGAATTCGACGTCGACCGTTTCGTGGTCAAAGGCGCGCCGGAGCGGTTCAAGACCATGAAGGAAGTCGCCTTCGCCGCCTATAATCAGGCCATCCCGGGGATCGAGCCGGGGCTGGAGGCGGTCAGCTACTATGACCCGCCGAACATGACCTATCCCTTCGGCGCCTATGTCTGCGTCATGGATATCGACGTGGATACCGGCGTGCCGGACATCCGCCGCTTCTACGCGCTGGACGATTGCGGCACACGGATCAACCCGATGATCATCGAGGGGCAGGTCCACGGCGGTCTGACAGAGGCCCTCGCCGTCGCTCTGGGCCAAGAGATCGCCTATGACGATATGGGCAACTGCAAAACCGGCACCCTGATGGACTTCTTCCTGCCCACAGCATGGGAGGTCCCGAACTACGAAACAGACTACACCGTGACCCCGTCGCCCCATCACCCCATCGGGGCCAAGGGCGTGGGGGAAAGCCCCCATGTCGGCGGCGTGCCCTGTTTCTCCAACGCGGTGCAGGACGCCTTCCGCGCCTTTGGCAACACCCATACCAATATGCCCCATGACCATTGGCGCATCTGGAAAACCGCCAATGAACTGGGCCTGCACGACTAACGTGCAGGCAAGGCAGCGGCGGGCGCGCGCTTCGCGCGCGCCCGCCGCTGCCCCCGACCCAAGCACACCGCGGCGCTGATGCGCCTCTGCCGGAGCATGACATGACATGGACTGATCTCAAATCCGCCCTGGCGGGCCGGGGCTATGTGGCCTCGGACGACCTCGCCGTTGCCCTGCAACTGGCGCTGTCACTGGGCCGCCCGCTGCTGCTTGAGGGGGCCGCAGGCACCGGCAAAACCGAAATCGCCCGCTGCCTTGCGGCGGTGCAGGACACCCGCCTGATCCGCTTGCAATGCTACGAGGGGCTGGACGCGGCGCAGGCGATCTATGAATGGAACTACCAACGCCAGCTGTTGACCATCCGCGCCGCCGCCGAAGACGGCGAGACCGGCAAGCAGGTCGAGGCGCGCATCTTCTCCCGCGATTTCCTGCTGGAGCGTCCGCTTCTGGCCGCCATCACCCAAGACACCGCACCGGTCCTGCTGATCGACGAGGTTGACCGCGCCGATGAGGAATTCGAGGCTTACCTCTTGGAAATCCTCTCCGACTATCAGGTCTCCATCCCCGAACTCGGCACCATCCACGCCACCACCAAACCCACCGTGATCCTGACCAGCAACGGCACCCGCGATCTGTCCGACGCCCTGCGCCGCCGCTGCCTCTATACCTATGTGAACTACCCGGACCGCGCCACGGAGCTGGCGATCCTCAAGGCCCGTTGCCCGGGGGTAGAGGCGCGTTTAGCCAATCAAATCATCGGCTTCGTGCAAAAACTGCGCGAGGAGGACCTCGAGAAAACCCCCGGCGTGGCCGAAATGCTCGACTTCGCCGCTGCCCTGATGGGCCTCGGCATTGCCGACCTCACCGAGGATCCCGCGACCCTGCAATCCACCCTCACGACCCTGCTCAAAACCCAAAGCGATCAGGCCCAGATCACGCCAGAGGTCGCGGGCCGCATCGCAGGGCGCGCCGCATGAGCCGCGTCACCAAATTCGCCGCCCGCGATCCCGGCCCTGCGGCCCGCGTGGCGGGCTTCATCGCCCATCTGCGCGACAACGGGTTGCGCCTCGGCGTGGCAGAGGCAGAGCTCGCCATGGCCGCGCTCTCCCACGTCCACTCGCTCGACCCGGACGAAAGCCGCCGCGCCCTCCGCGCCGTTTGCACCGGCTGCAAAGAAGAGGCCGAGCGTTTCGATGACCTGTTCAACAGCTACTGGATGGACATGGGCCGCGTCCGCCAAAAGGTGGTGCCGAGCCCCTCCGCCAATATGGCCGATAACGTCCATTCCTCCCGCGATGCCAAGGGGCAGGACGCGGGCAGCGCCGGCAGCGCCACCGCGCCGGACGGCGAAGGCGGCGAGGCCGATGCGGGCGGCACCGGCAAGCTCATCGCCACCCTTCAAAGCACCAAGGCCCGCAAAGACCTGCGCGACCTCGTGAGACCAGAGGAGATCGCCGAGGCCGAGGAGATCGCCCGCCGCATCGGCGCCGCCCTGCGCGACAGCCGCTCGCGCCGCCGCATCGCCGCCCGGCGCGGCGACAGGCTGCACTTTCGCAAAACCATCCGCGCCAGCCTCGCCAGCGGCGGCGAACCCCTGCGCCTGCTGCGCAAAAAGCGCCCCGACCGCAGCCGCCGCATCACCGCCCTGTGCGATGTTTCCGGCTCCATGACCGTCTACTCCCGCGTCTTCCTCGCCTTTCTCGCCGGTCTGATGCGCGCCGATACCTCCGCCGATGCCTATCTGTTCCACACCCGCCTTGTGCGGATAACAGAGGCCCTGCGCGACAAGGACGCCCTGCGCGCCATTGGCCGCATGTCCCTGATGGCCGACGGCTTTGGCGGCGGCTCCAAAATCGGCCCCTCGCTGATGCGCTTTGCCGAAACCTATGCGCGCCGCTTTGTGGATGGCCGCTCCGTGGTGCTGATCCTGTCGGACGGCTACGACACAGAGGCACCAGAGCTTTGCGCCGCCGCCCTCGCCAAACTGCGCAAACGCGGCTGCAAGATCATCTGGCTCAACCCCCTCAAGGGCTGGACAGATTACGCCCCCGTCGCCGCAGGCATGGCCGCCGCCCTGCCGCATCTCGATGCCTTCAAACCCGCTAATACCCTCGCCGATCTGGCCGCACTGGAACGGGAGCTTGCCGCCCTATGACCCCCGCCGAAGTCCTCTCCTCCGATCTGGCCGAAACCGCGCAGAAACTGCGCGAGGCGGCGCAGCCCTTCGCCTTTGCCACCATCGTGCGCACCGCGGGCTCCACCGCGGCCAAACCGGGGGCCAAGGCGCTTCTGGATGTCGAGGGCACAATCCTGCAGGGCTGGCTCGGGGGCGGCTGCACCAAGGGCGCGGTCAAACGCGCGGCGGTGGAGGCCCTGAAAAACGGCGCGCCGCAGCTGATCTCGGTCGCACCGGAGGAGACCCTCGCCGAACTGGGCGTCACCCCGGGCGAGACCGTCGAGGGCACCCGTTTCGCCCGCAACGGCTGCCCCTCGCGCGGCACGGTCGATATCTTCATCGAACCCTGCCTGCCCAGCCCCGAACTCCTCATCGCGGGCACATCCCCCGTGGCACAGGCCCTCGCCAAACTCGCCCCCGGCTTCCACTGGACCGTGACCGACAGGCCCAAACCGCGCAACCAATGCATCGTCGTCGCCACGCAGGGGCAGGGGGACCTCGCCGCCCTGAAATCCGCCCTCAGCAGCGAGGCAAGCTACATCGCCTTCGTCGGCAGCCGCCGCAAATACGCCGCTCTGGCCGAAAAACTCGCCGCGACAGGCATCGCGCAGGCACAGATCGACGCCGTCCACGCCCCTGCAGGCCTCGACCTCGGCGCCGTCACGCCCGAGGAAATCGCCCTCTCGATCCTCGCCCAGCTCGTCCAGCACCGCCGCGCCGCCGCACGACAAACAACAGGGCAAACCCATGCGTGACCTCACCGTCCTCCTCCTCGCGGCGGGCCTCTCGCGCCGCATGGGCGCACAGAACAAACTGTTGCTGCCCATTGGCGGCATGCCAATGATCCGCCACATGGTCGAAACCTACAGCGCGCTTTCCCCCCGCGCCCTGCTGGTCGTCACCGGCCATGACGCAACGGCGATTGAGGCCGCCCTGAAAGGCACCCAAGCCACCTGCATCCACAACCCCGATTACGCCAAGGGGCAGGCGAGTTCCGTCGCCGCTGGCCTGCGCGCGGCAGGTCCAGCCACCGGCCTGCTGATCGGCCTCGGCGATCAACCCCTGCTGACAATAGATGACCTGCGCAGCCTCCTCTGGGCCCATAGCCGCGCCGATCCCGCCCGCATCTCGATACCCAAACAGGGCGAACAGCGCGGCAACCCGATCCTCGTGCCGGGTATCCTGCGCCCCCGCCTGCTGGCCGATCCCGCCGCGCCGGGCTGCAAGAAATTCACCCGCAGCAACCCAGAGCACGTCCAGTTCCACGCGCTGCCCGCCCTCGGCTTCTACGCCGATGTCGACACGCCAGAAGCCTACCGCGCCCTCAAATACCGCCCCGCAAAGGAGCCCACATGAAAACCCTCAAACGCCTCGCCCGCCGCCTGCGCCGCAAAAGCGCCCTCACACCCGAACAGGCCGAACTTCTGGCCTCCATCAAATTTCCCTGTTGCTAAAAGAAGGACACTCCATGGAACTTTCCGACGAAATCATCATCAACGCCCCCAAGGATCAGGTCTACGCGGCCCTGAATGACCCCGAGGTCCTCAAACAATGCATCCCCGGCTGCGAAGAACTCATCAAACACTCCGATACGGACCTAGAGGCCAAAGTCGTGCTGAAAATCGGCCCCGTGAAGGCGCGGTTCAGCGGCGAGGTGCAGCTTGACACCGCCGGCGCCCCCGATGCCTTCTCCCTCACCGGCAAGGGCAACGGCGGCGCGGCAGGCCACGCCAAGGGCGGCGCCGATGTCACCCTCACGGCGGACGGGCCCGACACCACCATCCTGCGCTATGAGGCCAAGGCCGAAATCGCGGGCAAACTGGCCCAACTCGGCAGCCGCCTGATCCAGAGCACGGCGAAAAAGCTCGCGGGCAAATTCTTCAAATCCTTCGCGCAGGTCGTGAATGAAGACAATGTGAATGAAGACAGCGTCAATGAAGACACCGCAGCCTGAGGTGCTGATCTACGCGGAGCATGCCTCCGACATCCTCGCAAAGGGCGCGGCGCTGGCACAGGCGCGCCGCCCCTTTGCCCTGATCACCTCGCTGGCGATCGAAGGGGGGGCGGCCCGCGAGGTCGGCTCCCTCGCGCTGGTGGAGGCAGGGGGGCAGATGACGGGGTATCTCTCCAACGGCTGCATCGACCGCGACATTCAGCACCACGCGCTGGAGGCCCTGACCACAGGGCGCAAAAAGCTGATCCGCTACGGCGATGGCTCCCGCTACGTGGACCTGAAGCTCCCCTGCGGCGGGGCGCTGACCGTGCTGATCGACCCCGACCCCGACACCGCGCTCCTCACCCGCGCCGCCGAGGCCCTGCACGCGCGTCAAAGCGTGCAACTCACCTTCACCGCCCCCGAAGACGGCCCAGATCACTCTGCGCTCACCCGCCGCTTCACCTATACCCCGCAACACCGGCTGGTGCTGGCGGGCAGGGGGGCGATCTTCCGCTCCATGGCCCAGCTTGGCCATGCCACGGGCTATGACCTGCACCTGCTCTCGCCCGATACAGAGGATATCGCCGCGACAGAGCACCTCGCCAGCGCCCCCGCACGCCACCTCACCTCGCCAAACGCCCCCCAAGAGCTAATGATGCTCGACAGCCATTCCGCCTTCATCACCCTGTTCCACGACCACGAATGGGAACCCGCGCTCCTCCGCGCCGCGCTGGACACGCCCGCGCGGTTTATCGGCAGCCTCGGCAGCCGCCGCACGCACGAGACCCGCAAAGACACCCTGCGCGCCCTGGATGTGCCCGCCGCCGCACTGGCCCGCCTGCGCGGCCCCATCGGCCTCGTGCCTTCCCTGCGCGATGCCTCCTCCATCGCGGTCTCGGCCCTCGCCGAGGTCACCGCCGCCCTGCAAGACCGCGCCGTATAAGGCGGCGCCTTGCCGATCGGGCGGGGCAGGGCAGGCAGTTGATTTACAAGGGCAGGGCAGAGGGCCAAAGAGACGCCAAACCCCGAACGCATCCGAAATAAGGATCCCCCAAATGCGCCATTCCCTTTCCCTCGCCGCCGCCTTCTCCGCCCTGCTGCCCGCAGGGGCCGCCATGGCGGAAAACGTCGAAATCTACCTCCTCGACCGGCTCGACAACAAACAGAACGGCTACTGCCTCGACATCGCCCGCGCCCAAGGCGCGAATGCCAACCCCGACGACGGGCTGCAGGGGCACACCTGCTACAGCCCCTTGGGCGAGTTGATGGTCGACCAGATTTTCGACACCGAGAAATTCGCCGAAGACACCCTCTATATGCCCGAGTTCGACGTCTGCGCCGAAATGGCCGGGCTCGAAGCCGGCAGCGCCGTGAACCTCGCCGCCTGCACCGGCGCAGAGATGCAAAGCTTTGCCTTCACCGGCGATGGCACCATCACCCCCACCGCCGCACCGGACATGTGCCTGACCCTCGCCGCCGACACCCGCTCGGGCCGCAGCGACGCGAACCAGATCAAGGTGCTTTCCTTGGAAAGCTGCTCCGACGATCTGGCCCCGTTCCAGACATGGTCGAACCGCAGCTTGAACTAGACCCCTCGCCCTAGGGGATGCGCCGGCCTTGGCCCCCCGAAGGGGGCCTTGCGGCCGGCTGCCGCGCGCGCATTTTGCTATCGCAAAATGCGCGCGCCCCATACTGCGACCTGTGCGAAAATATGCATATGCTTTGTGCATCGGATGTGCATGGGGTGTGCATCAGTAAAACAAGGGGCTTTGGCCCCTTTGCCCGCCCCGCCAAGCCCCCTTTATGACAGTTCGGCAAATGGCCGCTTGTCTTTTGCGCATCCGCTACCTTATGAATGGGGGGTAGCCCTACAGCCGCGACGCGGAGGGGCGCGAAATTTCGCTGACGCGCGAGCCGGGACGACCCTTCGTTCGGCCGCGATGCCAGAGTTACCGGTCATTCCCGACCAAACTGTGCAACGCCCCCTAACGGGACCGAAGCATACAATTAACAGACCTCGCCGCCCGGCTGCATGCCGGTCCACGGGGTCGGAGAAAAACCGCGATGAAGCGCGAGTGGACACAGATAGAGCAGCAGCCGGGCCTTGCCCCGCGCGTTGCGCTGTCCTGGCCTCGCGCCATTGCTCCAAATAGACGCCCCTCCTGTGAATCCCGCCTTGGCGGCACATTAGGTTTGCGGCGCAAAGAGTTAAAATGGCTAAGAAAATGCTTATCGATGCCACCCACGCTGAAGAGACGCGGGTGGTTGTTGTTGATGGAAATAAGGTTGACGAGTTCGACTTTGAGACGGTCAACAAGCGCCAGCTAGCTGGCAATATATATCTGGCGAAGGTCACGCGGGTTGAACCCTCGCTTCAGGCCGCTTTTGTGGACTACGGCGGCAATCGCCACGGGTTCCTCGCCTTTTCGGAAATTCACCCCGATTACTACCAGATCCCCGTAGCGGACCGTCAGGCCCTGCTCGAGGAGGAGCGCCTGCATGCGGAGGCTCTGGCCGCCGAAGAGGATGCGCCCAAGAAACCGCGCCGCCGCCGCTCCCGCGCCTCCAAGGCCAAGGACACAGATGCCGTCGCGACCAAAGAGGCCGAAGAGGGCAGCATCTCCGGCATGGATGTCGTTGATTTGGAAGACTCTTCTTCCGAAGCCCAAGACGCATTGGTAGAGGACGCAGCACCGGCAGAAGCCGAGGCAACCCCCGAAACAGCGGCAGAAACCGCCCCCCAAACTGACGAACACGAGGCCCCCGTGCCGGAGGCCGAAGTCGCCGCCGCCGCACATGAGGACGATGAACCCGAGGCAGGCGCGCTTCCCGATGCGACCGCCCGCGACGAGGCCATCGAATCCGTGGCCGATGATGACGTCTCCGACGAAATCCGCGCCCCGCGCAAACCCCGCGCCAAACGCTACCGCATCCAAGAGGTCGTCAAGGTCCGCCAGATCATGCTGATCCAGGTGGTCAAAGAGGAGCGCGGCAACAAGGGCGCAGCCCTCACAACCTATCTCTCTCTGGCTGGCCGCTACTGTGTGCTGATGCCGAACACCGCCCGTGGCGGCGGCATCTCCCGCAAGATCACAAACGCGGCAGACCGTAAGAAAATCAAAGAGATAACAAACGAAATTGATGTGCCAACAGGGGCCGGCCTGATCGTCCGCACCGCCGGCGCACGCCGCACCAAGACAGAGATCAAACGCGACTACGAATACCTCAAACGCCTTTGGGAACAGATCCGCGAGCTGACGCTGAAATCCGTCGCCCCCGCGCCGATCTATGAGGAAGGCAACCTGATCAAACGCTCGATCCGCGATCTCTATAACCGCGAGATCGACGAGGTTCTGGTCGAGGGTGAGGCAGGCTACCGCGTGGCCAAGGACTTCATGAAAATGATCATGCCGTCCCACGCCAAGAACGTGAAACACTACAACGAACCAATGCCGCTCTTCGCCCGCTTTCAGGTCGAAAGCTACCTCGGCGGCATGTTCAACCCCACGGTGCAGCTCAAATCCGGCGGCTATATCGTCATCGGCATCACCGAGGCGCTCGTCGCCATCGATGTGAACTCCGGCCGCGCCACCAAAGAGGGCTCCATCGAGGAGACCGCGACCAAGACCAACCTTGAAGCCGCAGAGGAGGTTGCCCGCCAACTTCGCCTGCGCGATCTGGCCGGTCTGATCGTGATCGACTTCATCGACATGGAGGACCGCCGCAACAACGCCAAGGTCGAAAAACTCTTTAAAGACAAGCTCAAGAACGACCGCGCCCGCATTCAGGTCGGCCGGATCTCCGGGTTTGGCCTGATGGAAATGTCGCGCCAACGCCTGCGCCCCGGCATGCTCGAGGCCACGACACAGCCTTGCCCCTCCTGTCACGGCACCGGCCTCTTGCGCTCGGACGATAGCCTCGGGTTGCAAATCCTGCGCCAGCTTGAGGAGGAGGGCACACGCCGCAAATCCCGCGAGGTTCTGGTCAAGGCCCCCGTCGGCATCGTCAACTTCCTGATGAACCAGAAACGCGAACATGTCGCCCAGATCGAGGCCCGCTATGGCCTGTCCGTGCGGATCGAGGGCGCGCCCCATCTGGTCAGCCCCGATTTCGAGATCGAGAAGTTCAAAACCGCCACCCGCGCCGTGCCCGAAGTCACCGCGCCGGTGATCTCCATCGACACCTCCGACATGCCGGAGATGGAGGAGGAAGAAGAGGTCGCAACCTCCGCCGCGCCCCAGGGCGAGGAAGAGCAACAGCCCAAGAAAAAGCGCCGTCGTCGTCGGCGTCGTCGCGGCTCCGGCAACGGTGGCGGCGAGGAGGCCAATGGCAACACTGGCGAGGGCAATAACGCTGAAGGCAATGCAGCCGAGGGCAACACCGCCGAGGGCGTAGAGGCACAGCAGGACACAGCAGCGACCCCAGACGCGCCAGCGGAAGTGACCGAGGCTACTGAGGCCCCCGCAGCAGAGGGTGATGCGCCCGCCGAGGCAGAAGCCCCGAAAAAGCGTCGCACCCGCAGCCGCAAAAAGCCCGCCGCCAAGGATGAGGTGGCAGCAGCCCCAGCAGAGGCCGCAGAGGCACCTGCCGAAGCCGCCGAAGCAGAGGCAGAGGCAGAGACCGCAGAGGAGGCACCCGCGCCCAAAAAGCGCCGCACCCGCACGCGCAAGAAGGCCGCGGATAAGGTGGAGGAGGCAGCCCCGGCTGCCGAGGCCCCGGCAGAGGCTGCAGCAGAACCTGCTGCCGAAGCCGCGCCAGAGCCAGCACCGGAACCCGTAGCAGAAGCCGCACCGGAGCCGACACCGGAGCCGGTGGCAGAAGCCGCGCCCGAGCCGACACCAGAGCCTGAACCTACGCCAGAGCCCGCAATGGCCGGCGCAGAGGCAGAGCCCGAAGCGGACAAGCCGAAACGCAAAGGCTGGTGGTCACTCGGCCGCTAGGCCAGAGCCAAAAACGAAATCTCAGGATTTCTTCTGAACAACAAAGCGGTGCCCTAGGGCGCCGCTTTCTACTTCCAGCAGCACATGCCCCGCCTCATTGCAAAAATGCGGCACATCAATCACCGAGGCCGGATCATCGGCGCGCAGCGCCACCAAAGCCCCCGCAGGCAGGCCCGCCATCCGCTTGCGCAGGCGCAAAACGGGCAGGGGGCACTTCAGGCCAAGGGCGTCAACTTCGGGGATCTCGGGGCTGTTATCGGGCATGGCACGCGGGTTACCCGCTGGATGACATTCTGTCCACGCTATTGTGAGGTGCTTTTGCGTGACGCCGCCGCGCGGCTGCGCTAAGCCGCTCTTATGTTCGGAATAGAAATCATCGACGCGGGCCTGCTCCCCGCCATGCTGGTCGCCCTGATCGCGGGCCTGATCAGCTTTGCCTCCCCCTGCGTGCTGCCGATTGTGCCGCCCTATCTGGCCTATATGGGCGGGATTTCCATGTCCGAAATGGCGGGCGAGGAAACGCCCCGCCGCCGCGTGATGGTGACGGCGCTCTGCTTCGTCCTCGGCCTCTCGACGATCTTCTTGCTGCTGGGGTTCACGGCCTCGATCTTTGGCGCTTTCTTCTTGCAGAACCAAAGCATTTTCAACGGCGTAGCAGGCGTTCTTGTGATGATCTTCGGCGCCCATTTCCTCGGCGTCTTCCGCATCCCATTCCTTGAGCGCGAGGCCCGCATGGACGCGGGCGACCGTGGCGGCTCTGCATTCGGGGCCTATATCCTCGGGCTGGCCTTCGCCTTTGGCTGGACGCCTTGCATCGGCCCGCAACTGGGCGCGATCCTCTCCCTCGCCGCGTCAGAGGCCGACGTGGCCAAGGGCACCATGCTGCTGGCGGTCTATGCCGCGGGCCTCGGCATTCCCTTCCTGCTCGTCGCCGCCTTCTTCCCGCGGCTGCAGGGCGTCATGGCCTGGATGAAACGCCATATGGCCCAGATCGAGCGTGTCATGGGCCTGCTGCTCTGGACAATCGGCCTGTTGATGCTCACGGGCGGCTTCTCGCAGTTCTCCTACTGGCTGCTAGAGGTGTTCCCGGCCCTCGCCACTCTGGGCTAATCTTTCAAAATTTCGCCAAAATCCTTGGCTATACCGGCGCAAACCGGCAAGGATGCGGGCAATGAGCGAAGCAGAAAACCACAAGGCCGAGGCCCCAATCCGCAAGCGCCGGGTGATCTATATCCCCGGCTATGACCCGTTCCATCCGCGCCGCTACCGCGAGCTTTACCGCAGCGAAAGCGCGGCGCAGGCGGCGATCTCGGGCTATGCCATCACCCAGAAACCGCGCAGCGGGCAGGGGCCCTATGGCTGGTCCGTCGAGGCAGAGATCGAAGGCGTGCACACCAGCGCCGAGGTGCAGGTCCTCGTCTGGTCCGACATCGTGAAATCCTCGATGAAGCCGACGATCCTTGCCACCTACCTCGACCTCGCGCGCACCGCTTGGGCCTATATCGGCTCCGGCGCGCTCTTCCGGCTGATGCGGCTGCGCAAGGGGCCGGTGATCGCGGCGCTCTATCCGGTGCTCTTCCTGCTGGGCCAACTGGCAATCGCCTGCGCCGTGGCATGGGGCCTCTGGTCCGCGCTCGCCGCCCTGATCCACCCCTATGCCGGCCCACTGGCCCTCGCCGTGATCCCGCCGATCCTGATGTGGTTCCGCCGGATGGATAACAAGGTCTTCGCCTATTACCTGATGCATGACTACGCCTTCTCGGCCCGCTCCAAAGGCGCCAACCTGCCGGAGCTTGAGGCCCGCATGGCAGATTTCGGCGCGGTGATCTTCGAGGCCCTGCAATCGGACGCGGAGGAGGTCCTCGTCGTCGGCCATTCCTCGGGCGCGCATCTCGGCGTGTCGATCCTCGCGGATCTGTTCCGCAAGGGCATGGTCCCCGAACAGGGGCCGGTGCTCTCCTTCCTCACCCTCGGGCAGGTGATCCCCATGGTCTCCTTCCTGCCCAAGGCCGAGCGCCTGCGCGCCGACCTGCATGACCTTTGCCAGCAATCCCGCCTCACATGGGTCGATGTGACCGCCCCCGGCGATGGCTGCGCCTTCGCGCTCTGCGATCCGGTCAGCGTCACAGGCGCCGCCCCGGCCGAGGGCAAACTCTGGCCCCTCGTCCTCTCCGCCGCCTTCACCCAGACGCTCAGCCCCGAACGCTTCCGCGAGCTGCGCTGGAAGTTCTTCCGCCTGCATTTCCAATACCTCTGCGCCTTTGACCGCCCCGGCGACTACGACTATTTCCGCATCACCGCAGGGCCGAAAACCCTTGCCGCCCGCCTCGGCCACCGCGCCCCCTCCAAAAGCCGGATCGAGGCGCCCGTGTCCAAATTCACCTCGCGCAAAGCCGCATGAGCGATCTGCCCCCCAAACCCAAGGCGCGGCCGGATAAGGTCTCCCTGCGCCGCTATGTGCAACTGTTCCGCGCCGATATCCTCTCGGCGCAGCCCGCGCGGCTCTACCGCGCTTGGATGGCCGAATTCCGCACGCCGTTTTTCCGCAGCTATATGATCAACCAGCCGGAGCTGATCAAAACCGTGCTGCAGGAACGCCCCGATGACTTCCCCAAATCCACCCGCGTGAACGAGGGGCTGACGCCGCTCCTCGGCCAGTCGGTTTTCGTCACCAATGGCGAGCAGTGGAAACGCCAACGCCGCATCATCGATCCGGCCTTCGAGGGCGGGCGCATCAAGGAAACCTTCCCCGCCATGTGGGGTGCGGCCCAAGCCGCCACCGCGCGGCTGTCAAATCACGGGGCAGGGCCGGTCGAGATCGAGGAACAGGCCAGCCACGCCGCCGCCGATGTGATCTTTCGCACCCTGTTTTCCATCCCGATCGAACACCGCGTCGCGGCGGAGGTCTTCTCCGAATTCCGCGCCTACCAACGCACCCAGCCGCTGCTGAACCTCGCCGCCTTCCTGCCGCTGCCGAAATGGATGCCGCGCTTTCGCCGCCGCGAAACCAAACAGGCCGCGGCCTCCATCCGCAGCCTGCTGCGACAGCTCTGCGATACCCGCCACGCCGAGATCAAAGAGGGCACAGCCCCCGATGACCTCGCCACCAAGATCATGACCACCACCGATCCCCTCACGGGCGAAAAGTTCACCCCCGCCGAGATGGTCGATCAGGTCGCGATCTTCTTCCTCGCGGGCCATGAAACCAGCGCCTCCGCCCTCGGCTGGGCGCTCTACCTGCTCGCCCGCTACCCCGAGGCACAGGCGCGCGTCGCCGAGGAGGCCGCCCAGATCGACATGGAAAACCCAAGCTTTTCAATGTTCTCCAAGCTGCCCTTCACCCGCGCGGTCTTCCGCGAAACCCTGCGCCTCTACCCGCCGGTGCCGATGATGGTGCGCGAGAACGCCCAAGAGGAAACCTTCCGCGACCGCGCCATCCGCCGCAAATCCCAGATCGTCCTCTCCCCATGGCACCTGCACCGGCAAAACCGCCTTTGGGACAATCCCGACGGCTTTGACCCGGACAGGTGGCAAACGGAAAACGGCAAAAAATGTCAGCGCGAGGCCTATATCCCCTTTTCCGCCGGTGCGCGGGTCTGCACCGGCGCGGGCTTTGCCATGGCAGAGGGGGTCTTGCTCATCGCGCTCATGGTGCGGGCCTTCAAATTCGCCCCCCATGGTCCCGCGCCCGAACCGGTGGCGCATCTGACCGTGCGGGCGCGCAATGGCATCCACCTGACCGTCACGCCCCGCTAGGGCAGCTTGGCCTGCAACTCGCGCAAAACATAAAGGCGGATGGCCGAGGCAAGCCCCATCTCGGTGCCGCGCGCCTCGTCAATCTCGGCGGCCAAGTCATTGATCGGGCGCTGTTTTTCCTTCGCCAAATCACGAAAGGCCCGCCAAAACGGGCCTTCCAAGGAAACAGATGTGCGATGGCCCCGCAGGGTCAGCGAATGTTTTTCAGGCCGCTGGCTCACTAGACCCGGGCACGCGCCGCCAGTTGCGGGCGCACGCGCGGGCCATAGATATCCATGCCATGTTCCAGATCGGGAAACACCGACAGAACCTCGGACCAGATCACCCGATCGGCGCTGCTGGGGCGCAGAACATCGGGGTGGAAACTCTCCACCTCAACGCCTTCGACAAAGAGCACCTGATGAGCGTCCAGCATCAACTGGACATAGGCGAAACCGGCCCGCGGCAGGGCGCGCAAAACCCCCGGCTTGCGGGTCAGGGCAGAGGCGCAGACAAGGCATTCCTCGGCCTCCGGCGTGCGCGCGCGCATCACTAGTTGCTCGGCGGGGGAGACCTCAAGCGTCTTGCGCGGGAACCCCTCGCTCAGCGCGCCGGGTTTGATCCGGATCGGGCAAATCTGTGGGCTGGCGGCAAGCTGCTGCGTGGTCAGGGCCATGCGCCCGGTCCAGCGGACCGGCTGCGCGCCCGCGTCCTTGGTTTCCACCAGATCGCCCGCCTCCAATGCACCCGCGGCGCGGGGGCCGGAGGGCGTCAGAACCCGCGCGGTCGAGGAAATCGCCCCATGCAGCCAAGCGCCCGGTTCGGGGGCCTCCTGCATGGCGTCCATCTGCCGCCGAAGGGCCTGAGACAGCCGTTTGGCCCGGTCGGGCCGCGTTGCGGGGTGGGGGTGTTTCGGCCCGCGCTCGGTATTGCTGCGTGCCTCGATATCTGTGGTTAGAGAGGTCCGGTTTACGGACTCCGCACCTGTTATTGCCCGCGCGGAAATCGCGTCCAATGTCATGCCTGCCTCACTTTCTGCCCGTCCGCGCAGAGTGTTGCGCCGACTTATCCGCCCTATATTGAGCGGTTCATTCTTAACTATTGGATTAAATGCGAAGAGAATTGGACAAAAGTTAACGCATTTATCGTTACAACTTTAGACTTGTTGTAATTCTGCCCCGCCTTATTCAGGCTCTCGCAGGTGTCCATCAAGGCGGGATTTATCCTTTTGCGCGCGGGACTTATCCGCCAGACGCTCTGCCTTGCTGCGGCCAAAGGCAATCGCGTTCGCGTCGCCCTTGGCCTGTTTTTCGGATTTCGCCCGTGCCTTTAACACTTTGTTAAGGTTGACGACTTTGGCCATTTAGCCCGCCTTCGGGCCGACCATGTTTTCCGGCCGAACCACGCGGTCAAAGGTCTCGCCATCAACAAACCCAAGGGCAATCGCCTCTTCGCGCAGGGTGGTTTTGTTCTTATGGGCGGTCTTGGCCACGGTGGTCGCATTGTCATAGCCGATCTCGGGCGCCAGAGCCGTCACCAGCATCAGGCTCTCGCGCATCAGCTTCTCGATCCGGTCCTCATCCGCCTGCAAGCCAGCCACCAGATTGTCGGTAAAGGCAGAGGCCGCATCGCCCAACAACTGCATCGACTGCAACACGTTATAGGCCATCATCGGCTTATAAACGTTCAGCTCGAAATGCCCCTGCGATCCGGCAAAGCCGACAGCGGCGTCATTGCCCATGACATGGGCACAAACCTGCGTCAGGGCCTCACACTGGGTCGGGTTCACCTTGCCCGGCATGATGGATGACCCCGGCTCGTTCTCCGGCAGGATCAGCTCGCCAAGCCCGCAGCGCGGGCCAGAGCCGAGCAGACGGATGTCATTGGCAATCTTGAACAGGCTCGCGGCCACGGTTTTCAGCGCGCCGGACATCTCGACCATGGCGTCATGGGCGGCCAAAGCCTCGAACTTGTTGGGCGCGGTCACGAAGGGCAGGCCGGTGATCTCGGCCATATGCTCGGCCACAGTCGCATCCCAGCCCTCGCGGGTGTTCAGGCCGGTGCCAACAGCAGTGCCGCCCTGAGCCAGCTCGTAAATCCGGTGCAGGGCGCCCTTCACACGGCGAATGCCCATGGCCACCTGATGCGCATAGCCCGAGAATTCCTGCGACAGGGTTAGGGGCGTCGCATCCTGCGTGTGGGTGCGGCCAATCTTGATGATGCCCTTAAAGGCCAGAACCTTGGCCTCAAGCGCGAAATGCAACTGCGCCAAACCGGGCAGCAGCACGTTATGGGCTGTTACAGCGGCGGAAATATGCATCGCGGTGGGGAAGGTGTCGTTAGAAGACTGCCCCATGTTGCAATGGTCATTGGGGTGCACCGGATCCTTCGACCCGATCTCGCCGCCCAGAATTTCAATCGCACGGTTGGCGATAACCTCATTGGCGTTCATGTTCGACTGGGTGCCAGACCCCGTCTGCCACACCACCAGCGGGAAGTTATCGTCGAACTTGCCGTCCACAACCTCCGCTGCGGCCTGAATGATCGCATCGGCCAGCTTGGGATCAAGCGACCCCTGATCGCGGTTGGCCATGGCACAGGCCTGTTTGATCACACCCAAAGCCCGCACAATCGCCACCGGCTGCTTTTCCCAACCGATCGGGAAGTTGATGATCGAGCGTTGCGTCTGCGCGCCCCAATACTTGTCGGCTGGAACCTCAAGGGGGCCAAAGCTGTCGGTCTCGGTGCGGGTCTCGGTCATCTGGGTCTCCTCAGGGGTGCCGCTGCGTTTATGGGCGGCTTACTGCACGTCAAGACGCGCGGTGTAAAGCCTTTCGCGGCAGGGCGTTATCAGGGAAAACAGGGGCTAACCTGCAAAATTACAGACTACTTGCGAAAGCTGTCTAGGCTCACAACCTCGGCTGGCCCGTCGGGGGCTGGCTCGACTTCCTCCAGCATCGGGGCCTCCTCAAGGTCGTCGTCCAGATCCTCGTCCTCGTCGCTGTGGCCCTCAAAGCGCAGGCCAAATTCCACCGAAGGATCGACAAAGGTGATGATACTGTCGAAGGGAATGAACAAAGGCTCCGGCATATCGCCAAAGTTGAGCGTCACGGAAAAGCTGTCCTCGCGCACCTCAAGGTTGTCAAACCAGTGCTGCATGACAACGGTGATCTCCTCGGGATAGCGCTGGCGCAGCCAGTCGGCGATCTGAACCTCGGGGTGCTGTGTGTCGATGGTGATGAAAAAGTGGTGCTCGCCGGGCAGGCCGCTCTCCGCCACATCGGTCAGAACCGTGCGGATCAGGCTGCGCATCGCGTTGTGCATCAAATGGCCGTATTCAATACGCCGTGTCATTGTGGCCTCTGCCCCCTTGGCTGCGCTTGATGTCTTTTCCCAAGCATACGGGATTCGGATCTGAATGATAGGGCAATCCCCGCGATCTTAAAGGCCGATTTGCGCCGCCCATCCCGCCAGCGCCATAAGCCCCAAAACAAGGGGCAGGCTCAGCCGCAGCCCCCAAAGCAGCCCCCCCGCCAAAAGGGCAAAACCCACTGCCACCGCGTTCACACTGCCAAAAACAGGCGCAAGCACCCGCAGGGGGCCGATGCCCGCGGTGCCGACCTCGGCGAAAAACACATGCACGGCAAACCAGATCGACAGATTGGCAATCACCCCCACCACCGCCGCCGTAATCGCCGCCAAGGCCCCCCGCAGGCGCGGCTGCGCCGTGATCCAGTCGATGTAGGGGGCGCCGGCAAAGATCCAGATAAAACAGGGCACAAAGGTCACCCAAAGGGTCATAGAAGCCGCCGCCACGGCAAGGGGCCATCCCCCCGCCTTATGCCCGGCCAATGCCCCGACGAACTCGGTCACCAGTATCAAAGGCCCCGGCGTGGTCTCCGCCAATCCCAAACCATCCATCATCTCCGGCGCGGTCAGCCAGCCCTGCGCCGCGACCACATCCTGCGCCATATAGGCCAGAACCGCATAGGCCCCGCCAAAGGTCACCACCGCCAGCTTGGAAAAGAACAGCCCGATTTCCGTCAACAGCGGCTGCGGCACAATCCACGCCGTCACCGCCAAAGGCGCGGCCCAGATCACCGCCCCGCCAAGGGCGACGCCAAGGGTCTGCGCCCATGTCCGCGTCAGGGCAGGGGCCACGCCCCCCTCGGAGCCTCGCGCCGCAAACAGCCCCCAAAGCCCCGCCCCGAAAACGATCAGCGGGAAAGGCACCTGAAAGGCAAAGATCGCCACAAAGGCCAGAGCCGCCAGAACCCAGCCCTGCACCCCCGTCAGCGCCTTTTTCGACACCTTCAGCAAGGCCTGCAACACCACGATCACCACCGCCGCCTTGATGCCAAGGAATATCCCCTGCACGAAATCCTGCGTGCCAAAGGCGGCATAGCCCAGAACCAGACCAAGGATCACCAAGGCCCCGGGCAGCACAAACAAAAGCCCCGCCAACAGCCCGCCCCAAATCCCCCGCAGCCGCCATCCGGCATAGGTGGCCAGCTGCATCGCCTCCGGTCCGGGCAGCAGCATGCAAAAGGACAGCGCCCCAAGGAACTGTTTCTCGGTCAGCCAGTCCCGCTCCTCCACCAACTCGCGGTGCATCAGGGCAATCTGCGCCGCTGGCCCGCCGAAACTCAGCACCCCGATGCGGCCGAAAACCGCAAACATCTCGCGATACCCCATGCTCATGCGCGTCCCCCCGGCCAATCGTGCCCCTCGCCGCGCCCATCCCGCGCCCAACGATAAAGCGCATCATAGAGCGGCAGGGCCGCCTCCAACTGTGCATTGTCATCGCGAAAGGCCCGCGACAACCCGACAGAGAGCGCCAAAAGCCCCGCAGCTTCCGGCGCGAGGTCATGGCGGTTGGTATCCGCCCCGCGGATCACGCGGCTCAGGGCATCCAGCGGCGGGGTGCGCAGGTTCCAGATGTCGAGCATGGTGTCAAAACTGCACATCTCGCCGCGATGGCTGAACGCCACCCCCTCAATGTCAAAGGGCGTCGCGCCAAACCGCTCCGCCACGGCGAGGGCCTCGGCAGGGGGCACAAACAGAAACTGCGCCTCGGGGTCGACAAAGCGGCGAATGAGCCAAGGGCAGGCGATCCGGTCAATCTTGGGCCGATGCCGCGTCACCCAAAGCGTGCCGCGCATCGGGGCAGGGATCGCGCTTGCCGGAATGAGGGGGAGGCCCGCCTCCCGCCAAGCCACTTGCCCGCCGGAAAGCGCCTCCGCCTCGATGCCAAGAGCGCGCAGCTGCGCCGCCGCCCCATGGCTGATCTTCAGCCCCTTGTGGCAGACGGTCACAACCCGCCGACCGGCAAGCGCCTCGGCATGTTCCGCCAGCCGGTCAAACGGCAATCGCCGCGCCGTGGGGATCAACGCCGGATCAAGGGCGAAATCCTCCTCCAGCCGCAGATCTGCAATAACGTATGCATCGGATGTGCATAGGATGTGCATCAGTTGTGTATTGGAAATTTCGGTAAATTTGGCCATGCCTAAGCATCCCTTTGGATAAGGAGTTTCGAGGGTGCGAAACTTGGGCCGTGGCCTCACGGGGCGCCCGCTATCGGCCCCATAGCGGGTAGTTGCGGCAAAATTTGCAACGGGGTCAAGGGGGAAGGGGAAATCACCCCCTTGGGGCGAATTCGCAGTAGCGAAACGAATTTCCCCTATATATAGTAGTTGCCATATTATGTTGTATGCGTATCCGCGCGGCCTGCCAGCCTTGGGGGATACACATCTAGGGGGAATACAATGCGAAAATTTATGTCTTACACGGCCATTTTAACCCTTGGTTTGGCTTTGGGCTGGGCAGGGAACATGATGTTCCAAGGAGGAGGCTCCGCGCCAACAGAGGCTGAAGTCACCAGCACCGCCAGCCAACCCGCCCGCGCCGCCCTCGTCGCGCCGGTGGTCGAGGAGCCGGTGGAGGAGGTCGCAATTGCCCCTGAAGTCAAGGACTTGCCGGCCGAACCTAAAGCGGAAGAGCCCGAGGTGGCCAGCGCCGAAGAGGCCGAAACCCCCGAATACACCCCGATCCAGCGCAAGCTGGTCGAGGCCATCAAACGCAACGCAGAGGCCTCCCAAGGGGCCGAGGCAAGCTCCGTCGCCGATGGTATCACCCTTGACTACATGGCGGTTGAGGGGCTGACGGTTAACTATTTCTACACGATCGACCGCCCCTTCGCGGTGATCAACCATGTCTCCATCCGCGAGGAAAAAACCGCCCAGATCCAGGCCTCGCTCTGTGCCAATCCGGGCGTCAAAACCATCTACCAACACGGGCTGCGCTACGCCTATCACTTCTTTTCTTCCGATGACAAAATGGTCATCCGCATCGACGGCGACGTCGACGCCTGCTAGATCAGCTTTGCGCTGCAAGGGCCTGAAAAGGCTGGCATAAAAGGCGGGGAAGAGGCGGGGGAAAGTGCAGGCTTCTGTTGCCAGGTGCCTGCGAACCCCGCCTAGACCTGCAAGGGCCTAGGGCTTAATTTTCAATAGTTCCGACTGCTTACGCAGCCATCGCCATTGGTGCTTTGTTGTCATTTGCAACTAGCTTAAGTGTACCGATAACGGTGGTAACTCACCGAAACAAAGCAAACCCCTTTAGACGTTCGTCGATCCTATTTCGTCCCCATGACCCCAAATGAAAGGGTGTTTGGTGGAGACGCCGGGTACCGCCCCCGGGTCCGATCCGCTTATTACGAGCGCGTTTATGTCCATAGTCCCGAAGGACATCCTACAGATAGAGGCAGAGGGGTTTGTTTTCAAGGCGCGAATTGGGATTTCGCAGGGCCCCGTCACGACTGCGTGAGATCGTTCCAATTGGATGTATTTGCGCAAGTTTCGCCATGATGCGGAGCAAATAGCTGGGCCATCTCTGTGAAGAGAGGGTTAACCGCGACTTCTGTAAAGGAAGCGTGATGTCTGCGCTCAGGAACTTCTGGAAAGACACTGACGGGTCTTCGACCATCGAGGTGTAATTCGAAACCGACTGCGGGTTGAGCATGGCGGGGGATCTTTTGGTGACCTCGCGCCTTTATAGATAGGGTGCGGGCTTTGGCGCCGGTGGGCAAAGATTTTGTGCCTCCGGCGGGGATACTTGGACCAATAAGAAGCGCGGGGGCGGGCTAATCAGCGGCGGCTTTGGCCTTGCGTTTGGCAAGAACGCCGGTTGCGAGTTCGTTGGTGTAGCTTTCCAGACGGGTGAGGGCGGCCTCGGCCCTCGGGGCGTCGCGGGCCTCGATCCCGTCGGCGATTTCTGTATGCAGGTCAACGATTTGCGCGCGGGAGCGGGCGGTGAAGGTGATCATGTTCATCAGCGGTTGCATCCCCTCGACTGCGCCGGCCAGTTGGTAGGACAGAACCGGGTTACCCGCCCCGTCGACCAAGGCGCGGTGGAAGGCCACGTCTGAGGCGCAAAAGGCCTCGTCGCTGAGGCCGGGCTGGTTCTGGCGGAAGACCTCGGCGCGCATACTGGCGAGGTGGTCGGAGGAGCGGCGGGCGGCGCTGAGGGGGGCGCAGGCGCGTTCCATGGCAAAGCGGGCCTCGCAGGCGGTTTGGAAGCTGACCGCGTTCATCGAGAGCAGCAGGGTCGCCGTTGTGATCTGTTGGCCGTAGGCCTCTGGATAGGTGAGACGATTCACGAAGGCGCCGCCGGTTGCGCCGCGCTGTGTGCGGATCAAGGACTGCGCCGCGAGGCGTTTGAGGGCCTCGCGCACCGTGGGGCGGGAGACGTCGAATTGCTCGGCCAGTTCGGCCTCTGACGGGAGGCGCTCGTCAACGATGAGCTGCCCCTCGACAATGGCGTCGCGGATCGCCTTTGCGATTTGGGCGGAGAGGTCGGCGCGGTTGTTCGGATCAATTTTCATTTGTCAGACAATTAAAAGTCTGACATTTGAAAAGCAACCGGTAAAGAGAATCTCGAAAGGTGCCGTCCTTTGTCCACTGCTCTCAAAATGCCTCTGCGTTCGGTCCTGTGGCTCGGCTTTTTTGTCGCGATCCTTGGGGCTTGGGCCTGGCTTTACTGGATGGCGATGGGGATGGACCTTGATGTGATCGGCCGTCCGGGCCCTGCGGGGCAGGCGATGCGGATGATGGATCCGGGTATGGATATGTATATGCCCATGGCCAATTTCTGGCCGGTTTTTGTGATGTGGGTGGTGATGATGGCGGCGATGATGTTGCCGACCCTTGTGCCGACCCTGCGCAGCTATGAGGACCTGATCGCCAATGCCAATGGCACCCGTGCGGGCTGGCTGGGTGTTGTGGCGGGGTATTTCGTCGTCTGGGTTGGGTTTGCGGGGCTGATTGCGGGAGCGCAGATTTTCCTGCTGCACCGCGGGGTTCTGGATATGCTGGGCATCCCGACCTCGGGATGGATTGCTGCCGGTTTGCTGGCTGTTGTTGGCGCCTATCAATTCACTTGGGCCAAAGAGGTGTGCCACGGGGTTTGCCACAGCCCGATGATGTATTTTCTCGGCCACTGGCGCACCGGTGCCTTGGGCGGGCTGCGGATGGGGGCGGGGCTTGGTCTGTATTGCTGCGGCTGTTGCTGGGGCTTTATGGCGCTCGGGTTTGTGGGCGGCACGATGAGCCTTTTGTGGATGGGGCTGGCGACCCTGATCATGGTTTTTGAGAAGCTGCCGCAGGTTGCGCATCGCGTGACCAAGCCGGTTGGCATTGCCCTGTTGATCGGGGCGGGGATCGTGGCGGCGAAGACCGCCGGAATTTTGGGATAAGGGAGGCCGCATCATGGCGAAGAAACAGAGCAAACCATCGGACCGGATCGAGGTGGCGGATCGCATCGATTCCAAGATGCCGAGCAACAAGCGCCAGCAGATGCGCCCCACCGACTGGGAGCTGAACGGGGAGCTGTTCCTTAACTGCTCTTGCGATGTGTTCTGCCCCTGCGTTGTGTCACTGGGCAAGCACCCGCCGACCGAGGGGCACTGTCATGCATGGATGGCGATCCGCATCGACAGCGGCCATTACGAGGGCGAGGATCTGGGCGGGCTGAACGTGGGCTTGCTGGTCGATATTCCGGGCCGCATGGGCGAGGGGGGCTGGAAGGTTGCGGCCTATGTCGATGACCGCTCCACCCAGCGGGCCTATAACGGGCTGCTGCAGATTTTCTCTGGCAAGGCGGGGGGGACGACGGGGTTGTTCACCTTCCTTGTGTCCGAGATCATCGGCGCAGAGCGCACCAAGGTGGATATCGTGACAGAGGGCAACCGCCGCTCGATCATGATTGGCCGGAAAATTCAGGGCGAGATCGAGCTTCTGGAAGGGGCGGATAAGGACCATCCTGTGATGATCTCCAACACCAAATACTGGATGGGACCGGATGTGATCGCGGCGACGGGGCTTAAGTCCAAGGTGCGCGATTATGGCCGCGTCTGGGATTTTGGCGGCAAATCCGCCGAGGTCTGCCCGATCCAGTGGTCCGGCAGCGCAAAGTGATCGCCAGAGGGCCGCGGCCCTCTGGCCCGTTCAACGCATAAATTCAGATGTATGGAGGGCGCGCATGACGCAGATTTCACTTTCCCGGCGGCTTCGGCGCACGCCGTTTTCCGAAGGGGTCGAGGCCGCGGGGGTGCAGGCCTATACGGTTTACAACCACATGCTGCTGCCCACCGTGTTCCGTAGTGTGGAGGAGGATTACCGCCATCTGAAAGAGGCGGTGCAGGTCTGGGATGTGGCCTGCGAGCGGCAGGTGGAGCTGCGCGGGCCGGATGCCAGCCGCTTGATGCAGATGCTGACCCCGCGTGATCTGCGCAGCATGTTGCCGGGGCAGTGCTACTACGTGCCCATCGTGGACGAGACCGGCGGCATGTTGAATGACCCCGTGGCGGTGAAGCTCAGCGAGGATCGCTGGTGGGTGTCGATTGCGGACAGTGATCTGCTCTACTGGATCAAGGGGATCGCCAATGGCTGGCGCCTTGATGTTCTGGTGGACGAGCCCGATGTCTCCCCCCTTGCGGTGCAGGGGCCGCGGGCCGAGGATCTGATGGCGGCAGTCTTTGGCGAGGCGGTGCGCGATGTGCGGTTCTTCCGCTTTGGCCATTTCGATTTCGCGGGGCGGGATCTGGTTGTCGCGCGCTCGGGTTATTCCAAGCAGGGCGGTTTCGAGATTTACGTCGAGGGCGGCGATATCGGCATGCCCCTGTGGAACGCCTTGATGGAGGCTGGCCAGAGCATGGATGTGCGGGCCGGTTGCCCCAATCTGATCGAGCGGATCGAGGGCGGCCTGTTGAGCTATGGCAGCGATATGACCGATGACAACACGCCCCATGAATGCGGCCTCGGGCGGTTTTGTGATACGCAGATCGCGATTGGCTGTGTGGGCCGCGATGCCCTGTTGCGGGTGGCCAAAGAGGGGCCGGTGCAGCAAATCCGCCCGATTGCCATTGATGGCCCCGCGGTTCCGATCTGTGATCAATGGTGGCCTGTCATGGCGGGGGGCAAGCGCGTGGGGCGGATCAGCTCCGCCGCATGGTCACCCGATTTCAACACCAATGTGGCGATCGGAATGGTGCGGATGACCCATTGGGACGCGGGCACCGAGATCACCGTGCAAACACCCATTGGCGCGCAATCCGCGCGTGTCATGGAAACATTCTGGATCTAGCGGGTTGGGGTAGGGCGCGCCCCAAGCCGCGCCGCAATGAAACGTAACAGCAAGGAAATACATCATGTTCAAGGCTCTGGTGGTCGAGAAGAACGACGAAGGCAAAACAAGCGCGAGCGTGCAGGAGATGACGCTTGATCAACTGCCCGAGGGTGAGGTGACCGTTGCTGTGGAGTTCTCCACCGTGAACTACAAAGACGGGCTTTGCATCGGCCCCGGCGGCGGTTTGGTGCGCAATTACCCCCATGTGCCCGGCATCGACTTTTCGGGCACGGTCGAGGCCTCTGACGATGGGCGTTACAAGCCCGGCGACAAGGTCGTGCTGACCGGCTGGCGCGTGGGAGAGGCTCATTGGGGCGGCTATGCGCAAAAGGCGCGGGTCAAGGCCGACTGGCTAGTGCCCCTGCCAACGGGCATCACCGCGCGGCAGGCCATGGCTGTTGGCACCGCGGGCTTTACCGCGATGCTCGCGGTGCAGGCCCTGCTGGATCACGGGATGAAAGCCGAAGACGGCCCTGTTCTTGTAACCGGCGCTGCGGGCGGTGTTGGCTCTGTCGCGACGGCGATCCTTGCCAATATGGGGTTCGAGGTGGCGGCTGTGACCGGGCGGCCCGAAACGGCGGATTACCTCAAGAGCCTTGGCGCGACGCAGATCGTCCCGCGCGAGGAGCTGAACGAGACCACCAAGCGCCCGCTTGAGGGGGAGACATGGGCAGGCTGCGTGGATGCAGTTGGCGGGGCGATGCTCGCCCGCCTGCTGGGGCAGATGAAATACGGCGCCTCCGTTGCGGCCGTTGGCCTTGCGGGCGGGGCGGCCCTGCCTGCGACGGTGATCCCCTTCTTGCTGCGCGGTGTGAACCTTTTGGGGATCGACAGTGTGATGCAGCCCTATGACAACCGTCTGCGGGCTTGGGCAAAGCTGGCCGAGGTGCTGCCGATGGACAAGCTTGAGGCCATGGTGCAGCCAGCCACACTTGAGGACTTGCCGCAGCTTGGCCGCGACATACTTAAGGGGCAGGTGAAGGGCCGCGTGGTCGTGGATCTGTCGGCTTAACGCATTTCAAAGGACAGTTGGATGAGCACTCCTGGCGCGATAATTTTGTGGTTGCGGCAGGATCTGCGCCTCTCTGGCCATCCGGCACTTGCGGCGGCGGCGCGCACGGGCCGCCCCGTGATCCCCCTGTTCATCCGCGACGGGCAGGTGGACGGCCTTGGCGCCGCCGCCAAATGGCGGCTGGGGCAGGGGCTGGAGAGCTTTGACCGCCGCCTGCAAGGGATCGGCGCGCGGCTGATCCTGCGCAGCGGTGCGCCCGAGGAGGTGCTGAAAACCCTGCGCGCCGAGACTGGCGCCTGCGATGTCTGGTGGACCCGCCGCTATGATCCCGAGGGGATCGCGATCGACACCGCCCTGAAGGAAAGCCTGAAGGCCGAGGGCGCCATTGGCAAATCCTTCCCCGGCCATGTGATGTTCGAGCCTTGGACGGTGGAGACAAAGACCGGCGGCTACTACAAGGTCTACACGCCCTTCTGGAACGCCGTGAAACTGCGCGATGTGCCCGCGCCCGAACCTGCGCCCAAGGCGCTGACCCCGCCAGAGACATGGCCCGAGAGCGAGCGCCTGCAAGAGTGGCAGATGGGCGCGGCGATGGATCGCGGCGCGCGGGTATTGCGCCATTACGCCAAGGTGGGGGAGGAGGCGGCCCTGACCCGTCTGGGCGATTTCGCGCAGGACTGGATCGGGGATTACGTCAAGAACCGCGACCTGCCGGCGGTGCCGGGCACCTCGGGCCTGTCAGAGAACCTTGCCTTGGGAGAGATCAGCCCCGCCACCTGTTGGCACGCAGGCAGGCGCGCGATGGAGGAGGGCGCCGCAGGGGCGGAAACCTTCCTCAAGGAGCTCGTCTGGCGCGAATATGCCTATCACTTGATGTATCACAGCCCCCGCATCCTGACCGCAAACTGGCGCGAGGAATGGGAGGCTTTCCCATGGCGCACGGACCCGGGGGCCCCCGAGGTTCTGGCGTGGAAACAGGGGCGCACCGGTGTGGATTTCGTCGATGCCGCGATGCGGGAGCTTTACACCACCGGCACCATGCACAACCGCGGGCGGATGATCGTGGCCAGCTATCTGACCAAACATCTGATGACCCATTGGCGGATCGGGATGGATTGGTTCGCCGATTGCCTGATTGACTGGGACAGGGCGAGCAATGCCATGGGCTGGCAATGGTCCGCCGGTTCAGGCCCCGATGCGACGCCCTATTTCCGCGTGTTCAACCCCGATACCCAGCTTGCCAAGTTTGACCCGAAGGGCCTTTATACCCGCCGCTGGATCGCCGAGGGGCAGGGCGAGCCGGAGGAGGAAGCGCTGCAATTCTACGAGGCGATCCCGCGCTCTTGGGGGCTGCGGCCCGGAGATGCTCGGCCTGAACCGGCGATCACTTTGGCGCAGGGGCGCGAAAGGGCGCTTGAGGCCTATCAATCGCGCGGCTTCTGACCTGCCCCTGCGCCAGAGCAGATTGGTGCTTGTTTTCAACGGGGAATGAAAATTTTTTTGGCCTCTTGCTATGTGCGCAAGGGGGCGGGAAACTGCTGCGCAAGAAGGATCGCCATGTGTTCAAGGGGCGACAGGAGCAGACAAAGGATACCATCCATGCCGACCGCCGCGCGCTTATTCGGGTTTCTGGCCTTTGCGGCCCTTGGGTTCATCGCCTCGGGCGTTTTCATCCCGCTTTTGCCCGAGGGCACGCAAACAACCCTGCTTGGCCCCATCAACGCTGTGATCGGCGGCCTCTGCGGCTGGCTTGTCTGCGGGCCGAATGTGGGGCGGGGCTACTATGCTGCGGCTGGCATCGGGGTGCGGACGGCGCTTACCCTGCTGTTTTTCGCGCTTATCGGCTGGGCCACCTACGAGATGATCATCGATTCAATGCGCCCCGGCGCCTTTGGCGGTCCGATGGAGGCGATCAATGGCGCCTTTGCCCTGCTGTTCGAGTATTTGACAACGATCGCCCTCGACTACCGGATCACCCTTCCGGTGGGAGAGGCCGAATGGCCGGTTCCGCAGGTTCTGATCGCATTGATTGTTGGCGGCATCTTCGGCGGTTGGTTCGCGGAATGGGCCGCGGAACGGTTTAGCTAACCTATGGCGCAGGTTTTTCTATTCGGGCCAATGGCTTGTGAGGGGATGCTCACGCAGGTTCTGGGCGCGGTTCCCGAGGCGCGTGCTCATGAGGTTGCAGGGTTCAAGGCGATGTTTGCCCATGGTGGGCGCATGGCCGCGCTTGAGGCGCAGGAGGGTGCCTCGGTTTCTGGCCTGCTCGCCGATCTGGATGACGAACAGTTCACAAGGCTGAGGTTTTTCGCCGAGGGCGCGGGGGCAGAGTTCAAAGAAGCGCCGCTTCCAACCTTCGCCGCAGCGCAGGGCGAGGGCATCGCCTTTGACGAGGGCGGCTGGCGTGCGAAATGGGCCGAACTGATGGCTGGGGCCGCGCGGTCCTTCATGCCGCTCTATGGCCGCGCGGCGCATCATCCCTTGCCGCTTGTCTTCGGCCAGTGCCTTGCCCGCGCGCAGGCACAGATCAACGCTCGCGAGCCATTGCCAACAACCCTGCGCCGTGCGGGGCGGCCCGATGACGTCGAAGTGATCGAGCTTGCCACCCCCTATCGCGGATTTTTCGGGGTGGAGGAGCTTACCTTTCGCCAACGCAGGTTCGATGGCGGGCAAAGCCCGGTTTTGAACCGCGCGGCCTTTATTTCAGGGGATGCGGCGACGGTTTTGCCCTATGATCCGCGGCGCGACAGGGTTCTGCTGGTAGAACAATACCGCTTTGGCCCGCTGATGCGCGGCGATCCGAACCCTTGGCAGCTTGAGGCCATTGCCGGGCGCATCGACGGCGGCGAAAGCGCCGAGACCTGCGCCCTGCGCGAGGCTGTGGAGGAAGCGGGGATCAAGATTGACCGCATGATCCGCCTTCCCGGTGGCTATCCCTCACCTGCGGCCAAAACGGAATTTTTGCATAACTTCATTGGCATAGCGGACATTCCTGATGACGCCGCGGGCAGCGGCGGCCTTGAGACCGAGGACGAGGATATTCGCAGCCATATCCTGAGCTTTGACGCATTGATGGCGCTTTTGGACAGCGGAGAGCTTGCCGTTGCGCCATTGGCCCTGTCTGCGCTGCATCTTTACCGGATGCGGGATGGCCTTCGAAGTGCTGCCAATGGTTGACTCTGTGTGCCTTCCCGATAGTCAGGGGCAGCACATTTTCCGGGGGAAAACATGGATATCAAACCTGATCTGGCCGCCGCTGTAGGCAACACTCCTTTGATCCGCTTGCGCAAGGTAAGCGAAGAGACGGGATGCGAGATCCTCGGCAAGGCCGAGTTTATGAACCCCGGTCAATCGGTCAAAGACCGTGCCGCCCTGTTTATGATCCGTGACGCGGTTGAGAGCGGCGCCCTGCGCCCCGGCGGCACGATTGTTGAGGGGACAGCCGGGAACACCGGCATCGGGCTTGCGCTTGTCGGGGCCTCGATGGGGTTCAAGACCGTGATTGTTATTCCTGAAACCCAGAGTCAGGAGAAGAAAGACATGTTGCGGGTGGCCGGTGCGCAGCTGGTCGAAGTGCCTGCCGCGCCCTACAAGAACCCGAACAATTTTGTCCGCTATTCCGAGAGGTTGGCGGCGGAGCTTAACAAGACAGAGCCCAATGGCGCCATCTGGGCGAACCAGTTCGACAATACCGCCAACCGGCGCGCCCATGTGGAAACCACAGGGCCGGAGATCTGGACGCAAACGGGTGGCAAGGTGGATGGTTTTACCTGCGCCTGCGGTTCGGGCGGCACTCTGGCGGGCGTGGCCTTGGCGCTTCAGCCCAAGGGCGTGAAGGTGGCCCTGACCGACCCGATGGGCGCGGCGCTCTACAGCTATTATACCACCGGAGAGCTTAAATCCGAGGGGGGCTCTATCTCTGAGGGGATCGGGCAGGGGCGGATCACGGCCAACCTTGAGGGGTTCACGCCGGACTTTTCCTATCAGGTCAGCGATCAGGAGGCTTTGCCCTATGTCTTCGACCTGTTGAAGGACGAGGGGCTTTGCCTTGGTGGCTCTTCGGGGATCAACATCGCGGGGGCCGTGCGTTTGGCCAAGGAAATGGGCCCGGGCCATACGATTGTGACGGTGCTTTGCGACTATGGCACGCGCTATCAGTCGCGCCTGTATAACGCCGAGTTCCTGCGCAGTAAGGACCTTCCCGTGCCCGATTTCCTGACCGCCGCGCATGCGCCTCTGCCCGATGTCAGGGACATGGGATGAGAGGCCGGGCGAGGGGGCTTGTGATGTCGCGTCTGGCTAACATTCTGATAATAGGCCTGCTTTGTATGACGCTTGGGGCCGTGTCCCTTGGGCAGGCACAGGCGCAGACGACCACCACAGAAGAGGCGAGCACGACGAGCGCCTCCTCGACCGACATTGATTACGACAGCTGGAACATCGTCGCCGAGAGGGCAGAGGATGTTCTGATTGCGGATCGGGCCTCCTCTCTCGCCTTGGAGCAGCTGCGCAGCCAGATCGCGGACTGGCGCAGTCAGTTCCTGAAGGCGCAGAGCACCAATAGCGACCGGATTGCGATCCTCGAAAGCCAGATCTCCGCCCTTGGCGCCGTGCCAGAGGAAGGCGCTACAGAATCAGAGGAAATCGCCAGCCGGCGGCAGGTTCTGAACGCCCAGCTAGAGACCCTTCTGGTGCCCGTGCGCCGCGCGGAGGAGGCCTATACCCAAGCGGACGGCCTCGTCAGCCAGATCGACAAATTCGTGCGCGAGCGTCAGACGGACGCTCTGCTCGACCTTGGTGCAAGCCCGCTTATCCCCGGCAACTGGACCGATCCGGTAAAGGCGCTTGTCGGTGTTTTCGTCTCTGCGGCCAAAGAGGTGCAGCAGGCCTGGAACACACCGGCGCAGCGGGCGGAATTCAGGTCGGCCCTGTTACGGGTCATTGTTCTGCTGTTGATCGGCTTGGTCCTGATCCTGCGCGGGCGGCCATGGAGCGTTGCCATCGCCAACCGCATCCTTGACCGGATGGCGCAGAAAACACAGGCGATTGCCCTGTCGATGCTTGTCTCTGTCGGGCAGATGGTTTTGCCGGTGATCGGCATTTTCGCCCTACGGGAGGCGGCCTATGCGACCAGCCTCTTCGGCCTTTCAGGCGGCGCGATTTTGGCGGCGCTCATGCCGATGGGGATTTCCTTCTTTGCCGCCCGTTGGCTTGGCGGGCAGGTGTTCCCAAAGCTCGACGGGGTGCCCACCCCGATGGACCTTGACCTCAGCGCGCGGCTGCGCGGGCGGGTGTTTGCCAATACCCTCGGGATCATCCTCGCGGTTTGGGGACTTTTGTATTCGCTGGTCTCGGCGCGGCAGATCGAGGAAGACGCGCAGTTCATTCTGGCCTTCCCCTTGCTGGTGCTGATCGGGTTCTGCCTGTTCAACATTGGCCGCCTGATGGTGCGCAGTGGGCGCCATCACCCCGATGAGATGAGCCCTGAGGTCAAGCTGCGCGACCGTGTGATGGACATCATGGGGCGGGCGGCGATGCTGTTTGGCGTTGTGGGGCCATTGCTTGGGGCCATCGGCTATTCCCGCGCGGCGGAGCTCTTCACCATTTCTCCCGCGCTGTCGCTTGGGTTGTTTGCCTTTGTTTCTATCATCCAACGGCTTATCTCGCAGATCTATGCCCTTATCTTCGGGCGGCGGGAGGATGGCGATGATGGCCTTATTCCGGTTCTGATCTCCTTCGGGATCCTGCTCCTCTCCCTGCCGGTCCTTGCGCTGATCTGGCAGGCGCGGGTCTCCGACCTGACAGAGATGTGGTCGAAGTTCCTCACCGGTTTCCAGATGGGCGATACGCAAGTCAGCCCTGCGGATTTCCTGCTCTTCGTTGTGGTCTTTGTCATCGGCTATGCGGTCACGCGGCTGGTGCAGGGGGCGCTGCGCAGCTCGATCCTGCCCAAGACGAATATCGACAAGGGCGGGCAGACGGCGATCATTTCCGGCACCGGCTATCTGGGCATCTTCCTTGCGGCGGTGATTGCGATTTCCTCGGCGGGGCTTGACCTGTCGAACCTTGCGATTGTGGCTGGTGCCCTTTCGGTCGGCATCGGTTTTGGCCTGCAGACCATTGTGCAGAACTTTGTCTCGGGCATCATTTTGCTGATCGAGCGGCCCATTACCGAGGGGGACTGGATCGAGGTTGGCGGCATTCACGGCACGGTGCGGCGCATTTCCGTGCGCGCCACAAGGATCGAGACCTTTGACCGCTCCGACGTGATTTTGCCCAATGCCGATTTGGTCAGCGGCACGGTGACGAACTACACCCATGGCAATATGGCGGGGCGGATTATCGTGCCGGTTGGCGTGGCCTATGGCACCGACACACGCCGCGTCGCCAAGATTTTGCAAGAGATCGCAGAGGAGAACCCGCTTGTGATCCTGCGTCCGCCGCCTGCGGTGATCATGACCGGCTTTGGCGCGGACTCGCTGGACTTTGAAATTCGCGCCATCCTGCGGGATGTGAACTTTTCCATCACGGCGAAGTCTGAAATGTTCCATGCCATTGCGGATCGGTTTACCAAGGAAGGGATCGAGATTCCCTTTGCACAGCGCGATCTGTGGCTGCGCAACCCCGAGGCCCTGCGACAAGGCGCGGAGCCTACTCAGCTTGACGCTCCAGCGCAGGACGTTCCGGTGCAGGAGGCTGACCCGAAAGAGGAGCAAATCACATGACGCTGGCGCTCTACCGCGACGAACCTTACATGCGCGACGCGCGCGGCCGTGTTGTGGCCCATACCTCCGAAGGGGGCGTGGTGCTCAATGCCTCGCTCTTCTATCCCCAAGGCGGCGGACAGCCGGGGGATGCGGGCATTTTGCACTGGGATCACGGGCAGCTTCCGATTGCGACCACGGTCAAAGGGGCAGGGGACCAGATCGTTCTGGTTCCGGCCGAACCCGCGCCCCTGCCTCCGGTGGGAACAGAGCTGCGGCAGGCGTTGGATTGGGATGTGCGCTATCGCCTGATGCGGGTGCATACGATGCTGCATCTGCTGTCGGTTGTGATCCCCTTGCCGGTCACGGGCGGGGCAATCAGCGCCACAAAGGGCCGGCTCGATTTTCTGATGCCCGACCCGATCGAGGATAGGGAGGGCGTCGAGGCCGCCTTGCAGGCGCTGATCGACCGCGATCTTGAGGTTACGGAAAGCTGGATCACCGAGGCCGAGCTTGAGGCGCAGCCCGAGCTTGTGAAAACCATGTCCGTTCAGCCACCCCGCGGCGCGGGGGAGGTGCGGCTCGTGCGGATCGGCACGGAGGAGGAACAGATCGACCTGCAGCCCTGCGGCGGCACCCATGTGGCCCGCACGGGCGAGATCGGGCGCATTGCCATGGGCAAGGTCGAGAAAAAGGGGCGCGAGAACCGCCGGGTGAATATCCTGCTCGCGGACTAGGCCGCATTTGGCGGGCTGATCGGTGCAGGCGTGACACTGCGACATCAATTTTTTCCAGATTTTTGAAATTGTTGATTTCTCAGTCTTGCAGGCACCGCTTCTTTCCTGTTACTGCGCCCGGACGGAGAGGTGGCCGAGTGGTCGAAGGCGCACGCCTGGAAAGTGTGTAGGCGGGAGACCGTCTCCAGGGTTCGAATCCCTGTCTCTCCGCCACATACCTTATGGGTTGGCTTTAACCGGTCATTTGAATGGGTCGCCTTGGGCGGCCTTTTTCATTTTAGGCTTTTGTGGCGGGGAAGAAATGCCCCCCGTGGATCACCTTTTGTTATTTTTCTCGCGTTAGCCTGTCGCCCTTAGGGCCATCACCCTATACGAAGGCATAAAGAAACCGGGCAAAGCAGTTACATGACAGATCATACCTTTGGGTCCGAGACCCAGACCGCCTCGCGCGAACCCAAAGAGTGGGTGAAAACCTTGGCGACCTACCGCGAACCGAGCCCGGTTCGAAGCTGGTTCGAGCTTGCTGTCACATTGGGGCCCTTTGTGCTGTTGTGGGGCCTTGCCTGGTGGAGCCTGTCCTACAGCTATTGGCTTACCTTTGCGCTTGCCATGGTGAACGGGACCTTTCTGTTGCGGCTCTTTGCGATCCAGCATGACTGCGGCCACGGTGCGTTTTTCAACAACCGGAACCTGAGCGATTGGCTCGGGAGGGTGCTTGGGGTTCTGACGCTGACACCCTTTGATGTCTGGCGGCGGACCCATTCCATCCACCACAGCGCGGCGGGCAACCTTGCGCGGCGCGGTATCGGCGATATCTACACCATGACGGTTGAGGAATATAAGGCGCTGTCGCCGCTGAACCGGTTGAAATACCGCCTCTATCGTAACCCGATTGTCTTGTTCGGCCTTGCGCCGGGGTATCTGTTCTTTTTGCAGAACCGCTTGCCTTTGGGCCTTATGCAGGGCGCCAAATATTGGGTGAGCGCCATGGCGACGAACCTTGCCCTGATCACGGTTCTGGCGGTTATCCTGTGGTTTGGCGGCGTGATGCCGATCCTGCTGATCTTCCTGCCTTCGACGCTTTTGGCGGCGACGGCGGGGGTTTGGCTGTTCTATGTCCAGCATCAGTTCGAAGACACCCATTGGGATCAGGAGGAAGACTGGCAGGTGCATGATTCCGCGCTCAAGGGCAGCTCGCATTATGTGATGCCCGCCGTGCTGCAATGGTTGAGCGCGAATATCGGCATTCACCACGTGCATCACCTTTACAGCCGCATTCCCTTCTACCGTCTGCCCGAGGTTCTGCGGGATCACGTTGAACTGGCCGATGGCAACCGGATGACCATCCGCGAAAGCTTTGGCGCCATCCGCCTGCACCTGTGGGACGAGAAGTCCAAGCGCTTGATGTCCTTCTCCCAAGCCCTGCGGGGGCGCGACGCCTCCTAAGGCCCCTGCCTATTTGAAGGGAATGGCCAATTGCGCCTGTTTGCAGGCCTCGGTCTTTGGCGGGGCGATGCCCCATTGATCGGTGCGGCCCTTGGGCCATGTCCAATCCTCTGGCCCGCCAACGGGATAGCTGTCATCAACCTGCAAAACCTCGGCGGTATGTTCGACAACAAAGCCGGCGGGGTCGACGAAATACATAAAGACATTGTCCCCCGGCCCATGACGGCCTGGCCCCCACCCGATGGGATATTGCGCATCCACCATCCGGCCGGAGGCTTTCATGACGTCCTCCCATGTGGGGTGGTTAAAGGCGATGTGGTTCAGGGTTTCGACAGGGGCCATCGCCAGAACGATGGAGTGGTGATCCGCGTTTGTGCGCACAAAGCCCATGATCTTGCTGCGGTCGGTGACCTTGAAGCCGAGGCCATCGACGTAGAAGGCGATGTCTCTTTCCAGATCGGTGGTGTTGATGTTCAGATGCGCCAAACGGTCCGGCCCTGCGCCGGTGGTCAGGGGGGCAGGGCGCGCGTCCCCCTGCACGATCCGCAGCCTGCGTCCGGCGCGGTCCAGAATGGCAAAGCCTCTGCCGTCGCCCAGATCATCCAGCGTGCCAATCGCGCCGTCCTCTGCGCCGCCCGCCGCAATGGCGCGGGCCTGTAGGGCCTCAAGGCTGACCCCCGGCGCCGCGCGCAGGGTGTAGGAGGTGATCGCGGCTTCGCTCCCTTGGGTCAGTTTGACCACATAGGCATCATCACTGTCACAGCGTAGGAAGATCGCCCCATCCTGACGCGCGGCCTCCTGCAGGCCCCAGATCCCTGTGTAAAAACTGGCGGCTTGCTCCGGATCGGGCACCTGAAGCTCAACACTGCGCAGGCCGCTGATTGGAAAGTCATCTTGCATGTCAAACTCCTGCTTTCTGGTTAGGCTTCGTCGCGGATCAAACTGGTCAGGGTGCCTACGCCAGAGACGCTGACCTCGATCTTGTCGCCTGCTTTCATCCAGACAGGGGGCGTGCGCTTTGCGCCGACGCCGCCGGGGGTGCCGGTTGCGATCACATCGCCCGGCGAAAGCGGGGTGAAGGTGGAGACATAGGCGATTATCACAGGGATCGAAAACAGCATGTGATCCAGCGTCGCGCTTTGCATCACCTCGCCGTTGAGGCGGGATTCCACCCGCACCTGATCCATGTCCGAAATCTCTTCCAAAGTGACCAGCTCCGGCCCGAAGGGAGCTGTGCCGGGGAAGTTCTTGCCGGGGATGAACTGCCGTGTGTGCCACTGCCAGTCGCGCACAGAGGCATCGTTGAAACAGGACAGGCCCGCGATGTGATCCATGGCCTTGTCTTCGGGAATGTTGCGCCCGCCTTTGCCGATGACCACGGCCAGCTCGGCCTCGAAATCCAGATCGGTGGAGACAGCGGGGCGGATGATCGGGTCCTCGGCGCCGATCAGCGTATCGGCAAAGCGGGTGAAGATAGAGGGGAACTGCGTCTTGTCCCGCCCTGTCTCGACGCGGTGCGATTCATAGTTATGCCCGACGCAAAGGATCTTGGACGGGTTCGGAATGATCGGCAGCAGGCGGACATCGGCCCGCGCAATGCGCGGTGCCTCCCCCGTCATATCCGCGCCAAGGGCGATCGCCGCCTTTAGGTCGGCAGGCGCGCCATGGGCCGCGCCCAAGTCCACGACCTCGGGCCCCTCCACACGGCCCCATGACGCGCGCCCGGCATGTTCAAAGCTGATCAATCGCATGGTGTCTCTCCTGATTTATATGCCCGGCAATTGCGGCGCATGGGGTTAGGTGATGGCATTCCAGATGCCCTCCAGCTCGGGCCAGAATTCGGATCCGGTTTCGCGCATAGAGGCGGCCCCTTTGGGATCGATCTTCCCCAGAACCTCATCGGTGTAGCTTTGCCGCGCCTGCATCGCCGCCAGCCATTCGCCCACGCGCGGGGTGCTGTCCTGCCAGAGCCCCTCGAAGCCGAGGCGTTCGAAACGGTCCACATAGGACACCAAAGCGATGTCCGAGATGCCGAAGTCGGGGCCGGTGATCCAATCGCCCTTGGACAGGGCGGCGTCCATATCGGCGAAGGCGCGGCGCAGGTGCATCAGGGCCTGCGCGACATAGGGAGATTTGAGGCCCTGCGCATAGAGGTCGCGGCGTTTGATCTGGTTCACCGGATCGGGCATCTTGGCGATCCCGGCCTCGATCTCCTCTGGCGTCTTGCTAGCAAGGCTGCGGCTGCGGTTGACGGTGGAGAAAGTCAGCGTATTGGCCGCCGCATGGATCGCGATACAGCGCAGGAGCCAGTGGCGGGCCTCCACCTCTGCGGCGCGGTCTTTGGGCATGAGGTTGGAGGCATTATAGATGCGGTCAAGGTATTCAAGGATGAGGCTGGATTCGACGATGATCATCCCGTCGTCGATCAGAACCGGCACAGCGGCAGAGGGGTTCAGCGCCATGAATTCGGGCGCGAACTGTTCACCCTTTTGCAGGTTGATCTGGATATCTTCGTAATCCAGCCCGATCTCTGCCATGCCGATGCGCACCTTGACCGAGCAGACGCTTGTTCCGAAATTATAGAGTTTTAGCATGGCGTTACGCTTCCTTTTTCACGTGGGAGGTTCATGAGGCTTTGCGATCCCGAATGGCGATCGCCCGCATAACTGCCGCGCAGGCGCCGACAAGCGCAAGGCCGGAGGCGATCACAAGTGGGGCACTCGAGCCTGTGGTTGACGCAAAGGTAAGGGTATAGGCCGCAATGGCGGTGCCAAAGGCGCGGCCGAACTGCCGCGCGAGGGAGATCACCCCGCTCGCCGCGCCGCTGCGATCCGGCGGTGCGCTGAGCATCACAAGGCGGTTGTTCGGCGTTTGGAACACGGCAAAGCCGATGCCGCAGGCGGCAAGGCGAAGGGCAATGCCTGAGGCGCCTGTCCCCTGAGGCATCGCGGCAAGCAGGGCAAAGCCCGCGGCAAAGATGAACAGGCCAATCGCCCCGATGGGCCCCGGCGCGATGCGGTCAGACAGCCAGCCGAGAATGGGGGCGAGCAGGGCGGTCGAGAGGGGCCAGATGCTGAGGACAAGCGCCATGTCAATCGGCCTAAGGCCCGCGCCATCAATCAGGTAGAAGGGCAGGAAGACGAAGCCAAGGGACTGCGCCGCAAAGGCAAAGATCGCGGCGATGACCGAAAGGTTAAAGACCGGAAGCGAGAGCAGGTCGAGCGGGAAAACCGCGCCTGTTTTGCCCTTCGATATCCGGGCGATCACGCAGAACCCGAGCGCAGCCGCAACAGCCGCAAGCCCCATCACGGGGAGGGGCCAGCCATTCGCCGCCCCGTTCACCACATACAAAACGCAAGACAGGGTCAGAGCCACAAGCACCGCATCCTTGACGTCAAAGCGGCGGCCCATGGGCGCATTGGGGGGCAGCATCGCCATCCCGCCGGTAAAGCCGACCGCGCTACACAAAAGCATCAAGCCAAAGACAGAGCGCCACCCGCTGACCTCCAGCAACAGGCCAGACAGGGCGGGCCCCGCCGTTGTGGCGATGGCAACCGAGGTGGCCATGATGCCGATGGCGGTGCCGATCCTGTTGTTCTGGTAAAGGGCGCGCGCGAGGGCGAAGTTGACGCTCATCACCGCCGCCGTGCCGATGGCCTGCACCGCGCGGGCGAGGATCAGCGTGTTGAAGCTGGGCGCAAGAATGCAGGCCACCGTCGCCGCGCCAAACAGGCAGAGCCCGCCAAGGAACAGCCGCCGTATCCCGATCGCCTCGCCAAGGGAGGCCATGGGCAGCAAGAGCGCCACGATGATGAATTGCGACATCCCCATGATCCACGTGGCCCGCGATGCGGAGATCGCGAAATCCGCCGCAATCGCGGGCACGGCCACGGTGACGGCCATGCTCTCCAAGACAACCGCCCAGACCCCGATCAGCACGAAGACAAAGGCAATGTTTGTGCGCCTGAGGGTCAAGGGGGCGGCCAGAGGCTTCATCGTCAGACGGCAAGAAGCGCAACGTCATCGGCCATAACCACCACATCCACCGCATCGCCAACCGCGACGGCGCTGCTGGGATGGAGGCGGGTGATCAGGTCGGACTGCCCGAGGCTGACCTTGCACTCAAGGCATTCCCCCAAGAAGACGATATCCGCAACCTTGCCCGTGATCCGCGGCGTGTCTGCCGGGGTGGTGGCATCAGCCAGACGCACGTTCTCGGGGCGCACGGCGACAGAGACTTCCTCCTTCGCGTCGCGCCCTTGGGTGGAATAGGCCAGATTGCCCCATTCGGTTTCGATCAACCCGTTGCCGCTCGCTGTTGCGGGCTGTGTGATCTTGCCCTCGGCAAAGTTGCACTGGCCGATGAAGCTGGCGACAAAACGCGAGACGGGGCGTTTGTAGATCTCTGTCGGGGTTGCTTCCTGGGCGATGACGCCTTCGCGCATGATGGCCACACGGTCAGCCATGGTCAGGGCCTCTGTCTGGTCATGGGTGACGTAAAGGGCCGTCATGCCGAGGCGTTTGACAAGGTTGCGCAGCTCAAGGCGGGTTTCGGCGCGCAGCTTGGCATCAAGGTTGGAGAGCGGCTCGTCAAACAGCACGACGGAGGCCTCGCGCACAATGGCGCGGGCAAGGGCAAGGCGTTGTTGCTGCCCGCCGCTGAGGAAGGGGGCAGGGCGGCTTTCATAGCCGCTCAGCTGCACCAGCTCCAAGGCACCCTTCACGCGGCGCTCGACCTCTGCCTCGGCCACCTTTTGCTTCATCTCCCGCAGGGGGAAGGCGACGTTTTCAAACACGGTCAGATGTGGCCAGATTGCGTAGGACTGGAACACCATGGCCAGATCGCGCTTGAAGGTCGGCACCGAGATGCCCTTGGCGGAGTCGTGCACCACGGTGTCGCCAACGGCAATGCGCCCTTCGGAGGGGCTTTCGAGCCCCGCGAGACAGCGCAGGGTTGTCGTCTTGCCGCAGCCACTTGGGCCGAGCAGGGTGTAAAACTCCCCCTGCGCCACATTGATGGACACACCGCGCACGGCGTGGACCTCGCCCTTGTCGGAATTGAAGCGGACGTGAAGGTTGTCGATCTCGATCATACGGATGTGCCTCCGGTTGTTTTGCCGAACCCGAGGATGCGGAGAGTGAGTGCCAAGGCAAACATTGCTGACATAAGCATGATACCGATTGCTCCTACTGAATTGATGTTTCCGTTGTTCCAAAGCGACCAGATCATGACGCCGAGAACCTCGTTATTGCCGCCCTGTGAAAGGATGAGCGGAAGGCTGATGAAGCGCACACTGAGCATGGCGACATAGATCCAGATGCCGACAAGCGTAGGCATAAGGAGCGGTGCAAAGATACGGATCGCGACCCGCCATGGCGGCGCCCCGCAAAGCTTGGCTGCGTCCTCCAGATCAGGATGCACTTGGATCATCGCCACGCTCATGGCGCGCACGGCATAGGCGAGGAACAGGATCGTAAAGCCCACGACGAGCGAGCCGAGCGATCCAAAGGTGCTGGCCCCTGTGAGGCTGTCGAACTGCACCAGAAGCCAGAACAGCGCGAGGCCAAGAACGATACCCGGGATCGAATGGGGCATGAAGGACATGACATCCAGCGTGTAGCGCGCCTTGAACCGCGTCCGCACCACGATGTAGGCGATGACAAAGGACAGGGCCGTGACCGTGGTGGCCGACATGAGCGTCAGCGAAATGGTGTTCCACATCACGCGGCCCACACGGGGCTGATTAAACACCGTGGCGTAGTGTTTGAAGGAAAACGTCTGGAAGGCCTCGATCGAGGGCTGTCGCAGGTAGCCGACCAAAGAGACATAGAGCAGCACCAGAAACGGCAGCACAATCGACACGAACAGGAACAGCGCCGCAGCGCCAATGGCGGGGTAGCGCCATGCGCCCAAACGGACGGCGCGCGGGGTGTATCCCTTGCCGGTGATGATCGTGTAACGCTCTGAATGGCGCACAAGGCGCAGGTAGAAGAACGAGACCACCAAAGCGATCGCAAGGTAGAACACAGCCGCCGCATTCGCCTGGCCGAAGGCCGGGATCGCGCCAATGTTCTCGATCAGGTTGAACACCCGCGTGCTAAAGACATGCAGGTTCACGGGCATGCCAAGGATGCCGGGGATTTCAAAGTTTTCCAGCGCGGTGATCGCCTGAAAGATGCTGATCGCCAGAACGCCGGGCAAAAGCAGCGCCAGCGTGACCCGCCGTGTGGTGCGCATCGGGCTGGCTCCGCTGACGGCGGCGGCTTCCTCAAGGCTGGGGTCCATGCTGCGCATCAGGGGCACCAGCATCAGGAAGGCGACTGGCACAAGGCGCAGCCCCTCGGCAAAGATCAGGCCCGTCATGGTATAGATGTCGAACAGCGGCCCCTCGGCCCCCGTCATATGCATCCAGCCGCGGTTTACAAAGCCGGAGCGGGGGCTGAGTAGCAGCACCCAAGAGATCGCGTGCAAGATACCGGGCACAGCAATGCCAAGGGGCACACCTGCGTAAATCCACATCTTTCCGGGCATGTCAGAGCGTTCCACCAGCCAAGCCAGAACGGCGGCGGTGCTGATCCCGAAAACCGTCGCGCCGATGACGTAGACGGCGGTGTTCCACAGGACGAGATCGATGCGTTGCTCCACCCAGACCGCATGAAAATTCCCGAGCCCCATATTGTCGAGAGAGAACTCGTTTGGCAGGCGAGATTGGCTAAAGGCCCCCACCACAAGGGAAAATATCGGTGCGGCGACCAGAGCAAAGACCAAGAGCAAGACCGCCCATGGGAAAAACTTTGCGGCGATGTTGCGCAGGTTGTGAGGTCGTTTCCCGTCCATGTCAGTGGCGGAAACCGATGCGGAATTGTTCATTGCATTGCCCTATGTCGAAGGAAACCGAAGGGCCGGCACGCGTATGGCGCCGGCCCGCTCTTGTCTTGGTTTTCTAGCGTTCGGGCCCGCCCGAGTTTGCCCAAAGCGGGTTCCACACGTCGTAGAGGGCGGGCAGGCCGACGGTCAGCCCCTCGATCGTGCGAAGGGCGATGTCCTTGCCTGCAAAGGCATCGCCAAGGGCAGAGGCCCCGCCGATCTGCAGATCTTTGTGCACCGGCCCGTCACCGCCCGCGACATAGCGCACAAGCTGTCCTTCCTGACTCAGGATCCAGTTGATAAAGACCTTGGACGAGTAATGGGTCGGGGAGTCGCGGAACATGCCGATCAGGTTGAAATACTGCGGCACCGGTTCGGGGCAGTGGTAGCCAACCGGCGCGCCGGTCTCCATCAGTTCCTCTGTCTCGTCATTCGGGGCGGGCAGGGCGACGTCGAATTCCCCCACAAGCATCAGGTTGGCGATGCCGGAAATGCCCTCTTTGCGCAGTTGCGGCTTCAGATTGTCAAAGAAGTTCGGCAGAATTTCATCTGTCATCTTCTCTGGCCCATAATCCGCGTGAGTCCAGAGGTTTAGCGTCCAAAGCTGCGCCCTGTTCGCCGCACCGACACGGCCGCCGCCAAGAGGGTGACCCTCGGCAAAAAGCGCGTCCCATGTGGCGGGAAGCTCCTCGGCAGTAACGCGGTCCTTGTTGTAGGCCAGACACCAAGTGGTGTTCTGCATCCCGGCGTAGGTTCCATCAGCGGCGCGCCGGTCTTCGGGAACGCCGGACCAAGCGGGCAGGTCATCCAGTTCGGCAAGGGCGTCGGCTTCGATGAAATCGGGCAGGGAGCCTTCGAAGCTGACCAGAACATGGCGCACAAGGCTTCCGGATTTATAGGCAAGCAGGGGCTGAACCGCGCGGGCCGCGCCCGATGTTTCCGTGGCGACGATGTCGATCTCGGGATAGCGCGCCTGAAACACGGGCAGCCAAGCGGCGACGTGCTCTGGCGTGTCATTTGTGCTGAAATCGATGGGGCCTTCAGCGGCGGCCTTGTCGATCCAGTCCAGCGGGATGTTCAAATCGGTATCGGAGGCCGCGCTTGCCTGATCGATGATCGCGGTATCAATCCCTCCGGCGCTCAAAAACTCCGATGCTTCTGGTGTGATCTCTGCGACGGCAGAGGCCACGAAAACGGTGAGGGCCGCTGCGGAGCAGGCTGACACCTTTGTAACGTTCTGAATCCAAGTCATTTTAGTCCTCCCTGGTTGGTCAGCGGCTCCTAAAATGTGCCACTGAAGGCCACGCACGGACTCCTAGTCCCACCGATTGCGGCTGCCGTGAGCGTAGATCACGTAGAGTAAACCTGTAAACATAAATCGATGATTTTACGCTGATGATGAAATAATCCATTAAAATGCCGTTAGCGCAAACTTGGCCGCAAATATCAGCGAACTATGCACTTTTCCGGTCGCTGGCGGCCTGAAGTTCGGGGGTAAAGTTTTTTGCCTGACTTGGTCTGTAATCGATGCACTTGCTGGTGGCGAGAGCTTGCCGAGACGGTTTTGGACGGAAGCGGGAGGGGGAAGTGATTCTGGTTTCGGTGCCATGTTTATCAATTTTTTAAGTTATAAATTCAATTTATGGACCTATTTGTTTGATGTCTGGCATCCCGAGTCCTTCAGTCTTCTCGGTTTTCCGTTCCGTGGTTAGGGACGGTGTTACCTCCGTTCACCCTCCCGATCCGAGTGCTTTCGAGGGCCTGCTTTCGCTCCGGGTAACGCTGCAAGTACGACAGGAAAAATGATCGATTATTTTAAGCCCAACCGTTTAGCGTTTGATTTTTCCGTGGGGGGAGGTAGTCTCACTCCACTGGGACGATAAGCGAAGGCTTTGGGTGTATGATCAACGACGTTAACGAGCAAAAGCAGACCATGGCCTCCTCGATCTATGCGCAGCTGCGCAAAGAAATCCTTGATGGCACCCGTCCGCCAAGTGCAAAGCTTAACATCCGCGATCTGAGCGAGAGTTTTTCCTCCGGCCTGAGCCCTGTGCGCGAGGCGCTGAACCGTCTGTCTTCTGAAGGGCTTGCGCAGCAGGCCGATAATCGCGGCTTCAATGTGCAGCCGGTCAGCCTGCCAGAGCTGATCGACCTGACGCAGGCGCGGTGCTGGGTGAACGAGATTGGCATCCGGGAGTCGATCAAGAAGGGCGGGGCGGAATGGGAGGAGACCATCATCCTTGCCAGTCACCGCCTGATCCGCACCCCGCGATTCTTGGCGGAGGAGGATAAGCTGGCCAACCCCGACTGGGCCGTGGCCCATAAGACGTTTCATCAATCGCTGATCTCTGCCTGCGGGTCGAACTGGATGATCGACACCTGTAGCCGCCTGTTCGATGCGGCGGAACGTTATCGCAGCGTTGCACGGGTGGCGGGCATCTCGCGTACGGACCCGAGCGACGAGCATCAAGACATCACCTCCGCCGCTGTAGACCGTAAAGCCGACGAGGCGGTGGAACTGCTCAACGCCCATTTCCAGCGCACGGCGCAGTTGGTCCAGACCGTGGTTGACGACGGGGCCGGGGATCTGCCCTAGGGGTAGGGCGCCGCTTCAGGGCGTGATTTCACTTACAATTTGCAAATGGTCTGCTTGGGGTCGCCAAGGGGGGCTGTCTGTTTGGGTTTGCCGTATTGTCCGCCTGATATTTGTTCAGCTTATGTAAAAGCAAGAAGGTCAAATTAGCGTAAATAGAATTTTTCGTGCCAACCTTCCCAAAGCACCCCCTGTCCTCGCAGTTACGACGAGGGGGCTGCGCATAATTCGGGCCCGGCCGCCGGAGGGGCGGTTTGGGCACCACATCTGGGAGGATGCTATGAATTTTCGAATGTCAGCTTTTGCCGCCGCGCTCAGCCTTGGGATGGTTCCCACGCTCGGCGTGGCAGAGACGCTCAAGGTTTCGACCTTTGTGCCGCCGAACCATGCCTTCAACGTGATGCTCAAGAGCTGGGGCGAGGAGCTTTCGCAGAGCACCGATGGCGCTCTGACCCTCGAGATTTTCCCCTCGGGGCAGCTTGGCCCCGCACCGCGGCAGTTCGACCTCGTCGCCTCTGGCGCGGCGGATATCGCGGTGGTTCTGCATGCGGCCACGCCGGGGCGCTTTCCTGTGACCGAGCTTGTCGCGATGCCCTTCACCACGCCGACCGTGGGCGATGACAGTGCGGCGATGTCGCAGCGGCTGACAGAGATCGCGCCCGATTTCCTTGCCGCCGAGCATGAGGGGATGAAAATCCTTTGGATGGCGGTGACGCCAGCGTTGAAAATCCACCTGACAGAGGCCGACCCTTCCACGATTGACGCCTTCAAGGGCCTGCGAATTCGTTACGCCGGATCTACATGGCAGCAGATTATCGAGCTCCTCGGGGCCTCGCCTGTGCCCGTTCCGCCCGCCGGAACCGGCGATGCGATGAGTAAGGGGGTGGTGGATGGCGCGTCCTTCCCCTTCGAGGCAACCAAGTCCTTCGATCTGGCCCCGATGATGAGCTACTCTCTGGAGCCGGGGATCGCCTCTGCAACCTTTGCGGTGATCATGAGCCAAGCGGCCTTTGACGCCCTGCCAGCGGAGATGCAGGCGCTGATCGACGAAACGACAGGGCCCGACCGCGCCGCCGCCTTTGGCACCATGTGGGACACAGGCGAGGCCGAGGCGCGCGACTATCTGGTGGAGGCAGGCGTGAATGTCGTGTCGATGCCAAAGGGGGAGATGGCCAAGCTGAAAGAGCTGCTGACCCCGATCCGAACCGCTTTGATCGAAACCGTATCGGGTAAGGGCCTGCCTGCGCAGGACTTCCTTGACGCCTACGAGAAATAGGCACTGCCGCATCGCCCCCGCGCCCCTCGTGCGGGGGGAGATGCGCTTTTCCCCTTCCTTTGATCATGACGAAAGGCTCTCGCTTTGGCCCTTGCTAAGATAACGGATCCTCTGGCGCGATACGGCCTGATCCTTGCCTGTTTGGCGTTGATCGGCATCATGATGGTGATCGTCATTGATGTGCTGTCGCGCAACTTGTTCGCGCAACCGGTGCGCGGCGCCTACGATTTGGTCAGCATTCTTCTGTTGATCATGATCTTCTCCGGCATGGCCTCGGTCGTTGCCGAGCGGGCGGAGATTTTGCTCGACCTCGTGGATGGGGCGCTGCCGCGGGCGGCGGTGCGGGGGCTGAAGGTGGTTGCCTCTTTGACCACGCTCGGGATCTGCCTCTATCTGCTCTATGCCATGATCTCTCCGGCGCAGGACAGCTACCGCTATGGCGAGCAGTCGCTTGAGCTCGGGTTGCCGTTTTGGATCCTTTGGGTCTTTGCGCTTGCCGGGTTGGTGGTGGTTTCGGCCGTGGCCCTTGCGCGGGCGCTACAGGATATGACGGGCGGCGACAGCGATATGCGAGCGGGCGAATGAGCGGGCTGGGGATTGGCCTCTCGGGGATTGGCATCATGTTGGTGCTGTTGTTCTTGCGGCAACCTGTCTGGCTGACGCTGCTGCTCTGCGGGATCGTCGGGAATGTCATCCTCAACAATGGCAAGGTCGCGCAGATGGTCGCGGCGACGAATTTCTTCGACACCTCTTATAACTACGGTCTGACGGTGATCCCGCTGTTCATCCTGATGGGGGAGGTCGCGACCAGCTCTCGCATGTCTGCCGAGCTGTTCAATGCGGCGCGGATCATGCTGAACGGGGTGCGGGGCGGCTTGCCGATTGCGACCATCGGGGCCTCTGGCGCTTTTGGCGCGATTTGCGGGTCTTCGGTGGCGACGGCGGCGGCGATGACGCGGATCGCGCTGCCCGAAATGCGCAAGGCGGGCTATGAGGACGGCTATGCCGCGGCCTCCATCGCGGCGGGGGGATCGCTTGGCATCCTGATCCCGCCTTCGGTGATCTTGCTGATCTATGCCTCTATCGCGGAGGTTTCCATCGCGCGGCTCTTTGCGGCTTCGATGCTGCCGGGGATCATCCTGATGCTCGCCTATATCGCTGTCGCGGTCGTCTTGGCGCGCGGAGCGCAGCAGGGGCGGGCCGATGCGCCGGTTTCCATGCTGCAGCGTTTCACCGCCCTTTTGGGGCCATGGCAGTTTGTGGTGCTGTTCACGGTGACCATTGGCGGCATCTACACGGGGTTCTTCAGCCCGAACGAGGCCGCCGCGATTGGCGCCTTCGGGGCGATTGTACTGGGGCTGGCGCGGCGCTCGTTGTCCTTGACGCTGTTGATGCATGCGATCCAACGCTCGGTCATCATCTCCTGCGTGTTGTTTATGGTCATCATCGGCGCGACGGTTTTTGCCAATTTCATCGTGCAGACCCGCATGCCCGATCTTCTGCTCGCCGCTGCGAATGAGGCCAATCTTTCGACCGGTTCGGTGATGTTTGCGATCATCGTGACCTATATCGTCATGGGCTGCTTTCTTGAGGGCATCGGCATGGTTCTGATCACCGTTCCGGTCTTTCTTCCGGTTGTCACCGGCTTTGGCTTCGATCCGATCTGGTTCGGGGTTCTGGTGACGATCCTTGTGGAGCTGGGGCTTTTGACGCCGCCCGTGGGGATGAACCTGTTCATCATCAAATCGCAGGTGCCGGATATGAAGATGCGCGTGTTGTATCGGGGGATTTTGCCTTTCCTGATCGCGCCCGTGGTCATCATCGCGCTTCTCTTCTCGGTTCCTGAAATCGCCTTATGGCTACCAGATCGGCTTTTTTAAGATGGAAAATGCACCGCACCGCACAGTTTTGATCAAAGACACAGAGGCCGCATGGTATCGGCGCGAGCTTGAGGGGCTTTGCCCGCAGTATCATTATCTCACCGCCGCGGATGAGGAGGAGGCGCTGCGCGTGGCGCCGGATGCGGGCATCATCGTCGGTCTTGCGCCTGCGCTGTCAGAGCGAGTGATCGGGGCCGCGCCGCGTCTTGAATGGGTGCAGGCCCTGACCACAGGGGTGGATAATCTGTTGTCGATGGAGGCCATGAGGCCCGAGGTCACGCTGACCAATTGCGGCGGCTTTCACGGCCCGCAAATGTCGGAACTGGCCTTCCTGATGATGCTGAGCCTGAACCGCGACTTTCCAAGGATGCTGGTCAATCAGGGGCAGCAGAAATGGGAACGCTGGCCGCAAAAGCTCCTCTTGGGCAAGACGGTGGCGGTGGTCGGGGTCGGGGCCATAGCGGAGGATCTGACCAAACGCGCCAATGCCTTTGGCATGACGGTCACGGGTGTCTCCAATGGCCGCGAAGAGGTTCCCGGGTTTGCGAAAATCTTCAAACGTGCGGAGCTGACCCGCGCCGCGGCTGAGGCCGACTTCCTTGTGGTCCTGTTGCCCTATGACGCGGGCAGTCACCACATCATCAACGCCGAGGTTTTCGCCGCGATGAAGCCTGAGGCGAAGCTGATCAATATCTCGCGCGGCGGCTGCGTCGATGAACTCGCCCTGCGCCGAGCGCTGGAAAGTGGGCAGATCGCGGGGGCGGGGCTTGATGTCTTTGCCAGTGAACCGCTCGATCCCTCCGATCCGATCTGGTCAGCGCCCAATGTTCTTATCACGCCGCATATCGGCGGCATGTCCGACATCTACAAACAACAGGCGCTTCCCCTGATCGCGCAGAACCTCAATGCCTATGCGAGCGGCGGGGCGGGTGATCTTTCGGGGCGGGTGCAAAGAGGCAAAGGAAGCGCATCATGACAACAATATCGCCAATCTCGACGCAGGAAATGGAACGCAGATGGGCGCTCGCCCGCCGCGTGATGAAGGATCACGGCCTTGATGCCATCGTCATGCAGGCGCGAGAGGACTGGATGGGCGGATATGTGCGGTGGTTCACGGACATTCCGGCGATGAACGGCTATCCGCGCTCTGTGATCTTCTATGCGGATGCCCCGATGACCTTGGTGGAAATGGGGGCCTTCGGGTTCGAGAAACAGCTGGGCGGCACCGATCCGGTCAATCGCGGCGTGGGGGCGGTCTATGGCACGCCGTCTTTCGTCTCTATTCTGCAGAGCAGTGACTATGATGCGGAGCTTGTCACCGCCGATCTGATCCGCCACGGTGCGAAGCGGATCGGAACACTGTGCCCCGGCGCTCTGCCCAGTTCCCTGATCAAAGGGCTTGAGGGGATCGAAGGCGCGCGATCTGTGGACATCACGGATGCGCTGGATCACGCCAAGGCTGTGAAAAGCCCAGAGGAGATCGGGCTGATCAAACAGACGGCGCTGTTGCAGGATCAGGTCTTTGCCGAGGTTTGCGATTTCATCCGGCCCGGCCTGACCGACCGCGATGTCATGGCCCATGCAGAGGCGACCGGGCGCAGGCTTGGCAGCGATCAGGGGATCTACCTTGGCTGCTCTGCGCCCCTTGGCACGCCTTCGCGCTTTGTCGGCAGGCATTTCCAATCGCGGGAACTGCAAAGCGGCGATCACCTGTCGATCCTGATCGAGGTGAACGGGCCGGGGGGGATATACCTTGAGATCGCCCGCACCATGGTTCTGGGCGCGGCGAGCGATCATCTGCTTCAGGCCTTTGAAAACGTGAAGGCGGCGCAGGATTATTCCCTGTCCCTGATGAAACCCGGCGCGGCCCCGGCGGAGGTTTTCGCCGCCCATAACGCATGGATGGCGTCGAAAGGCCTGCCAGAAGAAACGCGCCTTTATGCCCACGGGCAGGGCTGCGAAATGGTGGAGCGCCCTCTGATCCGGCAGGACGAAACCATGCCCCTTGCCGAGGGGATGCTTCTGGCCGTTCATCCGGGGTATTTCGACGATGAGGTCTTTGCAGTGATCTGCGATAACTACATGGTTGAGGCGCATGGCATGGGCCCCTGTCTGCATGAAACCGAAAAACGCATCTTCGAGGTAAGCGGGCGTTAACCATGCCGGTCAAAATCGCCGTTCAAACTGGGCCGCCTTGGGCGGCCCATATCTTTTGTGCCCATGTTTTAAGCCGCAGGTGTTCACGAGGTCTTGAAGAGCCATGCAGACGCTATACGCAGCATTTTTCACGAGCTATTCCTACGGAAACTGGCTCTATTGCGGCCATGCAAAAAAAAACGACGGAAGATTTCTGCGCCGCCGTTTAATACAAAATTTCAGACCGCCTTTGGCGGAGAATGGGTGCGCATTCCGTGAGACAACTTGCAATCTTCCTCTTGTCCGTCGCCGTGCTCTTCGGCGCTTATGTCATGACCTTCGGGATGCCTGCACAGGTATCGCAGCTTGTCGGCGGAGCGCCGGAAGCGGGCGGCAACGCCGGGGCAAATCAGGCGCAGGCCGGGCGCGGGCCGGGTGGCCGCGGCGGCCGGGGGGGCAATCGGGCGACCTCTGTGGTTGTCGAAACCCTTGAGGAAACCAGCTATGCGCTCGTCCTTCGGACCGTTGGCACCGCAAGCTCCGCGCGCAAATCAAGCGTAACAATGAGCGAGACAGGCGAGGTTGTGGAAGTCGCCCTTGAGGCCAATGCCCTCGTCGAAAGCGGCGATGTGCTGCTTCGGCTTGACGCCCGCACACAGCGCCTTTCGCTGGATGTCGCGCAGGCCGAGTTGGATCAGGCCCGCGATACTCTGGCAAGATACAAAACCCTGCAATCGAGCGGCAATCTGACCGTCACCAATGTGAACCTCTCCGAGGCCGAAGTGGCTGTGCGCCTTGCCGAGGCCAATGTGGGCATGGCGGAGCTGGCCTTGGAGGAGCGCACAATCGTCGCGCCGATTTCGGGGCGTTTGGGGCTGAGCGATGTGCATGTCGGGGACCTGCTCTCCTCGGGCGATGTGGTTGTGACCATTGACGACTCCAGCAAGCTCTACGCCGAGTTCGAGGTGCCTGAACGCTCCATCGGCCTGCTTGAGGTTGGCAAGAAGGTTTCCGTCGGGACGCCCACCTATGCGGGGCGGATCTTCGAGGGGCAGATCGTCGCCTTTGACAGCCGCCTCGACGGTGTGACGCGCTCCGTCACCGTTAAGGCCGAAATTGACAACTCCGAGGGGCTTTTGTGGTCCGGCATGACCTTTCTTGTGCGTATGCTTGAGGAAACCGATCCGCTCCCCTCGGTGCCGTCCACCGCCATCACATGGGACCGTTCCGGTGCCGGTTTCTGGGTGGTGACCGATGGCAAGGCGACGCGCCGCCCCGTGACCATCCGCTACCGCGAGGGGGATCGGGTCTGGCTGGACACGGACGTGGAGCCGGGGGCGCAGATCGTGACCGAGGGTGCGTCCAAGCTGCGTGAAGGGGCGGCGGTTTCCGACCTGTCCGCAGAGCAAAGGGCAAACTCATGAGCCTTGAGAAAACGCTTCACAAGGCGGGGTTCGCCGATACTTTCGTCGCGCGGCCTATCTTTGGCATCGTATTGAACCTGCTGGTGATTATCGCCGGCCTCGCTGCGCTCAGCAGTGTTGACGTGCGCGAAATGCCGGATGTTGACCGCCCTGTGCTCTCCGTCCGGACGACCTATGAGGGCGCGGTTCCGGCCACCGTAGACACAGAGATCACGCAGGTTCTTGAGGATGCTTTGAGCGCGCTTGAGGGGCTCAGCTATATCGAGTCGACCTCCAGCTCCGGCTCCAGCCGGATCACCATTGACCTCTCCGATGGCACCGATGTGAATGTCGCCGCCAACGAGGCCCGCGAAATCGTTTCTGACACTTTGCGTTCCTTGCCCGATGACGTGGACGACCCCACCGTCACCAAAAGCGATAGCAACTCCGACGCCATCATCCGCCTTGCCCTGCTTGGCGATGCGAGCTTTGACGAGCTGACCCGCATTGCCGAGGGCGCGGTATATGAGAAGCTTTCGACCATCGACGGCATTGCCGAGGTCACCGTGCGGGGCAACCGTTCGAACGAGTTTCGGGTGACGCTTGATATCCCCTCGTTGCTCAGCCGCGGCTTGACCATTTTCGATGTGAGCGATGCGCTAACGGAACTGCGCGATGACACCCCGCTGGGGGAGCTGGAAAGCGCGTCGCAAACCCTTGCGCTCAGCGTTGGCAACGAGACCGTCACCGTCGATATGATCAAGGCCTTGAGGATCAATGCGACGACCTCAATCGCCGATGTGGCCCTTGTGCAGATCCTGCCAGAGGACGGGAGCGTTTTCACCCGTGTGAACGGTCAAACCGCTGTTGGCCTCGACATCACGCGGCAATCGGTGGGCAATACCCTTGATATTTCGCGCGATGTGAACATCGCCGTTGCGGAATTGCAGGAGCAATTGCCCGAGGGGATCCAGCTCTTGATCACTTCGGATGATGGGATTTTCATCGAAGGGTCTATTGAGGAGGTGGTGAAATCCATCGGCCTCGCCACCGTGATCGTGATCGCGGTGATCTTCCTCTTCCTGCGCTCGCCGCGTGCGACGCTGATCCCGGCTGTGACGATCCCTGTTGCCCTGATCGGCACCCTGGCGGCGATCTGGCTGACGGGCTTTTCTGTCAATACAATCAGCCTCCTCGGTCTTGTTCTGGCCACGGGGATGGTGGTGGATGACGCCATTGTTGTGATCGAAAACATCGTGCGAAAACGCAAAGAGGGGATGGGCGCTTTTGCCGCCGCCGCCGCTGGCACGAATGAGGTGTTCTTTGCCGTGATTTCGACCACGGCGACATTGGCGGCCGTGTTCATCCCGATCTCTTTCTTGCCCGGCCAGGCTGGGGGGGTGTTCTCTGAATTCGGATTTGTTCTGGCCTTTGCGGTCACGCTGTCCTCGGCAACCGCGCTCACGCTCGCGCCGGTGCTTGCGGCCCTGCTGGACCCCGGCAAGCCGAGTGCCAAGAAAGCGGCGGTCGCAGAGGCCCCAAGCCGCGCCGCCAAAGCATTTGACTCGGTCATGGACTGGGCCATTCGCACGCCGGTTCTGGTTCTGGCGATTGCGGGCGGCTTTGTGATCATCGCCTTTGGCGCGGCCTCAACGCTGCCCTCCACTGTGACCCCGTCCGAGGATCGCGGCTTCTTCCTTGTGCAGGCGCGCGGCGCATCCGACACCACGGTTGAGTATCTGGACAGTCAGGTGCTGCTGGTTGAGGAAATCCTCGCGCCTTATCAAGAGACAGGCGAAGTCGAAACGGTGCAAAGCATCGTCGGCGTGGGCGGCGGCACCAGTGCCTTTATCATCGTGCGTCTGCCCGACTGGCGTGAGCGGGAGTTCTCGCAGCAGGAGCTTGTGTCGAAAGTCAGCGCACAGCTGACCTCGGTTCCCGGTGTGCAGGTCAGCGCGCGCTCGACCAACTCGCTCAACATTCGTGGGGCGGGCAGGGGGCTTAGCTTCTCTGTCACCGGCAACAACATTGTCGAGATCACCGACGCCGCCGATGCGCTCGTCGCTGCCATGGCGCAAGACGAGACATTCCTGAACCCGCAGCTGTCCAACGACAGTGTAGATGCGCAGTTGCAGGTGACTGTGGATGATGATGCGGCCAGCGACATGGGTCTGCAATCCTCCGAAGTCACCGCCTTGATCAGCGCCTTGGTGCAGGGCGATGTTGCGGTGAGCGTCTTTGACAACGACACAGAGATCGACGTGAACGTCGTTCCGGGCGGCCTGCCGATTGATGATCCCTCGGATATTGCCTCTATCTCCATGCGTCTGGATGACGGCTCCTTCGTGCCGCTCTCGGCCCTCGCGACCCTCGACACCGTGGTCAGTCAGGCCCAGATCGAGCGTCAGGGCGGCGCCCTGTCGGTGGCGGTGCAGGCCAACCTTGGCGAGGGCGTGGACCTGTCCAGAGCCATGAGCCGGGCACAGGAGATCGCGCAGGATAGCCTGCCGGACGGCATGGCCATTGCCTTTACCGGCGAGGCCGCGACGCTGGAGACGAGCAGCTCTTCGATCTATGCGGTCTTTGCCGTTGCCTTGGTCGTCGTGCTTCTGGTTCTGGCGGCGCAGTTCGAGAGTTTTGCAAGCGCGGTGGTGATCATGCTGACGGTGCCTTTCGGCCTCGCGGCGGCGGTGCTGGCGATCTCGCTCTCTGGCGGCTCGCTCAATTATTACAGCCAGATCGGCCTTGTGATGTTGATCGGGGTGATGGCCAAGAACGGCATCCTGATTGTCGAATTCGCCAACCAGCTGCGAGAGAAGGGCGAGGATATCGACACCGCGATCCGCAACGCGTTGCGTCTGCGTATTCGCCCTGTGATGATGACGATGGTCTCCACCGTCTTCGGCGGATTGCCCCTTGTGATGACCTCCGGCGCGGGGGCCGAGGCGCGGGTTGCTGTTGGCTGGGTGATCGTCGGCGGCTTGGGTTTTGCGACGGTCTTTACCCTCTTCCTGACGCCCATTTTCTACCGCTGGATCGCGGTCTGGGGCGCAGCTCCGGGCTCTGCGGCCAAGCGGCTGAGCGAGGAAACGCAGGGGCCATCACCTGCCGGTGCTATTGCCAGCCCGAGCTGATCCGCATTCGCGGTTTGCCTGAAAAATGGGCGGGAAAACAAACTTTTATCCCGCCCGTTTTGGGTCTACGCTTTACTGAGTCGTAGGTTGCGCCACACTCCGGCGCGCCGCGACAGCTCAGAGAAAGCCCTATGACAGCGCCCCAATCACCGCCGATTTTCACCTGCGAGAAACGCCCTGCCTCCGGTGCGGGCGGCGTGGTGGTCACCAACAACCCCCTTGGCTCTGCGGCAGGATCGGAGGTTCTGGCAGCTGGCGGAAACGCCGTGGATGCCTCCGTTGCCGCGCTGCTTGCTTTGACAGTGGTGGAGCCGATGATGGTGGGCATTGCGGGGGGCGGGGTCTCGCATCTGCGCCTTGCGGACGGGCGGCATATTGTCGTCGATGCGCTCTCGGTGGCGGCGCAGTCGATGCATCCCGCGATCTACACGCCCCTGTCCGACGGCCCGCCCAATTACATGGAGGTCGCAGAACGCCGCAATCGCGTCGGCCCCTCTGCCGTGGCGGTTCCGGGGAACCTGCGCGGCTGGTGCCTGATGCAGGAAAAATACGGCCGCCTGCCCTTTGCCGATGTGATCGAGCCTGCGATACGGCTGGCGACGCGGGGCTATCAGGTCAGCCACTATCTGCACGGCGCGATTCTGGAGAACCAAGAGGACCTCGCCCTTGATCCCGAAATCGCGCGCATCATGTTGTCGGATGGCGCAGCTGCCGCACCCGGCAGCCGGATCGTTATGTCCGACTATGCCGCCAGCCTGCGTCTGGTGCAGGCCGAAGGGGCGGATGCCCTGCATGGCGGCGCCTTGGGGCAGGCACTGGTTGACAGTATGGCGGTGGCGGGCGGCGGCGCGGGCTATATCACCATGGCGGACCTTGAGGGGTATCGCGCGGTAGAGCGTGAGGCCGTCTTTGGCAGCTACCGCGGTCATACCATCGCCGGGCCGCCGCCGCCTGCCTCCTCCGGTGTGCATGTGGTGCAGATGCTGAACATGCTGGAAAGCTACGACATCGCGGGTATGGGCTTTGATGCCCCCGAAACCCTGCATTTGATCGCAGAGGTCCTGCGGGTCTGCTTTGAGGACCGGCGCGCCGCCTCGGGCGATCCGGATTTCGTCGATGTGCCGGTGGCGCGATACACCTCCAAGGAATACGCCAAGGAATGTCTGTCGCGGCTCCGCTCTGTCGGCGGGGCACAGACGGTGCAGGGCCTGCATGAAAGCCGCGATACCACCCATATCACCGTGGCCGACAGGGACGGGAACATCGTCTCTGCCACTCACACCATCAACGGGCTGTTTGGTGCGAAATACATGGTGCCGGGCACGGGGATGATCCCGAACAACTATATGCTGAACTATGATCCGCACCCCGGCAAAGCGATGTCGATCGAGCCGGGCAAGCGGGTGCCGACCTCCATGGCGCCGATGATTGTGCTGCGCGAGGGGCAGCCTGTCTTTGCCCTTGGCCTGCCCGGTGCGGTACGTATCTTCCCCTCGGCGATGCAGGCGATCGTCAATCTGCTCGACCATAAAATGGACGTGCAAAGCGCCGTTGAGGCCCCGCGAATTTGGACGGACGGCGAGCATGTCGAGCTTGAGGGGGCCTATGCCCACCACAAACCCGCGCTTGAGGCCATGGGCCATGAGGTGCGTCTGGTGAAAACCATCGGCGGCGGTATGAATGCGATTGCCTTTGATCCCGGCGGCATGATGACGGGCGCCGCCTGCTGGCGCGCCGATGGCACCGTTATGGCACAGGGCGGCGGGCTGGCGCGGCCCGGTGTGCGCTTTAAAATTTGATCCCCCACTGAGCGAAAGAGACCCCATGACTAAACTGTTGATGCTTGACCCGTCCTCGCAGGACCGCCTTACGCGTTTGCAGCCCTTTCTGCCCGAGGGGTGGGAGGTATCGACCACGTCCTCGCGCGATGCTGCGGATCAGATCGCGGCGCTGCAGGGGGCGGATTTCGCCATCACCGGGGACGTTCCCGTGACCCGCGCCATGTTGGAGGCATCGAACCTGAAGGCGGTTCATAAGTGGGGCGTCGGTTATGATAATATCGACCTTGAGGCCGCGAAGGATCAGGGTGTTCGGGTGTTCCGCACCACGGGCTCCAACGCTGTGGCGGTTGCCGAAACCACCCTTGGCCTCATCCTCGCGCTGAACCGCAATCTGGCGCGGGGGCATGTGGGCATTCTGGATGGCAAATGGCGCAAGGGGGAGCTTGCCGTGACCTCCATGACCCTGTCGGGGCGCACGGTTGGCATCATCGGCATGGGCTACATCGGCTCGGCCCTTGCGCGCTTGCTGCGTGGTTTTGGCTGCACGGTGCTTTATAGCAAGCGGACCCCCTTAACCCCCGAGCAGGAGGCTGAGACCGGCGCGCGCTTTGCCGAGCTTGACGAGCTTTTGCAGGCCTCGGATGTGGTGACGCTGAATTGCGAGCTGAACGCCTCCACCAAGAACCTGATCGACGCGGCGGCCATTGCCAAGATGAAGCCGGACGCATTGCTGGTGAACGCCGCACGCGGCGGCATTCTGGTCGAGGCGGATTTGGCCGAGGCGATCAAAAACGGTCAGCTGCGCGGCGCGGGCATTGATGTTTTCAGCATTGAGCCCATCACACCGGACAACCCCTTGATAGGGCTGGACCGTGTGATCCTGACCCCGCATATCGGCGCGATCTCTGCCGACAGTTTCGCGCCCACGGTCACGCGGATGATCGCGAACCTGCAGGCGGTGCAAAACGGCACCGCGCCGAAAGACATCGACATCTTGGTCTAGCGGATCGGGCAGGGGGCTAGCCGAAGGATTGAAACAGGTTGGCCCCTTTGCATACCCGCCGCGCCGTTGCGACGAACTCCAGAACCTCAAGCGAGGTTTCGCGGGTCGGCCATGCCACGGCCATATCCACCGCCTTGGGCAGTTCGGGCACGGCCCGATATTCAAGGAAGGGCGATTGCACCGTTGTAATCCAAGAGGGGACAATCGCCACACCAAGGCCCGAGGCGACCTGCGTGGCAATGGCGGTGGTATGGGTGCATTTCATCACGATGCGGGGGCTGATCCCGGCGCGGTGCAGCTCTGACAAAACGATGTTGGAATAATAGGCCCCCAAAACCGGCGCATATCCCACCATCCATTCGCCATCGAAGTCGCGCAGGGTCAGTTCCTCTTTGGCCGTGAGGGGGTGCCCCTTGGGCAGGACGGCAACGAAACCCTCGCTCGACAGGGTCTCCATCTGCATGAAGGCGGCGGTTTCGGAGGGGCGGATAAACGCCACGTCGACCTCGCCATCGGCCATGCGGCGCAGCTGTTGCGAGGTGCCGATAGGAATAGCCTCGACCACCACCGCGGGATAGGTTTTGCGGAACTCTGCGATGATGGGCGGAATGATATGGGACATCGCCAGATGCACGCCCCCGACGACGATACGCCCGGTTGATTCGCCCGCTGTGGCGCGGGTATGGGCCACGGCGCGGTCCAGTCCCTCCAGCAAATCCTCCGAATGGCGGAGCAAAGTTTCCCCCGCGGCGGTCAACTGTGTGCGCCGGGTGGTCCGGTTGAACAGCTTTACCCCGAGTCGTTCCTCCAAGAGTTTGATTTGCTGGCTTAAAGGTGCTTGCGCGATGCCCAAGCGTTCAGCGGCACGGCCGAAATGAAGCTCATCTGCTAGGCAAACAAAGTATCTGAGGCGGCGGAGGTCGATTCCATCATTCATATCGTTTTGATATCAAATAACTGCATAATTGGGAATTGATTGGTGATTAATAAAATGCTTCGCTCAACGAACGAAAGCATAGGGACGCCAGAAACCACCGGTTCAGGCCGCCCCTGATTGCTCCTCAGACAAGGATGAAACGCACCCCGCATGGCAAGGTTTTGGTTGATCAAACTGGCGCGAACGCTTTTGACTCTGTGGTTCGTTGTGACTTTCACCTTCATTGTGCTGCGCACCTCTGGCGATCCGGTCATGGCCCTTGTGGGGCCCGATGCGCTTCCTGACGAGATCGAACAGTTCAGAGAGCAATGGGGCCTCAACCAATCTCTGGTGGTGCAATACTTTAGCTATATCGGCCAAATGGTTACGGGGCAGTTCGGGGTTTCCCTGCGCAACTCCCGCCCGGTGATGGAGATCATTCTGGAGCGGGTACCATGGACCCTTCTTCTTGGCTTTTGCTCCTTTGCCCTTGCGGCTCTGGTCGGCATTCCTGCGGGCATCGCCGCGGCCCTTCGGCGGGGGAGGTTCCTTGATCGGGCGGTTATGGCCGTGGCGGTTTTCGGCTTTGCCTTGCCGAACTTCTTTATGGGGATCTTGCTGATCCTGCTCTTCTCGCTGGTCCTGCGGGTGCTGCCGTCTTCGGGCACCGGCACGTTCTGGCACCTGATCATGCCGGTCCTCACGCTCAGCACATTCACCGCCGGAACACTGGCCCGCTTCACGCGATCCGCGATGCTCGAAGTGCTGGAGCGCCCCTATATGCGCGCCGCCGCGGCCAAGGGCGTGTCCTCCTGGCGGCGCATCGTGTTCCACGCCTTTCCCAACGCGGCCATTCCCATTGTCACCATCGTGGGCCTGAACCTTGGTCAGTTGATCGCGGGCGCAATCGTTGTGGAGACAGTCTTCGCATGGCCCGGCATCGGGCGGCTGCTCGTTACGGCGGTATCTGCGCGCGACCTTGCGGTGGTGCAGGGGCTGGTGCTGGTGATCGCCTTTACCATGGTCATGGCCAATCTCGCGGTCGACCTGATCTATGGCCTGCTGGATCCGCGTATCAGGGGAGGCGGCCGATGAAAAATCGTCCTTCGATTTTGTTGATTGCCGCTTCGGCTGTGCTGATTTCGGTGGTTGCGATTGCTTTGATCGGGAACGTGTTTTCCCCCTTTGCGGTCACGGACCAAAACTTGCTGGGGCGCTTGAAGCCGCCCGCATTCCTTGGCGGGCCAGAGGAATACCTGCTGGGCACCGACCGTATCGGGCGCGACATGGTTGCGCGCTTGGTGGCGGGGCTGCGGATGTCCTTGCTGGTGGCTTTGGCGGGCACCCTGATCGGCGCCATTGTTGGCACGGTCATCGGGTTTCTGGCGGCGCATTTCCGGGGCTACGTCGAAGAGGGCCTGATGATGCTGGTCGATTTTCAGGCCTCGCTCCCCTTTATCCTGATCGCCCTGACGCTACTGGCTTTCTTTGGCAACTCCCTGATCCTGTTCATCATCCTAATGGGCCTGTTCGGTTGGGAAACCTATGCGCGGCTGGCACGCGGTGTGGTTCTTTCGGCCACCTCGCAGCCCTATGCCAAGGCGGTCACATCGCTTGGGGCGCATCCCATGCGCCTTTATATCCGGCACATCCTGCCCAATGTCGCCTCTGCCCTGATCGTGCAGATCACGCTGACTTTCCCGCAGATCATCTTGCTGGAAACCTCCCTGTCTTTCCTTGGCCTCGGGATCCAGTCGCCCAACACGAGCCTTGGGCAGATCCTCGGGGACGGGCGTGATTACCTGTCCACGGCGTGGTGGATCTCGGTCTGGCCCGGCCTTTTGATTTTCGTGATTACCCTTTCAATGTCGATCCTTGGCGACGCTCTGCGTGACCGTCTCGATCCGATGTTGAAGGTCCGAACAACTTGACCCCGAAATGCAACAACAGGAGAGACTTCCATGATTACGAGACGAGGATTTGGTAAGGTTGCGGCGGGCGCACTTGCGCTTTCTGCAACCGGAACGCGCGTTTTGGCTCAGGGGGAGAGGCCGGTCATCAATGTGGCTGTCGATAACCTTTGGTCTAACTTCAACACAATCAACGGCATCTCCACCACGACACGCCGCATCTTTCCCAACATCTACAGCGTGTTGGTCGAGAGAGACCTGATCGCCGATCCCACCGGTGTCACCCTGACACCGGGCCTCGCAACCGAGTGGTCCCGCGAGGGCAAGGTCTGGACATTCCAGCTGCGCGAGGGTGTGAAATTCCACGATGGCGTGACAATGACAGCCGAAGACGTCGCCTTCTCCTTGGGGGCAGAGCGCCTTTGGGGCGAGAAACCGTTTGAGCCGCGCGGCAAGACCTTCACCGAAGGTTTCATTCGCGTCGAGGCCGTCGGCCCGCTGACCGTCGAGATCGAAACCGAACATGAAGACCCCTTCGTGCCCGGCAAGCTGAGCGGCTACATCGGCTTTGTCGTGCCCAAAGAGCATTACCTGAAGGTTGGCGTTGATGCCTTTGGTCAGCACCCCATCGGCACTGGCCCTTACAGCGTGGTTCGTTTCACGCCCGGTGAGGTCCTGGAAACCGTGGCCTTTGATGACTACTGGGACGGCGCACCGCCCGCCGCAGGTGTGAACTGGAAGATCGTTCCCGAATTTGCGGGCCGTATGGCCGGTGTTGTCTCGGGCGAGTTCGAGTTCATGGTGAACATCCCGACCGACCAGATGGCGCAGCTTGAGAGCTTTGACAATGTGACCGTCCGGCACGAGCTGGCCGGGAACTATCCGGCCATGGTGTTCAACACATTGGACGAGCCGGGCAACCCGCTGACCGATGTGAACCTGCGCCGCGCGATGGTGCATGCGGTGGATATGGAGGCCATCACCGAGGCCCTCTTTGGCGGCTTGACCATCCACCCCGCGGTGCCGTTCAACTTCAAGGAATACGGCGACTTCTACGATCCCGATGCCGAGCCTGCCTATCCCTATGATCCCGACAAGGCGCGGGAGCTGGTGGCGGCCAGTGGCTATAACGGCGAGGAGCTGGACTGGCACATCACACGGCAGTTCTACCCCAACTACGAGGCCGCGGCCGAGATTATGGTCGAGATGTTCCGTCAGGTCGGGATCAACGTGCGCGCCAATGTTCTGGACAACTTCCAGCTGGTCTATGAGCGCCCATGGCACATGCAGAACCAGTCGAACTCGACCGAGTTTATCCCCGGCGATCCCTATCGTCCGCTTTGGCTCGATTGGGGCCCCAACTCAGGTCGTGGCCGTCCCGACAGCCGCACCTATGCATGGGATCCGACGCCGGAATACCTTGCCGCCTCTGAGAAATTCCTCGTCGCGACGGAGTTCGAGGACCGCTACGCCGGCTATCTGGAGATGCGTCAGGCTTGGATCGACTACTGCCCCGCAATGTACATGTGGCAGAGCGTCTATAACTGGGCCCATGCCGCCGATATCGAGTTTATCCCGCGTGCGGATGCCGAGATGCGCATGTTCGGCGAATACCTGAAGCTGCCTTCGTGAAGTCCGCTTTGAAAAATATGACGGTCGCGGAGTTTCGCGACCGTCTCGACGCCAGCGGGGAGAAACCGCCTGTTATCTTGCTGCCTTTTGGCAGCACAGAAGAGCAGGGGCCCCACGCGCCCATGGGCGACTACGTTCTGGCCGATAAGCTGGCCGAGCGTGTGGCCGAGCTTTCCGGTGCCATTGCCGCGCCCTGCGTGCCCTTTGGCTATGCCGAGTTCTTCCGGGCTTTTCCGGGGGGCATACAGCTGCGCGCGCAGACCTTTTGCAGCGTTGTGGAGGATGTCGTCGGCGCCTTTCTGGACCATGACATCGACCGTGTGCTGATCCTGAACGGGCATTCCACCAATTCCTTCCTGATCGATCAGGTCCTGCGCAAAATCCGGCGGGAAACCGGGGTCTGCGTGACCTCCATCGATCTGTGGCGGTCCATCCCGAGCGCTTTGTGGGAGGATCTGCACAAGGGCCAATCGGCACAGGCTCGCGGGCACGGGGGCGATCCGATCACCTCCCTGTCGATGCATCTTTTGCCGCAGGCCATGCGCCCCGATCTGGCCCGTCCGGCCGCGCCGCATCAGGCCATGGGCCTGCCGATTGCGGGGGCGAACGGGATCAGGTTCGAGGACATGCAGGTAAACATGCCGCTCAATGCCGACGAGGTGAACCCTGACGGGATGATGGGGGGCGATGCGGGCCTTTCCAGCCCCGAAATTGGCGAGCGGATATTTGACCACCTCACCGGCGTCTGCGCCCGGTTCGTGGCCCATCTGCAAAACAGCAATCCGCGCGATCTGGACGTAAAGGCCCTGTCATCATGACCGACACCCTGCTTGATATTCGCGGCCTTTCCGTGCCCCTGCCCACAGGGGCCGACCGGCCCTTTGCGGTAAAGGACCTCTCGCTCAGCCTGTCGAAGGGCGAAATCCTCTGCATTGTGGGCGAGACCGGCTCCGGCAAATCCCTGACCGCCTTTGCGAGCATGGGATTGCTGCCGACGAACCTGCCAAAGCCCTCGGGCGAGGTGATGTTCGAGGGCCGCAACCTTCTGACCCTGACAGAGGAGCAGCGGCGGGAGATCAACGGGCGCAGGCTGGCGATGATCTTTCAGGAACCCATTGCCGCGCTGAACCCGATCTACCGTGTGGGCGAGCAGGTTGCAGAGGCCTTCCGCCTGCATACGAAACTGTCCGAAGCCGAGATCAAGCAAAAGGTCATTGACCTGTTCACCGAGGTTCACCTGCCCAATCCGCGGGAAATTCTGCGCTCCTATCCACACCAACTGTCTGGGGGGCAGTGTCAGCGCGTGATGATTGCCACGGCCCTTGCCCTTGATCCGGCGATCCTGATTGCGGATGAGCCGACGACGGCGCTTGATGTGACCACGCAGGCGCAAATCCTGCGGCTTATGCTCGATCTGCGCGAAAAACACGGCACCGGCATTTTGTTCATCACCCATGATTTCGGCGTCGTGGCCGAGATCGCCGACCGCGTGGCGGTGATGCGTCACGGTACATTGGTGGAAACCGGCCCCGCGAAAGAGGTCCTGTTGAACCCGCAGGAGGAATATACGCAAAACCTTCTGGCCGCTGTTCCGCGGCTCCAGCCCAAGGTCTCCCGTAGCTATCTGGGCGAGCCTGTTCTGGTGGCGAGCAAGGTCGCCAAAACCTACCAGACCCGCACGCTGTTTGGCGCGGGCCGCAAGGTCAAGGCTGTGGATGAGGTCGATGTGACCATCCGGCGGGGCGAGACCCTCGGCCTTGTGGGGGAGAGCGGCTCTGGAAAATCCACGCTGGCGCAGTGCCTTATCCGCTTGGTCGAGCCTGACGGGGGCGAGGTCACGATCTCCGGCGGCAAGTTCTCGGGCCTGAAGGGCGCGGACCTGCGCGCGGCGCGGCAGCGGGTGCAGATCGTGTTCCAAGACCCTTTCACCGCGCTCGATCCGCGTCAGTCCGTCCGCTCGGCCATTGCCGAGGGGCCGATCATTCACGGGCTCTCGCCGGCGGAGGCCACCGCCCGCGCCGATGGTCTGATCGAGGCTGTCGGGCTTGATCCCTCGGGCGGCGACCGGTTCCCGCATGAATTCTCCGGCGGGCAAAGACAGCGTATCTGCATCGCCCGTGCCCTCGCGTTGGAGCCGGAGTTGATCATCGCGGACGAGAGCGTCTCTGCCCTTGATGTCTCGGTGCAGGCGCAGGTGCTTGACCTGCTGGCCGAGATGCAGGAGCGGCTGCAGTTCGGCATGCTTTTCATCACCCACGACCTGCGCGTCGCCAGCCGCATTTGCGACCGGATCGCCGTGATGCGTCACGGCAAGATCGTGGAACAGGACGAACCCGCCACTCTTTTCGCCAACCCGACGCAGGACTACACCCGCAAGCTTCTGGCGGCTGTGCCCGGGCGTGATTGGCAAACCAACCCTACCAGAAAGGCCGTTTGATGAAGAAATACTGTATTGGGCCGGAGCCCGCTCGCATTGACCCCGCCCTGATCGAGGGGTTCGGCGCGGTCGAGGTTGCGACCATGGGCCATTTCCGCCACCGCGGCTTTGTGCACCGCTCGCTTCGGCCGCTTGCGCCGATCTCGGGCACCATGGTGGGCACCGCCATCACGGTTTCGATCCCGGGCACGGACAGCACGATGCTCCACCACGCGATTTCGGCCATCCGTCCCGGCGATGTTCTGGTGATTGACCGTTTGGGCGATGATCGCCACGCCTGCCTTGGCGGCGGCGTTGCCTTTGCGGCCAAGGTGGCCGGCGCGATTGCGGTAATACTGGATGGTCCCTGCACAGATGCAGAAGAGATCATCGAGGTCGGTTTGCCCGTCTTCTGCCGCGGCGTTTCGGGCATCACCTCGCGGCTCAATGATCTGGGCGGGGCGCTGAATATGCCTGTGTCCTGCGGCAATGTCCCTGTGCTTCCCGGCGATGTGGTGGTGATGGACAGTGACGGCGTTCTGGTCCTTCCGCCCGATGAGGCGCCTGATGTTCTGGCCGAGGGGGCCGCACGGCAGGCCCGCGCCAACCGCAACCGCGGCAAGATCGAAGCGGGCGAAAAGCTGGGCGATCTGTCCGGTGCCACGGCCAAGGTCGAGGCCGATGTGGTGCTGATGAAAGCCTAGGGGGCAGGGCCTGCTTCGGGGCCTGCTTAACCCAGCAGGCCCGCGCATTCCGGCACCGGCGTCAGCACCGATCCGTCCTTGAGATGCGCGAGCAGGTTGTCCACCGTCAGGGCGCCCATGGCGGCGCGGGTTTCTACCGTCGCGCTGCCCACATGGGGCAGCAGCACCGTGTTGGGCAGGTCGCACAGCGCTTGGGGCACATGCGGCTCGCGCTCGAAGACGTCAAGACCGGCTGAGCCCAAGGCCCCGCTTTGCAGCGCCGCAATCAAGGCTGCCTCATCCACGACAGAGCCGCGAGAGACATTGACCAAACAGCCGCGGGGGCCGAGGGCCTGCAACACCTCGGTGTTGACCAGATGCCGCGTGCCCGCGCCGCCGGGCGTGATACAGATCAGCACATCGCTGGCTGTGGCCATCTCTGTCAGGTTGCTGAAATACTCATAGGGCACGTCTTTTTGACTGCGGCTGTGATAGAGGATCCTCGGGCTCCACGGGGCCAGCTTTGCCGCAATGGACTGCCCGATGCGCCCCATGCCGAGAATGCCAACCACCTGCTCCTCCGCGGAGCGGGTGAGGGGGGCGGAGCCCTTCGCCGCCCAATCCCCCGAACGGGCATAGGCGTCATTGCCAAGCAGGTTGCGGTAGCAGGCCAGCATCAGCATCACCGCCGTTGTCGCGACCTCCTCGTTCAGAACATCGGGCGTATGGGTGACAAGGATGCCGCGCCGAACAGCCTCTGCCGTGTCGATGGCGTCATAGCCCACGCCATAGCAGGCGATCAGCTTCAGGTTCGGCAATGCGGCCATCACGGTAGGTTCGATCCCGTCGTGGCCATTGGTGGCAACATGGGTGATCCGCGCGCCGTTTTGCGCCAGCCAGTCAAGGGAGAGGTCCGACCAGCGATGGATGGTGAACTGCGTCGCCATCCGCTCCAGCATGGTTTGCGTGGCATTTCCGATCAAAAGAAGCTCGGGCATCTTGGTCCTCCATCTACTGCTGTTCGGGCCAAAGCCCTATGCCGCGCGGGTATCAATGAGGGCAGTTTGCGCCGCGGTAAAGGGCATCCGGTCAAAGGCGGGCGGCAAAACCGGGGCAAAGCAGGGGCAAACTTCCCAAACTGCAAAGATTCGTTGCATTTCGCATGCCGTTTCATCCGCTTATGTCGAGAGTTTCACTCTAATAGTTCTATTTTCTATGGGGCTGCCGCGCGGTAAAAGAAACTTCTTTACTCCCGTCAATCTGCCGATACCTTAAGCCGCAGGGGCATGTCGCCTTCGGGGGTATCTGCGGTTTGAGTGGACTGGGACTTATTGTTTTTAAGCGTTTAGCGCTTGGATTACTCACTCTGGTTGTCGTGTCCATCGTCATCTTTACCGCCGTCAATCTGCTCCCCGGTGACTTTGCGACCCAGATTTTGGGGCAGGGCGCTACGGATGAGGCTGTGGCTTCCATCCGCAAGGATCTTGGCCTCGATCAACCGGCGGTCGCGCGGTATTTTGGCTGGCTTGCGGGCACCCTGCAGGGCGATCTTGGTATCAGCTTTGCGCAGATGAACTTTCAATCCAACCTTGGCGGCACGCAGCTGACCACGGTGGCGGACCAGATCGCGCCGCGTTTTGCCAACACCATGTTCCTTGCGGGCGTGACGGCGACCATCGCGGTGCCCTTTGCCATCAGCCTTGGCATTCTGACGGCGCTGTTTCGCAATACGGCCTTTGACCGCGCCATGAACATCGGCACGCTCAGCAGCATTTCCAGCCCCGAGTTTTTCCTCGCCTATATCCTGATCCTGTTCCTTGCCGTCCTGAACCCTGTTTTTCCGTCCCTGTCGAATATCTTTTCTGACATGAGCTTTAGCGACCGGTTGAACAAAACCATGCTGCCCGCCCTGACCCTGACCCTTGTGGTGACGGCCCATATGATGCGCATGACGCGGGCGGCGATTATCAACCTGATGGCCTCGCCCTATATCGAGATGGCGCGGCTCAAGGGCCTGTCGCCCATGCGGGTGATCGTCAAACACGCGCTGCCCAATGCCCTTGCGCCGATCATCAACGTGATCGCCCTGAACCTTGCCTATCTGATTACCGGTGTGGTCGTGGTCGAGGTGGTCTTTGTCTATCCCGGCATCGGGCAGCTTTTCGTCGACTCGGTAAAGATCCGCGACCTGCCGGTGGTGCAGGCCTGCTGTCTGATCTTTGCGGCGGCCTATATCCTTTTGAACCTGCTGGCGGATGTCCTGTCGATCATCTCCAACCCACGACTGAGGCACCCTAAATGAGCGGTTGGCTATGGCTAATACTCGCAATCATCGCGATTGCGGCGGGCGGGTATCTATTCCGCATGATCGGGCAAAAGGTGACGGGCAATAAGCCCTATTTTCGCGATATGTCCTATGGGGTGGCCTTTGGCTATGTGCTGGCGGCGGCGCTTTTGGCGGGGTCTATCTGGCTTTACCTGCAAGAGGGCGCGGTCTTCTTCCGGTGGGCGGTGCAGGGGCTGATTATTGCTGCGATCATCGCCTATCTGTTCCGTCTTTTGGGCCGCACGGTGGGCACGGCAGGCTCGCGCAAACTGTTCCGCTCCATGCCGCTTACGGCCTCTTTCGGCATCTTTGTCATTGTGGTTTACGCCTTTCTGGCGATCTTTGCCGGCGCAATCGCCCCCTATGGGCAGGACGAGATTTTGGCGGCGGCCAATGTCGCCCCCGGCGGTGATCCGGCCTTTGGCGGCAACCCTGAATACCCGATGGGCACCGACCAGATCGGCCGTGATATCCTGTCGCGTCTGATCTACGGGGCACAGAACACGGTTGGCATCGCCTTTATCACCACCTGCCTCGCCTTCTTCGTCGGCGGCAGCCTAGGCTTTCTGGCCGCGACCCTTGGGGGCTGGCTCGATCAGGTCCTGTCGCGCGCGGTGGATGTGTTGATGGCCATTCCGGCGCTGATTTTTGCCTTGCTGCTTATGACCATCGCGACGGTTTGGGCCAATGCTTGGGGGATCGACCGCACTATCTTCATGGTGCTAATCATCGCCCTGATTGACAGCACCCGCGTCTATCGCCTTGCCCGCGCTGTCGGGCAGAACATCGTGGTAATGGACTATATCGAGGCTGCAAAGCTGCGCGGGGAGGGGCTCTCTTACCTCATCTTCAAGGAGATGCTGCCCAATGCCACGGCGCCTTTGCTGGCCGAGTTCGGTTTGCGCTTCTGCTTTGTCTTCCTGACCATCGCCTCGCTGTCCTTCCTCGGGGTGGGTATCCAGCCGCCTTTGGCCGACTGGGGCACCATGGTGAAGGATCTGGGTCAGTTCATCAACTACGCCCAATTCGCGCCGCTCGTCGCCTCTGCGCCGTTGCTGCCTGCGGGGGCGATTGCGCTGCTGACCGTGGGCGTCAACTTTGTGGTCGACTGGATGCTGCATAAATCCTCGGGGCTCAAAGAATGACCGATACTCTGCTGAAAGTGCGCGGCCTCAAGATCGAGGGTCGCAGCGACGAGACATGGAACCCCATCGTCAATGGCATCAACCTTGACCTGAAAAAGGGCGAGGTCTTGGGCCTGATCGGGGAGAGCGGCGCAGGGAAATCCACCGTGGGCCTCGCCTGCATGGGCTTTACCCGTGATGGCTGCCGGATTTCCGGCGGCGAGGTGGAATTTGACGGGATCGATCTGGTCAATGCCTCGGCGGCGGTGAAACGTGGCCTCTTGGGCAAGCGGATCGCCTATGTGGCGCAGTCCGCCGCGGCGAGCTTTAACCCTGCCCATAAGCTGATTGCCCAGCATACAGAGGCCCCGACACAGCACGGCGTCTCCTCCCGCGCGGAAAGCGAGGAGGACGGTGTGGAACTCTATCGCCGCCTGCGCTTGCCCGACCCAGAGAACATCGGCTTTCGCTATCCGCATCAGGTCTCCGGCGGGCAGTTGCAGCGCGCCATGACGGCCATGGCCATGGCCTGTCGCCCCGACCTGATTGTGTTTGACGAGCCGACAACGGCCCTCGACGTGACCACCCAGATCGAGGTTTTGGCCAGCATTCGCGACATCGTGGAACAGTTCGACACGGCGGCGATCTACATCACCCATGACCTTGCAGTTGTGGCGCAGATGGCCGACCGGATCAAAGTTCTGCTCAAGGGGGATGAGGTCGAGGAGGCGGACACCCGCACCATGCTCTCTGCCCCGACGCAGGACTATACCAAGAGCCTTTGGGCCGTGCGCAGCTTTCAACGCCCCGCCAAACCCAAGCCCGCCGAGGATGCCGTTCCGGTTGTCTCGGTCCAGAATGTCACCGCGGGCTACGGCAAAAGCGCCATGGTCCTGCATGACGTCAGTTTTGACATCCACGAGGGACGCACCGTCGCCGTTGTGGGGGAAAGCGGCTCGGGCAAATCGACCACGGCGCGCTGTATCACCGGCCTTTTGCCCCCCGTTGAGGGCTCCATCAGCTTCGCAGGCGAAAGCCTTCCGCTCGATTACCGCAGACGCTCCAAGGATCAGCTGCGTCAGGCGCAGATGATCTATCAGATGGCTGATACGGCCCTGAACCCGCGCAAGAGCATAGGCGAGATCATTGGCCGCCCGGTGGAGTTCTACCTCGGCCTCAAGGGCAAGGCGAAGCGCGACCGCGTGAATGACCTGCTAAACGAGATCGAGCTTGAACCCGGCGAATATTTCCACCGCCTTCCATCCGAGCTTTCGGGCGGGCAGAAACAGCGCGTCGGCATTGCCCGCGCCCTTGCTGCGGAGCCAAAGTTCATCATCTGCGACGAGGTCACAAGCGCCCTCGACCAGCTGGTCGCCGAGGGGATACTCAAGCTGCTGGCGCATTTGCAGGATACGCTGAACCTGAGCTATATGTTCATCACGCATGATCTGGCGACGGTGAAATCCATCGCCGATGAGGTTGTGGTGATGAAAGAGGGCAGGGTGGTTGAACAGGGGCCGAAGGCCGAAATGTTCGTGCCGCCCCATCACCCCTACACCGACCTCTTGCTCAGCTCGGTCCCCGAGATGGACCCCGACTGGCTTACCGATCTGCTTGCGGAACGCGGAGTTGATAACATCGGTGATGCCGCAGTTGATAAGATGTAATACGAATCGCCCGCAAACGGGTGGTAAAATGGGACATAAGATCCAATAGTAACAGGGAGTTACCAATGACCAATTTCACAAGACGCGGGTTGATGAAAACCGGCGCCGCAGCGGGCGTTCTGGCCGCAACAGGCGCGCGTGCTGCTGGCCACGGCCCGAAAAAGGGCGGCACGCTCCGCCTTGGCCTCGCCGGTGCAAACACCTCTGACAGCTGGGATGGCCGCACCCATTCCGACAGCTTCATGATCATGGCCGCCCATGGTTGTGTCTTCGATTGCCTGACAGAAATCGGCGCGGATGGTCAGCTGAAGGGCGAATTGGCTGAAAGCTGGGAAGCTTCCGCAGACGCCGTGACATGGACGTTCAAGCTGCGTCAGGGTGTGAAGTTCCACTCCGGCAAGGATTTTGGCGCCGATGACGTGATTGCCTCGCTTCAGATGCACACATCCGAGGATTCCAAATCGGCCGCCAAGCCAATCATCGAGGCCATCACCGAGATGAAGAAGGTCAGCGACCACGAGGTGACCTTTACCCTCAAGGCCGGCAACGCCGACTTCCCCTTCCTGCTGTCGGACTATCACATCCTGATGTTCCCCGCGGGCGAGATCGAAGCCGCAATCGCATCGGGCAACGGCACCGGCCTCTATAAGGTCGAGAGCTTTGACCCCGGTGTGCGTTTCGTTGGCAGCCGCTTTGCCGACCATTACAAAGGCGACGAGGCTGGCCATTTTGACAGCGTTGAATTCATCGCCATCAACGACTCCTCCGCACGGATGAACGCCCTGATGACAGGGCAGGTCGACGCCGTGAACCGCGTTGATTTCAAAACCGAAGCTCTGATGAAGGCCAACCCTAACGTCGAAATCTTCGAGGTTACGGGCAACCAGCACTTCACCTTCCCGATGCTCACCGGCCTGTCGCCCTTTGACGATATGAAAGTCCGTCAGGCGCTCAAGCACGCGGTGAACCGTCAGGAAATGGTCGACAAGATCCTGCTCGGCCACGGCGCGGTTGCTAATGACCACCCGATCGGCCCCGCGAACCAGTATTACGCTGGCGATCTGGCGCAGAACGACTTTGACCCGGACAAGGCCAAGGCCCTGTTGAAAGAGGCCGGTCTTGATAGCCTTTCGGTTGACCTGTCTGCCGCCAACGCGGCCTTCCCGGGCGCTGTTGACGCGGCGCAGCTGTATCAAGCCTCCGCCAAGAACGCGGGCATCGACATCAACGTGGTGCAAGAGCCTGACGATGGCTACTGGTCCAACGTCTGGCTGAAAAAGCCATGGTGTGCCTGCTACTGGTCCGGCCGCGCGACAGAGGACTGGATGTTCTCCTCCGCCTATGAGGCAGGTGTGCCTTGGAACGACACCGGCTGGGAAAACGCCCGCTTCCAGGAGCTTCTCCTGACCGCGCGCGCAGAGCTGGACAGCAGCAAGCGTAAGGAAATGTACACCGAGATGCAGATGCTGATGTCCTCCGAGGGTGGCACCGTTGTTCCGATGTATGCCAACTATGTGGATGCGCATTCGACCAAGCTGGCGAACTCTGGCACCATCGGCAACGTCTTCCAGATGGACAGCTCCCGTCTGGCCGAACGCTGGTGGTTCGCGTAAGTCAGCGCCCGCAAACGAAACACAAAGCGCCCCGGTTTTCCGGGGCGTTTTTTGTTGAGGGACAGGGGGTTAGAGCGCGACCTTGATCAAGGCGTCGGCGGCAATGGCATCGCCGCTTCGGCAGATCAGGGGGTTCACCTCAACCTCCTCCACCCGCTCCGCATGATCGATGACATAGGCCTGCAGCGCCATCACCGCGCTGACGATGGCCTCCGTATCCGCGCCCGGCTTGCCCCGGTATCCGGCCAGAACCGGCGCTATGCGCAGGCTTTGCAGCGCGCCCGTGATGGCCTCGGGTGCGGCGGGCACTAGCAGATGCGCCGTGTCGGCCAGCACCTCTGTCATCACGCCCCCGGCGCCGAGGGTCAGGACAAAGCCATGGGCCGGATCGCGCGTGATCCCGATCAATATTTCGTAAAGCCCATCCGTAACCATCTCCTCCACCAGAAACCGCCCTGCGGGCATGGCGAGGGCGGCGGCTTCCACTGCCTCTGCGCCCGACAGGCCCAGGACAACGGCCCCGGCCTCCGACTTATGCGCCACCCCTTCGCCCTTCAGAACAACCTTGCCCATTGGGGCGGCCAGCCTGCCAGCCTCCACCGCACCGCTGGCGCGGGCGGAGCGGGGCACCCGCAGGCCATAGCCCGCCAAAGCCGCCTTGGCCTCCGCCTCGGCCAGAACAATCGCCTCACCCCCGCTGCCGAGGGGCAAGAGCAAGGGCGTAGGGTCATAGGACGCAGGGCGAATGGCGCCTGCGATCCCCTCGAATGCATCGCGGATGCCCGCCAGAGGAATAACCCCGCTGTCCATCAACCGCTCTGCCACAGGTTCGGGCAGGGTTTCGGGCAGGGAGGACATGACCGCCATGGGCACCTGCACCTCCTTCGCCGCCAGCTCAACGGCCTCCAGCGCCACATCCCACTCCGCCGGATCGCAGGTGCTGGCCTTGGGAAGGTCCAGAACCAAAACCCCGAGGGCCAGATCGGCCTGCATCATCGCGCTATAGGTCGCGGCCATTCTGGCACGATCGCCCCAGATATAGGTGTGATAATCCAGCGGGTTGGCGAGGGCGACCATAGGCCCCAAAGCCGTGCGCAGCCCCGCCTGCTGTGCGCTGTTCAGGGGCGGAAACTCCAACCCCCAGGCCGAATCCGCCATCAACCCGGCCTCTCCGCCGGAACAAGACATGGAGGCGATCCGGTTGGACCCCAACCAGCCGCCCATATGCACGATCTTCAAAGCCTCCAACAATCCGGCCAGCCCATCCACTTCGCTGATCCCAAGCCGCGCCAACAGCGCCGAGGCCCCCGCCGCGCTGCCCGCCAAACTGGCCGTATGGGACACAGAGGCAGAGCGCGCCTGCTCGGATTTGCCCGACTTCAACGCGATCAAGGGAATGCCCTTCGCCTGCGCTTTGACAGCGACGGCCTCCCATGCGCGCAGGTCCTTGAACCCCTCGATGTAAAACCCGATCGCGGTGATGCGCGGATCCTCCAGAAGGGTGGCGGCCATATCGGCCATGCCGGTCTGCGCCTGATTGCCAAGGGTGCCGACAAAGGCCAAAGGCACGCCGCGCGCCTGCATGGTCAGATTCAGCGCAATATTGGAAGACTGCGCAAGGATCGCCACACCGCGCGAGCAGGGGGTGCAGCCATGCTGATCGGGCCAAAGCGGCGCCGCCTCCATCGCGTTGATCAGCCCATAGCAATTCGGCCCAAGGATCGGCATCTCGCCCGCGGCGGCAATCAGGGCGGCCTCTAGGGCAGGGCCATCCTCCGCTTCCGCCTCGGCCTCGGCAAAGCCGGAGGCAAAACAAATCGCCCCGCCAGCCCCCATCCCGGCAAGCGCGCCGATAACCTCCACCGTGGCGCTCCGGTTCACGGCGACAAAGGCCGCATCCGGCGCCGCAGGCAGGGCAGAAAGGCTCGCATAACAATCCAGCCCGCCCAGAACCCGCTTGGCCGGATGGATGGGCCAGATCTGCCCCTGATACCCCGCCTTAAGCAGCTGTTTGATAACACTTTCCCCCCAGCCGCCGCCGATCACAGCGATGGATTTCGGGGCAAGAAGGCGGGACAGATCACGTGTCATGGTAAACGAACCCTTCGCTTCTTATTGGGTCAAATATCCCCGCCGGAGGCACAAAATCTATGCCCCCAGTGGCCGTAAAAGATCGCGTGAAATGATGTGGCGCTGGATTTCCGAGGTCCCGTCCCAGATGCGCTCAACCCGCGCATCGCGCCAGAACCGCTCGATAGGCAAGTCATCCATAAGGCCCATTCCGCCAAATATCTGCAGGGCCGCATCGGTGACGCGGGCCAGCATTTCGCTGGAATAAAGCTTGGCCGAGGCGATCTCGCGGTTGGCGGGCAGGCCTTGGTCCAGCCGCCATGCGGCGGCAAGGGTCAGCCAGTCTGCCGCGTCGATTTCCGTGATCATATCGGCGATCTGAAAGCCGACGCCCTGAAACTTGCCAATCGGCTGGCCGAATTGCTCGCGCTCTGCCGCCTGCGCCAATGCCATGTCAAACACCCGCCGCGCGCGGCCGACAGACATGGTCGCAACGGTGATCCGCGTCGCATAGAGCCATTCGTTCATCACCGCAAAACCGCCATCGACCTCTCCCAGAACCTGCGCATCGGGCAGGCGGCAGTTGTCGAAATCGAGGATCATATTCTTGTAGCCACGGTGGCTGACGGAATTGTAGCCATCGCGGATGGTAAAGCCGGGGGTGCCGCGATCGACAAGGAAGGTCGTGATGCGCTTTTTCTTGCCTCTCGGGGTGTCGTCCTCTCCGGTGGCGACGAAAACGATAATGAAATCGGCATGTTCTGCGCCGGAGATAAAGTGCTTTGTGCCGTTCAGGACCCAATCCCCCCCGTCGCGCACGGCCGAACATGTCATGCCGCGCACATCAGAACCCGCCCCCGGTTCCGTCATGGCGAGGGCGTCCATCCGCTCGCCGCGCACAGCGGGAAGCAGGTACCGCTCGCGCTGTTCCCCCTCGCAGGCCATCAGAATGTTCTGTGGGCGGCCGAAGAAATGCGTCAGGGCCATGGAGCCGCGCCCCAGCTCGCGCTCTACCAGTGCGAACTCAAGGTGGCTCAGGCCCGCGCCGCCGACCTCCTCGGGGAAGTTACAGGCGTAGAACCCGGTCTCGATACATTTGGATTTGATCGCCTCGGCAAGCTCCGCAGGGACCTCGCCGGTGCGTTCGACTTCGGCCTCGTGGGGGTAAATCTCGGTCTCGACAAAGCGGCGGACCGTGTCGACGATCATTTGCTGTTCTTCTGTGGGGCCGAATTGCATGGGGTTTACTCCGGTTTGGGAAGGCCTTCGTGGGCTTTGGCAAGGGCGGCGGCATGGGTGGCCACATCGCCCTGCGGCTCGCAGGCGCGGCGGGTTTCAAGGCTGACGTGGATGAGCAGCTGCGCGCAGGTGGCACAAACCTCCTCTCCGCGCAGCATTTCGTGGAACAGGTGCAGCTTCTTGCCCGCCCCCTCGATAACCGTTGTGCGGACCTCGACGCGGTCGCCTGCATGGGCCTCGGCCAGAAAGCGGGTGGTGGTTTCCACGGTGAAGTAGCTGTTCCCCCCCTCGATATAGGCGGCATCGGCGCCGACCATGCGCATCACCGTATCGGCGGCATCGGACCAAAGCTGACCGTAGCGGCTTTCGTTCATGTGGCCGTTGTAATCCGTCCAGTCGCAGGGGATGACGCGCTCAATGGTGCGCAGCTTTTCCGGCGCGATAACAGGGTCTTGCGGGGCGAGCTTCGCCTCGTGTTCCTGCACGAGAAGGCCCGCAGCGGAGCCTTGCTGTTTCAATGCGCGGATCAGGGCCACGAGGTTGCCGTCGCGTTTGCCCGCGAGCTCGTCAATCGTCATATGGCCCGATTGTGCGTCGGATTGATCCGCAATCGTGTCGATCAGTTCCTCTGTCAGCTCCGGCACATCCATCAGTTTGGTCCATTCAAAGGACATGGTGGGGCCGAATTGGGCGATGAAATGGCGCATGCCGTCCTCGCCGCCGCCAAGGCGGTAGGTCTCGAAGAGGCCCATCTGCGCCCAACGGATGCCAAAGGCATAGCGGATGGCGTTGTCGATCTCCTCGGTGGTGGCGATGCCGTCATTGATCAGCCAAAGCGCCTCGCGCCAGACGGCCTCGAGAAAACGGTCGGCGATATGGGCGGCGATCTCCTTGCGGATATAGAGGGGATACATCCCGATGCCGGAGAGCACCTCGCGCGCCTCTTCGATGATCTTTGCATCGCCGCCCTCCTTGCCGACCACCTCGACAAGGGGCAGCAGGTAGACGGGGTTGAAGGGGTGGGTGACGATGATGCGGGCGGGCACCGCCGCGCCTTGGGTCAGCTCCGTCGGGGTAAAGCCGGAGGTGGAGGAGCCGATGGTGATATCGGGCCGGATGCCCTGAATCTCGGCGTAGATGCGGTGTTTGAGGTCCAAACGCTCTGGAACGCTCTCTGTGACCCATTCTGCGCCCTCCAGAGCCTCCTGCAGGGTCTCGTGGTAGGTCAGGGTGCCCTCGGCAGGCAGGGCGACCTCGTAGAGCATGGGAAGCGTGCGCCGCGCCCTGTCCAGAACTGCGGTGATCTTGCGCTCTGCCTCCGGGTCCGGATCAAAGACGCGGACGTTCCACCCCGACAGAAGGAAGCGCGCGGCCCATCCGCCGCCAATCACGCCGCCGCCGACAATGCATGCTGTTCTCATTCTGGATACGTGCCCCTGTGTTTGATGGTGTCTCAGTGCGGTGGATCAGGCCGGTGCGCGTTTGGTCAGGCCCAGATTGGCGCGGACCTCCTCTGGCCCGATCACCTTGGCCCCGAGGTTCTCGATAATGGTCACGGCGCGTGCGACAAGCTGTTCGTTGGTGGCCAGCACGCCCTTGTCCAGCATCAGGTTGTCCTCCAGCCCCACGCGCACATTGCCCCCCGCAAGGACGGAGGCCGCGACGAAGGGCATCTGGCTGCGGCCAAGGCCGAAGGCGCTGAAGGTCCAGTCATCGGGGACGTTGTTGACCATGGCCATAAAGGTGTTCAGGTCATCGGGCGCGCCCCAAGGGACGCCCATGCAAAGCTGCACAAGGGCGGGGCTGTCGAGCACGCCGTCTTTGACAAGCTGTTTAGCATACCACAGGTGGCCGGTGTCAAAGGCCTCGATCTCGGGCTTGACGCCGAGGTCGGTCATCATGCTTCCCATGGCGGTCAGCATGCCGGGGGTGTTGGTCATGACGTAGTCGGCCTCGGCAAAGTTCATGGTGCCGCAGTCGAGGGTGCAGATCTCTGGCAGGCACTCGGCGATATGGGCCACGCGTTCCTCTGCGCCGATCATATCGGTGCCGGTGGTTAGCGGCAGGGGCGCATCGGGTGCACCAAAGACCATATCGCCGCCCATGCCCGCGGTCAGGTTCAGGACCACGTCGGTTTCGCTGTCACGGATGCGCTCTGTCACCTCGCGGTAATAGGCCAGATCGCGTGAGGGGGTGCCGCTTTCGGGGTCGCGCACATGGCAATGGACAACCGCCGCGCCCGCCTTGGCGGCGGCAATGGCGCTCTCGGCGATTTGCTTGGGGGAACGGGGGACATGGGGGCTTCGGTCTTGGGAGCTTCCGCTGCCGGTGACGGCGCAGGTGATAAAGACTTGGCGGTTCATGGTGAGTGGCATCGCGCGGTTCCTCTTGTCCCGATGTATGAAGCGACGCTAGGGCAGCTTCGCGGCAGAGGACACAAAGAAAGCGACGCAAGTGGTCGGAAAACGAAGCCGCCTTACCATGGTACCGTGAAGGCGCGTTGTTTCAGGGGGTTAGGGCGCGGAATTGATCCGCGCAAAATGCGGGCTGGCGGGCGAAATGCCGGCCAGCCCGCGGATTGGTTAGGCGGAGAGGTCCACCAAGGCGTGGCGTTTCTTGCCCGCGCTCAGCTTGATCGGGGAGGCAAGCTCCTGCGCCGTCAGAATCAGGCCCGCATTATCAAGCGGGGCGTCATCCAGCCGCGCGCCGCCCTCGGCGATCAGGCGCTTTGCCTCTTTGCCCGAACCCGCAAGCCCCGCACGCACGATCAGCTGCACCACAGAGATCCCATCGCCGATATCCGCCACGGTCAGGGTCAGGCGGGGCAGATCATCGCCCATGCCGCCCTTTTCAAACACCTCGCGGGCAGTGGCCTCTGCCGTTGCGGCGGCCTCTGAGCCGTGGAGCAGGCCCGTGACCTCATTGGCCAGCAGAACCTTAGCCTCGTTGATCTCGGCCCCCTCCAGCGCGCCCAGACGGTCGCATTCGTCTACGGGCAGCTCTGTGTAGAGCTTGAGGAAGCGGCCCACGTCGGCGTCGGTGGTGTTGCGCCAGAACTGCCAGAACTCGTAGGGGGAGAGCATTTCCGCATTCAGCCAGATCGCGCCGCCCTGACTCTTGCCCATTTTCTTGCCGTCGCTGGTGGTCAGCAGGGGCGTGGTCAGGCCGTAAATCTCGGCGTCCAACACGCGGCGGGACAGGTCGATCCCGTTGACGATATTGCCCCATTGATCCGATCCGCCCATCTGCAGCAGACAGCCGTAGCGACGGTTAAGCTCCATGAAATCATAGGCCTGCAGGATCATGTAGTTGAACTCGAGGAAGGACAGGCTCTGCTCGCGGTCAAGGCGGGACTTTACGCTTTCGAAGGAGAGCATCCGGTTGACGGAGAAATGCCGCCCGATGTCGCGCAGGAATTCAAGGTAGTTGAGCCCGTCGAGCCATTCGGCGTTGTTCTTCATCAGCGCATCTGTCGGCGCCTCGCCATAGCTGAGGTAGCGGTCAAAGACCTGTTGCATCCCTGCGATATTGGCGTCGATCTGTTCGGGGCCAAGCAGGGGGCGCTCGTCCGAGCGGAAGCTGGGATCGCCCACCTTGGTCGTGCCGCCGCCCATCAGGGTGATCGGCTTGCCGCCGCATTTCTGAAACCAGCGCAGCAGCATGATGTTGAGCAGATGCCCCACATGGAGCGAGGCCGCCGTAGCGTCATAGCCAATATAGGCAGGCACAACGCCTGCAACCATGGCCTCGTCCAAGGCCTGCAGGTCGGTGCAGTCGGCGAGGAAGCCACGTTCCATAATGGTGACGAGAAAGTCAGATTTCGGCTGGTAGGTCATTGGTTCTTGGTCCATCTTTTGCCCGGCGCTACCGCTATACGGCGGCAGCGGGCGAAGGGGAAGACCATGTTGAAAAACGGCATATACCGGGCCTTGGGTGCAATGAGCGGCACCTCGCTTGACGGGGTGGACGCGGCGGTGATCGAAACGGACGGGCAGAGCATTCACAGCTTTGGCCCCACGGCCTATCGGGCCTATAGCGAGGCCGAGCGCGAGGTGCTGCGCGGCGGGCTGGGTAAATGGCCCGGGGACAAGGGGCTTGGCAAGGTGGCCAAGGTGCTTGAGGCCGCACATGTTGAGGTTTTTCAAGGGTTTGATCCGGTTGACCTTGTGGGGTTCCACGGCCAGACCCTTGCCCATGATCCCGCCGGACGGGGCACCCATCAGGCCGGAAACGGGCGGCGTTTGGCCAAGACGATCGGCCTGCCGGTGGTGTGGGATTTCCGCTCCAATGATGTGTCGCTTGGCGGTCAAGGCGCGCCTTTGGCGCCTGCGTTTCATTTCGCCTTGGCGAAATGGGCGAAGTTTTCGGGGCCGGTTGTGTTTTTGAACCTTGGCGGTGTGGGCAATGTCACATGGGTGGATCCGGCCAAGGAGGACGTGGGCGAGGAAGGGGCGGTTCTGGCGTTCGACACCGGGCCTGCCAATGCGCCGATCAATGATCTGATGCAGGAGAAATACGGCAAGCCCTTTGACGAGGGCGGCGCTTTGGCGGCGCAGGGTGTGGTGGCGGCGGAGGCTTTGGCGAAGTTTTCCGAGCTGCCATATTTCTTCAAAATGCCGCCTAAGTCGCTGGACAGGAACGATTTTGACGCCTTTGCCCGCGCGGTGCGGATGCTGCCCGATGCGGATGCGGCGGCGACGCTGACGGCCGCGGCGGCGGTTGGCGTTGTGCGCGCGGCGGAGCATTTTCCCGCCCCGCCGGAGCGGATTTTGGTCACCGGCGGCGGGCGGCATAATCCGGTGATGATGGAGATGATCGCCGAGGGGATGGATTGCCCTGTGGAGCCGGTCGAGGCCTATGGGATGGACGGGGATATGCTTGAGGCGCAGGCCTTTGCCTATCTGGCCGTGCGCGTGGCGCGGGGGATGGCGACATCCTTTCCCTCGACCACGGGGGTTTCTGCCAATGTGGGCGGGGGCGAGTTTTCCCGGCCGGAGGAATAGAGATTTTGTGCCTCCGGCGGGGATATTTGGGCCAATAAGAAGCGCAGGTTAGACTTTGACCCGTTCCGATTTGGGGTCGTAGAGGGGGGCGAGGCTGGCTTTGGCCTCTATGATTTCACCTGCGACTTCAATGCTGTAGGTGGACTTCATAATGTCATCTCTGCTTTCGCCCGCGCAGGGCACATAGCCAAGGCCGACGGCGGCGCCGAGGGTGTGGCCGTAGCTGCCCGAGGAGAGGTAGCCGACCACCTTGCCGTCGCGTAGGATCGGCTCGTTGTGGTAGAGGAGCGGCTCTGGATCGGTGAGCAGGAATTGCATCATGCGGAATTCGGGGCCAGTTTCGCGGCGTTTCAGGACGGCCTCTTTGCCGATGAAATCATTGGGTTTTTTGGTCTTTACGGCAAAGCCGAGGCCGGCGTCGACAACGTGATCCTCGCAGGTGATGTCATGGCCGAAGTGGCGGTAGCCTTTCTCTATCCGGGCGCTGTCCATCATATGCATGCCGCAGAGTTTGAGCCCGTGGTCCTGTCCGGCCTCATAGAGGGTTTCGAACACATGGCCTGCCATATCGCTGGGCATGTAGACCTCCCACCCGAGTTCGCCGACATAGGTGACGCGGTGGAAACGGGCCTGTGCCATGCCGATATCGGCGTGAACCATTGTGCCGAAGGGGTTGGCATCATTGGTGAAATCGAAATCCGTTACCTGTTGCAGCAGGGCGCGGGAATTGGGGCCCATGAGGGCGAGGACGCCTTCGCCCGGGGTGACATCGGTGATGACGACCATGTGGTTACCCTTGTGGCGCTCCATCCATGTTTGGTCGGCGCGGCGGGTCGCGGCGGGGGTGACGACGAGATATGAAGTTTCTGTTAACCGTGTGACTGTAACATCGGCCTCTATCCCTCCGGAATTGTTGAGAAATTGGGTGTAGACGATCTTTCCGTTCCCAACGCTCATGTCATTGCCGCAGATGTGGTTCAAAAACGCCTCTGCGTCCGGCCCTTCGACCCTAACCTTGCCGAAACTGGACATATCATACATCCCAAGGGTGTTGCGCACGGCGTGGTGTTCGCGTGCGCTGTTCTCGAACCAGTTGGGGCGTTTCCATGTGTATTCGTAGTCGGCCTTTTGCCCTGTGTCGGCGAACCAGTTGGCGCGTTCCCAGCCCGCCAGTTCGCCCATGACAGCGCCGCGATCCAGCAGCTGTTGGTGGAAGGGGGTGCGGCGGATGCCGCGGGCGGTGGCCTTTTGGCGGAAGGGGAAATGGTCGGCGTAGAGCAGGCCGAGGGTTTCCTTAGAGCGTTCAAATAGATAGGTTTTATTGCTTTGGAAGGGCTGGGTGCGGGCGATGTCGACATCCCCCAGATCGAAGGGTTTTTCGCCTGCGTCCATCCATTGCGCCAGCGCCATGCCTGCGCCGCCTGCGGATTGGATGCCGATGGAGTTGAAGCCCGCGGCGACCCAGACGTTGTCCATTTCTGGAGCTAAACCAAGGTGATAGGCGTCATCGGGGGTGAAGCTTTCGGGGCCGTTGAAGAAGGTGTGGATGCCGGCCTCTGCCAGCATGGGCATGCGGGTGACGGCGGCCTCTAGGATCGGTTCGAAGTGGTCGAAATCCTCTGGCAATTGGTCGAATTCGAAGTCTTTGGGGATGCCCTCCATCGCCCATGGTTTGGCGTTGGGTTCAAAGGCGCCGAGGAGGATTTTGCCTGCGTCCTCTTTGTAGTAGGCGCATTCATCAGGCACGCGCAGGACGGGCATTTGTGTAAGCCCCTCAATGGCTTCGGTCACGATGTAGAAGTGTTCGCAGGCGTGGAGGGGCACCGAGGTTCCGGCCATTTTGCCGACCTCGCGGCCCCACATTCCGGCGCAGTTGATGACGTTATCTGCGGTGATATGGCCGCTCTCTTCGCCGCGCTGCCAGTCGACGCCGGTGACGCGGCGGCCCTGTTTGGGCAGGGCGGTGACGAGGGTTTGTTCGAAGACCTGTGCACCCATCTGGCGGGCGCCTTTGGCGAGGGCGAGGGCGATGTTTGCGGGATCGCCTTGGCCGTCTTTTTCCAAGTAAACTCCGCCGGTTACACCCTCGATGTTCAAGTGTTCGTAGCGGGCTTTGACCTCACCCGGGGTGATGCGTTCCACGTCGACGCCGAAGGCGCGGGCCATGGAGGCTTGGCGCCAGAGTTCCTCTCGGCGTTCCTCTGTCAGGGCGACGGTGATGGAGCCGCAGCGTTTGAAGCCGGTGGCGACGCCTGTTTCTGTCTCAAGTTCGCCGTATAACTCCTGGGAATATCTGGCCAATTTGGTCATGTTGGCTGTGGCGCGAAGCTGTGCGATCAGGCCTGCGGCATGCCATGTGGTGCCGGAGGTGAGCTGTTTGCGCTCCAGCAGGACCACGTCTTTCCAGCCCAGTTTGGCGAGGTGATAGGCGACGGAGCAGCCGATAACGCCGCCGCCGATGATGACGGCGCGGGCGTGGGTTGGGATGGGTTTGGCCATGGCGATGATCCTTTGAAGCGTGCGTTAGCGCCGGGTGAGGGTGTTTGTTGCGGTGTGTTGTGCGAAAAAGCGGATACACATCTGATGCACATCCGATGCACGCAGCGTATGCATCATTGTGCAGCCCGTGGTTTGCCGAAGGTATCGGCGAGGCGGGCGATATGGGCGGGGCCGACCTCGCAGCAGCCGCCGATGAGGGTAGCGCCGTTTGTGGCCCAGCCTCGGGCGAAATGGGCGTAGGCGGCGGGGTCAAGGTCGCGCCGCGCGGTGAGCAGGTCGACCGTGGCGCCGATGGCGGAGAAATCATCGGTGATTTCGGTGAAGCCATTGGCGTAGGCGCCGAAGGGACAGGGCAGATCGGGCAGGGCGGCGAGGGCCTGGGAGACGGCCTCTGGCGTGGAGCAGTTGATCAGGAGCGCGGCGGGGGCGAATTCGGCCAGCAGCGGCAGCAGATCGGACAATGGCTCGCCGGAGCGCAGGCGGGTGCCGTCGGTGTCGTCCACCGTCACGGCCAGCCATGTGGGAAGGTCGGTGACGCTGGTGCCCATCAGCCCGCCGCGGGCCTGATCGACGGAGGACATGGTTTCGAGGATGTGGAGGTCGACGTATTCGGCCTGAATGCGGGCGAGCGGGGCGTAGGCCTCGGCGGCCTGATCTGGCGGGGGGGCTTTGTCCGGCTGGTAGGAGAAGCCGAGGGGGCCGAGGGCGCCTGCGACGCGGCCTGTGCCATGGGCGTCGCGGGACTGGGCGGCGAGAGTGCAGGCGCGGTGGGTCAGGGGGGCGAGTTGGTCGGGGATGCCATGGGCCGCAAGGCGGTCGGGCAGGACCGAGTAGCTGTTGGTGGTAGCGACTTCGGCACCTGCGGCGAAGTAGTCGTCATGGACGGCGCGGACCAGTTCGGGCGCGTCGAGCAGGGCCTGCATCGACCATAGGGAGGTGGCGCGTCCGGCGCGGGCGATGAGTTCCTGTCCCATGCCGCCATCGAGGAGGGTGATTGTGGTCACGTCAGCGTCCTTTCATGGGCCGGAGTGCGGGAGCGGGTGTCATGGGTAGAATTTCTCGTAGCGGGTTTTGTAGGTGGCGATCATCTCCTCCTCCGTCGCGCCGGTGTCATAGGGGGGCGTGGTGACGGGGGCGGAATGGGTGACGGTGATGACGGCGATATCCTTGATGCGGGCGGAGAGGTCGCCCCAGTGGGCGCGCCAGCGGGGCAGGAGGTTGTCGAATTCATCCACAGAGCGGGGCACGAGGCGGGCGCGGCCCTCCAGCCGGGCGCCCTTGCGGGTGAAGGGATTGGCGAAGACGGTTTCGCAGGCCGGATTGGCGGCGAGATTGGCCATGGTTTGCGGCGAGCGGATATTGCCGAAGGCGATGGTATGATCGTTGAGCACGAGAAAGGTGCCCTTGGGCGAGACCCTTGGGCGCCCGTCCAGCGAGGCGGTGGCGATCATCCCGAGAGGGAAGCGGGCGATCAGGGTTTTGGTGACTTGGTCGATCATGGCAATTCTTCGGTGTCGTTTCAGTCGGGCGGAGATTTTTCGGCGAAAAATCTTGGCAGGGCGCGGGGCGCCCTGCCGGTTGGCGTTACGCGGTGATGCGTTTGTTTTCGGGATCCCAGAGGGGGCCTTCGGGTTGGACCGTGGCCTTGACGCGGGTGCCGTAGATTTCGACCTCGAGCTCTGTGCCCGCGACGCCCAGATCGGTGCGCAGCATCGCATGGGCGATATGGGCATTGGTGCGGTAGCCGAAGCCTGCGGAGGTGACCTCTCCCACCCGTTCTGTGCCGAGCCAGATGTTGGACATGTAGGGGGCGTTGTAATCGCCCTTGTCCAGCACCAGCGTGGCGAAGCGTTTTTGCGGGCCTTGTTCTGTCTGCGCCTTGAGCGCGGCCTTGCCGGGGAAGTCCTGTTCCTTGTTCAGGCGGATGAAGCGGTCAAGCCCGCCTTCGATCAGGGTGTAGTCGGTGGAGAGGTCCCCCTTCCATGTGCGGTAGCCTTTCTCGATCCGCAGGGCGTCGAGGGCATACATGCCGAAGGGTTTGGCCCCTGCGCCGAGCACCGCCGCGTAGAGGGCGGGGGCGTCGGCCATGGGGCAGTGGATTTCCCAGCCGAGTTCGCCCGCGAAGCTGACCCTTGCGAGGGCGCATTTGATGCCTGCGACCTCTGCCGCTTGGTGCGACAGCCACGGCAGGGTGAGGTCGGCTTTGGTATCCAGCCCTTCGAACAACTCCCGCGCCTTGGGGCCGGTGACGATGAAGGTGTTGAATTCGGTGGTATGGTCGGTCAGCGTCAGGTGCTCTGGCAGGTGCTTTTGCAGCATCTCGAAGTCGTGCCATTGGGCGGCGGCGGCTGTGATGAGGGTGAAGTGGTCCTCTGCGTGGCGCAGCATGGACATTTCGGTGGTGATGCGGCCGCGGTGGTCGGGGAAGTAGCCAAGGGCCATGCGGCCGACCTTGCACAGGGTGCCCGCCACGCGGGAGCGCAGCCATTCTGCCGCGCCTTCGCCCGAGAGGTTAAACCGCGAGAAACCGCAGAGGTCGAGCACGCCGACGTGATCGCGCACGGCCTCGCATTCTTCCTTGACCCGCGCTTCCCATGGGCCGGAGCGTTTCCATGTCTGGGTGCTTTCCTCGGATGTGTCATCGCCTTCTTGGGCGAACCAGTTGGCGCGTTCCCACCCGTTATAGGCGCCCATGACGCCGCCCAGTTCCACCACCTTGTCGTGGACGGGGGAGAGTTTTTTATCCCGCGCGGCGGGCCATTCGTGGTGGGGGAAGTGCATGGCGTATTCGTGGCCGTAGACCTCCATCCCCTTTTGGTCGCAGTAGTCCTGATCGGTGTAATCGGTGAAGCGGCGCGGGTCTGTCGCCCACATGTCCCATTCGGTGGCGCCCTCTGTCACCCATTCGGCCAGCACTTTGCCCGCGCCGCCGGACTGGGCGATGCCGAAGGTAAAGACGCAGGCCTCATAGGCATTGGGCACGCCGGGCATCGGGCCGATCAGGGGCAGCCCGTCGGGGGCATAGGGGATCGGGCCGTTGATGACCTTGTTGATGCCCGAGGTGCCGAGGAGCGGGACGCGGGCCATGGCGTCCTCGATATACCATTCGAGGCGTTCGAGGTCGTCGGGGTAGAGTTGGAAGCTGAAATCCTCCGGCATGGGGTCGGAGGGGGTCATCCAGTGGCCTTTGCCGTTGCGCTCATAGGGGCCGAGGTTCAGCCCGTGTTTTTCCTGACGCAGGTAGTAGGAGCTGTCGACATCGCGCAGCAGGGGCAGTTTGTTGCCGTTGTTTTCGTTCGACCATGCCTCGATCTCGGGGATTTCGTCGGTCAGCATATATTGGTGCGACATGACCATCATCGGCAGGGTGCGCCCGCCGTAGGGTTTGAACCATTCGCCGACGCGCTGTGCGTAGTAGCCCGCGGCGTTGACCACCTTTTCGCAGCGGATGTCGCCCTGATCCGTGTGGACGATCCATTCGCCATTGTCGCGGCTGACGCCGGTTGCGGGGCAGAAGCGGATGATTTTCGCGCCGAGGTCTCGCGCGCCTTTGGCGAAGGCCTGGGTCAGCTGCGAGGGGTCGATGTCGCCGTCGTGGGGGTCATACATGCCGCCCTCTAGGTCGTGGGTTTCGAGGAAGGGGTAGGCCTCCTTCATGTCGGCGTTGCTCATCATCTCGAGGCCGCTATCGAGGGCGCGGCCCATGCCGACGGCGCGCTCAAACTCCTGCATCCGTTCGGAGGAATGGGCGAGGCGGACGGAGCCTGTCACGTGGTAGTTCATCGGGTAGTCCACGGTTTCGGCGAGGGTTTTATACAGGTCCGTCGAGTAGCGTTGCAGGTTCATCACCGCCCAAGAGGTGGAGAAGGTCGGCACATTGCCCGCCGCGTGCCATGTGGAGCCTGCGGTGAGTTCGTTCTTTTCCAGCAGGACGCAATCGGTCCAGCCCGCAAGGGCCAGATGGTAGAGCGCAGAGGCGCCAACGGCGCCGCCGCCGATGATGACGACGCGGGCTGTGGTGGGGAAATCGGCCATGGCGAGAGTTACCTTTTCAGTCAGTGAGGAGCAGGCGTGCCGCAAGGCCCGCGAGCAGGAGTGAGGTTGTTTTGGTCAGTGTGTCTGTGTGGCGTTTCAGGGGGGCGGCAAGGCGGCCCGCCGCTGCGCCGAGGGCGAGGGAGAAGGCAAAGCCAAAGGCCCAGAAGAGTGTGCCGAGGATCACGATCTGGTGCCAGATCGGGCCTGCCTCCGCTTGGGTGAACTGCGGCAGGAAGGCAAAGATGAAGAGCGCGGTTTTGGGGTTCAGCGCATTGGTGAGGAACCCCCGGCGGATGGCGCGGGGGATGCTGGGCGCGGGGGCGGTGTGCTGGGCGCTTGAGGCGCGCCAGCTTTGCACCGCGATCCAGAGCAGATAGGCGGCGCCTGCGTATTTCAGGGCGGTATAGGCCGCGGGATAGGCCAGCAGCAGGGCCGAGACCCCGGCGGCGGCGGCGGCGATATGCAGCACGATGCCGAAGTTCACCCCCACAGCCGCCGCCATGCCGATGCGCGGCCCGCCTGTCACGCCGCTGGAGGAGACATAGAGGAAATCAACGCCGGGCGTGATATTCAGCAGCAGCCCCGCGAGGATGAAGGTGCCGATCAGGCCTGGGTCCATTTGCGCGGCGGTGTGCAGCATCAGTAGGCGTCCTTGACGGGCGCATCGCCGGTGATCTCGTAGTAGTCGCCCTTGTCGGCGGCAAAGATATGCTGGCCGATGGTGAAACCTGTGGGGGCATCGAAGCTGCCTGCGGAGACGCCGTAATGGGGCGCGTCCTTGCCGTGGTAGAAGAGCGAGGAGCCGCATTTGCTGCAAAAGCCGCGGCGGGCGGTATCGGAGGAGGCGAACCATGTGAGGGTGTCGTCGCTGGTGAAGGTAAGGTCCTCGATCATCACGCGGGTGGCAGCCCAGAGGTGCCCGCCCATGCGGCGGCATTGGGTGCAGTGGCAGATGTTGAGGGTGGGCCGCGCCTTGGCCGCGGTAAAGGCAACGGCGCCGCATTCGCAGCGGCCCGAGCGCGCGGGGCCGGTGGGGGCGATGCTGGCGGGGTCGGGCTGTGTCATCGGCTTTCTCCTGTGCTGGGCTGTTGCTGTCGGGCGGGGGCGGAAGGGATTAGTAGACGGGCGGGGCGATGACCCAGATCACCACGGCGGGCTCGGGGCCGGGGTTTTCCCATGCGTAGGCTTCTCCGCGGATGCGGAAGGTGTCACCCGGGGCGATGTCAAAGCGCTCGCCATCGATCCAGACCGTGAGCGCGCCGGAGATCAGATAGGCGACCTCCTGCGTCGGGCGGGATTTCGGCTCGGTGAGTTTCGCGCCGGGGGCAAAGACGGAGTGGATCATCTCGAAGTCGTCGGTGAGATCGGGGGAGAGGAGTTCCTCGGTCAGCCCCGATTTCGCACTGCCCATGGCGCGGCGCTGGCCGGCGCGGGTGATGCGGCCTTGCTCGCGCGCGGGGCCATCGGCGGCGGTCAGCAGGCTGAGGGCGACGCCGTAATGGGCGGCGAGGGCGCGCAGGTCGGGCAGGGTGGGGGTGGAGATGCCACGCTCGACCTGAGACAGCCAGCCGGTGGATTTGTTCAGCGCCTCGGCGACATCCTCCAGCGTCATGGCGCGCGCGCGGCGCAGGGCGCGCAGATCGGGGCCGAGGGCGTGGGATTGGGGCGCGTCGAGGGACATGGCGGGGCCTTGCGGTGAAATTATACGGGTATTCTTCATCCCGGTTCGTGAAAAAGTCAAAAGAAATTTCACGCAGGGGCGCGGCGAATTTAATCGCGGCCGTGGTTGCCTTGGAATTGGGCGGTTGCAGGAGGGGGCGGGCGCCTTTCTGGCCCTTGGCCAGACAGGCGCCCGGGATCGGCCCGGCGTCAGCCGGGTCGAAGACCTGATATGTGGGACAAGAGATTTTGTGCCTTCGGCGAGGATATTTGCGCCAATAAGAAGCGCGGGGGCTAGGCGCTTTGCATTTCGGCGATGGTTTGGGCGAGGATTTCGATGCCTTTGGGGATGAGTTCCGAGGGGATCGAGGAATAGGCGAGCCGGTAGAAGGGGCAGGGGGCGGTGTCGGCGAAGAAGCCGTGGCCGGGCTCGATCAGGACCGAGCGCGGGGCGAGACGTTTGGCGAGGGCGGCGCTGTCGATGCCCTCCGGGGCGCGCATCCAGACCGAAGAGCCGCCGAAGTCGCCTTGGCCTTCGACCATGAGGCCATGGGTCTTGAGCGCCGTGAGCATGGTTTCGCGGCGGGCGGCATAGGCGCGGCGCATGCGGCGGATCTGGGCCGCGTAGTGGCCGAGGCGCAGGAAGTGGGCCGTGGTGCGTTGCATCAGCCCCGGCGGGTGGCGCAGCACCGTGGCGCGCAGGGCGCGGGCCTCTGCGATGAAGGGTTTCGCGCCGACGAGGAAGCCGAGGCGCAGGCCCGGAAACAGCGATTTGGAGAAGGAGCCCGCGTAGATCACCCGCCCCTCGGTATCGAGGGATTTGAGGGCCGGGTGCGGCGCGCCGAGGAAGGAGAGTTCGAATTCGTAGTCATCCTCGACGATCAGGAAGTCCTGTTCATTGGCGGCTTTGAGGAGTTCCTTGCGCCGGTGGAGCGGCATGGTGGCGTTGGTCGGGCATTGGTGCGAGGGCGTGACGAAGGCGACGTCTGTGGTTTCGGGCAGGCCCTCTGGCGGCAGGCCTTGGGCATCGACGGTGACGGGCTCCAGCTGGCATCTGGTTTGGTGCAGGATGTCGCGCAGGCCCGGGTAGCAGGGGGCCTCGATCGCGGCGGTGCGGCGCTGTGTCAGCAGCACCTGCGCCGCAAGCCAGAGGCCGTTTTGCGCGCCGAGGGTGATCAGCACCTCCTCTGGCCCGGCCTGAATGCCGCGGCGGGGCAGGATGTGGCGGGCGATATATTCGACCAGTTGGTCATCGTCGCGGTCGTCGTAGTCATTGGTCAGCGCGTCGAGTTCGCGGGTGCCGAGGGCGCGCAGGGCGCAGGCGCGCCAGTTTTTATGGTCAAACAGCCTATGGTCGGCCTGTCCGTAGATGAAGGGGTAGCGGTAGTCGCGCCATTGCGCCGGTTTGCGGTGCAGGGCGGCGACGGGGTCGCGGCCCGTGAGGGTGCGGGTCCAGTCGACGCTGTCGGTGCTGGGGGGCGGCGCGGGGAAATGGGAGGGTTGCGGGGCGTTTTCGGAGACGAAGTAGCCCGAGCGCCCCTCTGACCTTAGGTAATCATCGGCGAGGAGTTCGGTATAGGCCAGCGTCACCGTGATCCGCGCCACGCCGAGGTGGGCCGCGAGGCGGCGCGAGGAGGGCAGGCGGTCGCCCGGTTTGAACTGGCCCGAGAGGATCCCCTCGGCCACCATCTGTTGGATCTGGCTTTGCAGGGTGCCCTTGAAGCGGGTGTCGAGGAAGAAGGTGTCTTCGGAGATGGGCATCTGGACCTAGGCCTTGGGATAAGCTGGACCTAAGTAGGCCGGGCGCGCGGGGGAGAGCAAGGGGCGCGTTGTTGCGCCGGGGGGGGGAATGGTGGAAAGGTTGCGCCATGAGATTTGCCGGCTTGCCGATATTCATGGAAATGCTTTGGCGTTGGAGGCCGTCCTTCGGGATATGGAGGGCCTTGGCCTGAGCGAGGCCGTCAACCTTGGGGATGTCTTCAGTGGCCCTCTTGAGGCAGGTCGGACGGCGCAGATGTTGATGGGGCGGGGGTTCCCCTCGATCAGGGGCAATCACGACCGCTATTTGATCGAGCATGATCCGGCGGAGATGGGCCCCTCGGATCGGGTGGCCTATGACCAGCTGGAGGCGGCGCATCTGGAGTGGATTGCGGGGCTGCCACCGACGCGGCTTGTTTTTGGCGATGTGTTTATGTGCCATGGCACGCCGCAGAGCGATAGCGTCTATTGGCTGGAGAAGGTCGAGGGGGACGGGCGGGTGCGCCCTGCGACCCTTGCCGAGATTGAGGCAGAGGCGGAGGGGGGGAGCGCCGGTCTGATCCTGTGCGCCCATACCCATATCCCGCGATGCCTGCGCCTGTCCGATGGGCGCGTGGTTGTGAACCCCGGTAGTATCGGCTGCCCCGCCTATGACGACGGCGCGCCGGTGTATCATGTGATGCAGACGGGGACGCCGAATGCCTCCTATGCCGTGGTCGAGAAACGGGAGGGCGCCTATGACGTGACCTTCCGGTCTGTGCCCTACGCCGCGCAGGAGGCCAGTGCACTGGCCGCGCGCAACGGGCGGGCGGATTGGGCGCGGTCTTTGGCCACTGGGTGGTTTGGCGCTTAGGGGCGTCTATGCCTTTGCCGCCCGCGAGACCTCTGCCTTTGTGAGGCCGTAGCGGGAGGCGAAGCGGGTTCGGGCTTTGATCAGGCGGGGGTCGTTGGGGGCCATGCCGAGGGTTCGGATGAAGTCTATGCGTTGGCGGGATTTGAGGGTGTCGCGGCTGATGGCGGTTCCGGCTAGGCGGTCGATGACTTCGCCGCCGGGGGAGACGTGGAACCATTTCGAGAAGTCGCGGAAGTGGTGTTGGTTGTGCAGGGTGGTGACGTGGCGCTCTATCGGGCCTTTGGGCAGGGTCAGGTGCGCTGTCATGTGGAACCATTCGTAGATCAGGAACATCAGCACGCCGCCGGTGAGGGCCACGGCTGTGGCGATGTAGAGGGGGGCGGGGAGGCCGAGGAGGCTGGAGGCCGCCCAGATCAGCGTGAAGTTCAGCCCCAGCACGGGAATTGCGACCCAGATGGGGACGAAGAAGAGCGCGGTGTTGGTGGGGAAGTCGTGGTGGCCGTAGTGCGCCTGATAGAGCAGGTCGAAGGCCCATTGTTGTTTCGGGGGCGGCAGGTGGAAGATGAAGCGGTGCAGGGCGTATTCATTGAGCATCTGTGCGCCGAAGCCCAGCGGGATCAGCAGCCATGCCCACCATGGGCCTGTTGTCAGGATGGCGATGCCGCAGAGGGCCGCTGCGGCCATGCTCAGCAGGCTGGGGTGTGTTGCGAGTGTTTTTAGGCGTGTCATTGCTGGGCCCTCCGTAGAGGGGAGTATTGGGGCGCAGCGGGGGCTTCGTCAAATGGTGCCCTGCGTTAGTTGGGGGGTAGTGGGCGTCAGTGGGCGAGGTGGTCGACCACAGCGCCGCCTGCGCTGGCGCGGGGGCGGCGGATGGAGAGCAGGCGGCGGGCCTCTGGGCCGCGCCCTTGGCGCAGCAGGGTGCAGGCCATTGCGTGTTCCAGCAGGTCGCGCTGGGCGCGGGAGCCGCCGAGGCGGGCGTGGTCGCGCAGGGCGAGGGTGAAATGGCCTTCGGCGCGGGGCCAGTCTGCGGCGGCGAAGGCGTGGAAGGCCTCGGCCATGGTGACGACCAGATCGCCCGCGGGGCCTTTGGGGTTTTCGATGATCTTGGACAGAGCCTCCGTATTGCCGGCCATGGCATGGGCGAGGGCGGCATGGGCATCGGCGAAGGCTATGCCGGGGCTGGGGAAGGCCTCTGCCGCGTAGTGGCTGAGGCTTTGCCATTGATCGGGGGTGACGGTGTGGCCGCGCAGCTCGGCGCGGTAGAGGAGGGAGGCGAGGTCGGTGAGGATATTGATGGCGGGGCTGTTATGGGCGCCGGGTTCAAGGTGGTCGCGGGCGGTTTGCCACATGAGGTCTGTGTTGCCTGCCTCCAGCGCCCAGAGGGCGACATGCCAGTGCAGGTGGGTAAAGAGGATCCCGCCGGGGGTGTAGCCTGTGATCCAATCGCGCAGGTAGCCAAGGCCCGCGGCGGTTTCTGCGTTCTCGTAATAAAGGTGCGAGCGCACATGGGCGGCATTGGCGTTGCGGGGGTTGCCTGTGATGGCCACCTCGATTGTCTTGGCTGCGGGGGCGATCTGGTCGGCCTCCATCTGCGAGAAGGCGTGCTGTCCGTTGAACCACCAGTCATCGCCGTAATGGGGGGCGAGGGCGCTGGTGAAGGCGAGCTGTTCGTATTCGCGCCCGGGCAGGCCGGAGAAGCCGATGAGGGAGAAGACGCCGCAGCAGGTCTGGGCGATCACCGCGTCGCGGGGGTGATCGAGCAGGTGGGCGTCGACGGCGGCTTTGCCCTTGGCGCTCTGGCCCTGCATCAGGAGGGTCAGGGCGTTCAGGTGGCTTTGCTCGCGGTGCGTTAGGCCGGTGCAGGCCTGCGCCGCTGCGAGGGCCTGCTGCATCGGGGCGGGGCGGTCCCACATCTGGTGCAGGCGGGCGAGGGCGATATGGGCGAGAGCGAAGTTGGGGTCATGCTTTGCTGCCTCGGCCAGAGGGGTATCTGCCCCCGCGAGGCCGCAGAGCATGAGGTCAACGCCAGTGACAAAGGCGTCGCGGGCGGGGGCGGAGGCGGTGGAGAGCGTCAGGCCGTAGCGATCAGTTTGCATGGGCAGAGTGAAGCACGAAGGCAGGGGGCGGGCCAGCGTGAATTTTGCGTTTGCGCGCTTTGGCGGGGCTTTGGGGGAACCATCGGGCGGGGTTAGAGTTGGGTCATTGAACGAGACAAGATTTAGGAAGATGACGATGAAATTTGCGATGATTTTTGCCGCCGGGTTTAGCCTTTCTGCTGCTTTTGCGGCCTCTGCCGTGATGGATGTGGGGGTGACAGAGGTTGAGACGCCGCCCGAGGTGATCTCTGTGACGGGGAGCGCGGCGCCTTATGGGGCGATGCGGGACGGGTAGAGTGTTAGAGCGAGGTCTTGCCGGACGCGCATCGGAGCTGGTTTCTGGATGTGCCTCGGACGGGGCCTAGAAGGTGATTTCGTTCCAGCCCAGTGTGATGGCGAGAAAGATGCCGAGGCCCGCGCAGGCGAAGAGGAGGCCCCATAGGCCGTCGCGGCGCGGGGTGATGCTCGCCCGCTTGGGGTTTTTCCGGTCATAGGAGACTGTGACGGGGGTGCCCTTAAGCCGTTGCACCGATTGCGCCCTATGGGTGGTGAAGGCACCGCCGGGGGCGGATTGTTCGAAGCTTATGGTTTGGCCTGCTACCTCGAAGGCGATGAGGACATGGGCCTCGCGGTCAGCATCCGAGCCTTGCCTGCGGGTGAAGCGGGTTTTGACGATGCGGCCCTGGGCGCGTTCCTCGCGCAGTTGGATCAAAAGGGCGCTGCGGGCGGACCAGAGGCCGCCGAGGCAGAACAGCAGGGCGCCGGAGGCGATCAGGAGTTTCAGGGCTGTGTCCATGATGTGGGCCCTTTCTGCGCGCTGGGCTGTGGATGGGCGCGAGTATAGCGCGGAGTTTGACCTTTCTATGACTGCGATAGGCGCGAGGGCCCCGGGCCGCGCGGTTTAACGCTTTGCTTTCCCTGTGTTGCTGATCGGTCTACAAGGTTACGACTCTGTCATGGAGCAATAAAAAACAATCAGGGAGATTTCGATGAAACTTGGTATCACCGTATCCACGCTTGCGCTTGTCACTGCTGCGGGCTCTGCTTTTGCCGCCTGCGATGAAGTGCGTTTTTCCGATGTTGGCTGGACCGATATCACCGCGACCACTGCGGCCACGACCACCGTGTTGAACGCGCTGGGCTATGAGACCTCGACCGATATTCTGTCTGTGCCTGTCACCTATGCCTCGATGGCGGAGGGCGATATCGATGTCTTCCTTGGCAACTGGATGCCGACCATGGAGGGCGATATTGCGACCTACCGCGAGGCGGGGACGGTGGACACCGTGCGCACCAACCTGACCGGCGCGAAATACACCCTTGCCACCAATGCGGCAGGTGTTGAGGCCGGGATCACGGATTTCGCCTCTATCGCCGCCGCTTCCGAGGCGCTGGATGGCAAGATCTACGGGATCGAGGCCGGGAATGATGGCAACCGTTTGATTCAGGATATGATCGATGGCGATGCCTTTGGTCTGTCGGAGTTCGAGGTGGTGGAATCCTCGGAGCAGGGGATGCTGGCGCAGGTGGAACGCGCCGCCGATCGCGGCGAGCCTGTGGTCTTCCTTGGCTGGGAGCCGCATCCGATGAATGCCAATTACGACATGACCTATCTGCCGGGCGGGGATGATTTCTTTGGCCCCGATCTTGGCGGGGCGATTGTGGCGACCAACACCCGCGCCGGTTACGTCAGTGAGTGTCCGAATGTGGGCAAGCTGCTTACGAACCTCGAGTTTTCCCTTGCGATGGAGAACGAGATCATGGCGGCCATTCTGGACGGGGGCGAGGACCCCGAGGATGCGGCCAAGGCTTGGCTGGCGGCGAATGAGGCCACTTGGATGGCCTGGATCGAGGGTGTGACCACCCTTGATGGCGGCGATGCGGCGGCGGCTGTGACGGCGGCCTTGAGCGAGTGATTTTTGGGGGGCCTTTTGGGGCCCCCTTTGACGTTTTGAGGGGCGGGCATGGACTGGCTTGAAGACTATAAAATTCCGATGGATGATATATCGGAGGCCATTGTGGATTGGCTCAAGTCCAATGCCCGCCCGTTTTTCGACGCGCTGTCGGACGGGTTGGAGTGGATGATCGACGGGATCGTCTGGGCCTTGCAGGCGCCGCCTGTCTGGATCGTGGTGCTGCTCTTTGTGGCGCTGACTTGGGCTTTGCAGCGGTCTTGGAAGGTCTGCCTTTTGGTGGCGCTGTGCCTGCTGTTCATCATCAACCAAGGCTATTGGGAGGAGACGACCGATAGTCTGGCGCTGGTGCTGTCGTCTTGCGTTGTCTGCATGGGGATCGGGGTGCCGGTCGGGATTTTTCTGGCGCACCGGCCGCGGGCCTATCAGTTTATCAGCCCGGTGCTGGACTTGATGCAGACCCTGCCGACCTTTGTGTATCTGATCCCCGCGATTGTGTTTTTCGGCCTTGGCATGGTGCCGGGGCTGTTTGCGACGGTGATTTTCGTGGTGCCTGCGCCGATCCGCTTGACCTACCTCGGGGTGTCGAAGACGCCGGTGGAATTGCTGGAGGCCGCAGATGCCTTTGGCGCGACGCCGACGCAGCGGCTTTGGAAGGTTGAGCTGCCCTATGCGGTGCCGCAGATCATGGCGGGGCTTAATCAGGTGATCATGCTCTCGCTGTCGATGGTGGTGATTGCGGCCTATGTGGGGGCGGACGGGCTGGGCAAGCCTGTGGTTCAGGCTCTGGGGCGCAATGATCCGGGCCTCGGGTTTGAATCGGGTTTTGTGATTGTGGCGGTTGCAGTGATGCTGGACCGGATGTTGCGGGTGAAACAGGGATGAATGCAGTTGAATTCGATCAGGTGAACATCGTCTTTGGCGATGATCCTTCCTCGGCCCTGCCGCTTATGGATGCGGGCAAGGATCGGGCGGAGATTCAGGCCGCCTGCGGGCAGGTTCTGGGGGTGCATGATTGTTCCCTTGAGGTGACCGAGGGCGAGATACTGGTGTTGATGGGGCTGTCTGGCTCCGGCAAGTCGACGCTGTTACGCTCTGTCAACGGGTTGAACCCTGTGGAGCGGGGCGAGGTGCGGGTCAAGACCGGCGATGTCATGACGAACGTGAGCCGCGCCTCGGCCAGCGAATTGCGGGCCCTGCGCCTGAAGAGCGTCGCCATGGTGTTTCAGCAGTTCGGTTTGCTGCCTTGGCGCACGGTGCGCGACAATGTGGGGCTTGGGCTTGAGCTGGGCGGGCAGTCTGCCGCGGCGCGGCGGGCGCGGGTGGATGAGGAGCTGGCGGGGGTTGGCCTGTTGGACCGCGCCGATGCTTTGGTGGGGGAGCTGTCGGGCGGGATGCAGCAGCGCGTCGGCCTTGCCCGCGCCTTTGCCACCGATGCGCCTATTTTGCTGATGGACGAGCCGTTTTCGGCGCTAGACCCTTTGATCCGCGCGCGGTTGCAGGACGAGCTCTTGGAGCTTCAGGCGAAGCGGGGGCGGACGATTATTTTCGTCTCCCACGATCTGGACGAGGCCTTTAAGCTGGGCAACCGGATCGCGATTATGGAGGGCGGGCGGATTGTGCAATGCGGCACGCCGCAGTCGATCTACTCCAATCCGGCCAATGGCTATGTTGCGGATTTTGTGGCCCATATGAACCCCTTGGGGGTTCTGTGCGCCCGCGATGTGATGGAACCGGTGAGCGGCGAGCATGCGGTGACCGTCGCCCCCGATGCGGATATCCGCGATGTCATGGCGCAGATCGGCGAGGACGGCGTGATGGTGGGCGTGGTGCAGGAGGGGCAGGTGATCGGGCAGATCACCAAGGCGCGTATCTTGGCCAAGCTGCTGGACCCGCGCGGTTAGCTGTAATTTCTCAGGATTTCGGCGACAGTGGGGCTTGGGGCGCGGTGGCTGACGATCCGCACGTCAAGGCCGGTGTCCCGCGCGATACCAAGGGCGCGGGTGACGGCGCCGATGATCCATTCGCGCGCATTGCCAAAGGCCCCGCCGCCGAGCAGGGTCAGGAAGAGCCGGTTGTTTCCCGTGCGCGCGGCATTGGCGGCGGCGATGCGCAGGGTCGCCTCATAGGCGGCCTCCAGCACCAGTTTTGCGATGGGTTCCCAGAGTTTTGCGCTGTCATTGGCATAGGCGACGGGCATGGCGCTGGCGTAGATTTGCGTCACGCGGTGGCCTGCGCCCTTTAGGGTGACTTCCGTGTCCTGTTGCAGGCCAAGGCGCAGGAGGCCGCGCAGGATGTCGAGGTCCTCGGGGGATTTTTGCGACAGATGGGCATTGAGCCGCGCCAGCCCGCCGGGATGGGGCAGGGCGTAGCCGTTGCGCATTTCCCATATCTTCAGGGCGGAGTTGCCGATGGCCTCTGCGAGGTCCTTTAGCGTGTCGATCTGCGCGTCGCATTGCCCAGTGTGGGGGCCATGGGGCGCGAAATAATTGCGCCAGAGCGTGCCCGCACCGCAGGCAATGGCGCAGGCGGGGCCTTGGGTGTGGTCGTTTTCATAGCGGCCAATGCCATCGGCGGGGGTGACCTCCGGCCCGATCATTTCGAGAAGGTTGAATTGGGAGGCGGCCTGAAAGCTGGCCCCGGCATTGGCCGGGTCGAGGTGGAGGCTTTGGACATCGGCGATGCTTTCACGAAGTGTAAGCGAGCCGTGTTTTGGCAGGGGCGTCTCGCGCAGCTCGGCCAGCGAGGGCAGGGTGAGGGTGCCGGGGTGGAGGCGGCGGCCATTGGGGCAGAGGAGCGTTTCGCCCTCGGGAATGATGCCCTGCCTGATGCTCTGCGGGGTTTCGCGAGAAAGGCCGGTGAGGGTGGTGAGCCATGTCATGGGGGGAGTTTGCGCGGGCGGGGGGCTTTGGCGCAAGAGTGTTGACTCGGCGAGTCAAATGTAATTATGTAATTACATGATTACAAATGATGACATGGACCACGTTTTTCACGCCCTCGCCCATACCACACGGCGCGAGATACTCGACCACCTGCGGGCGGAGCCGGGGATCTCTGTCGGGGATCTGGCGGCGAAGTTCGACGTCAGCCGCATCGCGGTGATGAACCACCTGACCATTCTGGAACGGGCCGGTTTGATGACAAGCGAAAAGCAGGGGCGGAGCCGAAAATTATACATCAACATCATGCCGATACAGGAAATTCACGACCGTTGGACCGATACCTACAGCGCCTATTGGGCGGATCGGCTGGGTCATATCAAGGTCGCGGCGGAGGCTGCGGCGCGTGCTGCCAAAGGAGAGTTGGACAATGAGTGAACCGGTATATGCCAAGGCGATTTTGAATCGCACCTTTATCAAGGCCCCGATCGATGTCGTTTGGTCGACCTTGGTGGCGACGGACGAGCCGCTGCCGTTTTTCTTTGGCGGGGTCTGCGACACGGTGGACGGGCTGAAAGAGGGGGCGAAGATGCGGATGCTGCATCCGAACCGGAAGATGGCCATGGTGGTGGGCGAGGTTTTGCGGTTTGAGCCGCCGAGCTGTTATTCGCATACGTTTCAGATGACCAATATCGACGAGCCGCCCTGCAAGGTGACCTATAATCTGCGCGAGGCCGCGGGGGGCACGGAGTTTGATCTGGTGATCGAGAATGCTGTCGAGGGATCGAAGCTGATGAAGGAAATGGTCGGCGCGCAGGGGTTTATTGCGGGCAACCTCAAGGCGCTTTGCGAGCGCGGGCGGCCTGCGTTTTCGGGGCGTATGGTGGGGTTGCTTTCGCCTGTCTTCGGGATGTTTTTGAAGAAGGGGCAGCGGGTGGAGCATTGGCCGCTTGAGTGAGGTTTGCCTTGTAGGGGGTTGTCTAGGCTGGGGTTTTGGTGTTTCCGTATTCCAGCCAGGCGCGTTCATCTTCGGTTAAGGCGGCCTGCATTATGCTGTCATAGGCAGAGAGCTGATCCGCCGTCAGCTTGCCCTGCCATTTGCCACTGCTGCCGCTGTGGAAGAAATCGGAGTCCGAGCGCATCATCCCCTTCCCGCCGGAGGGGGCGAAGCGGGCGGCGTTGGATTTCATATGGTCGAAACTGGCGGTCTGGATCAGCCGCTGCATCAGCGCGTGCGGATGGGGGGTGCCGAGGAGGTTGGCGAGTTTGTCGAAGGTCGCGGGCAGGTCGCGCGTCATATCGGCGTAGTGGAACAGGGTGACATTGGGGCGCTCTGCCATGGCCTTGGCGCAGTGAAAGTGGCGCAGGATATGGGCAAGGGGGGCGGCATCGCCGTCAAACCCCTCGGCCCCGCCGTCGAGGAAGCGGCGGAAGGTGGTGTCTGGGTCGTCCTGCGGGAACCAGTGGTCGAACCATGAGATGGGCATGTTTTGCATGTGGCGGCGCATGGAGAAATGGGTGTCCAGCGGGTGGCGGAAGACGCAGATGTACTGCGCCTGCGGGTGCAGGGGCAGCCCGTCCAACGGGGTGTGGCTTTTCATCGAACGCCTATGGGGCATGGCCTCGAGATGGTCCGCGATGGGGGCCATGTCGCGCAGGCGGATGTCGACCCATGGCATTTTGACCATCAGTTCTGTCTCCACCTCCGGATCGCCGGAGAGGAGCAGGGCGATGATGGTTTGCATCCATGTTGTGCCGCTTTTGGGGGGCGTGACCACGATGATATCGTCTGGGCGCAGGGTGAGGTGGTCCCAGCGGCGGTTGTCGGTGAGGGGGCCGAGGTAGAGTTTGCGTTGAGGCATGGCGTGGCCTTTGCTGCGGGGCTTTGGCGCAGGATAGGGCGAATTTTCGGAAAATCGGAGGGATTTCTGCGCGGTCTGCGGCGTGCTATCCCGGTGGAGTTAACCGGATGTTCAGCAAGGGGCGCTTAACGTGATTGCAAATGTGACAGTCGGGGCCGATGACATCGCCTTGGCGCGGCGGTTTTATACGGCCTTCCTTCCGGCGCTTGGCTATGGGCTGACCGAGGGGGCGGAGGGGCTCAGCTTTGCTTTGCCTGTGGCGGCGGGGGAGCGGGCGGTTTTGCCGGATTTCTATGTGAAGCCGACCTTTGATGGCGGGCCTGCGACGGCGGGCAACGGGGCCATGGTGGCCTTTGAGGCGGGCCGTCAGGCGCAGGTGCGGGCGCTGCACGCGGCGGCCCTTGGGGCGGGCGGGGCCGATGAGGGGGCGCCGGGGTTTCGGGCGCGCTATGGGCCGCGGTTTTATGTGGGCTATCTGCGGGATCCGCAGGGCAACAAGATCGCGCTGTTTTCCAGCAATCCGGAGGAGCCGGGGCGGGAGGATTAGGGGCGCGGATGTTGGCGGTGTGTGATTTGGGCGCTGTGACTTGGCGCTTGCAGGTGCTGCGCCCGGGGGATTGCCCCCGAGCGCGGGGGATTAGCCGAAGACGGCGGTGAGGGCCTCGTCCACTGTCGCGGTGAGCTGATCAAGGTCGTCCTTGGTGCAGATCAGGGCGGGGCTGAAGCACAGGGTGTTGTTGAACCCTTTGAAGGAGCGGTTGGTGGCCCCGATCATCGTGCCGCGCTTGAGACATTCGCCGAGGACGGCGGCGATCTGGGCCTCCTCCACCGGCAGTTTGGAGGTGCGGTCGGAGACCAGTTCCAGCCCGTTGAACAGGCCCTTGCCGCGCACATCGCCGATCACGCTGTGCTTTTCGGCCAGACCCTGCAGCGCATCCATCAGGTAGGCGCCCATGGTGTTGCAGTTTTCGAGGAGGTTCTCTTCCTCGATGATCGCCATGTTTTCGAGGGCGGCGGTTGGCCCCGCGGTGCAGCCGCCGAAGGTGGAGATATCGCGGAAGTAGTTGAGCGGATCGCTGGTGTCGTCCTTGAACATGTCAAAGACGGCCTCTGTCGTCACGCAGCAGGAGATCGCGGCATAGCCGGAGGCGACGCCCTTGGCCATGGTGACGATATCGGGCTGGACGCCGTATTGCTGGTAGCCGAACCAAGTGCCGGTGCGGCCGACGCCGCAGACGACCTCGTCGATCATCAGCAGGACGTCGTATTTCTTGCAGATTTCCTGCACCCGCTGCCAATAGCCCTCGGGCGGGGTGATGACGCCGCCGCCTGCGGTGACGGGCTCCAGGATCAGGCCGCCGACGGTATCGGCGCCCTCGCGCAGGATGACCTCCTCGATCGCGTTGGCGGCGGCTTCGCCGTAGGTCGCGCCATGGGGCAGGGTCTGGGCATCGGCGCGGTATTCCATGCAGTGGGGCACGGGGATGAAGCCCTCGGGGAAGGGGCCGTATTGGGCGTTGCGCTGGTCATGACCGCCCGCGGCCATGCAAGCGACGGTTGTGCCGTGGTAGTCGCGCTCGCGGTAGAGGATTTTGTGCTTCTTGCCGCCGTAACGCTTGTGCGCGATCTGGCGGATCATTTTGAAGCCCTTCTCGTTGGCCTCGGAGCCGGAGTTGGCGTAGTAGACGCGGCTCATTCCCGGCATTTTGGAGATCAGACGTTCGGCAAAAAGCGCCCCGGGGATGGAGCCGCCGGTGCCTGCGAAATAGTTCATTTTCACCAGCTGGTCGCGCACCGCATTGGCGATTCTTTCGCGGCCGTAGCCGACGTTGACCGTCCAGACACCGCCGGAGACCGTGTCGAGGTATTCCTTGCCGTTGTGATCCCAGACGCGCATGCCTTTGCCCTCCACGATGATGCGGGGATCGGCGGTTTCAAAGGGTTTGTGTTGAATCAGATGGTGCCAGACATGGGCTTTGTCGGCGGTGACCACTTGGGTCAAATCGTTTGGTGTTGCACCATCCATTGCGGGGCTCCCTTTGGGCTATGTGGGTAAGGAACGCGCGAAATCATCGCGGCGATACCCAATGCTAGGGGGGAAATCGGCCCGTGGATAGGGCCAGAATGGGCGCTCAAATAGGGCCAGTGGTGGCGCAAAATTTAGGCGCTGCGCAAACCCGCCCTAGCCCTCGATCGCGGCGAGATAGGCGGCGCATCCGGTGAGGGCGGCGTAGTCGTCGGTGACCATATGGATCGGGAAGCGGGCGGTCAGGGCGGAGAAGCGGCCCTTGTCGTGGCAGGCGGCAAGGAAGCGCGGGCCGAAGAAGGGCGAGAGCGCGCGGGCCACGCCGCCGACCACCCAGATGCCGCCATAGGGCAGGTGGATCAGGGCGAGATCGCCCGTCACGCGGCCGAGAAATTCGAGGAATTTCTGGGTGGTTTCCAGCGCGGCGGGATCGCCTGCTGTCGCGGCCTCGACCACCTTGGCGGCGGCGGGCGAGGGGGCGGAGGTGCGCCATGCGTGCAGGGCCTCGAGCCCGCGGCCTGTCAGGATTTCCTCGACACTGGCAAAGCCATGGCTTTCGCGCAGGGTATCGGCGAGGGCGAGTTCGGCGGGATTGGTGACCGGCAGGCTGATATGGCCGGATTCGGAGGGGGGCACGATGCGGTTCGCGCCGGTGCCTGTGATGAGGGCGGCGTTAAAGCCGGTGCCCGCGTTGACGATCATGCCGGTGCCGCCGGGCTGCGGCTCGCCCGCGTGGATCGGGGTCAGGTCCGCCTGCGCGACATGGCCAAAGGCATGGCCGACGGCCTGCATGTCGTTGATAAGGCGCACGGTTTTGGCGCCGCTGGTTTTGGCGATGCCGGATTCGGAGAAGGACCAGTCGCGGTTGGTCAGGCGGGCCGCGCCGTTTTCAACGGGGCCGGCGACGTCGATCACCGCGCCGCTGGGGGCGGCGCCGGTTTCGGCGAGGTAGGCCTTGAGGATCGGCTCCAGCCCCGGGTAGTCGGCATTGGCAAAGCGGCGGATGGAGGCGCGGTTGAGGTGGCCTTGGTCGCATAGGGCGACGCGGGTGTTGGTGCCGCCGATATCCGCGATCAAACCTGTCATTGCCTGTCTCCCCCTAGGTTGCTTTGGCGCGGCGCTCTGTCAGCGCCTGTTGGAGTGCCTTGTAAGAGGATTTTGGCAGGCGGTCCATGGTGTCAAAATCCACATGGACGAGGCCGAAGCGCGGGGCGTAGCCGAAGGCCCATTCGTAATTGTCCATCAGGGACCAGACGAAGTAGCCCTTGACCGGCACGCCCTTGGCGATGGCGGTTTCGACCTGTGCGAGGTGGCTGCCGATATAGGCGAGCCTTTCGGGGTCATGGACTGTGCCATTGGCGAGGTGGTCATCCCAAGCCATGCCGTTTTCGGTGACATAGATCGGGGTATCGGGGGCGTAGTCCTCGTGGATCATCGTGAGGAAATGCCCCAACCCCTCGGGGTAGATTTCCCAGCCCAGTTGGGTTGCCGGCAAGGGGCCGTGGGTCTCGCGCAGGGCGGGCCATGGGGTGTTTGGATCGGGGTGGATGATTTTGCGGGTGTAGTAATTTATGCCAATCCAGTCAGTGGGTTGCTGGATGGTCTTCATGTCGGCCTCCCAGCCCTTGGGCAGGTGTTGTTCCAACCCCTCGAGGACCTCTGCCGGATAGGCGCCTTGGGTCAGGGGGCCGAGGAACATGCGGTTGTAGGTGGCGTCATAGCGGGCGGCGGCCTGCGCGGCGGCGGCACTGTCGTCGCTGGGTTGGGCGTATTCGAAATTGCAGACCGCCCCGAGGTTTTGCAGGCCGAGATTGCGCATGACGTCGAGGCTGCGCCCCTGGGCCAGCAGGACGTGATGCACGGCGCGGGCGGCGGCGCGGATGTCGCGCAGGCCGGGGGCGTGGTGGCCGAGGAAATGCGACAGCCAAGCGACGCACCAAGGCTCGTTGATCGGCGCGGTGGACCAGACGCGGTCGCCCAGCCGGGACATGGTGACCTCGGTGAATTCGGCGAACCAGTTGGGGATGTCGGGGTTGCGCCAGCCGCCAAGGTCGGCAAGGGCGGAGGGCAGTTCCCAGTGGTAGAGCGTGGCGGCGGGTTTGAGGCCGCGCTCCAGCATGCCGTCGACCAGTCTGTCATAGAAATCAAGGCCTTCTGCATTCACCTTGCCGCGCCCCTCGGGCATGATCCGTGCCCATGAGGTGGAGAACCGGTAGACGTCAAAGCCCGCTGCGGCGACGAGGTCTAGGTCCTCCTCCCAGCGGTTCAGGTGGTCGCAGGCGCGGGCGCCGGTTTCGGCGCGGGTGACATTGCCGGGGGTTTCGGCGAAGTCGTCCCAATGGGTGCGGCCCGCGCCGCCCGCGGCGTGGCCCTCGATCTGGTAGGAGGAGGTGGCGGTGCCGAAGAGGAAGTCCGGCGGGAAGGCGGCGAGGTTTGGCAACATGGGGATGGCTTTCGCTGTGGCTTTGTGCGCGGGCTATTTCGGCGCCGGGCCTGTGGATTGGCCGACGGTGAGTTCGGCCTCGAGCAGTTTGGTGGGCAGGGGGGATTGGGGCGCGTTGATCTGGTCCAGCAGCATTTTTGCCGCGGTTTGCCCGGCCGCGCGCACGGATGATTTGGTGGCGGTGTAGATCGGCACATCGGCCCCGTTGGGCAGGTAGCCGAGCACATCGTCATGGGTGATGACCGAGACCTCGCGGCCCATGGTCAGCCCGCGTTCCTCGATCGCGCGGCGCACGCCGAGGGCGGAGATCAGCGAGGAGGTGAGGATCGCCGTTGGGGGATTTGGCCCGCCCAGCATGGCGGCGGCGGCGGCGTGGCCTTTGATTTCCGTCATTTCGGAGGAGGCCATGAGATGCGGCAGGGGCGTCAGGCCGCGGGCGGTGAGGGCGGTTTCAAAGCCCTCGCGGCGGCGCAGGGCGAAGTCCATGTCCTCCAGCCCGTTGATCAGGGCGATGCGTTGGTGGCCAAGGTCGATCAGGAAATCTGCGGCGCGGGCGAAGGCGCGGCGGTTGTTCACATCGACCCAAGCGTAGGGTTTTGCCGCATCGCTGACCCGGCCATGGACGACGAAGGGCAGGCCGAGGTCGGCCAGCATGTCGATCCGTTTGTCGCCCATTCGGGGGCCGTGCAGGATGATGCCATCGACGGATTTCTTCTGGGCGAATTTGCGGTAGACGCCCGCCTGTTGGTCATCGGGGGTGAGGCTGAGGATCATGTCGTATCCGGCCTCGGCGTAGGCCTCCCCCGCGCCGGCGATGAAGTCGGCGAAGACGGGGTTGAGCATTTCGTGTTTGGTGGAGACGGGGATGACATGGCCGATGGTCATGGCGCGCCCCGTGGCCAGCGAGCGGGCCCGCGTGTTGGGGTGGTAGCCGTGCTTGTCCGCCGCCGCCGTGACCCGCAGGCGGGTGGCTTCCTTGACCTCCGGATAGCCGTTCAGGGCCCGGCTGACCGTGGTTTGGGACAGGCCGAGGAGGGTGGAAAGCTCACGTAGATTCATTGGCGGGGGTCATGTGCGGGGTCATGGATCGAAGGTGTCTTTCAAAGCGCTTTGGGTGAGGGGAGGGAAATACTTTCACGCTACGCTTGTCAAGGCTTTGCGCCTTCGGTTGTGCCCAGAAATGTGGTAGGGTGGTGCCCGTGGATTTGCCACAAAGTTATTTTTTAAACACAAAAGGATCTTTTGAAATGGGCGTTAAGTTAACTGTTCCCCTTGTTCCGCAGCAGCGCAATATGAGCTGTTGGTATGCCTCTGCCTGTATGGTGGCCTATTACCGCAGCCCCGGTCCGCGGCAGGGGTTGCCGGCGAAATGGGCGGCCAATACGGGCATCACTTTGGCGGATTTTTCCAGTCTTGCGGCGGCGGAGGGGCTGAAGTCTTTGCTCACGCCTGCGGCGGATTTAACGGAAAATCAGCTGGAAACCATCCTTGCCAATAACGGGCCGATCTGGTCGGCGGGGTTTTGGGACGGGGTCGGGCATATTGTTGTGTTGACCGGGGTGGATAAGGGCAGGGTCTTTATCAATGACCCGAGCCCGACCGTTGGCGCGCGTGAGGAGAGCCTTGCGTGGTATAATGCCAAGCTGGCCAAGCCCGGTGCCAATGTGATGATGTATATGCCTGCCTAACGTTGGCGCGGTTATGGCGCGGTTTTGGCCGGGGCGGTGTTTGGCTGCCCCGGCCTTTTTTGTGCCGGGGCGGGGCAGTGGATTGACAGTTTGGTTTTGGGTGGTAGGGTGCTTTTCAAAGCGCTTTGAGAGAGACTCGCCACAAGAGCGAGTGTAGGTATCACAGCGTGGACGAAACACCCCTGTAGGGCGCAGTGGCGCCATGCGGGGCGGCGGGAAAAGCCCGCGCAAAAGAGTGATTTGTAATGTCTGGGAGGACTTTAGATGAAACATGTATTGATGGCCGGGGTCGCCACATTGGCCCTGACGGCGGGCGCGCAGGCTGATGGGCATATGCCCTTTGCCCCCGGTGAGGGTGATTTCAACTGGGAAAGCTTTGAGGCCCTGAAGGGGATGGACCTGTCCGGCGAGGCGGTGACTGTCTTTGGCCCATGGCTTGGCCCCGATCAGGAACTGGTCGAGAGCGTGATCGCCTATTTCAACGAGGCGACCGGCGCGCAAGTGACCTACAACGGCTCCGACAGTTTCGAGCAGCAGATCGTGATTGATACGGAGGCGGGCAGCCCGCCCAATATCGCGGTCTTCCCGCAGCCGGGCTTGGCCTCTGATCTTGCCGCCAAGGGGATGCTGACGGCCCTGCCAGAGGGCACCGCCGATTGGGTGCGCGAGAATTACGCCGCGGGGCAGTCTTGGGTGGATCTGGGCACCTATGCCAATGCGGAAGGCGCGGATGAGCTTTTCGGGTTCTTCTATAAGGTCGATGTGAAATCGCTGGTCTGGTACAGCCCCGAGAATTTCGAGGATGCCGGATATGAGGTGCCCGAGAGCATGGAGGCGCTGAAGGCGCTGTCGGATCAGATCGTGGCCGATGGCGGCACGCCTTGGTGCATCGGGCTTGGCTCTGGCGGGGCGACGGGCTGGCCCGCGACCGACTGGGTCGAGGATATGATGCTGCGCACCCAGCCTGCCGATGTCTATGACCGCTGGGTGAGCAACGAGATGCCCTTTGATGATCCGGCTGTTGTGGCCGCGATCGAGGAATTCGGCGCCTTTGCCCGCAATGACGACTATGTCGCTGGCGGGGCGGGGGCTGTGGCCTCGACCGATTTCCGCGATAGCCCCAAGGGCATGTTTGCCAGCCCGCCGCAGTGCTACATGCACCGTCAGGCGAGCTTTATCCCCGCCTTCTTCCCCGAGGGGACGGTTGTGGGCGAGGATGCGGATTTCTTCTACTTCCCTGCCTATGAGAGCAAGGATCTGGGCAAGCCGGTTCTGGGGGCGGGCACTGTTTTCGCCATCACCTCCGACAGCAAGGGCGCGCAGGCCTTTATGGAGTATCTGCAAAGCCCCATCGCCCATGAGGTCTGGATGGCGCAAAAGGGGTTCCTGACGCCGCATAAGGGGGTGAACACCGATCTGTTCGGCGATCCGACCCTGAAGAAGATGAACGACATTCTGCTGGGGGCGGATACCTTCCGGTTTGACGGCTCTGACCTGATGCCCGGTGCGATTGGCGCTGGTGTCTTCTGGACAGGCATGGTCGACTATGCGGGCGGTAAGGACGCGGCCGAGGTCGCGGGTTCTATTCAAGAAACATGGGACGGGCTTAAGTAAGCCGGTTCTGTAGGGCGCAAGGCGGGGGCCGGGCTGCGCAGCAGCCCGGCCCCCGCCCGCCGCGACGCGCCAAAGGCGCGGCGCAATACCTTTGCAGCGCAGGCACATGGCGCAGGTTCGGTGGGGAGAACATCCAATGGCGACATTCCAGCCCCTTTTTTGGGCCTTGTTCACGATGGTTGTGGGGGTTTTCGGCTGTGTCGCCTATTTCTGGGTGTCGAACATGCTGCTCGACCGCGCCTTTCCCGCGCGGGGGGCGCAGGCGGGCCGCAATATTTTGCGGGCGAATGCGATCCGGCCTTGGTTGTTTCTGTTTCCGGCCATCGCGATTTTGGGGGTTTACCTGATTTATCCGGTGATCAACTCCGCTTGGCTGAGCCTGCATGGCAGCCGCGGGCAGGAATTTGTGGGCCTCGACAACTGGCGCTGGATGGTGGGGGATGACAAGTTCCTTGAGAGCATGGTGAACAACCTGCTTTGGCTGTTTGTGGTGCCTGCTTTGGCGACGCTGTTTGGTTTGATCGCCGCCGCTGTGACCGACCGGATCCGTTGGGGCAATCTGGCCAAGAGCCTGATTTTCATGCCCATGGCGATCAGCTTTATCGGTGCCTCTGTGATCTGGAAGTTCGTTTACGACTATCGCGGCGAGGGGCAGGAGCAGATCGGGATATTGAACGCCATTGTTGTGGGTCTGGGCGGGGAGCCGCAGGCATGGATCACCATTCCCTTCTGGAACAGTTTTTTCCTGATGCTCATTCTGGTCTGGATCCAGACCGGCTTTGCTATGGTGATCCTTTCGGCCGCCCTGCGCGGGATACCGGAGGAGACGATCGAGGCCGCCGTGCTGGACGGGGCGACGCCATTGCAGGTGTTCTGGAAGATCAAGGTGCCGCAGATTTGGGGCACGATTGCGGTGGTCTGGACGACGATCACGATCCTTGTCCTCAAGGTCTTTGACATCGTTCTGGCCATGACCAACGGGCAATGGGGCAGTCAGGTTTTGGCGAACCTGATGTTTGACTGGATGTTCCGCGGGGCGGATTTTGGCCGCGCCTCGGCGGTGGCTATGGTGATCATGCTGTTGGTGACGCCGATTATGATTTGGAACATTCGCAATGCGCGGGCGGAGGGGTGATCTGATGGATGGTATGGCGGGCACGTCTTCGCGGGTGACATGGGCGGTGAACCTGAGCGCCTTTATCTTGGTGGTGCTGTGGGTTTTGCCCACGGTGGGGTTGCTGATTTCCTCGTTTCGGGATCGTGACCAGATTTCGGCCTCTGGCTGGTGGACGGCTCTGTCGGCCAGCGAGCAGAACATCCAGATCCGCGCCGCGGCGCCGGATGAGGCCCAGCCTGAGGGTAGCCTTTGGGTGATCGAGGGCGAGGTGGCCGAGGGCGGGCGCGAGGTGACGGCCTTTGGCGTCAATTCGCGCCGCCCTGTGGAGTTCGCCCCGGGCGAGGTGGCGGATCGGAACGGGGTTGCGGTGACGGTGACGGATACGGGCGCCTACCGGATTGCCTATCCTGAGAAGCCCGAGGGCAGCCGCGGCTTGCGCCTGTTTGTCACCACGGTGGAGCCGCCGCGTTTCACGCTGGAGAATTACGAAACCGTGCTGTTTTCCGAAGGCATCGGGCGCAGTTTCCTCAATACCTTTACGGTGACGATACCGGCCACTGTGATCCCGATCCTGATTGCCGCCTTTGCCGCCTATGCCCTTGCGTGGATGGAGTTTCCGGGGCGGGCCTTGTTGATTGCTGTGGTGGTCGGCCTCTTGGTGGTGCCCTTGCAGATGGCGCTTATTCCGCTGCTCAAACTGCACAATAGCATTGGCATCGGGAAGGCCTATTTCGGGATATGGATGGCCCATACGGGCTTTGGTCTGCCGCTCGCGATTTACCTCTTGCGCAACTATATCGCCGGTTTGCCCAAGGAGGTGATCGAGTCTGCGCGGGTGGACGGGGCGACGGATTTCGACATTTTCCGGCGCATTGTTTTGCCGCTGAGCTTTCCGGCCTTGGCCAGTTTTGCGATTTTCCAGTTCCTTTGGGTCTGGAATGATCTGCTGATTGCCACGGTGTTCCTTGGCAACAACGAGGACCAGTTGGTGATGACCGGGCGCCTGCGCGAATTGCTGGGCAGCCGCGGCGGCGATTGGGAGATTTTGGCCGCTTCGGCCTTTGTCTCCATCGCGGTGCCGATCCTCGTGTTCTTTTCCATGCAACGATACCTTGTGCGCGGCCTTCTGGCCGGCTCGGTCAAAGGAGGCTGAGATGACCCAACACAGCAAGATTGCCGCCGAGGTGGAGGCGGACCGCGATTGGTGGCGGGGGGCGGTGATCTATCAGATCTATCCGCGCAGCTATCAGGACAGTTCCGGCGACGGGGTGGGGGATCTGGCGGGGATCACGCGGCGTATTCCCTATATTGCCGCTTTAGGGGTGGATGCGATCTGGATTTCGCCTTTCTTCAAGTCGCCGATGAAGGATTTCGGCTATGACGTCAGTGATTACTGCGATGTGGACCCGATGTTCGGAACGCTGGCGGATTTCGATGATCTGATCGCGGCGGCCCATGGGGCCGGATTGCGGGTGATGTGTGATCTGGTGCTCTCCCATACCTCGGACCAGCATCCGTGGTTTGCCGAGAGCCGCTCCAGCCGGGATAACCCGCGCGCCGATTGGTATGTCTGGGCCGATCCGCAGCCCGACGGGACGCCGCCGAACAACTGGCTGTCGATCTTTGGCGGCTCTGGCTGGGCTTGGGATGGGCGGCGCGAGCAGTATTATCTGCATAATTTCCTGACCTCGCAGCCGGACCTGAATTTCCATTGCCTTGCGGTGCAGGATGCCCTGCTGGAGGTGACGGATTTCTGGTTGAAGCGCGGGGTGGACGGGTTCCGCCTTGATACGATCAACTTCTATTTCCACGATGCGGAGCTGCGCTCGAACCCCGCGCTGCCACCCGAGCGGCGCAACAATTCCATCGCCCCCTCGGTGAATCCCTATAACCATCAGGAACATCTGTATTCGAAGAACCGGCCAGAGAATTTGGCGTTCCTCAAGCGGTTCCGCGATCTGCTGGACAGCTACCCCGCGGCGGCGGCTGTGGGCGAGGTGGGCGATGCGCAGCGGGGGCTGGAGATCATGGGTGAGTATACGGCGCAGGGGCAGGGGGTGCATATGTGCTATGCCTTTGAGTTCCTTGCCTCGGAGCCCCTGACGGCCACCCGCGTGGCGGATGTGTTCGCCCATGTAGAGCGCGCGGCGCCCGATGGCTGGCCCTGCTGGGCCTTTTCCAACCATGATGTGGTGCGCCATGCGACCCGCTGGGGGCTGGATGAGGCGGGGCGGCGGCTTTATGCGGCGCTGCTTATGGCGCTGCGGGGGTCAGCCTGTATCTATCAGGGGGAGGAATTGGGGCTGGAGGAGGCGGAGATCGCCTTTGAGGACCTGCAGGACCCCTATGGCATCGAGTTCTGGCCCGAGTTCAAGGGCCGCGATGGCTGCCGCACGCCCATGGTCTGGGACAATGGCAACAGCTTTGGCGGGTTTTCCGAGGTGCGGCCTTGGCTGCCGGTGGCGGCGGACCATCTGAACCGCTCTGTCGCGGCGCAGGAGGCCGATGCGGGGGGGCTTTTGCACCATTACCGGCGGATGATCGCCCTGCGCCGCAAACACGCGGCCCTCGCCAAGGGGGAGATGACGGGGATGAAGGCGCGCGGGACGGTCCTGTCCTTTGAGCGGCTGCATGAGGGGGCGCGGATGCTCTGCCTGTTCAACATCGGCGATGCGGCGGCCTCTGCCGCGCTGCCCGAGGGGGCATGGATAGACCAGATCGGCAAGGCGCCCTGCGCCGGGGCGATGGAGCTGGCCCCGTGGCAGGCGGCGATTTTGACCAAGGAGGCCGAGTGATGGCGGATCTGAAGCTGACAGATGTGGCGAAAAGCTATGGCCCGATCGAGGTGCTGTCCCATATCAACCTAGAGATCAAAAAGGGCGAGTTAATCGTCTTTGTCGGCCCCTCGGGCTGCGGGAAATCGACACTGTTGCGAATGATTGCGGGGCTGGAGCGGATTTCGGGCGGGGAGCTGATGATCGACGGGCAGCGCGTTAATGACGTGCCCCCGGCGCAGCGCGGCATTGCCATGGTGTTCCAGTCCTATGCCCTCTATCCCCATATGACCGTGCGCGAGAACATGGCCTTTGCCCTGCGGCTGGCCAAGAAACCGGCGGCAGAGATCGACGCGGCGGTGAGCAATGCGGCACGGGTGCTGCAGCTTGAGGACTACCTTGACCGCCTGCCCAAAGCCCTGTCGGGTGGGCAGCGCCAAAGGGTGGCGATCGGGCGGGCGATTGTGCGCGATCCGAAGGTCTATCTGTTTGACGAGCCGCTCTCGAACCTTGACGCCGCCCTGCGGGTGGCGACGCGGATCGAGATTGCGCAGTTGAAAGAGTCCATGCCGGACAGCACGATGATCTATGTCACCCACGATCAGGTGGAGGCTATGACTCTGGCGAGCCGGATCGTGGTGCTGGCAGGGGGCGGGATCGCGCAGGTGGGCACGCCGCTGGAGCTTTACGAGCGGCCGGACAATGAGTTCGTCGCCCAGTTCATCGGCTCGCCCGCTATGAACCTGCTGCCGGGGGAGATCACCGCCACGGGTGAGGTGACGCAGGTGCAGCTCAAGGGGGGCGGCAAGGCCGAGGTGGCCATTCCCACCAAGGCCAGCGATCAGGGCCGCCAAGTGAACCTTGGGGTGCGGCCGGAGGATCTGGTGGTTGCCGAGGGGGAGGCGCTGTTCACCGGAGAGGTTGCGATTACAGAGGCCTTGGGCGAAGTCACGCTGCTTTACTTCAAAACCACGGGCGAGGAGGAGGCCGTGGTGGCCAAATTGCCGGGCATTCACCCCGGGCTGCGCCATCAGATGGTCTCCCTGACCGCCGCGCCAGAGAAGCTGCATCTCTTCGCCAACGGACGCTCTATGCGGTTGTGACGGGACAAAGATTTTGTGCCTCCGGCGGGGATATTTACCGCCAATAAGAAGGCAAGTTTGATTAAAGTTTTAGGGATGCTTTGCGGCTTTGCGCTGCCTTGGGCTTCTTATTGGGACAAATATCCCGGGGGAGGCCGAAGGCCGGGGGCGGAGCCCCTTTAGATTTTTCGGCAGGAAAATCTTATCTGCGCTGCTTTTGGTGGAAGATGAAGCCGAGGAGGTTGAGCAGGAGCTGTGCGGCGAGGATGGCGGTGCTGTCGGTGGGGTCGTAGTCGGGGGCGACTTCGACGAGGTCTATGCCGATGATCTCGTGGTTCTGGGCGAGGGATTGCAGCAGTTCGAGCACTTCGTAGTAGAGAAAGCCGCCGTGGCTGGGGGTTCCTGTGCCCGGCGCGATGGAGGGGCAGAAGGCGTCTATGTCGATGGTGAGGTAGAGTTTTGCGCCTTGGGGCACGCGGGCGGCGGTTTGCTGTGGGCCGAGGGCGCGGGTTTGGCGGACGGAGAGGATGTCGGAGCCCATGTTGCGGGCGTCCTCGTAGCCTTCTTTGGCGGTTGAACTGACGTTGCGGATGCCGATCTGGGTGAGGCCTGTCACATAGGGTTTTTCGGCGGCGCGGCGCATTGGGTTGCCGTGGCCGTGGCGCACGCCGTGGCGTTCGTCGACGAAGTCGAGGTGGGCGTCGATCTGCACGATGTGGAAGGGGCCTTGGCCCTCCATCGCGCGGATGCAGGGGATATTGACCGAGTGGTCGCCGCCGATCACCACCGGCAGGGCGCCGGCCTTGAGCGCGGCGCGCACGCCGGTTTCGATGTTTTTGTGGGAGCCTTCGGTATCGGTGTGGATGATATCGGCGTCGCCCATGTCGACGATCGTCACGTCTTCGCCGAGGTAGGTTGCGTCGTCCTCGTGGTCGTAGGCGCCTGCGTGGCCGAAGGCAAAGAGGGTGGAGGCCTCGCGCACTGCTCTGGGGCCGAACCTTGCGCCGGGGCGCCATTGGGTGCCGCCGTCGAAGGGAGCGCCGAGCACGGCGACATCGGCGTGCAGGTTTTCCCAGTCCGGGGCATAGGGTTTTTTGGCAAAAGTTGCGATGCCCACAAAGGGCAGGTTCAGGCGGCCGCTGTCGTATCCATGTGTGCTCATGTGGGGCAGGGTGGCGAATTTCGCGGGCAAAGCCAAGGGCGGGCGTTTCGGGGCTTTCCCTTCTTCCCATTCCATGCGAAATGGATGCGCCAACCGACACCACCGCAAAAGGATAGCGTGATGGAGATTCGTGAGGCTCTCACATTTGATGATGTACTGCTGGTTCCGGCAGAAAGCAGTGTTCTGCCGAGCACGGCCGATACGGCGACTTTTGTGACCCGGTCGATTGCATTGAACATTCCCTTGCTCAGCTCGGCCATGGATACGGTGACCGAGGGTCGCATGGCGATTGCCATGGCGCAGGCGGGCGGTATGGGGGTTATTCACCGCAACCTCTCGGTCGAGGAGCAGGCGCGGCAGGTGCGGCGGGTGAAGCGGTTTGAGAGCGGGATTGTTTACAATCCGATCACTCTGGACCCCGATCAGACCCTCGCCGATGCCAAGGCTTTGCAGGAACGTTACCGCGTGACCGGTTTCCCTGTGATCGACAAGAACCGCAAGGTTCTGGGGATCCTGACCAACCGCGACATGCGCTTTGTGTCCGATGATGCGACGCCGGTGCATGCGATGATGACCTCCGAGGGGCTCGCGATGTTGTCGGAGCCTGCGGATCTGGATGAGGCCAAGAGCCTGATGCATGCGCGGCGGATCGAGAAGCTGTTGGTGGTGGATGGCGAGGGCAAGTTGACCGGCCTTTTGACCATTCGCGATATCGAGACCGCGGTTGTGAACCCCAATGCCTGTAAGGACCCCTTAGGGCGTTTGCGGGTTGCGGCGGCCTCGACCGTTGGGGACGCCGGGTTCGAGCGCACGCAGGCGCTTGTGGATGCCGGTGTGGACATGGTGGTGATCGACACCGCCCATGGTCATTCCGAGGGCGTAGCACAGGCGGTTGAGCGGGCCAAGCGTCTGTCCAACGAGGTTCAGATCGTCGCGGGCAATGTCGCCACGGGCGAGGCGACGCGGGCGCTTATTGGCGCGGGGGCCGATGGGATCAAGGTTGGTATCGGGCCGGGTTCTATCTGCACCACGCGGATGGTGGCGGGTGTGGGTGTGCCGCAGCTGACAGCTATTTCCGATTGTGCCGCTGCGGCGGCCGAGAACGGTGTGCCTGTGATTGCCGATGGCGGCATCAAGTTTTCCGGTGACTTCGCCAAGGCGATTGCGGCGGGGGCGAGTTGCGCCATGGTTGGCTCTATGCTGGCCGGGACGGACGAGAGCCCCGGTGAGGTGATCCTGTATCAGGGCCGTTCCTTCAAGGCTTATCGCGGGATGGGGTCGCTTGGCGCTATGGCGCGGGGCTCTGCCGACCGGTATTTCCAGAAGGATGCCGCCAGTGACAAGCTGGTGCCCGAGGGGATCGAGGGGCAGGTGCCTTACAAGGGCAGCGCCGCGCCTGTGCTGCATCAGCTGGTGGGCGGTTTGCGGGCTGCCATGGGCTATACCGGCAACGGGACGGTCGAGGAGATGCGCAAGAACTGCTCCTTTGTGAAGATCACCGGTGCGGGGTTGAAAGAGAGCCATGTGCATGATGTTCAGATCACGCGCGAAGCGCCGAATTATCGCATGTCCTGAATGGGTTGTGATGTGATTTTCAGGTTGCTTGCGGCGTGACGCCGGCGGCGCGATATGCGGCGGCAGCGGAGGTTCTGGATGCGGTTCTTGATGGGGCTGCGGCGGAGCAGAGCCTGACGGCCTGGGCGCGGCGCAGCCGGTTTGCCGGGTCTGGCGATCGGGCGGCTGTGCGGGATCACGTTTATGATGCCTTGCGGGCGCGGGCCAGTTTGGCGGTGCTTGGCGGGGCATTGAGCGGGCGCGGGTTGCTGCTTGGGCTGATGCGGCGCTCTGGCGGCGATGCGGCGGCTCTGTTCGGGGCGGACCGGTTTTCCTTGGAGGCGCTGAGCGCGGAGGAGGCGGCGCATTTGGCGGCGCCTGAGCCGGAGCTGCCTGCCGATGTGCCGGAGTGGTTATTGCCGCAGCTGCAGGCCGATCTTGGCGGCGAATTTGATAGGTATAACAATCTGTTGCGGGGGCGTGCTGAAGTCACCCTGCGGGTGAATGCGGCGCGGGTTTCTGTGGCGGAGGCCGCCGCGGCTTTGGCGGCGGAAGAGATTGCCACGGAGCCGCATCCGGAGGTGGAGACCGCCCTGATCGTGACCGGCAATCCGCGGCGGGTGCAGAATTCTGCGCCCTACCGCGAGGGGCTGGTGGAATTGCAGGACGCCGGGTCGCAAGTCGTTGTAAAGGCTGTGCCTTTTCCGGGTGGCGGGCGGGTTCTGGATTATTGCGCCGGGGGCGGCGGCAAGGTTCTGGCGCTTGCGGCGCGGGGCGAGGCCACGTTTTTTGCCCATGACGGGCTGCCGCGGCGGATGGTGGACCTGCCTGCGCGGGCGGCGCGGGCCGGTGTGGATGTGACCTGTATCGAGGTGCCCTCTGGCACCTATGATCTGGTGCTGGCGGATGTGCCCTGTTCGGGCAGCGGCGCATGGCGGCGGCAGCCCGATGCGAAGTGGCGGATGACGGCGGAGGGACTGGCGGATCTGACCCAGCTGCAACGGGAAATTATTGCTCAGTGTCAAGCGATTACGGCGCGAGGTGGATGTTTTTGCTATGTGACCTGTTCGGTTCTGCGGGCCGAGAATGAGGATCAGATTGCCGCCACGCTGGGGCAATCGGGCGATTGGGAGGAGGTGGAAACCCGCCGCTTCCCTGTGGGCCCCTTGCAAGACGGGTTCTTTTTATCGGTGTTTCGGCGGATTGTCTAAGCTGTGTTAAGCTGAGGTTAACTCTTTGGCCCTGTTATGTTCTTGGGGCGAATCGTGGAGAGCGGTGCGTTTAACACACAAGGAATAACCTGTTGACTGACTCTGTGACCGCGATACCAAACCGAAAACGACCGTTCGTTATGCGACCTTCTCGTTCGGCCACGTTGGCGTTGACGGGGTTGTTGTTTGTTTGCGCGGGTGTGACGATCCCCGATGCCTATGTGCAGATCGCCTGTTTGGCGAGCGGGGGGATGACGGCGGCGATGTCCTTTTTGTTGTCCCTGCGGGAGCGGACCTTTCTGCGCGAGCATAAGATCCGGCAGATGGTGCTGGAGGATTTCATTTCCCAGGACGCGACGCCGACCTTTACCACCGATTTGGACGGGGCGATTGTCACCCAGAACGAGGCCGCCGATACCAGTTTCAAAACAGAGCCGGGGGATACCCTCGGGCGGGCGCTGCGCGGGCTGTTGGCGAACCCGAGTGCGGTGATTTCGCGGCTGGAGGCCAAGGCGGGGGCGCGCGGCGGGGCGCGCGAGGATGTGGTGAGCCGGCGGGGCCATGTGAGGATTTCGGTCCATCGTCTGTTCGATGGCAAGCTGCTCTGGCGGATGGAGGATATGGCCGACCGGACCAAGGGCGGGCGCCGCGCCGATGGGCTGAGCCTGCCGATGATGACCGTGTCCAAGAGCGGCACGATCCTGTTCATGAATGATGCCCTGCGCAAGGTTCTGGGCGGGCGGGTGCGTCGGATCGAGGATGTCTTTGCCGATGAGGCGTTTCAGCCCGGGCCGATGCAGACGATCAAGGGGCAGCACGGGGTGCTGGACTGTCAGGTGGTGGATATCGAGGGGGCGGGCGGGCGCCGCGAGGTCTACCTGCTGCCGCAGACCGCGGCGCAGAATGTGACCATGCCCGATGCGCCGGTGCTGGATTCGCTGCCAGTCGCGCTCTTGTGGCTGGATGACGGGGGCAGTGTCAGCCTGATGAACCGTTTGGCCGGGGAGCTGCTGGGGCCGAACCTTGGGAAGGGTTCTACGTTTTCCGAGCTGTTTGAGGGGCTTGGCCGCCCTGTCGGGGATTGGCTGGCGGAATGTCAGCAGGGGCGCGGTTTGAACCGGCCGCAGGTTGTGCGCGTGCGGCGCAGTGATCAGGACGTGTATTTGCAGATCACTCTGAGCCCTGCACCCGAGGGCGAGGGGCTGGTTGCGGTGCTGTCTGATGCGACGGAGCTGAAGACCCTTGAGGCGCAGTTTGTGCAAAGTCAGAAGATGCAGGCGATCGGGCAGCTTGCGGGCGGTGTTGCCCATGATTTCAACAATCTTCTGACGGCGATTTCGGGGCATTGCGATCTGCTTTTGCTGCGCCATGATCCGGCGGATAGCGATTATTCCGATCTGGTGCAGATCAACCAGAATGCGAACCGTGCGGCGGCTTTGGTGAGCCAGCTGCTCGCCTTCTCGCGCAAACAGACCCTGCGGCCGGAGGTGCTCGACCTGCGCGATACGCTGTCTGATCTGACGCACCTGTTGAACCGGCTGGTCGGGGAAAAGACCACGCTGACCCTTGAGCATGACCCCAGTTTGACCCCGATCCGCGCCGACAAGCGGCAGCTTGAGCAGGTGATTGTGAACCTGGTGGTGAATGCCCGCGATGCGATGCCGGGAGGGGGCGAGGTTTCGATCCAGACCGAGACGCGCAATTTCGCCCGTGAATTCCGCCGGGACCGCGCCGTGGTGCCGCCCGGACGTTATGTTGTGATCAAGGTGACGGATCAAGGGGTTGGGATTCCTGCGGATAAGGTCCGCACGATTTTTGAGCCGTTTTATACGACGAAACGCAATGGCGAGGGGACGGGCCTTGGCCTGTCGACGGCCTATGGGATTGTGAAGCAGACCGGCGGGTATATTTTCGTGGAAAGCGTTGAGGGGGCGGGGAGTTGCTTTACGATTTTGCTGCCGTCCTATGTTGAGGAATTGCCCGCGCCGGAGCCTGTGAAGCCCGTGGCGATTGCCACGCCTCCGCAGCAGGGCGAGGGGGTTGTTCTTTTGGTGGAGGATGAGGCCCCGGTGCGTGCCTTTGCATCGCGTGCCCTGCGCCTGCGCGGCTATACGGTGATCGAGGCGGAGAATGCCGAAATGGCCTTGGAGACCCTAGAGGATGAAGATCTGGCGATTGATGTCTTCGTGACCGATGTGATCATGCCGGGGATGGACGGGCCAAGCTGGGTTCGGAAGGCTTTGGAGCATCGGCCTGATGTAAAGGTTGTCTTTGTTTCAGGGTATTCCGAAGGGACATTCGAGGATGAACAGCTGCCGATCCCGAATTCGGTGTTCCTGCCGAAGCCGTTTTCCCTCAATGAGTTGACGGCCACGGTTCGGGCGCAAATTCACTGAGCCTAGAGTTCTTTGGGGTCACGTCCCGCGAGAAGGGCCTCATGTAGGGCGAAGTCTTTTGCCAGATGTTTTTTGAGGGCGGTAAGTGTGGCCTCTTCGGCAAAGAGGTCTTCGCGTGGGGATACGTTTTCTCGGCCTAATTCGATTTTGAAGTCCAAGCAGTCCTCGAGAAACCCTATGAGATCGGAAAAATTCTCGTAGGGGAAAAGGAGGTCGACGCCGACCTTGTCGTCGTGGTCGCGGAGCATGTTCCATTGACGGCCGAGTTGCGCGTGTCGGGGGCGATCCTCGGCCATGTAGTCATTCAGGAACTGATCGAAGGTGACGCCGCGGGTGCTGACCCGTTGGTGGGAGATGTCGTCGCGCTTGCGATAGCGATACCAGCTGCCCAGCCAATCGACCGGATCGCGCATGACGGCGATGGATTTGAATTCGCTTGCTTCTTTTTCGCCGGTCAACTGGCGCAGAAATGTGCGCGACCATGTCTGATTCATGTGTTTGATTTTGGGCGGATGGCGCAGGACAATGTCGGCGCGCGAGGAGAGAGCAGCCTCAAGTGCGTGGGTGCCGGTCTTTGGCACGGCCATGAGATAGAGCCGTTCGTCCCAAAAAATCATCATAGTTTCAGTCCTTTGCTGAATTCTGCCAGAAGTTCTCGGGACGTAAACCCCCCATTAACCTTCTTTCCATCAAAATGGCTGTGAAGATTTAAGTTGATTTGTTCTTGTTTTGATCTCATAACCTATCGGAACAAGGGGTGAACATGCACAGTGATTGCCGCCCCGGGCGGCCTATGAAATAAGGACACAAACAATGGCGACGGCGGGTACTCTGGACATGACTGACAAACGTAGCGGCGACAAGCAAAAGGCGCTGGATAGCGCTCTGGCACAGATTGAACGGCAATTTGGCAAGGGCTCGATCATGAAGCTGGGTGGCGAAGGCGCCATTCAGGAAATCGAATCGACCTCCACCGGCTCCCTTGGGTTGGATATCGCCTTGGGGATCGGCGGCCTGCCGAAGGGGCGGATCATTGAAATTTACGGGCCGGAAAGCTCCGGTAAGACGACGCTGACCCTGCATTGTATTGCGGAAGAGCAGAAAAAGGGCGGCGTTTGCGCCTTTGTCGATGCGGAACATGCGCTGGATCCGGGCTATGCCAAGAAGCTGGGCGTGGATCTGGACGAATTGCTGATCAGCCAGCCCGACACTGGCGAGCAGGCGCTCGAGATCACCGACACGCTGGTGCGTTCGGGGGCGGTGAGCATGGTGGTCGTCGATTCTGTGGCGGCTTTGACCCCGAAGTCCGAGCTTGAGGGCGATATGGGCGACAGTTCGGTGGGTGTTCATGCCCGCCTGATGAGCCAGGCCATGCGTAAGCTGACCGGTTCGATCAGCCGCTCCGGCTGTATGGTGATCTTTATCAACCAGATCCGGATGAAGATTGGCGTGATGTTCGGCAGCCCCGAAACGACAACGGGCGGCAATGCGCTGAAGTTCTATTCCTCCGTCCGTCTGGATATTCGCCGCATCGGCGCGATCAAGGATCGCGATGAGGTCGTGGGCAACTCGACACGGGTGAAGGTCGTTAAAAACAAAGTTGCGCCGCCCTTCAAGCAGGTGGAATTCGACATCATGTATGGGGAGGGGATCTCCAAGATGGGCGAGTTGATCGACCTTGGCGTGAAGGCGGGCGTGGTTGAGAAATCCGGCGCTTGGTTCAGCTATGGCGATGAGCGGGTCGGGCAGGGGCGTGAGAACGCCAAGACCTTCCTGCGCGAAAACCCGGCGATGGCCCTGCAGATCGAGGATCAGATCCGCGCCGCCCATGGCCTTGATTTCGACATGCCGCCCGGAGCGGAAAAAGACGGCGACGGCCTTGTAGAAGACTAAGCCGCCACATCCCGGAGCTCTGCCCGGGATTGCAACGGCCAAGGGGGGCGCCCGGCGCATCGCGCCGGGCGCCCCCCTTGCGTAGCGTGCCCGAAGGGCGCGCAATCCCTCTTGGAACGGCACCAAACGCAGCCAGCCATGGACACCGCGCGAGCCCGGCGCTACATCGCTTGGGCAACACTCCCAAGCTCGGACCAAGCCAATGCAAAGCGTTAACGATATCCGCTCCACCTTTCTGGACTACTTTCGCCGCCAAGGGCACGAAGTTGTCGCCAGTTCACCCTTGGTGCCCCGAAACGATCCGACGCTTTTGTTCGCCAACTCGGGCATGGTGCAGTTCAAGAACCTGTTCACCGGCCTTGAGACGCGCGATTACAGCCGCGCGACCACCAGCCAGAAATGTGTGCGCGCCGGCGGCAAGCACAATGATCTGGACAATGTGGGCTATACCGCGCGGCATCATACGTTTTTCGAGATGCTCGGGAATTTCAGCTTCGGCGATTATTTCAAATCCGACGCGATCCCCTTTGCTTGGGAGATGGTGACCAAGGAGCTTGGTATCAACAAGGACAAGCTGTTGGTCACGGTGTATCATACCGATGACGAGGCGGCGGAGCTTTGGAAAAAGGTTGCGGGTCTGCCCGATGACCGGATCATCCGGATCGCGACCAATGACAATTTCTGGATGATGGGGCCGACAGGCCCCTGCGGCCCTTGCTCCGAGATTTTCTATGACCACGGCGATCACATCTGGGGTGGCCCTCCGGGCACGCCGGAGGAGGACGGCGATCGGTTTGTGGAAATCTGGAACCTCGTTTTCATGCAGTATGAGCAGTTCGAGGATGGCAGCCGCAAGGACCTGCCCAACCAATCGATCGATACCGGCATGGGGCTGGAGCGTGTTGCGGCCCTGATGCAGGGGACGAATGACAACTATGCCACCGACCTGATGCGCTCGCTGATCGAGGCCAGCGCCCATGCGACCGGCGTTGACCCCGACGCAGAGGGGCAGGCCGTGCATCACCGTGTGATCGCGGATCACCTGCGCTCCACCAGTTTTTTGCTGGCCGATGGGGTGATGCCCTCGTCTGACGGGCGCGGCTATGTGCTGCGGCGGATCATGCGGCGGGCCATGCGCCATGCGCATCTGCTCGGCGCGAAAGATCCGCTGATGCATCGTTTGGTGCCAGCTCTCGTGCAGCAGATGGGCACGGCCTTTCCCGAATTGGCGCAGGCGCAAAGTCTGATTCAAGAAACATTGCTGAGCGAAGAGACCCGGTTCCGTCAGACTTTGGACCGCGGGCTGAAGCTGCTTGATGACGAGCTGGATGGTCTGCCCGAGGGGGCCGATCTGCCCGGTGCGGCGGCGTTCAAGCTTTATGACACCTATGGGTTCCCGCTCGACCTGACGCAGGATGCCCTGCGCGAGAAGGGCCGCGGCGTGGATACCGACGGGTTCGACAGTGCCATGGCCGAGCAGAAGGCCAAGGCGCGGGCGGCGTGGTCCGGCACCGGCGAATCCGCCGATAGCGCGATCTGGTTCGATCTGGCCGATACCCATGGGGCGACGGATTTTCTGGGTTATGACACCGAGGTGGCCGAGGCGCAGGTTCTGGCCGTGGTCGTTGACGGCGCCGAGGGGCAGGCCGAGGCGGGCCAGACGGCGACCGTGATCACCAACCAGACGCCTTTCTACGCCGAAAGCGGCGGGCAGGTGGGCGACAGCGGTGTCTTGCTGGGTGTGGGGCTGCGCGCGCAGATCACCGACACGCGCAAGGCCGCGGGCCTGTTCCTGCATGATGTCACGGTCGAGGAGGGCACGCTTGCGGCGGGCCTGCCTGTGTCCTTGACGGTGGACCACGCGCGGCGCAGCCAGATCCGCGCCAACCACTCGGCCACGCACCTGCTGCATGAAGCCCTGCGCCAGCATCTGGGCGATCACGTGGCGCAGCGGGGCTCTCTTAACGCGCCGGATCGTCTGCGGTTCGATTTCTCCCATTCCAAGGGGATGAGCGCCGAGGAGATTGCGGCTGTAGAGGCCGAGGTGAACGCCTTTATCCGCCAGAACAGCAAGGTGGAAACGCGGCTTATGACGCCCGATGACGCCCGCGCCATTGGTGCGCAGGCGCTCTTTGGCGAGAAATACGGTGATGAGGTGCGTGTTGTCTCCATGGGGCAGGCCGAGACCGGCAAGGGCGCCGATGGGCAGACCTATTCGCTGGAGCTTTGCGGCGGCACCCATGTGCGCCAGACCGGCGATATCGGCCTTTTCGTCAGCCTTGGCGACAGCGCCAGCAGCGCCGGTGTGCGCCGCTTTGAGGCCCTGACAGGCGAGGCCGCGCGGCAGTATCTGCTGGAGCAGGATCAGCGTCTGGCCGAGGTGGCCATGGCGGTGAAAGCGCCGGTGGCCGAGGTGCCCGCGCGGGTGAAGGCCCTGATGGAGGAGCGCAAGGCGCTCTCCAACGAGGTCACGCAGTTGCGGCAACAGCTGGCCATGGCCGGCGGTGGCGGGGATGCTGTGGAGTCCAAGGAAATCAATGGCGTGGCCTTGATTGCTCAAGTGGTTTCCGGCGTCACGGGCAAGGACCTGCCCGGGCTGGTGGATGCGCATAAGGAGAAGCTCGGCTCCGGCGCGGTGCTGCTTATCGCCGACACCGGAGGCAAGGCCGCCGTGGCGGCGGGTCTGTCCAAGGACCTGACAGAGAAACTCTCTGCTGTGGATATGGTGCGCGCCGCGGTTGCGGAACTGGGCGGTAAAGGCGGCGGCGGACGCCCCGATATGGCCCAGGGCGGCGGCGCGAGTGCGCAGAATGCAGAGGCCGCGATCGCGGCGGTCGAAACCCTGATCGGAGGACTATGATATGCCCAAGGCTCTATGGATTGCCCATGTAACGGTGACGGATGAGGCCGCCTACGGCGAGTATGCAAAGCGTGCAACTGTGGCGATCACCTCCCATGGCGGTGAATTCCTCGCTCGTGGTGGGCGCTACGAAATCCTTGAGGGGCAGGAGCGTCCGCGAAATGTCGTGGCGCGCTTTCCGAGCATGCAGGCGGCGCATGATTGCTACTACTCCGATGCCTATCAAGAGGCGCTCGGCTTTGCCAAGGGTGCGTCGGAGCGTGATTTGATGCTCTTGGAAGAATCCGAGTAGCCTGCGCCAAGAAGTCCCTGTCGGATGCCTCCGGCGGGGATATTTTAACCAATAAGAAACACAATTCGATTTAAATTGTAGGTGCGGTACAGGCTGGGAAGCCGATGACCGCCCAATGAGAAGCCCCCCGCAGAGGCGCGGTCTATATGCGGCTTTACAGTGCGCGCCACATCCCTGCGGGGGCACCTTGTTTCTTATTGGAGGTAAATATCCCCGCCGGAGGCGAGAAGTGCCGCGAAGCGGCTTAGCCGGGGGCGTTAGCCCGCCGGCCCGGCCCAACCGCGCGTGAGGCCGGAGGCCGATGTCGCGTGGGCGGGAGAGTTTGGTGGCGCCGCGTCCCTGATTGGGGCGCGGCGCTTTTTCTTTAGCCGTTTGAGCGGGCTGCGCGTTTGCGTTCGTGGGGGTCGAGGAAGCGTTTGCGCAGGCGGATGGCGCTTGGTGTGACTTCGACCAATTCGTCATCGTCGATGTAGCTGATCGCCTCCTCCAGCGAGAGGGTGATTGGCGTTGTCAGGCGCACGGCTTCGTCTGTGCCGGAGGCGCGGACGTTGGTGAGCTTTTTGCCTTTCAGCGGGTTCACTTCCAGATCGTTTTCGCGGCTGTGTTCGCCGATGATCATGCCTTGGTAGACCGGCGCTTGGGCGCCGATGAACATGCGGCCACGGTCCTCTAGGTTGAACAGGGCATAGGCGACGGAGACGCCGCTTTCCATGGAGAGCAGCACCCCTGCGCGGCGGCCGGGGATGGCGCCTTTGTAGGGGGCCCAGCTGTGGAAGACGCGGTTAAGGACGCCTGTGCCGCGTGTGTCGGTCAGGAATTCGCCGTGGTAGCCGATCAGCCCGCGGGAGGGGACCTGAGCGATGATGCGGGTTTTGCCGTTTTGCTGGCGCATCTCTGTCAGGTCGCCCTTGCGGGGGCCTGTCAGTTTCTCGATTACGGCGCCGGAGTATTCGTCATCCACGTCGATGGTGACTTCTTCGATGGGCTCGAGTTTCTGGCCGTCTTCTTCGCGCATCAGCACCTGTGGACGGGAGATCGAGAGTTCGAAGCCTTCGCGGCGCATGTTTTCGATCAGCACGCCCATTTGGAGTTCGCCGCGACCGGCGACTTCGAAGGCTTCGCCGCCGGGGCTGTCGGTGACTTTGATCGCCACGTTGACTTCGGCCTCTTTCATCAGGCGTTCGCGGATCACGCGGCTTTGGACCTTTTTGCCGTCACGGCCCGCCAGCGGGCTGTCGTTGATGCCGAAGGTGACCGAGATGGTTGGCGGGTCGATCGGCTGTGCGGGCAGGGGGGTTTCCACGGCGAGGGCGGCGATTGTGTCAGAGACTGTCGCCTTGGACATACCTGCGATCGATACGATGTCGCCTGCGACGGCCTCTTCGATGGGCTGTTGCGACAACCCGCGGAAGGCGAGGATTTTGCTGACGCGGAATTGTTCGATTTTCTGGCCGACGCGGCTTAGGGCCTGCACGGTGGCGCCGGTTTTCAGGGTGCCGGTTTCGACGCGGCCTGTCAGGATGCGCCCGATGAAGGGGTCGGCGCCCAGAGTGGTCGCCAGCATGGTGAAGTCTTCGTCCTGATGGGCCAGTTGGCGTGGTTTGGGGACGTGGTTCACGACGAGGTTGAACAGGGCGCTGAGGTCTTTGCGCGGGCCGTCCAGCTCTGTGTCGCACCAGCCGGAGCGGCCGGAGGCATAGAGGTGGGGGAAGTCGAGTTGGTCGTCGTCGGCGTCCAGCGAGGCGAAGAGGTCAAAGACTTCGTCCAGCGCGCGGTCAGGCTCGGCGTCGGGTTTGTCGACCTTGTTCAGCACAACGATGGGGCGCAGGCCGAGGGCGAGCGCCTTGGAGGTGACGAATTTGGTTTGGGGCATCGGGCCTTCGGCCGCATCGACCAGAAGGACAACACCGTCGACCATGGACAGGATGCGCTCTACCTCGCCGCCGAAGTCGGCGTGGCCGGGGGTGTCGACGATATTGATCCGTGTGGTTTTCCATTCGACCGAGGTGGCCTTGGCCAGAATGGTGATCCCGCGTTCGCGTTCCAGATCGTTGCTGTCCATGGCGCGTTCGGCCACGGCTTGGTTTTCACGGAATGCGCCGGATTGCTTGAGCATTTCGTCCACGAGGGTCGTTTTGCCGTGGTCAACGTGGGCGATGATAGCGATGTTACGCAGGTCCATTGGATATCTCTTTAGCTTGGTTTGGCCTGCGCCTATCCTGCCCTTGTGTGAAAGGCCAGTAGGTTTTGCACATTGGCCCTTTGGTTAACTGTGATGGCCGGCGTCCGAGAGCAGTTGGATCACCAGAATTCCGGCCAGAATCAGGGCGATGCCGATGATTGCGGGCAGGTCGAGTTTTTGTGCGAAGACCAGCCAGCCGATCAGTGCGATGAGCACAATGCCAAGGCCCGACCACATGGCATACATGATCCCCACCGGCATATAGCGCAGGGTGAGCGAGAGCAGGTAGAAGGCCAGCGCATAGGCCACCACCACCAGAACCGAGGGCCAGAAGCGTGTGAACTGGGCACTGGCCTGCAGGGCCGTGGTGCCGATGGTTTCGGCGGTGACGGCAAGGATCAGGTAGATGTAGTGGATCGGCATGGGGATGCCTCCTGTTGCTTTGGGGGGCTAGAGCGGGAGTTCGTGGGTGTCCTTGATTTCCTCCATCACGAAGCTGGCCGAGACATCCGAGAGCGGGACGCGGGCGATCAGCCTTTGGTAGAGGCGGTCATATCCGGCCATGTCGGGGACGCGGGCGCGGATCAGGTAGTCGAGGTCGCCGGTCATGCGGTAGACGCCCATGATTTCGGGCATGGCATTGGTCGCGCGGGAGAATTTCTCCAGCCAGCCGGGTTCATGGGCGGAGGTGCGCAGCTGGATATAGACCATGAGGCCGAGGTCCAGCGTGCCGGGGTTGAGCAGCGCCACGCGGCGGTCGATCACGCCTGCGGCCTCCAGCGCCTTGATCCGGCGCCAGCAGGCATTGCGCGACAGGCCGATACGGGTGCCGAGTTCCTCCAGCGGGGTGGCGGAGTCGCGTTGCAATTCGCGCAGGATGCGGCGATCTATGTCATCAATCGTGTTCATTCCGGCCTTATCGGGGGAAATCTTCCCATATTCAAGATGTGCTCTGCCATGTTTGGGAACCACTCCCGCGGGGGGCGGATTATGCTTGGGGGATATAACATGGCACCAGAGCGGAGAGTCCCCCAAATGATCGCAAAAATATTCCTCAAGCATCCGGCGAGCGTTGATGAAACCTATCTGGAGCATGCGCGTTTTGCGGGGGGCTTTTCGCTGAAGCTGTTTGCGGCGGGGGGCGCGGCCTTGGTGCATGCGGTGATCCCCTGTCTGTTCGAGAAAACAGCGAGCCGGATGATCGGCGAGATGTACGCAAAGACCCACAATCGGGGTCAATAGCGCATGTGTAGATGGGCCGCCTATATCGGGGCGCCGGTGTATATCGAGAGTCTGGTCACAAGCCCGGGCCATTCCCTGACCCATCAGTCGCGCGCGGCGAGCGAGTGCAAGACATCGCTGAATGGCGATGGCACGGGGCTGGCGTGGTATGGGGATCGGGCGGAGCCGGGGCTCTACCGCGATGTCTATCCGGCGTGGTCCGATACCAACCTGATGTCCCTGTGCCGGACGGTAAAGAGCCATGCCTTTATGGCCCATGTGCGGGCCTCGACCGGATCGGCCACCAGCCGTAACAATTGCCATCCCTTCGTGCACGGGCGCTGGAGCTTTATGCATAACGGTCAGGTGGGGGGCTTTGACGGGTTCCGCAGGCGGGCCGACATGGGGGTGCCGGAGGCGCTCTATCCCTATCGCAAGGGGGCGACGGACAGCGAGCTGTTGTTCCTTTATGCGCTGGAGGAGGGGCTGGAGCGCGCGCCGGAGGCGGCGATGATTGCCGCCCATAACCGGCTGGAGGCCATGAGCAGGACCTATGGTTGCGCGCCGCATCTGCGCTCCTCTGCCGCTTGGACAGACGGGGAGCGGCTGTTTGTGCTGCGCAGTTCCAGCGACGAGATCGCGCCGACGGTCTATTACCGGCGCACCAGCGACGGGGCCGGATGGTCGGTTGTGTCTGAGCCATTGGAGATCGGGCAGGAGGGCTGGACCGCCTTGCCCGCAGGGCATCTGGCGGTGTTCACCCAAAGCGAGATCGCGATCTCGCCCTTGCCCGCGGTGCAGAGGGTCGCGGCCTAGCCACAGGCGGGACAGCCAAACAATGTAGAGCCGCCCCCGAGAGGGGGCGGCCATTGTTTGTTTGCGTTGCGCGTGCTGTGGGGTTTACCCCACGAGAGCCTTGCCGAGGTTTTCGTCGATCTTTTCGAGGAACCCTTCGGTTGTCAGCCATGCCTGATCGGGGCCGACGAGCAGGGCGAGGTCTTTGGTCATAAAGCCCGCCTCGACCGTATCGACGATGACCTTTTCCAGCGTTTCGGCAAATTCCATCAGCTTGGCGTTCTCGTCCAGCTTGGCGCGGTGTTTCAGCGCGCCTGTCCAGGCATAGATCGAGGCGATGGAGTTTGTGCTGGTGGCCTCGCCCTTCTGGTGCTGGCGGTAGTGGCGCGTCACGGTGCCGTGGGCGGCCTCTGCCTCGACGATCTTGCCGTCCGGTGTCATGAGCTGCGAGGTCATCAACCCGAGGGAGCCGAAGCCCTGTGCCACGGTGTCGGACTGCACGTCGCCGTCGTAGTTTTTACAGGCCCAGACATAGCCGCCGGACCATTTCAGCGAGGAGGCCACCATGTCGTCGATCAGGCGGTGCTCATACCAGATTTCCTTTTCCTTGAAGGCATCGGCGAATTCTTTGTCGAACACCTCTTGGAAGATGTCCTTGAAGCGCCCGTCATAGGCCTTGAGGATGGTGTTCTTGGTCGACAGATAGACCGGCCAGCCGAGGTTCAGCCCGTAGTTGAGCGAGGCGCGGGCAAAGTCGTAGATCGAGGCGTCGAGGTTATACATGCCCATGGCCACGCCTGCGTCTGGTGCGTCAAAGACCTCGCGTTCGATTACCTTGCCGTCCACGCCCTCGAATTTGATGGACAGCTTGCCAGCGGTGGGGAAGTGGAAATCCGTGGCCTTGTATTGGTCGCCATAAGCGTGGCGGCCGACAACGATGGGCTGGGTCCAGCCCGGCACAAGGCGCGGCACGTTCTGGCAGATGATCGGCTGGCGAAAGATCACCCCGCCAAGGATGTTGCGGATGGTGCCATTGGGGCTGCGCCACATCTTTTTCAGGCCGAATTCCTCGACCCGCTGTTCATCGGGGGTGATGGTGGCGCATTTGACGCCGACGCCATGTTCCTTGATCGCCATGGCCGCATCAATGGTGATCTGGTCGTCGGTCTCGTCGCGGGCTTCGATGCCGAGGTCGTAGTATTTCAGGTCGATATCAAGGTAGGGCGTGATCAGCTTGTCCTTGATGAAGGCCCAGATGATGCGGGTCATTTCATCGCCGTCGAGCTCGACAACGGGGTTTTCAACTTTGATCTTGGTCATGGGGGAAACCTTTCTGGCGGCATAGGTAATCGTTGCTGACGCTCTTACAGGAAATTCCCTTCGGGGTGAAGTGTGTATACTGTTGTATGCAAAAGTATTCCGCGGGTCACTCCGCCGCTGCACTGGCCCGATCGGGCATGGTGACTCCGGTGCCGCCCTGTGCGCGGATGGCGAATTCGATCTGGGGTTTGGTCTGGGGGACAACCTGCCAGTTGGGTTCCAGCGCGGCGGCATGGGCCTCGGCCAGATGGGCGAGGGCGGGGGGCGGTGCCTCGGCCTCCACCCCTGCGCGGCGGTTGAGGAAGGTGATCACATCGGCAAAGCCGTTCAGGGGCACGGAGTGGATCACGCGCCAGTTGCGCTCGATCACGATGGTGCGGCCGGGCAGAGAAAGCTGGGCGATGTCGCGGCTGTCCAGCGGGCCGAGGAAGAGGTTGGGCATATCAAGGGTGCCGATCCCGTCCGACAGGGACACACGCGCGCCCTGCGGTACATCAAGGGTCAGCAGGACCTGCCCCCATGGGTCAAGCGAGAGCCCCATGCCATGGCTGCTGGCGCGGCAGGACTGGCCATTGCAGGACAGGTGCCAGACCTGCGGCCCGCGGGTGCCATGGGCGGTGATGGTCATGTCCTGCGCCCCAAGGGCGGCAGGCAGCAAAGAGAGGACGAAGGCGAGGATATGGCGCATGGCAGCTTTCCTGTGGGTTACAGGATGACTCTGCGCCTGCCGGCGGGTTTTGCCGAGGCCGAAATGCAGCGAAAACGGGACGAATGCCTGTGGGTTTTAGCTAAATCCCACGGGGTTTTCGGGGGGCGCGGCGCTAACCGCCGGTTTTGGCGCGCTGGTCGAACCATGCCTTGAAGCGCGGCCATGCCCAGTCCCAGATCCCCGGCGCGCCGCGTTTGATCTTGCTGCCCACGCGGGCCTCGAAGGTTTCGGGGCTGACGTTGTATTCGATCCAGCTGCCGCCGCCAGAGGCGAGGTTCTGCATCGGCGGCTGCAGGCGGTCCAGCGATTTGGCAAAGACGGCATCGGGGCTCTCGGCGGCCTCGAACTCGCGCCAGAGGGCCAGAAGCTCCGCGCCCTGCGCCTCGGGCAGCATGCCAAAGATGCGCTGCGCGGCGGCGTCTTCCTCGGCGGCGAGGGCGGCGGCGTCCTGATCGCCAAAGATCGGCGCATCGCCCGCGTCGATTTCCACCAGATCGTGGATCAACAGCATCCGGATCACGCGGGACGGGTCCACGCCCGGCCCGGCATGATCGCCAAGGATCAGGGCATAAAGGGCAATGTGCCAAGAATGCTCGCCCGAATTCTCGCGCCGCGATCCATTCCCAAGGGTGGTGGCCCGCAGAACGGATTTCAGACGGTCGGCCTCCTGCAAGAAGGCCATCTGCGCATCAAGGGGGCGGCTCATTCCTTTGGCGGCCCGCTTTTCTCGCGCTGCTCAAGGAAGCGGCGGGCGCGGATGGCGGCGGAGCGCACGCGCACGCAGGTCATGAAGGTCTCTTCCATAGTGGGGGAGGACATCCCGAGGGAGGCCGCAACATCGCGCACCAAACGCTCGTCGCCGTTTTCCTCTGCGATGCGCAGGGCATCAATCGCCAGCTCGTCGGCCAGTTCATCCAATAGCGCCATGTTCAATCTCCCATGAAAACATCTCGTGATATGGGGCTAGCGAACATGGGGGTAAAGCGCCAGCCCTAAGCCGCGCAAAGTGCCCTGCGTTTCTTATTGGTGAAAATATCCCGGGGGGTGCGGGGGGCTGGCCCCCCGCCGGATCGGCGCGCCGTAAGGCGCGTCGATCATTTAATTACCGCGTGGTCTCTGTCAGACGGCGGCGCACATAGGTTTCGACGTTTTCAAGCATCGGGTCCATGTAGGGGTCTTCAAAGAAGTGCCCGGCGCCATCCATTTCCTCGTGGGTGATGGTGATGCCTTTTTGCTCGTGCAGTTTCTCGACCAGAATTTTCGTGTCGCGCGGCGGGGCGACGCGGTCTGCGGCGCCGTTGATCATCAGGCCGGAGGACGGGCAGGGGGCGAGGAAGCTGAAGTCATACATATTCGCAGGCGGCGATACGGAGATGAAGCCGGTGATCTCGGGCCGGCGCATCAAAAGCTGCATGCCGATCCATGCGCCAAAGGAGAAGCCTGCGACCCAGCAATGTTTTGCATTGGTGTTCATGGATTGCAGATAATCCAGCGCCGAGGCCGCATCCGAGAGCTCTCCGATGCCCTGATCATATTCGCCCTGAGAGCGCCCGACGCCGCGGAAGTTGAACCGCAGCACGGTAAAGCCCATCCTGTGGAAGGTGTAATGCAGGTTATAGACCACACGGTTGTTCATCGTGCCGCCGAACTGTGGGTGCGGGTGCAGGATGATCGCAATGGGTGCGTCTTTGGTTTTCTGGGGGTGGTAGCGGCCTTCAAGCCGCCCTTCCGGTCCGGGGAAAATTACCTCTGGCATAGGTGTCTGCCGTATCCTTTTTGTGGCCCCGTCCGGCCCGGTTGGGCGCAGTCGTGGAGCTTGACGTGGTAGGGCGTGCAGTTTAGAACTGTTCTAAATTGGTCCCGTGCCGCCCCATCAGGGGTGGCATGGACGTAATGATCCTGCCCGCGACAGTCAATCCATTTGGCGTCAATGGGGTGTGTATTCTGCCGGATTGCTTAAGGGGGGCACGGTTTAGTGAAGCTTTCGACCAAGGGCCGCTATGCGGTTGTCGCATTAACGGATCTGGCCTTGCAGGCCGGGGTGGCCGCGAAAAGCGGTGAAACGGGGCTGACGTCTTTGACCGAGGTGTCCAAGCGTCAGGATATTTCGCTGGCCTATCTGGAGCAGCTTTTCGTCAAATTGCGCCGGACCGGCCTTGTGGAGAGTGTGCGCGGGCCGGGGGGCGGGTATCGCCTTGCCAAGCCTGCGACGGAGATCCGTTTGTCAGAGATTCTGGCGGCTGTGGATGAGACCGTGAGTGCGATGCACACCGGGGGCGGGGCCTCTGGCGGGTTGTCTGGCAGCCGGGCGCAGAGTCTGTCCAACCGTGTGTGGGAAGGGCTGAGCGCCCATGTTTATGTGTATCTGCACCAGACGCGTCTTTCGGATATTGTTGGCAATGAGCTGACCCCGTGCCCTGCGGTGCCCAACCTGTTTGAACTGGTTGACGAATGAGCCTGCGGTTGGGTTTGGACATAAGAGGGGCTCTGCCCCCGGCCTTTGGCCTCCCCCGGGATATTTGCTCCAATAAGAAGCTGGGGGGCGCTTTTCTTGGCTGATCGGGTTTATCTTGACTTCAACGCGACGGCGCCGCTTCGGCCTGAGGCGCGGGAGGCGATGGTTGCGGCGATGGATGTTGTTGGCAATCCGTCCTCTGTGCATGCGGAGGGGCGGGCGGCCAAGGCTCTTGTCGAGCGTGCGCGGGCGCAGGTGGCTGCTGCTGTGGGGTGCCAGAGTCGCGAGGTGATTTTTACCTCGGGTGCGACGGAGGCGGCCTCGGTTCTGGGGCGGTTGCCTGGGGATTCGGGTGTTTTTGTCGATGAGAGCGCCCATGATGCGCTTTGGGCCCATAACAACTTGGTGAGTGGGCAGGGGCCTGTTGAGGGCGCGGGGCATTGCTTGGCGATGGGGGTTGCGAACTCTGAGACCGGGGTCGTGACGGCGCCGCCTGCGCAGGTTGATGGGGCTTGGCCTGTTGGCGGCCATGTTGCGCAGTATCTGATGCTGGATGCGACGCAGGCTGTGGGGCGGATTCCTTGGGCTTTTTCGTGGTCTGGCGCGGATATGGCGATCTGTTCGGCCCATAAGCTGGGCGGGCCCAAGGGGGTTGGTGCGCTGATTCTGCGGGTGGGGTTGGATATTGATCCCCTGTCCCTTGGCGGCGGGCAGGAGATGGGTCGCCGGTCGGGCACGGAAAATGTGATCGGGATTGCCGGATTCGGGGCTGCGGCGCAGGCTGCCGCGGCGGAATTGGCCGATGGGGCTTGGGATCGGGTTGCCAAACTTAGAAATATTCTAGAAAGCAGGCTTGAGGCTGCGTCAAACGATACTATTTTTGTCGGGAAAGACTTGGATCGTCTGCCGAACACCTCTTGTTTTGCCACCCCCGGGTGGAAGGGCGAGACGCAGGTGATGGCGATGGATCTTGCGGGGTTTGCCATATCGGCGGGCTCTGCCTGTTCCAGCGGCAAGGTAAAGGAAAGCCGCGTGTTGCGGGCCATGGGATACGGGGAAGACGTCGCGCGATCTGCGGTGCGTGTATCGCTGGGGCCAGCCACGCGCGAGGAAGATGTGTTGCGTTTTGCCGATGCTTGGATCGCGGCGCAGGAGAAATTCAGGGCCAGAGCGGCCTGACGGGAAGGACGAAAGATGGATGTGATGGATAAGGCAGTTAAGACTGTTGTGAAGGATGGCGTGGATCAGGGCACAGTGGATGCCGTGGATTCGGTCAGCACCTATAAGCACGGGTGGGAAACCGATATCGAGATGGAATATGCGCCCAAGGGCCTGTCCGAAGATATCGTGCGTCTGATCTCGGAAAAGAACGAAGAGCCGGAGTGGATGCTGGAATGGCGTCTTGAGGCCTATCGCCGCTGGGTGAAGATGGTCGAGCCGGATTGGGCCATGGTGGATTATCCCGAGATCGATTTTCAGGACCAGTATTACTATGCCCGTCCCAAGAGCATGATCGAGAAGCCGAAATCCTTGGATGAGGTCGATCCCAAGTTGCTTGAGACCTACAAGAAGCTGGGTATTCCGTTGAAGGAGCAGGCGCTTTTGGCCGGTGTCGAGGTGCCGGAAGAGGAGCGTAAGGTGGCTGTGGATGCGGTGTTTGATTCCGTTTCCGTTGGCACGACCTTTCAGGCCGAGTTGAAGAAGGCCGGGGTTATCTTTTGCTCGATCTCCGAGGCGATCCGCGAGCATCCCGAGTTGGTGAAGAAGTATCTGGGCACGGTTGTTCCGCAGTCCGACAACTACTACGCGACGTTGAACTCTGCTGTCTTTTCTGACGGGTCCTTTGTGTATGTGCCGCCGGGTGTGCGGTGCCCGATGGAACTGTCTACCTATTTCCGCATCAATGCGGAGAACACGGGCCAGTTCGAGCGCACGCTGATCATTGCCGACAAGGAGGCCTATGTGTCCTACCTTGAGGGCTGCACCGCGCCGCAGCGCGATGTGGCGCAGTTGCATGCGGCTGTGGTTGAGTTGGTGCTGCTGGAGGATGCGGAGATCAAGTATTCCACCGTGCAGAACTGGTTCCCCGGGGACGAGAACGGCAAGGGCGGGATTTACAACTTTGTCACCAAGCGGGCCGATTGCCGTGGCGATCGTTCCAAGGTGATGTGGACGCAGGTGGAGACCGGCTCTGCCGTGACCTGGAAGTATCCCTCCTGCATTTTGCGCGGGGATGACAGCCAGGGCGAGTTCTACTCCATCGCCATTGCCAATAACATGCAGCAGGCCGACACCGGCACCAAGATGGTCCACCTTGGCAAGAACACCAAGAGCCGGATCGTGTCCAAGGGGATCAGCGCGGGTAAGGCGCAGAACACCTATCGCGGCCTTGTGTCCATGCACCCCAAGGCCAAGGACAGCCGGAACTACACCCAGTGTGACAGCCTGCTGATCGGGGACAAATGCGGGGCCCATACGGTGCCCTACATCGAGGTGAAGAACAATTCCTCGCGGGTGGAGCATGAGGCGACCACATCCAAAGTGGATGATGACCAGCTGTTCTATTGCCGTCAGCGCGGCATGGACGAGGAAGAGGCTGTGGCCTTGGTCGTCAACGGCTTCTGCAAGGAGGTCTTGCAGGCTCTGCCGATGGAATTCGCTATGGAGGCGCAGGCCTTGGTTGCGATTTCCCTTGAGGGGTCTGTTGGGTAGGTCACACCAGCTATGTTCAGAGCCATCAAACGGAAGCTGCGTCGGGTAGCGGGCCTTGTGCCCGTGCCCGTAAGCTTTGCCCTCACTTGTGAGGGCGATAAGCTTGCGCGCGCCTCCGTTGAGGTGCTGCGATGACATCTGTGATCTCTTTTTCGGGCGGGGCGGAGGCTTCTGGCGCTTTCGGTATGGTTAACCTTTGCCTAACAGGTGAGGTGACCTTAGGGCAGGGCACCACAATGGTGCCATTTTCCACAAACATTCGCCGCATTTCAGCGCCATCAATCCCCCAAGCGACTGTAAGGGGATGTACAGATGAGCGATATTTCGACGTTCAACGACCGGATCAAGCGGATCGACCGGGGCAAGCAATGGGTGCCCGAGGGGATCGTTGTGCATCAAAAGGGCAGCCAGAGGCCCAAGGGGCCGTCGCGGCTCAATCCGATTTCGGTTCTGTTCGGGGCGGTCTTTGGGGCGGTTCTGGTCGTGGGCGTGCGCGCCATGCGATTCTATCTGGTGCCGGGCGGGGACGTGCCCGCTTTGCAAAGCAATCTGGGCGTGGACGCGGGGCTGGTGCTGTTGGTCTTCGCGGCTGTGGCCTTGTTGCGCCGCAGGTTCGCGTTGATGCCGCTTTTGTTCAAATGCACCGGGGTCGCCGCGGCGGCCTTGGGGATGCATATGGCGGTGCATGCGCAGCCGGACCTTTGGGCCCTCGCGTTTTCGCAGGGCTGGGTCGATCAGGTGATCGCGACGACCTCGGCCACCTCGCCGCTGTCCTTGCCGACGAGCGGCTAGGCAGGCGCGCCACAAAGACCGCAAACCTTCCATATTGGTGCCAAAAAGCGCTGCAATCCTTGGGTGCAGACGACACAGTTTTGGACGGTTCTTTTGGCAGAGCAGCTTTCATTTTCCGAACGACTGGCGCGGATCGAGGGGAACAAGACCCCGCGGCCCGCCGAGATGGCCCCGGCCGCCGCGATTGCCGCCCATGCGCCGAAGCAGGGCGTCAGCCCGCAGATCAGCGCCATGATGGAGGGGATCGCTGTGGAGCCCGCCAAGACGCGGCGCGGGTCTTCTATTCCCGGCAACGACGTTTGGGAAAACCTCAAGTATCCGATATCCATCGCCTTGGCCTTCCTTTTGGGGATCGTGGCGGTGATGTTCTCGCGCTATGCGCGGTTCCATCTGTTCGCCTCCGAGCAGGGCGCAAGCGCCTTGGCGGAGAATGTGATGCTGGACGGGGCCATGGCCATGGGCGTGACCTTCGTGGTGCGGATGGCCACGGATTTGAAGTCTCCGATCCATCTGTCGGCCATGAGCATGGGCGTGACGGCCTGTGTGTTGGGTATGCACTTTGTGGTGCATCAGGTCCCGGGCCTGTTCGATATTCTGTTCTCGGCGGAATGGACGGCCAGCGTGCTGTCCTCGACCGAGCCGGATTCACTTTTCTTCTGACATCGCGGCAGGCTGTGCCTGTTGCTTCCCGAAATATGCGGGCTTTGCGTTGTGGCGCAGGGCCTGTTTTTGCTGTTTGAAAGGCCAAAAAATGCTAGAAATCAAAAACCTGCACGTCAAACTTGAAGACGAGGACAAGCAAATCCTGAAGGGTGTGAACCTGACGGTCGAGACCGGCAAGGTGCATGCGATTATGGGGCCGAACGGGTCTGGTAAATCGACGCTCTCCTATGTTCTGTCGGGCCGCGATGGCTATGAGGTGACCGATGGGGAGGCGAGCCTGCAGGGCGAGGATATCCTTGATATGGAGCCCGAAGAGCGCGCCGCCGCTGGCCTGTTCCTTGCCTTTCAGTATCCGGTTGAAATTCCCGGTGTGGGCAACATGACCTTCCTGCGCACGGCTGTGAATGCACAGCGCAAGGCGCGCGGCGAAGAGGAGCTTTCTGCCGGGGAATTCCTCAAGGTTGTGCGCGCCAAGGCCAAGGAGCTGGAGATCGACGCGGATATGCTCAAGCGGCCTGTCAACGTTGGCTTTTCCGGCGGCGAGAAGAAGCGTAATGAGATTTTGCAGATGGCGATGCTTGAGCCGAAGATGTGCATTCTGGACGAGACCGACAGTGGCCTTGATGTGGATGCGATGAAGCTGGTTGCCGAAGGGGTGAATGCCCTGCGCGATGCGGGCCGGTCCTTCCTTGTAATCACCCACTACCAGCGTCTGCTGGATCACATCAAACCCGATGTTGTGCATATCATGGCCGACGGCAAGATCGTGAAAACCGGTGGGCCGGAGCTGGCCTTGGAAGTTGAAAACAACGGCTATGCCGACATTCTGGCAGAGGTGGCCTAATATGGCGGCTGCGGTAAAACACCCCGAAGTTCTGGCCGCGAAGCTGGCCAGCATGACTGTTCCGGAGGGCGGCGCTTGGGCCAGCGAGGCGCGCAAGACGGCGCAGGCGCGCACCGAGGCGACCGGCCTGCCGGCGCGCAGCGACGAGTATTGGAAATACACCCGCCCCGACGCATGGACAGCGCCGGAGGCCGGGTTCTCCGGCGCTCTGCCTGCCTCTGACGTTCTGGGCGAAGGGGCCGTGACCCTGTATTTCGTTGATGGTGTGTTCGATGCCGAGGCATCGGATGATCCGGCGATTGCGGGGGCCTCTGTCGAGCTGTTGAGCGCGGCGGCGGCGGCGGATCTGCACTGGGCCAAGGACCTTTACGGCGTTCTGGAGCAGCGCGGGCAGAGCCCTGTTGCGCGGCCCATGGCGGCCCTGAATACCGCCTTTGCGGCGCAGGGCGTTGTGATCCATGTGACCGGCAAGGCGGAGAAGCCGCTGCGGATTTGTTACCGTTCGACGGGCGGTGAATGCGCGATGCATCACCTGATCAAGCTGGACAAGGGTGCCGATCTGACATTGCTGGAAGAGGGCGCGCCTGCGGCGCGGTCCAACATCGTGATGGAGGTCGAGGTGGCCGATGGCGCGGCCTTCCACCATGTGCGCCTGCAGGGGCCGGAAGATGCGCGGCAGACCCTGAGCCATATCTTTGCCCGTCTGGGCACCGAGAGCGAATTGCGCAGCTTTACCCTTTCGGTCAATGGCGCGATGACGCGCAATGAAGCCGTGGTCGAGTTGACCGGGGATGACGCCAAGATTTTGGTGGGCGGGGCTGCTGTTGGCGATGGGGCCTTTCACCACGACGACACGGTGTTCATCACCCATGACGCGGTGAACTGCGAGAGCCGTCAGGTGTTCAAGAAGGTGCTGCGCAACGGGGCGACCGGTGTGTTTCAGGGCAAGATTCTGGTCAAGCCGGACGCGCAAAAGACCGATGGCTATCAGATCAGCCAATCGCTGCTGCTTGATGATGACAGCCAGTTCCTTGCCAAGCCGGAGCTTGAAATCTACGCCGATGATGTGGCCTGTTCCCATGGCTCTACCTCTGGTGCGATTGACGAGGAGGCGCTGTTCTATCTGCGCAGCCGCGGTGTGCCCGAGGGCGATGCGCAGGACCTTCTGGTTCTGGCGTTTCTGGCCGAGGCCATGGAAGAGATCGAGGATGAGAGCCTTGCCGAGACCCTTACCGAGCAGCTTGCTGTCTGGATGAAGAAGGGTCGCTAACCTTTGGCAATCACGACAAATATCCTGCGAAGCTTTCGCCACCCGAGGCGGGTGATGCGGGCGATCCTGTCGGAGGGGCGGCGCGAGGATCGCGCCATTGCCTATCTGATGGCCGCCTGTTTCATCGTCTTTGTCGGGCAGTGGCCCTTGGCCGCGCGGCAGGCGCATCTGGACCCTTCCGTGCCGCTTGAGGCGCGGCTGGGTGCGGCGCTTTTGGCTTGGATGTTTATCATGCCCTTGGTGCTCTATGCCCTCGGAGCGTTGAGCCATTTGGTGATGCGCCTGATCCGCGGCAGCGGGAGCTTTTACGGCGCACGGATGGCCCTGTTCTGGACGCTGCTTGTTGTCTCTCCGCTGCTTTTGTTGCAGGGGATGGTTGCTGGGTTTGTTGGGCCGGGGGTTGAGTTGAACCTTGTCTACATCCTTGTCACGGTTGTGTTTTTCTACCATTGGACGGCCTGTCTGGCCGAGGCCGAATTCGGCGGGGAGGCGGCCGAGTAGGGCCGTGAGGGAGCGTATGGACCTAAATTTCGCAACCATTGGCCTGCTTTTGCGCAAGACCATTGCCGAGCCCCGTCAGGCGGCGCGGGACCTGATGGGATTGAACCTTGGCCTTGGCCCCTCGTGGCAGGCCTTTGCCCTTGCTGTGGTGATGACGGTGCTGGTTGGGCAGGGTCTGGGGATGCTGTTGTCCTCTGGCGCGCCGGAGCAGACGGTGATCGCCACGCCGCCGGGTGCGGATGGGTCGCAGTTGAACTTCAGCCTGACGATCACCCCTGTGATGGGGGCGATGATCCTTGGGTTGCTGCTTGTTTTCATGGTGTTTTGTGTGCATTGGATTGGCCGCGTCTTTGGCGGTCAGGGCCGGTTCGAGGATTCCCTTGTGGTCATGGCATGGCACCAGTTTGCGATGGTGGTGTTGCAGGTGGCGATGGTTTTGCTGATCACCTTGATCCCTGCGATGTCGGGCCTTGCGGTGACCATGATCCTTGTGGCCAACTTCATTCTGCTCTCGCTGTTTGTCACTGAAATTCATGGGTTTTCCAGCCTGCCCAAGGTGTTTGCCATGATCATCGTCTCGATGCTGGTCGTGGCCTTTGCCCTGTCTCTTGTCATTTCGATAGCCCTTGTTGCCGCAGGGGTGGAGGTTCCGAATGCTTGATATTCAAAAGGTCCGCGCCGATTTTCCGATCCTGTCGCGCGAGGTGAACGGGAAGCCTTTGGTCTATCTGGACAATGGCGCCTCGGCGCAGAAGCCGCTTGCGGTGATCGAGGCTGTGACCCGCGGTTATGCCGAGGAATATGCGAATGTTCACAGGGGCTTGCATTACCTTTCTAACCTCGCCACGGAAAAGTATGAGGCCGTGCGCGGCACGGTTGCGCGGTTCCTTGGGGCGGCGGATGAGGATGAGATCGTCTTTACCTCGGGCACGACCGAGGGGATCAATCTGGTCGCCCATAGCTGGGCCATGCCGCGCTTTGAGGCGGGGGATGAGGTTGTCCTGTCGGTGATGGAGCATCACGCCAATATCGTGCCATGGCATTTCCTGCGCGAGCGGCAAGGCGCGGTGTTGAAATGGGTGGATGTGGATGCGGTCGGCAACCTTGACCCGCAGGCCGTGATTGACGCCATGGGGCCGAAGACCAAGCTGGTCGCGATTACCCATTGTTCCAATGTCTTGGGCACTGTTGTTGATGTAAAAACCATCGTTGAGGCGGCCCATGCCCGCGGTATTGCGGTGCTGGTGGACGGGTCTCAGGCCTCTGTCCATATGCCGGTGAATGTGGATGAAATCGGCGCGGATTTCTATGCGATCACGGGGCATAAGCTTTATGGGCCGTCCGGCTCTGGTGCGATTCACATTCGCCGCGAGCGGATGGAAGAGATGCGCCCCTTTATGGGCGGCGGTGATATGATCCGCGAGGTGCATCGCGATACGATCACCTACAATGACCCGCCGATGAAGTTCGAGGCCGGCACGCCGGGCATCGTGCAGCAGATCGGCATGGGCGTTGCGCTGGAATATATGATGGACCTTGGGATGGAGAATATCGCCGCCCATGAGGCGGGCTTGCGCGACTATGCTGCGGCCAAGCTGCAGGGGGCGAACTGGTTGAATGTGCAGGGGCAGGTGCCTGATAAGGCTGCGATATTCTCGATCACCATGAACGGGTCGGCCCATGCGCATGATCTGTCCACCGTGCTGGACCGGCGCGGCATTGCCATTCGGGCGGGGCATCATTGTGCGCAGCCGCTGATGGAGCATCTGGGGGTGAGCGCGACGGCGCGGGCGAGCTTTGGCCTCTATAACACCCGCGAGGAGGTCGATGCGCTGATCTCCGGTCTTGAACTTTGCCATGAGCTTTTCGGTTAAGGCCGATTGCGCATGGCATTTGCGGGCGCTATAGAACCCGCAACGCACCTGTAGCTCAGCTGGATAGAGCGCTGCCCTCCGAAGGCAGAGGCCAGAGGTTCGAATCCTCTCAGGTGCGCCAACTTTCCTTATCGTTTTCCAAAACAGAAGAACCCTGATGTCGCCCGCGCCCTTCGTGTTGCGGGCGTTTTGCTGTGCGCGGCTATCGGTGGCTGCCGTTGGGGCAGGATTTGGTTTTGACAGGGGCGGAGATTGTTTATATTGATTAGGACAAATTTGTAGGAACATAATGACCCGATGACTCGTGCCTCGCGCCTTAGCTTCGATATCGAAGGGGATGGACCCTATGTCCTTGCCCATGGGGCGGCGCAGCTTTGTCTTTGGTCGGCCTTCTATTATGTGCTGCCTGCGCTTTCCGCGCCGATCGTGAAGCAGACGGGCTGGCCGCTGGAGCATGTGACCTGGACCTATACCTTTGCTTTCCTTGTCTGGGCGCTCTGCGCGCCATTGGTCGGGATCGGCGTTGATCGCGGCCATGGGCGGCGGCAGATGCAGGTCGGCGGCTTGCTGGGGGCGGGGGTATTGGTCTGCCTGTCGCTGGTGCAGGATCGCTGGATGTTCAGCGCGCTGGTGCTGCTGCTTGGGGTGTCCATGGCGGCGACGCTGTATGATCCGTGTTTTTCGATGATGATGCGGCGGCTGAGAGCGCGGGGGGCGGATGCGGTGGCCTCTGTCACCTTGATCGCCGGATTCGCGACGCTGCTGAGCTTTCCAGCGGTGCAGGGGTTGATGGGCGTCATGGGCTGGCAGCAGATCGTCTTGGTCTTTGCCGCTTTGGCGGTTCTGGGGGTTGTTTTGCTGCCCAAAGAGGCGGGGGGCGTGGCGCCTGCGGTGTCGCATCCTGCGCCGAGCCTGCGGATCGGGCGGGGGCCTGCGCTGATTGCGCTGGCTTTCGGCTTGGTGATGCTAGGTCACGGGATGCTGTTGTTTTTGCTGCCTGTGGTGCTTGCCGGGTCGGGCGGGGGCGTTGTTCTGGCGCTGGCGATCTTGGGGCCGGCGCAGATTGCGGGGCGGCTGGCGTGGCGGGCTTTTGGGCCGCGTAGCCCCTCGGCCGCGGCGGCGCTGGTTCTGTTCGGGGTGCTGTGCCTGCCGCCCCTGATCCTTGGCGGCTTTGGGCCGATGCGCGGTGTGGTTTACGGGGCCTTGGCCCTGCAGGGGGCCTGTTACGGGGTGCATACGATCCTGCGGCCGATTCTGGCGCAGCAATATCTTGCGCCTGACAGGCTTGGGCGCGGGCTTGGCGGGGTGGCCATGGTCGGGCTGTTGATGATGGCCTTTGGCCCTGCCTTGGGCGGGGTGATCTGGGGCATGGCGGGGTTTGGCGGTTTGATGGTGGCGGTTCTGGCCTTGAACCTTTGCGCCTTTGGTGTTGGCTTGGCGCTTCTGGGTGTGCGGCCCTTGGGGGTGTCTGATGGTGTTTGATGTGGCGATTGCGGGCGGGGCGATGACGCCCTTTAACCGGCGCAAGGACGGCAGCAGTTGGCGCGATTGGGCGCGGGCGGCGGCGGGCGCGGCGCTGCGGGATGCGGGGCTTCAGGCCGCGGATATTGACGCCTTGGTCGTGGCCTCGGAGAGCGATTTTTTCACATTGCAGTTGAACCCCGCGGCCCTGCTGGCGGATGAATGCGGCCTGACGGGCGTGGCCGCGATGCGGGTGGAGGGGGGCGGTGCCTCCGGCCATCTGGCGGTGCAGGCGGGGGCGGCGCAGGTGGCGGCGGGCCTTGCGCGGCGGGTCATGGTTCTGGGGGTGGAGCCCTCGGCCTCGCATCTTGCGGGGGCGGATATCGGGGCGCTCTATTCGCTGTCTTTTGATGCATGGACCGACGGGATGACGGGTGTGGATAGCACCTCGCTTTATGCGCTGTCGGCACTGGCGTTTATGGAGCGCAGCGGGGCGGATCTGGCGGATTTTGCCGCCGTCGCCGTGCGGAACCGCGCCCATGCGCGGGCCAATGCCAATGCGCATTTGCCCTTGGATATTACGGCGGAGGATGTGGCCGCCTCGCCGGTGATTGCCGCGCCTTACCGGCGGCTGGATTGCTCGCCCCTGAGCGACGGGGCGGCGGCGGTGATCCTGTCGCGGGGGGCGGATGCGCCGGGGCGGGCGCGGCTTCGGGCTGTGGCCAGTGCGGCGGATAGGGTGCGCCTTGGGGAGCGTGCGGATGCTGGCGTCTTTGCGGGCAAGGCGCGGGCGGCGCAGCGGGCCTATGCCATGGCGGGGATCGGCGCGGAGGAGATCGGCGTGGCCGAGGTTTATGACAGTTATTCCGGTGCGCAGTTGCAGGGGCTTGAGGCCCTTGGGTTTGCGCCCGATGTGGTTGCGGCGGAGCGGGCCGGCGAGTTTGCGGCGGCGGGCCGCCTGCCTGTGAACCTGTCCGGCGGGTTGCTGGGGCAGGGCGCGCCTGTGGGGGCGACGGGGGTGGCGCAGGTTCTGACCGTGGCGCAGCAGCTTGAGGGGCGCTACGGCGGGCAAAGGCCCGCGCGGCCTGCGCGCTTTGGTCTTGTGGATACCCATGGCGGCATCGCGACCCTGAACGCGGTTAGCATTCTGGAGGCCCCATGAAGCGACAGGTGACCTTGGACTACACCCTGCCGGAGGGGGCGCTGCGCCCCTATTTCGAGGGGCTGCGCGAGGGGCGGGCCATGGCCAGCCACTGCGTGATCTGCGGCAGGGTTGCCTTTCCCGCACGGGCGCAGTGCTGCGGCGCGGATGTGGAGTGGCGTGCCCTGAGCGGGCGGGCGCAGGTTGAGCGGCGCACGGACGGGGGCGGGCGCGGTTTTGCCCTCGTGCGGTTCGAGGGGGCGGATACGCGGGCGACCGTGGGGATCACCAACCCCGAGGCCAGTGCCGATGCCGGTGAGTTGACGATGAACACAGAGGGCGGGGCCGGGATATGGCTCACGCTGGATAGGGACCAAAAGGGAGGCCGAAATGTTTGAGGGTTGGAGCGAGGCGCAGCTGGCGCATATTGGATTGGCGCGGGAAGGCGAGGGTGTTCGCATCGATATTCCGGACGACGCGAATATCTATCACATGACCGTCGGGGCGCAGATCAAGGCGGGCAAGCACGATGCGCCTGCGATGGTATTTGAGGCACCTGATGGGGGGCTGCAGCGTTGGAGCTTTGGCGAGATCGACGCGCAGGCGACGGCCCTTGCCGCCGATTTGCGCGCGCGTGGATATGGGCGCGGCGATTTCATCGGCTTGCATACGGGCATGCGGCCCGAAACGGCGATTGCGCATATGGCGGTGTGCAAGCTGGGCGCGACGGCGGTGACCCTGTCGCAGCTCTATGGCCCCGATGCCTTGGCCCATGCGCTCAACCACTGCGAGGCGCGCTGTTTGCTGAGCACGGAGGCGGCTTGGGCGCCCCTGCGCGGGCGGGCGGCGGAGATGTTCCCGCATCTGGTGGATGTGCTGGTCTCGGAGAGCGCCGGTGAGGAGCCGGACCTGATCGGCGTGTTGCAGGGACCGGTGCCGGAGGATTTCGCGCCGGAGTACACCGGCGCCGATGATCCGGCGCTGTTGATGTATACCTCGGGCTCCACCGGCATGCCCAAGGGGATTTTGCACGGGCATCGGGTGCTGGCCTCTTACCGCCCCTCGATCAGCCTGTTTTTCAACCTGTCGATGGATGACGCGGATGCGGTCTTCTGGTCGCCCTCTGACTGGGCCTGGGTTGGGGGGCTGCTGGATATGCTCTTCCCTGCGTGGCTTGCGGGGCGTCCGGTGGTGACATCGGAGGCGCGGTTCAAGGCGGGGCCGGTTTATGAATTCATGGCGCGGCATAGGGTGACCCATACCTTCCTTGCCCCCACGGCGATCAAGCGTCTGGCGGAGACGGCGGAGCCGCGCGCGGAGCATGACCTTGCCCTGCGGGTGATCTGTACGGGGGGGGAGGCTTTGGCCTCGGAAACGCTGGCATGGGCCGAGGGCAAGCTGGGTGTGGTTTGCAATGAATTCTACGGCATGACCGAGGTGAACCATTTGATCGGGAACTGCGCCGCGCTTTATCCGCGCAAGCCGGGGTCCATGGGCATTGCCTATCCGGGCCATGACGTGCGCCTTGTGGATGATGCGGGCAATGATGTGCCTGCGGGCGAGCAGGGGGAGATCGTGACGCCGAACACCGCGCCGACGCGTTACCTTGGCTATCTGCGCAATGAGGAGAAGGACGCCGAGCTGCGGCTGGGGGATTTCATGCGGACCCATGATTTGGCCGTGCGCGATGAGGAGGGGTATTTCTGGTATAAAGGACGCTCTGACGATCTGATCAAATCCTCGGGCTTCCGGATTGGTCCGGCGGAGATCGAGGAATGCCTTCTGGCTCATCCGGCGGTGGCCGAGGTGGGGGTGATCGGCAAGCCCGATGCCGACAGGGGCAGCATCGTGAAGGCCTTTGTCCGGCTGGCGGCGGGGCATGAGGGGGATGCGGAGTTAAGCGACGCGCTGAAGTCACATGTGCGCGAGCGCCTTGCGCCTTATAAGGCGCCGCGCGAGATTGCCTATGTGGCGGATTTCGAGATGACCTCCTCTGGTAAAATCAACCGCCGTGCACTGCGCTCCGGTGAAATGACTTGAGATAGGTGGTTGACTGGGCTTATTTGTTAATACAGATTGGTATTAACAAATAAGTGCCGCGATCATGGGGGGGAGCTATGAAATTCGGAATTCACGCCGGTCTGTGGATGAAAAAATGGGCGGATGATCCTGCGCCGATCTTTGCCAAGGTGGCAGAGCTGGGCTTTGACGGGGTCGAGCTGTCTCTGCTTGGCGTCGGGCGCGATCGCGCCGAGGCGATCGGGCGGCAGGCGGCGGATCTGGGGCTGGAGATGACCTGTTCCACCGGTCTTGGGCCGGAGGCGGACCCGACCAGCGCCGACGCCTCGGTGCGGGCCAATGGGCTGGCGGTTTTGACCGAAGCGATTGAGGTGACGCAGATGCTGGGCGCGCGCGGGCTGGCCGGTGTTGTTGCCGCGCCTTGGGGCGTGTTTGACCCCGCGAACAAGGGGGCGCGGGCCGAGCGGGCGGCGCAGACCCTTGGGCAGCTGGACGCGGTGCTGGAGGCCTGTGACGTGACCCTCGGGATCGAGGCGCTGAACCGGTTCGAGAGCGATCTGACCTCCACCGCCGCGGAGACCTGCGCCATTGCGCGGGCCACAGGATCACAGCGGATCGGGGTTTTGCTGGACAGTTTCCACATGAATATCGAGGAAAAGCGCCCTGATGCCGCCATTCGCGCGGCGGGCGAGACGCTTGTGCATTACCATGTCTCCGACAATGACCGGGGCGTTCCGGGCAGCGGGCGCTATGACTTTCCCGCCGATGCGCAGGCGCTGCGCGAGATCGGCTATGACGGCTGGGTCGTGGCGGAGATGTTCGTCATGGCGGGCAATCCGGCCAGTGCGGATTTGAACATCTGGCGCGATATCGAACCTGACCCGACGCAGGCCGCGCGCGAGACTTTGACCTATCTGAAAGAGGTGTTCGGCAATGCAGGCTGATCTGTTTTTCAAGCGCCTTCTGGCGCGATTCGAGGGGGAAAAAGCCCGTCTGGACGCTTTGGATGCCGCCGTTGGGGATGGCGATCACGGCACGACAATGCTGCGCGGGTTGACCCGTGCGGCGCAGGCCGAGGCCGGGCGGCGGGCCAAGGCCTTTATGCGGGCCTCTGGCGGGGCCTCTGGCACGCTGTTCGGGTTGATCCTGATTGCGATCGAGGCCCATCTGGACGAGGGCGCGCCGCTTGGTGCGGGGCTTGCCACCGCCTGCGAACGCATTTGCGATCTGGGTGAGGTGAAGGTGGGCGACAAGAGCATGGTCGATGCTCTGGCGCCTGGGGCCGAGGCCCTTGAGGGCGGCGATCTTGATGCGGCCATTGCCGCCGCAGAGGCGGGGCGCGACAGCACCAAGGACCTGCGCGCGCGGCGGGGCCGCTCGCAATATGTCGAGGATGGCGGCAGGGGGCATATCGACCCCGGGTCTGTCTCTGTCGTGATGTTTCTGGAAACCCTTCGTGATTTGGGGGCAGCCTCTTGAAAAAGCTATTTAACTCAGCCGAGACCATGGTCGACGATATGCTGGACGGGTTTGTCAGCGCCTATCCGCAGGTCAAGCGCGGGGTGCTTGATCCGCGGGTGATTGTCCGTGACGCCAATGCCAAGAACCCCGATGAAAAGGTGACTTTGCTGATTGGCAATGGCTCCGGCCATGAGCCGATTGCGATGGGGTTTGTGGGGCAGGGGCTGCTGGATGCCAATGTGGTGGGCGATGTCTTTGCCGCGCCCTCTGCCGATCTGATCCTTGACGGGATTGCCGAGGTGACGGGCAAGGCGGGGTCGATCCTGCTGATCTCGCAGCATTCGGGCGATATGATCAACGGGCGCGGCGCCACGATGATGGCGCAGGACGAGGGCATCAAGGTGCTGCCCCTGCCGATGTATGACGATATTTCCGCCGCCCCGCCGGAGCGCAAGCACGACAGGCGCGGTGCCCCCGGCACCATGTTCATCTATAAAATTTTGGGCGCGGCGGCCGAGGCCGGTATGGCGCTGGAGCCTCTCTTTGCCCTTGGCGAGGCGGTGCGCGATCGCATCGTGACGCTGGCGGCGGCGGTGTCGCCCGGGGTGTCGCCCCTGACAGGCAAGCCGATGTTCACCCTGCCGGAGGATGAGATTTTCCTTGGCATGGGCGTGCATGGAGAGCCGGGCGTGGGCCGCGTCAAGGTCGGCCCGGTGAAGGATTTGGTGCGCCTGATGGTGGACAAGTTGCTGGCGGACCGGCCCATTGCCAAGGGTGGGCGCGCCTGCGTCATCATCAATGGCATGGGCGGCACCACGATGATGGAGCAGCTGACCATCTGGAACGAGACCCGCGCCTATCTGGGTGAGCAGGGGATCGCGGGTATCGCGCCGATGATCGGCAGCTATGTCACCACGCAGGAGATGGGCGGTTTCTCGATCTCTTTGATGGAGCCCACGGAGGAGATGCTCTCGCTGTGGTGCGCCCCCTCTGACACCCCCGCATTTCCCAACATACAATTTTCGCAAGAGGACTGATGACCATGAGCCTAGAGACCCCCGTATTTGAAGGCCCCGTTTATGGCGTTGCTGTGGATCAGGGCAGTGGCCTTGAGGCTGCGATCCGCGAGGCGCGCGGCGCATCGGCCCGCGAGGATGACCTGCTGACCTTCAAGCGCATCGTGGTAGAAACCCTTTCGCCCGAGGCGACGACCCTGTTGGTGGACAGCACCTTCGGGCGTGAGTTGCTGCCGAGCTATGACGCGGCTTGCACCAAGATGCTGGCCTTTGAGGCCGATGTTTACAAGATCACCGATGAGGAGCGGATCACGGCCCTGCCGGAGAACCTCGAGGTATCGGATTTCCCCGGCCTTGGGGCGAAGGTGTTGAAATTCTTTCTCTATTACGGGCCGAATGACCCTGCGGAGCTGAACCAGCGCAAGTTTGATCTGGTGGCGGATGTGGGGCAACGCTGTCGCGATGCGGGGGTGTCCTTCCTGTTTGAGCCCATCGTCTATGACCGCGATCTGCCGGATGGAACCTCCAAGGAATTCGCCATGGCCAAGCCGGAGCTGGTGCGCGCGGCGACCAAATCCTTTGCTGATCCGCGCTTTGGTGTGGATATCCTGAAGGTCGAGATTCCGGTGAATTTCAACTACGTCGACGGTGTCGGCAGCTCTGTGATGACCCATGCGGCGGCGGAGGAGGCCTTTCTTGCGGCGGCGGAGGCGGCGGGGGATATTCCGCTGCTCTATCTGTCGGCAGGGGTGACGTACGAGCAGTTTCGCGATGCGCTTGCCTTTGGCAAAGCGGCGGGGGTGAAGGCCCTTGGCTTTATGTGTGGCCGCGCGATCTGGAGCGATGCGATCGGCATCTACGGCGCCAGCGGGCCGGAGGCCATGGCGGAGTGGATGCAATCGACAGGGCGCGAACGTCTGTCCGGGTTGAAGGCCGCAATCGCATGAAACTGATCCAGCCACATAGGGATGTTTCGGCCTTTCTGGCCGAGGTGCAGGGATTGCGGATCGGCGATGCGCAGGTGCAAAGCGGCGCGGTTCTGGATGTGATCGACCCCTCCTTTGACCGCCCCGCGGCGCAGGTGGCCATGGCCGATGCGGCGCAGATTGATGCGGCGGTGTATGCGGCGCGGGCGGCCCTGAGCGGGCCGTGGGGCAGCATGACCGCCCATGATCGCGGGCAGCTGCTTTGGCGTCTGGCCGATGCCATGGAGGAGCGGGCCGAGATTTTCGGGCAGCTGGACGCCATCGACAATGGCAAGCCGCTGCATGTGGCGCGGGATGTGGATGCGGTCTATTCCGCGCGGCATTTCCGCTATTTCGCCGGTTGGCCGAGCAAGATCGAGGGCAAGACCATCCCGGTTTCCGTGCCGGGCCGGATGAATTTTACGCGGGTGGAGCCCGTGGGGGTTTGCGGGCTGATCACGCCTTGGAACTACCCGACGTTGATGGTGGCATGGAAGCTCGCGCCCGCTTTGGCGGCGGGGAACACGGTGGTGTTGAAGCCTTCCGAGTTGACGCCTTTGACGGCGCTTTACCTTGCGGATCTGGCGCTTGAGGTGGGTTTCCCGCCGGGTGTTTTGAACGTGGTGCCGGGGCTTGGGCGCGATGCGGGGGCGGCTTTGGCGGCGCATACCGGCGTGGATAAGCTGGCCTTTACCGGCTCGACCGAGACGGGGCGGCGGATTGTCGAGGGCTCAGTCGGGAACCTCAAAACCGTGTCGCTGGAGCTTGGCGGCAAGGCGGCGAATATCATTTTTGACGATGCCGATCTGGACAAGGCGATCCCCGGGGCCTTCTGGGCGCTGTTTGGCAACAACGGGCAAAGCTGCACCGCGGGGGCGCGGGCCTATGTGCATCGCTCCCTCCATGACGAGGTGGCCGAGAGGCTGGCCGAGATGGCCAAGGGCCTGTCGATTGGGCCGGGCATGGCCGAGGCGGCCCATGATCTTGGCCCCGTGATCTCGCGTCCGCAGATGGACAAGGTCTTGGGTTATATCAACTCCGGTATCGCGGATGGGGCAGAGTGCCTTGCGGGCGGTGCGCAGCAGGGGGAGGAGGGGTATTTCGTGTCCCCGACCGTGCTGCAATCGGTGCGCGACGAGATGACGGTGGCGAAGGAGGAGATCTTTGGCCCTGTCCTGTGCGTTCTGCCCTTTGACGAGGAGGACGAGGTGATCGCGCGGGCCAATGACACGCAATTCGGCCTTGCCGCAGGCGGCTGGACCCGCGATCTGGCGCGCACATTGCGGATGTCGGAGCGCCTTGAGGCGGGCACGATCTGGATCAACACATGGGGCGATACGGACCCCGCATCCCCCTTTGGCGGCATGAAACAAAGCGGTTATGGCCGCGAAATGGGCGAGGAGGCCATCGCGCTCTATTCGAAAACCAAGTCGGTCTGGCTTGGGTGAGTGATTTCTGATTTGATATAATCAATTAGACCCATCCAAGAGATTGAATCGATGAAAGATAGCGCGACACCCAAATATCAAACCGTCCATGACGAATTGCTCAGCCGCCTGATGGCTGGCCATTATTCCATCGGCACACGGCTTCCGACCGAGGAGGTTTTGTCGAAAACCTTTGAGGTGAGCCGTGTGACCATTCGCAAGGCTTTGGAATTGCTGGTTCGGGCGGGGTATCTGACCGCGCGGCAGGGGAGCGGCTATATCGTCGCGACGCTCTCTCCGCCGTCTTCGACCTGTATGGTGTCCTTCACCGATCAGGTGCTCAACGAGGGGCATATTCCGGGTGCCAAGATGCTGGGCATCAGCCGCCCGGTGAAGGATTTGCCTGCCGAGGTGACGGCGCTGTTTGACGAGCCTGTGGTTCTGGTGGAGCGGATCCGCACGGTGGATGATGCGCCCCGTATGCTGACGCAAACTTGGCTGCCCGAGCGGCTGGTGCCCGGCATTTCGGAGGCGGATTTCCCCTCCGAGGGGCAGGCGCAGTCGATCCTGCGGGTGTTTCGCCAAAGGTTCGGGCTTGAGTGGACCTCTGCCTGCGAGACGCTGGATTCCGTTATCGCCGACGGGGCCATCGCCGAGCGGCTGGAGGTGCCCGTGAACACTCCCATTCTTTCGCAGGCCTGCACGGCCTTTGACACCGAGGCGCATCCTGTCTTCCTTGATCAGGTTTATCGCCAAGGTCCCATCAATTTCGATCTGTCGGGCGGCAAGCCCACGCAGACCGGCGCCTAACCCGAACGGAGCCCCCACATGTCCTTGGTCATCGGCCTTATCAACGCCTCTCTGCCCAGCTATTTCCCGCAGCGCCACGGCGTGTTCAAGGCGGGGCGTGCGATGCTGGACGCTATGGCCGCGCGCGAGGGCTACAGCGTGGTCGAGGCCAGCGTGATCCCGATGGATGCGGCACAGGCCCGCGCGGCTTTGGCCGAGGTCAAAGGGGCAGGGGCGGATGTGGTCTTGCTGCTGCATGGCGGGTTTACCATGGGCGATGTGGTGCGCGAATTGGCGCTGGACCCGATGCCCCTTGGCATCTGGGCGACGCCGGAGCCTGTGCTTGAGGGCGATGTGCAGCTGAACAATTTTGTCTCGCTCAATATGTCTATGTCGATTGCCCGCGGGGTGCGGGATATCGCGCGCCATCCGGTGCAATGGTTTTTGGGCGCACCGGAGGAGGCGGAATTGCAGGCGCGTATGGCGCAGACATTCGCCGCCCTTGCAGCGCGCAAGGCCCTGCGCGGGGCGCGGATCGGCGTGGTCGGCGCGCTGGCACCGACCTTCTATAATATGGAGGTTTCCTCGGCCGCATTGATGCAGGCCCTTGGGGTCTCATACGAGCATATCGATATCCACCGCATGACAGACCTGATGCAGGCCGCGGATGCGGGGGCGGTTGCGGCGGAGGTGGCCCTGATGGCCGAGGCCGCCGAGGTGCGCGGCGTCTCTGATGCGCAGATGGCGCTGACGGCGCGGGCAGCCTTGGCCCTGCGCCAGATCGCGCGGGAAGGGGGCTTTGACGCCCTTGCCGTGTCTGACTGGCCGGCCTTGCAGGACAACCCCGGCATGCATCCGGGCGCAGCCTTTACATGGCTGGAGGAGGTCGATCACCTTCCTGTTGCCTCCGAGGGGGATGTTCTGGGCGCTGTGACGCAGCTTGTCGTCAAGGCCCTGACGGGCAAGCTGGGCTGTTTGCTGGATATGACATCGCCGGACCTTGCGGCGGACCAGATCCTGATGTGGCATGGCGGCGGCGGGCCTTTGCATATGGCAAAGGGCGGCGCGGCATGGATCAACCACCCGATGATCGGGCGCGGCACCGAGGAGGGGCCGGTGTTCGGGGCCATCGCCGATTACGAATTTGCCGAGGGTCCGGTGAGCGTTTTGCGCGTCACCCGCCACGGCGGCGCGAGCTTTGCGGTGGAGGGTACGGTGGCCAAGGGGGCGGCGACGGGCTTTACCGGCTGTCGCGGCTGGGTCGGTGGCTTTTCCCAAAGCGGCGCGGAGTGTTCGGCCAATGATATCGTTACCACGGTGATGGAGCATGGGCTGGAGCATCACTTTGTTCTTGCGCCCGGAAAAATTGCCAATGTTTTTAAAGAGTTCGCAGCATGGTGCGCTATGGAGGACCTCGGCGTGATCGCGGCCCACCAAGGCCTGCCAAAAGGTGGGCTTTAGGCCATCTTAACGGTTGACAGATGTGAAATGATCTTCATATTTGTATTAACAAATTGAACACTACGACTTGACGACTCTAGGGGGGAACCGGTGACAAAAGTCCAGTTAAAAGGCGTCCGTAAGGACTTTGGCGCGTTCACCGCCATTTCCCAGATCGACCTCGACATCAACTCTGGCGAACTTGTCGCCCTGCTTGGCCCATCGGGCTGCGGCAAGACGACGACCCTGCGGATGATTGCGGGGCTGGAGGTGCCGACCTACGGGCATATCCTGTTCGACGATGACGATGTGTCAGAGGTGCCCGTGCAGGACCGGCAGGTCGGTATGGTGTTCCAACGTTACGCTCTTTTCCCGCATATGACTGTTGAAAAGAACGTGATGTTCGGCCTGAAGGTGCGTGGCACCCCCAAGGCAGAGATCGAGGAGCGTTTGGAGGAAATTCTGGACGTTGTGCAGCTTCAGCAGTTCCGCCACCGGTTTCCGGCCCAGCTTTCGGGCGGGCAGATGCAGCGGGTTGCGATTGCGCGTACGCTGATCACCAAACCTTCGGTTCTGATGATGGACGAGCCGCTGGCCAACCTGGATACCAAGCTGCGCGGAGAGATGCGCCGCTTTATCCGCGAGTTGCAGCAACGGCTTGGGATCACAACGATTTTCGTGACCCACGATCAGATCGAGGCGATGGAGCTGGCCGACCGTGTGGCCGTTATCTTTGACGGCAAGCTGGCCCAGTATGACGCGCCCGATGCCCTGTATCAGCGGCCCAATAGCGTCGAGATTGCCGATTTCATGGGGGCGAATAACATCTTTGCCGCCCAGATCAGCGCCAGCGGCCTTGCCACAGCCGCCTTTGGCACCCTGCAGCTGGACCGCGATATTGTGACGGTCCGCGAGGGGGCAGGGCGCATCTTGCTGCGCAGCGAGGCGATTGACCTGCTGCTTGAGGAACCTGATGGAGAGAACGTGATCGAGGGCACAGTGGAGGGGCGCGAATTCTTTGGCGCAACTGTGAACTATACGGTCACATGCGGGGGTGAGATCATCACCGTGAACGAACAATCACGGCGTCTGGTCGAGGTGGGCCAGAAGGTTTGGCTGCGCATCGAGCCGCGGCATATCTGGGCCATTCGGGACGACGCTTAATCGAAGTGAACGGACTTTTTTAGGGAGGAGACCACGATGAACAAATTTATGATGGGGCTGACCGTGACAGCGGGCCTGCTGTCCAGTGTTGCCCATGCCGAGGACGCCGAGGCCAATGCCTTTCGCGAGGCTTTTCTGGGGGGCGAGGCCTCTTGGGAGGATGTCTCTGCCCGCGCCGAGAGCGAAGGCACGGTTAACCTGTATTACTGGGGCGGGAGCGATCCGATCAACATCTGGATGGATCAGGTGGTTGCCACCGATCTGGCCAAACTGGGCGTGACGCTCAACCCCGTGCGCATCACCGGCACCAAGGACGCGATTGACCTTGTTCTGGCCGAGATGGGCTCTGGCAAGGGGCTTGGCGAGGGTTCGGTGGATGCGATCTGGCTGAACGGCGAGAATTTCGCGACGCTCAAGCGGCAGGACGCCCTGTTCGGTGCCTTTGCCGACAAGATGCCCAACAGCGATTTCATCGAATGGAATGCGGAGGATCCGCGCTCGCTGTTGAACCTGCGTGATTTTGGCGTCGAGACCGGCAATGCCGAGGTGCCTTGGTCCGGCGAGCAATATGTCTGCGCCGCCAATACCGCCCGCGTTGACCGCGCCGATCTGCCGAGCACCTTTGCAGAGCTGAAGGCCTATCTTGAGGCCAACCCCGGCAAGTTCACCTATGTGAAGCCGCCCCATTACATCGGCAACACCTTTGTGCAGGCGGCGATCTATGCCCATAACCCCGATGGCACGGGCGCGGAGCCGTTCCAGCAGTCCATCGATGATCTGGGCGCCGAGGAAATGGCGCGTCTGATCACGCCCGGTCTGGAATACCTCAAATCCATCGAGCCGCTCCTTTTGGGTGGCCAGTCGGGCAATGCCCGCTACCCCGAGGATAACGGTGCGCTGGACGGGATGTTCCTGAACGGCGAGGTCGATATGGCCTGTAAGTTCGGCCTTTATGCGGTGGCGACGGGCCTGAACAACGGCACCTATCCCGAGGGGGCAGAGGCCTTTGTTTTCCCTGAAGGGAACATGATCAAGAACAAGAACTACCTTGCCATTCCGGCCAATGCGCCGAACCCTGCGGCGGCTCTTGTCATGGCCAACTACATGACCAGCGTTGAGGCGCAGGTGTCCAAGCTGAAATACACCGGGATGCCCCCCGGCGTTGATCCTTGGAAGCTGAGCGAGGCGGAGGTCACTGCCCTGACAGAGGCATCCCCCGGTTTGATCGGCGTTAGCCAAGCGGACCTTGACGCCAACACGGCGCCTGACACCAATGCCACCCTTGTGGATGTGATCGAGGCGACATGGCTGGAGTATATCGAGCGTGACAGCGCCGATGATCTCTCGGTCATCGTGTCCCGCGCGGTGGATAACCTCGCCAAGTAAGCGACTGTTTCTAAATCATATTCATGTCCCCGGCCGCGCGCCGGGGGCCTGAGCCTCAACAGGAGGTTGCATGACCCAGCCCAACACAACCGAACTTGCCCGACATCGCCGTGAACGGATGATGATGTGGCTGCAACTGACGCCCGTCCTGCTGGTCCTCAGCGTGTTGTTTGGCGGCGCTTTGATCCTTGCGGTGATGCAAAGCCTTGGCTTTGCCCCTTGGTTCGGGGTCAATACCTTCCCTGATTTCAGCTATTTTGGCGCGCTTTGGGGCAGTTGGTCCTTTTGGCAGTCGCTTGGGCTAACGCTGTATTACGCCATCGTGTCCACGGTGATCGCCCTTGTGATGGGGATCTTTTTGGCGCTGGCCATGGTGCGGATGTTTCCGTGCAAAACCCTCTATAAGTATCTATATAAACTGCCGCTGATGATCCCCTATACGGTGGGGATTGCGCTGGCGGTGATCATGCTGGGCAACGGGGGGATGATCTCGCGGCTCTCGGCTTTCTTTGGCTTTATTGGCGATCCGTCCGAGTTTCCGCAGATTTTGAAAACCCACTACGGCTGGGGAGTGATCGCGGTGTATGTCTGGAAGCAGACGCCCTTTGTGACCCTGACCATCTATGCGGTTCTGTTGGGCGTGGGGCGCGAGACGGAAGAGGCCGCCTCTATCCTCGGGGCCAGCAAGCGGCAGATTTTCTTTCAGGTGACCATGCCGCAGATCCTGCCGGGCATTGTGTCCTCCACCCTGATCATCTTTGCCTTCAACATCGGCGCCTTCGAGGCCCCCTTTATCCTTGGCGGCGGTTTCCCTGATACCCTGCCGGTGGTGGCTTGGCGCTACTTCAACGATGCCGATTACACCCTGCAGCTGCAGGGGATGGCGACCGTCGTGTCGATTGCCCTGATCGCGAGCATCATTCTTTACAGCTACCTAGCCTTCTATCGCCGCTATGAGCGCCGGATCGGGAGAAACTGATATGGCCCGCCGCAAGTTCAAATCCGCCCTGAATTCCCGCCTGTCCGGTTTTCAGAAAATCTATCTGCTGCTGATTGCCGGGTTCATCCTTGGCCCCTTTATTCCGCTGCTGATCCAGAGCTTTGCCTTCCGTTGGGCATGGCCTGACCTTCTGCCCGGCACATGGTGGCTGGAGCAGCGCGAGAAATCGCTTTTGCCGCTGGCATGGGACTATGTGCTTTCCCCCTATAGCCGCGTCTGGGAGGCGACCTTGAACACGGTGTTCATCGGCCTTGTGGTGACGGTGATCTGCCTTGCTATCTGCCTGCCCGCCGCCCGCGTTCTGGCGCGGGAGAAATTCCGCGGCAAGTCGGCCTTCGAGTTCTTCCTCTCTATGCCATTGATCGTGCCGGAGGCGGCAATCGGGATCGCGCTCTTGATGATCTTTATCCGTCTTGGCCTTGCGGGCAGTTACACGGGCATCATCATCGTGCATCTGATCCCGACGATCCCCTATATGATCCGCATGCTGACGGCGGTGTATCAGGGGCTTGGCACGGATTTCGAGGAACAGGCTATGATCCTTGGGGCCAGCCGCTGGCAGGTGATGCGCATGGTGACCTTGCCGATGCTCCTGCCCGGTGTGGTTGCGGGCGCGTTGTTCACCTTCCTTGTCTCGACCAATATCTTCCTGCTGACCTTCTTTATGGGGCAGGGGAAAATCATCACCCTGCCGACGCTGCTCTTTTCGAAAATCGCGGGGGGCACGCTGGATGCCTCTGCGGCGGGGATCACCCTTGTGGTGACGGTGCCGGGGATCATCCTGCTGTTGATCACCGAAAGATTCATCAAAGAGGAGGCCTTCGGTAAAGGCTTCGGAAACTAAGGACTGCAAATGACAACTCTGACCGAAATTGCCGCCCGTTTTCCCAAGCTGGACGCGGACCTGATGCAAAGCCGCCTGTCGCGGCCCGGGCCAAATGCGCGGGTGATCATCGACACGGACACGGCCAACGAGATCGACGATCAATATGCCCTCGCTTGGGCGCTGCTCTCGCCAGAGCGTTTGAACCTGATCGGGGTGACGGCGGTGCCGTTCTCCTTTGCACATCACAAGGAGGGGTTGATCAAATCCTCCGAAATCCTGCGCAATGGCGGGCCAAAGGATGCGGCGGAAGAGAAGTTCATGGGCGATCTGGGCGGTTGGGCACAGCGTGTCGTCGACACGGGCCGCCGGGCCGAGGATGTCAAATTCGTCCTGCCGGACGAGGGGGCGGAGCTGTCCTATCAAGAGATCGTCACGATCTTTGACAAATGCGGCGTGCCATCGGACGGCAAGGTGTTCCGCGGCTCGACCCAATATCTGCCGGATTTTGACAATCCTGTTTCCTCGCCCTCGGCCCATTTCATCATCGAACAGGCCCGCAAACGCGATGAGGGGCCGCTTTATATCCTTGCCATGGGCGCGCTGACCAATATCGCCTCGGCTCTTTTGATGGCGCCCGATATCATCGACAATATCGTGGTGGTCTGGACGGCCTCTTTCCCGAGCTATGCACCCTTCTGCAACGAGCCTTCGCTGAACCTCGTGCAGGATCGGCTGTCCTCGCAGCTGTTGTTTGAATGCGGCGTGCCCCATGTCTATCTGCCGGGCTATCACGTGGGCGCACAGCTCAAAATCTCCATGCCCGAGATGGAGAAATTCGTGAAGGGCAAGGGCGCGATCGGCGATTACCTGTGGCACCTTTATACCCACAATCCCCTGCACGAGATGTTCGCCATCACGGGGCAGGAGACCAAAACATGGGTGATTTGGGACATTATCAATGTCGCATGGCTCTTTGACGAGGGTTATGTGTCCACCCATATGACCACCTCGCCGCACCTCAATGACGCGCTCTATTGGGAGCAAAGCCCGGATCGCCACGCGATGCTGGAGGCCTATGACCTGACCCGCGATGCGATCTTCGAGGACTTTTACAAGGTGCTCGACAGGGCGCCCTAAGCCCGGTTAGCCGCCAAGGGCAAAGCGCTCCACCTCGTGGAACATGCCATCGGCATCCTGACCTGTAAGGGTCAGGGTGGCTATGGGAAATGGCCTTGGCAGGTGGGGTTCGAAATGCGCTTGTAAGGCGCGTTGCACCGGCTGCGTCTCCCCCTCGATCCTGCCGGTCAGGGTGATGTGAAAGCGGAACTGATCCAGCACATAGGGGTAGCCCCAGCGGGCCAGGTTGGCCTCCTGCGCCGGGGTAAGCGTGGCCTGCCTGCGCCGCGCGAGTTCCGCTGCCGAGGGCGGGGCGCGAAAGCTGTCCAGCTGCGTCACCACGCGGGCGGCAAGGGCGGCGAGGTCTTGGCTCTCGCCGGTTGGCGTCAGGGCGATGAAATGGCCAAGGGAGCTGACCTCCATCCCTCGCAGGGATACCGGCGCGGCATCGGCGCAGAGCGCGCCAAGTGCGCGGCGCAGGGCCTCTGCGCTTTGTCCCTCGGCCAGAAAGAAGGGCGGTTTGATCGTGCCGTGCATCCCGTAGCGGCGCGGCGTGGCGGTCAGCGCGGCGGCATCCAGCCCCAGCAAATCGGGCTGCGGGGCAGGGCGCCCCTGCGCGATGTTCCAGCCCAGCCACTCGGCTCCGGCCTCTGCCAAGGGGCCTTGGGGCGTGAAAAACACCGCATATCGCTCGAACATTGCAAAACTCCGCCTTGCGCCGGGGGGGCGCGATGCGGATACATTCGTATATGAGCGTTCCGACACAAGCGATTTTTGCAAATGCCATGCTGGTTCTGCCCGGCGAGGTGATCCGGGGCGGCCTGCGCATCGAGGGCGGCGTGATCGCCGAGATCACCCAAGGCGGCGCGGTGCCAAAGGGGGCGCAGGATTGCGAGGGGCGGTTCCTTTGCCCCGGCCTTATCGAGCTGCACACCGACAATCTAGAGCGCCACATGCGCCCGCGCCCCGGCGTGGATTGGCCGCACGGCCCGGCGATCCTTGCCCATGACCGCGAGCTGGCTGGTGCGGGGATCACAACCGTGTTTGACGCCATGCGCGTCGGGTCGATCTCCTCGGATGGCGGCGCGCGGCGCTACACCAAATACGCCCGTGCCATGGCGGATGAGGTTCTGGCGATGCGCCGCGCCGGTGCCCTGAAAATCCGCCATCACATCCACTTGCGGGCCGAGATTTGCTCTGAAACCCTGATCGAGGAGCTGGGGGAATTCGGCCCCGCCGATCAGGTCGGCATCCTGTCGCTGATGGATCATACGCCGGGCCAGCGGCAATTCCGCGATGTGCAGAAATTCGAGGATTACGTGTGCGGCAAGAACAACCTGCCGCGCGAGGGGTTCGCCGATTACATCGCTTTCCTCTACGGGCTGCAAGAGCGCCTCGGGGCGCGGCATGAGGCCGAGGCTGTTGCCGGGGCCGCGCGCCTTGGGGCAACGCTGGCCAGCCATGATGACACCACCGCAGGGCAGGTGGCCCATAGCGCCGATCTGGGGGTGAGTATCGCCGAGTTTCCCACCACGGTAGAGGCCGCCCATGCCTGCCACGCGGCGGGGATCGCCACGATTATGGGCGCGCCCAATCTGGTGCGGGGCGGCTCCCACTCGGGCAATGTAGCGGCGCTTGAGCTGGCGCAGCTCGGGCGGCTGGATATTTTGTCGTCGGATTATGTGCCTGCGGCGCTGCTGCAGGGGGCGCTGCAGCTGTCGGATATCTGGGGCAACATGGCGGCGGGGATAGCGACGGTGACGCGCAATCCAGCGGCGCATGTGGGCCTGACGGATCGCGGGGCGATCGCACTGGGGCAAGCCGCCGATCTGGTGCTGTTTGGCCGTCTGGACGGGGCGCCGATGGTGCATGAGGTGTGGTCGCAGGGGCGGCGTGTGTCCTGAATTGGCGGGGGCTTCGCCCTTAAGACGTGGGTCTGTAATCGAAAATCATTTTCTGTGCATTTTCCCGAAGTCGTCCTTTGAGAATGGCATGTTTGGGGCTAGGTTGGCGGCGTGCTGAGTTATTTTTTCACGCATCTAAATCCATTTTTCAAATCAGGGGGGCAGTTTCATGCCACTTATGCCTTATGACGAGGCCGTCGAGGAAATCCGTAGCAATTTTTCGCAAGGCGCTGCGCGCAGCGGTGTTGTGAACTACTACGGCGCGCAGGCGGCGAGCAACTATCCACATTTACATGTAAAGATTGACGGCACGAAGATCGTTTACATGGGGTTGACCTATGGGCCCGGTGGCCCTCATGCCATTGATATTGTGTTGAACGGTGTGCTCCAGCAGAGCAATTTGCCGAGGTTCCTTGCCAACCTACCGTCTTGCAATGTGCCTATGAAAACGCAGGCTTCCGCCATGCGTATTGTTAATCATGTTGGGGCGCCAACCAAATCCAATGTGATCACTGGCGAGTATAACGCCGATTTTCCGGGGCTCGGCCAAAAGCATTGAGCCAAGCTTCTTAAAACGCCACAGGGCGGCCCGATCTCTCGGCCCGCCCTGTTGCTGATCTGACAAAGTGTTTTAAGAGCTTTAGCGGCCCCAGGTGCGCACTGTGCCGCAGTCCATATGGACAAAGTTCGAGCCGGAGTATTTGCCAACGCCGCCTGCACCGCAGGAGGCCGCAGCCTTGAAAATCTGCCCGACGGAGCGGGAGCCAAGGCGAAGGTCGGCGGCTTGCCCCTTCATGTGCAGGGATGTCTTGGCAACGCCGCTCGAGCGGGAGCGTAGCATCGCATTGGTCTGCGGTGTGCGGTAGCCGGACAAAAGCGTGTAGGGCTCCGTCACGCCCAGAAGGCGATGCGAGGCGGCCATAATGTCGATAGTGCGAAGGTCCATCTCGATCACCGCATCGCGGCGCCAGTCGCGCATGAAGTAGTTCACTTCCTTTACCGCGTCTTTGATGTAGGAGCCTTCGATCCAGTAGATCGTGTCCATCTTTTCGCCGGTGCGGCCCGAATACATACGGATGCGGCGGATATCGCCTGCGCCGCGTGCATATGCCGGCGCTGCGGAGAAAAGAGGAGCGGCGGTTACTGCTGTTGCTGCAAATGCGGCCAAAACGCCCCTGCGTGTTAGCTGCGTCGAACCCTTTGAAGTGGTCATACGTGCCTGTCCCATGCCCGAAGGGCCATTCGGCCCTGTTATTACCCATCCCCCGATGTCCCTTAGCTATGCCACAGCAGGAATCACGGGCCAAGTGCGTTTTCGATACGGTGCAAAATACGCGGTGATTTGCGCGAAATTTTGCCTAAATAGAGTTACTAGGTGATGAATGCGCCGAAATTCCCCCTAAGCGACAGAAATGCCACAGCGGATTTTCCTGCCCAAATTTTTTCTAAACCTTTGTTTTTACGCGGCTAAAGGGGTTTTTTCGGCTCAGCCGATTTTTGCCGAGCTTGGAACATCTAGTAGCCCAGCACTGCCATTTGCATACAGGTTGGTGTAGGCTTCACTTGAAACACGACTGGTTGAGGGATTTCTAATGATTTTTAGCATCGCACGTCGTCTGACTTTGGCGACATTCTTGGCGACTGCGGGGGCTGTTACTGTGCCCGTGATGGTGCCGCAGATGGCGCAGGCACAGACAACAGGATTTAAACAGGCACTTGCTGCGGCCGTTTCCGATAACAAATCGGTTGCCGCCTTCTACAAGGCCAATGGGTATTCCCCGATCTTTGTCGGCACGAAAGACCGCGGGCGGCGCTCGGCGCTGCTCAAGGCGCTGCGCACGGCCGATGTGCATGGCCTGCCAGCCGCGCGTTATCGTATGCAAGAGCTTGAAGCCGCTTTCAAAGCCGCCCGTTCCCCCAAGGATCGTGGCCGGGTAGAGGGCATGGCCGCTAAGATTTTCGTTCAATTCGCACGTGACCTGCAGTCCGGCGCGCTTGAGCCGCACCGCGTAGACAGCGGCATCGTGCGCGTTATCCCGCGCCGTGATGCGGGCGCCATGCTGGCCAGCTATTCCGGTAAATCCCCTGCGGCCTTTATGAAAAGCCTCGCACCGCGCACACCCGAATATGCGCGGCTGATGAAGGAAAAGATGAAGCTCGAGAAAGTCGTCGGTCAAGGCGGCTGGGGCCCGAAGGTTCAAGCCAGCGCCGTTAAACCCGGCCAGTCCGGCGGCGCGGTGGTAGAGCTTCGTAACCGTCTGATCGCCATGGGCTACCTCAAGCGGACCTCGACCCCCGCCTATGACGGCAACATGCAAAAAGCGGTTCAGCTGTTCCAATTCGACCATGGCCTTGTGGCCGATGGCGTTGCGGGCGAGACAACGATCAAGGAAGTCAACACCACGGCCCAGAAACGCCTGAGCCAGGTGATCGTTGCCATGGAGCGCGAGCGTTGGATGGAAGGGGCCCGCGGCGACCGTCACGTGCTGGTGAACATCCCCGACTTCTCTGCCAAGATCATGGACAACGGCAAGGTGACCTTCCAGACTCGCACGGTTGTTGGCGCCAATACATCCGACCGCCGCACGCCGGAATTCTCCGACATTATGGAGCATATGGTCATCAACCCGACATGGAACGTGCCGCGTTCCATCGCGACCAAGGAATACCTGCCGCTGTTCCAGAAGAACCGCAATGCCGCCGGTCATTTGCAGCTGTATGATAACCGTGGCCGCAAGGTGAGCCGCGCGAATATCAACTTTGCGAGCTACAACGCGCGCACCTTCCCCTATGCGATCAAGCAGCCACCGAGCCGCCGCAACGCCTTGGGTCTTGTGAAGTTCATGTTCCCGAACAAGCACAATATTTATCTGCATGACACGCCTGCGAAAAACCTGTTCGGCCGCGATGTGCGTGCCTTCAGCCATGGCTGTGTGCGCCTGAACGACCCGTTTGATTTCGCCTATGCCTTGCTGGCCAAACAGCAAAAGGATCCGGTGGGCTTCTTTCAAGCGCGTTTGAAAACCGGCAACGAGAATGTCGTGCCTTTGCAAAAGCAGGTGCCGGTGCACATCATCTATCGCACCGCTTTCACCCAGCCCAAGGGGCGCATCAACTATCGCCGTGATATCTATGGCCGTGATGCGGCCCTGTGGAACGCGCTGCAAAAGGCAGGTGTGACCTTGCGCGCGGCGAAAGGTTAAGCCAGTTATGCGGTCATGATGACCCACACTGTAGAACAGATTGCCTCGGCAATCGGAGCGCAGGCCGAGGGAAACCTCGGCCTTTTGCTTGCCGGAGCCGCCGAACCTGCGCAGGCTCGCGCCCATCAGCTTGCCATGGCCATGTCCCCCGAATTTGCAGAGCAGATCGGGCAGGGCGCAGCGCAGGTGGCGGTTATGGCCGAGGGCGCCGATTGGCGCGCCTATGGGCTTGAGGCCGCGATCCTTGTGCCGCGCCCCCGCTTTGCCATGGCCCGCGTCACGCAGGCCTTTGATCCGGGGCCGGAAATGGCGCCCGGAATCCACCCCTCCGCCGTGGTCGACCCGAGCGCCGACATCGCCGAGGGCGCCAGCATCGGCCCCTTGGCCGTGATCGGGCGCGATGTGCGCATCGGGCCAAGGGCGCGTATCGCCAGCCATGTCACTATCGGGGCAGGGGCGGTGATCGGGGCCGATGCCCTGCTGTTTGAAAAGGTGCATATCGGGCATCACTGCGTCATCGGTGACCGGTTTATCGCCCAGCCGGGTGCGGTGGTGGGCGGCGACGGGTTCTCTTTCGTCACGCCAGAGGCCGGCGCGGTCGAGGCTGTGCGCAGCTCCCTTGGGGATCGCGGCGGGTTGCGCCAACAGGCCTATGCCCGCATCCATTCCCTTGGCGCGGTGCGCATCGGCGATGACGTGGAGCTGGGGGCCAACACCTGCGTTGATCGCGGCACCGTGGCCGACACGGTGATCGGGCGGGGGACAAAGCTCGACTGCCTGATCCTTGTAGGGCACAACGTGCAGATCGGCGAGGATTGCCTGCTGTGCGGCCAATGCGGCGTTGCGGGGTCCTCGCGCCTTGGCAACCGCGTGGTCATTGGCGGCATGGCGGGGGTGGCCGATCATGTCACCCTTGGCGATGATGTGATTGCGGGGGCGGCGGCGATCATTCGCTCCAACCAGCCTGCGGGGCGTGTCCTCTTGGGCGATCCAGCGATCGAGATGTCCGCCTCCATTCAGGGCTACAAGAACATGCGCCGCCTACCGCGACTGTTTGCCCAAGTGGCAGAGCTGCGAAAGACTCTTTCAAAGCCTGACAGCAACGATTAAACATTCGGCAACTTCAGAAAAGAGAATGCGAGAGCCATGGCCGAGCAAGATGTTCAAAGCAAAGTAATTGAAATCATCGCCGAACAAGCGGTTCTGGAGCCGTCCGATGTCAAGATGACCTCCACGCTGGAGGACCTCGGCATTGACAGCCTCGGCCTTGTGGAAAGCATCTTTTCGATCGAAGAGGCCTTCGATATCTCGGTTCCCTTCAACGCCAATGATCCCAGCGAAAGCGATTTTGACATCACCTCTGTGGCCACAATCATCGCGGGCATTCAGGGCCTGATCGAAAAGCAGACGTCCTGATTATGGCGCCGCGCCGCGTGGTTATCACAGGGCAGGGGTCGATCAACGCGCTTGGTCACACTGCCACCGAAACCTGCCATGCCATGGCCGAGGGGCGCTGTGGCATTGGCCCGATCAATGTGCGCGATGTAGAGCGCCTGTCGATCCAGATCGGCGGGCAGGTGCAGGATTATCTGGCCGAAGACCACTACAATCGCCAGCAGATCGCCCTTTATGACCGTTTCACCCAGTTCACCCTGCTGGCCGCGAAAGAGGCGCTCGCCCAATCCGGCCTTGTCTTTGAGGGGGCCTTGGCCGCCGAGGCGGGCGTGGTTCTGGGCACCGCTGCGGGCGGTGTGAACACCTGGGATGAAAACTACCGCTCGGTGTACGAGGAGGGCAAAAACCGCGTCCACCCCTTTGTCATCCCCAAGCTGATGAACAACGCAGCCGCCAGCCATATTTCTATGGTCTATAACCTCAAGGGGCCGAGCTTTACCGTGGCCACGGCCTGCGCCTCGTCGAACCACGCCATGGGGCAGGCGTTCCAGCTAGTCCGCTCCGGCATCAGCCGCGCGATGGTGACGGGCGGGTCAGAGGCGATGCTCTCCTTTGGCGGCATCAAGGCTTGGGAAGGGCTGCGTGTGCTGTCCCGCGATGCCTGCCGCCCCTTCAGCGCCAATCGCAACGGCATGGTGCAGGGCGAGGGCGCGGCTGTCTTTGTCTTCGAGGAATACGAACACGCCCGCGCCCGCGGCGCGGATATTCTGGCCGAGGTCGTCGGCTTTGCCATGACCTCCGATGCCGCCGATATCGTTATGCCCTCGAAACAGGGGGCAGCGCGGGCCATCGCAGGGGCGATGAAGGATGCGCAGCTGAACCCAGAGGACGTGGGCTATATCAACGCCCATGGCACCGGCACCGCCGCCAATGACAAAACCGAATGCGCCGCCGTGGCCGATGTTTTCGGCAGCCATGCGGACAAGCTGATGATCTCCTCCACCAAGTCTATGCACGGCCACCTGATCGGCGGCACGGGCGCGGTGGAGCTTCTGGCCTGCGTTATGGCCCTGCGCGAGGGGATCATCGCGCCGACGATCGGCTATGAGGAGCCGGACCCGGAATGCGCCCTTGATGTGGTCCCGAATGAGGCGCGCGAGGCGCAGGTGGATGTGGTCCTGTCCAATGCCTTTGCCTTTGGCGGGCTGAACGCTGTGCTGGCCCTGCGCCGCGCGCCCTAACCCCCGGCTATCGCCAGACATGAAAAAGCCGCCCGGTGCAGATGCACGGGCGGCTTTTTAGTTTGATGCGGCGGCGCTTATTCAGCAGCGGCGGCGGCGTTGCGCTCTGTCAGGTTTGCGTAGCCTGCGGTAAAGCCCGTCAGGGAGAGCGTCAGGTCAACCTTTTGATCCGGCGCACCGGCGGGAACGATCTGCACGGTGGCCTGGTTCCCGTTGCGGAAACCGGCAACGTCAGACTCCGCAAAACCAACGCGGGCGAAACAGCCCACAGCGGCGCAGAAGGTGAAGGGGTATTTGCGACCGGCGCCAGCATCCACCGAAAGGGTGATCTGCTGTGTCAGCAGAGTTTCCAGCGGCGTGATGATTGTCGCGCCAGCAACGGCCTGACCGCCATCGCGCAGGTTAAACAGCGAAAACTCGGCAACAGAGTTGCCATTGTCGTCAACAAGCAGCTGATAGAGCTGGCAGGGATCTTTGCCGGTCTCGGTGCGCACACAGCGGATTTCCCAATCGCCCACTTCCTCGGCAACGTATTGCTGGCCGATCTGTGGCTGGCCGGTTTCGCTGCCATCGGCAGGGGTGCCCATGGACAGGCCCAGCTCGCCAGGCTCGTTGCCATCGGCGCTTACGGCTTCATCTGTTTGAGCTTCGCTTGCGGTGGCCTCGCCGGTTGCGGCTGGCTCTTCGGTTGCGGTGCCGGTTTCCTGCGCCAGTGCGGGGCTTGCCGCTAGCAAGAGCATCAGAGCGGTTGTTTTAACTAAAGTCTGCATTGGTCCTCAGAATGTTCGTTGTTCTTTGCGAGTTGCCCATATCACGGGTCTGCCCCGGTGTCAGTGGGCAAATTTTAACCCTCGGCGCTTTGCCGCCCCTTGGCCTGCACCGGCCCCATTTGGCAGGCAACAAAAAAGGGCCCTTAAACAAGGCCCTTTCCGCGAGATCAGGTGTTCCGATCTCTGCCCAAAGCGCGGCTTGTGCTGCGTCTTAAGGCCTATGATCCGCCAGTTTTCTGGCAGTAATTTTAGTTCTCCCTGTCGGACGGGCCGACTTTCTATGCGGACGCTAGGATACCAAAGGCAAACCGTCAACAAAGAAAACCGATCCTGCCAAGAATTTGATCTAGCGCAAAAAAAAGACCGCACCCGAAGGCGCGGCCAGTCTAACAGGGAGAAGAACGCGCAAAGGCCCATCGGGCCCTGTTGCGAACGAGATCGACCCTAGCCCAAACAGGTTAACACTGTATGTTGATGCAGATCGGACCATAGAAAGGGGCAGGGATGAGCAAGATTTTCGTTGGGGGCGCGGGCGAAGGCTATCGCACGCCAGAGGAGCTTTTGCTTGGCTACGCCAACCGGCACGGGTTGATCGCGGGGGCCACGGGCACGGGCAAAACCGTCACTTTGCAAATTCTTGCCGAAAGCTTTTCGGCCAATGGGGTTCCGGTGATCCTGTCCGATGTGAAGGGCGATCTGAGCGGGCTTGCCGCGGCGGGCTCCGAAGGGGCTAAGCTGCATCAGGCCTTTACCCAACGGGCCGCAAAGATCGGCTTCGAGGGCTTTGCCTATGATGCCTTCCCCGTCACCTTTTGGGATATCTTCGGCAAGTCGGGGCACCCGATCCGCACGACGGTGGCCGAGATGGGGCCATTGTTGATCGCGCGCTTGCTGGAGCTGTCAGAGGCGCAGGAGGGGATTTTGAACATCGCCTTCCGCGTGGCCGATGAGGAAACCCTGCCGCTGCTGGACCTGAAGGACCTGCAATCCCTGCTGGTCTGGGTCGGCCAGCATTCCAAGGACCTTTCCCTGCGTTACGGCAATGTCTCCACCGCCTCCATCGGGGCGATCCAGCGGCGGCTTCTTGTGCTTGAAAACCAAGGCGCGGCGCAGTTCTTTGGCGAGCCTGCGCTGGAGCTGGACGATCTGTTCCTGCGCGACGCTGAGGGACGCGGCCAGATCAATATCATCGCCGCCGACCAGTTGATGCAATCGCCGCGCCTCTATGCGACCTTCCTGCTCTGGCTGCTGTCCGAACTGTTCGAAACCCTGCCAGAGGTGGGCGACCCGGAAAAACCCAAACTGGTGTTCTTCTTTGACGAGGCGCATCTGCTGTTTGATGACGCGCCCAAGGCTCTGGTCGACAAGGTAGAGCAGGTGGCGCGGCTGATCCGGTCCAAGGGGGTCGGGGTCTATTTCATCACCCAGAACCCCGCCGATGTGCCCGAGGATATCCTCGGCCAGCTTGGCAACCGCGTGCAGCACGCCCTGCGTGCCTTTACCGCCAAAGACCGGCGCGAGCTGCGACAGGCGGCGGAAACCTACCGCGACAATCCCGCCTTCGAGACCGAGGACGCGATCCGCGAGGTGGGTGTGGGCGAGGCCGTGACCTCCTTTTTGGTCAAAAAGGGGATGCCGGGCCTCGCGCAGCGCACCCTGATCCGCCCGCCGTCCTCGCAGCTTGGCCCCCTGAGCGCGGCGCAGCGCAGCGCCGTCATGGCGGCCTCGCCAGTAGCGGGCAAATATGACGAGACCCTCGACCGCGAAAGCGCCTTCGAGATCCTGCGCAAACGCGCCGAAAGCGCGGCGGAGGAGGCCGAGAAGGCCGAAGAGAAGGAAGAGCAAGCCGAAGCCGCCGAGCGGGAATATCGTTCCGGGCGGCGCTACTCCGGCGGTCGCGTGGCGCGCTCTACCTCCAAACCGCGCAAGAAATCCTCGCGTTCAGACAGTATCGGCACCGCTTTCGCCAAAAGCTTTGCCCGCCAGCTTGGCACAAGGTCAGGGCGCGCCGTGGTGCGCGGGGTCTTGGGCGGGCTTTTCAAGGGGCGGTAGCGCCAAAGAGATTTTATGCCTCCGGCGGGGATATTTACCGCCAATAAGAAACAGGGGCGCGGTTACAGCGGGCTGACTTTGAGCTGCGTCAGCCGGTTGTCGCGGCGGGTGATCACCTCGAAGCGGAACCCGTGGAAGGAGAAGACCTGCCCCTGTGTCGGGATGGTTTGTGCCTCGTGAATGACAAGGCCGGCGACGGTGTTGGCCTCGTCATCGGGCAGGGACCAGTCATTGGCGCGGTTCAGGTCGCGGATCGTCATGGCGCCATCGACCAGATAGTCGCCGGCATCGTTTTGGTGCACCTGCATGTCCTCATCCAGATCGAATTCATCGGTGATCTCGCCGACGATTTCCTCGAGAATGTCCTCAAGGGTGATGAGGCCTTGCAGGGCGCCGTATTCGTCAACCACGAGGGCGAAATGGGTTTGGGTGCGCAGGAACTGCCGCATCTGGTCATCCAGCGCTGTGGTTTCGGGGACGAAGTAGGGTTTCTTGGCGACATCGGTGATGTTGAACTGCTGCTGCGTGCCATCGGGCCCCTGCGGCATGCGGCGCAGTTTGTTCATTGCGCGCAGCAGGTCCTTGGCGTGGATCACGCCGGTGATGTTTTCCGGCTCGTCCTTGAAGACGGGCAGGCGGGTGTGGCGGCTTTCCAGCGCTTGATTGAGGATTTCCTCGGGCGTGTTGTCGGCATCGATCATCTCGATCTGCGAGCGGTGGAGCATGATTTCCTCGACCGTGCGATCGGCCAGATCAAGCGCGCCGAGCAGGCGGTCGCGGTCCTCTTTTTGCACAACGCCTTCGGAGTGGCCGAGGGCGAGAGCTCCGGCGATCTCCTCGCGGACCTGAAGGATGTTGCTGTCGGGGTCGGTTTTCACGCCGAAGAGGGCCAGCACCTGCCGCACCAAGGCGCGCACGGCCATGACGATGGGCGAGAACAGGGTGATCACCACGCGGATGATCGGCGCTGTGCGCATCGCGGCGGCCTCGGCATTGGTGATGGCGTAGGTTTTGGGCAGGACCTCGGCAAAGATCAGGACCAGCAGGGTCATGATCAGGGTCGCCAGCGCCACGCCGCCCTCGCCGAAGGCGCGGGTGAACATGGCCGTGGCGAGGGCCGTTGCCAGAATATTCACAAGGTTATTGCCTAAAAGGACCGCGCCGATCAGGCGCTCGTTGTCCTCGGTCACGTCCAAGGCTGTCTGCGCGCCGGTGGAGCCCTTGTCCGACAGGCTGCGCAGCTTGCCGCGCGAGGCCGCCGTCAATGCGGTTTCAGATCCGGAGAAAAACGCCGACAGGACCAGAAGGCCGAGAATCGCGGCGGCGGTAAGCCAAAAGACAGTATCAAGCACGTGGTAGGGTTCCAAAACCAAGGGGCAATATCAGGTAGGTTATGGGGTGTTGGCCCGTTTGCTTCAAGGGCTGTGCTATCCGTCCTTTGACAGGGGGTGATGTTGCAGAACCAGTTCGCGCAGGCGCTCGTCCAGAACATGGGTGTAAATCTCGGTCGTAGAGATATCCGCATGGCCCAAAAGCATCTGGATCGCGCGCAGGTCGGCCCCCCCCTGCAGCAGATGGGTGGCAAAGGCATGGCGCAGGGTATGGGGCGTGACCTTGGCCGGATCGACATTGGCTGTCAGGGCGATTTCCTTGATCAGCCCATAGAACCGGTGCCGCGTCATATGCCCGTCCTTGGAGGGGCTGGGGAAAAGCTGCCGCGAGGGCGGGATCTTGCGCTCGGCCTGTGCGGCTTCCTCGGCTTCGTCGCGGGCGGCGAGATAGGCGGCGAGGGCCTTTCGCGCGCCGCCCGAGAGAGGCACCATGCGTTCCTTGCCGCCTTTGCCCAGAACCAGCAGCATCCGCGGATCGCCGCGTGCGGCGCTGACGGGCAGGGCGACGAGCTCGCTCACCCGCATCCCCGTGGCATAGAGCAGTTCCATCAAGCAGGTGTTGCGCAGCCTCTCGAATTCACCGCGCCCGATGGTGCGGCTGGCGGCGAGGAGGGCATCGACCTCCTCCAGCGACAGTGTCTTGGGCAGAGATTTCGCCCGCCCCGGCCCCTTGATCTGCAAGGCGGGGTGATCGCTGCGCCAGCCTTCCTCGAAGGCGAAGCGATAGATCTGGCGAATGGCCGAAAGCCGCCGTGCGCGGGTGGATTGCGACAGGCCCTGCGCGTCGCAAAAGACGATATAACCCTCGACGTCCTCGCGCCCTGCGCTTTCCAGCGTTTTGCCGCGCCTCTCGATCCAGCGGGCGAAGTCCTTCAGGTCGCGGCCATAGGCCAGCAGGGTGTTGCGCGCCGCGTCCAGCTCGGCCGCCTGCGCATCCAGAAAGGTGCTGATCCAACGCTCCGCCTCGGGGCTGAGGATCGCCTCTGCCACGGGTTAGCCCGCGCTCTGCGGCAGGAGCAAAAGCTCCAGCCCGGCGCGGCGGGCGGTGTCCTCAAGGCCAAGGCGGCGCAGCAGGGCGATGGCATTGGACAGGTCCGTCATGTTGCCCTCGGCGCCGCTGTCCAGCAGGTCGAGCGCAAAGAGGATCGCGGCGCCGGTCTGCCCGCTTTCGATCAGGGCCGCGCCCTCTGGTGGCAGGTCCGTCAGGGTAAAGCCGTCACTGATCGCGCGGGCCTGTTCGTTATGCGGGGTCGCCCCCTCAAGCCGCCCGGTGGCAAGGGCCACCTCGAAACGGCCCCGCTGGGTCGTGGGGGTGAAATCGATCGCGGCGGACTCGTAGGATTGGGTGAGCAACAGCACCTCGAAGGCGAGGGTGCCCGCCGCGCCGGTCAGCTCCACCTTGGCCAGTTGCGGGCCAAAGACCTCTGCCATCCATGGCCGCAGCCCAACAGGGCCAAGGGCGGCCCAGGCCCGCGTCAGATGCCGCGCCACCTGCGCCGCATCGCCTGCGGTCAGGGCGCGGTCCAGCCGTTGCACCGCATCGACGCGTTCCCATACCCCGCCAGAGGCGGAGGGGGTGCGCTCGGTATAAATCCCGAACAACCCATTGGCCGAAAGGGCGCCAACGCGGGCCAAACGCTCCCCCGCCGCGATCCTCTCGCGCCATGGCAGGTTGGAGCGCAGGTCCGCATGGGCAAAGGCAATCGGCAGGCCGCGGGTCTTGATCGGCTGGCCGATGGCCTCATGCATGCGGAAGGTCAGCGGGCTGACCGGATCGGGAAGGGGCAGGTCGGCCATGCCTTCGAACAATTCCGGGTCAAGGAAGCGCGCCAGAAGGGCATCCTCCGCCTCGCTCAATTGGCCCAGAGCCTTGCCTGTCTCAAGGGTCAGGGCAGCGGCGGGCCAATCGCCCGTGCGTGCAAGACAGAAAATCCGCAGGGGCAGGGAGGGCGAAATCCCCGGCGCATTGCGCAGGGTGTCACAGCCCTGATCCTCCTGCCCGGTCAAAAGCGCCACATCGAAGGCGCGGCGGAACAGGGCGGGATCGGGGCGCGCGCCCTTCAGGGCACCGGCGCGGTCCAGCAGGGCGCCGGTTTCCTCCAGCAGCCCGCGCGCCAGCAGGGCATCAAGCCGCGCCGAGAACAGCGCCCCCGAAAGGTCCGCATTCTGCGGCGGCGCAACCTCTGCCAGCAGGACCATCCGCGTCAGGTTCTGCGCTGCGGGCAGCTGCTCAAGGGGCAGGGCGGCCAAGGCACGGCGCAGCTCAGTCACATCGCTGCTGCCCCAGAAATCGGCGGGAAATCCGGTGACGGAGCGCGGCAAAATCCCCACACCATCGCGCGAGGTGGCCCCGAGGGGGCGCACCGTCACGCTCTCGACCGAGGCCGAGCGTGTCACATCGGCCTCTTTGCGGGAGGGTTTGGTGGTGATCGGCGGCAGATTGGGCGCCGCCGGTGTGCTGACTGTGTTGGAAAGCCAGTTGATGGCGGACAATGGCTCTGCCTGCTGCGCGCTCGCACCAATGGGGACAAGCCCCATAAGGGCCAGCGCCGCGCCGTAACGCAGGCTAGTTAACGTCCAATTCCACTGGTTCGCGCACATTTATATATTCCGGGCTTAAATCTCCGAGGTAGGCAAAGCCTACCAGCCCAACAAAGCCAAGAACCAGTAGAATCACCAGTAATTTGAGCATGCGGAACATGAGCGCCCTTTTTTCGTTGATTGTTTTGCTCTGCCTATTGCCAAATGGGTGTGGTCCATCCGACATCTTGATACGGTTATATATGGCATTCCGCGTAAGTTCACGCCATTGAAGGATCAATATTTTCACTTCGGCGGGAAGGTGCCATTTAATGCAAGCCAAGCCTTTAAAAACGATTGCGCTGGTTGGGATGATGGGGTCGGGCAAAACGGCTGTGGGGACGGCGCTTGCGCGGATGCTCGATATCCCCTTTGTCGATAGCGATCAGGCCCTTGTCGCGGCGGCGGACCGCTCCATCGCGGAAATCTTTGAACGCGACGGCGAGGCTTTTTTTCGCACCAAGGAGCGGCAGGTCATCACCCGCCTGCTGACCGGCCCGCCCTGTGTGCTTTCTACCGGGGGCGGCGCCTTTCTGGGCGAACAGACCCGGGCAGAGATCAAGCGTAACGCGGTTTCGGTTTTTCTGGATGCGGAGCTAGAGCTCCTCTGGTCGCGCGTGCGCCACAAAACCACGCGCCCCCTTTTGATGACAGAGCGGCCCAAAGCCACCCTGACCGAATTGATGCGCGCCCGCGCGCCGGTCTATGCCCTTGCCGATCTGGCGGTAAAGGCCGATCCGGCCTATCAGATCGAGGATATGGCCCGTGCGGTCTTGCAGGCTTTGCAAGAGGTGCCCGGCCTGTGGGATACCCCTGATGCGGGGCTTGAGGAGACAAAGCAATGAGCCATGAGACAGTTGCCGTAAATCTGGGGGAGCGCAGCTATGAGGTGCGCGTCGGCTCCGGCCTTTTGGCGCAGGCGGGGGCGCATATCGCCCCGTTTCTGGCCCGCCCCCGCGTGGCCGTGGTCAGCGACGCCACCGTCGCCGCCCTGCACCTTGGCACCCTGACGCAGGCCCTGATGGCCGAAGGGATCGAGGTGGTCAGCCTTGAGCTTCCCCCCGGCGAGGGCACCAAAAGCTGGCCGCATCTGACCCGCGTGACCGAGTGGCTGCTGGAGCAAAAGATCGAGCGCCGCGATATCGTTATCGCCCTTGGTGGCGGCGTCATCGGTGATCTGGTCGGCTTTGCCGCCGCGATCCTGCGCCGCGGCGTGCGCTTTGTGCAGATCCCCACATCGCTCCTCGCGCAGGTCGACAGCTCCGTCGGCGGCAAAACCGGCATCAACGCGCCGCAGGGCAAGAACCTGATCGGTGCTTTCCACCAGCCAACACAGGTGCTGGCCGATATCGATGTGCTCGGCACGATGCAGCCGCGCGATTTCCTTTCCGGCTATGGCGAGGTGGTGAAATACGGCCTTTTGGGCGATGCGGTGTTCTTTGACTGGCTGGAGGCCAACGGCCCCGCCCTTGCCGCGGGCGACAAGGCGCTGCGCCAATATGCCGTGCGCCGCTCGGTCGAGATGAAGGCCGATATCGTCGAACGTGACGAGACAGAGCAGGGCGACCGTGCGCTCCTCAACCTCGGCCATACCTTCTGCCATGCGCTGGAGGCCGCGACCGGCTATTCCGACAGGCTGCTCCACGGCGAGGGTGTTGCCATCGGCTGCGCGCTGGCCTTTGACCTCTCCGCCCGTCTGGGCCTGTGCAGCCAAGAGGACCCATCGCGCGTCTCGGCCCATCTGGCCGCCATGGGGATGAAGGCGCGCCTGCGCGATATTCCCGGCGATCTGCCGGACGCGCAAAGCCTGCTGGACCTGATGGGACAGGACAAAAAAGTCGTCGACGGTCAGCTGCGCTTCATTCTGGCCAAGGGGATCGGCGCCTCTTTCGTCACCGCCGATGTGCCGGCGGATAAGGTGCTGACCCTGCTGGACGAGGCGCTAAAGGAAAGCTAACCGCGCCGTCTGCGCCGCCGCCCGCCACCAGCCGCCCCGCCATCACCGCCGCCGGTGTTAAAGCTGACATCGGGCAGGGGGGCGATTTTGGACAGTTCGGGAAACAGGTCCGTCGCATGGGGGATCGCATTGGCCGCCACGAAATGCTCCTGAAAGCGCGGCTCGATCGCGGTTTCCACCTTGGTGATCTGGGTGACGGTCTTCTCGATCTCGCTGCGCGAGGCACGGTTGAGCAGGGCAATCCGCGCCCCGGTTCCGGCCGCATTGCCCGCGCTTGTCACCTTGTCCAAAGGCGCATCGGGGATCATCCCCAGAACCATGGCGTGTTTCGGGCTGATATGGGCGCCAAAGGCCCCGGCCAGAACGACACGGTCCACCTTGTCGACGCCCATTTCGTCCATCAACAGGCGGGCCCCGGCATAAAGCGCCGATTTCGCCAGCTGGATCGCGCGAATATCGCCTTGGGTCACGGTGATCACCGGCCCGCCATCGGCGCTTGCATCATGGATCATATAGGAATGGGTGCGGCCCTCGGCCAGCATCCGCGCCGTGCCGGTCTGCTCCGCGCTGCCGATCAGGCCGGATGGGTCAAGCAGGCCCGCCATGCGCATCTCGGCCACAGCCTCGATAATGCCGGAGCCGCAAATCCCGGTGATCCCGGTTACCGCCACGGCGGCGTCAAACCCCTCCTCATCGGACCAGATGTCAGATCCGATCACACGGAACCGCGGCTCCTTGGTTTCGGGGTTGATCTCGATCCGCTCAATCGCGCCCGGGGCGGCCCGCTGGCCGGAGGAAATCTGCGCCCCCTCAAAGGCAGGCCCAGTGGGGGAGGAACAGGCCAATACCCGCTCCTTATTGCCCAGCAAAATCTCCGCATTGGTGCCGACATCCACAATCAGCGCCAGATCATCAGAGGTCTGTGGCGCCTCCGACAGGGCCACAGCCGCCGCATCGGCGCCCACATGGCCCGCAATACAGGGCAGCAGATAGGTCTTGGCAGAGGGGTGCAGCGCCGTCAGATCAAGCTCCCGCGCGTCCAGCGACATGCTGCGCGAGGTGGCAAGGGCAAAGGGGGCTTGTCCAAGCTCAACGGGATCAATCCCGAGCAGCAGGTGGTGCATCACTGGGTTGCATACAAAAACCGTCTCAACCACATGGCCCGGATCAATCCCCGCCTCGGTCGCGATCTCGCTGAACAATCCGTTCAGGGCGACGCGCACAGCGCTGGTCATCTCCGTATCGCCGCCGGGGTTCATCATGACATAGCTGACGCGGCTCATCAGGTCCTCGCCAAAGCGGATCTGCGGGTTCATTGCACCGGAGGAGGCCAGAACCGTCCCATCCGTCAGCGAGCACAGATGCGCCGCAATGGTGGTGGAGCCAAGGTCAACCGCGATGCCATAAAGCGGCCCCTCAAAGTACCCGGGCCAAACCTCCAGCAGGCTAGGCACCTCATCCGCATGCCCCTGATGTACGGCCACGGTGACCTCCCAATTGCCCTTGCGCAGGGCGGGCTGGAGGCGGCGGAGCACATGAAGGTCGGCGGTAAGCCCCTTGATTTCGTGTGACTTATCCAAGGCGGTGATAAGCCGTTCCAGATCGCCCGTCGGCTCATGCATATCCGGCTCTGCCACCTGCACCCAGATCAGGCGCGTCGCCGGATCCATGGTGATGGCCCGCGCGGCGGCGGCCTTGCGGACCACCTGTTTGTGCACCTGACTCTCCGGCGGCACATCGATCACAATGTCACCCTGAACCTTGGCCTGACAGCCAAGACGACGGCCTTTGGCCAGCCCGCGTTTGTCGTCATAGCGCTGTTCAACAGCGTTCCACTCGCTCAAGGCACCTTCCTTGACCGTCACCCCGTGTTTGGCGAACTCGCCATAAGAGGGGGTGATCTGACATTTCGAGCAAATCCCCCGCCCGCCGCAAACGCTATCAAGGTCAACGCCAAGCTGCCGCGCGGCGGTCAGGATCGGGGTTCCCACGGGAAAATGCCCGCGTTTGCCAGAGGGGGTGAAGACGACAAGAGGATCTGAAGACATATTGCTGCACACTGCCACATAAAGGATTGTGGCATCGTATCTTTTTGACGCGCAGGGGAAAGGCTTTTGCCGCCGATTTCTTGCCCTCAAGCGGCATTTATTCCCCTTTGGGCCGGAAATCGCAGAGGCCGCGCCGGGGTGCAGATTTTTCTCCGAAAAATCGCGAATTTTCGGAGAAAATTCTTACCCCGCAGGCCTAAACGATCACCTTCAAAGGGGTGCGGTTGCAGATGATGATGAATTGGCCCCCCGATTGAAGAAGGCGAAATCCGCGCAGGCGGACTTCCTCCTTAAACCGTTCGAGGCCAACTTCGCGTTCTACCCATGCGACCGAGCGGCGCACGACGCCGCCCTTTTGCGCGGCGACCGCGCTAAACAAATGGTCGATCCATGGTCCGGGGCGGGAGAGGGTGATGTTGTTTTGCATGGGATCATTGAATCGCTTCAGGGTTAAAAACCCTTTAAGCGATCCAATAAAATCAGCCCGTGCATTGCCGCACGGATTTACCCCCGGCGACGGCCACCGCGGCGCCCGCCACGGCTTGCACCCGCGGCTGCACTGGCCTTGCTGGCCTCGGCAAAGCTTTGCCCCTCGGCAACGGCATCCAGCACGCGGGAAAACTTGATCCAGTCCGCGCCATTGTCATCATGGTTCATCAGGAAGTTCGCGGCGCGAATGGCCTCCATCTCCACCGAGCGGATCGGGTTCATAATCGCGCTGGTCATCCCCGCAGTGATCGCCATCGGCAAAAACGCCGCGTTGATCCCGTGGCGATGGGGCAGACCAAAGCTGATGTTGGAGGCCCCGCAGGTCGTATTCACGCCCAGCTCGTCGCGCAGGCGCCGCACAAGGGTGAACACCTGATGCCCCGCTGTGGCCATGGCCCCGATGGGCATCACCAGCGGATCCACCACAATGTCATGGGCCGGAATGCCGAAATCCGCCGCCCGCTCGACGATCTTCTTTGCCACGGCAAAGCGCACGTCGGGGTCCTCGGAAATGCCGGTGTCATCGTTGGAAATCGCCACAACCGGCACGTTGTATTTCTTCACCAGCGGCAGCACGAGCTCAAGCCGCTCTTCTTCGCCGGTCACCGAATTAAGCAGCGGACGCCCCTTGGCCGTCTTCAGCCCGTTTTCCAGCGCGCCAGGCACAGAGCTGTCGATGCACAAAGGCACATCTACAACCGCCTGCACCTTCTCGATCAGTTCCGGCATCAGCATCGGCTCGACAAAGTTATTGTCGGCATAGCGCGGATCATCGGCCATCTTGTTGGTGAACACAGCGCCCGAATTCACATCCAGAACCATCGCCCCGCAGGCCACCTGCTCCAGCGCGTCTTTCTCGACCGTGGAAAAATCCCCCAGCTCCAGCTCCGCCGCCAATTTCTTGCGGCCCGTCGGGTTGATCCGCTCGCCAATCACGCAAAACGGCTCGTCAAAGCCGATGGTAACAGTTTTGGTTGCACTCTCGATTGTGGTGCGGGTCATATTTTATCCTTGGGCCTGAATGGGTTGGTTGGCCGGGTTGCCGTGCTCGGATGTCCAAGTTGCAGTGGCTTTGATGCCCCCCAGCGGAAAGAAATGGACCTTGGTGATGTTAAAGTCCGGCGTCTGCGCCGCGTGATCTGCCAAATCCGCAAGGAATTCGGTCGGCTCGAACGGCAGCAGCAGCTTGGTCACATCCTTTGCCCGCTTTTGCAACACCCTAAGAGAGGGGCCAACACCGCAGGCAATGGCGAATTTCACCATGGTTTGCAATTTCGCAGGGCCCGCCACGCCGATATGGATCGGCAGGGTGATGCCGGCCGCGCGCAGGTCATCGGCCCACTGGATCACAGGCTTGGCCTCGAAGCAGAACTGGGTGGCAATGGCCATCTCGGCGTCTGACGTTTCGCTAAAGGCCTGTTTCCAGCGCAGGGCGGCGCTGACATTGGTCATGGAGCCATCGGCATCAATGTCGCGGTTCCCCTCGGGGTGACCGGCCACATGCAGGCGCTTGAAGCCCGCATCGCCAAAGGCCCCGCTTTCAAGCAGCTGCATCGAGTCCGTGAAATCCCCATGAGGCTCCGCCACGCCGCCCGCCAGCAACAGCGCCTGATCCACGCCCGCCTCGCCCTGATACCGCGCGATCCAGTCGCGCAGGGTGGCCTCGTCCTTGATGATACGGGCCGGGAAATGGGGCATCACAGGAAAGCCCTCATCGGAGAGCCGCCGCGCGGTGGCGGTCATCTCCTCAATGGGCGTGCCCTCGATATGGGCGATATACACCCGCGTCCCTTGCGGCAAAATCTTGCGGAAATCCTCCACCTTGGCGGCGGTCCGGGGCATGACCTCGATCGAAAACCCGTCAAGGAAATCTTGCATCGCAGCGGGCGAGGGGGCCCCGCTCGCGCGTTTTCTGCCAAAAGGTAATATCGCCATCAGGGCCTCCAACATGGGTTAAGGGTCGCTTTGGTTACAGGGTCAGGTCTTCGCCCAACCGTCGTTTTCAATCAGGATCTTGATCCGCGCCGTGTCGTATTCCGCATCCAGCCGCGCGGCCTCCGCATCGGCCACGGCGTCTTGCTCGCCCTCCACGGCATAGGGCTCCGCCTTGCGCCATTCGGAAAGATAGGCATCGTCATCCTTGGCGCCCACTTTCATGGCGCAGCGGTCAATCGCCTGCTCGAACCGCTCGGGCAGGGGGCGTTTTGCCCCGCGCCGACCCTTGCCGACAATGACCTGCGCAGGAATATCGCGCCAATAGACTACAGTGACATCAGGCATTTATGGCCCCTTTGCTTATGATTCTTGATACGCCCACATGACCGCATCCCTTGGTGGTTTTTCGACTTAAAACGGTATGGAACCGACAAGCCAAGGGGGCGCAAACAGATCGCACGACAATGGCCGCTCATTTTCCCGTAATGTTGTCTAATGAGGCGTTGCTACAGCGCCTGCGCCGCGCTACCCTTGGGGCAACTTGAAACGGAGGGCGAAATGACGCCCAAGCGTCCCGATGGTGCGGGCGCATTCCCAAAAGTGGTAGAGAGCCCCGCGCCGACACCGCCCGATCCCGTCGCCCCCTATGCGGCGCTGGATCTGGGAACAAACAGTTGCCGCATGCTGGTTGCCCAACCAAAGGGGAGCCAGTTTCATGTGTTGGACAGCTTCTCCAAGTCGGTGCAACTCGGCCACGGGCTCGAGGCCTCCGGCCGGATCAGCCCCGCCGCCTTCGCCCGCACGGTGCAGGCGATGCATATCTGCCGCAAGAAATTCGCCCGACACAACGTGACCCGCATGCGCCTCGTGGCAACAGAGGCCTGCCGCCGTGCGCGCAACGGGCAGGAGCTGATCGACAAGGTGCGCCGCGAAACCGGCCTCGCCCTCGAAATCATCACCCCAAAGGAAGAGGCCCGCCTCGCCGTGGTCTCCTGCGCGCCGCTGGTCTCTACCAATACCGAACAGCTCCTCGTGGTCGATATCGGCGGCGGCTCCACCGAACTGGTCTGGATCGACCTGAGCCGCGTGCCGCGCCCCGACCGCCCCCGCGCCATCATGCGCCTGCACAAGGGTTTTCGCAGCGACAATACCCCGTTCCCCCATGCCAAGGTCGTGGACTGGATCTCCGTCCCCCTCGGCGTCGCCACCCTCAAAGACCAATTCGCGGACGTCGAGGACGACAGCGGCCGCTTCGCCCTGATGTCCTGCTTCTTCGAGGAACACCTCGCCGACTTCAAACCCTATCAATCGGATCAGGCCCGCGCGGGCTTCCAGATCGTCGGCACCTCGGGCACGGTCACCACCGTCGCGGCCAGCCACCTCGGCCTGCGCCGCTATGACCGCACCAAGGTCGACGGGCTGCGCATGAGCACCGACCAGATCGACGCCGTGATCCGCAGCTACCTGACTATGGGCGACGCGGGCCGCCGCGCCGATCCGCGCATCGGCCGCGACAGACAGGCCCTAATCATGTCTGGCGCTGCGATCCTGCAGGCGTTAATGCGTGCATGGCCCACCGATCGCCTCTCGGTGGCGGACCGAGGCCTGCGCGAGGGGCTGCTCTACGCACAGATGTCCGCCGACGGGGTGCTCGAAGACGGACCCTTTTAGAAATTTCCCGCCCAAACCACGGGGATACTTGATGCACCATCGGCAGGGCCCATACCCCCTTGCTTCTTATTGGTCCAAATATCCTCGCCGAAGGCGGCGCAACGGCAAAGGCCAGATGATACGATGGTAAAGAAAAGCAGCGGCAGAGGTCAGCGTGATTTGCGGGTGCGGGTGAAAACCGCCCGCGGGCGCAAACTCTCCTCCACACTTTGGCTCGAACGGCAACTCAACGACCCCTATGTCGTGCGCGCCCAGAAAGAGGGCTACCGCGGCCGCGCCGCCTTCAAAATCCTCGAGTTGGACGACAAGTTCCACTTCCTCACCCCCGGTGCCCGGGTGGTGGACCTTGGCTGCGCCCCCGGCGGCTGGTGTCAGGTGGCGGTGCCGCGCATCAATGCTCTGGGGGAGCGTTCGGGCAAACCTCAGGGCCGCATCATCGGCCTTGATCTGCAAGAGGTCGAACCCATCGCAGGCGCCGAAATCCACGTTCTCGACTTTATGGACGAAGGCGCCGATGAAACCGTCAAGGAATGGCTCGGCGGCAAGGCCGATGTGGTCATGTCCGACATGGCGGCCTCCTCTTCGGGCCACAAACAAACCGACCACCTGCGCATTATCGCGCTTTGCGAGGCCGCGGCCTATCTCGCCTTTGACGTGCTGGAGGAGGGCGGCACCTTCGTTGCCAAGGTCCTCGCGGGCGGGGCAGAGGGCACGCTTCAGGCCGAACTCAAACGCCGCTTTACCAAGGTTTCCAACGTCAAACCCGGCGCCAGCCGCTCTGACAGCTCGGAAAAATTCGTGGTCGCCACGGGCTTTCGCGGCGCCATAAAGGACGAAGAAGAACAGAACTAACCCCGCGGGGCCTATTGCGGCCCAACTCCGGGGCAGGAGGGTATTTTATGAAACAGGCGCGTTTTCTCGGCATCGGAGCGCTTCTCGCCCTTTTGGGCTGCGCCGTGGCCACCACCGGCCCCAACGCGGGGTTTATCCGCGACAATGCCGGGCCAGAGGGGCTCGGAACGGTCCTCGGCCTTGTCACCCGCGTCGATGCTGACCCCGCGCTTCAGGCCTTCCTGTCACAATGCCCGACAGAGGTCATCACCAGCCTGCCCACCAGCGGCTCCAACACCGACTGCGGCCTCAACCCGACAAGCTGCTATGCCGAATGTAAGGCAGGCGATGCAGCCGCCTGTTTCGCCGCCGCTCGCTCGATCGAGCGCTCCGATTTCAAACCGCGCTCCGACTTTACCTACCCGCTGTTCATGGCGGCCTGCAAACTTGGCGATGCCAATGCCTGCACCAATGCCGCCGCCACGGCGCGCAACGGCACATGGATCACCTCGGCCCCCGCCGTGGCCACATCGCCCGCCTGCCAGCTGGAAACCTACCAGACCGCCTGCGAGGCGGGCTCTTTCTGGGGCTGCTCGATGGAGGGCACAGAATACCGCAGCCGCGGCGAGGTCGCCCTCGCCAAAGAGGCCAAAGCGAAATCCTGCAAACTCGCGGGCAAGAACCAGCAATGGGCCTGCAACGACTAACCCCGCTACTGCGGCGCGATGTAATTGCGCGTCCAACTCGCCAATGATCCGGGAAAGCCAAGGGTGCGCACATCATGATCGGGGACCACAATATGCCCCCAAGGGCGGATCATGAACCCACCGTAAAGCACCATAAACCCGTTCAGCATCGCGCGGGTCACCACCACTTCGCCGCCGCGCTGCGCCACGCCTGCAGCCGCCCATTCCCTCTGGCTCGGGGGGCGGTTGCCCAGAATGATCATCTGGCCTGACCCGGTCCTCTCCATCTGCCGCCAAACGCCGGGGTCGGCGCTGCCGCGCAGATAGCCGATCACATCGGCGGGCCCGGCGGGATCATAATGCCCCCGCAACACCTGCCGCATCTGTTCCATCCAATCCATTGCAATGCTCCTTGAAAATACAGGGATGTAATGGAACCCGACCATAGGCCCGCAGGGCCGCGCGGGCGAGGGAGGGCAGGGGTTTTTCACGGGCCGGTAACGGGCGGGCATCGCGGGCCAATGGTCCAGCCAGCCACCTCCGCCCCAAGGGGTCAGGTTTCCTACTAATAGGTAACAGGTCTTATTATGGGGCGGCAAAGCCCTCTGTGTGTATCCTTTCAGGGCAGATCAAAGTTCGGGCCAACTGGCCAAATGCGCGGGGGATGATCCGCGCGGCTCTCACCGGGAGGAGACCGTGAGCGCGCCCGAGCTATCTTGCCATCACTGGAGGAAAACGATGCGAAAAACACCATTCTATGCCGCAGCGGCATTGATTGCCCTTACGTCAATGGCCCATGCCCAACAGGACCTGAGCGCAGCCCTCGCCGCCGCCATGGGCGAGGCGATCGAGGACGCCCGCTATAACGACGTGGTCGCCAAATACGGTATGCCCGCCCCGGACCTGAGCGACCCGACGCTGGTCAGTTCCGCCAAATACCCCTATCCCGAGGTCAAGCCCGATACGCTTCTGGCCCATGTCCTCGAGACCGAAATGCTCAGCCTCGGCTGGATCCCCGTCGGCGCCCCTTGGGCGGTGCCAAGCGAGGATGACCCGCTCACCCCCGTGGGCCTCTCTGTCGATTACTTCGACATCATTCAGGAAAAGCTCAATGCCCATTACGGCAAGGATATCCAGCTCGAATGGGTCAGCTTCACTGAGTCCGCAGGCAACAACGATATGTATCGCTGGCTTTCGACCTCGGATGATGTGGATTGCACCGCCAATGGCCGCCAAACGGACGGCTGCTATGACGTGATCGGCGGCGCCTATGCGATCAACACCCGCCGCCTCGGCCTGACCCAGATCACGCCCTCCTACTACCCGTTCAACATGACAGCGATCCGCACCAATGTGCCCCTGCCAGAGGGGATGGAGGAGGTCAGCAGCGCCGATGACATCCGCGCCGCCATGGCCAACCCGCGGATCAATGTCGCCATCGCGGGCCTGCCCGAAACCGGCGAGGATTCCATCCTCACGGCCTTTAACGTCGCCATGGGCACCACCTTCACCCATATCGACCGCACGCCGGGCTCCAATGTTCTGGAATATGCACAGGACTCAAAGGACGCCCATTTCGTCCTCGGCTCCAATGTGCGCATGGCCTCGACGCGGATGAAAACGCCGGAGTTCTGCCCCGATTGCACGGTTTATGAGAATTTCTCGGCCTTCAAGGGCATCGGCTTCGGCACGGCCCTCGTCGATAAGTAACCAAATGGGGGCAGGGGCGGCAGATCACGCCGCCCCTGCGCCAAACCCCTAGGGCGCGACCATGGCGTCAAACCCGGCCAGCAGTTCCGACTGCGCCCGCCGACCCGGCGAAACCTCCTGCCGCGCCTCGTCCTGAAGCAGATAGGCAAAACTGACCGTCCGGTCCCCCCGCTTGGCCCAGCCCACAAACCAGCCCCAGCCACGGGCATAATCAAACCGGCCCGACTCCGTCCTCGGATAGGCCGTCCCCGACTTGCCCCAAACCTGCCAACCCTGACCGGTGCTGAAAGAGTAGGTGATCGAAACGGTCTTATCCACCGCCTCCCGCGTCACAGGCAGGTCATAGCCCACCAGACGCGCGGCAAAGGCCGCCTGTTCGCGCGGCGAAATCTGCAAGGAGGAGGTCAGCCATGCCCGTTCGAGCCCGTTGCTCTGGCCCAGATCGCCGCTGAAATCCCCGTTGCCATAGCCAAAGCCGCGCAGATAGTCCTCGATACGCGGAATCCCGATCAGGGGCGTGATCTGCTGCGAAAACCACACCACGGAATAGGTCATCCAACGCTGCGGATCGGTCGCTTGCCGCCAGTTGTCACCGCCCCATTCGGCATAGCCCTTGCGAAACGGAAGCCGCGGGCTCTGCGCATCCTGCAAGGCCCCGGCATCAAACCCCATAACCGCCAGCGCCAGCTTGAATGTCGAGGCGGGCGTCACCCGCTGATCACAGCCCCCGGCCTCATGCAGAACCTGCCCGCCATCCGCCTCCACCACCAGCGAACACAGGGTCTTCGCCCCCGCCGCACCGGCCCCAAGCCCCGCACAAAGCGTCAAAACAGTCGCAATAACCCGCATAACCCATTCCTCAATCCTTGGTTTTTCCGGCCTTGTAGGGCCGCCCAAAGCCCCCGCGCAAGGACGTAAACCACAGGCGCAACAACAGGTCGCCGCAAAGACGGGCGGATACAAAGGGGGATCAACAGGCAAGGGGGGGGGGTAAATGGCGGAGAGACAGGGATTCGAACCCTGGGTCCCCGTGAAGGGACAACGGCTTTCGAAACCGGCCCGTTCGACCACTCCGGCACCTCTCCGCGTAGCGGGGGAGATAATCGCCACCGCCAGCTGGTGCAAGATCAAAATCCCCGCGCGATGCGGCAAAGTGGCAAGAAACCACAAATTGCGCCTCCTGACGCGGCCTTGCCCTTCCATATGCGCAGGCAGGGGCGTAGCACAGTAGGGCAGATTAACGCCTAAACGAAAGCCGCCTTGATGACACAACCGATCCGTTCCGCCCTTTTGGCCAGCGCACTGGGCCTCGGCGCCCTGACGCTCAGCCCCGGCACCCCGCATCTGGCAGGGACGGCGCAGGCGGAATCCATCGCCCCCCTTGATGCGCTGCGCAAGGCAGAGGCCGACACCCTGCTTCAGGCCATGGGGATGGAGGAGCTCTATCAGATCATGCGCGAGGAGGGGGTCGATTACGCCTCCACCATCGAGACAGACATGTTCCCCGGCCGCGGCGGCGAGGGCTGGATCAAGGTTGTCGATGGCATCTACGACACGGACCGCATGCATGATCTGGTGCTCGATGCCTTTGCCGCCGAAACCGGCGAGGCGGATCTCTCCGAATTGCAGGCCTTCTTTGACACCGAACTTGGCAAACGCATCGTCACGCTCGAAATCTCCGCCCGCCGCGCCCTTCTGGATGAGGCGGTCGAGGACATGAGCAAAGAGGCCCTCGCCATGATGCGCGATGACGCCGACCCGCGCCTTGAGGTCCTGCGCGGCTTTGTCGAGGCCAATGATCTGGTCGAAACCAATGTCACCGGCGCGCTGAATTCCAACTTTGCCTTCTATCAGGGCCTGAAAAACGGCGGCGCCTTCGGCAGCGAGCTGACAGAGGACGACATGCTGCGCGATGTCTGGGAGCAGGAACCCACCATCCGCGAGGAGACAGAGGAATGGGTCTATTCCTACCTCGCGCTCGCCTACCAGCCCCTCAAGGACGAGGAAATCGCCGCCTATGTGGACCTTTCCGAAAAGGAAATCGGCGAAACCCTGAACCGCGCGCTCTTTGCTGCCTTCGACGTGCTCTTCGTCACCATCTCCCGCGATCTGGGCGAGGGCGCGGCGCAGTTCATGATCGGCGAGGACATCTAGCGACCGTAAACCATCAGGGTTACAACCATGGGCTCTTGGCTGGCATAAAGCGGCATGTCACTGCGCAGCTCTGCGGCAAGGGCAGGGCGCCGCGCCTGCGCCACCCGCGCCAGATCCATCGCGCGGGACAGCTGCGGCCGGATGCCCGGCCCCTCCAGCTCCGCAAGGATCGCCCCGTGATGGGCAGCGACATGGGATGCCACAGCCCGGCGGCGCGCCCCATAGGCCGCATTGGACACCCCCGCGCTGATCGCCTGACCAGGCAGGGCCAGCGGATGGGGCAAATGGCTGGCCTCGCCGCCCGCGCAACCGCCAAGCGGCAGGGCGAGGGTCATAGCAGGGGCCAGAGCCGCAAAAATCCTTTGTGTCATGGCCCCTCATAGCCAATTCAGGCTTGACTTGAAACGCTGCGCAGAGGATACGGCGCACTCTGATGTAACGAACGCCCCGCTGTGGGGCGCGCAGTCTTAGGTGGCCGCTGTCGCAAAGGCGCAGCAAAACAAGGCCGGAAACACCCATATCAGGGGGCCAAGGGACGCGAGCAAAAAGGAAAGACGACATATGTTTGCGGTTATGAAAACCGGCGGCAAGCAATACCGGGTCCAGAGCGGCGACGTTCTGCGGGTAGAAAAGCTGGCAGCCGATGCGGGTGACACCGTTCAGTTCAACGAAGTATTGATGGTCGGCGCGACTGTGGGCACACCCACCGTTGATGGCGCTGCCGTTCAGGCCGAAGTGATCGACCAGATCAAAGGCCCCAAGCTGATTCACTTTGTAAAGCGCCGCCGTAAGCACGGCTCGCAGCGCACAAAGGGCCACCGCCAACAGCTGACGCTGCTGCGCGTGACCGAGATCCTTGAAAAAGGCGCCGACAAAAGCGGCGTAATGGCTGCGATTGGCGCAGGCTCCGTTTCCGCCGCGGCTGTTGCCGCTGGCGCCGAAAAGGCCAAGCCCGCCAAGAAAGCTGCCCCAAAGGCCGAAAAGCCCAAGGCAGAGAAAAAAGCAGCCCCGAAAAAAGCCGAAGCCCCCAAGGCAGAGGCCGCAGCAGAGGCAGGCTCCAAGCCCGCCAACCTGCTGACCGAAGCACGCGGCGGCAAAGCCGACGATCTGAAAAAGATCTCCGGTGTTGGTCCAAAACTGGAAGGCCTGCTGCACGAAAACGGCGTTTTCCACTTTGACCAGATCGCCGCTTGGAACAGCGCAGAAATCGCCTATATGGATGACCAACTGTCGTTCAAAGGCCGTATTGAGCGTGACAACTGGCTCGAGCAAGCTGCCCAGTTTGCCGCCGAACAGGAGTAATTATCCATGGCACATAAAAAAGCAGGTGGTTCATCCCGTAACGGCCGCGATTCCGCAGGTCGCCGTCTTGGGATCAAAAAATATGGCGGCGAAGCTGTCATCCCCGGCAACATCATCGCACGTCAGCGCGGCACCAAATGGTGGCCGGGCGAGGGTGTGGGCATGGGCCGTGATCACACGATCTTTGCAGTTGTTGACGGTTCCGTCACCTTCCACAAGGGCCTCAAAGGCCGCACCTTTATTTCGGTTCTCCCGGTGGCGGAGGCCGCTGAATAAGCCGAACCCGGTAAAGATATGATAATTTTGGGGGATCGGTGAAAACCGGTCCCCCTTTTTCGTTTGGATTAAGGAGCGCACGCCATGGGCGTCGCCATTGGAACATTGCTGGTCTTCTTCGCCAGTCAGGTCGGCACACCCGGCCCTGCGAATATGACGCTGATGGCCACCGGCGCCCGCTGGGGGCTGCGCGCGGCGCTGCCCTTCGTGGGCGGGGTTGTTCTGGGAAAACAACTGATTATCTGGCCCATAGGCTTCGGCCTCATGACGCTGGCAACCAGCGTGCCTTGGCTCTTTGCGGCGCTGAAATGGATCTCTGCCGCCTATATCCTGTGGCTGGCCTACAAGGTGGCGAACCTGCGGCTGGGGCAGGGCGGCGAGACGGGGCCAGCCCCGGGCTTCGCCGCGGGGCTGGTGGTGCACCCGCTCAACCCCAAAGCCTGGGCTATGATTACCGCCGGTTTCACCGGCTTTGTCGACCCCGGCACACCCGCCCTCACGGCCACGGCCGTGCTGGCGGGCTGCCTGCTGGGCCTGCAACTGCTGTTGCACCCTGTCTGGACCTACGCGGGCGAACGCATCGCCCGCACCGTGGCAGGGACACCGGCAGAACGCACATTGATGTGGACCCTCGCTGCGCTCACCGTGCTGAGCGTCGCTTGGGCTCTCTTCGGAGGAGGATGAGGAGGATGAAAATGCGTGAACAAAGCACACCCGCGGGGCAACCCATAATAGAGGCGGAGCAGTTCATCCTGCGCCCGCTGGAACTGGCCGATACCGGCGTGCTGGCGCTCTATGCCGGGGACGAACGGGTGGCACGCTCCACCTCTTCGATCCCGCATCCGCTGCCGCCCGGCTCGACCGAGGCCTTCGTCGAACGCGCCCTCGCCGCCGACCGGACAGAGGATGTCTGGGCCATCGACGGCACCGCCGCCGGCACCGCCGGCCTGCTCGGCGTGGTCTCGCTGGAACGGATGGAACACAAAAGCCGCGTGCAATCGGAAATCGGCTACTGGGTCGCACCCGCCTTCTGGAACGCAGGCGTCGCCTCCCGCGCCGTCGCCGCCCTCGTCGCGGCCAACCCACAGGGCTGCGATACGATTTTCGCTGAGGTCTTTCAGGACAATCCCTTCTCCGCCCGCGTGATCACCAATGCAGGCTTCGAATACCTCGGCGATGCCGAGGCCTATTCCGTCGCCCGCGCCGCCGCGGTCCCCACATGGACCTACATGAAGAAATACATATAGGCCGCTGATAACATACAGTGAAACCCCGCCGGGTCCGCGCAGATAAACCTGCTCCCAAAGGCCCCGGCGGGCGCTCCACCAAACCCGCCCAGACCCAAGGCCAAAGCCGCCCCCCAGCTTCTTATTGGCCCAAATATCCCCGCCGGAGGCACAAAATCAAATGGCGCTCCGGCTTGAGAACTCAGCCCCGCTGCGGTATCGCGGCACAACCCAATCGCCCTGCAAATCAAAGGCACTGATATGAAATTCCTCGATCTGGCCAAAGTCTACATCCGCTCCGGCAGCGGCGGCGGCGGCTCCATTAGCTTCCGGCGCGAGAAATACATCGAACGCGGCGGCCCTGACGGGGGCGACGGCGGGCGCGGCGGCGATGTGATTGCCGAGGTGGTCGAGGGGCTCAACACCCTGATCGATTTCCGCTACCAACAGCATTTCTTTGCCAAGAACGGACAGCCCGGCATGGGCAAACAGCGCACCGGCAAAGACGGCGACGACATCATCCTGCGCGTCCCCCAAGGCACCGAAATCCTCGACGAGGACGAGGAAACCGTGATCGCCGACCTCACCGAAGTGGGCGATCGTTTCGTGCTGGCGGCGGGCGGAAATGGCGGCTTTGGCAACCTGCACTTCAAAACCGCGACGAACCAGGCACCGCGCCGCTCCAACCCCGGGATCGAGGGGGTAGAGCGTACCCTCTGGCTGCGCCTCAAACTCATCGCCGACGCGGGCCTGCTCGGCCTGCCCAATGCGGGCAAAAGCACCTTCCTCGCGGCCAGCTCCAATGCCCGCCCGAAGATCGCCGATTACCCCTTTACCACCCTGCATCCCAACCTCGGGGTGGTCGGCGTCGACAACGCCGAATTCGTCATGGCCGACATTCCCGGCCTGATCGAGGGCGCCTCCGAGGGGCGCGGCCTTGGCGACCTCTTCCTTGGCCATGTGGAGCGCTGCGAGGTGCTGCTGCACCTGATCGACGGCACCTCCCAGACCATCGCAGAGGATTACCAAACCATCATCACAGAGCTTGAGGCCTACAGCCCCGAACTCGCCGCCAAACCCCGCGTGACCGCCCTGAACAAGATCGACGCCCTCGATGACGAGGAACGCGCCGAGGCCCGCGCGGAACTCGAAAAAGCCAGCGGCGGCCCCGTGATGGAAATGTCCGGCGTCAGCCGCGAGGGCCTGACAGAGGTCCTGCGCGCCGTGCGGGCACAGGTCACAAAGGCCCGCAAACCCAAGGAAAAGGTGGAAGAATGGCGTCCCTGACCGGCGCCTCCCGCGTCGTCGTCAAAATCGGCTCGGCCCTTCTGGTTGACCGCGAAACAGGCGACCTGCGCTCCGGCTGGCTGACCGCTCTGGCCGAGGATGTCGCCATGCTGCGCGCGGCGGGTTCTGATGTGATCCTCGTCTCCTCTGGCTCCATCGCGCTCGGGCGCGGGGTGCTCGGCCTCGGCCTTGGCGATCTGGCGTTGGAGCAATCCCAAGCCGCCGCCGCCGTGGGCCAGATCCGCCTTGCCCGCGCCTATGAGAACGTCCTCGAACGCCATGGCATCACCGCCGCGCAGGTCCTGCTGACCCTTGAGGACAGCACCGATCGCCGCCGCTACCTCAACACCCGCAGCACCCTTGAAATGCTCCTCTCCCTCGGCACCGTGCCGATCGTGAACGAAAACGACACCATCGCAACCGACGAGATCCGCTTTGGCGACAATGACCGCCTCGCGGCGCAGGTCGCCGTCACCGTGGGCGCGGACCGCCTCGTGCTGCTCTCCGATGTGGACGGGCTCTATACCGCCAATCCGGCGGAGGACCCCACCGCGATCCACCTGCCCGAAGTCGGCGAGATCACCCCCCAGATCGAGGGGATGGCAGGGGACGCGGGCTCTGGCCTCTCCAAAGGCGGGATGAAAACCAAGGTCATGGCCGCCAAAACCGCCTGCGCCGCAGGCTGCGCCATGGCGATCACTCTGGGCAGCGTCCATCGCCCTCTGTCCGCGCTGCAAAACGGCGCCAAGGCCACCTGGTTTCTGGCGGACACAGACCCCCACGCCGCCCGCAAGGCCTGGATCGGCTCGATGAAACCGCGCGGCGAGCTGCGCCTTGATGCGGGGGCGGCCCGCGCTCTTGCCGCTGGCAAAAGCCTGCTGCCCGCCGGGGTCACCGGCGTCTCCGGCGCTTTTGAACGCGGCGATCCCGTGGCCATCACCGGCCCGGGCGGGGCCGGGCTGGGGCAGGGGCTCGCACGCTACTCCGCCGCCGAGGCTGCCCTGATCGCAGGCGCCCAAAGCGGTGACATCGAGCGGCTTTTGGGCTATCCCGGCCGCGCCGCCCTGATCCACCGCGACGACATGGTGACATAAGACAACCGCAACCGAAGGACTTGGAAAATGAAGGATATGGATATGGATGTTTCCGCTGTTATGGCCGAAATCGGCGCCACGGCGCGCGCCGCCACCCCCGCATTGGCCAAGGCCAGCCCGGAGCAGAAATGCAAGGCCCTTGAGGCCGCCGCCGATGCCTGCATCGCCCGCAGCGCAGAGATTATCGCCGCCAACGCACGCGATCTGGACTATGGCCGCGAAAAGGGCCTGTCAGATGCGATGATGGATCGCCTCATGCTCGACGCCGCGCGGATCGAGGCCATGGCCAACGGCCTGCGCACCGTCGCCGCACAGGATGACCCCATCGGCAGTGTCATCGCCGAATGGGACATGCCCAACGGCCTGCATATCCGCCGCGTCCGCACGCCCCTTGGCGTGATCGGCGTGATTTACGAAAGCCGCCCCAATGTGACCGCCGATGCCGGTGCGCTCTGCCTCAAGGCGGGCAATGCGGTGATCCTGCGCGGCGGCTCGGAAAGCTTTCATTCCTCCACCCTGATCCACCAATGTCTGGTGGAGGGGCTGCGCGCGGCGGGCCTGCCCGAGGGCGCGATCCAGCTTGTCCCAACCCGTGACCGCGCCGCCGTGCAGGCCATGCTGACCATGGTGGACACCATCGACGTGATCGTGCCCCGCGGCGGCAAGGGCCTCGTCGGCCTTGTCCAGCGCGAGGCCCGCGTGCCCGTCTTTGCCCACCTCGAGGGCATCTGCCACATCTATGTTGACGCCGCCGCCGATCCGGCAAAGGCCCGCGCCGTGGTGCTGAACGCCAAAACCCGCCGCACCGGCATCTGCGGCTCCGCCGAATGTCTGCTGGTGCACCGCGACGTCGCCGCCACCCTTGGTCAGGACATCGTCGATGACTTGATGCAGGCGGGGGTCGAGGTCCGGGCAGAGGGCTTGAACGGCACGCTTGCGGCCACGCCGGAGGATTGGGGTACCGAATACCTCGACATGAAGATCGCGGCAAAAGTCGTTGATAATATTGACGAAGCCATCGCCCATATCCGGACCTACGGCTCCGGCCATACAGAGGCGGTGCTGACAGAGGATGACGCCGTGGCAGAGGCCTTCTTCGGCGGCCTCGACAGCGCGATCCTGATGCGCAACGCCTCGACCCAGTTTGCCGATGGCGGTGAATTCGGCATGGGCGCGGAGATCGGCATCGCCACGGGCAAGTTGCACGCCCGCGGCCCCGTGGGGGCCGAACAGCTGACCAGCTTCAAATATCTGGTCGAGGGCGACGGCACCCTGCGCCCATAACCTCAAGCCTGTTCACTCGGGGCCCGCGTGGCCCCGAGGCACAAAACCCTAAAAGGTCACGGCAATGGAATCATTGCCCTGAGTGGCATGGGGGCGCCGCCCGCCAAGGGTGCAGGCCTCTCCGGCAAGGGCAAAGGGCACACAGGAGGAGGTATACTCCACAGCAACATCCTCCCCGTTGAACTTGGCCCAGTGGTCCTCCTCAAACCGCAGCTTCGGCCCGATCGCCTGCATATCCCAGCGATCCGCTGTGATCGCCACATTGATCTTGCCCCCCGCAGGCAGGCAACCATCAAGGCAGAGTAGGACCAGAAGCGCGATCTTCACCTGCGAGCGGTGCAGATCCCCCATGGCCTGCCAATCCACCGTGACGCGCGTATCCTTGTAATAGGCCGCCACGATGGCCTCGGCTTCGCTCCCGCCGACCATCTGGCTTTCCGAGGCCACCCCAAAGGCGATCCTGAAAAACCGCAGCTTGGCATTGGCAATCGCCACGCTCTGCGCAATCAGCTCCATTTCCGGCCCCTGCGCATCCCCGGTCAGCTGCAAAAGCTCCATCCCGTTGCCAATCGCCCCGATGGGGCTGATAAGGTCATGGCACAGACGCGACCCAAGAAGTGCTGTCAAAGAATGTTTATCTGGCATGCCCAATCCCCCATCTTCGTGCCAAGGCCGATGCAAAAGGAACCCGAATGGAAGACCTCAACCCCATCGCCGCCCCCGGAATGCTGGTGCGCCACCCCGACAGGCCCGACTGGGGCCTTGGACAGGTCCAGTCCAACATCAACGGCCGCCTGACCGTAAATTTTGAACAGGTGGGCAAGCAGGTTCTGGATGGCACAAAAGTATCAGTCATTGTGGAATGGTGATCCTAAACAAGGGTTTATAATAATAGGTTAGCTTAAATGAAACCGATTGCAAGCCTTGTGACCGGCTGGGTAAAAATGTCGGTCGTCTGCCTCGGTCTGCCGCATAAGGTGGACAGGCATCTGGAAGCAGCCTAAACGGGCAACCCACGATGTGGCAAGCGTAGACCCGTTTACCGGTAGGACTTTATGACACTGGACCAGCCCGAATTGACCCTGCGCCTCGCCAGCGGAGCCGCCGATTTACGGGCGGCGCAGCGCCTGCGCTATAGGGTCTTTGTGGCCGAACTGGGCGCCGATTGCATTGATGTGGATCATGGCGCGGAACTGGAACGCGATGTCTATGACGCCCATTGCGACCACCTGATCCTTGTTGACCCCTCGGCCGAGGCGCGCGGCGATGCGGATTACGTCGTCGGCGTTTACCGCGTGATGCGCGGGGATCAGGCCAAGGCCGCAGGGGGCTTTTACTCGCGCAGCGAATATGACCTCGCCCCCCTGATCGCCACAGGCCAGCCGCTGCTTGAACTGGGTCGGTCCTGCGTCGCGGCAGAGCATCGCGGCGGCAAGGCCCTGTTCCTGCTGTGGCAGGGCCTGGCGCAATATGTCGAAACCCATGGCATCGAAATCCTCTTCGGCGTGGCCAGCTTCCATGGCACCGACCCCGCCAAATTCGCCGCCCCCCTCAGCCTGCTGCACCACCGCCACCTCGCGCCCGAGGGCCTGCGCCCCCGCGTCATCGGCGGGTCAAGCAGCGCGATGGACCTGATGCCAATGGACCAGATCGACCGCGTCGCCGCCATGCGCGACACGCCCGCCCTGATCAAGGCCTACCTGCGCCTTGGTGGCTTTGTGGGCGAGGGGGCCTTTATCGACAGGGCCTTTAACACCATCGATGTCTCGGTCGTGCTGGAGGCCAGCAAAATAAGCCAGAAACAAAGGGCGATCTACGCGCCGGGACGGGCCGATTGACCACCTGGATCGGCAGAGAGGAACCCGCGCCCACGCGCCTTGGCCCCGCCGCATGGGCGCGGGCGGCACTGCGCGGGCTGCCTCTGGCGCTGCTGGTCTTTGGCGGGCTGACCCTGCTGCTGCTCCTGCGCCTGATCGAACGCCCGCTCCACGGCGTCGCCCGCCCATGGACACCGCACATCACCTGTTTCGTCTGCCGCAATGCGATCCGCCTGATGGGCATCACCTACCGCACCAGCGGCACCCCGATGAAGAACGCAGGGGCCTTGGTCGCCAATCACACCAGCTGGCTCGATATCTTTGCCCTCAACGCGCCGACGCCGCTTTATTTCGTGTCAAAGGCCGAGGTCGCCGGCTGGCCCGGCATCGGCTGGCTTGCCCGCGCCACCGGCACGGTCTTTATCCGCCGCGAGCGCACGCAGGCGCGCGGGCAGGTGGCGGTGCTGGCCGAACGTCTGGCCGCAGGGCACCGCCTGCTGTTCTTTCCCGAGGGCACCTCAACAGATGGCCAGCAGGTGCTGCCCTTCAAACCGCCCCTGTTCCAACCCTATATCGACGGCATCCATGTGGATGCCCCGAAACGCGACCTCTGCGTGCAGCCCGTCACCGTGAACTACACCGCCCCAAAGGGCGAGGAGGTCCAGTTCTACGGCTGGTGGGGGGATATGGGCTTTGGCCATCACTTCCTCAAAACCCTTGGCGCAAAACGTCAGGGCGCGATCGAGGTGATCTTTCACGCCCCCCTGACAACCAAAACCTTCGAAGGCCGCAAACAGCTTGCCAAGGCCGCAGAGGAGGCCGTGCGGAGCGCCCTTAAGCCGGGCCAGCGCCTGCCATAAGCTCGCCAAGTGCCTTGGCGGGGTTGTCGCGGTCCCAAATCTCGGGTCCGACACCGAAGAAATCGGTCAGCGGCGCAAGCGCCGTCACACGGCCTGCCGACAGGCCGCCCTCGGCGACCACAGGCAATTCGATCATCTGCGACCACCAGCCAAACAGGTCATCCTCGGCCAGTGTGCCATCCCCAAGGGGGGTCGGGCTGACGGGGCCAAAGGCGATGTAATCGGCGCCGGCCTCGCCCGCCGACATCCCGTCATGGCGCGAGGCGCCGCAAAAAGCGCCCACGATGGCCTCATCCCCAAGAGCCTTGCGCGCGCTGCGCACAGCCGCCGCGCCGCCCGTGGGCAGATGCACCCCGTCAAGGCCAAGCTGCTCGACCATCTGCAAATGGCTGTCGATCACAAGGGCCACGTCGCGCTCATGGCAAATCTCGCGCAGACGGTCGGCGATCTTGGCCACCGCGCCCGCATCCTCGCTGGCCTGCACCAATCGAACGCAAGCGATCTCATGGGCATCCAGCACCGCGCCCAAATCCCCCTCAAAGCGGGAAAGCTCAAAGGCAGGCGGTGTGATCAGATATGTCTGCGGGGCCTCAAATTGTTCTGTCATGGCCCTTCTCCCGGGGATTTATGCGTTGCCCGGCGTATTTAGCGCGGCTTTGCACCGCTTGCACGTCTTTTGTCGCCCCGCTAAAGGCGGATGCGTATTTCCATGCATCAAAGGTATGTCCAAATGACCCCGCAACCCAGCTTTGTCCTCGTCCGCCCGCAAATGGGCGAAAACATCGGCGGGGCCGCGCGTGCGATGCTCAACTTCGGGCTGGAGCGGATGCGCGTGGTCGCGCCCCGCGACGGCTGGCCCAATGAACGCGCCGTCGCCATGGCCAGCGGCGCAGGCCGCGTGCTGGATGCGGCGGGGCTTTATGACAGCCTGCCAGAGGCGATTGGCGACTGCGCCCATGTCTATGCCACCACCGCGCGGGCGCGCGGGCTGACCAAACCGGTGATGACACCAGAGCAAGCCATGGCCGATGCCCACCGGCGCATTAAAGCGGGGCAGAACGTCGCCGTCCTCTTTGGCCCCGAACGCTCGGGGCTGGAGAACGAGGACGTCGCCCGCGCCCAGACCATCATCACCGTGCCGGTGAACCCCGAGTTCTTCTCCCTGAACCTCGCGCAATGCGTGCTGCTGACGGCCTATGAATTCGCCCGCGGGGCAGGGGCCGAGGCCCCCTTTGACGCCGACGCAGACCCCGCCACGGCGATCGAGCGCGAAAAGCTCGGCGATCACTACGAGGCCGAACTGGACGAGGCAGGCTTCTTCTTCCCCGAAACCAAAGCTCCGGGGATGAAGCTGACCCTGCGCAACATGTGGGGCCGCCTGCCGCTGACCCGCGCCGATATCCAAACCCTGCACGGCGCCCTGCGACAGCTCAAAAGGCATGCGGCCAAGGGGCGCGGGGACCAAGACTAAGCCAGCCCTTGATGCCGCCCAGACCCAAGGCTAGGTCATAGCAAAGCAAAAGGGGAACCCATGGCCCAGAAACGTTCGATCTTCGAGGATGTCACAGGCGAAACCACCACGCCGCAGGCCCCCACACCGGGCCTGATCGACCGCGCCGCCAAAACCGCGCCGCGCGCGATGCGCCTTTGGCTGGTGCTGCTCTTTGCGCTGGTGGCGGTGATGATCCTTGTCGGCGGGCTCACCCGCCTGACGGACAGCGGGCTGTCGATCACCGAATGGAACGTGATCAAAGGCGCCGTGCCCCCGATGAATGAGGCCGCATGGCTGGTTGAGTTCGAGAAATACAAAACCATTCCGGAATACGAGCTTCAGAACAAGGGCATGGCCCTGTCAGAGTTCAAACAGATCTATTGGTGGGAATGGGGCCACCGCCAGCTTGGCCGCGTGATCGGCCTTGTCTGGGCGCTCGGCTTCTTCGCTTTCCTTATCGCCCGCCGCATCCCCACGGGCTGGACGGGCAAGCTCCTGCTCCTTGGCGTCTTGGGCGGGGTGCAGGGGGCGATCGGCTGGTGGATGGTCTCCTCGGGGCTGACCGGCACCATGCTCGACGTGGCCTCCTACCGGCTGGCGCTGCACCTTGGCATCGCCTTCCTGATCCTCGGCTTCCTGACATGGTTCATCATGGAACTCACCCGCGGGTCCCGCGACCTCCTTCAGGCCCGCCGCATGCGCGAGCGTAAACTTTTCTCCATGTCCACGGGGCTGCTGCATGTGACAGGCATCCAGATCCTGCTCGGCGCGCTTGTCGCGGGCATCGACGCGGGGCGCACCTATTCGGACTGGCCGCTGATGGCAGGGGGCTTTTTCCCGCCCGATCCGTTCTCTATCACGCCGATCTGGCGCAACTTCTTCGAGGACGCAGGCCTGGTGCAGTTCATCCACCGCATCTGGGCCTATCTGCTGCTGGCCTTCGGCATTGTGGTCTGGGCCCGCGGCCGCCGCTCGGCCCATGGCCGCACGCGGCGCGCCTTCCACGCTGTGCTGGCGATGCTGCTGGCGCAGGCGGTGATCGGCATCGCCACGGTGATGATGGCGGCCCCATGGCATATCGCGATCATCCACCAAGGCGGCGCGATCCTTCTGTGGGTGCTGATCCTGCGGGCAAGATTCCTGGCGGGCTATCCCATGGCCGCATCTGTGCGAGAGGGCACCAAATAACATGAGCAGCTATTCCGACCTGATGGATTTCACCCGCGAAACCGCGGCCCTGTCCCTGATCCTTGACCGCCTCGGCTGGGACATGGAAACCACCATGCCCAAGGGCGCCGCCGGTCAGCGCAGCGAAGAAATCGCCGCGCTCGAGGGGGTGATCCACGCCCGCCGCGCCGATGCCCGGGTGGGCGACTGGCTGGCAGGGGCCGAGAATGACCCCGAGGCCGACCCCGCCCAACTGCGCGAAATCAAGCGCAGCTTTGAGCGCGCCACCAAGGTGCCCGGCGATCTGGCCGCCGAAATCGCCCGCTCCGTCGCGCTCGCCCATAACGTCTGGGCCGAGGCCCGCGCCTCCGAGGATTTCGCCGGTTTCGCCCCCACGCTGGAGCGTATCTTTGACCTGCGCCGGCAAGAGGCCACGGCCCTGACCTCGGGCGACCTCTATGATGCGCTGCTGAATGACTATGAACCCGGCGCAACAGGGCAAAGCATCGCCGCCATGTTCGACGCCCTGCGCGGCCCCACCGTTGACCTGATCGATCGCATCAAGGGCGCGGATCAACCCAAAGCCCTGTCGGGCCATTGGGACGCCGAGAAGCAAATGGAATTCTCCGCCAAACTGGCAGAGGTCTTTACCTATGATATGAGCCACGGCCGCATCGACCGCGCCGTGCATCCCTTCTCCTCCGGCTCCGGCAAAGACGTGCGCATCACCACCCGCACGGACGAGGCCGCCCCACTCGATTGCTTCTATTCCACGGTGCATGAGGTCGGCCACGCGGTCTATGAGCAGAACGTGCGCGACGATCTGGGCCTCACGGCCCTCGGCCGCGGCGTGTCCCTTGGTATCCACGAAAGCCAAAGCCGGATGTTCGAAAACCAACTGGGCCGCAGCCGCGCCTTCTGCAGCTGGCTCGGGCCCCAGATGGCAGAGGCCTTCGGCCATGACCTCGGCGATGCCGATGCCTTCTACGGCGCGGTCAACCGCGTGACCCCCGGCTTCATCCGGACAGAGGCGGACGAGCTGCATTACAACCTCCACGTCATGCTCCGCTTTGATCTCGAACGCGCCTTGCTGCGCGGCGATCTGGCGGTGACTGACCTGCCAGAGGCGTGGAACACAAGGTTCAAGGCCGATTTCGGCGCCGAGGTGCCCAGCCCTTCCAAGGGCTGTTTGCAGGATGTGCACTGGTCCTTCGGGTTGATCGGCTATTTCCCGACCTATACCCTTGGCAATGTCTACGCAGGCTGCCTGCACGAGGCCCTGCGCGCCGATCTGCCGGATCTCGACGCCGATCTCGCAGCGGGCCAACCGGCCCCTGCGATCGACTGGCTGAAGGAACGCGTCCACCAACACGGTGCCTCCCGCCTGCCAGCGCAGATCATCCGTGACGCCACCGGCGCCGCCCCAACAGAGGCTCCGCTGCTCGCCTATCTGAACACCAAGTTCTCCGGGATCTACAACCTGTAACCCACAGGGCAGGGCGCACTCCCGCCTCGGCCCCTGGCCTAAAGGCCCTGTGCCTCGTTGGGCCCGGCGCAGGCAAGCCCGAAGGGGGCTTGCCTGCGCGGCGCATATTCGCAAAGCTGCGCTACACCGCAAGCGGAGGAGGCGCGCGATGGCACAGGCTGGATTGGACGTGGCGGGGCTGACCGCTTTTTTGCAGGCCGAGTTCCCGCAGGTCTGCGATGACTTCGCGGTCGAGGAGGTGACGGAGGAGGGGGTTATTGTCCGCCTTGTCACGGCGGAGAGGCACCTGCGCCCGGGCGGCACGGTCTCTGGCCCCACCATGTTCGCTCTGGCCGATGTGGGCATGTATCTGGCGATCCTGTCGCGCCTCGGCCCCGTAGCCCTCGCCGTGACCACCAATTGTTCCATCGACTTCATGCGCAAGCCGGAGGCAGGCCGCGACCTGATCTCTGAGACCCGCATCCACAAACTTGGCCGCTCCCTCGCCGTGGGGGATGTGTTGATCCGCTCCGAGGGCATGGAGGCCCTCGTTGCCCGCGCCTCCCTCACCTATGCGATCCCGCCGGAGCGGGCGGGCTGAAGCGGCGGCGTGCGAGGCCCGCATCTGGTTTCATCTAAGGGGCGGGGTGAAAAACGGGGGCAAAGGGAGCTGAAATCATGGGGTAAAATAATACCTTAATTTCATTCCATTGTTTTCAAACGGTTTTTACCCGCAAATCCCCCTTGATCTATCACGCGAAGTCTTTAGAACACCCCAATCAATACGAACCTCCACCCACCCGAGGACTGAAATGAAAACTTTTACCGCTACTCCTGCGGATATCGACAAGAAATGGATCATCGTCGACGCTGAAGGCGTCGTCCTTGGCCGTCTTGCCTCGATCATCGCAATGCGCCTGCGCGGCAAGCACAAGGCCAGCTTCACCCCGCACATGGATATGGGCGACAACGTGATTGTCATCAACGCTGACAAAATCCAGCTGACCGGCAAGAAACGCGACAAGCCTAACTACTGGCACACCGGCTATCCGGGCGGCATCAAATCCCGCTCCACTGGCCAGATCCTTGAGGGCAAGTTCCCCGAGCGCGTCGTGACCCAAGCGGTCAAGCGTATGCTGCCGGGCAACAAACTGTCCCGTCAGGTGATGACCAACCTGCGCGTCTATGCAGGCACAGAGCATCCCCATGAGGCACAAAACCCCGAAGTTCTGGACGTTAAGTCCATGAACAAGAAAAACACGCGGGAGGGCTAATCAATGGCCGATCAAGTAAACTCTCTGGAAGAGCTGGGCACAGTTGCCGAAGGCGTTGAAGCAGTTGCTGCGGTTGAAATCGCTGCACCGCGCGAGCCTGTCCGCGACGAGCTGGGCCGTTCCTACGCCACCGGCAAACGTAAAGACGCGGTCGCCCGTGTCTGGATCAAGCCCGGTTCCGGCAAGGTCACCGTCAACGGCAAAGAGATGGACACATATTTTGCCCGTCCCGTTCTGCAGTTGATCCTGCGTCAGCCTATGCAGGTTGCCGGCGTTGAAGGCGAATTCGACGTGATGGCGACTGTTAAAGGCGGCGGCCTGACTGGTCAGGCCGGTGCGGTCAAGCACGGCATCTCCAAAGCCCTGCAACTCTATGAGCCCTCCCTACGCGGCGCTCTTAAGGCTGCTGGCTTCCTCACACGCGACAGCCGCGTTGTTGAGCGTAAGAAATACGGTAAGGCCAAAGCGCGTAAGAGCTTCCAGTTCTCCAAGCGTTAAGCGTTACGACAATTTTGGAAAAGGGCGCGGGCCGCAGGGCACGCGCCCTTTTTCTATGGCATCACATGTTTCTATGGCATTGCAGGGCGCAGCGCCGGGTTTCACGTTGCGCCGCGGGCAGGGGGCTTTTAGCCTTGCGCCGAACCAAAGGGGGGCAAGACATGAAACACCACGCTGCGGCTCTGGCCGTCACCCTCGCCCTGATCCCGCCCATAGCCATGGCGCAGGCCGTGCTTGAGGGGCAGCTTGACCGCGGCGTCGCCTGCGCGGGCCGCCTGGCCGAGGGCGGCTTTGAAAAGGTGCGGCGTGATGGCGGCGATTGCGGCTTTGTCGCCGGTTACTGCATGGCCCTTGGCATGGATGCCAATGCAACGGTGCCGGACAGCTGCCTGCTGGTCCTCGAAACCCTCGAGAAAGACGCGGAGCTTGAACCCTTCGTGCGCGGCCGCATTACGGCCCGCATGCGCGTGGACTTTGCCGCAGGGGCAGGGCGCATCGTGATCGATGGCGCCCAATCCGGCGCGCCCGCTGCCAGTGCAACTGCCATTGCGGTGACCCCCGCCAAACCCACAACCGCCCCGCAAAGCCAGTTCAACGCTGGTGCCTCCACCAAGGGCCAGTGCCGAATCGCCGAGGTTGACGGCAGCGGCGTGCAGGACCTTGAGGCCTGCTTCAAACTGGTCAAATCCTGCGATGCGGAGGCCGGGACCTGCGCGCTGGAATTCGTCTGGCCCTCCGGCTCGCGCACCTCGGTCACGGCCAAGGGCCCGCGCCTCGATGGCGCAACGGAAATCAACGGCACGCCCACAGAGGCCAACCCGGACCTGCGCAAACCGCAAAGCGAAAGTGACCCGCTGGAATGCGCCTTCTCCGGCAAATCCAAGAAGGCCTTTTGCTTCACCTCCACAGGGTTTTAATCATGAAAGAGCGGGCGATTCCCTGCGCGCATAGGCAGGCAGGGCACAGACCGTTCGCAGGGGAAACCCACTGAAACCTCAGGAAACCTCGCAAACACAGAAGTGTGACTGCCCTTTAGGACAGCGTTATTGACGCAGTAACCTTTTTCCCCTACATTTAAGACTGATCTCCAGGGGCGTGCAGAATTACTGCACGCCCCGTTGATTTTTCTGGCCCCCCGCACAACCACCCCAACAAGCCGCGCATCGCGGGCTTAAAGAATTTTCGCCGAAAATTCTCGTCCAGCCGCAGGCGGCGGGGGTCAACTGTCCGGTTCGATCAGGCCCAGACCGCGCAGGTAAATCCCCACGCCAGTCTCCAGCAGGTCCTCGGGCGGAAAGGGCGAGCGTGCCCCCGAGGTTCCCCGCGCAAAAAGCTCGACCACCCCATGGCTCAACGCCCAGATATGGGCCGAGAACATCGCCGCAGGGGGGCGCTTTTCCTCGGGCAGGCGCTCTGTCAGGGCCGCAGCGGCGGCCTCCAGCACCTCGGAGGCGCGGGCGCTCAGCCGCGCCAATTCGGGATCGCGGCTCATGTTCAATCCGGCCTCGAACATCGCCTGATAATGGCCCGGATACTTGCGGGCAAAGGCCAGATAGGCCCGCCCGGTGGCCTCGAACCGCGCCAGCGCCGTTGCGCCCCGCCCGCTGGCATAGACCATGACATCAATGAAAATCTCGTAGCCCTGCCGCGCGATCTCCATCAACAGCTCTTCGCGCCCTTCGAAATGGCGGTAAACGGCGGCGGGGGTCACCTCTGCCGTTTTCGCCGCCTCTGACAGGGTGAACCCCTGCGGCCCCTTGGCCTCGATCAGGGCAAGGGCGGCCTCAACCAAGGCCTGCCGCAAATTCCCGTGGTGATAGCCGCGTTTAGCCATGCCAGATGTCAGGCCCGCCCGCGACGGAGGCATCGGGCGCGCAGGCGACCTTATCGTCCTTGCCCTCGTAATCGATCCGGCACAGCACGGCGCGTAGGGCATTGATCCGGGCGCGGCGCTTGTCATCCGACCGCACAATCGTCCATGGCGAGGTGGCGCTGTGCGAGCGCTCGAAGGTCTCTGAAATGGCAGCGGTATAGTCATCCCATTTCTTCAGGCCCTCAACGTCGATCCAGCTGAGTTTCCAATGCTTTAGCGGATCATCTTCACGGCTCAGGAACCGGCGCAACTGCTCCGCCCGCCCGACATTGAGCCAGAGCTTGACCAGATGCACCCCGTCCTCGATCAACATCTCTTCCAGCTTTGGCAGTTGCTTGAAGAAATGCTCGCGCTGCTCGGGCGTGCAAAAGCCGAAGACATGTTCCACCACCGCGCGGTTATACCAGCTGCGGTCAAACAGGGTGATCCCGCCAGCAGAGGGCAGGTGCTTGATATAGCGTTGGAAATACCACTCGCCCGCTTCTTTCTCTGTCGGTTTGGACAGGGCCACAACGCGGGCCATGCGGGGGTTCAGGTTCTCGCGGAACCGCTTAATCGTGCCGCCCTTACCGGCCGCATCGCGCCCCTCGAACACCACAGAGACCCGCGCACCGCTGTCTTTCACCCAGCTTTGGAACTTCACCAGCTCGATCTGTAGATCGGCCATGGTGTCCTCGTATTCATCGCGGTCCATTCGCTCTTCGTAAGGGTAGCTTTCGGCCAGAATGTCCTTCTTGCCCGCGTCCTTGATCGCCTCGCGCACCGCATCCGGCGCCTCATTGGCATAGAAATCAGAGATAGCTCCGTCGAATGGTTTGGGCATGGCTGCGCGCTCCGGCTTGGGCATTAGGGACCTGTCGAACCCGCATCATGACCCCTGCGCGCGGGTAAGGCAATCGCGCGCCTCAGCGCGTGACACCCTTGCCCACATCGCGCAGGTCAAACGGCGTGGTCTGGTATATCTGGTTGATCCAGTTGCCATAAAGCAAATGCGCATGGCTGCGCCAGCGGTTCACCGGCACCTTGGCCGGGTCATCATCAGGGTAGTAGTTCAGCGGCACATTGATCGGCGTGCCGCTCTCCACGTCGCGGTCGTATTCCTCTTTCAAGGTGGTCTTGTCATATTCGAAATGGTTGAAGATATAGAGCGCCCGATGCGCCGGATCCTCCACCAGACAAGGCCCTGCCGTGTCGGAACTCAGCAGGGTCTTCAGCCCAGCCGCGTCGATCTCGTCTTGCCGCATCTCTGTCCAGCGGCTCACGGGGATGACGCAATCATCTGAAAACCCGTTCAAAATCGGGCTGGCCTCATCCAAAATCCGGTGCCGGTAACAGCCGAACAGCTTGGCATCCAAGATGTGCTTTTGCACACGGTGGAAATGGTAAATCATCGCCATCCCGCCCCAACAGACGCCAAAGGTCGAATGCACATTGGTCTGGGTCCAGTCCATCACCTGCCGCAGCTCGTCCCAATAGGTCACCTCGTCAAAGGGCAGATGCTCGATCGGCGCGCCGGTGATGATCAGCCCGTCGAACCGCTGATCGCGCACCTCCTCGAAGGGCACATAGAACTCGTCCATATGCTCGGTATTGGTATTCTTCGAGATATGCTCGGACATCCTGATCAGCGTCAGCTCGATCTGCAAAGGCGTCGCCCCGATCAGGCGGGCAAACTGCGTCTCTGTCTGGATCTTCTTGGGCATCAGGTTAAGAAGCCCGATCCGCAGGGGGCGAATGTCCTGCCGCTCTGCCGCACGGTCGCCCATAACGCTGACACCCTCACGTTGCAGGATGTCATAGGCGGGCAGGGAAGAGGGCAGTTTTATCGGCATGAAACGGGCCTTGCGGTTAACTTTCGGGTCGGAAGCCTTGGCTTGGGGAAGGTGGGATCTAAGCCTCTTTGGCGCGGCGCTCAAGGGCGGCGGCGATCACATCGGTGAAATCATCCGGTGATCTGACAGAGGCCGCATCAGCCGCAGGGATGCGCACCCCCCAGTTGCGGGCAATGGCGGCATAGAGCGGCTGACGATGGGCCAGAGCCTTGGCATAGGTCCAGCGGACAAAGGCATCGGGATCAACCTGCGCCTCCGCCTTGCCGGTCTCCTCCAGATAGTCGCGCCAACAGGCCAGCAGGAATTCCGGCTGGTAATACATCGGCTTGGGGGCCTTATCAAAACGGCGGATCAACTCTTCCGTATGGGCCTCGGTCCCCTCGATCCAGACAAGAAGCATCCGTCGCGACAGGGCGCTGAGCACCGGATCCTGCGCATCCTCGGGGTCGACAACCTCGCACATGGAGCCACTGCTGTCGCAGATGAAATTCTGATAGCCATAGAGGCGCTCTGCACGGTCAATGAAATGATCGCTGTCTTGCAGGGCAGCAATCTCCGCCGCGCGGTGCTGGTCCTGCCGCTTTTGATACTCCGCAAAGGGCAACCCGCCCTTGGCCGGATCCCCGGGCTTGCCCAGATAGGTCGAAAGCGGCGCAAGATTGTCAAAGGTGATGTTGGAGGCAATGTAGATCGAATCCGACCGCAACAGCTCCGCCAGAAACGGCACCTGCATGGCCTGTTCCTTGGCATGATCGGTGATCGGCTCGCCCATGTAACGGGTGCCAATGCGGTAATCGACGGAATAATGGAACCACCCCGCATCGCGCAGCATCGAGGACAGATAGGTCTTGCCCAAACCGGACATGGCAAAGAGCAAAACACGTTTTCGGGCGGCGGCGCGCCAGTCAGAGGCAGAAGCGTAAATCATAACAGGTTTCGTAGCGCCAACCACGCGAGGGGGCTAGCGAAATCTGCGCGGCAAAACCCGCCCGTCCAGAACCAAAAGCCCCGCCGCCAGAAGGGCAAAGCCCAGATAGGCGGTCGGCGCCAAAGCCTCATTAAGCACAAGGGCCCCCAGCACAATCGCCACCGGCGGGATCACCAGTGTCACCAACATCGTATTGCCAGATCCCGCCACAGCCAGAATGCGGTAATACAAAAGATAGGCGAGGGCCGTGGCGCAAACCGCAAAATACCCGGTCGCCGCAGCGCCGGTCAAAGTGGCGGGCAGGGCGATCTCTCCCTCGCGCAGCAGGGTCGCCGCTCCGATCATCAGGGCGGAACATGTCAGCATCCCCGCGGCAGCCATCACCGGCGGCAGACCCTGCATGAAACGTCGCGCCCAGACCCCGGCAAAGGCATAGGACAGCGTGCCCCCAAGAACCGCAAGCTGCGCTGCGGAGCGCGGGTCAAAGTTTTGCAAAACTTTGGGGCCGATCACTGCGATGACACCGGCGAATCCCAAAAGCACCCCCAGTGCCTTGCGCCCCGTCAGCCGCTCGTCCGCCAGACAGAGGGCGGCCACAAGCACCCCGAAAATCGCCGTGCTCGCATTCAGGATCGAGGTCAGCCCGGTCTCGATATATAGTTGCCCCCAGGTCATCAGCGAAAAGGGCAGGACATTATTCAGCAGCCCCATCACCGCAAAGACGCCCCAGATCCGCCAGCCCCGCGGCAAAGGCATCCCGCGCCAGAGCACAACGCCCCAAAGCAACAGCGCCGCCCAGCCCACGCGATGCGTCACCGCCGCCATGACCGAGACCTCATCCAGCGCCAGACGTACCGACAGGAAGGTGCCGCCCCACAGCAGCCCGAGCAGGAGCAGCTCGGCCGTGGCGCGGGGGGTAAGGGTGGCTTGCGGTGACATAGGCCCAACATGCCCGCCCGCGCGCCCCAAGGCGACCCGAATATTGCGCATCCCGTCCGCGCAACGAAAAACGGCCCCGCCATTCAAGGCAGGGCCGTCTATATCAGGCAGGTTTCCCTGCCAATTCAATCGCTTGAACCTTAGAAGTTAAAGCCGATCTTGAAGCCAACAGAGAGCGCAGTGTTATCTGTGAACTCACCCCGCGCTGTGTCCGGTGTGCCGGTCTCGGCAAAGGCATCGCCCAGCCAGGAGTAGCGGATACCGCCCGAGAGCACCGTGTTGTCCATGGTGTAACGCCCGCCCAAAGACACGGCGAACAAGCCGTTCGTCGGCGCCAGAGGCGAGACAAGATCATCGTCGCTCTCGGCCTCATAGGTCAGCGAAACAGAACCAGAGAACTGATCGGAGAATTTGCGCCCGACACCGATGGTGTAGGTCACAGTGTCCTCCAGATCGACCAACCCGCCGCCCGCAAGGCCGGTGAAGACAGCCGGATCAATGCGGAAGGCAGACCACTCTGCCCAACGCACCGAACCGAACAGCAGGGTGTCCTTGGCGATGCCCGACTGCACATCAAGGTTGATCGACTGCGGCGTCTCAACCTCGGTGGTCGAGAAACCCGCAGGGTTGATCGGCGCGCCGTTCAGGGTCTCGAAAGTGTTGAACTTATGGGTGATCGCAGAGTTGTATGTCAGCGCGATGCGCAGGGCGATCTCGGGCTTTTCATAAGCGAAACCAACCAGATAGCCGAGGGCCTGATCCTGCCCGAGAGAGACATTATAGCCGGCCAAGGGGCCATAGGCCAAACCGTTCAGGGCAATATCGCCGCTGGCCGATTGCAGGCGCAAACCACCATGGGCGCTGAAGTTCTCGTTGAACTTGTAGCGCGCCACAAGGCTGGTCGAGGTCGCCGTCGCAACCGCCGAAGTGCCGCCCAGCAGAACCGAGGTTGCATTCACCGGATAGTTGATGTCGGAGCCGAAAGGCGTGTCGAAAATCAGAGCGATCGACAGCTGCTCGTCGACGTCAAATTTCACGCCGCCAGTGGCTTGGATAAAACTGTCGGCGACATTGCCGGTGGTGCCGGTCGTGGCCAGATCGGCGCCGCTGACCGTGGGCGTGGTCGAGCTGAACGAAAGCTCCCCGTAGTTGCCCTGCTCAAAGATAATGCCAACCGGCTGCCCCGACCGATCCAGACCGCCCGCGAAAGCGGCGCCTGTGGTCAGCGCAAATAGGCTTGCAGCTGTTGCGAAATTCTTCATGTCCCTCATCCCTTACTACGACATATAGGTTCCTCAAGGTAAATCCTGCGCGAGGGAAGTTAGCCGGTCAACAAAGGACGCGGCGTCACTCCCCCTTCAGGGGGTCGAGATCAGGGTTAATGCGACAATAATGTGACAAATTGGCACAGTTGTCGCCGCAGGCAGGGCTCAGCTCCGCGATTCGGCCCGAATGTTCAAATAGTTACCAAGGAAGATCATGACGCCCCCAAAGATGACCAATACGTCAAAGGGCTCGTTATACAAAATCATGCCGATCCCGACGATGACAGGCAGGCGGGCGAAATCAATCGGCATTACGATAGAGGCCGGCGCTGCCGAGAGCGCCTTGGTCAGGCAGAAATGCCCCAAAAGCCCCGCCATGCCGATCACCGCCAACCACGGGGCAGAGGCAAGGCTCGGCCAGGTGACCTGCCCGTCATACCCGGCGCAGATCAGGCCAAAGATCGCCTGAAGCACCGTCAGCCAGAACAGGATGCAGGTGATCGAATGTTCCTTGGTCAGGATCTTGGTGCAGATCGCGGTTCCGGCAAATCCGATCGCCGCCAAAGCCGCCGCAATCACCCCGGGGTTGATCGAGTCCACGTCAGGCCGCACCACAACCAGAACCCCCGCAATCCCCATAACCCCGGCAAAGGCCCGCCAGCGCGTAAACCGCTCGCCCAGAAACAGCGGCGCAAGGGCCATGACCCAGATCGGAGAGGTGAACTCCAGCGCGAAAACCTGCGCAAGCGGGATCACCGTCAGCGCATAGAACCACAGGTTTTGCCCGGCAAAATGCGCCGCATTGCGCAGCACATGCAGCGGCATATGCCGCGTGTTGATCTGCCCCAATGTCCCCGAAATTCCGCCGATAGAAAGCACCACCATGATCCCGAAAATCGAGCGGAACAGCATGATTTCAAAGGTATCATGCATGGCGCTGATCTCGCGCCCGGCCACGGCCATGGTGGGAAAGGCGATGATCGCCCCGATCATCCACAGCGCCCCGCGCAAAATCGGGCTCACGGCGCGGTCCTCACGGCGCGGCCCTGCAACATCCGGTCAGCAAAACCGGTGTCTGCAACCGCTGCGTCAAAACCTGCGCCTCAATCGGCGCATCCCCCTGCGGCTCGGGGCAGGCACGCCGATGCAACAGGGCAATCGCTGTGTCCGTCTCGCCAATCAGGGTCAGGGCCCGCGGGTATCCAATCCCCTCCACCGTGCCTTCGGCATAGGTGGTCAGGGGGATCGTCATCGCGCTGTCCGACAGAAAGGCAAATCGCGCCGCATCGCCCGTGATCTCAAGGCGCCAGCCCGCGCCGGAACAGAGCATATCGCCAAAGGCCTCCTGCGCCGCGGCGGGCAGGGCAAGGGGGATGAAAAGAACAAATGAAAACCGAATGGCGCGAAACATGCCGCGAAGTGACACCATATCCGCCCCGCCCGCAAGGGGCGCTTGTTCGCGCCTTGCCCGCCGCGCTATAGCAGCGGGGGCAAACTACAGGCGAGGGCAGGGATGCTGCTGGTTACGGGCGCGGGCGGGCATACGGCGCGCTATTTCTTCGAACGGCTCAGTGCCGAGGGGTATCAGGGCAAAATCCGTGCCGTTTTCCGCAGTGAGGCGGGGGCCGAGGGCTTCTCCTATCCGGCGCTCGATATCGAAAAGGTCTATGGCGATATCTCCCGCGCCGATACCTGCCGCCGCATCCTGCCCGGCGTTGAAACCGTGTTGCATATTGCCTCGATCCGCCTGTCCAAACGCATCGTCACCATTGGCCGCAACAAGGGGGTGCAGTGGTTCATCCTGATCCACACAACCGCCCGCTATTCCAAACACCGCATGGCCTTCGCCGCCTATGCCGCGATCGAGGACGGCTTGCTGGAAAGGCCCGATGACCTGACCATCCTGCGCCCCACGATGATCTACGGCTCGGCGATGGACAAGAACATGTCCCGCCTGATCGCGCTGCTGTCCCGCACGCCGGTCTTCCCCGTTTTCGGGGCTGGCCGCGCCCTCATGCAGCCCGTCTATGCGCCGGACCTCGCCCGCGCCTATTGGCAGGTGATGCAGAACCGCGATGTCACCCGCGGGCGCGCCTATAACCTGCCGGGGCGCGAGGCCTTGCCCTATCGCCGCATCCTTGCTCTCGTGGCCAAGGCCCTGAACCGCCGCATCCTTTTCCTCCCTGTTCCCATCGCCCCCACCGCATGGCTCGCCCGCAAACTGGGCAAGCGCAGCCCGGTGACAGAGGAACAGGTCCTGCGCCTCGGCGAGGACAAGAATTTCGACTGGGCCGCCGCCGCCCGCGACTTCGGCTATGATCCCACCGCTTTCGAGGAGGGGATCACCGCACAGGTGGCAAACCGGCCCAAACCCTAGGCAGTAAAGGCCTGCACCCGCGTCTTGCGAAACTTGGCATAGCTCGCCATGGCCCGCCGATAAGACGCAAGATTGGTGTAAATATCCCCATCTATCTGAAGGCGCGTCGGGTTCGGCCGCCCCTCGCGCGCGTCAGATCGGCTATAGGCAAAGGTCTCCGCCAACTGGCGAAACCCGTCCTGATCGTAATGCTGGTCAAGGTTGCCGTAATGCTCCTCAACGCGGCGTATCTCTGATTGGTATCCCGAAATCGTATTGTGGCTGTATCCAGATTTTTCCAGCCATATCGAATAGTTGGCTTGCATAAACACTCCATAACTCTGCTGTAGACTCAGGTTAGGAAAAGAATCTTAAAAATGCGTTTAATCCAGCCAGCCATCCCGCGTGCCCTCGGCCAATCCCGCCCAATGGGCCGCGCTCCACGCGCCGACACGCAGGGCATTAAACCCGATCGCCGCCACCTCGCGCAAAATCACCCGCCGCGCAGGCACCCGCACCCGCTCCGACATATACAATGATAATTCCTGCCCACCGGCCCATTTGAAACTGGCCCAACTGCGGGGCAGGTGGAAGGCCTCGGTGACCAAAATCAAATGCCCCTCCGCAGGCAAAAACGCCTGCGAAAACAGCGCATTCTGAAGCGTAGATAAAGAGGTATCCTCATGGCTCACCGCCCCGCGCGGCACCCCGTAACTCACCGCCAATTCCGCCATCCTTTCCCCAGCCGAGGGCCCGCCAGCCACAGCCCGCCCACCGGTGAAAAGCACCCGCGGCGCACGCCCGGCGGCGTGAAGGTCGGCGCAGGCCCGCACGCGGGCCACGGCGGGCGCATGCAGGGTGCCGTCAGGGTCCATCCCCGCGCCAAGACAGACAATCACGTCCGCGACCGGCATCTCCTCGGGCGCGCGATCCGGCCACAGATAGGTCGCCCCCAGAACCCCGCAAAGGGTCAGGCCAAAGGCCAGAGCCCCCCAAAGCAAAAGGGCGCGCAGAACCCTGCGCACCCTAAAGCATCACTTTATAAGGCATCGATAAGCGTTTATAAATAAACGCTATTCCCACTCAATCGTGCCCGGAGGTTTCGAGGTGATGTCATAGGTCACCCGGTTGATCCCCGGCACCTCGTTGATGATCCGCGTCGCGGTCTCGCCAAGGAACTCATGGCTGAACGGATAGTAATCCGCTGTCATCCCGTCCACGCTGGTCACCGCCCGCAGGGCACAGGCGTAATCATAGGTCCGCCCGTCGCCCATAACGCCCACGGTCCGCACCGGCAAAATCGCCACGAAAGCCTGCCAGATCTCATCATAAAGCCCATGCCGCCGGATCTGGTCGATATAAACCGCATCCGCCTCGCGCAGAATCTCCAGCTTGGGCCGCGTGATCTCGCCAGGGCAACGGATCGCAAGACCCGGCCCGGGGAAGGGGTGGCGCCCGATGAAACTCGCCGGCAGGCCAAGTTCACGGCCCAGCGCGCGCACCTCATCCTTGAACAGCTCCCGCAGAGGCTCCACCAGCTTCAGGCCCATCTTCTCGGGCAAGCCGCCAACGTTGTGATGCGACTTGATGGTGACAGAGGGGCCACCGGAAAAGCTCACGCTTTCAATGACATCGGGGTACAGCGTCCCTTGGGCCAGAAACTCCGCCCCCTCGATCTCGTTCGCGTATTTCTGGAAGACATCGATGAACAAACCACCAATGATCTTGCGCTTGGTTTCGGGGTCGGAGACCCCCTCAAGCTTGCCAAGGAACAGGTCCACCTCATCGGCATGGATCACCTTGAGGTTCATGTGATCGCGGAACATGCCCACAACCTCGGCGGCCTCATCCTTGCGCAGCAACCCGTGATCGACAAACACACAAGTAAGCTGATCCCCGATCGCCTCATGCAAAAGCGCCGCGGCGACAGAGCTATCAACCCCGCCCGACAGGGCACAGATCACAGGGCTATCGCCCACCTGCTCCTTGATCGCGGCAATCGCCTGCTCGCGGTAGGCGCCCATGGTCCAATCGCCGCTAAAACCCGCCAGCGCCACAAAATTCTCGTACAAACGCGCGCCATTAGGGGTGTGATGCACCTCGGGATGGAACTGCACGGCAAAGAAATTACGCGCCGTATCGGCGGTGATGGCAAAGGGCGCATTGGGCGAGGTGCCAAAGACCTCGAACCCCGGAGCAATGGCGCTCACATGGTCGCCATGGCTCATCCAGACCTGCTCCTTGTCGGCCTTGAACCAACCCTCCAGCAAGCCCAGCGTGCCCTTGGGCTGCACAAAGGCGCGGCCAAATTCGGCGGTGCCATGGCCGCGCTCAACAGTGCCGCCAAGATCATGCATCATGACCTGCTGGCCATAACAGATGCCAAGGATCGGCACCCCGAGGTCATAGACCTCGCGCGGCGGACGGGGCGAACCCTCGTCAATCACCGAAGCGGGCCCACCCGAGAAAATCACCGCCCGTGGCGCAAAAGCGGCCAGAAACGCGGCATCAACATTCTGATAGGGGTGGATTTCGCAGTAAACATTCAGCTCGCGCAGACGGCGGGCGATCAGCTGGGTGACCTGTGATCCAAAGTCGATAATCAGCAGGCGTTCATGTGTGTTATGCTCCATGCGACCACCTAATGCGAAGGGGCGCGGGGCGCAAGCGCAGCGTGAAATCAATCGGGCCTGCCTGCGCAAAAATCCTGCCCCATGCTATAATGACAGGCGTTCAATGGGCCCAATCGGGCGCCAAAGGGGGCCAATATGCAAAAATTCGAACACAGCCTTGCTCGCGTCGCGGTCTGGAACCTCGCCGGTTTCGGCGGCATCCCCGCCGCGCGGCGCAAGAGGCAGGCCCTCGGCCTCGCGCTGCTCGACGCCGAGCTTGTTACATTGGTTGAGGTCAACCCAGCCTCTTATATAGAGGAACTCGCCGCCGATCTGGCCGCCTACGGCGTCCACTATGACACCACCCTGATCCCGCAGCCCCACGGCAACCTGCATATCGGCCTGTTGCACAAACGCGGGGTGGAGGTCACGAACGCACAGCTGATCCCCGGCACCGAAGGCAGCTACGCCAATGGCCGCCGCGCCCTGCGCGCCGATATCCGCATCGGCAAGTTCTCCGCCGTGCTCCTTGGCGTGCACCTGAAATCAGGGCGGGGCAGGGCAGAGCAAATCATGCGCGACACCCAATGCGCCGCCATCGGCGGCTACCTGACCCAGCTGCGCGCAACCTCGCCCCATAAACGCCGCGCCCTGATCCTGATGGGGGATTTCAACATGATCCCGGGGCAGGACGTGAGCAATTTCCACCACCTCGGCGGCGATGACCTGATGGATTTCGTCTCCTGCTGGGACCTGCAGGATCGTTTCTCCCATATCCTCGACGCAGGGCGGGCCAACCTGCTGGACGGATTCGCCGTCTCGCGCACCTATGCCACAGACTACGTGCGCGGCTCCCTGCGGCTCTTCCCCATGCATTGGACCCTCGACATGGGGCGCGAGAAATTCAAACGCACGGTCTCCGACCATCTGCCCTTCGTCGCCAGCTTTCGCGTCTTTTGACGCGGCGTTCCGGCCCGCATCTCGCCCGCATGTCGCTTTTGCGCCTCAAATGGCGTTTGCCGCTCCGGCAGGCCCCGCGCAATTGCCTAAAACAGCCCTAGAAATCCTATCATGGCAGGGCCAACATCATGTCAGAGACTCGCGCACGCAGAACCCGTGGCGGCGGCGGCGCCGCCCGCCGGGCAGAGCGCACAGCCGTCCGCATCGAGGCGGCGAAATTCATCACCCGCAACACCCCGAACCTCGAATACCTCTCCGAAGAGGCCCTCGAGATCATCGAGGCCAATGCCGAAACCGTGCTTGAGGAAGTCGGCGTCAACTTCGTCGACAACCCCGCCGCGCTCCAGCGTTGGCGCGATGCAGGGGCGACGGTCCACGGCGAGCGTGTGCATATCCCGCGCGGCCTTGCGCGCAAACTCTGCGCCACAGCGCCCGGCAGTTTCACCCAGCACGCCCGCAACCCCGAACGCAATGTCGAGGTCGGCGGCAAAGGCCTCGTCCTCGCGCCCGTCTACGGCCCGCCCTTCGTGCGCGACGCCGCCGGCGGGCGGCGCTATGCCACGCTGGAGGATTTCCAGAAATTCGTGAAGCTCGGCTATATGTCGAAATGGCTGCACCATTCCGGCGGCACGGTCTGCGAGCCGACAGATGTGCCCGTGAACAAACGTCACCTCGACATGCTCATGGCCCATATGACCCTCTCGGACAAACCCTTCATGGGCTCGGTGACAGAGCCGGTGCGGGCGCAGGATTCGGTGGAGATGTGCGATATCCTCTTCGGCGGTCTCAATGACCGCACGGTGATGACCTCGCTGATCAACATCAACTCGCCGCTGACCTTTGACAGCACCATGATGGGCGCGCTGGAAATCTACGCCGCCGCCAATCAGGCCTGCATCATCTCGCCCTTCATCGTGGGCGGGGCTATGGCGCCGGTCTCGGTCATCGGCACCCTGACGCAGGTGCTGGCAGAGGTCATGGCAGGCGTCGCCTACAGCCAGATCATCCGCCCCGGCGCGCCCGTCATCATGGGCGCCTTCGTCACCTCGATCGACATGAACTCCGGCGCGCCGACCTTTGGCACGCCCGAGGCCTCGCAGATCACCTACGGGGCAGGGCAGCTGGCCCGCCGCCTCGGGCTGCCATACCGCTCTGCGGGCAGCTTCTGCGGCTCTAAACTCCCCGATGCGCAGGCGGCCTACGAGACCGCGAACTCGCTGAACGCGGGGCTGCTCTCGGGCGTGAACTTCATGCTCCACGCCTGCGGCTGGCTCGAGGGCGGCCTCGTGTCCTCCTTCGAGAAATTCGTGATGGACGCGGACCAACTCGGCATCCTGCACTCCATGGCAGCAGGCGTTGCCCATGACGAAAACGCACAGGCGCTGGACGCAATCCGCGAGGTCGGCCCCGGCGGCCACTACCTCGGCTGCGCCCATACCCAAGCGAACTTCAAGAACGCCTTCTGGCGCACCGATCTGCTGGACTACAAACCCTTCGAGACATGGCAGGACGAAGGCGCCCAAGACACCGTCGCCCTTGCCGCCCGCCGCGTGGAAAAACTGCTGGGCGACTATCAGCAACCCGCCCTTGATCCCGCGATCAAAGAGGCGCTCGACGCCTACGTGACCGAGAAAAAGGCCTCAATGCCGGACGCCTTCATCTAGGGCGACTCAGGTCTCGCAGACCCATCGGCATCGGACCGGATAAATCCGGCCCGATACGCCACCCCATTTGGATCGAACCGGATAAATCCGGTCCGATACGCGACACCATTTGGATCGGACCGGATTTATCCGGTCCGATCCGGGGCGGGGGGCGGCGCAGCGCTTACGCGCTGCGCCGCCCCCCGCCCACCACCTCCAAGACCGGACGCGGTGCGATTTTGGCCAGTGTTTCCATGTCGCGCTTGCGCCGCTCCGCCATCAAGGCGATCAGCACATCCACATGGCGCACCGGGCTATAGGCCTGCGATCCGCTCAGGCGGCGCTCTTCCTGATCCGCCTCTGCGGCGACCAGCGCCTTGATCGCCACCTCGCCGCCCAGACGGGCCGCGCCGGGGGCTGTGGTGCGCAAAACCCGCATCAGGTCACGCTCGCTTTTGTAATCTTTCATCCCGATCCGCGCAGCACGCACAAGCAGTCTGGGGCGGATCATTGGTGTTGGGGCATCGTCTAACATCTCTGGCACTCCTGTTGATTGGCACCAGTTTCACCAATTTAGACAGGTGTTGCGTGTAATGGTTTACCGCGCACGCATCACTTTGAATTTGTTTACAATTTTATTAGACTAATTTGAGGGTGTGCTTGTTAAGGGATCGGTAATGATTATGACCCCCACAGTAACCCTACGATCAGTAACCTGTGGATAACTCTTGGAGACGTGAGGAAGGGCTTTGGAGTATCGAACACAACCGGAACATGGCGGCGCGGATGCTCTGCCGTCATGGGTGCCAGCCGAGGTGCATCACTACCTCGCGCATATCGAGGCTGGTCACAGTATTCGGGATCTGGCGCGGCAGACGGGGCTCGCCCCCTCCACCGTATCGCGCCAAATTCGAAGGTTCGAACAACGCCGTGACTGCCGCCTCGTAGATGCCGCCCTCAACGCACTCGCTCAAAACCTAAATGCGGCCGAGAAGCCCGCAAAACGCGTGAAGGAAAGCATGGAGATGACACAAACAATGACCCAGAACCTGCCCGATGAAACCACTGTCAAACGCGAAGCCCGGCGGATTCTGCGCCGCATGTCCGAACCCGGCGCGGTGCTGGCCGTGGCCCCCGATCTGGCCAAATCCGTGGTGGTGCGCACGCTGCCCGATGGCACCAGCACCCGCACCGCCGTGGTCGACAGCAATGTGGCGCAGGCCTTTGCGCTCAAGGATTGGATCGGCTGCGACAAACCCGGCAAGATCGCCCAGTATCACCTTAAAAATGCTGGCAAAATGGCGCTGAAGCGGATGCTCGCGGCGGAAGGAAATTCCCCCCATGGTGGCGCCGGTGGCAACGGCTTTGCCGAGCAGCACAGCGACTGGGGCACCCGCGAAATGATGGGCGAGGACGGCGGCGCGCCGCAGCGCATCACCTACAACCGCGCCGAGAGCCCCGTGGGCATGTTGGCGCGGCGCCGCGACAAGGATGGCACCCCCTTCCTTGGCGCCGATCTGCTCGCCGCCGCCGACCGTCTGCGCGAGGATTTCGAACTCGCCCAGATGGGCCCCCGCGTCACCCAGAACTGGGACAATTTCCTCACCGCAGGCACCCGCGGCAGCACCCGCCCGGGCACCAGCGTCGGCCCCGAAGCCAGCCGCGACCGCGTCACCGCCGCCCTGCGCGACCTTGGCCCCGGCCTTGGCGATATGGTGCTGCGCTGCTGCTGTTTTCTGGAAGGGTTGGAGGCCACGGAAAAGCGCATGGGCTGGTCGGCTCGGTCGGGCAAGATTGTCCTGCGCATCGCCCTGCAACGGCTCAAGCGGCACTACGAGGAAACCTATGGTCCGGGCGGCGGGCTTGTCGGCTGAATTAACTGCATTTTAACACACTGGGCCCCCGAACCGGGGGGCAAAAAATATTCCGGGTAAAAAAACCGTCCGAATTGACTCTTTTTTAAGGGGTCTCATGTGAAGGGGGGGCGGCTATGGCCCCCCACAAACGCAGGGCACCGCGATCAGCCGCCCACAATTGCCCCGACGCCATAGGCGACCACCGCGCAGACACTCCCCACCAGAACCGTCTCCCCGACACAGCGCAGCACCGCCTCGCGCGAGGCATACCAGCGTAGCAGGCCAAGCAGCACCAGCGCGCTCAATGTCGCCGCGATCGAGAGCTGAAAGCTCAAAACATCAGGGTCGCGCATGAAATAGGGCAGCAGGGGAATCGCCCCGAAAAGCGTAAAGGCGACAAAGGTCACCATCCCGTCCCATGCCGGGGTCGCGGCGCGCATATCGTCCATTTCCAACTCATAGGACATCATCATATCCACGACGAGCTCGGGGCTCTGCATCAGGGCATCCGCCGCGCTCTGCGCCGCCGCCTCTGGCAGGCCGCGCGCCCGCATCATGGCGATCAACTCCTCGCGCTCCGCCTCGGGGTTTTCCGCCAATTCGCGCTCCTCGATCCGCCGCTGGGTCAGGTACAGGTCGCGCTGCGAACGGGTCGACAGAAACTCGCCAAGCCCCATGGAGACCGCATCGGCAAACAGGTTCGCAAGGCCAAAGACTAGAACCGCAATCGCCCCGATCTGCGCCGTGCCCTCCGATCCTGCGCCGGCAAAGCCCGCCACAATGGCAAAGGTGGTGACGATCCCGTCATTGCCGCCGTAAACGATCTGCTTGAGGTTCTCTTGCAGCCCGCTCAGGTGATGGGCCTCTTTGCGATGATCCGCCAAACTCTGCGCCATGGCTCTCTCCGGATTAGAATGATTCTAAACTATCAGGCCCCGCCATGGCGATCAATCACCATTCAACAGGGCAGGGGCCCACCCGAACGCGCCCGAACACGCCCGCATATCAGATATGCACCGACTTGCTTTGCCCCCGCGTAAATATCCGCTATCACAGTACGCAAAGGGACACTTCCCCAGAAGGACAAGCCACCATGCGCGATCTGAAAATGCCCGAGGAACGTCATCCGGAAAAAGCCCACCGGCCCGATACGGAACGTCTGCGCAAACCCGACTGGATTCGCGTCAAAGCGCCGGTCAGCAAGGGCTTCAAGGACACCTCCAAGATCATCAAGGACAACAACCTTGTGACCGTCTGCCAAGAGGCAGGCTGCCCCAATGTGGGCGAATGCTGGTCTCAGGGCCATGCCACGATGATGATCATGGGCGAAATCTGCACCCGCGGCTGCACCTTCTGCAACGTCGCCACCGGCAAGCCCGACACCCTCGATGCTTTCGAGCCCGGCCGCGTGGCCCATGCGGTGGAAAAGCTCGGCCTCAACCATGTGGTGATCACCTCCGTTGACCGCGATGACCTCAAGGACGGCGGCGCAGAACATATCGCCCAAACCATCCGCGCCATCCGCCACCGGATCCCGACCACCACGATCGAGGTGCTCACCCCCGATTTCCTCAAATGCGGGCCAGAGGCGCTTGAAACCGTGGTCGCCGCCCGCCCCGATGTCTTCAACCACAACCTTGAAACTGTCCCGGGCCTCTACCCAGAGGTCCGCCCCGGCGCGCGCTATTTCCACTCCCTGCGCATCCTGCAGCGGGTCAAGGAACTCGACCCCATGACCTTTACCAAGTCCGGCATCATGGTCGGGTTGGGAGAGGACAAGCAATCGGTGCAACAGGTGATGGACGACATGCGCGCCGCTGATGTGGATTTCCTGACCATCGGCCAATACCTGCAACCAACGCCGAAACACCACCGCGTCGACCGCTATGTCACACCCGAGGAATTCGCCGCCTACGAGCGCGCCGCATGGGGCAAAGGTTTCCTCATGGTCTCCTCCACCCCGCTGACCCGCTCCAGCTACCACGCGGGCGACGACTTCGCAGAACTCCGCGCCAACCGCCAAGCCAAACGCGGCTAACCCTCCCGCCCGGGTGTTTGGCACAGCCAAACGCCCCGGTTGGGCCGGGCAAATTGTTGAAACAATTTGGCTGTCGCGCCTGTGGCAGATGTTATCGCGAAAGCTGCAAACCTTGCAGTGGTGCCAAATTTTCGCAGAAAATTTTCCCCCGCTGTTCGGCCGCGCCGAACAGCGCCCCCTCGCGCCGATCCCGCAGGGGTAAGGCCTCTGGACAGCCCCCCGCCTTGCCATGCACAAACGACCATCGAAACACTTCAGCAAGGGAGAGTTGCAATGATCGGACTCATCGGCGGCGGCGCCATGGGCGGCGCAATGGCGGCGCGTTTGGTGGAAACGGGGCATAGCATCCGGTGTTACGACGCCTCTGCTCTGGCCCTTGAAAAGGTCCGGCAGACAGGGGCGGAGATCGCCGCCAACCTCGCGGATCTCGCCCAAGGCTGCTCCCTCATCATCCTGTCGCTCCCCCGGGCAGAGATCGTTGCCGAGGTCATGACCCAGTTAGAGCCCCATCTCGCCAAGGGCACCGTGATCCTCGACACCTCCACCTCGGAGCCCGAAACCACCAAAGCCCTCGCAGAGCGCGCCAGCGCCGCGGGCTATGTCTTCCTCGACGGCCCCGTCAGCGGCGGCCCCCTTGGTGCGCGCTCCGGCACCATGACCATGGTCATGGGCGGCGCGGCGCAGGCCATCGAGGCCATCCGCCCGGTGCTGGCCGATCTGACCGCCAAGATCGTGCACGTCGGCCCCTCCGGCTCTGGCCATGCGGCCAAGATCGCCAATAACCTGCTCTGCGCCGCCAACCTTGTTCTGGTCAGCGAAATGGCCCGTCTTGCCGAAAGCTCCGGCGTTGCGCTGGAAAACCTGCTTGAGGGGGTCAATGCCGGATCCGGCCGCAGCGGCGTCAGCGAGGTGAACTTCCCCAAGTGGATCGTCAGCGGCGATTATAACTCCGGTTTCACCATGGGCCTGATGCGCAAGGATGTGGGGCTGGCGGGCAAGCTCGCCGCCGCCGCGGGCCTTGACCTGCCTGCCACCCGCGCCATCGCCGCCATCTGGGAGGACAGCCAAAGCGCCCTGCCGGACAGTGCCGATTTCAACGAAATCTACACCTACGGAGCCAAAGCCAATGATTGATCGCGCCGCCCTTTTCCGCCGCCTGCTCTCCGATCTCGGCCTTGGCGAGAGCGTTCAAAACCTCATCGGCGGGAAGCTTTGCACCGGAGCAGGCGCGCCGATCGCCCTGCAGGACCCCTATACCCAAGAGGAGCTGACCAGCTATCCGGATTGCGGCGAGGCCCTTGCAGAACGCGCCTGCGCCGCCACGCAGGAGGCGCAGCTTGGCTGGAGCAAATCCCACAGCGCCGCAAAACGCGGTGAGATCATGCAAGACATCGCCCGCGCCGTCGATGCCGCCGCCAAGCCCCTGGCAGAACTCGAGGCGCTGGTCGCGGGCAAACCCCTGCGCGACTGCCGGATCGAGGTCGCCAAAGTGGCCGAGATGTTCCGCTACTACGCTGGCTGGGCCGACAAGCTGCACGGAGAGGTCATCCCCGTGCCCTCCGGCCACCTCAACTACACCCTGCGCGAACCCCTCGGCGTGGTCTTCCAGATCACCCCTTGGAACGCGCCGATTTTCACTGCGGGATGGCAGATCGCCCCCGCCATCGCGACCGGCAACGGCGTGGTGATCAAACCCAGCGAACTCACCCCGGTAACAACCCTTGCCCTCGTGCGGCTGGCCGAGGGCGCGGGCCTGCCCAAGGGCCTCGTCAATGTGCTCTGCGGCTTGGGCCCCACCACAGGGCAGGCCGCCATCGCCCATGAGGCCGTGCGCAAGGTCATCTTCGTCGGCTCCCCCGAAACCGGACGGCGCGTGGCCGTGGCGGCGGCGCAGGCCCTCAAACCTGCGGTGCTGGAACTGGGCGGCAAATCGGCCAATATCGTCTTTGACGATGCGAACCTGAAACAGGCCTGCCTCGGCGCGCAGGCGGCGATCTTCTCCGGCGCGGGGCAAAGCTGCGTCGCCGGATCGCGCCTGCTGGTGCATCGCGCCATCCATGACGAGCTGCTGGAGATGATCTCCACCGGCATGAACGCCATCACTCTGGGTGACCCGCTGGACGAGGCGACAGAGATCGGCCCGATCAGCAACGCCCGCCAGTTCGCCCATGTCAGCGACATGATCCAAAGCGCCGCCACCGAGGGCGCCGATGTCCGCAGCAGGGAGGCGCGCCCCGAGACGGGATTTTTTGTGCCGCCCACGGTTCTGGCGGGGCTGACCAATCGCGCCAAGGCGGCGCAAACCGAAATCTTCGGCCCCGTGGTTACCGCGATCCCCTTTGACGACGAGGAAGAGGCCATCGCCCTTGCCAATGACACCGCCTTCGGCCTCGCCGGCGCGGTCTGGACCGGCGACCTCGGCCGCGCCCACCGTGTCTCCGAATCCGTCCGCGCAGGCACCTTCTGGATCAACAGCTACAAGGCGATCCATGTCTCCTCGCCCTTCGGCGGCTCGCTGAACTCCGGCTTTGGCCGCTCCAGCGGCACAGACGCCCTGATGGAATACACCGCCGCCAAAAGCATCTGGCTCGACAGCGCCCCGGTCCCGCGCATCGCCTTCGGCTATGTCTCCTGAGGCGGGCGCGATGCAGCTGGTGCAAGAGGTCAAAGACATGCTGGAGGAGACCCCGCAGCTCGCTGCGGTCCTCTCCCTGCCGCCCTTTGAGGATTTCGCAGGGCTCATGGGCGCGCTCTTCACCGGCCTGACAGGCAATGCCGCCATAGGCGAGATCGCGCGCCGCGCCTATCAGGACAATCCCGCCCTCGAACCCCTCACCACCTATGACGTCACCGAAACCGCAAGGCGCAACTTCGAACCCGGCGGCCCGCCCGCCGTGCTGCTCTTTGCCCGCGGGCTCCACGCCGTCACCGCGCACCGCGTCGCCCATCACCTCTGGACGCAGGGCGAGACAACCCTCGCTTTGGCTCTGAAATCCACCTGCGGGCGGGCCCTTGGCACAGATATCCACCCCGCGGCACAGATCGGGGCGGGGCTCTGGCTCGATCACGGGCTGGGGGTGGTGATCGGCGAAACCTGCGTGATCGAGGCGGACGTTTCCATTTGGCACAACGTCACCCTCGGCAGCACCCTTGGCGAGGGCGGTGCCCTGCGCCACCCCCATATCGGGCAGGGCGCGGTGATCGGGGCAGGGGCCACGGTGCTCGGCCATATCCATGTGGGCGCGGGGGCCAATATCGCCGCCGGCGCCATCGTCCTTGCCGATGTGCCCGCGCAAACGCTGGTCACAGGCCACAAGGCACAGGCGCGCGGCGCGGCGCGGATCAGCTTTGCTCCAAAAGGCACTGGGGCATGAACGCCGCCTTCGGCCTCGATCACCCCCTGCTGGCCACCTATAATATAGAGGGGCTGCGCAAGCGCCTCATCGCCCTCGGCTTTAATATGACGCCGATCGGCAAGCACCCTTGGGGCACCAGCACCAGCCTCGCCATGTTCAACGGCTGCTTGTTGGAGATCATGGGCATTTATGATGACAGCTTGATCGACGCGCTCCCCGCGGGCGATTTCCGCTTTGGCCGCCATATCCATACCCATCTGCAACAGCGCGAGGGCGTCGCCCTGACGGCCCTGCACAGCACGGGCAGCCAGCGCGACGCAGAGCGCGCCGCCGCCTGCGGCTTCGACATTGCGGGCCATCTGGAATTTGGCCGCGATGTCACCCTGCCGGACGGCAGGCAGGGGCGCACCAAAACCACCCTTGCCCTGATGCCGGACAGGGAATTTCCGCGCCTTTCCCTTTTCCTGTGCCAGCAACACAGGCCCGACCTGATCTATGTCCCCGAATGGCTGCGCCACCCCAACGGGGTGACAGGCATCTGCGGCGTGAATGTCATCGCGGACACGGGCAGCCAGCCCAAGCTGAACGCCCGCTTCTCCGGCCTCTACGGGCCAGCCGCGCAGATCCCCGGCGGCATGGCCTTCGCCACCGCCAATGGCACCCTGCGCATCATGACGCCGCAGGCCTTCACGGATCACATCGGCCCAGTGGCAGAGCCGCTACGACAGGAACAAACCCCCTGCATCGCAGGAATGGATTTCACCCTGCCGGACCCCGCCGCCCTGCGACCCTTCCTACAGGCCAGCAAAACCGCCTTCACCGAAACCGAAACCACCGTCTGCCTGACGCAACCCGAAGAAACCGCAAACACCCTCCTCAGGTTCTGCAGACCCTAGGCGAGAGAAACCCAGTTCCAATCCCGCATTCGCTTGCGGAACCACGTCCGCTGCCGCTTGGCATATTGCCGTGTGCCATTCACCACCTCCTGCGCCGCCGAACCCTCGGGCGCCTCGCCCAAAGCCTCCGCAATCAGGGCGCCCGCCCCGATGGCCTTGGCAGAGGGCAGGGCGGGCGACCACCCCGGCGCATTGCGGCGCACCTCCTCCCACAGGCCCGCCTCGACCATCATGTCAAAGCGCCGCTCGATCCGCGGGTTCAGCCAGTCCACCGGCGCCTCCACACAGATCGGCAGACAGGCATCAAGGGGCAGCAAGGGCGGCGGCGTCTCGTCCTGCCATGCGGCGATGGAGCGTCCGGTGGCGCGCTCCACCTCCCAAGCGCGCCGCACCCGCATCGGATTGCGCAGGTCGATCCGCCCGCGCACATCCTCCCCAAGCGCCGCCACCATCTCCTCCAGCGTCAATCCCTCCGCCTCGGCGGAAACCTCCGCAGGCACCGGCGGGATCTCGGCCAAACCCTCGGTCAGGGCCGAAAAGTACAATCCCGTCCCGCCCACAATCACAGGCCGCGCCCCGCCCGACAGCAGGGGCGCAATATCGCGCAGCCAAGCCCCGACGCTATAGGCGCGGCTGCCCGGCACATGGCCGTATAAAAGATGCTCCGCCTGCGCCAGATCCTCGGCCCCCGGCCGCGCGGTCAAAATCTGCCAATCGGCAAAGACCTGCAAAGCATCCGCATTAATAATGACCCCGCCGCCGCGCCGCACCACTTCCAAAGCCAGTGCAGACTTCCCGCTCGCCGTTGGCCCCGCGATCAAAACAGGGCAACGGGGCGTCATAGCCTCCAGAATTTCATCAATCCGCATCTGTGCCACAGCTTCCCCGTTGATCCCGCCCGCGATTTCCCCCATTTAGACCGCATATCCACATCACGCCAGCCAAAGGGGGCCGCCATGTCCAGCGAAGTCACAACTGAGGGGCCGCAGACGACGTATAAGCGCGTCATGCTGAAAATCTCCGGTGAGGCCCTGATGGGCGACGGCCAATACGGCCTCAACCCGCCCACCGTCGAACGCATCGCCCAAGAGGTCAAATCCGTCCACGACATGGGCGTGGAAATCTGCATGGTCATCGGCGGCGGCAATATCTTTCGCGGGCTGCAAGGCTCCGCACAGGGGATGGAGCGCACAACAGCCGATTATATGGGCATGCTCGCCACGGTGATGAACGCTCTGGCCATGCAATCGGCGCTGGAAACCATCGGCGTCTACACCCGCGTGATCTCCGCCATCCCCATGGATCAGGTCTGCGAGCCCTACATCCGCCGCCGCGCCGTGCGCCACCTCGAAAAAGCCCGCGTCTGTATCTTCGCCGCCGGCACCGGCAACCCGTATTTCACCACCGACACCGCCGCGACTCTGCGCGCCTCGGAAATGACCTGTCAGGCGATCTTCAAAGGCACCAAGGTCGATGGCATCTACGACAAAGACCCCGAGCTTCACGACGACGCCGTCCGCTATGACCACGTCAGCTACGATGAGGTCCTGCAAAAGAACCTCAAAGTCATGGATGCCTCCGCCATCGCGCTCGCCCGCGACAACTCCCTGCCGATCATCGTCTTCTCGCTGGACGAGCCGGGCGGTTTCAAAGGCATCCTCGCAGGCGAGGGCACCTACACCAAGGTCGGCGGCTAGGCTCCACACTATATACACTGCATATACACTGGGAATTCCGAAGGGAGTCGCACCGAAATCGAAGGGGCCAGCGTGAATCGCGGCCCCTTTGCCGTTTCTGCCCCCTGATTCTGCCCCTCTGCGCCTCTTTCGGCGCCGCAGGCCCCCAAACCGCGCTCCAATCCTGAAGCATTCGCTCGCATCTGTGTGAGGATGTGCGCAAATGCTGTAACAAAGGCGCACACGGGGGCGTGAACACCGGTGCGTGGGGGTGTTTTGGCCCCTCAAAATGTTACAAAACCGCCGCGCACCCGCACCAAATCCCTTGTTTATATGCTTCTAAAAAGTTGCGCCGGATCACGCCCGGTTGATGTGCGTTTTTGCGCAGGTGGCAGGGCGCAAACGCGAGTATCTGCGACTGACCGCAGGGTTCATAACAAATCCATCGAAGGCGCAAACGAAGAAACAACGCTCCTTCCCCTGACTGACAACAACCTGACCCGATCCCTAGAAAGGACCCTGACCATGAAAACCACATTCGCAATCGCCGCCCTCGCAACTCTGATCTCCGCACCAGCATTTGCCGGTGGCGTCACAGCCAACGAATGGTTCAAATCGCAGCTCGAAGCCGACAACAACTACAGCCAGCTGGCCCAAGTTGAAAACGGCGAGCGTGTTCTGATCGGCACCAAAGGTTCCGCCGGCGCCCTGCAAGACGACGCCCGCCTGATCTTCGAAGCCGACGATCACCGCACCCTGGCCGCTTCGATCGCCAAAGGCGACGTCTCCGGTTCCTACACAACCAACGGTTTTGCCGGCGGCTTCCCCAAAGTCACCTCCGACAACGACTAATATCCCCTCGGATCGCGCCACTGGCGCGATCCGCCCCCAACCCAACAATAGCCTGACCGCTACCCCCTGATCCCCTGAAAGGACCCTGACCATGAAAACCACATTCGCAATCGCCGCCCTCGCAACTCTGATCTCCGCACCAGCATTTGCCGGTGGCGTCACAGCCAACGAATGGTTCAAATCGCAGCTCGAAGCCGACAACAACTACAGCCAGCTGGCCCAAGTTGAAAACGGCGAGCGTGTTCTGATCGGCACCAAAGGTTCCGCCGGCGCCCTGCAAGACGACGCCCGCCTGATCTTCGAAGCCGACGATCACCGCACCCTGGCCGCTTCGATCGCCAAAGGCGACGTCTCCGGTTCCTACACAACCAACGGTTTTGCCGGCGGCTTCCCCAAAGTCACCTCCGACAACGACTAATATCCCCTCGGATCGCGCCACTGGCGCGATCCGCCCCCAACCCAACAATAGCCTGACCGCTACCCCCTGATCCCCTGAAAGGACCCTGACCATGAAAACCACATTCGCAATCGCAGCCCTCGCAACACTGATCTCCGCTCCCGCATTTGCAGGCGGTGTCACAGCCAACGAATGGTTCAAGTCGCAGCTCGAAGCCGACAACAACTACAGCCAGCTGGCACAAGTTGAAAACGGCGAGCGTGTTCTGATCGGCACCAAAGGTTCCGCCGGCGCTCTGCAAGACGACGCCCGCCTGATCTTCGAAGCCGACGACCACCGCACCCTGGCCGCTTCTATCGCCAAAGGCGACGTCTCCGGCTCTTACACAACCAACGGTTTTGCCGGCGGCTTCCCCAAAGTCACTTCGGACAACGACTAATCCCAACCCCCGGGGCGGCGCCAATAAGGGCGCGCCCCGGACCCAAACATTAGCCTGACCGCTACCCCCTGATCCCCTGAAAGGACCCTGACCATGAAAACCACATTCGCAATCGCCGCCCTCGCCACTCTGATCACAGCCCCAGCTTTCGCTGGCGGCGTCACAGCCAACGAATGGTTCAAATCGCAGCTCGAAGCCGACAACAACTACAGCCAACTGGCCCAAGTTGAAAACGGCGAGCGCGTTCTGATCGGCACCAAAGGCTCCGCTGGCGCTCTGCAAGACGACGCTCGCCTGATCTTCGAAGCCGACGATCACCGCACCCTGGCCGCTTCTATCGCCAAAGGCGACGTATCCGGCTCTTACACAACCAACGGTTTTGCCGGCGGCTTCCCCAAAGTCACTTCGGACAACGACTAATATCCCCTCTGGTCGCCGGGCCGCGCAAGACGCGCGCCCGGCGTTCCATCTCTCCTGATCCACGCCCCATAATGTCCCCTTAACGAACGACCTGTCTGTCCCGCTAGGTCAGGGTCAGGAGCGGGACAGACACCAGCGCCCCACCGGCAAACCCGGTCGGGGCGCTTCTTTGTTGGGGGCAGGGCAATCTGCACAAACATATGCATCGGATGTGCATGGGATGTGCATCACTTGTGCATCAGGATTTTATGACGCTTGAGGTGCCCGCCGCTGTGACCTAAAACAAAGGCCAACCAAGACCAAAGGGCATGAACCATGGCAGATGATCTAGAACTTGATACCGACGATTTGAAACGCCGCATGGACGGGGCGATGTCCTCTCTCAAGGGCGAATTCCTGACCCTGCGGACCGGCCGCGCCGCCGCCACGATGGTGGATCCGGTGATGGTTGACGCCTACGGCGCCATGACCCCGATCAACCAGATCGGCACCGTCAACGTGCCCGAGCCGCGGATGCTGACCGTGAATATCTGGGACAAGAGCCTTGTCGGCAAAGCCGAAAAAGCCATTCGTGAGAGTGGCTTGGGCATCAACCCTGTTGTGGATGGCACCATTATCCGCCTGCCGATTCCAGAGCTGAACGAGGAGCGCCGCCGCGAGCTGACGAAGGTCGCCGCGACCTATGCCGAGAACGCGCGCATCGCCATTCGCAACGTCCGGCAGGACGGGATGCAGCAGCTCAAGAAGCTCCTCGCCGATGGCATGTCAGAGGATGACAACAAACTCTGGGCCGAGGAAGTGCAGGAAATGACCGATGCGGCGATCAAGGGCATCGATAAGGTTCTTGAGGCCAAGCAAGCGGAAATTATGCAGGTATAGCAGGGGGCTACCTTGTAAACCTCATCTTCAGATGGTGTGACGCGACCGGCGCAATCCGCCCAAACCTTGGGCGCTTTGCCCGGCTTGCCTAGCCAAAAGGCGTGCAACTCTGTATGTCAGGCAGGGAATCCGGCCCGTAGAACGCGGGCCGAGCCCCGGCAAACGCGGGCGAAGGAGAGCAGACCATGGCAAGTGAGACCCAATCAGGCGCGGTGCGTAAGGCGCCGGAGCATGTTGCAATCATCATGGATGGCAATGGTCGATGGGCCACCCGCCGCGGACGGCCCCGTCTGTTCGGTCACCACGCAGGCGCGCGCCGCGTGCGCGAGATTGTCGAGGCTTGCCCCGATCTGGACGTCAAATACCTGACGATTTTTGCCTTCTCCACCGAGAACTGGAAACGCACCCAGGCCGAGGTCTCCGGCCTTATGTTGTTGTTTCGGCGCTATATTCGCAAGGAAAGCCAGCGGCTGCTGGCGAAGGGTGTGCGGGTGCGCTTCATCGGCGACCGTATCAAACTGGACGCCGCCCTGATCACCCTGATGGATGATCTGGAGGCCCTGACCGCCCATAACGACAAGGTGCATCTGACCATCGCGCTCAACTACGGCGGCCGCGATGAGGTCACCCGCGCCACCCGCCGCATGGCGACCGAGGTGGCCGAGGGGCGCCTGCTGCCCGAGGACGTGGACGCCGAAACTCTGGGCCGCTTCCTTGACACCTGCATGCTGCCGGATCCCGACCTTGTGATCCGCACAAGCGGCGAGGCGCGGATTTCCAATTTCCTGCTCTGGCAGTCCGCCTATGCGGAATACGAATTTATCGACACGCTCTGGCCCGATTTCAGCGCGGAACGCTTTGCCGAGGTTTTGGCCGGTTACGGCAATCGCGAGCGTCGTTTCGGCGCGGTTCTGGCCTAGACACCCCTTTCGGATCACTTCAGCATGATACGCTACTGCACGGATATTCCACATCTTTATCAGGTTCCGGGCCAAGGCCCGGTTGCGGCCCTTGTCCAGTAAGTGGGATGATCTTGCCCCGCGTCTGATCTCGGGCCTTGTGATGATCGTTCTGGGCATCGCCGCGATCCGCATGGGCGGCGTCTGGTTCCAGATGCTGACCGTTTTCGTCACGGCGGTGATGATCTGGGAACTGGCCAATATGATCCGGCAGGAGGGGGAGGCCTCCATGCTTCTGGCGGCCTTTACTGCCAGCGTGCTCTCCGGCCTTCTGGTGCTGGACGGCCCCGTTTCTGCCGTGCTTCTGCTGCTGCCCGCTGTGTTAGGGATGCTGGCTATGCCGCGGGAAAGGCTGACGTTTTTCCTGTTTGCTGTCGGGATTGTCGCCGCCGGTTGGGGGCTGGTCAGTTTCCGCGAGACCCACGGCGGCACATGGATTTTCTGGCTCGTGATCGTGGTGGTTGTCACCGATGTCGCGGGCTATTTCGCGGGCCGTATCTTTGGCGGGCCAAAGTTCTGGCCGCGCATCAGCCCCAAGAAAACATGGTCCGGCACCGTGGCGGGCTGGATCGGCGCGGCGCTGGTGGGGGCCTTGTTCCTGACATTCACCAATGCGGGGCGGGACCTGATCTGGATTTCCGCGGTGCTTTCCCTTGCCTCGCAACTGGGCGATATCGCGGAAAGCGCGCTCAAGCGGCGGATGGGCGTCAAGGACAGCTCGGCCCTGATCCCCGGCCATGGCGGGCTGTTTGACCGCTTTGACGGCTTGCTGGGGGCGGCACTGCTGATGCTCTTGGTCTCGCTCCTCGTGGACGTGCCACGGGTGAATATATGAGGGCTGTGACGGTCCTTGGATCGACGGGCTCGATCGGGGAAAACACACTGGATCTGATCGGCCGCGATGCGGGGGGGTATGACGTTGTCGCCCTGACCGGCGGGCGCAATATTGCGCGGCTGGCCGAACAGGCCGTGACCCATAATGCCAGTGTCGCCGTGACGGCTTTTCCCGAATTGTATCAGGACCTTAAAACCCGTCTTTCAGGCACGGGGATAGAGGTTGCGGCGGGGCCAGAGGCCGTGTTGCAGGCCGCAGAGCGCCCCGCAGATTGGGTCATGTCCGGCATCATCGGCGTGGCGGGTCTGGCCCCCGGCCTAAAGGCCTTGGAACAGGGTAAGACCCTCGCCCTTGCTAACAAAGAAAGCCTCGTTTGCGCGGGCCCCTTGCTCCTTGGCGCGGCGCGGGATCACGGGGCGACGGTGCTTCCGGTCGACAGCGAACATTCCGCCGTGTTTCAGGCCCTGATCGGCGAGGATATCGCCGCCGTGGAGCGCATCGTGATCACCGCCAGCGGCGGGGCCTTTCGCGACTGGCCCTTGGACAGGCTCGCCGAGGCGACGCTGGAGCAGGCCAGTTCCCATCCCAATTGGGAGATGGGTCAGCGGATTACCATCGACAGTGCCTCCATGTTTAATAAGGCCATGGAGGTTATTGAAACCAAGGAGTTTTTTAGTGTCGCGCCGGATCAGATCGAGGTGCTGGTGCATCCCGAAAGCCTGATCCACGCGCTTGTGGGCTTCAATGACGGGGCGCTCATGGCCCATGTCGGCCCGCCCGATATGCGCCACGCCATCGGTTTTGCCCTCAACTGGCCCGAGCGGCGCACCCTGCCGGTCGAACGCCTTGACCTTGCCGCCATCGGCACCCTCAATTTTGCCGCCCCCGATGCCCGCCGCTGGCCCGCGCTGCGCCTTGCAACGTGGGTGATGGAACACGGCGGCCTTGCGGGTGCGGCCTTTAACGGGGCCAAGGAACAGGCGCTTGACGCCTTTATTTCAAAGCAGATCGGGTTTACCCAGATGGCGCAGATCGTCGAGGCGGCGCTTGAGGCTATGGAAGCAGACAATTCCTTGGCATCAACGGAAATTCGCCTTGATAACGTCACACAAGCGGACCAAACCGCAAGAGAACGGGCGCGCGCGGCCATCGCAGCGCTGAATTAATACCATACGGCCACGGCACAGGAGCGACCTAACCAATGGATATTCTTGGACTTTTACCGTCATTCGGCGGGATCATCTGGACAGCTTTGTTCTTCGTGGTGGCCCTGTCGGTGATCGTTGCGGTGCATGAATACGGCCATTACATCGTGGGCCGCTGGTGCGGTATCCACGCAGAGGTCTTCAGCCTCGGCTTCGGCCCCGTCGTGTATCGCCGCCCTGACAAGCGCGGCACGGTTTGGCAGATTGCCGCCCTGCCTTTGGGCGGTTTTGTGAAATTTCTGGGCGATGCGGATGCGGCCTCGGGCAAGGACGGCGAGGCGATGACCGGCCTGACCGATGCGGAGCGCCGGCGCACCATGCACGGCGCCCCCCTTTGGGCGCGGGCAGCCACGGTTGTGGCGGGGCCTGTGTTCAACTTTGCCCTGTCGATTGTGGTGTTTGCCATCGTGCTTATGGTGAACGGCACCGCGCGCGAGCCGGTGACCGTGGATGACCTGATCCCATTGCCCGCACAGGCGCAAACCCTTGAAAGCGGTGACCAAATTCTGGCCGTCGGCGGCACCCAAACCCCCAGCTACGAGGAATTCTTTGCCGCTGTTGAGGAGCTTCCTGTCGAGGAGGCGATCTCCTACACCATCGTGCGGGACGGCACCGAGATGCAGATCAACGCGCCTTACCCTTTCCCGCCGCTGATCTCTGCGGTGCAGCCCGGATCGGCCGCCATGGCAGCGGATTTACAGGTGGGCGATGTAATAACCGCGATTGACGGCGCGCCTGTCTCGGCCTTCAAACAGCTGCAGGCCATGGTTTCGGCCAGTGACGGCAAGGTTTTGCTGCTGGATGTCTGGCGTCCGGGCGCAGAGGCGGGGCAGGGCGAGGCGCTCAAATTCTCCCTCGCGCCGCGTTCGGTTGATTTGCCCCTGCCGGAGGGCGGGTTTGAAACCCGCTGGCTGATCGGCATGACGGGCGGCTTGATGTTCACGCCAGCAACGGAATCCCCCGGCGTGGTTGCGGCGGCGAGATACGGCGTGACGCAGACGATCTTTATCGTCAAATCTTCGATTTCCGGCCTATATCACATGATCACCGGCGCCATCAGCACCTGTAACCTCAGCGGCCCCCTTGGCATTGCCGAGACATCGGGCGCGGCGGCGAGTCAGGGTGTCATGGCCTTTGTCTACTTTATCGCGGTGCTATCGACGGCGGTTGGCATGCTGAACCTTTTTCCGATCCCGGTTCTGGACGGGGGCCACCTTGTGTTCCACGCCTATGAGGCTGTGACAGGCAAACCACCCGGTGACAAAGCCCTGCGTATCCTGATGGCGATCGGCCTTGCGGTCCTTCTCAGCCTGATGGCCTTCGCCCTGACCAACGATATCTTCTGCCCCTAGGTCATGTTTGTTTCCGCCGGTTTTGTCCAATTTGTGCCACATTCCCCTGTTAGGCACTCGGGTCAGAGCAGCTAGGGAGAGTTCCATGCAGACGATGACCGCCGGATATGACAGCCTGCGCCTTCTTTTGGCGCTCAACTGGGCACGCCTGATGTATGGCTGCACCATTGCCGGTTCGCTGGTTGGCGGCGCCTATGTGGGCAAGCTGTTTTTCTAAAACAGGGCCCTTTCCCTCACGGCTCTGTGTTGCCCAAAATCCGCCCAACTGCGTTTTGACAACGGGGCCGATAAAAGATACCACCAGAATAATATAAAAAGAACGCTCAAGAGGCGAAGAGTATGGTGGGATTCGTGAATAAAACGCACAAGGTAATGCGCCCGTTTCAGCGGCTGAGTGTTATGCTGATGTTGGGGGTGGCGCTGCCTGTGACTGCCCTTCCTAATATGGCGGTGGCTCAGTCCTTCAGATTCACCAGTGTCGAGATCGAAGGCAACCAGCGTGTGGATGCCTCGACCATCCTGACCTATGCCGGTATCGCGCGGGGGCAGACGGTCTCTGCGGCGCAGGTGAATGACGCCACGCAGAACATCCTGAACTCCGGCCTGTTCGAGAGCGTAGAGATTGCCCCACGCGGCAATACCCTTGTGATCAAGGTCATCGAATACCCGACGGTCAACCGGATTGATTTCCAAGGCAACAAGCGCATCAAGGACGAGGACCTGAACACTCTGGTCCAGAGCCGCTCGCGCCGTGTTTTCACGCCCTCTTTGGCCGAATCCGACGCCGCATTGATCACCGAGGCCTACCGCCAGCAGGGCCGTTTGGCCGCGACGGTCGAGCCCAAGATCATCCGCCGCTCTGACAACCGCGTTGATCTGGTGTTCGAAATCACCGAGGGGCGCGTGGTCGAGATCGAGCGCCTGTCCTTCATCGGCAACTCCGAATTCAATGACCGTCGCTTGCGCCGCGTTCTGGAAACCAAACAGGCGGGTATCTTCCGGCAGGTGATTTCCAATGACACTTTGGTCGAGGACCGGATCGAGTTCGACAAGCAGGTTCTGCGCGATTTCTACCAATCTCGCGGCTACGTTGATTTTCAGGTGCAGGCCGCCAACTCTGAACTGACCCGCACAAGGGACGGTTTCTTGGTGACCTTCAACGTCCAAGAGGGGCAGCAGTTCCGCTTTGGCGAGGTCTTCGTGTCCTCCGATCTCGATGAGATCGACACCGCCGAGTATGAAAACGCCATCTCTGGCGGGTTGTTCAGCCGCGGTGCAGAGGGCGGGCGGGTTTACTCTCCTTCTGTTGTGGAAAACGCCATTGCGCGTCTGGAGCGTTTGGCGATTGCGCAGGGGTTGAACTTTGTGCGCGTAGAGCCGCGCATCACCCGCAATGACCGCGACCTGACCCTTGACCTTGAGTTGTTCGTGACCCGCGGCGACCGTATCTTTGTGGAGCGGATCGACATCGAGGGGAACTCCACCACCCTTGACCGCGTCGTGCGCCGCCAGTTCAAAGTTGTTGAGGGCGACCCCTTCAACGCCCGCGAAATCCGCGAGAGCGCAGAGCGTATCCGTGCCCTTGGCTTCTTTACCAATGCCGATGTGCAGGCGCGCGAGGGGTCCGGCCCCGATCAGGTGATCGTGGATGTGGATGTGGAAGAGGCGCCGACAGGCAGCCTTGGCTTTGGTGCCAGCTTCTCTGTCGACAGCGGCATCGGTTTCAACATCACCTTCTCCGAGCGCAACTTCCTTGGTCGCGGGCAGTCACTTGCCTTCGATGTCAACACCACGGATTCGGCGCAATCGCTCGGCTTCAGCTTTGTCGAGCCTGCCTTCCTTGGCCGCGATGTGGCCTTCGGGATCAACACCTCCTTCCGTCTGACGGAAAGCGAATTTACCGATTACGACACCAAGCGCGGGAACTTCTCTCCCTTCCTCGAATTCCCGGTCAGCGAGCGCGGCCGTCTGCAGGCACGCTATACGCTGGCTTACGACGAGCTGCTCAATGTTGACACCGGCGATGACGATGACGCCACCGATACGGGCTCTTCCTTCGTGCTGCGCGAAGAAGAGGGTTTCAACTGGACCAGCGGCGTTGGCTATACCTATGAATACGACAGCCGCGATGTTGGGCTGAATCCCAATGCCGGTGTTCTGCTGCGCTTCAGCCAGGACCTGATGGGCCTTGGCGGCGATCGCCGCTTTGTCCGCTCGACCCTGCTGATGGCGGCAGAGGCCAAGGTTCTCAATGACGAGGTCACACTGCGGGCCGAGCTTGAGGCCGGGTCTTTGAACTTTATTACCGGCGGGTCCACCGTGATTGACAGGTTCAACCTGAACGGCAAGATCCGCGGCTTTGAATCCAGCGGCGTTGGTCCGCGCGATCTGAACGTCACCAATCAGGATGCCTTGGGCGGCGAAAACTTTGCCGTTGCCCGCTTTGAGGCCGAATTCCCCTTGGGCCTGCCCGAGGAATACGGCATTCGCGGCGGCGTCTTTTATGATGTCGGCTCGGTTTGGGGCCTGAGCAATACAGCGGGCGGGCCTGCTGGCCTTGATCTGATTGACGACAGCATGCGTGTGCGCTCTGCCATCGGTGTTTCGATCTTCTGGACAACGGCGATTGGCCCTCTGCGGTTCAACTTCTCCGAAGCCCTGCAGAAAGAGGAATACGACAACGAGCAGAGCTTTGACCTGACCATCTCTACCCGCTTCTGATGTTGGCGCGGGCGATAGGGCTTGGGGGGCGGGGCCTTTGGCTCTGCGCCCTTTTGCTGGCCGTCCATGTGATCGCCAGCCCGGCAGAGGCACAACAGCAACTGCCGAGCAGCCCCATTCTGGTGGTCGATCAGGAACGCCTGTTTACCGATACGCTCTTTGGCAAGCGGGTTCAGGCAGAGATCGACGCCGCCAGTCAGGACCTGATCGCCGAGAACAGCCGCATCCAAGAGGAACTCGCCGCCGAGGAAGAGGAGCTGACGCAAAAACGCGCTACGATGGAGCCCGCCGCGTTTCGCGTTCTGGCCGATGCCTTTGATGAAAAGGCCACGCGCCTACGGGCCATTCAGGACGCCAAAATCCCGCGCCTGACACGTCAACGCGACCGCGAGCGACAGAAGTTCATGAACGCCCTTCTGCCGATTCTTGGCCAGATCACACAGGATCGCGGCGCGGTTGCGGTGTTGGAACGGCGCTCTGTCTTTGTCTCCGTCGCGGCGATTGACGTGACCGACCAGATCATCGCACGCGCGGATGAACTGCTGGGGGACGGCGCGGGCATTGACCCGCCCACGCCCAAGCCGCGCCCGGACCTGACGACATCGCAAGACAGCGACCCCGTTGACCCCGAAACGCCCGAACTGTCAGAGGACGCGGCGGAAGGTGACGCGGAGACCGAAACCACCCCGGCCGATGCGCCGGATGACACAGAATAAAAACGAGGAAACCATAGCCCATATGAGTGACACTGACCTGAAGTCCGCCGATCTTGAAATGATCACCCGGATCATCCCGCATCGCTATCCTTTCCTTCTGGTGGATAAGGTGCGCGACATCGATGTGGGCAAATCGGCTGTGGGCATCAAGAATGTCACCTTCAACGAGCCGCATTTTCAGGGCCATTTCCCCGGCACCCCCATCATGCCCGGCGTGACCATCATCGAGGCCATGGCCCAAACCGCGGCTGTTATGGTCGGCGTCAGTCAGGACCTGATCGACACCAATATGCTGATCTATTTCATGGCCATCGATAAGGCCAAGTTCCGGCGCAAGGTTGTGCCGGGCGATGTTCTGGAATTGCACATCACGGTCAAACGCGGCGGTTCCAAAATCTGGAAATTCGCAGGCCGCGCCTTGGTTGACGGCGAGATGGCCGCAGAGGCCGAATTCACCGCCATGATGGACCTGCCAGAGGCAAGCGCCTGATGATCGATCCCAGTGCCAGCATCCACCCCTCTGCGGTGGTTGAGGAAGGGGCGCAGATTGGCCCCCGATGCAAGATCGGCCCCTTTGCCCTGATCGGGCCGCAGGTTGTTTTGCAGGCTGGGGTCGAGGTCAAAAGCCACGCCGTTGTCACCGGCCAGACCGAGGTGGGCGAGGATACGGTGATTTTCTCCTTCGCGGTCATCGGGGAAATCCCGCAGGATCTGAAGTTCGACGGCGAGGAGACGCAGCTCAAGATCGGCGCGCGCAATCGCATCCGCGAGCATGTGACCATGAACACCGGCACCAAGGGCGGCGGCGGTCTGACCCGCGTCGGCGATGACGGGCTGTTCATGGCGGGCTGCCACGTGGCCCATGACGTGCAGATCGGCAACCGCGTGATCCTTGTGAACAATTCCGCTGCCGCAGGGCACTGCGTGATCGAGGATGACGTGATCGTCGGCGGCCTGTCGGGCATCCACCAATGGGTGCGCATCGGCAAGGGCGCGATCATCGGCGCGGTCACAATGGTGACCAATGACGTCATTCCCTACGGTCTTGTGCAGGCGCCCCGCGGGCAATTGCACGGGCTGAACCTTGTGGGCCTGAAGCGGCGCGGGGTGGCCCGCACGGATATCACCGCCCTTCGCGCGGCCTATCAAATGCTGGCACAGGGCGAGGGCACCTTTCAGGAACGCGCCAAACGGCTCGGCGGCGAGGCTGACAGCAGCTACGTGCGCGAAATCGTCGATTTCGTCCTAGGCGAATCCGACCGCCACTTTTTGACACCGGACTAGGGCGCATGCGAGCCATCGTCGCCGGGGCAGGGCATCTGCCCGAGATTTTGGCCGCCCGCCTTCAGGGCGCGCCGCATCGGCTCTGCGCCTTGGAGGGCTTTGTGCCCGAGGGGTGGGCCGCGCTGGATGTGGATGTGTTCCGTATCGAGCAAATCGGTTCCTTGCTAAACCGCTTGGTCGAGGCGGGCGTGACACAGGTCTGTTTCGCAGGTGTGATCCGCCGGCCAGAGATGGACCCAACCAAGGTTGACGCGGCCTCGGCCCCGCTTCTTGGCCGCTTGGTCGCCGCTGCGGGGCAGGGCGACGATGGCGCCCTTCGCGCCGTGGCAGCGCTGTTTGAGGAGCGCGGGATGCAGGTGATCGGTGCGCAGGACATCGCGCCGGACCTGCTGCCTCAGGCCGGTTGCCTGACCCAGGCAGAACCCACCGAGGCACAGCGCGCCGACGCCGCCCGCGCCGAGGAGATCGTAGAGGCCCTAGGCCGCGCCGACGTCGGGCAGGCCTGCGTCGTGGCCAAGGGGCAGGCCCTCACGGTCGAGGGGCTCGGCGGCACCGACTGGATGCTGCGCTCGATCGATCCGGCGGGCCGCGCCCGTGCCCCATGGATGCCGCAGGGCGGGCTGCTGTTCAAAGCCCCCAAACCCACGCAGGACCGCCGCTTTGACATGCCCACCGTGGGCCCCACCACGATTGCCCTTGCGCATTCCGCTGGCCTTGAGGGGATCGTGATCAAGGCGGAAGGCGTGTTTCTGATCGATCCACAGGCCTCCATCGCCGCCGCGAATGACGCGGGCCTCTTCCTATGGGTGCGCCCATGACCTCCCTTTTTATCACAGCGGGCGAACCTTCGGGCGATGCCCTCGGCGGGGCCTTGATGCAGGGGCTGCACAGCCTGTCACCTGATGTAGAGTTCGCGGGCATCGGCGGCGTGCAGATGCAGGCCGAGGGGCTGCCAAGCCTGTTTCCGATGGAAGAACTCTCCGTCATGGGCCTTGCGGAAATCCTGCCCAAATACCGCGCGCTGAAGGCACGCATCCGGCAAACTGCCGAGGCTGTGATCGACACAAACCCGGATGCCTTGATCACCATCGACAGCCCCGATTTCAGCCTGCGGGTGGCGCGGCTGGTCAAAGCGGCGCGTCCCAATCTGTGCACCATCCACTACGTCGCCCCGACGGTTTGGGCATGGCGTTCTGGCCGGGCGGCCAAAATGGCGCGGATGATCGATCACGTGCTGGCGCTCTTCCCCTTCGAGCCGCCCTATATGGAGGCTGCAGGGATGAGCTGCGATTTTGTCGGCCACCCGGTCGTGACGCAACCAACCGCCAGCGACGCGGACAAGGCTTTGTTCCGGCACAACCTGCAGATCGACGAAGACGCCCCCCTGATCCTCGCCTTACCCGGCTCGCGCCGCTCCGAAGTCGAACGCCTGGCCGATGTTTTCGGCGAGGCCTTGGGCCCCGTCGTGGCGGGCCATCCCGGCGCGCGCGTGGTGATCCCCACGGTCGGGGCCCTCACTGAACGGGTGGCCGAGCTGGTCCAGAACTGGCCCGGCAGCCCGATCGTCCTTGATCCGCGCGATGTGCCCTTGGAAAACGCCTTGGCTGACAAACGCGCCGCCTTCGGGGCCGCTGACATCGCGCTTGCGGCCTCCGGCACCGTGTCGCTTGAACTCGCCGCGAGCGCGACGCCCATGGTCATCGGCTACGACATGGCTTGGCTCAGCCGTGTCATCATCCAACGTATGCTTAAGGTCAACACGGTCACTCTGGTCAACCTCGTCTCGGAAACGCGGGTCATTCCGGAATACATCGGCCCCAACTGCCGCCCCGGCCCGATTGCCGAGGCCATGCTGACAACGCTGGCCAATCCCATGCCGCAATCGGCCGCCATGGCCCTGACGATGGAGCGTTTGGGGGCAGGGGGCGAGGCTCCGGGCCTGCGCGCCGCCCGCTCGGTTCTGGCCCAGATCACAGCATAGGGTTAGCGCCCCGTTCCCACGGCGCCTGCGCTTCTTATTGGTCCAAATATCCCCGCCGGAGGCTCAAAATCGCCGCGCAGCGGCTCCCGGCCTATCCGCGCCAGATCCAGCCGCCGCCCAAAACGCGGGTGCCTTCGGCGCTGTAAAACACACAGGCCTGCCCGGGGGAGACCCCTTCTTCGGCGACGAACAGTTCCACTTCGCCTGTGTCCGGCCCGGTGGGGCGCAGGATTGCCTCGCGCGGCGGACGGGTGGATCGCACGCGCACCATGATCTCCTGCTCGCCCTGTTCCTGCCAGTTGCCATCGCCAAGCCAGTTGACCTCCTTGATCGGCACTCGCCGTGTCGACAGGGCCGTCTTCGGGCCGACCACGACGCGGCGCGTATCGGCGTCAAGCTTGACCACATAGAGCGGATCGCTCAGACCGCCGATCCCCAGACCACGGCGTTGCCCGATGGTATAGTGGATCACGCCCCGGTGCTCGCCCAGAACATTCCCCTCCAGATCGACAATCTCCCCCGGCTGCCCCGCACCGGGGCGCAGCTTTTCGATCACGGCGGCATAGTTGCCGTCGGGCACAAAACATATGTCCTGACTGTCGGGTTTATCGGCCACGGCAAGCCCGTGTTTGGCGGCCAAAGCGCGGGTTTCGGCCTTGGAGGTCAGATGCCCAAGGGGGAAGCGCAGATACTCAAGCTGCTCCTGCGTGGTGGAGAACAGGAAGTAGGACTGGTCTCGATTCGAATCGCCCGCCATGTGTAGCTCGGCGCCATTTGGGCCGCTCTTGCGCTGAATGTAGTGGCCCGTGGCCATACAATCGGCCTCCAGATCCTTGGCGGTTTCCAGCAGATCGCGGAATTTCACCCGCTCATTACAGCGGATGCAGGGCACAGGCGTCGCGCCGCCAAGGTAGCTTTCGGCGAATTCATCAATCACGGCCTCGCGAAATGTGTTCTCGTAATCGAGGACATAATGCGGAAAATTCAACTCTTCTGCCACGCGGCGCGCGTCGTGAATATCGGTGCCGGCGCAGCAGGCGCCTTTCTTGGCAAGGGCCGCGCCATGGTCATAAAGCTGCAGGGTGATGCCGATGACATCATAGCCCTCGGCCGCCAATTCTGCAGCAACAACAGAGCTGTCGACGCCGCCGGACATGGCCACAATAACCCGCGTTTCGGCGGGCGGTTTGGCAAAGCCAAGGCTGTTCACGGGATGCGTGGCGTCAAGAGACATGGGTAAAACTCCGGGATAACTCCTGCGGAATATAGGAAAATCTTAGACATGCACAAGGGATGGCTTCACCCGTCCTTAAGAGTGCAGGCGTAGTCGGAGGCCATGATCAGCAATAAAAGAGCAAAGCAATGTTTCTGAAACGGATAGACGGCCCCCGCGCAGTCACACTTCCGGATGGCTCCACCATGACACGGGCGGATTTGCCGGATGTCAAAACCCAGCGTTGGGTGGCCAGCCGCAAGGCCCGTGTCGTGCGGGCGGTAGAATATGGTTTGATCTCCAATGAGGAGGCGCAGGAGCTTTACAACCTCTCGGGGGAGGAGCTTGAAACATGGGTAAATACTGCCAAAATCCATGGAGACCGTGCCCTTCGGGCGACCAGTGTGCAGAAGTATCGCTTGCCTCCGGAAACCGGAAAAACCTGACCTCCCCAAAACTGGTGGATTGGAAACGATTTCAGGTTTAGCCTAGATTTATAGGGTTAGTAACTGTGGGTTAACTATTATGGGCCATGTTTTCTTGGATTTCACCTGTTTCGGAGACTGAATTTATGCGTGTGTTATTAATCGAAGACGATGCGGCGACCTCGAAGAGTATCGAAATGATGCTGACTCACGCCAACCTGAACGTCTACGCGACGGACTTGGGCGAAGAGGGTGTCGATCTTGCAAAACTATATGATTACGATCTTATCCTTCTCGACCTCGACCTGCCGGATATGACGGGGCATGAGGTGCTGCGGCAATTGCGTCTGGCGCGGATCGAGACACCGATCCTCATCCTGACCGGCAGCGATGATACCGAGAACAAGATCAAGGGCTTCGGCTTTGGCGCCGATGACTACCTGACGAAACCTTTTCACCGCGAAGAGCTGGTCGCGCGTATCCATGCCATTATCCGCCGGTCCAAAGGCCATGCGCAGTCCATCATCCGGACGGGCAAGGTTCTTGTGAACCTTGATGCGAAAACCGTGGAAACCGGCGGGCGCACCATTCACCTGACCGGCAAAGAATACCAAATGCTGGAGCTTTTGAGCCTGCGCAAGGGCACGACCCTGACGAAAGAGATGTTCTTGAACCACCTTTATGGCGGCATGGATGAACCCGAGTTGAAGATCATTGATGTATTCATTTGCAAGCTGCGCAAAAAGCTCAGCACCGCAACCGATGGCGAGAATTACATCGAAACCGTCTGGGGGCGGGGCTATGTCCTGCGCGATCCGGAGCCGCAGAGCCATGTAGAGGATGTGATGGCCATCGGCGCCTGACGCATCCCTTCGAGAGCAGGTTGAGATCAAAAGGCGCGCCGCCCCAATGGGATGGCGTGCTTTTGTTTGCCCGAACGGGGTGGGCGGCATAATCGCAAAGAACTTCCACCGATCCGCGCGGCTCCTGTCTGGACCTTGGCGATGCGCCCTCCTATCAAAGGGGCGCGATCAGCAGAGAGGCACGCCATGTCAGGCCCCAAGGCACCACAGCACAGCAAAGAAGTCAGCGCCCTGACGCGCGAAGAGGCGGAGGGCGAACTAGCTGTCTTGAGCCAATCCCTCGCCAAGGCCAACACCGATTACCACAGCGCCGATGCCCCCGAAATTTCCGATGCGGAATATGACAGGCTCAAACGCCGCAACGCCGAGATCGAGGCCGCTTTTCCCGATCTGATCCGCCCCGACAGCCCCTCGGCCCAGGTCGGCGCGGCCCCTGCGGAAGGCTTCTCCAAGATCAAACATGCGCAACGCATGCTGTCCCTTGGCAATGCCTTTGACGCAGAGGACGTGGCCGAATTCGACCGTTCCGTGCGCAGTTACCTTGGCATGGGCGAGGGCGATCTGGCCTATACGGCGGAGCCGAAAATCGACGGGCTTTCCCTCTCCCTGCGCTATGAGGGCGGCAAGCTGGTGCAGGCCGCGACGCGCGGCGACGGGCAGGTGGGGGAAAACGTTTTGGAAAACGCCCGCACCATCGACTCGGTGCCCCAAACCCTGCAGGGCGCGCCGGAGATTCTTGAGGTGCGCGGCGAGGTTTACATGAGCCACGCCGATTTCGAGGCCCTGAACCAAAGGCAGGCCGAGGCGGGCGGCAAGATTTTCGCCAACCCGCGCAACGCAGCCGCAGGATCCCTGCGCCAGCTTGACGCGAAAATCACCAAATCCCGCCCGCTGAAATTCTTTGCCTATGCATGGGGCGAGCTTTCCGAACCACTGGCCAAAACACAAAGCGGCGCGATCAAACGGCTTGAGGAACTGGGGTTCGAGACCAACCCCCTGACCGCCCTTTGCCCGACTGTGGCCGACCTGATCACCCATTACCAAAGCATCGAGGCGCAGCGCGCCACCCTTGGCTATGACATCGACGGGGTGGTCTATAAGGTCGATGACCTTGCCTTGCAGGCGCGGCTCGGCCTGCGCTCGACAACGCCCCGTTGGGCCATTGCCCATAAGTTTCCGGCCGAGCTGGCTTGGACGCGGCTTGAAGCGATCGATATTCAGGTGGGCCGCACGGGGGCCCTGTCGCCCGTCGCCCGCTTGCAGCCGGTGACCGTCGGCGGTGTCGTGGTGTCCAACGCCACCCTGCACAATGAGGATTACATCGCCGGCCGCGACGCCAATGGCGCGCCCATTCGCGGCGGGAATGACATCCGCCCCGGGGATTGGGTGCAGGTCTATCGCGCCGGGGATGTGATCCCGAAAATCGCGGATGTGGACCTGTCCAAGCGCCCCGAGGGGAGCGAAGCCTTTACCTTTCCGGGTCATTGCCCCGAATGCGGCAGCGAAGCGCCGCGCGAGGAGGGCGACGCGGTGCGCCGGTGTTCGGGCGGCTTGATCTGCCCTGCGCAAGCGGTTGAAAAGTTGAAGCATTTCGTTTCTCGCGGAGCCTTCGATATCGAGGGGCTCGGCGCAAAACAGGTGGAGATGTTCTATGCCGATGACCAACTGCCCATCAAAGAACCCGCAGAGATTTTCACACTGGAAGCCCGCGATGCGCAGAACCTGAGCAAGCTCGCCAACCGTGACGGTTGGGGGGCGAAATCGGCGACGAACCTTTTTGCGGCCATTCAGGACAAGCGCACAATCGCCTTCGGGCGGCTGCTCTTTGGCCTAGGCCTGCGCCACGTGGGCGAGAACAGCGCCAATCTTTTGGCGCGGCACTACGGCACATGGCAGGCCTTTATCACCGCGATTGACGGATGCGCCGGATTTGAAGGCCCCGATTGGGAGGACCTGTTGGCGATTGACGGCATCGGTACGGTGGTCGCGCAGAGCCTCGTGACCAGCCTGACCCAACCGGCGGAGCGCGCCTCGATCGACCGTTTGGTGGCGCATCTGACGGTGGAGGCCGCCGAGGCGCCCGATACCTCCAGCAGCCCCGTGGCGGGAAAAACCGTCGTCTTCACAGGCTCGCTCGAGAAAATGACCCGCGCGGAGGCCAAGGCCCGGGCAGAGGCGCTTGGGGCCAAGGTCTCCGGCTCGGTCTCTGCCAAGACCGACCTTTTGGTGGCCGGGCCGGGGGCAGGGTCCAAGGCGAAGAAGGCGGCAGAGTTGGGGATCGAAACGCTGGACGAGGATGGCTGGCTCAGCCTGATCGCGGGGACATGAGCACGCGCCCGCCGGTCCTTTTCCCTCTGTTTGCAGAGATCGAGACCCTGCCGGGGGTTGGCCCCAAGGCCGCGCAGGCACTGGAGCAGATGCGGATCACCAAGCCGCGCGACCTGTTGGTGACGCTGCCCCATTCGGGCATCAACCGCGCCCTTCGCAAAACCCTCAAGGGCAGCGAGCCGCCCGAGGTGGTGACCGTTGAGGTGACGATCGGCGCGCATCGGGCCAGTGCCCGCCGCGGCGGCCCCTATAAGGTGACGGTCGAGGATGCGGAGATCGCCTTTGATCTCGTGTTCTTCCGCGCCCATGGGGATTATCTGAAATCACAGCTGCCGACGGGGCAAAAACGGGTGGTCTCCGGCAAGGTGGAGCTTTTCGACGGACTCTACCAGATGGTGCATCCGGAGCATATCGTGCGGCCCGAGGAGGCCGGTGAAATCCCCCTGTTCGAGGCGATTTACCCGCTGACTTCGGGGCTGACCCTGCGCACCATGACCAAAGCCGCGCAGGCCGCGGTGGAGCGTGCGCCGGAGCTTTCAGAATGGATCGATCCCGCTTTGGCCAAGCAGGAGGGCTGGCCCGATTGGCACAGCGCCGTGGCGCAGGCCCATGCTCCGAAGAGCGCCGCGGACCTGAGCGCCGAGGCACCCGCGCGGCGGCGGCTGGCCTATGACGAGCTTTTCGCCCATCAACTCACCCTCGCCCTTGCCCGCGCCGCGCAGCGCCAGCGGCCCGGCGTGGCCAGCAAGACGAGCGGGGTCTTGATGGAAAAGGTGTTGAAACAGCTGCCGTTTCGCCCGACATCCGCTCAGACCCGCGCCATGGCAGAGATCGCAGGCGACATGGGCGCGCCGATCCGGATGAACCGATTGCTTCAGGGCGATGTGGGAGCGGGCAAAACGCTGGTGGCCTTTGCGGCTCTCGTCGGCGCGGTGGAGGCAGGCGGGCAGGGGGTGATGATGGCCCCGACAGAGATTCTCGCGCGGCAGCATCTTGAGGGCCTGCGCCCCTTGGCCGAGGCCGCCGGTGTGGTTCTGGAATTGCTGACCGGGCGCGACAAGGGCAAGGAACGCGCCGCCAAGCTGGCCGCACTTGCCAGCGGGAAAATCCAGATTTTGGTGGGCACCCATGCGGTGTTTCAAAAGGATGTGGTGTTCCGCGACCTGCGCCTGACGGTCATTGACGAGCAGCACCGGTTCGGCGTGGCGCAGCGGATGGAGCTTTCGGCCAAGGGCGCCGCGCCCGATGTGCTGGTGATGACCGCAACGCCCATTCCGCGCTCCCTCAGCCTTGCGCAATACGGGGATATGGAGGTCTCGATCCTCGATGAGAAACCGCCGGGGCGACAGCCGATCACCACGGCCCTCGTGCCCGTCGCCCGCATGGACGAGATCACCGAGCGGTTGCGCAAGGCGGTGGAGGAAGGGCGGCAGGCCTATTGGGTTTGTCCGCTGGTCGAGGAAAGCGAGGTCATGGATATGACCGCCGCGGAGGAACGGTTCAAACGCCTGCGCGCCGCCTTGGGCGAGGGTGTGGTGGGCCTTGTTCACGGGCAAATGCCCCCGGCCGAAAAAGACGCCGCCATGGCACGTTTCGTGGCGGGGGAAACCTCGGTCCTCGTGGCAACGACGGTGATCGAGGTGGGCGTGGATGTGCCCAATGCCTCAATCATGGTGATCGAGCGGGCGGAAACCTTCGGCTTGGCGCAACTGCATCAGCTGCGCGGCCGTGTCGGGCGCGGCACCGCGGCCTCGACCTGTCTGCTGCTCTATCAACCGCCGCTGAGCGAGAACGGCCAACGCCGCCTGTCGATCCTGCGCGAGAGCGAGGACGGCTTTCGCATCGCGGAAGAGGACCTCGAGATGCGCGGTGCAGGCGATGTCATCGGCACCGCGCAATCGGGCCTGCCGCGGTTTCGGGTGGCGGATATGGAACGGCAGGCGGGATTGATGTCCATCGCGCAAAGCGATGCGCGAAAACTCCTCCATGATGATCCGGACCTGACAACGGAGCGGGGGCAGGCGGCGCGTGTTCTTTTGTGGCTCTTGGAGCAGGACAAGGCAATTCGTTTAATATCAGTGGGTTAGCCTTGAGGCGTTTCATTGGAACGCATTTTGTTCGCGAATGTTCTTAAAAAGTTCTTTACAGGTGGGGTGCAGATATGAGAACAAAAGGACAACAACGAAACACAAGGAACACCGCCCATGTTCGCCAAATTCAAAACTCTCGCTGCCTCGCCCGAAGGCGCCGCCGCCCTTGATGCCATCGGGGTTCTGTCCCTTCTGGTTATCCTTGTCGGGGGGCTGCACCTGCCCAGCTTGATGTAGGAATTCCGTTTACTGCCCTGCGGTTCTGGCCGGGCCTCGCATCCTGTCCCCAACACGATGATGCGTCGCTTTCCCCAAGACACTGCCTGTCCTTATGAGCGTTTTTCGGTGGGTTTGATCGCCTCTTCCCCGCCTATGCCCAGCCTGACAGAACCGCACACCTTCGCCGCCATCCCTGCCAGGATGTGCGGCGATTTTTTTGGCGTGATCAGGGGGTTAGGCGGCGCTCTGCGCCTCTTCCATCGCCTGCACCGTGGCCTCGAGGGCCAGCATGATGGAGGCGTGGCGGTTCTTGAAATCCCGCGCGGGCAAGAGGGCCTCGAGCCCGTCAAAGGGGGCCTGCGGCGGCGGGCCATCGGCGGTGAGCATGGCCTTCAACTCATCGCGGGCCGCGCCGACCTGCTCTGGCGTCAGGCCAAGAACGACGCTGCCAAGGACAGAGGCCGCAGCCTGACCAAGGGCGCAGGCCTTTACGTCCTGCCCGAATTCGGAAATCACCCCGTCCTGCATGGAGAGGTCCACCGTCACGGTCGAGCCGCAAAGGGGCGAGCGTTTGCGCACGGTGGCGCCGGGGGCCTCGAGCCTCTCGGACAGGGGAATGTTCCCGGCCAAGGCCAGAATGCGCCCGGAGTAGAGTTTGATAAGATCGCTATCCGCGCCCATGGCGTTGCCCCTTTGCCTTGCCATCGATACATAGGGCCACAGCCGCGATTTGCAAAGGTGCCCGATGGCCAATTCCACATTCGACCCCCAATCCCTCAAGTATAATGACGCAGGTTTGATCCCCGCGATCGCACAGGACAGCCTGTCTGGCGAAGTCCTGATGATGGCATGGATGAATACCGAAAGTCTGGCCCGCACGTTGGAGACAGGGCAAGTGACCTATTGGTCCCGCTCGCGGCAGGCCTTTTGGGCCAAGGGGGCGACCTCGGGCCATGTGCAACGGCTGGTCGAGCTGCGCTTTGACTGTGACCGCGATTGCATTTTGATGCAGGTCACGCAGGTGGGCGCGGCGTGTCACACGGGGCGGCGGTCCTGTTTCTATACGGCTGTTGAAGAGGGCCAAGAGGTTGAAAAGATGAAACCTTTGGAGGATTAACCCCTCGACAGGCCGATCATCTGGCGGATATCTTCGGGGCTCAACCCCTCGTTTCGGTAACTCTCGATCGAGCGCGCGTCGTCGCGTTTGGCAAGGCGTTTGCCGCTGTCATCGCGGATGAGGCGGTGGTGGTGGTAGAGCGGTGTGGGCAGGTCGAGCAACCGCTGGAGGAGGACATGGATCGGCGTGGCCTCGAACAGGTCCGCGCCGCGGGCGACCTCGGTGATCCCGTGGGCGGCGTCATCGACCACAACGCTCAGGTGATAGGAGGTGCCCATGTCCTTGCGGGAGAGCACAACATCGCCGATCCCTTGGATAAACTGTTCTGCGGAAAGGGAAATTTCGCCGGTCTCGTGTTTGGGGCCGCTGCCGGTTTCGGTGAAATCAAGGGGGCCGAGGCTTTCCAAGGCGCGTGCGCTGTTGAGGCGCAGGTGGACCCCCTGCGGCAAGGGCCCCTCGGGCGGGACTTGGCGGCAGGTGCCGGGGTAGATCACGCCATCGGGGCCGAGGGGCGCGCCCTCTTGCGGGCTGGCGGCGGCGGCGGCGATGTCCTTGCGGGTGCAGTGGCAGGGGTAGAGCAGGCCTTGATCCCAAAGGGCCTGCAGAGCCTTGGTATAGGCGGTTTGATTGTCGGACTGGCGCAGCACGGGCAGGGGCCATGACAAGCCCAGCCATGCGAGGTCTTTGGTGATCAGAGCCTCCCATTCCGGGCGGGCGCGGGAGCGGTCAATGTCCTCGATCCGCAGCAGGAATGTGCCGCCCGCCTTGATCGCGCGGTCATGGGCAGTGATGGCAGAGAAGGCATGGCCGATGTGCAAAGGGCCGGTTGGCGAGGGCGCGAAACGGGTGATCATCGCGCGGGTCTTGGGCCGCTAGGGTCTTGGGATAATTGGGTTTTCGCCATGGAAACAAGATTACTCGGCGGCGGAGCTTTCGTCCAGAGCAGGCAGGCCGAGCCATTCGGACCACGCCGCTTTGGCGCGATCCGTATACATTTTATAGCGGTCCTTGCGGCCACGGCGACCGCCTTTGGCCTCCACCGGACGGAAGAGGCCGAAGTTGACGTTCATGGGCTGGAAGGTCTTGGCCTCGGCGCCGCCGGTGATGTGGCTGACCAAGGCGCCCATGGCGGTATCCACGGGCACGGGGGGCAGATCCTGCCCCAGTATTTCGGCGGCGGCCAGACGGCCGGCGAGCAGGCCCATGGCGGCGCTTTCGACGTAGCCCTCAACGCCTGTGATCTGGCCCGCCATGCGGATGTTGGGCTTGGATTTCAGACGCATCTGTTCGTCCAGCAGAGTGGGCGAGTTGATGAATGTGTTGCGGTGGATGCCGCCAAGACGGGCGAAACGTGCGTTCTCCAACCCCGGAATCGTTTTGAAAACAGTGGTTTGCGCGCCGTATTTCATCTTGGTCTGGAAACCGACGATATTGTAGAGCGTGCCAAGGGCGTTGTCGCGGCGCAGCTGTACGACGGCGTGGGGTTTCACATCGGGCTGGTGCGGGTTGGTGAGGCCGACGGGCTTCATCGGGCCAAAGCGCAGGGTCTCGCGGCCGCGCTCTGCCATGACCTCGATCGGGAGGCAGCCGTCGAAGTAACCCGCTGTTTCGCCTGGTTTAAATGTGGTGACATCGGCGCTGAGGAGGGCGTCGATAAAGGCCTCGTACTGCTCTTTGTCCATGGGACAGTTGAGGTAGGCGGTGCGCTCCTCCTCTGTCTCGCCCTTGTCGTAGCGCGACTGCATCCATGCGCGGGACATGTCGATGCTGTCGAAATGCACGATGGGGGCGATGGCGTCGAAGAAAGCGAGGCTTTCTTGCCCCGCCTCGGCGGCGATGGCATCGGCCAGAGCGGAGGATGTGAGCGGGCCTGTGGCGATGATGCAGGGACCTTCAGGAAGGCTTGTAACCTCCTCATAACTCACGGAAATATTAGGGTGCGCCGTGACCCGTTCGGTGACGGTTTTCGCAAAGGCCTCGCGATCCACGGCGAGGGCGGAACCGGCGGGCAGGGCGTTGGCATCGGCGGCGGCGATGATCACCCCGCCAGCGGCGCGCATTTCCCAATGCAGCAGGCCAACGGCATTGCCTTCGTCATCGTCGGAGCGGAAGGAATTGGAGCAGACCATCTCTGCCAGATCGCCGGTTTGATGGGCGAAGGTTTCGACCTTGGGCCGCATTTCGTGGATCACGACAGTGATGCCCATGTTGGCCGCTTGCCAAGCGGCCTCTGATCCGGCCATGCCGCCGCCGATGATGTGAAGTGTCTGTGTCATGGGGCCTCAGATAGGGTTTGCGTGGCCCGTTGGAAAGGGCGGAAATTCCGATACACAAGCGATGCACATGTGATGCACATCCGATGCATACGATTTTGCAGATGGGCGGTTCGGGCGCCGCGGGCGGTGGGAAGGCTTTTGCAAAAGCCTTGGGCGCAAAATTTAATTTTGCGTCTCAAGCGCCGGTGGGCGCTTGAGGGGTTTGTTGCGACTGTTTCGCGACTATTCCGCGTTCGGCTCGCTGTTGGCCTCGGCGGTTTCGCCTTCGGTGACGTCCTCTTCGCCTTGGTCCGCGATGCGGGCGACGGAGACGACTTCTTCGCCTTTGGAGGTGTTGAAGACCTTCACCCCGCCTGCGCCGCGCGAGCGGAAGGAGATGCCGTCAACGGGGCAGCGGATCGACTGGCCTTTGGAGGTTGCGAGCATGATCTGGTCTTCCATCTCTACGGGGAAGCAGGCGACGAGGTCGCCGCCGCGCATGGCGCGGTCCATGGCCGCCACGCCCATGCCGCCGCGGCCGCGGACGGGATAGTCGTGGGAGGAGCTGATCTTGCCTGCGCCTTGGGCGGTGATGGTCAGGATCAGGTCCTCTGCCGCTTTCATTTCCTCGTAAAGCTCGACCGAGAAGTTCGGATCGGCGGGGGCTTCTTCCTCGTCGGTTTCCTCCTCGTTCACGCCGGCCATGGCGCGGCGCATTTTGAGGTAGGCGGTGCGTTGTTCCGAGGTGGCCTCGAAGTGGCGGATCACGGACATCGACACGATCTTGTCGTCGCCCTGTAGTTTGATGCCGCGCACGCCGAGGGAGGCGCGGGAGTTGAAGACCCGCACATCGGTGGTGCGGAAGCGGATCGCGCGGCCCGAGTTGGTGACCAGCATCACATCGTCATCATCGGAGCAGATGCGCGCATTGATGAGTTTGACGCCTTCGTTCTCGTCCTCGAACTTCATCGCGATCTTGCCGTTGCGCATGACATTGGTGAAGTCCGACAGACGGTTGCGCCGCACGGTTCCGGCAGAGGTGGCAAAGATGATCTGCAGGTCGTCCCAGTCTTTTTCGTCGCGGTCCACCGGCATGATGGCGGCGACAGAGACGCCCTGCGGGATCGGCAGGATATTGACGATGGCCTTGCCTTTGGATGTGCGCGAACCCTGCGGCAGGCGCCATGTCTTGAGCTTGTAGACCATGCCGTCTGTGGTGAAGCAGAGCAGCTGTGTATGGGTATTGGCGACGAAGAGGGTGGTGACGACGTCATCCTCTTTGAGGTCACCGCCCGAGACACCCTTGCCGCCGCGGCGCTGTGCGCGGAAGTCGGCCAGCGGGGTGCGTTTGATATAGCCGGTCTGGGTGACAGTGACGACCATGTCCTCGCGTTCGATGAGGTCCTCGTCCTCCATGTCGCCGGACCAGTCGACGATCTCGGTGCGGCGCGGCACGGCGAATTTCTCGCGCACCTCTTTGAGCTCGTTGCCGATGATCTCCATGATCCGGTCGCGGGAGCGCAGGATGTCGAGGTATTCCTTGATCGCGGCGGCCAGGGCCTCCAGCTCGTCTGTGACCTCTTTGACGCCCATGGCGGTGAGGCGTTGCAGGCGCAGGTCGAGGATGGCGCGGGCCTGAATTTCCGAGAGGTTATAGGTGCCGTCCTCGTTGACCTTATGGGTCGGGTCATCAATCAGTTTGATATAGGGCACGATGTCATGGGCGGGCCAGCGGCGTTCCATCAGCTTCAGCCGGGCCTCTGCCGGATCGGCGGAGGATCGGATGGTGGCAACGATTTCGTCCACGTTCGTAACCGCCACGGCAAGGCCGCAGAGGATATGGGAGCGTTCGCGCGCCTTGCGCAGTTCAAAGGCCGTGCGGCGGGCGACGACCTCTTCGCGGAAGTCGATGAAGGCGCTGAGGAATTTCCACAGGGTCAGCTGCTCTGGCCGGCCGCCGTTCAGGGCCAGCATGTTGCAGCCAAAGCTGGTTTGCATCGGCGTGTAGCGGAAGAGCTGGTTCAGCACGACCTCTGCCGTGGCATCGCGTTTGAGTTCGACCACAACGCGCACACCGATCCGGTCGGATTCGTCCTGCACATGGGCGATGCCTTCGATCTTTTTGTCTTTGGCGACCTCGGCGATCTTTTCGATCATCGTGGCCTTGTTCACCTGATAGGGGATCTCGTCGATGATGATGGCAAAGCGGTCTTTGCGGATTTCCTCGACCCGGGTTTTGGCGCGGATCACGACGGAGCCGCGCCCCTCGAGGTAGGCTTTTTTCGCGCCGGAGCGGCCGAGCATGATGCCGCCTGTGGGGAAGTCCGGCCCCGGGATATATTCCATCAGGGCCTCGGACGACAGATCGGGGTTTTCGATCAGGGCGAGGGTGGCGTCGATCACCTCGCCAAGGTTATGGGGCGGGATGTTCGTGGCCATACCCACCGCGATACCGCCCGCGCCGTTGACCAGCATATTGGGGAAGCGCGAGGGCAGGACGGAGGGTTCCTGGTCCTTGCCGTCGTAGTTGTCTTGGAAATCAACGGTGTCTTTTTCAATGTCCGCGAGGATGAAGGCCGCGGGCTTGTCCATCCGGACCTCGGTATAGCGCATGGCGGCGGGGTTATCGCCGTCCATCGAGCCGAAGTTCCCTTGGCCGTCGAGGAGCGGCAGGGACATGGAGAAGTCCTGTGCCATCCGCACCAGCGCGTCGTAGATAGCGCTGTCGCCGTGGGGGTGGTATTTACCCATGACATCGCCCACCGGGCGCGCCGATTTGCGGTAGGATTTGTCGTGTGAGTTGCCGGTTTCGTGCATCGCATAGAGGATGCGGCGGTGCACGGGCTTGAGCCCGTCGCGCAAGTCAGGAATTGCCCGCGAAATGATCACGCTCATCGCGTAGTCGAGGAAGCTCGTCTTCATCTCGTCCGCGATATTGATTTGCGGCCCATCGTGCACCGAGGGGGCTATCGCGTTTTCGTCATTGTTTTCGGGGGTTTCTGGGGTGTCGCTCATGTACCGCGTGGCCCTTTGGCTCTGTGCTATATTTTGTATCAGGTGTATAACAGAAACGCGATATGGGGTGCAATCCCGCAATGAAAAAGCGCCAGCAGCCGGGACGGAGGAGTGCTAACATACTGTTTTTGTTGAAAACCTTTTTTGGCTGCGGCAGGCTTGAGGGGTAAGATCAACAAGGCGGAGCAGTGTTATGGAGTGTCCAGCGACAGAAACCGAAATGATGTTAAAGGGTTACGGGCTAACCACGGCGGAGTTTTTCTATCATATGCCCGATTACCAGCATGTGTTGAACACCTTTATCTGGCAGGACTATGACGTGGCGCCGGACCATCCGCGATTGTTCAAGTTCATCGAGTTCTGGCAGGAGGAGATCGAGGGGCCGCTGCACTCTGTCCGCTTTGTCCATCGCCGCGAGGTCAGCGCCGGAGAGTGGCGCAATGTGACCGGAGAATTCACCCTGCATTAGGGGCTGGCCATCCTGAGTATCCTGCCCGAAGCGGATTATGCGATAGTTGACAAATTATGGTTAATGTCTGAATTTACCGCCGTTGCAGGCTTATTTCCGCCTGAATGAACGGTGGAATTTTTGGAACGGTTTTCGAAAGAGCAGTGGTCAACATTCAATCAGATTTGGGCGGAGCGCGCCTGTATCGCCGATCTGGATCGTATCGCCAGTGATCTTGAAGATGTCGATCGGGTTCTGAAGGGGCAAGTCGAAGCCTACCGTAAAGCGGAGGACTTCGAGGTCTATCGACGTATCCGGAACCTGACAAATATCGAAAATTACCGGCGGATGCTCCTTGCGATTTACCTTCAACAGGGCATCGACGCCACGACGGACCCCAGTTTTTCATTTGTAATGGATCAAAACACGATGTCCGGTAACGCAAAGGCGCGGCATGTCAGTCTGATCGCTGCCTATATTTCAAATCAACAACGTAACGGGGCCGTATGAACCTAGCTCTTTCGCCGTCGCTTGCCTTTGGTCCGCCGGGATGGGGCGTTTTCATTGTCGGTTCTGCCCTGACGCTAGGCGCGGGTTATCTCTTGACGCGCGATGACACCCCGGCGCTTAGTTCGCCCAGAACAATGGAGGGAGCCGCCGCCACGCCTACGACCGAGGTCGATACCTGTAACGGGAATTGCCCCCGTCCTTATTCGATCCGGATTCATGCGCAGGGGTCTGATGTTGGCGGAACCGGGGGCAGCACAATCGGCGCTCCGGCGATTGTCCATCCAAACCTGCCGATTACAACAGCCGAAGGAATCCTTTTGTCGGGCCGAACCTGGGGAATGCTTGGGCGGCGCCAGCAAAGGGCGCGATCGGTCGCGAAAACGCGGCTTGAAGCATTCATTCTTGCCCGTCCGCCTGCCGGTTTCTTGGGGATGCGATCCTTTTATGGGACAGGTAGCAGCCGCAATATTCGATACGATCTAGACAGTTTTGGCCCTTCTCCCAACTTTATTGTGTGAACATGACGACAGCCAGTGACCGCCTGAAAGAGATTTGCCAGCACCCGGATTATCCATTTCGGGGCTGGGAGAAGAATGACCTCGAGTTCCTTATGCTGGAACTGTTCTGGGCCGAATTCGTCAATGGTGTTCTGGGCGATGAACTCGCCCATTATGGCCCGTGGTTTGACGGCCAGCGGGACGGGAATCCGATTTTGCACATCGTTAACCGCAGGGCTCTTTACGGGCTGCGGGTGATCGTGCTGGAGAACGAAGACAACCTGCAGGAATTTCCTCAGGTGGCTGGGGTCGGGACCTATTATCCGTTCTTTTCACATATGAACTGGGGGTATTTGCCGGACGGCGAAACAAAGGTGAATGAGTTGGTGATCGTCTGTCGTTTGGATGAGAATTTCGCCCTGTATGAGCCAGATATCAAGGCGCTCATGCAGCGGCATTGCGTGGACTACGCGCCGCATGAAGAGCTGGAAGCCATGCAAGTGGATCTGGAGGGCAGGTATCGCATGGCCGAAGGCGAGGAGGCCTATTGGGCGGCTATGGACGCCGAAGATGGGGACAAGGACGGCAAATAGCCCGTGTTTTAGCCGCGGCTGCGGAAGGCGGCGAGCCAGATGGCGACGAGGGCGAGGGCGATCAGGGCGTTCCAGCTGGCCATGGACAGGCCGAGGAAGTCCCAGACGACCTGATCGCACATGACCAGCGGCTTGGCGATTTCTGTGGAGAGCAGGTCTGCGCCCGAGAGGCCGGACAGGCCATTGCCGGTGCCAGAGCAGCTTGTCGGCCCCTCCCACCAGCCCTTTTCAACGCCGGTGTGATAAAGGCCGATTGCGGCGGTTGTCAGGGCCGCCATGGCGCCGAGGCTGATGAAGAGGCGCGGTGCGCCCGCAAGGACCAGCACGCCGAGGATCACCGCCGCGCCATGGGGCCAGCGTTGCCAGATGCACATCTTGCAGGGCTCCAGCCCGCCGAAATGCTGAAAGCCCCAGGCCCCCGCCAAAAGAGCGGCAGAGCCGAGCAGGGCCAGTGTCACAAGGGTGTCGCGTTTGGTCATGGCAGGGCCTTTTGTGCAGATCGGGTCAGAGGAGCTTTAGCAGGGCAAAGCCGCCCAGCAGAATGACGACAAAGGCGATGGTGACAAGCCCCAATCGTTTTTCGATGAAATCGCGCACAGGGGCGCCGAATTTCCACAGGAGCGCCGCAACCAGAAAGAAGCGCATCCCGCGGGCGATGATGGATGTGACGATGAAGGTCATCAGCGGCATCCCTGTCCAGCCGGACATGATGGTGATGACCTTATAAGGAAAGGGGGTCAGCCCCGCGATCAACACGGGCCAGAAGCCGAGGTCATTGAAGCGGGTGTTGAAGGCCTCCATGCTGTCGCCTTTGCCCATGGCGGAAAGGATCGGCTCGCCGATGGTGTCAAAGGCGAGGGCGCCGATGGCATAGCCCAAAAGCCCGCCAATCACCGAGGCCGCCGTGGCCACAAAGGCGATGGTAAAGGCGCGGCGCGGTGCGGCGAGGATCATCGGGATCATCAGCACATCGGGCGGGATCGGAAAGACCGAGCTTTCGACAAAGGCCACCACCGCCAGCGCGAAGAGCGCATAGCGACTTGAAGCGAGGGACATGGTCCAGTCATATAGGGATCGTAACATTTGCCTGTGTGCCTTTGCAGCTTGGGGCCTTCTACCATCACGAGAGGGGCCCCCGGTCAAGGGGACATGGCGGTAAGAGTAAAGGAACTGTGATGAAATGGCAGGGTCGGCGCGGGAGCCGTAATATCGAGGACCGGCGGGGCATGCGCGCCGCGGGCGGCGGGGGCAAGGCCGGTATCGGCGGCATCGGGGCGATTATCGTTCTGATCGTCGGGGCCTATTTCGGGGTGGATGTCAGCGGCTTGCTGGAGGATCCGGGTGCGGGGCAGGGCAGTGTGCAGAGCGGGCAGCCTTTGAGCGCGCAGGAGCAGGCCTCGGGCGAGTTTGTCGCCGTGGTTCTGGCCGATACGGAGGTGATCTGGGAGGAGATTTTCCGCAGCCAGCTGAATGCGGAGTATCCGGCGCCCACGCTGGTGCTGTTCTCTGGCACCACGCGCAGCCAATGCGGCGGGGCGAGCGCGGCGACGGGGCCGTTCTACTGCCCTGCGGATCGCAAGGCCTATCTGGATACCTCGTTCTTTGCGACCCTGCAGAACCGTCTGGGCGCGCAGGGTGATTTTGCCGCTGCCTATGTTGTGGCCCATGAGATCGCCCATCACGTGCAGAACGTGCAGGGGATCCTGCCGCAGGTGCAGGCCGCGCGGGCCAATGCGACGCAGGCACAGTCCAACGCGCTTTCGGTGCGCACCGAGCTTCAGGCTGATTGCTACAGCGGCATCTGGGCGCGCTATGCGCAGGAGCGTTTGGGCACCCTTGAGCGCGGCGATCTGCAAGAGGCGGTGAATGCGGCGCGGCAGATCGGCGACGATACATTGCAACGCAATGCGGGGAAAACGCCGATGCCGCATACCTTTACCCACGGCACATCGGAGCAGCGCGCCGCATGGTTCGCGCGCGGATATGAAAGCGCGAAACTGTCCGATTGCGATACCTTCAGCGCGCGTCAGCTGTAGGGAAGGGCTGCGCCCGGCCCCTGTCAGCTGTCCGCCTTGGCGGGCTTGGGCTGCAGGGCCGGTTCGGTTCCCTCCCTCAGGGCCGATACCACGGCTGACAGGAAGTAATCGCATTTGGCGAGTTGGGGTTCGCTGACGAATTCGTCGGGCTTGTGCCCCTGTGCCATATGCCCCGGCCCGCAGACGACCGTTGGCAAGGCGAGCCGTTCCTGAAACAGCCCGCCTTCCGTGCCGAAGGCAACCTTGATCAGGGGGCTGTCCGGTTCGGTCAGGCTTTGCAGGAAGGTGACGCCCTCTGTGGCTTTGGGGGTGTCGAGGCCGGGGTAGCCGGAGACCTCTTTGATCTCGATCCGGGCCTGCGGAAAGCGGCCTTGGTGCGGGGCGACGATTGCGGTGGCGTCCCGGGTGATGCTGTCGATGATGGTGTCCGGGTTGTCGGCGGCGATGTTGCGGATTTCAAATTCGATATCGCAGCGGTTCGGCACGATATTGAGGGCCGTGCCGCCCTGCATCGTGCCGACATGCACCGTGGAATAGGGGATGTCATAGGCCGCGTCGCGGGCGCCGTGCTCTGCGAGGTCGGCTTGTTTGTCCTGCAGGCGGGCAATCAGGGCCGCGCCGAGGTGCAGGGCGTTGAGGGCCTCTGGCGCCAGTGCGGAATGGGCCTCGTGCCCGTGGCAGCAGGCGTGGAGCGCGCGTTTGCCCTTGTGCCCCGTTGCGATTCGCATGCCGGTTGGCTCGCCGATGATGCACAGGGCGGGGCGGTCTGGCCGTTGGGCGAGCGCGTCCAGCATGCCGCGCACCCCGAGGCAGCCGATTTCCTCGTCATAGGAGATCGCGAGGTGCAGCGGGAGGGTGAGCGGGGATTTTGCGGCCTGCATCATGGTGTGGATGGCCACGGCCAAGAAGCCCTTCATATCCGCCGTGCCGCGCCCGTAGAGGTTTTCGCCCTCGCGGCGCAGGGTATAGGGGTCACTGCTCCAGTTTTGCCCCTCTACCGGGACCACGTCGCAGTGGCCCGACATGACCACACCGCCGGAGCCCTGCGGCCCGAGGCTGGCCCAGAGGTTGGCGCGGGTGCCGTCATCGCTTGTGAACCGTTCAAGCCGCACGCCGAGCGGGGCGAGCAGCCCCTCCACATAGTCCAGCAGGGCCAGATTGGATTGGCGCGATACGGTTTGAAAGGCGACCAGCCGGGTCAGGATTTGGGTGATTTCGGGGCTCATGCGGCGGTCCTGTTACATCACGAGGCCGGGGAGCTTGTTGGCATCCGCGGCTTCGTGGCAGTGGTCTATGAAGGCCTGAATGGTGCGCGAGACATGGCTTGCCTTGGGTAGGGCGATCCCCAGTTGCAGGGGGGGCACATCGGTTTTCAGCGGGATGAATTTGAGCGGCATGCCGTCCATCGACATCTTGGATACGGTGCGCATGTTCGAGATGCCAAAGCCGAAGCCATTGGCGACCAGACACCTTTGGATTGTGATTTCGGAGGTGCGCTCTGCGATGCTGGGGCGGCGGCTGAGGCTGCGGAAGAAGGACAGGAAATATTCCGAGCTATGGGGCATGTCGAGGAGGACCATTTCGTGGTCGATCAGGTCCTCGGCGGAGAGCTCCTTTGCGCCGGCGAGGGGGTGGTCGACGGCGACCATCACATAGGGCGGCAGGGGGTGGAGGGGCTGAAAGTCGATGTCGCTGTGCAGGGACAGATCATAGGTCAGGGCGATGTCAATTCTGGCCGAGCCGAGGGCGTCGAAGATCTGGGCCTGATCCAGTTCGATCTGGTTGAAATCGACGTTGGAGTGCTTGTCCTCGAAGCCGCGGCGGAGTTGGGGCACCATGATCTGGACGAAGGTTTTCAGGCAGCCGACCCTGAGCGGGCCGCGCACGCTGCCGGTGTAGATATTCGCCATGTCGTTAAGCTGTGCCGCATTGGCGAGGACTTCGCGGGCCTGTTCGGTAAAGCGCACGCCCGCCGGGGTCAGCACCGAGCCTTGGGCATGGCGGCGGGTGAAGAGCTGCACGCCGAAGCCTGCCTCGAGCTGTGCGATTGCGGAGGACAGCGAGGGCGCTGTGACATTCACCATTTCCGAGGCCAGAGCGATGCTTCCGGCCTCGCCAACTGCGATGAAGTATTCAAGTTGTCTGAGTGTAAATCGTAACGGCATGATGGGACCGGACCTTTAGTGGAGGCAGCTATGGAAGGCTGCGCCTGTATCGGGAGTGTGCCGGTAAACTGTAGTTACTCATCGCCCGGAACGCCATATGAGGGCGCGTCGCTGGGATCAAGCGCGCGGGTGACATAGGGTTCCATCTGCGGCTCGTAGACCGCCCATGCGGCCTCGAGCGCTTTGATGGGGCAGTCTTCTGTCCAGTCACAGCGCAGCTCGGCCAGAGGCCAGCTTTGTTGGTCGACCAGCAGCAGGCCCGCGGAATGGACCGGGCCGGATTCGCCGCCCGCCGTCAGGCCGGCGCGCAGGGCGTTCACGAGCCTTTGGCCCAGATGACCGGTGCTGTTGATGAAGGATTGCACCATAACCTCGGGCACGGCGGTGTCGGCCAGCAGGTTGCCTGCGGCGGCGGTGTCGCGGCCCGTGGCCTCGGACCACAGGCCGAGGACGTGGCTGCCCGAGTAGATTGCGCTTTGGCCCGAGTGATCGACGGCCAGAACCTGTCTGTAGCCCATATGGGGGCCGCTCCGCTCAAGGATCGAGAGGGCCTCTGACGGGCTGGCGCCGCGTTCCATGAGGTCAAGCGCATGGGGGCCCAAGCGGGGGTCGGTGACGTTTTGGGTCGCGACGGCGCCGACCTTGGCGCGGGCGAAGGAGCAGCGCGCGGCAACGGCCGGGGAGGAGGAGGAGATTGCGACCCCGAACATACCGGAATCGGGGCAGTGGCCGATGATAGAAAAAGTCATGGTGTCTCCGTGAGGAAGGGCTTTGGAATGCTGCGCTGGTTAAGGGCAGCCTGCAGGGGGCGCGGTGTGAAGATCAATCGGGAATGACGGCGGTGGCGTCGATTTCGACCAGCCATTCGGGGCGGGCCAGGGCGACCACCACGAGACCGGTGCAGACCGGATAGACCCCTTTGATATAGCTGCCCATGGTTCTGTAGACGGCCTCGCGGTGGCGGACATCGGTGAGGTAGACCACCAGTTTGGTCACATGGCCCATCTCGCCGCCGCATTCCTCGACGAGTTGGCGGATATTGCTCATGACCTTGTGGGTTTGCTCGACGGGGTCGTTGCTTTGGATGTTTTCGGCGGTATCGAGGTCCTGCGGGCATTGACCGCGCAGGAAGATCGTCGTTCCGCCTTTGGCGATGACGGCTTGGGACAGGTCATTGTCGAGGTTTTGCTCGGGGTAGGTTTCTTTGGTGTTGAACTTGCGGTGGCGGGTATGTGGCATCGGAATGCTCCTTGGTATGCGTGTTGTTTGTATCCGGGGTGGCCGTGGTGTGGCGGGATCAGGCCTTGGGGCGGGTGGCGATCAGGGCGGGCGTTTCCTCGAACACCGCGTGCCAGTGGGCCAATGCGGGCCGCTTTTCCTGCCATGGCAGGTCCGGGAAGCGGAAGTTGAGCCAGCCGAGGGCGCAGGCATAGGAGATCGCGCCGATGTCTTGGCAGTCCGCTTCAGGAATGTCTGCCTCCATCGCGCCGAGGGCATCCATGACCTTCTCGGTCTGTTTTTCCAGCCAGAGGGGCCAGCGGAGTTCCTCTGGCCGGACAAGGGTTTCGTAGCGGGTCAGCAGTGCGGCATCGAGCAGCCCGTCGGCGAGGGCCTGACGCCGCAGGGCTGTCCAGCGGGCGGGGCCTGCGGGCGGGAAAATGCCGCCGTTGTGTTCGCTGTCGAGATATTCGCAGATCACGCGGCTGTCGTAGAGCGCAAGACCGTCCTGTGTTTGCGCCGCAGGGACTTTGGCCAGCGGGTTGAAGGCCTGAATGGCGGTATCGCGCTCTGTGGGATGGGCGGCGCTGTCGAGGAGGTCAATGGACTCCTCGATCTGCAACAGATGGGCGGTGATCATCACCTTGCGCACATAGGGGGAGGCGGACCCCCAGTAGAGTGACAGTTTCATTGCGGTGCCCTTTCAATTTCCAAGACGATCTTGCCTATGTTCTTGCCACTTTCCAGCAATGCATGGGCCTGCGCGACCTCTTCGAGGGGGAAGCTTTGCGATATCACGGGGCGGACCTTGTCGCTGGCGATCAGGGGCAGCAGGTTTGTGCGCAGGCTCTGTGCTATGCTGGCTTTTTCCGCGTCGCTCTTGGGGCGCAGGGTGGAGGAGCTGAGCCAGAGACCTTTGCGCATCACCAAGCCGAGGTCCACCGGTGCGATCATGCCGGTCATGAAGGCGATGCCGATGTGGCGGCCGCCTTGCGCCATGCAGGCAAGGTGTTTGTTGATGCTGTCGCCGCCCAGAATATCCAGCACCACGTCGACCCCTTGGCCATCTGTCAGGCGCAGGGTTTCTTCGGTGATATCGGCGCTGCGGTAGTCGATGGCCTCTATGCCGCTTTGGCTGAGCTTCGCGCATTTTTCAGGGCCGCCTGCGGTGACAAAGACCTTGGCGCCCCAAGCGGCGGCGAGTTGTGCGGCGAGGGTGCCGATGCCGCTGGCGCCGCCTTGGATGAGGACGCGCTCGCCGGGTTTGAGGGCGCCGCGGTCAAACAGGTTGTGCCAGATCGTAAACAGACCTTCGGGCAGGGCGGCGGCCTCTGTCATCGAGAGCCCATCCGGAATGGGCAGGCAGTGATCCGCCTTGGCGATGACGTATTCGCCGTAGCCACCGGATTTGACCAAGGCCATGACCTTGGAGTTTTCGAGGGCAGCCTCCACGCCCGCGCCGAGGGCGGTGATCGTGCCGGAGACCTCTAGCCCGAGGATGTCGGAGGCATCGGGGGGCGCGGGCAGGGCGCCTGTGCGCTGCATGATGTCGGGGCGGTTGATGCCGGCGGCGGCGGTGCGGATGAGGACCTCTCCGGCCGCGGGGGCGGGGATCGGGCGTTGGATCAGGTCGAGGACCTCGGGGCCGCCCGCTTTGGTCGCAATCGCGGCGCGCATTGTATCGGTCATTGGGCCTCTCCGTTCAGGCTGTAGATGGCGGGGCCTTGGGTGGGCAGGGCGATGCCGACGGTGGTGCCGCGGCTGGGGGCCTCGTTCGCGGGCACCCGTTGCATCACGCGGTTGTCGGCGGCGGCGCAGTCAAGGTGCACCTCGGCGTAGCTGCCTTGGTACACCGTCAGGGCCACGGTGGCGGGGATGGTTCCGGGCTGTCCGGCCTGTGTGAGCCTGCATTGCTCGGGGCGGGCAAAGAGGGTCACGGGGCCGGGGTCGGGAAGGTCCGTCTGGTAGGGTTCCAGTTGCAGCGCCGTTTCGCCGATGGTGAGCCTTGCGGTGGTTTCGCTGCGCTCGACCAGAGTGGCGGTGAACAGGTTTGCGTCGCCGACGAAGGTGGAGACAAACTGGTTCTGGGGCCGGTCGTAGATGTCGGTCGGGGAGCCGATCTGGCGGATCTGTCCGCGCGACATGACGGCGATGCGGTCCGACATGCTGAGGGCTTCGCTTTGGTCATGAGTGACGAAGACGGTGGTGAGGCCGAGGCGGGTCTGGATCTCTTTGAGTTCGACCTGCATGGCGGTGCGCAGGTTGCGGTCCAGCGCCGAGAAGGGTTCGTCCAGAAGCAGGACCTTGGGGCGGATGACCAAGGCGCGGGCAAGGGCCACGCGCTGTTGTTGGCCGCCGGAAAGCTGGTTGGGCTTGCGATCCGCGAAGTCCTCGAGCTTGACCAAGGCGAGGGCCTCGCGCACGCGCTCGGCGGTTTCCTCCTTGGAGACGCGGCGGGTGCGCAGCCCGTAGCCGACGTTTTGCGCCACGGTCATATGGGGGAAAAGAGCGTAGTTCTGGAACACGATGCCGATTTCGCGCTGATGCGGCGGCACTTGGGTGACGAGGTCTTTGTTGATGAAAAGCTCGCCGCTGTCTGCCTCAAGAAAGCCCGCTATCAGGTTGAGAAGCGTGGTTTTTCCGCAGCCGGAGGGGCCGAGAAGGGTGAGGAACTCCCCTTGGCGGATTTTCAGCCAGACAGGTTCGAGTGCGACGGTGCCCGCGAAGGATTTGCCAACACCATCGATCTGGACTGCGGGGTGCTGGGGGGTGTTCGGCGGAACACTGGGGGAATTCTCATTCGACATTGAGGACCTTTTCGAGACGGAAGAATTTATGCACCACGAGGAGCAGGGCGGCGACGACGATCACATAGATGACAGAGACCGCGGCCAGCGTTGGATCGGCATATTCGCGCACGTAGTTATACATCGCGACGGGGAAGGTTTGGGTGCGCTGGTTCACCACAAAGAGCGAGGCGGTGAACTCGTTGAAGGACAAGATGACCGCAAAGAGCGCGCCGGAGACCAGCCCCGGCACCAAGAGGGGCAGCGTGATGGTCAGCAGAACCCGCAGGGGGGCGGCGCCGAGGCTTTCGGCGGCCTGTTCGTAGCGGCGTTCGAAGTTTTGCAAGGACACATAGACAGAGCGCACCACGAAGGGCAGCACGATGATGACATGCACCCCGATCACCAGCCAGATCGATCTGGGCAGGGAGGCCGCTGTGGACAGGATGAGCAGGCCAAGGCCGATGGTGAAATTGGGAATGATCAGAGGCGACATGAGGATGCTGTTGAGCAGGGTTTTCAGCGAGAACTCATAGCGGTTCAGCACATAGGCAAAGCCCGCGCCCGCGATCATGGCAAAGGTCGCGCCGATGGCCGCGATCTTGAGCGAGTTGACCAGCCCCTTGCCGAAATCCCGATACTCGATGGCGTTTGCATACCAACGCAAAGACCAGCTTTTGGGCGGGAAGGAGAGGATTGCGCTGTCGTTGAAGGAGGCGATCAGCACCACGATGAAGGGGAGCAGCACAAAGCCGAGGATGAGCGTCAGAAGGATCCGGCCGCTCCAGTCCAGAAGGTGATCAAGGGGAGACTTTTTCATTGGGAGTGCCCTCCGATTTTTTCCAGACGGCGGATGCCGGTGTTGAAGATGGCCAGCACCGCGATGGTGAAGAGCAGGCCGACCAGAGAGAGCGATGCCGCAAGCGGGAAGTTGAAGGAGGCAAAGCCGACTTGGTAGACCAGAGTGGAGATCGTCTGGACCTTGCCGCCGCCGATCATCTGCGGGGTTGCGAAGGCCGAGAATGTCCATGCGAAGGCGGTGGATGTCGCCGCGACGATGCCGGGGATGGAGAGCGGCAGGGTGACGGTTGCAAAGACGCGGACGCGCCCTGCGCCAAGGGAGGTTGCGGCGCGCTCTAGGTTGCGGTCGATATGAGACAGGGCCGCGGCCAGCATCACCACCACGATGGGCAGGGTGAAATGGACCAGCGCGATGACAACGCCAGTCATGGTGAACATGAAGTTGATCGGTGCGTCGATGAGCCCTGTCTGCATGAGGGCCGCGTTCACAAAGCCGCGGTTCCCCAGCACGATGATCCATGAATAGGTGCGCACGATCTCGCCCAGAAACAGGGGCGTGAGGGAGATCAGCAGGATGGCGCTGCGCAGCTTGGCGGATTTGGCGCGCACCATGGCATAGGCCAGCGGATAGCCGATAAGCAGGGTGAAGATCGCGGTCCAGAAACAGAGCAGGACCGTGTTGACAAAGGCCTGTCCGTAGACGGCCTTCCAAAGGGTGGTGAAGTTTTCAAGAGTAAAGCCGCCGGGGTCGAGGGAGCCGGGGATATAGGCCCTGAGACTGTATTGGACGATCGCGATAAAGGAGGCGGCGATCCCGAATGCAATCAAAACCGAGGGGAGGGCAAACCATCCGAGAAAGGGGCGTTTCGTCATTTAGGGGCTACTCTGTTGGAAGGGGGCCCGGCAACCTAGGCTGCCGGGCTTTGTCGTGGTGGTGGTGGTCTTAGTTGTTGGAGATCATGTTTTCCGAGAACCACTGGCGCCATTCGGCGGTTTTCTCGGCGCGCAGGTCATGGGGGATGATCAGCGTTTCGCTTTCCCACTGTTCGGGGGTTGTGAAGATACCGGGCAGGGATGCGATCTCGTCGGGGAGCACGGCGTTGGAGACGACCGGGCTGCCTTTCTTGATTTCGGCGATCTTGGCCTGAACCTCTGGGTCCAGCGCGGCGTTGAGGAATTTATAGGCCAGTTCCTCTTTGTCCGTGCCGGCGGTGATGCCCATGGTATCGACCCCGAGAACGGCCCCTTCGGAAGGGATCGCGATCTGCACGTCGAGGCCTTCGGACTGCATGTGATATGCGTTCATCGAGAGCATCACCTGCACCGGCGTTTCGCCTGTGGAGAGCAGTTGCTGGGAGTTGGCGTCATTGGTGTAGAAGGCCTTGAAGTTGGGCTTGAGGGCCATCAGCTTGTCGGAGGCCTGCATCCAGTCCTCTACCTCATAGCCTTCGAGCTTTGCCGCGACGGAAATGATGTGGGAGGGGTCAAAGTCGGGCGCGGCGATTTTGCCTTCGAGCTCTGGCGACCACAGGTCATTCCAGCTTTCGAATGTCATCCCTTCTGGCACGGCCTCTGGCAGGTAGCCGATGGTGTAGACATAGGCCCATGCGCCGATGTGGGAGGGGCTGATGATCGCTTGCTCTACAAGGTTGGCGGCATTGGGGATTTTGGACATGTCGAGTTCTTCGAACAGCCCGTCATTGGTGTAGAGCCAGCCGATGTGGGAGGTGGTGAAGGTGACGTCGCTTTCGGGTGTGTCGCGGCTTAGTTTGGCTTGGTTCAGACGGTCGATCGTGCCGCCGGTGATGAATTCGACTTCAACGCCGGTTTCTTCGGTGAATTTCGCGGCAATGGTTTCGTCGATCAGGTCGCGGAAGCTGCCGCCCCAGCTGCTGACTGTGAGTGTTTCGGCAAAGGCGGCAGGGGCAAACAGGCTGATGGCAGTTGCGGTTAAAAGAAGTTTTTTCATTTTAGGCTCCGGTTGGTGAGTGGTGGCATCGTGTCTTGCAAAACCAGTCTTGGAAAACTGGGCTGACGGCCGTTCCGAGGCGTGGCCGCCCCTTAACCTGAGCCTGTGGGAATGACGGGATTTATAAAAATCACAAATATCAAACCTCTACTTAGTTTTAACCTCTTTAGTTTGGTATCTTGTTGTTTTTGTTCTGTTATTTTGGGTTTTCGCGCGGCGGTGGATGAGGAGTGTGAAAGGGGTAAATCCAGAGTGCCTAATAACCGCGCACTCTGGAAACCTCGTTGCTCAAAGCTTCGCCATTTTGGATAGCTTTGATGTTGGCGGCGATTTGGGGTGCGGCGCTTTTGGGGAGGGCGACCGAGGCGAGATGGGGGGTGATCAACACGCCGGGAATCGTCCAGAGCGGGTGGTCGGGGGCCAGAGGCTCGTGTTGGAAGACGTCCAGCGTGGCGCCGGAGAGGTGGCCGGAGAGCAGGGCCTCGACGAGGGCGGATTCATCCACGACCTCGCCGCGGGAGACATTGATAAAGGCGGCGCCGGGTTTCATTTCGGCAAAGCTGTTTGCGTCCAGCCGTTCGTGGGTTGTGGGCGTCAGGGGCAGCATGCAGACCACGATGTCGGCCTGATTTAGCAGGGGGCCGAGGGCCTCATCGCCGCAGTGGACGGTGACGTCCTTGAGGGTTTGGGGCTTTGTCGCCCAGCCGTGGGTGTTGAACCCCTGCCGCGCGATTTCGGTTGCGGCGAGCGCGCCGAGTTGGCCGAGGCCGAGAACGGCAACTGTGATCTCGCTGGCGGCGCGGGGATGTCTGTAGGCCCATTCCTTGCGCGCCTGAGCGGCCTCGAAATGGGGGATTTCGCGGGCGTGGCGCAGGACGGAAAAGAGCACAAAGCTCGCCATCATCTGGCCCATCTTGGGATCGGAGAGGCGGGTGATGGGAACATCGGGGAGGTCGTCGCGGGCCACGAGTTGGTCCACACCGGCGCCGAGGTTGATCACCAGATCAAGGTTGGCGAAGGGGTCGAAGAAGCCTGAGGGGGGCTTCCACACCAAGGCGAAGCGGACGTCATCGGCGCGGGTCACGGCATCGGCGTTTTCGATGCGGACACTGTCGCCCAAGTATGGGGTCAGGGCATCGCGCCATGCGTCAAACGGGTCCGGCCCGCTGTAGAAAACCAAAGTGTCGGTCATGCCTGTGGCTCCTTGATCAATGTGTTCATGGCGCTCAGCCCGAGCAGATAGCCCTGGACCCCAAGGCCCGCGATCACGCCGGTGGCGGCCTTTGAGATGAAAGAGTGGCTGCGGAAGGGTTCGCGTTTCCAGATATTGCTCATGTGGCATTCAATGATCGGGCCGTCAAAGGCGAGCAGGGCATCGAGAATGGCGATGGAGGTATAGGTCAGACCGGCGGCATTGATCAGGAGGCCATCGCAGCTGGTGCGGGCCTCTTGGATCCAGTCGATCAGCACCCCCTCGTGATTGGACTGGCGGAAGATGAGGGTAAATCCGAGGTCCTTAGCGCAGGCCATACAGGCGGATTCTATCTGCGGAAAACTATCGGTTCCGTAGGACCCGTTCGGATCAAGACCATAAAGATTGGCGTTGGGGCCGTTGAGAAACATGACGGTTTTCATAGCGTTATCCCTGTAGAGTTAAGGCCGCATCAGCATCAAGGGATGTTGAGACGGCCATTTGTATTTTAATGAAACTGCGCGCGTTTACGATTGGCTATTCGGCTTTGTAGGCGACGTAGTTCCTTTGGACGCCGATATGGGTGGCGATGTATTTTGCATCATACCAGCATCCGTAGATGAAGGAGGAGGCACGGTTGGTGAGTTCGGGAAGCCCGAGGAAATAGATGCCGGTTTCCGCAGAAATCCCGCGTTTGTGAAACGGCATGCCGTCGGGGTGGAAGGCATCGACATGCATCCAGCTGAAGTCGAACTTGAAGCCGGTGGCCCAGATGATGGTGGTGATGCCGGCCTGTTTCATGTCGAGTTCGAGGATCGGGTTGGTGATGCAATCGGGATCGGGGTGGGGCTCCCATGCCTCTGGCTCGGGCGGCAGGTCAATGCCATTGCGTTCCACATAGGCATCGGCCTCTCTGAGAACATCGAGGTAGGCTTCGTCGCCTTCCTTGATGTTTTGGGCAAGGTCGGGGGCGAAGGTCAGCACGCCGTCCTTATGGGATTTTGTGATGCCGAGCACGGTGATGCCCATATTGCCCAACCGGCGGAAGTCGATGGTTTTGCCGCCGTCATAGCCGCTGACGGCGAAGGCCACGTGTTTCTTCTTGGCCTCGGTTTTGATTTCGTCCCATTTGCCCAGAACGCCGAGCCACCAGACATAGTCGCGGCCGCGGTAGGAGCGGGGAGGGCGGTAGTGCTCGCCGATGGACAGATAGACTTTGCGGCCCTCGCGTTGCAGCTCCTCGGCGATCTGGGAGCCGGATGCGCCGCCGCCGACAACCAGAACGGCCCCTTCGGGCAATTGGCCGGGGTTTTTATAGGCAGAGGAATGGATTTGCCGGATATCGGATGTTTCGGGGACGATCTTTGGATAGAGCGGCACCTGAAAGGGGCCTGTCGCGGCGACGACGCGCTGCGCCTCGATCTCGCCTTGGGAGGTGGAGACGATAAAGCCCGGGCGCCCCTCGCAGCGTTTGACGGATTTGACCTCGGTATTGGTGCGCACGGGGGCCTTCACCATCTTTGCATAGTCTTCGAAGTAGCGCGCCATGCGCTCCTTTGGCGGGAAGCTTTCGGGCGAGACATCGTCGAATTCGAGATTGGGGAAACGGTCGTGCCATGCGGGCCCGTTGGCCACCAGTGAATCCCAGCGTTCGGACCGCCAGCGCTCGGCAATTCTGCTGCGCTCCAGCACGATATGCGGCACGCCCATTTCGCTGAGGTGCTCGCTCATGGCGATGCCGGATTGTCCGGCCCCGACCACAAGTGTATCGGTTTTCTCGACTGTCATACTCATATCCTAGGTCTGTTTTCCGGTCGCGTTGTGGAGGTTTCCGCCTGTTGGGAGAGGCGGATGGGGGGCCACTGTGACTGGTTTGGAGTTATCTTTGAGATGACTTTGCGCATATCGATCCGGATAGAAAAGAAGGATCTTCCATAGCAGAGAATAGCCAGAACCCTTCTTAGGCTGCTGGGGTGTTGCGGCTAATCCCGCTGCGGCGCGCGCGGCGGGGGCAGGGTGGTTGCGGATCGGATCTGGGTTGTTTTCAGGGCCTTTATCGTGGCGCAGCCGAGTTGGCCCATGCAGGTTTGCAGCTCATTTGACAGCATTTGCAGGGCGGCCTCTGCGCCCTCTTGCCCGCCGGCGGCGAGGCCGTAGAGCGTGGCGCGGCCCAGAAATGCGCCCTTTGCGCCCAGGGCGAGGGCTTTGGCAATGTCGCTGCCGCGTCTGAAGCCGCTGTCGAGGAAGATTTCGCAGTGGCTGGCATAGGTTTCGACGATCTCGGGAAGTTGCTCCATGGGGCTGACCGCGCCGTCCAGTTGCCGCCCCCCGTGATTGGACAGGATGATGCCATCTGCGCCGTGATCCAGTGCGAGGGCGATGTCTTCGGGGTGCAGCAGACCTTTGATGACGAGCTTGCCGGGCCAATCCCGCCTGATGTCATCGATGCGGCTCCAATCAAGGGCGCGTTCCATTTGCTGGGATATGAAATGGGCGCCGCCTGCGGTGGACCACTGAGCCTTGGGAAGGAACTCTGTCAGGTTGCCGAAGATGGGCACGCCGTCCGGCCAGAGGACCTCCATCGCCCAGCGGGGGTGCAGGGCGGTGTTGAGTTTATTGGCGAGGGTTAGAACCTGCGGGCGGGCGAAATTCCTTTTGTCGTCCTCGCGGTTGCCGAGGAGGACGGAGTCTGTGGTGATGACGAGCGTTTCGCAGCCTGCATCGGCGGCGCGTTGCATCAAACGCTGGCTGATGGCGCGGTCTTTGAGGACGTAGAGTTGGAACCAATGTGCGCTGCCTTGCAGTTCGGCTGCGACCTCTTCGATGCTGCTTGTCGACATTGTGCTTTGGATAAACGGGATGCCGAAGCTGCGGGCGGCGCGGGCGAGCTTCAGGTCTCCGTGGCGGCTGAGCATGCCGTTGTAGCCTGTGGGGCATATGGCGATTGGCAGGGAGACGGGGCGATTGAAGAAGGCGGTGCCGGTGTCGATTGCGCTCATGTCGCGCAGTTGGCGCGGGACCATGTGCAGGCCGGTAAAGACCTCTCTGTTATGGTGCAGGGTGGCGTGGTCTTCGGCGCCGCTCTCTACATAGGAGAATGCGAAGGCGGGCAGTTTTCTGCGGGCGATTGTGCGCAGGTCTTCGATGTTGAGCGCTTGGGACAGGCGGCGGACAGTGGGGGCTGGCATGGGGGGCGCTCCGTAGATGGCGGGTAAATCGCGATGGCGGGGGAGAGGGTTTGGACGCGTGGATTGCGCGGATCAAACCACGCGCTGAAGCGGGCCTTCAATTAGTATTTAGTTTGCAAGTGGGGAGGCTAAAGCTTCGGGCGCCTACACCGTCTTTCGGCGGGGCCGCGTGGCTGATGCATATTGTGCGGGGCGCGGGGATGGGGGGGCGCTTGGGGCCGAGTTTGCCGAAAATTTGCGTAAATTCTATGCAAAGCTGCGCTGCTGATTTTCGGATTTGAGGTGGGCCGTTTTGGTGGCAATCGATTTTTTGTCATTAAATCATGAGTTTACGAGGCACCATCTGGGAATAACTTCGTAGAAGATAGATTTTCTGTAATTGCTGCGCTTTGCCGCAGGCGACAGCATCGAAGGCGAGATCGGGTGCAAAACCGCCTTTGCGGGGCCTGCCGACGCCCCTTGAAACGCCTGTTTTGCCCGATGTCCAAGCCGAGCTGTCCGTGATGGACAGTCTTGCCACATGCACATGAACGGGAGCTCACGATGAAACCTATCACACTTGCTTTTGCGGCGGCCTTGACCGCGTTTTCGGCCCTACCGGGGTTCGGGGAAACGAAACTGACGATGGCGGTTGAAACACCGCCGGGGGATCCCCTCAATGTCATGCTGACGAGCTTTAAGGACGATTTGCTCGCCTCCGAAGGGTTCAGCGTGGATTTCTTTGAAAGCGGCGCCATGGGCAATGAAACGGCCCTTACGGAGCTTTTGCGTGCGGGGCAGTTGGATGTGGTGCCTTTGGGCTCCGATATTGTCGAGCTGGATTCCAAGTTTGCGATCTTTGATCTGCCGTTCCTGTTTGATGACAAGGAAACGGCGCGGACCCTGCTGGACGGGGAGCTTGGCGTGATGTTGGCGGATTCCTTGCTGGAAACCAACGGGTTGAAAGTTCTGGCCTTTGGCGAGTTGGGCTTTCGCGCCATCAGCAACTCTGTGCGTCCCATTGAAACGCCCGCCGATCTTGCGGGGCTGAAGCTGCGCACCCCGGGGTCGCAGACGCGCATCATGGCCTTCCAGTCGCTGGGTGCGGCGCCGACGCCTTTGGCATTGGGCGAGGTTTACGTTGCCCTGCGCCAAGGGGTTCTGGACGGGCAGGAAAACCCCCTTTCGGTGGTGAAGGAGTTCTCCTTTGACGAGGTGCAGGAGTTTATTTCGCTGACCAATCACGTTTACACGCCGATCACTTTGACCATGGCTGGCTCGGTTTGGGAGGGGCTGTCGGCGGAGGAGCAGGCGCAGGTCATGGCCTCTGCGAAGGTGAGTGCTGCGGCGACGCGGACCCTGTCGGATGACAGCGACGCCTCTTTGGTCTCCGAGTTCACCGAGGCGGGTTTGAAGGTGAATACGCCTGATTTGGCGCCGTTCAAGGCTGCTGCTGCGCCGCTGCGTGATGACTTTGCCGAGATCGTCTCGCCGGAGTTTATGACCGCTGTTGAGGAATTGCTTCAGTGAGCGCGCAGGTAAACACAGGAAACGGGGGCCCTGTGGCCCCCGAATTCACCTTTGACGGCAATGGGGATCGTTGCCGGATCGGGCTTATTTTCATGGCGTCCTCTGTTGTGATGGAGGCCGAGATGTGGGCCATGGCCCCGAAGGGGGTTTCGATCCACACGACGCGGATTGAATTGCCCAAGGTCACGGTTGAGGGCATTCAGGCGATGATGGATGCGCCGCAGGTGGAGCAGGCGGCACGTCTGTTGGCCTCGGCCCCGCTTGATGTGCTGTGCTTTGGCGGCACCTCGGCCTCGTTTCTGCATGGGACGGCCTATGACAAGGCCCTGATGGCAAAGCTGAAGCAATGGGCGCCGGGGATTGCGGTGAACACGGCCTCGACGGCGTCTTTGGCGGGGTTGCAGGCGGTTGGGGCGCAGTCCGTCATTTTGGCGACGCCCTATGTCGACGGGGTGCATAACCGCGCGATCCGCTTCCTTGAGGAAAACGGGCATCCTGTGGTCGCGAGCCGGAACCTTGGCATTGATACGGATCAGGCCTTGGCGGAAGTGCCGCTGCAAAAGACCTTTGACATGATTTGCGAGATGGATACGCCGGAGGCCAATGCTGTCTTTATCAGTTGCACGAATTTCCTGACCGCGGGCCTGATCGATGCTGTTGAAAAGGAGTTGGGCAAGCCGGTGGTTTCGGCTGTCCAGTCCTCGTTCTGGCATGCGTTGCGGCTCGGGGGCGTTGCGGATGATTGCCCGGGGTACGGCGCATTGTTCCAGCATGGCCTGCCAGAGGTGGGGGAATGACCTCTGGTCGCCCCCCTATGCTCGAGGGGGCGGTCAAGGGGCCTGTGGCGCGGGCCGCGGTGCGGGGCACCGAAATGCTGGCGGCGGGGTTGATGGGCTCGATTGTCCTTCTGGTCTTGGCGAATGCTCTGGGGCGCTATCTTTTTGACCGGCCGCTGCCCTGGAGCGAGGAGATCGTCATGACGGCGATGATCTGGGTGGCCTCTGTCGGGATTGTTCTGGGCATAGTGCGTGGCAGTTTGATCTGCTGTGATGTTCTGGTCATGCGCCTGCCGGTCCGTTTGCGCCGTATGCTTGGCGTTGTCTGCGGCGTTCTGGGTGGTTTGACCCTAGCGTTCTTCGCGATGAAGATCGGGGCCTATCTGTCCCTTTTCGGCGCGGATGTGACGCCGATCCTGCGCATGCCCAAGGGCCTCGGGATTGCGGCCTTGATGCTGAGCATGGCGGGGATGGCGGCGGTGTTGTTGTTTCGGTCTGCGCGCGCGGCATTTGGAGGCTCTGCGTCATGATGGGGCTGGCCGCTGCGACCATTCTGACGCTCTGTGTGCTTGCACTTGCCGGTGTGCCGATCATCGTGGCTCTGGCGGCCTCGGTTGTGGTCTTTTTGACCTTTTCGGGGGGCTGGATGCTGGCGATGCCGCAGCAGACATTGGTGGGGCTGTCTGATTACATTCTGGTCACGCTGCCCCTGTTTATTCTGGCGGGGGGAATCATGAATGCGGGGGGCATCGCCGATCGGCTGTTTGCCTTTGCCAGCGCCTTGCTTGGCTGGATGCGGGGCGGTTTGGCCCATGTGAATGTCGGCGTGAGCCTGATGTTCGGCGGCATGATCGGCACCTCTGTTGCGGATCTGGCGGGGAGCGGGTCTGTGATCATTCCGAAGATGAAGGAAGCCGGTTATCCCGGGCCATTTGCGGCGGCCTTGACCGCGACCTCCTCGGGCATCGGGGTTCTGGTGCCGCCGTCATCGCCCATGATCCTGTATTCTGCGGTGACGGGGACCTCGCTTGGCGCGATGTTCCTTGCGGGCGCCATTCCGGGGCTGCTTATGGCCACGGCGCTGATGCTGACGATCGGGGTGCTGGCGCGGTATCATGGCTGGAAGCCGGCGCAGGGGTTTTCATGGCTCTTGCTGGTGAAAACCGGGCGGGAGGCGATCTTGCCGATGGGGATGCCGGTGCTCATCCTTGGCGGATTGGTGTTCGGCCTGTTTACGCCATCGGAGGCTGGGGCGTTTGCTGTCGCCTATGCTCTTTTCCTGTCGATGATCGTCTATCGCAGCCTTGATTTTCGGGGGCTTTACCGTGTGGCGGTGGATGCCGCTGTGTTGACGGGCGAGGTTTTGATGGTTGTTGGCCTGTCTACGGCATTGGGATGGGCCCTGTCTCAGGCCCGTGTGCCAGTGGCTTTGGCCGAGGTGATGACGGTTCTGTTCCCGTTTGAATCGGTGGTGTTGCAGATTTTCGCCCTGCTGTTGCTGGCCTTGATCGCGGGGATGGTGCTGGATCCGTTGATCCCGATGATTATGCCGGTTTTGCTGCCCTCTTTGATGACCTTGGATGTGGATCTGGTGCATTTCGGGGTTTTGATGGTGATGACCGTTGCAATCGGGCAGGTGACGCCGCCGGTGGCTCTTGCGCTCTTGGTGGCCGCCCGGATCGGGAATGAGGAGGTGATTGCGGTGACACGTGCGAACACGGCTTTTCTGCTCGCGATGGTGGGGTTGCTGTTGATCCTCGTCCTGGTGCCTTCATTGTCGCTTTGGTTGCCGAGCCTTTTGATGTGAAGGGGCGGGCTTTATGGTTCATCTATGTGCCTTGCCCCTGCGTTGACGGGCACCAGCATTTGAGGCCGCTATGTTAAACCTTCTGTCCAATCGCACCTATCGCAACCTGTTTGCGGCGCAGGTTGTTGCGCTGCTCGGGACGGGGTTGGCGACGACCGGCTTGGGGCTTTTGGCCTATCGGTTGTCGGGCGGCGAGGCGGCGAGGACGCTTGGCATCATTTTTTCGATCAAGATGATAGCCTATGTCTGTGTCGCCCCCATCGCTGGCGCGGTTGCGGCTCGGGTGGACCGGCGCCGGTTGTTGATTGGTCTCGATCTTGTGCGCGCGGTCTCTGCGCTTGCCCTGTTTTTCGTGACCGAGGTTTGGCAGGTCTACCTGTTGATCCTTGCGCTGCAGTCCGCCTCGGCGGCCTTCACGCCGACCTTTCAGGCGACATTGCCGGATGTGCTTCCTGATGAGGCCGATTATACCCGCGCTCTGTCGCTTTCGCGTCTGGCCTATGATCTGGAGAACCTGTTGAGCCCGACACTGGCCGCGCTTTTGCTTTTGGTGATGAGTTCCGGAACGCTGTTTCTAGGGACCATGGCGGGGTTTCTGGGCTCTGCCTTGCTGGTGGCCTCTGTCATGTTGCCCACTGCCACTGCGGCGGGGTCTGGCAAGGGGTTCGGCGGCATGGCGCGGGGTTTTCATATCTATTTCGCGACCCCGCGGTTGCGGGGATTGCTCGGGTTGAACCTTGCGGCCTCGGCGGCGGGCGCGATGGTTCTGGTCAACACAATCATAGCGGTCAAAGAGATGCTGGGGCTGTCCGACAGCGGGCTGGCCTGGACGATGTTTGCCTTCGGGGCGGGGTCCATGGTGGCGGCTCTTGTGCTGCCGCGGTTTTTGACGCGGGTTTCTGACCGGTTGGTCATGATACTGGGGGCATTCCTGATGCTCTTTGCATTGGTTGGTTTGAGTGTGTTGATCGCGATCAATGGGTTGAGTTGGGCCTATTTGCTCGGGGCTTGGGCGGTGGTTGGGTTTGGCTATTCGGTTGTGCTTACGCCGTCTGGCCGCATTTTGCGGCGCTCGGCCAATCCGGAGGATCGCACGGCGCTGTTTTCCGTGCAGTTTGCCCTGAGCCATGGCTGTTGGCTGATGACCTATCCGCTGTCGGGCTGGGTGATGACGGGGTTCGGAATGATCCCGGCCTTGCTTGTTCTGGCTGGGCTGACGCTTTTGGGGATCGTGATTTGTATCGCGCAGTGGCCTGTGGAGGATGGGCCTGAGGTGGCGCATACCCACACGAACCTGCCATTGGATCACCCCCATCTCAAGGGACACCGCAGGCATGAGCATGCCCTGATCATTGATGAGCTGCATCCCTATTGGAGCACGCGGTTTTAGTGTGCTTTGCGGAGTTCCGGCTGTGGAGAGGGAGGGTGCGTCGGTAGTAGCCGCGTTGCAGATCGGCGCAGCGGGGCGTCGGGTTTGCGCCTGTCAGCTGTGGGATGCAAAAAACCTCTACCTGCGCGTCGTGGCTTGTTGACCATCCCGCGCAGGCAGGCTAATCCCACGCGGCGTGCCGGTGTGGCGGAATGGTAGACGCAGGGGATTCAAAATCCCCCGATGGTGACATCGTGTCGGTTCGAGTCCGACCACCGGTACCAAAACCGATCTTTTGCGAAGCAAAAAATCGGTTGCGGCAGGTGCTTCGTCAGAAGCACCGAGAGCTAAACAAGCTGATCTTTTGCGAAGCAAAAAATCGGTTGCGGCAGGTGCTTCGCAAGAAGCACCGAGAGCTCCCTGATCTCTTACAAAACAAATCCCAAACACATCCAGCCCCCAAGCGGGCCTTACTCCGTTTCCCTCAAACACCTCCACAGAAACCTCACCCTATCCTCCCAACGGGACGCCGGGGCGGCTTTTACGCAGTAAAAGCCGCCCCCCCCCCCGCAGGCGCCCGGCAGGGCGCCGCATATAAAGGCAGCAGGAAGAGCGGCCTGAAATCCAGCGCCTGACACAGTGTGTTCAGCGCAGCGCACTTGATTTCCATGGCTATTCTATGTGCAAAGGGGGGATGCGGGTTCTATTAACCATTCTGGCCCTGTTGGCCCTGCCGACCTCTGCTTCTGCGGGGCAGGTGACGGTGGCTGTGGCGGCGAATTTTTTGACCACGGCGCAGGCTTTGGCCGAGGGGTTCGAGGCCGGGGGGCGGCATGAGGTGCGGCTGGCCCATGGGGCGACGGGGACATTGACGGCGCAGATCACGCGCGGGGCGCCTTTTGACATCTTCTTAGCGGCGGATCAGGCGCGGCCTGCGGTTTTGGCGGCTGAGGACCTGGTCGCAGCCGGGCCATCGACCTATGCGGAGGGGCGGCTGGCGGTGGCCTTTCGGGGCGATCCGGTGCCCTTTGGCGAGATCACCCGCATGGCGATTGCCGATCCGCAGGTGGCGCCCTATGGCGCGGCGGCCTTGGAGGCTTTGGCCGGGTTGGGGATTTCGCCCGAGTTGGTGCGGGGCGAGAATGTGGCGCAGGCGATGAGTTTTGTTGTGACCGGCAATGCGGAGGCGGGAATTGTGGCGCGGTCTATGGTGCTGAACCCGCGGTTTCGCGGCAGCTTTGCCAATATCCATGCCAGCCTGCATGCGCCGGTAAGGCAGGATGCGGTTTTGCTTTTGCGGGGGGCGGAGAACCCTGCGGCGCGGGCGTTCTATACCTATCTGTTTTCGGCCGAGGCCCGCCGGATCATTATCAATGCCGGTTACGGGCCGGGGATCGGGGGGCAGGAATGATCCCTTGGGAGGCGGTTTTTCTGACGCTGAAGCTAGCAGCGGTTTCGACGGTGCTTTTGATGCTGGTGGCGACGCCTTTGGCTTGGTGGCTGGCGACAACGCGGTTTTTCTTGCGCCCTGTGGTGGAGGCGGTGACGGCCCTGCCTTTGGTGCTGCCGCCGACGGTTTTGGGGTTTTACCTGTTGATCCTGATGTCGCCTGATACGGCGCTTGGGGCGGCTTGGGTGGATTTGACGGGATCGACGCTGACCTTTTCCTTTGCGGGACTGGTGATTGCCTCGGTCATCTATTCGTTGCCCTTTGCGGTGCAGCCCCTGCAAGGCGCGTTCCAGAGCGTGGGGCAGGGCACCTTGGAGGCCGCGGCCCTGATGGGGGCGGGGCGGTGGGACAGGTTCCGCTCTGTCGCCGTGCCCTTGGCGGGGCGGGGGTTTTTGACCGCTATTGTCCTGAGCTTTGCCCATACCTTGGGCGAGTTCGGGGTGGTTTTGATGGTGGGCGGGAATATTCCGGGCGAGACGCGGGTGATCGCGATCGAGATTTATAACGCCGTGGAAACATTGGAGTATGAGGTGGCGCATCGGCTTTCGGCGGGGCTGTTGATTGCTTCCTTTGCGGTGCTCAGCTTTGTCTATTTGCTCAACCGGAAATCGCGGGGGGCCCATGTCGGAGGGTAGCGGGGCGGCATTGCGGCTCAATGCCCTGATCCATCAGGGGGAGTTTGCGCTGGAGCTGGCCGAGGAGATCGCGCCGGGGCAGATCACCTGTCTGTTCGGCCCCTCGGGGAGCGGCAAGAGCAGCACCCTGCGGGCGATTGCGGGGCTGGCTGCGGGGTTGCAGGGGCGGGTGACGCTTGGCTCCGAGCTGTGGCATGAGGGCAAGCGCAGCCGTCTTGCGCCGCACAAGCGCCGCATTGGCTATATGGCGCAGCAGCCGCAGCTTTTGCCCCATAAGTCTGTGCGCGGCAATCTGGACTATGTGGCGCGGCGGTCCGGCACCGAGGGGCAGGTGGAGACTATGATCAGCGATCTGGGGCTGGCCGGATTGGTGCGCCAGCGGCCCGCGACCCTGTCGGGCGGGGAGCAGCAGCGGGTGGCGCTTGCGCAGGCGCTGCTCCGGGCGCCGCGGGTTTTGTTGCTGGACGAGCCGCTTAGCGCGCTGGATGGCGGGGCGAAGGCGGATCTGGTGCAGGTGCTGCGCCGCGAGGTGCGGCGGCTGAAGGCGCCAACGCTTTTGGTCAGTCATGACGCAGAGGAGGTCGCGGCGCTGTCGGATCGGGTGCTGTGGATCGAGGGCGGCCGGATTGTGGACGAGGGGCCGTTTCCCGACGGGCAGGGCGGCGAGGCGCAGCCTGTGGAGGGGCAGATTGCCAAGGTTTCCGAGGGGAAGTGTTTTGTGCGCGCGGGCAGCATTGCCTTTTGGGTGCCCGGGGATGGGGCCGCGGGGGCGCCGCTTCGGGCCTTGCTTGGGGAGCGTGATCTGCTGATCACCAAGACGCGCCCGCCGATGTCGAGCGCCATGGGCGGCGGCGAGGCCGAGGTGCGGGGTGTGACTCCTGTGGACGGGGACAAGACCTCTGTCAGGGTAGAGTTGGACGCCAACGGGATACTGCTGACGGCGCGGCTGGATATTGCGCGCTTGCGGGCGCTGCGCCTGTCGATTGGCGAGCGGGTCGGGGTTTTGATTGTGGGTGTGGTTCCGCTGGCGGGGTGATGGCCTTTTCCGCGGGAAATTGCCGGTGAAACTTTACGGGCCGAAATATCGTCAATTGATCCCATTCCCTTGGGGCAACGATTCGTCGGGCACTGTGCCAAATTTGTAGACAATTGGAGCCAATCGTCTTTGATGTGCGAAATTGATGTTGAATCGCGAACGATGACCTGAGGTCACATTCTGCCTTGTTTCGATTTTCGACAAATTATTAACGAAACGTTAACGCCCGCGTTTGTTTCAGAACCAGAAACAGTTGCCTCTGTGGACCTGCCAAAAAGTCAGGTTTTTTACGCTTTGTTAACCCGCGTAAAATTGGCAAAACTTGCCTAAAATCACTTATTAATTGGAGTGAAATCGATCCCCAGAGGGGGAATTTCGGGGGGACCCTCGATTGTTTCCCTTGGGTCAATTTTGTTCGGTATTTATCTAGACAAATATGACTAAAAAAAGGCAATGATTCGATGGGGCTGCCTTTTTTGTGCCTTTTTTGCTTTCGGCGCAGTGCGGCAGAGCGGTATAACGATCCTGCCCAACTGGGGGGTGATGTTTACTGGCTGCGGGGGCGGCCACACAGACCGCCGTGCATCTGTCACGGAAGCTTGTGTGCTGTCCTGTTTGTCCGGTGGACGAAAGGTTCTGCATAATGGCGCCGACCTGCAAGTGATTTGCAGCGGTGTCTCCGGGTGCGCCTGCACCCTGCAAGGCTTCTTTCAGTTGTATGTATGTGATGTGTGACCGCTTTTAGGCCAAACGCATCACTTCGCATGGGCAGTGGCAACTGTGTGAGGGTCGTTCATGACCAAACGCTTGAATATTACGGCTCGTCTCGTCGCTTTCGCGGCCATGGACGACATGCGCGGTGCTGCTGTCGATGCTTGTTCAGTGGGTAACGAGAGCAATGAAACCACCGGTCGGATGTTTACGACCGGCTGGCGGTTTTAACAGGAGACGAACATGCCTAACGTACTGCTTACATTTAACGATCTTTCCGCAGGAGACATCGTAGCGGGTCAATACAGCGCCAATGGTGTTACCATTAGCAGCACCTCCGCGGCCAACCCGCCGATGGTATTTGATACATCCAATCCAACCGGGGGCGACAGCGACCTTGCGACCAGCAATCTGGGCAATGTTCTGATCATCTCTGAAGACGGGGACAGCAATGATCCCGACGATAACGCCGGTGGCGGCACATTCGTGTTTGATTTCGATGCGCCGACCAAAGTGTTCAACTTTAACGTGCTGGACACGGAAGAGGGTGGCACGGTCAAGCTGTTCGACGAGAACGGCGATCTGATCCAGGAACTGAGCCTGACATCTGTTGGCAATGGCCAGCAGGGCGTGATGAACGTGGGCGTTGATGGTGTGGCTTCGATGGAAGTGACGATCAACGGCTCCGGCGCGATCGACAACGTCTGCTTTGAGGAGCCTGTTGTTGAAGCCGAGGGCGACGGTGTTGTGACCGGCTCGAACGGCGACGACTATATCAATGCGGCCTACACCGGTGATCCGGAAGGCGACATGATCGACAATAACGATGCGCTGCTGCCCGGCGAAGAGGGTGACGACGATATCGTGGACGCTTTGGGCGGTGACGACACCATCAAGTCCGGTGAGGGCGATGATGAGGTTTATGCCGGTTCGGGCAATGACACCGTTGACGGCGGCGCCGGCGACGATGTGATCTACGGCGACAGCAACTATGGCGGCAGCGGCGGCACAACCGTGCGCGAGAGCCTGAACTGGAGCCAGGAGAACCCTTCGAACGGGTTCACTCAGGACACCGGCAATGTTGAGGTGACCTTCAGCGTGACCCGCGAAGAGGGCCATGCCAACACCGGCACCGAGACCACGGATCAGTATGTGTCCGGCATCGACACCGGCGACGAGACCATCAACGCCAACTCCAGCCTGTATTCCGTGACCAACGGCAAGGGCAATGATGTTGATTACAAACTGGAATTCTCGGATCCGGTCGAGAATGTCGAATTCCGCATCAATGACATTGACGGTGACGGCAAGGTCAAGATTAAGGCCTATGACGCGGACGGCAACCTGATCGACGTTGATCTGACAGGCGGCAGCCGTCTGACTCTTGTGGACACCGATGGTCAGTTTGGTGCCGACAAGGCGGTTTCCGAAGGTGGCTATGCCGCTGACGACAGCCCGAAGTATTCCTTGCTGGTTGAAATTGCCGGTCCGGTTGCGAAGATCGTGATCGAGCATGACCAGTTCGGCTATGACAACTCCGGCATCAACGTGACTGACGTTTACTTCGATGTGGCGGTTGGCGACGATGGTGCGGCTGGCAATGACGTTTTGTCCGGCGGTGATGGCAATGACATCATTTACGGCGAAGACGGCGACGACATGATCTTTGGCGGCAACGGCAATGATACGCTGGTTGGCGGCAATGGCGACGACAAGATCGAGGCCTCCAAGGGCGACGATGTTGTGGACGGCGGCGCAGGCAATGATGACCTCTGGGGTGGCAAGGGCAACGATGTTGTCGATGGCGGCTCTGGCGATGATGTGATCAACGGTGGCGATGGCGCGGATGTTCTGAATGGCGGCGACGATGCCGACACGATTTTCGCAGGCGCAGGCGACACGGTTGATGGCGGCGCAGGCGGCAATGACCATGACGTTCTGGACCTGACAGGGCAGGGCGCTTTCTACCTGACCGACGTTGTTGAGGACAGCAACGGCAACGGCATCGACGGCACTGTGATCTTTGTGGATGCGGACGGCGAGCCAACTGGCGAGACCCTGACCTTCACCGAGATCGAGGAAGTGATCGGCGATGAGGTCAATGTTGGCCCCGACGCAGAGGACGACACAGCCGAGGTGGACGAGGACGAGAGCGTTGTGATCGACGTTCTGGCCAATGACAGCGATCCGAATGGCGATCCTTTGGAAGTGACCGGTGCCAATGCCGACAATGGCACTGTCACTGTGAATGCGGATGGCACGCTGACTTATGAGCCAAATCCGGATTTCAACGGCACAGACACCATCACCTACACGGTTTCTGACGGCAATGGCGGCACTGCGACGGCGACTGTGACCGTGACTGTGAACCCTGTGAATGATGATCCGGTGGCTGTTGATGATGCGGCAGAGACCGACTTTGATACAGCTGTTACGGTCAATGTTCTGGACAATGACACCGATGTGGACGGGGATGACCTGACGCTTGTTGCGGCTTCCTCCCCTGATGGTTCGGTTGATTTCGACGCCGATGGCAATGTCACCTTCACACCCAACCCAGGGTTCGAGGGCGATGCGACCATCACCTACACGGTTTCCGACGGCAACGGCGGTACTGATGAGGGCACATTGACTGTCACAGTGGCCGAGCAGCCATTGGACGGTATCGTGCAGGGCACCGATGGCGACGATCTGATCGACGTGAACTACACCGGTGATCCACAGGGCGACATGGTCGACAACAACGACGCGCTTCTGCCCGGCGAAGTTGGCGATGATGACATCATCCTTGCGGGTGCTGGCGATGACCGCGTGATTGCCGGCGAAGGCAATGACGAGATCTACGGCGGGACCGGCAACGACAACATCTCGGCTGGCAACGGCGACGATGAGATCTTTGGCGAAGACGGCGACGATATGCTGTTCGGCGGCGCAGGCGATGACACGATCATCGGCGGCGAGGGCGACGACAAAATCGAGGGCTCTTCCGGTGAGGATTACATCGAAGGCGGCGCAGGCAATGACGACCTTTGGGGTGGTCTTGACGATGACCGCATCATCGGCGGCGACGGCGACGATGTGATCGCTGGCGGCGGCGGCAATGACGACATTGACGGCAACGAAGGCAACGACACCATCACCGGTGGCGCAGGCAACGACACCATCAATGGCGAAGCTGGCGATGACGTGATCGACGGTGGCCGCGGCGACGACGAGATCCTTGGTGGTCAGGGCAACGACATCATTGATGGCGGTGACGGCGACGACATCATCGACGGCATGTCCGGCGACGATGTGATCACCGGCGGCCTTGGCGATGACTACATCAACGGCGGCGGCGGTGAAGATGTGATTGAGGGCAATGAGGGTGACGACACCATCATCGGCCACAACAACATTGACATCATCGATGGCGGCGAGGGTGACGACACCATCACAGGTGGCGGCAGCGCCGACATCCTGACAGGCGGCGACGGTAACGACACCGTTGACGGCGGCGCAGGCGATGATGTGATCGACACACGCGGCAACATCGAGACTGTTCTGGGTGTGGAAGTCTCCGGCTCTCCCGATCTGGGCTATCCCGGCATCTGGACACCGGACGCTGATCCGAACGACGACAAAGACACTGTCTATGGCGGCGCCGGGAACGACACCATCACCACCGGTGATGATGCCGACTACATCGAGGGCGGCTCTGGCGATGATATCATCGACGGCGGCTTTGACGCAGACACCATCTATGGCGGGACTGGCAACGACTATATCGTTGGCGGCGAAGGCAGCGATGAGATCTACGGCGGCGACGGCAATGACACCATCTATGCCGGTCTGGACCCTGCCTTCCCTGATGCGATCAACATCCCCGATGACGCGGGCGATCTGGTGACCAACAACGGTCAGGACTTTGTCGATGGCGGTGCTGGCAACGACACCATCTTTGGCGCTGACGATGCCGATACCCTTCTGGGCGGCGACGGCAACGACTATATCGATGGTCAGATCGACGATGACTATATCGACGGCGGCGACGGCAAGGACACCTTGCTGGGCGGTGACGGCGATGACACCATCCTTGGCGGCGCGGGCAACGACACCATCACAGGCGGCGCAGGGGTTGATACCCTGTCCGGCGGCGATGATCGTGACACCTTCCTTGGCGGCAACGGCGGCGACACCGTTGACGGCGGCGATGGCGGCGATGACTATGACACGCTGGACCTGACCGGGTCTGACGTTGATTTCATCACCTACACCTCTGCCGACCAAGAGGACGGTGTTGTGACCTTCGGTGACGGTTCGACCATGACATTCGAGGAAATCGAGAATGTGATCCCATGCTTTACGCCCGGGACCATGATCGCGACCCCGATTGGCGAGCGCAAAGTGGAAGACCTGCGCGCAGGTGACAAAGTCATCACCCGCGACAACGGCATCCAGACCATCGCGTGGTATGGTGCGACAGAGCTTGATCAGGTTGAATTGATCAAACGTCCGCATCTGAAGCCCATTCTGATCAGCGCTGGTGCCCTTGGCAACGGTCTGCCAGAGCGCGACATGATGGTCAGCCCGCAGCACCGTGTGCTGGTGGCCAACGAGCAGACCGCCCTTTATTTCGAAGAGCGCGAAGTTCTGGTTGCTGCCAAGCATCTGGTGGGCAAGCCCGGCATCATGGAAGTGGACGTGCCCGGCACGACCTACATCCACTTTATGTTCCAGCAGCACGAAGTTGTGCTCTCGGACGGTGCATGGACGGAAAGCTTCCAGCCTGGTGATTACACGCTGGAAGGGATTGGCGAAGAGGCCCGCGAGGAGATCCTTGAGCTGTTCCCAGAGCTTGCCACCGCAGAGGGCCGCGCGGCCTTCACCGCGGCACGTCGCACGCTGAAGAAACACGAGGCGGAGCTTCTGGCTCACGTCTGATCGACCAAACGAACGGTCGGAATGATGCAGCTATTTCCCAAGCGGCGGGGGCGCCGCTTGGGGACCGATCATGGGGGGGAGGGCGCTTTGCTGCGCTCTCCCCTTTTGAATCCTTGGCCTTTTGATGTGCTTGGCCTTTGAAACGGGGGCGGGTTTAGGGGGAATTCGGGGTGGCTTTGTCCCGTAAATCCCCTTTGCCGAGGGACCATATAGAATTTGAGGCAAATGCCGGATGACCGGCGGATTTGCAGTGCTTTTGTTAACCACCGTGGGGGTGCGAGAATGTCTGATATCAATGGAACGTCCAACAACGATACGCTTCAGGGCACCTCCGAGAATGACGAGATCAAGGGGCTTGGCGGGCAGGACCTGATCTCTGGCGCGGGCGGGGATGATCTGATTGACGGCGGCGACGGCGATGATGTGATCTACGGCGATGCCGGTGTGGGCACGGCCCCCGGCGCGGATGCGGCGCCGCTGTCCTTGGAGTTCGGCAATCTGGTTTCTAACACCTCCAGCGGGAGCAACAATGCCCAGCCCGGGGATGTGGCGGTCTATTCCAATGTGACCACCCTTGAGGATGGCACGCCGATTTCGGCGCGGGTGATTTTGGTTTCGACCTCTGATCCCGATCTGAATGTGGATCTGTCCGGCGGGACGGGGTTCGAGATTTTGCTGAATTCCGGCTCCGGTTCCAATCGCGGTTTTGGCGGAGAGACGGCGACCATTCGGATGGAGTTTTTCAACCCGGCGACGGGGGAGGCTGTGGCGCTGAATTCCACGGCGACCTTTAACGATCTGGACCGCAATTCGGTGGGCGATCAGGAATCCGTGACGCTGGATGCGGGCAGCTTTGCCGGCTTTGGCACCGCGCCTGATACTTCGCTGGCCGTGAGCAGCGGGCCGGGGTTTGTCAGCGCGGCGGGGACAGAGGCCAACAGCCCGAATGATCAGGATGCTTGGTTCTCGGCCGAGTTCGAGGATCGCACGTCGATTGAATTCACGCTGGAGACCCGCAGCACCCAGTCCGGCTTCTCGATGAACGGGGATCTGATCGAGGATGTGGTGACGCAGCCGGTCGAGGCGGGCGATGACACGATTTTTGGCGGCGCCGGGCAGGATACGATCTTTGGTCAGGGCGGCAATGATACGCTGGATGGCGGCGAGGGCGATGACAGCCTGAGCGGCGGGTCCGGCGATGATGTTCTGATCGGCGGGCAGGGGCAGGATGTGCTGGAGGGGGGCTCTGGCAATGATACCCTTTCGGGCGGCGCGGGGCGTGACAGCCTGTCGGGCGGCGATGACCGCGATACCTTTATCGACATCACCGCGGGCGACAAGGTGGACGGCGGCGAGGGCGGCGATGATTTCGACGTGCTCGACCTGACCGGCGCGGGCCCCCTGCGCGTGGAGTTCGACGCGGCCAACCCCGAGAATGGCACGGTGACTTTTCTGGACGCCAACGGGGCCGTCACCGGCACCACCGTGTTCGAGAATATCGAGAGCGTCATTCCCTGTTTCACCCCGGGCACCATGATCGCCACGCCCAAGGGCGAGGTTGCGGTGGAGGCCTTGAAGGTGGGCGATAAGGTCATCACCCGCGACAACGGGGTGCAGGAAATCCGCTGGCACGGGATCACCCAGATCGGGGCAGAGGAACTGGCGGCGGCGCCGGAGTTCCAGCCGGTTCTGATCGAGGCCGGAGCGCTTGGCGCCGGTGTGCCGGAGCGCGACATCATGGTCAGCCCGCAGCACCGGATTTTGATCTCCAGCGCCGATGCGGCGATCTATTTTGACCATCGCGAGGTTCTGGTGGCGGCGAAACATCTGGTCGGGCGGGCGGGTGTGCGCCGTGCGCGTGAGGCCAGCGTCGGCTATGTGCATTTCATGTTCGATGCCCATGAGGTTGTGCTGTCGAACGGGGCATGGAGCGAGAGCTTTCAGCCCGGTGAGCAGACCCTTGATGCCATGGAAGAGGCGGCGCGGGACGAGATCCTTGCGCTGTTTCCACAGCTGGCGGGGGGCAATGCAGCGGCGGCCTATCCGGCGGCGCGGCGGACCCTGAAACGCCATGAGGTGGCGCTGCTTCAGGCCGATTGAGGCGGGCAGAATAGAGCGAAAAATGCGGGGGCTTCGGCCCCCGTTTTTTTATGCGAAACGGGCCTGCGAGACTGTATACAGGTGGAGATATTTGCCTTGATTGCGCCGCAATCTGCCTACTGTTTGGTAAACAATCGGGGGTGAAACCGGTTACAGATGCCTTGCCGTAGGGTCGCGGAAAAAATGAGTCAAGTTTGGGCAACTTTTTAGGGGGGAAGAACGCGGGGTCTTTCCCCAGCTGCCTGTATCCCAATCCTCAACAAATTAGGCCTTGTTAATAATTGGTTAATTTAGATTGCCCTTGTTTTTAGGGGTTTGGGGGCGGGTATCCTGCTGGACTGTTTCCCAATCGTATACAAGTTATTTCCAAGGTCTGAAGGGGTCTGGAGACCCTTCACATTTGTGCCTTTTTTTCGCCGCATCTGGGCAAGGTTCGACCTCCACGGGGCCACATTCTTCGGTCAAAAAGCATGCAACCCACGCGGCCATAGGGCCGGGTGCCGAAATTTTGCCGTTCCCTTTGTGTGTGTGAAGGCCGGCGAAGAACCGTTTTTTGGAGATGTCGAATGGCAACCTTGTATGTACTGGATCAGTCCGAAGCCACCTTTAGCGGGGGGCTGTTGACGACGACGAACAATGGGGCCGATTGGGTCAACGAGACCCTGACCCTGACGTCCACCTCCTTCGAGGCGCTGGAGATCACAGACGACGACGACGGTAACTTTACCGAAGGGGACGCCACCCAGTCGGTTTCCGAGACCCAGACCATTGGCACCACCACCTATACCGCCGGTCAGGACGTTGAGAGCGCGTTCCACTTTACCGTGACCGATGGCACCAACACATGGACCCTTGTGGCCGTGAACACCGGCGGCGAGACCGCGGGCGGGGCCTCTACTGTTGAGGGGTTTGCGGTTGTCGACGAGGGCAATGGCTATCCGCCAGCGGGGGTTCCGCTGACGATCCTGACGGCCTCTGACGGGGCGCCGGCTGCCTCTGCCTATAGCGATTTTGTGCAGGGCGACGGTGTTGTCATGGGCGGTGATGGGGACGAGACCATCGACGGCAGCTATACCGACGGGGACGGCTCTGCCGTGTCGGACGGGGATGATGTGGTTTACGCGGGCGCGGGCAATGACACTGTCACTGCGGGCGCGGGCGATGACGTGGTTCAGGGCGGCTCGGGCGATGATACGCTGTCGGGCGGCGACGGGTCGGACACCTTGCAGGGCGACAACGCGCCGATTGCGGCCACCGACGAGGTGTTGAGCTTTAACGAGCAGGGGGTTGGGACCTCTCTGACCGATCAGAGCTTTACCCAGACCACGGGCCTGACCAATGTGACCGTGACGGTTGAGGACCTTGGCAACCTGAACCTCGCGCAGGTGCACACCAGCACGCAATATGTGGATACGGCGGCGGGCGAGACTTTTGACCCGACCTCCTCGCTTGTGCTTTCGGGGGCAGGCAATGGTGGCGCTGGCGTCAGTCAAACCGCCGATGTGATCTTTGACTTTGACCCCGTGGCCGGAAGCGGCACCATGGATGAGGTTGAGGATGTTTCCTTCCGCATCAACGATATTGATGATGTTTCCTGGGACGACCGAGTGTCGGTCACCGCCTATGACGCCGATGGCAACGAGGTTCCTGTCACCATCACCCTTGCGGGCGACGAGACGATTTTGGCGGATGGCACGATTGACGGTGCAGGGAATGACACCTCGGCCAGTGCTGGCGGCTCTGCCCTGATCGAGGTTGCGGGCCCTGTTGCGCAGATCGTTGTGAACTATGCCAATGCGGGCACCGGTGGGCAGGCCCTCTGGATCACCGATGTGCATTTCACCACCATTCCCGACAACGGGCAGGGCGATGATGTGCTGGATGGCGGCTCGGGGGATGATTTCCTTTATGGTATGGGCGGCGATGACAGCCTGACCGGCGGCGCGGGCGACGACGAGATGGAAGGCGGCGCGGGTGACGATACCTTTGTCATGGGTGATAATTTCGGCAATGACACCATCACCGGCGGCGAGACCGGGGAGACCAATGGCGACACGCTGGATGCCTCCTCTGCCACGAATGATCAGGTGCTCGATCTTAGCGCGGTTTCGGCCAGCGATCCGGAGAGCGGCACGCTGACCGATGGGGCCGATGTGGCCACCTTTACCGAGATCGAGAATTTCCAGATGGGCTCGGGCGACGACACGATTATCGGCTCTGACGCCGATGATGTTGTGGATGGCGGCGAGGGCGCGGATACCTTCATTGGCGGGGCCGGGGATGACACATTCGGGCTTGGTCAGGACAGCGATGGCACGCCGGATGGTGATGCGGATGTTGTGGTGCTGGAGGATGGGTTCGGGAACGATACCATCACTGACATTGATGCGCCGATTGATAATGGGGACGGGACGTTTACTGGGGTTGATACGCTGGATGTGAGCGGCCTGAACGATGCGGATGGCAATCCGGTGCATGTCTCTGACGTGGCTGTCTCGGATGACGGGTCGGGCAATGCTTTGCTGACTTTCCCGAATGGCGAGACGCTGACGTTGGAGGGGATTTCTCCGACGGATGCGGATAACTTTGCCTATCTGAATGCTCTGGGTATTCCGGGCGATGGGATTGTGAGCGGGACGGCGGCTGGGGAGGTCATTGACGGCTCCTACACTGGTGATCCGCATGGCGATATTGTGGACAACAACGATGCTCTGATCGCGGGTGAGGTTGGCGACGATGACATCATCGAGGCCGGCGGCGGCGATGACACCATCCTGCCCGGTGCGGGCGATGATGAGGTGGATGCGGGCACCGGTTCCGATACTGTGCTGATCTCCGAGGGCGATGGCACGGATGCGATTGTCGGCGGCGAGGATACGGATGGTGCGGATCGCGATACCCTGTCTTTGGACGGGAATGGCGCGAGTGTGACCTATTCCGGCACCGAGAGCGGGACCTATGCCTTTGGCGGCTCCGGCGATGGCAAGTTTGACGAGATCGAGGTTCTGTCGACCACCGATAGCGCGGACCGTGTGGATGCCTCGGCGGCCACGGGCGACACCGAGGTTCTGTTGAACGATGGCGATGACCGCTTTGTTGGCGGGTCGGGCAGCGATACGGTTGATGGCGGCGCGGGCGACGATACGATCGACGCGGGCGCGGGCAGTGACACGATCACCGGCGGCTCCGGCAGCGATACCATCGTGACCGGCGCGGGCGCGGACCGTGTGGACGGCGGCGCCGATGATGACACCATCACCTTCGGCGGCGGCGACCGCGTAGAGGGCGGCTCCGGTGATGATGTCTTCATCTATGATGCCACCGATCCGACCAGCGGCACCGCGACGGTGACCGGCGGCGAGGCGGGTGAGGACCTGTCCGATCCGACCAATGGCGGCGCGGGCGATGTTCTGGATATGACCGGCGTTTCAGAGGACACGGTTCTGTCGATGTCCGGCGATGAGGCGGGCACGGTCACCGGTGCGTCTACGGATGTTGTTTTCTCCGAGATCGAGCAGGTGAACCTTGGCTCGGGCGACGATGTTGTGACCGGCTCTGGGTCTGACGATAGCATTGATCTGGGCGAGGGGGCGGATACCGTCACCGCTGGCGCGGGCGACGATGTGATCGGGCTTGGTCAGGACAGCGACGGCACGCCGGATGGCGATGCGGATGTTGTGGTGCTCGAGGATGGGTTCGGGAACGACATCATCACCGATATCGATGCGCCGATTGATAACGGGGACGGGACGTTTACGGGCGTTGATACGCTGGATGTGAGCGGCCTGAACGATGCGGATGGCAATCCTGTGCATGTGTCCGACGTGGCTGTGTCGGATGACGGGTCTGGCAATGCTTTGCTGACCTTCCCGAATGGGGAGACGCTGACGCTGGAGGGGATTTCTCCGACGGATGCGGATAACTTTGCCTACCTCAATGCCCTTGGTATTCCGGGCGATGGGATTGTCAGCGGGACAGCGGGCGGCGACATCATCGACGCCAGCTACACTGGCGATCCTGATGGCGATATGGTGGATAACGCCGATGCCCTTCTGGCCGGAGAGACCGGCGAGGATGACATCATTCTGGCTGGTGCAGGCGACGATACGGTCACTGCGGGCGCGGGCAATGATGAGGTCTTTGGCGCCGATGGCGACGATACCCTCTATGGCGGCGCGGGCGATGATGTGCTCGATGGCGATGATGCCACGGCGGGCGATGACACGATCTTTGGCGAGGCCGGGAATGACACGCTGATCGGCGATGGTGGGTCCGACGTTCTGGACGGCGGCGCCGATGATGACACGATCTATGCGGGCGGCGATGACGATACGATCATCGGCGGCAGCGGCGACGATGATATGTTCGGCGAGTCCGGCGATGATGTCTTTGTTCTGGGCGATGGGTTCGGCAATGACACGATTGTCGGCGGCGAGACGGGCGAGGATTTCTCTGATCCGACCAACGGGGCCGAGGGCGATGTGGTGGATGCCTCTGGCATGACCGCGGATAGCACCCTGACCCTGAGCGCGCCGGAGACCGGGACGCTGACCTCGGGCACAGACAGCGCGAGCTTTAGCGAGATCGAAGGGTTCGAGCTTGGCTCCGGTGACGACGGTGCGACCGGCTCGACCGGCGATGACCGGATCGATCTGGGCGAGGGCGCGGATACGGTGGATGCGGGCGCGGGCGATGACACCATCGGCCTTGGGCAGGACAGTGACGGCACGCCCGATGGCGATGCGGATGTTGTTGTCTTCTCTGACGGGGATGGTCAGGACACGATCCTTGATTTCGACGCGCCGATTGACAATGGCGATGGCACCTATACCGGCATTGATACGCTGGATGTGTCGAACCTGACCGATGCGGATGGCAATCCGGTGGACTACCACGATGTGACGGTCACGGCGAACGGCTTTGGCGATGCGGTGCTGAACTTCCCCAACGGGGAGACAATCACCCTCGCCGGTGTTGCGCCGGAGCAGGTGAATTCGGGGCCGGAGCTGAACGCCATTGGCATTCCCTGCTTTACCCCCGGGACCATGGTGGCCACGGTGGATGGGCCGCGTGCGGTGGAAACCCTGTCGCCCGGTGATCTGGTGATGACCCGTGACAACGGGGTGCAGCCGGTTCGTTGGGCGGGTCAACGCTATCTCAATGACCGTCAGCTTGCGGCCAACCCGAAGTTGCAGCCGGTGCGGATCAAGGCTGGATCGCTTGGCAATGACCTGCCGCTGCGCGATCTGCTTGTCTCGCCCCAGCACAAGATGCTGCTGGCCGATGTGCGGGCGGAGATGCTGTTTGGCGAGCATGAGGTTCTGGTGGCGGCGACGCATTTGACCGACCTGCCGGGGGTTGAGCGCGCGCCGAGCGAGAGCGTGACCTATGTGCATATCATGTTCGACAGCCATGAGATCATCATGGCCGAGGGGGCATGGACCGAAAGCTATCAGCCCGGGCCGCATGTGCTTGGCAATATGGAGGATGCGCAGCGCGAAGAGCTGTTCCAGATCTTCCCCGAGTTGCGTGATGATCCCTGCGGGATGGAAGCGGCGCGTCTGACGCTGAAGGCGCGCGAAGCGAGCGTTCTGCTGCACTAGGCTCTCGTGGGTATGAGGTTTCGGGCGCTCCCCTGTGATTGGCAGGGGGGCGCCTTTTGCTGTTTAGCGGCGCAGGATGCGGATTGCGCCGAGCAGGGCCGCCGTGACCGCGAGGGCGCAGAGCATCCATTTGGAGGCCTGCTCCATCGTGCCCTCGATCATCAGGGCGTGGACCACGGTGGCGATGGTGACCCCGGCGGCGAGGGCGAGATGCGCGAGTTGCCAAAGGCGCGGCGGCAGGCGGCGGCGCATGGCGGCCATAAGGCCGATCAGCGCCGCCCCGCAGAGCGCCGCCACCCCGTAGACCGAGAAGGGCGTGGGCGAGCGCAGTAAGAGCGCGTCAAGCGCGTCTGCCGGGCTGGCGATATAGAGGCCGAGGACATGGAGCGCGATCAGCAGCAGCAGGGCACGTCCGGCCCTGCGGTGCCAGCGGCGCGCCTGTGCTGCGCGCAGGATCGCAAGGCCGTTTGCGGCCAGAAGCGGTTGCAGCGCGAGGAGCGAGAGGGCGGTGACGCCCGCGAGCCCGCCGATGATATAGGGCGGGCTGCGATAGGATTGCAGCGGGCTTGCCGCCGCAAGGACGATGGGGATCACAAGGGCCGCCGCGCAACAAAGCGCCGCGCTCAGGCGCGCCGCCTTTGGGCGGGGCTTCTGTGCGCGGCGCATCCTGCCCCGGTCAGGTGGGGGCGAGGATGAAATCAGCGGTCACGCTGGTGTCGCTCGGGCTGGACATCAGCGGGCGCAGGAACACGGTTTTATAGGCCGCGTCGTCATAGGCCAGATGGGCGTGGGGCTGTCCGAAGTTGGGCACGATCTGCTCCATCTCCAGCCGGTAGACGCCATTGGCGTCGGTCAGGACGGAGCCATGGTTGCGCGGCTCGCGTTCGCCGCCAAGGGTGGTGGCGGCCCAGATCTGGATGCGGGTATCCGCCAGCGGCGCGCCGGAGCCCGCGAGGCGGACGCTGCCGGTGACGATGAACCCCTTGCCGAGGCTTTCGACGAGGGGGGCATTGGGGCGGTAGTTGTTGGAGCCGCCGCGCATGGTTTGTGTGGGCGCAAAGCCTGTTTGCGCCTGCGCGGGTGCGAAGGGGCCGAGGGCGGCGGCGGCAGCCCCGCCGAGGCAGGCTGTGGTCAGGAATTTGCGGCGGTTCAAAAAGGGCAGGGACATGGGGTTTGGTCCTTTGATGCGCGATGTCGTTGGGGGGATGATATCGCGGAAGGGTTTTTCGGGGAACCCGCCCCACGCAAGCGTGATGGGATGTGGGCGGGGGAGTGCCGTGCCTGTTGGGCAGGGCGCGCCCTAGGAGATGCCCTGCGGGTTGGCGGCGCGCCAGTCGGCCCAGGCCTGCGGGGTGTCGAGGTCTGTCAGTGCGGCCTCGCCCTGAAGCGGGAGGATGTCGACCTGCGGCGCATTGGCGAGGATCGCCTGTGCGCCGCGGTCGCCATTGAGGCGCGAGAGCGCCTCGAAGTGGGCGGCGCCGAAGAGGACGGGGTGGCCCGCTTGGCCGCCTTCGGAGGCTCCGCGGATGATTTGGCCGGGGTTTTCGGGCGCGCGGGCGGCGAGGAGGCTTTGCATCTGTTCCGGCCCGATCTCTGGCATATCGGCCAGATGGATCAGCACCGCGCCCGCATGGCCCGAGAGCGCCCGCACCCCTGCGGCCAAGCTGGCCCCCATGCCAAGGGCGGGGTCCGCCACCGTGACTCGGTGGACGTCGAGGCCGGTCAGGGCCTCCCACCGCGGATGGGGCGGCGGGGGCAGGGTGACGAAACAGCTGTGGCCTGTGGCAAGGGCGGACTCGCAGGCGCGGCGGATCAGGGGGGTGCCTTGGACCTCCTCCATCAATTTGTCTGCTCCGGCCATACGCCGCGACAGGCCCGCGCCGAGCACGAGGATCGCCGGTTTGCGAAAGGCTGTGGCCGGAAGCGAAGCTTCGGTCATTTTTCAGGCAGCAGGCCGCGCGGCGAGAACCGCAGGACCAGCAGCAGGATCACCCCCATGGTCAGCAGGCGCATGTGCTGCACGCTTTCCATCAGGTGCCCCTTGAGGAAGGAGCCATCGGCCATAGGGTAGGTGATGATGCCCATAAGGCCCGCGCCGAGGGGCTCCACCTGAATCCAGAGCCACCAGATGAGGAAGCCGCCAAGCACCGCGCCGAGGTTGTTACCCGAGCCGCCGACGATCACCATGACCCAGATCAGGAAGGTAAAGCGCAGGGGCTGGTAGGTGCCCGGGGTGAGCAGCCCGTCGAGGGTTGTCATCATCGCGCCCGCAATGCCGCAGACGGCCGAGCCGATGATAAAGACCTGCAGGTGGCGGGCGGTGACGTCTTTGCCCATGGCCTCTGCGGCGACCTCGTTGTCGCGGATGGCGCGCATCATGCGGCCCCAAGGGGAGTTCAGCGCCCGCTGGCTGAGCCAGATCAGCGCGATCAACACCACGGCAAAGAGGCCGAGGTAGGAGAGTTTGACCGTGATGGCGGAGGCCGTTTCCGGCGATGCGCCCCAGCCCGCCGTGCGTTCTACGAAGCTGGCGGAGTTTTGCAGGTCGATCTCATAGGGGACGGGGCGGGGGATGCCGTTGACGTTCTTGACGCCTCGGGAGAGCCAGTCCTCGTTCTTTAGCACGGCGATGATGATTTCCGCGATGCCGAGGGTGGCAATGGCGAGGTAGTCGGAGCGCAGGCCGAGGGCGGTTTTGCCCACGATCCATGCCGCCCCTGCCGCCAGAAGCCCGCCCACGGGCCATGCCAGCAGCACCGGCAGGCCGAGGCCGCCGAGGTAGCCTGTGGAGGCCGGGTCCACCGCCTCGATCGCGTCGCGGGCGGGGTCAAACAGCGTGCGGTAGAGGACAAAGCCGATTGTGATGACGGCCAGCACGGCAATGGCGCGTCTGCGCCCCGATGTGCGGGCATAGGTCATCACGGCGGCGATAACCGTGGCCGCGCCCATGGCGAGAGCGGCGATGATGCGCACCCCGCCTGCGGACCAAGCCTCGCCCGTTGGGGGCATGGAGACCAGCACCGTAGCCAGCCCGCCGAGGGCGACAAAGCCCATGACGCCGATGTTGAACAGCCCCGCGTAGCCCCATTGGATATTCACCCCGAGCGCCATGATCGCAGAGATCAGCCCCATGTTCAGGATCGTCAGCGAGGTGTTCCAGGATTGCACAAAGCCGGTGCCGATAAACAGCAGGGCGACAAGGCCGAAGAGGATATAGGTTCTCATATGGATTTCCCCTTGAACAGGCCCGTCGGTTTGATCAGCAGCACGATGACGAGGATCGCAAAGCTGACGGCGAATTTGTAATCCGTGGTCAGCAGTTGCACGAGCCCGTCCGGCGCAAGGCTGTCTGGCAGCAGATAGCCGAGCACCTTTTTGAAGGCATAGGTCACGGTGACCTCGGAAAAGGCGATGACAAAGCCGCCGCCGATGGCGCCGAGCGGGTTGCCAAGGCCGCCGACCACGGCGGAGGCAAAGACCGGCAGCAGCAGTTGCAGGTAGACGAAGGGTTTGAAGCTTTTGTCCAGCCCGTAGAGCACACCGGCGATGGTGGCCAGAGCCGCGACGATGAGCCAAGTGACCATGACGACGCGCTCGGGGTTGATGCCGGAGAGAAGCGCAAGATCCTCGTTATCGGAGAAGGCGCGCATGGATTTGCCGGTGCGGGTGCGGTTGAGGAACCAGAAGAGCGCCGCGACGGTGATCACAGCGGTGACGATGGTGATGCCTTGGGTGGTTTTGAAGGCCAGCCCCTCGTTCAGACCGGTCATTTCCTTGAAATTGCGGGCCGAGATGATGAAACGTTCGCCATCGGCAAAGCGCTGATCCCCGGGGCCGATGACAAAGCGCACGAGGCCGTTCATCACGAACATCACCCCCATGGAGACGATGACAAGGATCACCGGCTTGGCCTTTTGCCGCCGGTAGAATTGGTAGACGATCTTGTCGGTTCCCAGCACCAGAAGGGCCGTGGCCGCGATGCCGAAGGGCAGGGCCAGAAGGGCCGTTGGCAGCGGGCCGAGGGAGATCCCCGCGCCCTGCATCGCCCATGTCACAAGGATGGTCACCATGGCGCCGAAGGCCATGGTATCGCCATGGGCAAAGTTGGAAAACCGCAGGATGCCGTAGATCAGCGTCACCCCGAGGGCCCCGAGGGCCAGCTGTGCGCCGTAGGCCGTGGCGGGGATCACCACGAAGTTCAGGAGCGCGACCAATGCGTTGAGAATATCCATCAGCCAGTTACCACGCAGGTGCCAAGGAAGTTCTGGCTTTGGCTGCCCGCCACCGGCGTGTGGCTGGTGTAGCGCGAGGAGCCGTTCTGGAACACGGTGAGCAGGTGCAGGGTGTTGAACTCCAGCGCCGAGATATAGGCGCGGCTTTCATAGCTGGGATCGACGATTTCGCGCACCGGAAGGGTGCGGCCACGGGTTGTCATGGCGTAGGCCTCCGGGGCGCCCTCGGGGGCGCGGTCAATGGTGATGGTAAGGGTGGAGGGGCTGCAGGCGCGGTCCTCGGCGCAGTAGCGGGTGTAGGAACATTCATAGGCAATCGCCTGCGCCGTGGCGGGGGCAAGGAAGGCCATGGTCAGCGCGGCTTTGAATAGGTTTTGCAGGGGCTTACGGGTCATTCTTCTTCCTCGCAGTCGCCTTGGAAGACGCGGGTGACCTCGGCGCCATCAAGGGTGAATTTCTGCACATAGGTGGATCGGAGATTGGTCAGGCTGAGGGTCAGGGACTCTGCGCCGCCGATCTGGGTTTCGCCCGCGAAGGTGAGGGTATTGCGAGCCTTGTCGGCGCGGCGCAGGGTGACGGGGATGGATTCCTCGGCCGCAAGGAGCGTCGGGGTGCTGCTGTCGGCGTCAAACACCGAGGCTTGCCAGAGGTCGGGCACACAGCTGTCCGGCTCCTGTTCGGTGCAGCGCAGGACATATTCGCAGTGGTAGTTTCCCGCCAGAGCGGAGAGGGGCGCCGCGCAGGCAATGATGCAGACAAGTGTGTTGCGGATCACTTTGCTACCCCCCCAAGAAGCTCTTGCGGACCTCGGGGTCGGCCAGAAGCTCGGCCCCTGTGCCGGTGAAGGCGTTGCGGCCCTGCACGAGGACATAGCCGGTGTCGGCGATCTCCAGTGCCTGCCGCGCGTTCTGTTCGACCATGAGGATCGAGATGCCGGTTTTGGCGACCTCGATGATGCGGTCGAAGAGTTCGTCCATGACGATGGGGCTGACGCCTGCTGTGGGCTCGTCCAGCATCAGCACCTGCGGCTGGGTCATCAGGGCGCGGCCGACGGCGACCTGCTGTCGCTGCCCGCCCGAAAGCTCGCCCGCCGCCTGACGGCGTTTGTCGCGCAGGATGGGAAAGAGGGTATAGACCTGATCCATGGTGCCGGTGATGTCGTCGCGGCGCAGGAAGGCGCCCATTTCGAGGTTTTCCTCGACGGTCATGGAGGTGAAGATATTGGAGGTTTGTGGCACGAAGGCCATGCCTTTGGCGACGCGGGCCTGCGGGGTGAGGGATGTGATGTCCTCTCCGTCCAGAAAGACGCCGCCGGTGTGGATGTTGAGCATGCCGAAGACGGCCTTCATCGCCGTGGATTTGCCCGCCCCGTTGGGGCCGACGATCACGGCGATTTCGCCCTTGTCCACGGCGAGGGTGCAGTCATGCAGGATATCGGCGCCGGTGCCATAGCCGCCGGTCATGCCGCGGCCATGCAGGTAGTGCTGTTCAGTTTGCGTCACGTGTGGTTCGGCCCCTAGTTCAGCGAGGTGTTTTCAACCAAAGTCTGGTGCAGACCCTGATGTTTTTCGGTGAATTCGGCGCCGATCGCATAGGTGATCGCCTGCATCGTCAGGGAGGGCTGGATCAGGATTGTGTTGGAAAACACGACCTTTAGCCCGTCAAATTCAACCTGATAGACCACGGTTTCCGCCGGAAGGCCGCCGATGGTGGTGGGGGCGACGTCAAGGATGACGATCTCGTCGGTGCGTTGGCCGGTGGCTCCGGCTGCGTTTTGCACCACGATGTCGCGCATAAGCTCGGGGTTCACGCCATCGGCGCTGCCGAAGGTTTCGACGACGAACTGGCCGTAGTGGCGATCGTCATGGGAATAGGCGGCGACGATTTCGGGGGTTGGCGGGGTTGAGGCTGTCCAGAGGTTGGGATCGGCGCAGAAGGTGACGGCGGCGTGGATGGCGGAGCAGTTGGTGCCCGCGCCGCTGACGCTTGGCGCGACAAGGCCGGAGATTTCCCCCTCATAGCGCCATGTGCGGTCGGCCATGAGTTCGACTGTTTTGCCCTCTACCAGAGCGCGGCCGACGACCTCTTGTGCCTGTGATGGGAGGGCAAAGCCGCCCATGAGCAACGCGGTAAAAGCTATTGATTTCAGGTTCATATGGCCTCTCCTTTAACTTTGTTTTTCAATCCGGTGCCGAGGTAGGCCTCGATGACTTGCTCGTTTGATTTGACCTCGGCGATGCTGCCTTCGGTCAGCACGCGCCCCTCGGCCATGACAATCACCGGATCGCAAAGCCGGCCAATAAAATCCATGTCGTGTTCAATCATACAAAAAGTATAGCCGCGTTCCTTGTTCAAACGCAAAATCGCGTCGCCGATGGTGTTCAGCAGGGTGCGGTTCACCCCTGCGCCGACCTCGTCAAGGAAAACGATACGGGCATCGACCATCATGGTGCGGCCCAGTTCCAGCAGCTTTTTCTGCCCGCCGGAGAGGTTGCCCGCGCGCTCGTGGGTCAGGTGGTCAATGGTGAGAAATTCGAGGACCTCATCGGCCTTTTTGCCCAAGGCGGCCTCTTCCTCGCGGATGCGGGCGGGGGCGAACCATGCGTTCCACAGGGTTTCGCCGGATTGGCCCGAGGGCACCATCATCAGGTTTTCGCGCACGGTCATGGAGGAGAACTCATGGGCGATCTGGAAGGTGCGCAGGAGGCCGCGGTGGAACAGCTCATGCGGGGGCAGGCCGGTGACGTCCTCTCCGGCCAGTTCAACCCGCCCCGAGGTGGGTTTAAGGTTGCCTGCTATCACATTGAACAGGGTGGTTTTTCCCGCCCCGTTGGGGCCGATCAGCCCGGTGATGGAGCCCTCTTCGATCTTGAGGGAGGCGCCGTCCACGGCGTGAAAGCCGCCGAAATGTTTGTGAAGGTCGAAAACCTCGATCATGGCATGTCCTGAATTGAGCAAAGGCGGCGCGGGAGAGACCCCCGCGCCGCCCGAAAACATCGCTTAGCGATATTTCGCGGTTTCGAGTTTGCCGTCTTTGAACTCGACCTCGCGGTAGTTGCCCGCGCTTTCGCCGCCGTTGATCAGCTCGACCGCAGAGGCGCCGACGTAGTCGACGTCGCCGCCGCCTGCGATGATCTCGAGGGCTTTGGCCAGCTCGCCAGGGAAGATTTGCTCGCCCGGTGCGTTGGCCACGTCGAGGACCTTGTCTTTGTAGACCGAGGGATCGGAGGAGCCTGCCGCCTGCATCGCCAGCATGATCAGCGCCGCTGCGTCATAGCTTTCGGGGGTGAAGGGGGAGGTCGGGTCGAAGGCATCGCCCACCATTTCGGAGAACTTCGCCACGCCGGGGCTGTCTGTGCCTGGGTGCTGGCCGGAGGAGCCGTCGATCTCGGAGCCGAAGTTTTCCTCCAGCTTGGCGGAGATCATGCCATCGGGGAAGTGGAAGGTGTCGAAGGCGCCGGTGTCGAGGGCGGCGCGCACGATGCCGGAGCCGCCTTGGTCAACATAGCCCGCCACGACGAGGATATCGCCGCCCGCGGAGGCCAGAGCGCCCACTTCGGCGGCATAGTCGGCCTTGCCGTCTTCGTGGCTGGCAGAGATCGTGACCTCACCGCCCGCAGCGGCAAATTCGGCGGCGAAGGCATCGGCGAGGCCCTTGCCGTAGTCGTTGTTGGTATAGGTCAGGGCAACGCTTTTGTAGCCGCGGTCCATCAGGACCTCTGTCATCACGGCGCCTTGGCGGGCGTCGGAGGGGGCGGTGCGGAAGAACAGGCCGTTATCCTCGGCTGTGGTCAGGCCGGGGGAGGTGGCGGAGGGCGAGATCATCACCATGCCGTTGGGCAGGGCCACGTTGGACAGGATCGCGCCGGTCACGCCGGAGCAGTCGGCGCCCATGATGCCCTTGACGCCGTCGGAAGTGATCAGACGTTCGGCAGCCGCGCCGGCGGCGGCGCTGTCGATGCAGGTGCTGTCTGCGCGCACGGAGACGACGGTGGAGCCATCGAGCAGTTTGCCGCTGTCGGAGACCTCTTTCATCGCGAGTTCCGCGCCATCGGCCATGGCCGGTGTGATGGATTCAATCGGGCCGGTGAAGCCGAGGATGACGCCGATTTTAATCTCTTCGGCTTGGGCGGCGGTGACGCCAAAGGCGCAGAGCGCCGTGGAAAGCATAAGTTTTTTCATTTTTAACTCCCTAGTGGATATTCTTAATCCTGATGGGAGCCTAAGCGGGCAAATCGGGTTTGAAAAGCCCGCATCTCACCAATCGGTGATGGGGCTTGGCTTGGCAGGTGGGCCGGTTTGGCCCATGGTTGGGCAAAGCCGCCGTTGCGGCGCGACAGAGGAGCCGGACCGATGAAAATACGCGCGATTGTGGTTGCCCTGATGGGGTTTTGCACGCCTGCCTTCGGGGCGGATTTCCGGATCGAGACGGTGATGGAGGGGCTGAGCGCGCCTTGGGCTGTCGGGTTCCTGCCGGGCGGCGCGGCTTTGGTGACGGAGCGGGACGGGCGGCTGTTGCACCGCAGCAATGATGGCGCGGTGCAGGAGGTCTCCGGTGTTCCGCGGGTCTTTGCGCAGGGGCAGGGTGGGCTGTTGGATGTAATGGTGCCACGTGATTTTGCGCAGAGCCGGCGGATTTACCTGTCTTTTGCGGCGCCGCAGGCGGGCGGGGGCGCGGGGACGGCCCTTGGCATCGGGGTGCTGAGCCGTGATGGCAGCCGGTTGACTGATTTCGAGAGGGTTTTCGAGATGGCGGCGGGCTCCAAAGGCGGGCGGCATTTCGGCAGCCGGATTGTGGAAGGGGCGGATGGCTATATCTACCTGACCATTGGCGAGCGGGGGGACCGCCCCTCGGCGCAGGATTTGAGCCGCGAGAATGGCTCTGTGGTGCGGCTGACCCCGGAGGGGGATATTCCGGCGGACAACCCCGAGCTGGGGAGCGCGCGGGCGATTTATTCCTACGGACATCGCAACCCGCAGGGGGCGGCGCTGGATGGGCGCGGCAACCTGTGGGTGGTGGAGCATGGCGCGGCGGGGGGCGATGAGCTGAACCGGATCAAGGCGGGGGCGAATTACGGCTGGCCGGTGATCAGCTATGGCAAGCATTACTCGGGCGGAAAGATTGGCGAGGGCACATCGAAGGCAGGGATGGAGCAGCCTGCCCATTACTGGGACCCCTCGATCGCGCCCTCTGGGTTGATGATCTATTCCGGCAAGCTCTGGCCCGAGTGGGCGGGGGATGCCTTTGTCGGCTCGCTCAAGTTCGATATGATCTCGCGGCTTGAGCTCTCGGGCAGCTCTGCGCAGGAGGTGGAGCGGATCGCCAGCGACGAGACCCTGCGGGTGCGCGATATTCGCGAGGCGCCCGATGGCAGCATCTGGTTTCTGAGTGTGGTCAATGATGCGCTTTACCGGATGGTGCCTGCGCAGTAGGCTTTGCCCATGGGCAACGGGTTTATCAATTTCACCGGCATTGTTTTGCTATGCGTTTGGGTTCTGTCCCGCGTGTTCGAGGTTTGGCGCGAGTGGGTCGGGCGGCAGCGGGCCAAGGATGGCTATGTGCGGGCGCTCTTTGCCGAGGTGGATTTCAACACCGCCGATCTGGATGCATTTGTGGCAGCCGCCCTTGATCTGGAGGACCTGCGGCGGCGGTTGGAGGAGAAGCCCTTTGTGCCCCATGTGACCGATGCAAAGCACACCTCTATCTACATGCAGAATATGGAGCGTTTGAGCGTTTTGCCCGATCCGCTGATCCGCGATGTGGTGGAGTTTTACGGCACGCTGGAGCGTATCCGCGAGATGATCGAGGGGCTGAGCAAGGAGAGCTACGGCACCATTTCCATTGGCGGGCGGGTCAATGTGATCCGGCGGCTCTATGAGACCGCGCGGGGGTGCCAGAGCGCGGGGGCGGAGCTTTTGTTGCAGATGGAGCGGGATTTCCCGAAACTCGCCCTGAAACGCAAAAAGCGGCAGGGTTAGCTGCCGCTTCGTCTGTCGTATCGCATCGTCGTCAAAGCCGCCGTGGCGGTGTTCAGATTTCGATTGGATCGGGCTGTGTCATTCAAGACCTCCGTTTGATGTAAAATACCTAGCAGATTTGGCGGCGGATTTCAAGGGCGCGGTGCCTCTTGCAGATAGCTTATCGTGACCTGTGGGATCGCGGGGGGATGGGCTGTGATGGCGCTGTCTCGCAGCTCTGCTTCGGTGAGCAGGGTTTGGGGCACGTCGGGCAGGGGGCGGGCGGTTTGCAGGGCGGTGTTCAGGGTGTTCGGGTCGCGCAGGGGGTTGATCCAAGGGCGGAAGTCCTCTGCCTTGGCGGTCAGGCAATATTCGGTGGTTTCAGGCGCGCAGATCAGGGTGACGATGGGGCGCCAGATGTTCAGCCCCTCCACCGCGACGAAGGCGTTGTCTTGGGTGCTGAGGTTCACGGCGCCGCCTGCGCCATTGCGGCTATGTTCGCTGACGGTGACGCGCAGGCCTTGGATCTTGGCCAAATGCGGCAGGGCGGCGAGGAGGTTTTCATCGTCGGGCCGGATGTAGGGATCGCTGATGTCCTGACGCGGAAGGGCCCAGAGGGCGGGCATGTCAAAGCTGCGGGTGACGTTCCATGTGTAGGGCTGCGGCGGGGCGTTGAGGGGGCGAAGGGTAGGGTCGGCGCTGATCTGCTCCAGCAGGTTTTGCGCCTCTGCCGGGGTTTCGACCGGGGTGCGGATGATCTCGACCGGGGTTGCGGCGGCGATCAGGGCCTCTAGGTCCATCCGCACGCGGCGGCAGACAGAGCGGCCGGTGTATCCCATGCCCTGACCGCCCAGCTGGATCGCGCGGATAGACTTATGGGGCGCGCCGGTGCCGCCGCAGGATTTTTCCGCGCTGCCGCCAAAGGTTTTCCAACCGGGGCCGGTGCCCGTGGGGTTGCGCCCGCCGTAGGTGAGGGTGAGGTGCTCGGGCCTATCCGTATCAAGGAAGAACCAGCCGCTTTGCCCGCCGCTTTCATAATGGCTGTCGCGGATGATGAGGCCGTGGAAGGGGGCGCCGCTGTCGTCGCTGTCCAGCAGCTCTTGGACGGTGACATAGGTGAGGTCCCCCTCCACCGTTTTGGGAAAGACGAGGACCAGAAGCGAGGCCATGCCGAAGAGCGCCGCATAGAGAGAGCCGATCAGCAGGGCGATCAGGGCCAGCACGCCCCCCGCCACCCCCGCAATCAGCCCGGGCCGCATCAGAACGACAGCCGCGCCGCCTGTGCGCCGCGTTCGCGATAGGGGGTGGTCTGGTATTGGGTCCGGTAGCATTTGGAGAAATGCGAGGGCGAGGAGAAGCCGCAGGCGAGGGCCACGTTGATGACGCTCATATCCGTTTGCATCAGCAGGTTGCGGGCCTTTTGCAGGCGCAGTTCCATGTAATAGCGTTTCGGGCTGCGCGAGAGGTAACGGCGAAACAGGCGCTCCAGCTGCCGTGTGGAAAGGCCCACATCCTTGGCAAGGATCGGCGGGCTGATCGGCTCCTCAAGGTTTTGTTCCATGATCTGCACCACCTTGGAGAGCTTCGGGTGGCGCACGCCGATGCGCGTGGGGATCGACAGGCGCGGGCTGTCCTGATCGGTGCGGATGGTGGAATAGATCAGCTGATCGGCGACGACATTGGCCAGTTCCTCGCCATAATCCGCGGCGATGAGGGTGAGCATCAGGTCGATCGAGGCGGTGCCGCCTGCGGTTGTCATCAGGTCGCCGTCGATAACAAAGACGGATTTGGTGAGTTCGATCTCGTCGAATTCCTCGACAAAGCTGTCGGCGTTTTCCCAGTGGATCGTGGCGCGTTTGCCGTCAAGCAGCCCCGCCTTGGCGAGGGAATAGCTGGCGGTGCAGAGGCCGCCGACCTTGATGCCGCGGCGGGCCTCGCGGCGCAGCCAGTTGAGCATTTTCTTGGAGGTGCTGGATTGGATATCGATTCCGCCGCACAGCAGCACGGTTTCGTCGCGTTGGACGGCCTCTAGGTCCGTGTCGACATCAAAGGAGACGCCAGAGGAGGAGGTCACGCTTTCGCCGCCCTCGCCCGCGATGGACCATGAGAAGAGCTCCTTGCCCGAGACGCGGTTGGCAATGCGCAGGGTTTCAAGGGCGCAGACAAAGCACATCATGGTGAAATTGGGCAATAGGGCAAAGGTAAAGCGGCGCGGTGCATCGCCGTTCCGCTCTACCTGAACCAGTATGTTTTGGTGATGCGCTCTGGTGTCCACAGGGGTGCCTCCGGCCTGAGGGGGCCGATGCGGCCCATGGGGATTGTGGGCTGCTCGCAGGGCCCCCGGTTGTATCATTCGCGGAGCCAAGCATTTTTTCGCAACGGGGCGCAAGGGCCGGAGGGACAATTCCCCTGCGAATTCCCGCAGTGTCATGTGTTTTTGGGGGGTTTCGCGCGGCGGGCGCGTGGCCTATAGATTTGGCCACGAAAATTTCTAGCGAACCCATGCAATAATAAGGACGCAAGGCCATGACATCGAACTGGACCAAATCTGACTGGAGAGCAAAGCCCCGGATTCAGATGCCAGACTATACCGATGCCGCCGCATTGGCGAAGGTAGAGGAGCAGCTTGCTGCCTATCCGCCTTTGGTGTTTGCGGGCGAGGCGCGGCGTTTGAAGGCCGAATTGGGCCGTGCGGCGCGCGGCGAGGCGTTTTTGTTGCAGGGCGGCGATTGCGCCGAGAGCTTTGCCGAGTTCAGCGCCGATACGATCCGCGACACATTCAAGGTGATGTTGCAGATGGCGGTTGTGCTGACCTATGGCGCCAAGGTGCCTGTGGTAAAGGTTGGCCGGATGGCGGGGCAGTTCGCCAAGCCGCGTTCGGCGCCGACCGAGGTAAAGGATGGTGTCGAGCTGCCCAGCTACCGCGGGGATATCATCAACGATCTGCCCTTCACGCCAGAGGCGCGTATCCCGAACCCTGACAAGATGTTGCAGGCCTATACCCAGGCGGCGGCGACTTTGAACTTGCTCCGGGCATTTTCGACCGGTGGTTTCGCGGACATTCACCGCGTGCACAGCTGGACCACCGGCTTTGCCGAGGAAGACAAGGCCGCGGCCTACCGCGATCTGTCGAACCGGATCGCCGATGCGCTGGACTTTATGGCCGCAGCTGGCGTCCATGCGGACGAGATTGAATCGCTGGAGACGGTGGATTTCTACACCAGCCACGAGGCGCTGTTGCTGGAATACGAAGAAGCGCTGTGCCGGATCGACAGCACATCGGGCCTGCCTGTGGCGGGATCGGGTCATATGATCTGGATCGGGGACCGCACACGTCAGCCGGACGGGGCCCATGTGGAGTTCTGCCGCGGCGTGCAAAACCCCATTGGCCTGAAATGCGGTCCGACAACCACGCCAGAGGACCTGAAAGTTCTGATGAACAAGCTGAACCCCGAGAACGAAGAGGGGCGTTTGACCCTGATCGCGCGCTTCGGTGCGGGCAAGGTGGCGGAGCATCTGCCGCGCTTGATCGAGACGGTGAAGGCCGAGGGCGCGAATGTGCTGTGGGTTTGCGATGCGATGCATGGCAACACGGTGAAATCCGAGAGCGGTTTCAAAACCCGCCCCTTCGAGCGGGTTCTGTCGGAAGTGCGCGAGTTCTTTGCCTGCCACCGCGAGGCGGGCACGGTTCCGGGCGGGGTGCATTTCGAGATGACCGGCAAGGATGTGACCGAATGCACCGGCGGCGTGCGCGCTGTGTCGGACGAGGATCTGTCCCTGCGCTATCACACGGCATGCGATCCACGCCTGAACGCGAGCCAGTCTTTGGAGCTTGCCTTCCTTGTGGCCGAAGAGCTGAGCGCGAACCGCGAGGCGGCACGCAAGGCGGGTTAAGATTTTTCTCCGAAAAATCTGGGGCGCGGGCGATGATATCGCCTGCGCCCTTTTTCGTTGCGTCTTGGTGCTGGTGTTGCGGGACCTGCCGATTTTTCGGAGAAAAATCTTGGCCCGCTTGGCGGTTTATTTCACGACATAGAGGTTGGGCTTTCCCGCCTGTGGGCGCGGGGCTTGGGTGAAGCTTTGTTGGGCTTCGGCGAAATGCTGTGCTTCTGCCGCCGCCTCGTTTTCCTGTGCGCGGGGGCCGACGCGGCGGACGAGGGCGCCGCGGACCTCGAAGCGGCGGGGCAGGCGGCCTGCGGGGCCGATCGTGGCCAGCCCGCCGAGGAGGCGCGTCACCGCGCCCTCGCCGTCGCGCAGGGGCCAGAGGCACATTTGTCCGTTGATCACCGGCCGACCGAGGGAGGCGGGGGAGATCAGGTTCAATCTGGCGCGGGCGGGATGGGTGAAGACCTTTTCCAGAACGGCCTGTACCTCGGCGCGGGCCTCGGGGCCGAAGAGGGCCGTCAGGGGCATGCCGCGCAGTTCCATTCCCATCAGGTCATTGATGTGGCGGCCACAGACACGCAGGCGGGCCGTGCCCGGCGCCATGCGTTCGGCCATGAAGGTGTAGCTGAGCGCGGGTTCAAAGCGGGTCGGGTCTATGTCCGAGCGCGCGGGGAGGCGCCCCTCTGCCTGCGCTGTTAGGGCGGACCAATGGGCGTCGAGGCAGTCCAGCACCGGAAATTCGAGGGACCATGATCCCGCGAAGCGATGTTTGGTGGCCTCAACGGGCCGGGTGCTTTCGTCGGGGGTGCCTGCTTGCGTCACGGTTTGTCTTTCTCTGCCAAGGCAGGTTGGGTTTGTCGTCTTTTGCCCTCTGGTTTCGGGCGAGGCCATTGTTGGCCCGAGGATTTTGGGCGCTTCTGAAAAACGGCTCCTGTTGTCGCGCGGCAAAGGGTCTGTTAACTTTGCGGCCATATAGCTTACCTAAGTATTAATATCGCAAGTCCGCGCCTTTCGGAGAGGTAAAAGTCTTAAATGGTTAATTCGATGACCGGGTTCGCTGCCCGCACCCACAAGGGACAGGAATACTCGTGGACCTGGGAAATGCGGGGGGTGAACAGCAAGGGCCTTGATATGCGCCTGCGTTTGCCGGACTGGATTGATGGTCTGGAGCAGCCCCTGCGGGCGGAAATCAGCCGGAACCTGAGCCGCGGTATGATCACCTTGAACCTGCGCGTGACGCGCGAGGGCAAGGAGGGGGCGGTCAAGATTGACAGCACGCAGTTGAGTCAGGTTCTGGGCGCCTTGAGCCAGATCACGCAGGAGGCGGAGCGGCAGGGGCTTGAGCTGACCGCGCCGACGACGGCGGAGATTTTGGGCCTGAAGGGAATCGCCGATCCGGGGGCGGCCAATCACGGCAATATCTCCATGCTGCGCAGTCAGATCCTGTCGGATTTCAAGCCGGTCATTCAGGCCTTTCAGAATATGCGCAAGACCGAAGGGGCGGCCCTGCATGCGGTTTTGCTGGGCAAGGTGGACACCATGACCGCCCTGATCGCGCAGGCGCGGCAGGTGATCGAGGATCGCAAAGAGGAAATGGCCGAGACTTTGCGCGCCAATCTGGCCCGGGTGATGGAGAACGCCGATGGGCTGGACGAGGGGCGTGTGGCGCAGGAACTGGCGCTTTTGGCGCTCAAGTCCGATGTGACCGAGGAGCTGGACCGTCTGGACGCCCATGTGGCGGCGGCAAACGAGCTGTTGCAGGACAAGGAGGCCATCGGGCGCAAGCTTGATTTCCTTTGTCAGGAATTTAACCGCGAGGCGAATACACTGTGTTCGAAAGCGCAATCTGTGGAGTTGACGCGGGTTGGGCTGGACCTGAAGGCGACAATCGACCAGATACGCGAGCAGATTCAAAACGTGGAGTGACCCTTTGTCAGACGTAGCGCGGCGCGGCCTTTTGATTATTCTTTCCTCGCCTTCGGGCGCGGGCAAAAGCACATTGGCCAAGCGCCTGATGACATGGGACGAGAGCCTAGCGTTTTCCGTATCCGCCACCACCCGCGCGCCGCGGCCGGGTGAGGTGGACGGCACCGATTATCATTTCATGGAAGAGGCCACCTTTAAAAACACCGTTGCCGATGGCGGGATGCTGGAGCATGCCCATGTGTTCGGCAATTTCTACGGCAGCCCCATGGCGCCGGTTGAGGCGGCGATTGGCGAGGGGCGTGATGTGCTCTTTGATATCGACTGGCAGGGAGCGCAGCAGATTCGCAATTCGGCCCTTGGGCGGCACACCCTGTCGATCTTTATTCTGCCGCCCTCTATCGCGGAGCTGCGGCGGCGGCTGGAGAGCCGCGGGCAGGACAGTGCCGAGGTGATCGCGCGCCGGATGCAGAAAAGCTGGGACGAGATCAGCCATTGGGATGGCTATGATTACGTTCTGGTCAATGATGATCTGGACAAGACCGAGGCTCAGTTGAAGGCCATCGTTTCCGCTGAGCGGATGCGGCGGCCGCAGCAGCCGGGGCTGGCCGATCACGTGCGCGCCCTGCAGTCGCAATTCGAGGACAGCCTGTGATCTATGCGCTGGACGGGATCGCGCCGGAGTTTCCGGAGAGCGGCGATTATTGGGTCGCGCCAGATGCCAATGTGATTGGCAAGGTGACCCTGCTTGAGGAGGCCTCTGTCTGGTTCGGATCGACCCTGCGGGGGGACAACGAGCGGATCACCATTGGCGTGCGCAGCAATGTGCAGGAAAACTGTGTGCTGCATACGGACATCGGCTTTCCCATGGTGATCGGCAGCGATGTGACCGTGGGGCATAAGGCGATGCTGCATGGGTGCACCATCGAGGATGGCGCCCTGATCGGGATGGGCGCGACGATCCTGAACGGTGCGGTGATTGGCGCGGGCAGCTTGATCGGCGCCGGGGCCTTGATCGCGGAGAACAAGGTGATCCCGCCGCGCAGCCTTGTCATGGGCGCGCCGGGGCGTGTGGTGCGTGAGTTGGACGCGGAGGCGGCCAAGCGGCTGTTGCAAAGTGCGGCGGGCTATGTGGCCAATGCAAAGCGGTTCCGGGCCGGCCTAACGCGGGTTGACTGATCGGAAAATCGCGGCGCAGATAGCGCCATGACAAATCGACCAAACACCCCGCCCCACACCCCTGTTCGTCGCACCCCTTGGCCGGAGGCCGCGGGACGTGCGCTTGCCACGCCGATGCAGCCCTCGGTGGTTTACACCTCTGGCAGCCCCGATGAGCTTGATGCCCATTACGAGGGCAGCGAGCAGACCTATGCCTATGCCCGCGAGGGGCATCCCAACGCCGATGTTCTGGCGGCCAAGCTGGACGCGATGGAAGGCGGGCAGGGGGGGATTGTTGTCGGCTCTGGCATGGCGGCGATCACGGCGGTTGTTCTGGGCCTGTGTCAGGCGGGCGACCATGTGTTGGGCGGCAACCAGCTTTATGGCAAATCCCTCAAGATGCTGGGCACGGACCTGCCGCGCCTTGGGATTGCGACATCCACCGCCGATTTCACCGATGTTGCGGCGGTTGAGGCCGCGATCCGGCCCGAGACCAAGCTGATCCTGCTCGAGGTGGTGAGCAATCCGACGATCCGCGTGGCGGATGTGACGGGGATTGCGGCGCTTGCCAAGAAGCACGGGATTTTGCTGGCGGTGGACAATACCTTTACCACGCCGCGCTCCTTCCGCCCGTTTGATCACGGGGCGGATGTGGTGATCCATTCGGTCACGAAAATTCTGGCGGGCCATTCGGATGCGACCCTTGGCTATGCCTGTGCCCTGTTGCCGGAGCATAACGCGGCCCTCGCCATGGCGAGTTCGACATGGGGCCTGACGGCGAGCCCATTTGATTGCTGGATCGCGGAGCGGGGGCTGTATTCCTTTGACCTGCGCTATGATCAGGCGGAGCGAAATGCGGCGGCCTTGGCGGACCATTTGGTGGGGCTGAAGGGGGTGAAGCGGGTGCTTTATCCGACCCGCGCCGATCATCCCGATGCGCCGCGGGGGGCCGAATTGCTGGGTGCGCGCGGATCGCACATGGTCTCCTTCGAGATCGAGGGCGGGCGGGCCGAGGCGAACCGGCTGGTCCGGGCGGTGCCCGAGCTGCCCTTTGCGCCGACATTGGGCGATGTGGCGACGACGATTTCGCATCCCTGCACCTCCTCGCACCGGCTGCTCTCGGCCGAGGCTTTGGCGGAGTTGGGGATCAACGAGGGGTTCTTCCGCATTTCCGTCGGGATCGAGGAGACCGATATGATCCTTGGCAGCTTTACCCGCGCGTTGGAGGCGATCTGATCCATGACCCCCGAGGCGCTTGATCTGTTTATGAATGGCGTGCCTGCGCCGCTTATGTTGGTGGACGATCAGGCGCGCCTTTCGGCGATCAATGATGCGGCGGCGGAGGTTTTCGGCGCCAGCGGCCTTGGGCGGCACTATGCCAGCCAGATGCGGCAGCCTGCGGTGGCGCGTCTGGTGGAGTTGGGCCTTGGCGGCATGGGCGGCGGGCGTGCGGAGTTCCGCTTGCTTCAAGGCGGGCGGGAGCGGAATTTTTCCGTGCAGGCGACGGTGATTTCGGGGCAGGTTTTGCTGGCCTTCGAGGATCTATCCCTGACGGAGGAGGCGGATCAGATCCGGCGCGACTTTGTGGCCAATGTCTCCCATGAGTTGAAAACGCCCCTGACGGCCCTGATCGGGTTTATCGAGACCCTGCGCGGCGCGGCGCGCGATGATGCCTCTGCGCGCGACAGGTTTTTGGCCGTGATGGAGCGCGAGGCGGGCCGGATGAGCCGGTTGATCACCGATCTGCTCTCGCTCAGCCGTGTGGAGAGCCTTGCGCGGCAATCGCCGCGGGAGCTGGTGGATATGGCGATTTTGGTGCGGGCCTCTGCCGCCGCCCTGAAGCCGATGGTCGAGGGGGCGGGGGTCGAGCTGCGTCTTGATGTGCCCGAGGGGCCCTGCATGGTGCTGGGGGATGCCGACCAGTTGACCCAGGTGGTGAACAATCTGGCGGAGAATGCGATCAAATATGGCGCCAGCGGCGAGGGTGTGGAAATGACCCTGCGGGGCGAGAACCACCTATCTTGGGTGTCGGGGCCGGGGCTACGACTGGATATTGTGGATCACGGGGAGGGATTCGATCCGGTTCACATTCCAAGGCTGACGGAACGATTCTACCGCGTGGATGATCACAGAAGCCGCGAAAAGGGCGGCACGGGCCTTGGCCTTGCGATCGCAAAACACATTATCCAGCGGCACAAAGGGCGGCTTGTGATCCAGTCAGAACCTGAAAAAGGCTCTACTTTCAGTGTTTTGTTGCCCCTTCATCAGGGCGGCGCGGGGGGCTGACACCCTGCCTTGGGGGCTGTCATAAAACCGTTACATACCTGTCACAAAACCATTGCAGATGGCCTTCAAAAGGGCGCGGTAATTACCCCTTTCCCAGCGTTGGGGCGGGGGAACCTTCGACTGACATCAGGAGCAAACATGTCTGCGATTAAACTTTCTGTATCAGCCCTTGCTTTGGGCGCTATTGCTGCCACTTCCGCCGCTGCGCGCGATCAGGTTCAGGTTGCCGGTTCTTCTACCGTGCTGCCCTATGCCTCTATCGTTGCCGAAGCATTTGGCGAAAACTTTGATTTCCCTACACCTGTTGTTGAATCCGGCGGCTCCTCTGCTGGTCTCAAGCGTTTCTGTGAAGGCGTTGGCGAGAACACCATCGACGTTGCAAACGCATCGCGCAAAATCCGCGAAAAAGAGATCAAGGCCTGTGCCGAAGCTGGCGTGACTGACATCATCGAAGTGCGCATCGGTTATGACGGCATCGTTTTTGCCTCTGACATCGACGGCAACACATTCGAATTCACACCTTCCGATTGGTTCAACGCTCTGAGCCCCAAGGTTCTGGTTGATGGCGCCATGGTCGACAACCCCAACAAAACTTGGGCTGACGTAAACGCCGACTTCCCTGCGCAGGCTCTGGCCGCCTATATCCCAGGCACCAAGCACGGCACACGCGAAGTGTTCGAAGAAAAAGTTCTGGCTGTTGGTTGTGAAGCAACCGGCGCGCTGGAAGCCATGGTTGCTGGCGGCATGTCCGAGGATGACGCCGAGGACGCTTGTATCGCTGTGCGCACCGATGGTGTGTCCAACGACATCGACGGCGACTACACAGAGACCCTCGCACGGATCGAAAGCAACAAGGACGGCATCGGCGTCTTTGGTCTGGCTTTCTACGAGAACAACACTGACAAGCTTCAGGTTGCGACCATGTCCGGCGTTGTTCCAACAACAGAGAGCATCTCCACTGGCGAATACCCTGTATCCCGTCCGCTCTACTTCTACGTGAAGAAAGCCCACATCGGTGTGATCCCCGGCCTGAAAGAATACGCAGAATTCTTCATCTCTGATGAAGTAGCCGGTCCTGACGGCCCGCTCTCTGCCTATGGTCTGGTTGCCGACCCTGCGCTTGCCGACACTCAATCGGCGATCAGCGCCGAAGAGACAATGGCATCTGGTTCCTAATCACCCTCGTGATTGAACTCTGGGCGATCCTGCGCAATGCGGGGTCGCTCACGACGGTTTAGCGGCCTGCCGGGGGCGGGGCGCGATGAATTTTCCACTACATGCGGAAGGCTGTTATGCCTGTTTTTTGGATTGTCTGCGCCGTCTTGGCCATTGGCGTGATCGGATACGGTCTGTGCCGGAGCAAGGCGATGAAATCGGCGGGGGGCAATGCCCGTAACCTGCATTCTTTGCCAAGCTATTACGGGGCCAATGCGTTTCTGTTTTCTGTTGTGGCGCCTTTGGCGTTGCTGTTTGCCTGGCTGATTTTTGTTCCTATTCTGATTGATCGTTCCATCGGGGCGACGATCCCCGAAGACCGGATTGCCGAAGGGTCCTCCCTTGGGTTGATGATGGCCGATGTCAGCCGCGTGTCGAACGGGCTGAACCTTGCGGTGAGCGAGGGGGCGATGACCGAGGAAGAGAGCCGGAGCATCCGCACGGAGTTTACCGATGTGCGCGAGCGGCTGGCCTCTGTGGGTGTTGCGCTCGGGTCCAATGTGGATGCGACCATCTTGCAGGCGGCGCAAAAGCACCGCGCGGCGAGCGACCGCTCGCGTCTGTTCATGAGCATTGCGGTGATTGCGCTGTCGCTGGCGGGGCTGGCCCTTGCCATGTCGCGCACCAAGGCGGATTTCCGCGCCCGCAACACGGTTGAGGCCGCGGTGAAGGTGATGTTGATTGCGGCCGCTTCGGTGGCGATCCTGACGACCCTCGGGATTGTCTTGTCGCTGTTGTTCAACACCATTGAGTTCTTCCGGATCTGGCCTGCGACGGACTTCTTCTTTAACACCACATGGTCGCCCAGCTTTGGTGATACGGGCTCTGAGCTTGGTTTGGCGCCGCTGCTTTGGGGGACCTTCTATATCTCTATCGTGGCGCTTGCTGTGGCGGTGCCTGTGGGGCTGTTTGCGGCGATCTATCTGGCCGAATACGCCAGCCCCAAGGTGCGGGCCTTTGCCAAGCCCTTGCTGGAAATTCTGGCCGGTATCCCGACCATTGTTTACGGTCTTTTCGCTCTGCTGACGGTGGGGCCCTTGCTGGTGTCTTTCTTTGGCGATGGCGGGACCTTTGGCGTGGAATGGATGCGCGGCGGCACGGCGGTGATGACCGCGGGGCTTGTTATGGGGGTGATGCTCATTCCCTTCGTCTCCTCGCTGTCCGATGACATCATCAATGCGGTGCCTCAGGCGATGCGCGACGGCTCCCTCGGGATTGGCGCGACAAAGTCGGAGACCATCCGGCAGGTTGTTCTGCCTGCGGCCCTTCCGGGGATTGTGGGTGCGATCCTTCTGGCGGCCTCGCGCGCCATTGGCGAGACCATGATTGTGGTCATGGGGGCAGGGGCGGCGGCCAAGCTGTCGCTCAACCCCTTTGAGGCCATGACCACCGTGACGGCCAAGATCGTCAGCCAGCTGACGGGGGACAGTGACTTTGCCTCGCCGCAGGCGCTGGTGGCCTTTGCCCTCGGGATGAGCCTTTTCGTTATCACGCTGGCACTGAATGTGCTGGCTCTCTACATCGTGCGCCGCTACCGGGAGCAATACGACTAATGACCGATATTTCCTCAAACACACCCGGTCAGGGGGCGCGCGTGGCGTCATCCCTTTTGACCGAGGACAAGCGGACCAAGAAGCGCAACGCGGCCGAGAAACGGTTCAAGGCCTACGGGATTGCCGCCATTGCGGTTGGCCTGTTCTTCCTAGCCGCTCTGCTTTTCGCGATCATCAGCAACGGCACCCGTGCCTTCACCCAGACCTTTGTGACCCTCGATATCGAGCTGTTGGAAGAGAAGCTGGACAAGAACGGCAACCGCGACATCGAAGAGATCAAGAAGGTTTCGACCTTCGGCTATTCGCCGCTGCTTGATGCCGCTGTGACCAAGATGGTGACCGACAGCGGGGTGGAGACGCCCATCACCAAGGCCAAGGACCTGAAACAGCTTTTGTCCAGCGGCGCCGCCGGTGATTTGCGGGCCTTCGTTGTGGCGAACCCTGACCGGATTGGCGACACCGTGGAGTTCCGCATTGCGGCCTCCTCGCGGGTGGATGGCTACCTCAAGGGCCGCGTGACGCGCGAGAGCCTTGCGCGGGACAAGAACCTCTCGCCGGAGCATCTGGACATCGTGGACGCCCTGAAAGAGCAAGGCGTGGTGAAGAAATCCTTCAACTGGGATTTCATTCTGGGCGCCGATGCCTCCGACAGCCGGCCAGAGCAGGCGGGTATGGGCGTGGCGATGCTCGGCTCTTTCTTCATGATGCTGGTGGTGCTGGCGCTTTCCCTGCCGATCGGGGTTGCGACCTCGATCTACCTAGAGGAATTCGCGCCGCAGAACTGGTTTACCGATCTGATCGAGGTGAATATCTCCAACCTTGCGGCGGTGCCTTCGATTGTGTTCGGTATCCTTGGTCTGGCGGTATTCATCCAGTTCGCCCATTTGCCGCAATCGGCACCTTTGGTGGGTGGTTTGGTTCTGACCCTGATGACCCTGCCGACGATCATCATCTCGACCCGCGCCTCGCTTAAATCCGTGCCGCCAAGCATTCGTGATGCGGCGCTCGGGGTGGGGGCCTCCAAGATGCAGGCGGTGTTCCACCATGTGCTGCCCTTGGCCATGCCCGGCATTCTGACCGGCACGATCATCGGCCTTGCGCAGGCCCTTGGAGAGACCGCGCCTTTGCTGCTGATCGGGATGGTGGGCTTTATTGCCTCGAACTATCCCGAGGGGGTGATGGACGGGTTTGTCTCGCCGAACTCCGCCATGCCGGCGCAGATCTATGAATGGGCGAAACGCGCCGATCCGGCCTTTTATGAACGTGCATGGGGCGGAATTATCATCCTCCTCGTATTTTTGATAACAATGAACATCATCGCAATCTTTCTGCGCCGCAGATTTGAACGCCGCTGGTAGTAGAACGCGAGGAGAGAAGAGATGGACGACCTAAGATCAGTGGAGCGCATCGTGAGCGACGACGAGAAAACCAAGATTTCCGCCAAGAATGTGCAGGTCTATTATGGCGATACCCATGCCATTCGGGACGTGGACGTAGAGATCGCGGATAAGACGGTTACGGCCTTTATCGGCCCTTCGGGCTGCGGCAAGTCGACCTTCCTGCGGTGTTTGAACCGGATGAACGACACGATTGATATCTGCCGCGTCGAGGGCGACATCCGCATCGATGGCGAGGATATCTATGACAAGCGGGTGGACCCTGTTCAGCTGCGCGCCAAGGTGGGGATGGTGTTCCAGAAGCCCAACCCTTTCCCCAAGTCGATCTATGACAACGTGGCCTATGGCCCGCGTATTCACGGGCTGGCCCATAGCAAGGCAGAGCTTGACGAGATCGTCGAGAAATCCCTGCGCCGCGGTGCAATCTGGAACGAGGTGAAAGACCGCCTTGATGCACCCGGCACGGGCCTGTCGGGCGGCCAGCAACAGCGTTTGTGCATCGCCCGCGCCGTTGCGACCGAGCCCGAAGTGCTGCTTATGGACGAGCCTTGCTCGGCCCTTGACCCGATCGCCACGGCGCAGGTCGAGGAGCTGATCGACGAGCTGCGTCAGAGCTACTCGGTCGTGATCGTGACCCACTCGATGCAGCAGGCCGCGCGGGTCAGTCAGCGCACGGCCTTCTTCCACCTTGGTAACCTTGTCGAGTTCGGCGAGACAGGCCAGATTTTTACCAACCCAACCGATGAACGCACCGAGAGCTATATCTCCGGGCGGATCGGATGATGGAGATACCAATGCAAGATCAACATATTGCATCCGCTTTTGACCGCGATCTGGAGGCCATTCAGGCGCTTTTGATGCGCATGGGTGGCATGGTTGAAACCGCCGTTCTGGATGCGGCCCGCAGCCTTGATACCCGCGACGAGGAACTGGCCAGCGAGGTGCGCGCCAATGACAAGGCCATCGACGCCCTTGAGGAAGAGATCAACCAGGAGGTCGCGCGCCTTCTTGCCCTGCGCTCGCCCGTTGGGCGCGACCTGCGCACGGCGCTCTCGGTGATGAAGATCGCCGCGAACCTTGAGCGGGTCGGGGACTATGCCAAGAACATGGCCAAGCGGACCTCTGTTTTGGCCAATGCCGATCCGGTTGAGGGCAGCACAGGCGCCCTGCGCCGGATGTCCATGGCCGTGGTGTCGATGCTGAAGGACGCGCTGGATGCCTTCATCACCCGCAACGAGGTTCTGGCCGAAGACGTGCGCGTGCGCGACGAGGACGTGGACCAGATGTATAACGGCTTGTTCCGTGAATTCCTGACCTACATGATGGAAAACCCCGGCACGATCACCGCCTGCATGCATCTGCATTTCATCGCCAAGAACACCGAGCGGATGGGCGATCACGTCACCAATATTGCCGAGCAGGTGGTCTATCTGTCGACGGGCGAATTGCCCGACGAATCCCGCACGAAGATGGACCAGACCTCGCTGGCCGTGGAGCCGAGCTAGGATGTCCGGGGCAATCTCCCAACCCCTCGTCCTTTTGGTGGAGGACGAGCCCGCGCAGCGCGAGGTCTTGGCCTATAACCTTGAGGCCGAAGGGTTTCGGGTCTCGGCCACGGACAACGGGGAAGAGGCCCTCGCCCTTGCGCGGGATGAAACCCCCGATCTGGTGGTGCTGGACTGGATGCTGCCCGGTGTTTCGGGGATCGAGGTCTGCCGCCGCCTGAAGATGCGCAATGAAACGCGGGCGCTGCCGGTGATCATGATCTCGGCGCGGACCGAGGAAGTGGACCGTGTACGGGGGCTGGAAACCGGGGCAGACGATTATGTCGTCAAACCCTATTCCCTGATCGAGCTGATGGCGCGGGTGCGCGCGCAGCTGCGGCGCACGCGGCCCAGTGTCGTGGGCGAGCAGTTGATGTTCGAGGATATCAAGCTGGACGCGGAGACCTACCGGGTGGAGCGGGACGGCAAGGAGCTGAAGCTCGGGCCGAAGGAGTTCCGCCTGCTCTCGACCTTTATGGAGAAACCCGGGCGGGTCTGGTCGCGCGAGCAATTGCTCGACCGTGTCTGGGGGCGCGATATCTACGTCGATACCCGCACGGTGGATGTGCATATCGGACGACTGCGCAAGGCGCTGTCACGTCATGGTGGCGAGGATCCCCTGCGCACAGTACGCGGTGCTGGATATTCTTTGGGCTAACGGTGCAATGCGGGGCCTTTGGCCCCGCTGACAGAAAATTTAAATTTTCTGAACCCGCCCCGAGGGGCGGGCAGATTTTTGAAAAACCTGGGGCGCTAGACGGTGCCGCCGAGGGACCCCTCTAGTGTTGCGAGTTCCTGACCGCCTGCCATCATGTCCTGCAGCTCCTCTGGCGTGATTTCGCCGCGGGTGGCTGTGCCGAGGGTCTGGCCGCGGTTGAGCACCGTGAAACGGTCCCCCACGGCCATGGCGTGGCGCACGTTGTGGGTGATAAAGACCACGCCGATGCCCGCCTTGCGCACCTTGTCCACCGTGGCCAGCACGTTGGACGTCTGGCGCACACCGAGGGCGGAGGTCGGCTCGTCGAGGATCAGCACCTTGGCGCCGAAATGCACGGCGCGGGCGATGGCGACGGTCTGACGCTCGCCGCCCGATAGGGTGCCGACGGCCTGATCGGGGCCGCGCAGGTTGATGCCCATTTTCTTCATCTCTTCCATGGTCACGCGGTTGGCGTAGTCATGGTCGAAGAACCGCAGGCCTGCGACCTTCTTAATCGGCTCGTTGCCCATAAAGAAGTTCCGGCTGACAGACATCAGAGGGATCATGGCAAGGTGCTGGTGCACCGTGGCGATCCCGGCGGCGATGGCGTCGCGGGGGTCGGCAAAGTCCAGGGGTTTGCCCTCGAAGATGATCTCACCCTTGGTGGGTTTGTGCACGCCGGACATGGTTTTGATGAAGGTCGATTTGCCCGCGCCGTTGTCGCCCAAAAGGCAGTGACACTCGCCGGCGAAGACATCGACCGACACGCCTGCAAGGGCGATCACGGAGCCGAAGTGTTTTTCGATGTCTTTCATGCGGATGATGGGTTCGGACATATCAACGCTCCCCTGTGATGATGCGGCGGATGTAGGTGTTGAGGATCACGGCAAAGAGCAGGATCACCCCAAGGAACACGCGGAAGAGCGAGCTTTCGACGCCCGCAAAGAACAGCCCCTGTTGCACCACGCCAAAGATCAGCGCACCGAGCGCCGCCCCGATGACAGAGCCGTAGCCCCCCGTCAAAAGCGCGCCGCCGATGACCACGGCGATGATCGCTTCGAATTCCTTGAGCAGCCCGCGGTCCGCCCCGGCGGAGCCGAATTCCATCACCTGACAGGTGGCGAAGACCGTTGCGCAGAAGGCGGTGAACATGAACATCAGGATTTTCACTTTGTTCACCGGAACGCCCGAATTGCGCGCCGCGTCGGCGTCGCCGCCCGAGGCGAAGATCCAGTTGCCAAAGCGGGTGCGCGTCAGAAGGATATGGCCAAAGGCCACCAGCAGCAGGGCCCAGATGATCAGCATCGGGATGCCATCCACCACAGGCTCGCCCGTGCGGTTGCCGCGGGTGAAGGTGCCGATCACGCCCATGTCGCCGAGCCATTGGAACAGCCCGCCGAAGATTTTGCTGCCAAAGACGGGGGCGAGCCAATCGCCCTCTGCCGCCTCGCGGATGCCGCCGATGATGGTTTTGCGTTCCAGCGTTTGCGGGATGAAGATGGTGAAGCCGCGCAGGATAAACAGGGTGGCCAGCGTCACGATAAAGCTGGGCAATCCGGTGCGCACCACGATGTAGCCGTTGAGGGCGCCGAAGGCGATGCAGATGGCAAAGGTAATGAGGATCGCGCTCCACATCGGCCAGTCCAGCGTGACGCCGAAGATGGCGATCATCATTCCGGCAAAGCCGATCATGGAGCCAACGGAGAGGTCGAATTCCCCCGAGATCATCAGCAGGCAGGCGCCGACAGCGATGATGACGAATTGCGCCGAGACGACCGTCCAGTTCATCACCCCTTGGGCGTTGAACATGCCGCTGTCGAAGGCAAAGAGCAAAAAGAAGGTGAAAACCGCGATCGTGCCGACAATCCCGCCCAGCTCTGGCCGGATGAGGGTTTTTCGCAGGCGGGAAATATCTTTGATGCGTTCGTCGGTTTGGGTGGCATCTGACATGGGGTGTGATCCTTGTCGTTCAGAAGCGGGAATGAAAATCGGGTGAAAAAAAGGGCGGCTCCCGCGTGAAAGCAGGTGCCGCCCTATGGTTGGTCAGGCTTAGCGGTACTGGCCTGCGAACTCTTCAACCTTGCCGAGGGCGTCTTTGGTCACAAAGCCCGGGCCGGAGTTGATGTTGTTGCCGGGCAGAACGCCGTAGCGGTCATAGTTGGTCAGGACCACAACAGGCAGATAGGCCTGCAGGAAGGGCTGTTGGTCGATGCCCCAGTTGATGGTGCCGTCCTTGATGCCGTTGACGATCTCGGTGCCCAGATCAAAGGTGCCGAAGTAGATGTCGCCCGCGATGCCCATTTCCTTGACCGCCGCAATGGTGGGGTCGGCGGAGGTGGGGCCGAGGGTCAGGATCGCGTCGGTTTCGGGGTTGGCTGTCAGATAGGCGGTAACACGGTTTTTGATCTCTGCCGGATCCTGGCCACTGTCGATCATCTGGCTGCCCAGATCGACGCCGAGGCCATCGGCAAAGCCGCGGCAACGTTCGGCCACGACGGTGTTGGAGATCACGTGGTTGACGCAGACAAAGCTGCCGATGCCGTCGCCCTTGGCACGTAGGCCAGCGGCGTAGCCCGCGTCATACTCGGGCTGACCCACGAACATCAGGGCGCCGACTTCGCGAACCTGCTCCGGCGTGCCGGAGTTCATGATGATGACGTTGATCCCCTGATCCACGGCGGCGCGGATCGGGCCGGAGAGCACGTCAAAATCGGCCAGGGTGGTGATGATACCGTCGGGCTGCGAGGCGGCCGCCTGTTCGATAATGCGGGCCATATCGGCCAGATCGCCGGTGGGCGGGTTGCGGTATTCAACCTCGACGTCCATTTGCTCGCCCGCAAGGGCGATGCCGTTCTTGATGGTGTTCCACCAGCTGTCACTGTCGGGGGCGTGGCTGACGAGGATGTATTTCTCGCCCTCGGCCTGCGCCGCTGTTGTGCCAAGCAGAGCCGTGGTAGCAACCGTGGCGGCCAGTGCAATGTTTTTAAGAATAGATGTCATGTAGTCCTCCCAGATTAGCAAAGGCGCCGCGTGTTCCTCCACACGTGTCACCCTTGGGCAGATGAAAGCATGAACTGAATATTTTTGCAACCGGTTGCAAAAAGAATCTGCTAGGATGATCCTGCCAATCCCGGAAAACCCTGATATGAAAAGGGAAAGCAAGGCGGATCGATGTGAATTCAGGACCTAAAGCAACCCTAAGGGATGTCGCGGAGCGGGCAGGGGTGTCGCGCTCGGCGGTCTCGCGGACCTTTACCGACGGGGCCTCTGTCTCGCCCAAGATGCGCAAGAAGGTGGAAAAAGCGGCGCAGGATCTGGGCTATAGCCCCAATGCGCTTGCTTCCTCGCTGACGACGGGGCGCACGAAACTGATCGGGCTGGTGTCGAACAACTTTCACAACCCGCTGTTCCTCGAGATTTTCGATCTGTTCACACGGGGGCTGCAGGATCACGGGCTGCGGCCACTTTTGGTGAACCTGACCGATGAAACCGATCCGCAAAATTCGGTGCGGATGATGCGGCAATATTCGGTGGACGGGGTTGTCGTGGCCTCCTCGACGCTGCCGCCCGCCTTTGCGGGGGCCTTTCGCGATGCGGGCGTGCCGGTGGTGCACAGTTTTGGCCGCTATTCCAGCTCGCCCGAGGTGCATGTGGTGGGCATCGACAACGTTGAATGCGGGCGCATGGCGGCGCGGACCCTGATCGAGAGCGGCTATGACGATCTGGCCTTTCTGGGCGGGCCGGAAACGGCCACCTCGACGCAGGACAGGCTAGCGGGATTCGCGCAGGAGGTGGCGAAGCATCCACAGGTGCGGATGCGCTCCTCCTTTGCTGCGGCCTATACCTTTGATGCGGGGCGGGCAGAGATGCTGCGCCTGACGCAGGGCAATCCGGCGAAGGCCTATTTCTGCGGGGATGACGTGCTGAGCATTGGTGCGCTCTCTGCCCTTGCAGAGGCCGGGCTGCGGGTGCCGGAGGATATCGGGGTGATCGGGTTGAACGACATGGAAATGGCGGGCTGGCAGAACATCAACCTGACCACGATCCGCCAGCCGATCGAACAGATCGTGCGATCCTCTATCGAATTGATGGAATCCATGCTGGAGGATGCGGGACGCTATCCGGAGGCGCGGATCTTCCCCTGTAAAGTGATCGAACGCGGCACATTGAAGCCCAAGGCCTAGGGGCGGCGAAGATTATTCTCCGAATAATCTCGAATTTTCGGAGAAAATTCTTTGCCGCCCCTGGCAGGATTAGCGGAACATAGGCGGTCTTGCGTCCGTCCATGCGCCGCGGGCTTTGCCTGATTGCGCGACGGCAAAGACCGCCGCCATGGAGCGCAAGCCATCCTCTGCCCGCGGATAGAGGTCCGCGGCGGGGTCGATCGGGCGGCCTGCTTTGGCGGCATGGATCGCCTCGGCCAGATCGGCGTAGATATTGGCGAAGGCCAGAGGCATGCCCTCGGCATGGCCGACTGTCACGCGGGAGGTGCGATCCGCCTCGGGCGAGAGACCGCCTTCGCCGCGTTCGATCACCTGCAGGCGGCCATTCAGGGGCATCCAGTAAAGCTGGTTCGGCTGCTCCTGCGACCAGCGCAGCCCGCCGTTTTCGCCAAAGACCTGCAGGGTCAGCCCGTGTTGCCGCCCCAGAGCAATCGAGGAGGTCCAGAGGCGGCCGACCGTGCCGCCGTCCATGCGGAAGTTCACCATGGCATCGTCTTCCAGCTCGCGGCTTTCGATGCAGCTGACCGTGTCGGCGGAGAGTTCGGTGACCTCCTGGCCCGTCACGAAGCTGGCCATATGCATGGCGTGTATGCCGCAATCGGCAAACTGGGCCGAGACGCCCGCCTGCGCGGGGTCATAGCGCCAGCGGACACGGGGGTTGTCGGCATTTGCGGCATCGGCGTGGTGGCCATGGGCGAATTCCGCCTTCACCAGCCGCACCTTGCCCAGATCACCGCGCGCCACCATGGCCCGCATATGGCGCACCAGCGAATAGCCGGTGTAGCCATAGTTTACCGCGCAGATGCGGCCCGCCTTGGCGGCGGTGCGGACGATGTCTTCGCCTTCCTCTACCGTCATGGTCATGGGTTTTTCGCAGAGCACGTGGAAGCCTGCCTCAAGGAAGGCTTTGGTGATCTCGAAATGTGTGGAATTCGGCGTGGCCACGGTGACAAGATCAACGCGATCCTCGCGGCCCTTTTCGCCCTCCAGCATTTCGCGCCAGTCGCCATAGGCGCGGTCCGCCGCGAGGCCGAGCCGTTGGCCGTAGTCCCTCCCAGCATCGGCGCGGTGATCGAGCGCACCTGCGGCAAAGGTAAAGGCGCCGTCAAGGCCCGCGCCGAGGCGGTGCGCCGGTCCGATCTGGCTGCCTTCGCCGCCGCCGATCATACCCCAGTTCAGTTTTGTCATGGCACAGGTTCCTTAATTAAAGCCGATGGATTCGAGATAGGTGCGGTTGGCCACCGCATCGCCGACGGGGTCGGGATCAAGGGTGGGGTCGCAGTCCTGCTCGACCGTGCACCAGCCTTGGAAATTGGCATCCAGAAGCAGTTGCCGCACGGCGGGAAAGTCCACATCACCCTCGCCAAGGTTGCAGAAAATGCCCTGACCGCAGGCGTCATAGAAGCCGGTGCGTTTGGCGATGACATCTGCCTTCACTTTGGGGTCGATGTCTTTGAAATGCATGTAGGAAATGCGATCCATATGGCGTTTCATAAAACCCACGGGATCAAACCCCGCATAGGAATGGTGCCCGGTGTCGAAACAGATTTTGAGGATGCTCTCGTCCACCTCCTCCAACAGGCGTTCCAGCTCCGGCTCGAAATCCATGAAGCCCGCGGCATGGGCGTGGACCCCGACGGTTAGGCCGTATTCCTCGCTGCCGAGCCTAGCTATTTTGGCGATGCGGTCACGGTAGGCGGCCCATTCCTCGGCGCCCATTTGCTCTGCCTCATCGGCGCGGCCTGCGGTGGGGGCGCGGCGGGGGGAGATGCTGTCGATCAGGACGAGGTGTTTGGCCCCGTGCGCTGTCAGCGCCTCGCAGGTGCGTTTGGAGGCGTCGAGGACCTCCTCCCATGCCTCCGGATCGTGGAAGGGGCGAAAGACGACGCCGCCGATCAGGGTGAGGTCATATTCGGCCAAAGCCTCGCGCAGGATCGCGGGGTCCTCGGGCATATAGCCGATGGGGCCGAGTTCGATGCCCTTGTATCCGGCGGCGGCGCAGTCCTTAAGCACGGATTTCCATTCTGGGTTGCGTGGGTCTGCGGCGAATTCCACGCCCCATGAGCATGGGGCATTGCCGATGCGAATTGTCATAGTGGTTTTCCTTTTCGAACGCGCCCCTCGGGCGACGGTAGGGTCCTTGCGCCCCGGAAACGGGGGCGGTTTAGGGTTAATTCGGGATTTCTGTCCAAGTGCCGCTTTGGGCGGCGGACCATGCGGCCTCGACCACCTGCATGACCTCCAGCCCGTCTTGAAAGGTCGGCCAGACGGACCTACCGCTGTGGATGGCGGTAAGGAAATCCTTGGCCTCGATGATGATCTGGTCCTGATAGCCGGTGCCATGGCCCGGCCCCTGACAGAAGGGCAGGTAGTCGGGATGGGCGGGGCCGGTGAGGATTTTGCGAAATCCGCGCATCTCCTCTGGCTCGTCCATCAGATAGAGCCAGAGCGCATTCTGATCCTCTTGGTCAAAGCGGATCGCGCCCTTGGTGCCGTGGATTTCATAGGCGTAGCCCATCTTGCGGCCCGTGGCGATGCGGCTGAAATACATGTGGCCCATGGCGCCATTGGCAAAGCGGCACATCATCTGGCCGTGGTCGTCATTGGTGACCGCGCCGCCGGGGCGGGCTTTGTGGACGGTTTCGATCTCTGCCGAGACTTTGGTGATCGGGCCCATCAGGGCGAGGGCGGCGTTGATCATATGGGGGGCGAGATCGCCCATGGTGCCATTGGCGCGCCCCGTTGTGCGCCACGTGGCGGGGGCCTTGGGATCGGCGAGGAAATCCTCGGTATGTTCGCCCTTAAAATAGGTGATATCGCCAATCACCCCATCGGCCAGCATCTTGCGCGCTGCCTGACTGGCGGGGGTGCGGATATAGTTGAAACCGATCATATTGACGCAGCCGGAGGCCTTGGCCGCCGCGACCATGGCGCGGCTGTCCTCGAGGCTGGCGCCGAGGGGTTTTTCGCAGAAGACCGGCTTGCCAAGGGCAAAGGCGGCCTCGGCGGCGGCGCGGTGGGTGTTTTGCGGGCTGGCGATGATAATCGCTTCGACGCGCGGATCATTCACCAGCTCTTGCCAGTCCTGCGCCGCGCGGGCAAAGCCGTAGGCGGCGCGGTAGCCTTCGGCCGAGGCGGGCGAGGAGGCGCTGACCATTTCGAGGCGCGGGCGCAGCGGCGTGTCAAAGATCGACCCGACAGCGGACATGGCCACGGCATGGGCCTTGCCCATATAGCCGCCGCCAATGATCCCAATCCCAATTTCTGCCATCTTCCCCCTCCCTAACGGAAAATATGTTTGCAACCGGTTGCAAAATTTGTATCCTTGAAGCCAGACCTTCGCAAGCTCCATTCGTTCGGGGCGGCGAAAAAGGGGGGATACCTGAATGAGCGACGCCACTGTGCGCCTGACCACGGCGCAAGCCATCGTCCGCTATCTTGCGGCGCAATATATTGTCATCGACGGGCGCGAATGGCCGCTGTGCGGCGGCGGATTCGGCATCTTTGGCCATGGGAACGTGACCTGTCTGGGCGAGGCCCTTTACGAGGCGCGCGAGACGCTGCCCCTGTATCGGGGCCAGAACGAGCAGGGGATGGGATTCGCCGCCGCGGCCTATGCCAAGCAATGGCTGCGCCAGCGGTTCATGTTTGCCACCGCCTCGGCGGGGCCGGGGACGGCGAATCTTTTGACGGCCTCTGCGCTTGCACATGCGAACCGGTTGCCGATGCTGATGCTTTGCGGTGATACCTATACCACGCGCCTGCCGGACCCTGTGTTGCAGCAGCTGGAGCATTTCGGTGATCCGACCCTCGGGGTGAATGACGCCTTCAAGCCGGTGACGCGATACTGGGACCGGATCACCCATCCGGCGCAAATCATCCAGAGCCTGCCCAATGCCATTGCCACCATGCTGGACCCCGCCGATTGCGGCCCCGCCTTTATCGGCCTGCCGCAGGATGTGCAGGGATGGGCCTATAGCTATCCCGAGGCGATGTTTGAAAAGACTGTCCACCGCATTCGCCGTCAGGCGCCCGATACGCAGCAGGTGGCGGATGCCGCCGCTGTGCTGGCGGGGGCCAAGCGGCCGATGATCATTGCGGGCGGCGGTGTGCAATATGGCGGCGCGGTGGAGGCTCTGCGCGGCTTTGCCGAGGCCCATGACATTCCGGTGGTGGAGACCATCGCGGGGCGGGCGAACCTGCTCGATACCCATCCGTTGAACATAGGGCCTGTGGGGGTGACGGGGTCCAATTCCGCCAATGCGATTGCCGAGCAGGCCGATGTGATCCTCGCCGTTGGCACAAGGTTGCAGGATTTCACGACCGGGTCTTGGACGGCCTTTGCGCCCGATGCGGTGTTGATCGGGCTGAACGTGGGGCGTCATGATGCGGGCAAGCACCGCTCGCTGCCGGTGATCGGCGATGCGGGGCTCGGCCTTGCGGGGTTGGCCGAGGCCATGGCGGGGCACCGTGCACCGCAGGACTGGGTTGAACTGGCCAAGGCAGAGCGCGCCAAATGGGTGGACTATGTGGCGCAGAACGTCGCGCCCGGCAATCGGCCCAACTCCTATGCCCAAGCCATTGGGGTTGTGAATGAATTATGCGATCCGCGTGACCGTGTGGTGGCTGCCGCTGGCGGCTTGCCGGCGGAGGTGACGGCGAACTGGCGCACGCTGGATACGGGCACCGTGGATGTGGAATTCGGCTTTTCCTGCATGGGATACGAGATTGCGGGCGGCTGGGGCGCGCGGATTGCGCAGGCGGAGCGGGAGGCCGATAAGGACACCATCGTCTTCACCGGGGATGGTTCCTATCTGTTGATGAACTCCGATCTCTACTCCTCTGTTCTGACGCAGAAAAAGCTGATCGTTCTGGTGCTGGATAATGGCGGTTTTGCCGTCATCAACAAGCTGCAGAACAACACCGGGAACGAGAGTTTCAACAACCTGATCGCCGACAGCCCGACCATTCCCGCGCCCTTCGCCGTGGATTTCGAGGCCCATGCCGCCGCCATGGGGGCGAGCGCGGAGACGGTGTCCAACCCCGCTGAACTGGCCGAGGCCTTCAAGCGGGCCAAGGCCAGCGACAAGACCTATGTGATTGTCATGCAGGTCGATCCCTATGAGGGCTGGACGACCGAGGGCCACACATGGTGGGAGGTCGGAACGCCGGAAATTTCGAAAAGCGCCAAGGTGCGCGAGGCCCATGTCGAGGTGGAAAGCGCCCGCAAGCTTCAGCGGAAGGGCGTGTGATGCAGGGGCTGCTGGACGGGATCAAGCGCAACGCCTTTGTCGTCGTGGGACGGGCAGGGATGGATTTCTTCCCCGATCCGCCCGGCACGCGGACGGAGGACGGGGAACGGTTCACCGCCGCGCTTGGGGGCTCTGCCGCCAATATCGCCGCGGGGATTTGCAAGTTTGGCGGCACGGCCGATCTTGTGACCTGTGTGTCAGACGATTCCATCGGGCGGTTTTGCCTGAACCAGCTGGATCACTACGGGGTCGGGCGGGGCTATGTGCGCTCTGTCGGCGGCGAGGCCCGCAATTCGCTGGCTGTCTATGAAAGCCGGGTTGAGGATCATCAGACGGTGATCTATCGCAACGGGGCGGCGGACTTTGAGATGTCCCTGCAGGATGTTGAAAAGGTGGAGTATTCACGTTTCGGCGCCCTGATAACTGCGGGCACTGTGTTTGCTGCGGAACCCTCGCGCACAGCGGCCTTTCGGGCGATAGAGCTGGCGCGGGCGGCGGGGCTTCCGGTGATTTTCGATGTGGATTACCGGCCTTATTCCTGGCCCTCGGCCGAGGTCGCGGCGGATGTTCTGTCCCGCGCGGGGGCGCTCAGCGATATGATCGTGGGCAATGACGAGGAGTTCGGCTTTATGGCGGGCGGCATTGACAAGGGGCTGGCCAAAGCTCGCGATCTTGCCGCCTCCACTGCGCAGCTTGTGATCTTCAAGATGGGTGAGAAAGGGGCCGTAACCCTTTATCGTGGCAATGAAATCCCGACGGGGATTTACCCTGTCACCGCCCTCAAGCCCACCGGGGCGGGGGACAGTTTCATGGCCGGGCTGCTCTCTGGCCTCGCGGCGGACCTGACCCTGCGGGAGGCGGTTCTGCGCGGCTCTGCCTGCGCCTCCATCGTGGTGGCGCGGCCCGGCTGCGCCCCGGCGATGCCCGGCCCCGACGCCCTTACCGAATTTCTGGCCGAACACCCCGGCCCAACAACGCCATAACCGTCCTGAAAGGATAGCCAATGCATATCGCGCCCCATGACAATGCCAACAAGCCCATTGTGGATGCCGAAGACCCCTGTGTGCCGCTGAATTACTTTAACATTGTAAAGCTAACCCGCGGGCAGGCCTTTGAATATTCCGTTCCGGGATATGAGACCTGCATCGTTCCGGCGACCGGCACGGTGGATGTGGATATCGAGGGTTTCACCACCAGCGGCCTTGGTGGGCGCGGTGTGGATGTCTGGGACGGGGAGCCGGAGGGCGTCTATGTGCCAAGCGGTGCGCGGGCGCAGATGGTTTGTATGTCCGACGCGACGGAGGTGTTCATCGCGGGGGCGAAATACGACACGGTTCTTGAGCCTTTCGCGGTGCGCGCCGATGAGCTGGACAAGGTGCAATACGGCAGCGACGACACCAAAACCCACCGTAAAATCAAACACATCCTCGGCCAGAAACAGCACGGCAAGGTGGGCCGCTTGCTGGTGAGCGAGCTTTACACCGTGGGGCAGGGCGGTTGGTCCGGCTTTCCCGCGCATAAGCATGACACCGACAATCTTCCGCACGAGACCCGCCACGACGAGACCTATAACTTTCGGTTCCGGCCCAATCACGGCTCCGGCGTGCAGATCCTGCAGCGCGAGGAGGGCAAGCCGGGGGATGCCTATCAGCTGATGGATGGTTCCACCGTCTGTATCGACAAGGGCTATCATCCCTGCGCGGTGATGCCCGGATACGAGATGTACTACTTTACCATTCTCGGAGGGTTAACGCAGCGTTCCCTTGTGCAGTATTTCCAGCCGACCCATGCCTATCAGGTCGAAACGATCCCGGGGATCAAGGACATGGTGGCCAAGTTCAAATGACCCTTGCGACATTGGAAGAGGTGCTTCAGCCCGCGCTGACGGGCGGCTATGCGGTGGCCGGGTTGGTGACGCTGGGCTGGGAGGATATGCGGGCCTATGTGGCGGCGGCGGAGCAACTCGGCGCGCCGGTGATTTTGCAGGCGGGGCCGTCCTGCCGTGCGCATACGCCGCTGCCGGTTCTGGGGGCGATGTTCCGCCATCTGGCCGAGGGGGCAAGCGTGCCGGTGGTGGCGCATCTGGACCATGGCTATGAGGTGGAGGAGTGCCGCGTGGCGCTGGACAGCGGGTTTACTTCCGTCATGTTCGATGGCTCGCGCAAGCCATTGGAACAGAACATAAAAGAGACCACCGAGATTGCGGAAATGGCGCATCGGGCAGGGGCCTCTTGCGAGGGGGAGATCGGCTTTGTCGGCTATGCCGATGGCGAGGGCTCGGCAGGCACGGACCCGGAGGAGGCCGCGCAATTTGCACGGGAAACCGGCGTGGATGCCATGGCGATTTCCGTCGGAAATGTGCATTTGCAGCAGGACCGCGAGGGCGGTTTGGACGAGGCGCGTATTCGCGCGATTGAGGCCGTGACGCAGGTGCCTTTGGTGATCCACGGCGGCTCTGGCGTGCCCTTGGAGCAGCGGGCGCATCTGGCGCGGAGCAGCCGGATTTGCAAGTTCAACATCGGCACCGAATTGCGTATGGCCTTTGGCGCGGCCCTGCGGGAAAGTATCGCCGGTGACAGCGCGCGGTTTGACCGTGTGAGCATTCTCAAAGACGTGGAGGCGCCTGTTAAGGCGGAGGCGATGCGTGTGATTGCGAACCTTAGGAATGGGGGATAACCCGCTATGAAGATTGGTATTTTGGGCTGCGGCCGTATCGGGATTGTCCATGCGCGTTCGCTAATGTCGATGCCCGGGGTGGCCCTTGTGGCGGTGTCGGACTTCCATGCGCCCGCGGCGCAGGCCCTTGCTCAGAAGACGGGCGCGCAGGTGCGCAGCACCGAGGAAATCCTAGGCGCGAGCGACATTGACGCGGTGGTGATCGGCACGCCGACGGACACGCATTTCGAGATTATCCATGCCGCGGCCGGGGCCGGAAAGGCGATTTTCTGCGAGAAACCCATCGATATGTCGGCGGATCGCACGCGGGCCTGTGTGGCGGCGGTTGAGGCCGCGGGTGTGCCGTTTCTGACCGGGTTCAATCGCCGGTTCGATGCGAATTTTGCCAGCATTCAGAGGCAGATAGCCGATGGCGCTATTGGAGATGTGGAACTGTTGACGATCCTGTCGCGGGACCCTTCGCCGCCGCCGATCAGCTATATCGAAACCTCGGGCGGGTTGTTTCAGGATATGATGATCCATGACTTTGATATGGCTCGGTTTTTGCTGGGTGAGGAGCCTGTGACGGCCTATGCGGTTGGCGCGGCTTTGGTCGATCCGGCGATCGGGGCGGCGGGTGATGTGGATACGGCGGCGGTGACGCTGACCACGGCGAGCGGCAGGATTTGCCAGATTTCGAACTCCCGCAGGGCCAGCTATGGCTATGACCAGCGGGTCGAGGTGCACGGGTCAAAAGGGATGCTTCGGGCGGAAAATGTGTTGGAAAATCAGGTGGAACTGGCGACATCTTCAGGTTTCGCACGGGCGCCGGCGCAGAACTTTTTCCTTGAGCGTTACGAGGGTGCATATCTGGCGGAGATGACCCATTTCGTGGAGGCGGTTCAGAGCGGCGCGCCCTGCACACCGACGGCTTTGGACGGGCTTCGGGCGCAGTTGATTGCGGTGGCGGCCAAGGCCTCTCTGGCCTCTGGTCAGCCGGTGGAAATCGCTGCGAAATAGGGATGCACAAGTGATGCACATCCGATGCACATCCCGTATGCATCGCGGTGCAGATCAGGTGGTTTCATAGATCACGGGGAACCAGTCCTCGCGCAGGCGCTCGCCGGGTTTCATGCCATGTCCGGGGTAGGGCGGCGATGTGGGGCCGGGCCGTTCGACATAGCGGATATCATCGCCGAGGAGCCGCAGGGAAAAGGCCCGCCGCCGCGTGGTGGATGTATTGCCGCGGGCGCCGTGCAGCACGCCGAAGTTGAAGGCCACGGCGTCGCCGGGCTGCATCTCCCATTCCTTGATTTCCATGCCTTCGGCCTCCGGGTCCGGCACGGGCATATAGGCGCCGGTGTCGGGGTAAAAGTCGGTCTCTGACAGCCAGCGGGTTGGCAGCACGGGCTTGTCCCACAGGTGGCTGCCCGCAACGCAGCGCAGGCTGGCGCTGGTGACCGGATCCATGGGCGACCAGAAGCTTACGTTTTGTAAACCATCGGCGAAGTAATATGGGCCGTCCTGATGCCATGGGGTCGGTTTGCTGGTGCCCGGTTCCTTGACGAGGACGTGGTCGTGAAAGACCTGCACGCGTTTGGATTGCATTAGGGCGGCGGCGACGGGGCCTGCGGCGGAGTTGTGGATGACGGTTTCGAATTCGGGGATGCGGGTCCAGTTGCAGTAATCGTCGAAGAAGCGGCCAGTGTCGCCGGGTTTGAGGTTTTCGGCGGCATATGGGCCAGGTGATGCGAGGTTGCGGTCGATGCCTTGGCGCAGGGTTTCGACCTCGGCGGCGAAGAGGCCTTTGATCAGGGCGACGCCGTCGCGTTGGAACGCGTCGATCTGGCTTTGGGTGACGAGCGGATGCATGGGAACCTCCATCTGGGTTGCAGCTGGACGATAGGCGCGTTGGGTATCTGGGGGCAATGCGGTAGGGTTTGCGCTGTGAGGCGCCTGAGCGCCGTGTTTGGGCGGGATATGGGCCGGAGGGCTTATATTGCTGGGTCTGGCTAAACACATATTTAACATAATACTGATTATAAGACTTTTGCATGGGGCGAAACGGGGTCTGCCCTGCGGCGCTGTATACCGGGAAATGGCCTTGGATAAGATGGGCTGTGATGCTGTGGAGATTGGTTTGATGAGAGATTGTGCCCTGAGACCGCGATGTGAGCTTGGGCTGTGGGAGTGCATCGGGATGTTGTGCAGTGAGATTGTAGCCTGAGGATGCTATGATGCGGGTTGTGGCGTAGATGCGCAGCGGATTGGCGAAGCCGCCCCTCGGGTTTGCGAGGCTGTTACATCCTCTGGGCTATCTAACTGTGGCGCGCGGGTTGTGTCGCGCAGAGGCCGCGAACGCGCTCCCTGCCCGATTATCGGGCAAATGGCGCGGCAGCGGCCCCTGAGGGACAGGATTTTTGGCGCATGGAAAGATCGCCCTAGGAATTCATGTTAGACTAGTATATCAGTTTGGCGAACACAGAATTCTAGCGATTAGGAGATTGCTTTGACACAACCCGTCATCGGTTTCATCGGCCTTGGTCTTATGGGCGGCAACATGGTTGAATGCCTGCAAAAGAACGGCTTTGAGCCCATCATCATGGACCTTAACAAAGACGCCGTTGCCGCGGCGGTGGCGCGCGGCGCGACGGAGGCCACTAGCCCCAAGGCGCTGGCGGAGGCTGCGGATATTGTCATGCTGTGCCTGACGACCTCGGATGTGGTCGAGGCGCTGATGTATGGCGACGAGGGCATTCTGGCCGGGATCAAGGAAGGCGCTGTTGTCATTGATTACGGCACCTCTATCCCCGCCTCTACGCGCAAAATCGGCGCCGATCTGGCCGCCAAGGGCGCGGGTATGGTGGATGCGCCTTTGGGCCGCACGCCTGCCCATGCCAAGGACGGTTTGCTGAACATCATGGCCTCTGGCGACAAGGAGACCTTCGAGAAGGTCAAACCTGTGCTGGATATTCAGGGCGAGAATGTTTTCTATCTTGGCGCTCTGGGTGCCGGTCACACCACGAAATTGATCAACAATTTCATGGGCATGACCACGGTTTGCGCCATGTCGCAGGCCTTTGCCGTGGCGGATCGTGCCGGCGTTGATCGCCAGCAGCTGTTCGAGATTATGTCCACCGGCCCGTCGAATTCGCCCTTTATGCAGTTCTGTAAAAACTACGCTGTCGACGGGGTGAGCGATCTTGGCTTCTCTATCGCCAATGCGAACAAGGATCTGGGGTATTTCCTGAAGATGGTCGAGGATATGGGCACCCGTGCGCAGATCGCCGAGGGCACATCGGCCAACCTTCAGGCGGCTTTTGACAGTGGCATGGGCGACGGCAATGTGCCGGAGATCTTTGACTACTTCCTGAAGCTGGCCAAATAAGTTTTTTAGCGAGTATTGCGCCCCGTGCCTTATGGCGCGGGGCGTTTTTTTATGTTCAGCGCCAAGGGATTAGTCGCTGTTCCTCAGGTAGTCGAGGAGCGCGTCGATGCCCGCTTGGGCGACCTCTTGGTCTTGCGTGGGGGTGCCGGAGCTGACCCCGATGCCGCCCACCGGCTGGCCATCGACAAAGACCGGAAGGCCGCCGCCGACAATCACCATTCGCCCGCCGATACAGGTGTTCAGCCCATAGACCAGCCCGCCGGGTTGGGAGACCTCGCCAAGCTCATGGGTGGCCTTGCGGGCGGCGGCGGCGGTGTAGCATTTGTCCATCGCGATGGAGATGCCGGTGATTTTCGAGTTGTCCATGCGGGCAAAGGCGAGCAGGTTTGCGCCCTCGTCCATGACGGCGATGCTCATGGCGACGCCGATTTCCTGCGCCTTGGCCACGGCGGCATCCAGCATCACCTGTGCGTCCGCAAGGTCGAGGCGTTTGATGGTCTGCATTGTGGTCATCCTTTGTTTTGGAAAACAGGGTGTTAGCCCCCTGCCCTCATCTGTTTTTCGCGGCGGAATGTTCCGGTTTTGGATACGTGGAACGGGGCGGATTTGCAATGTGGTTGCGGGGGGATCTGGGGCGGTTTTGTCACGGCGCGCATTTTGCCGCGGGCAATTCGTCGCGCTTTAGCACAATGGACGCGGGGCCGCGGCGTGTTATCTGATGGGGCAGTTGGTTCGACGGAGTCCCGATATGTTTGATAGCCTTACTGCCGAAACGCTGGCCCGGATGCAGTTTGCCTTCACGGTGTCCTTTCACATTATCTTTCCGGCCTTTTCCATCGGGTTGGCCAGTTATTTGGCGGTGCTCAATGCCCTGTGGATGCGGACGCGGGACGAGACCTATCTGACGCTGTTTGCCTATTGGAAGAAGATATTTGCCGTGGCTTTTGGCATGGGTGTCGTGTCGGGGATTGTGATGTCTTACCAGTTCGGCACCAACTGGTCGGTGTTTTCGGACAAGACGGGGCCGGTGCTTGGGCCGCTGATGGCCTATGAGGTGTTGTCGGCGTTTTTCCTTGAGGCGGGCTTCCTTGGGATCATGCTGTTTGGCCGCGAGCGTGTGGGCGAGAAGCTGCATATGTTTGCCACCGCCATGGTGGCCTTTGGCACCTTGATGTCGGCGACATGGATCCTGTCGGTGAATTCATGGATGCAGACGCCTGCGGGTTATAGCATCAACGAGCTGGGGCAATTCGTGCCGGAGGATTGGTGGGCGATCGTGTTCAACCCCTCCTTTCCCTATCGCCTTGTTCACATGGTTCTGGCGGCTTACCTCACCACGGCTTTGGTGGTCGGGGCTGTCGGGGCCTTGCATCTGCTGCGGCGGCGCGAGGATGCACCGGCGCGGCGGATGTTCTCTATGGCGATGTGGATGTTGATCGTGGTGGCGCCCCTGCAGATTTTTGCGGGCGATATGCATGGTTTGAACACGCTGGAGCATCAGCCGGTGAAGGTTATGGCCATGGAGGGCCATTACGACAGTCACCCCGATGGCGCGCCCCTGATCCTGTTTGGCATTCCCAATCCGGCGGAGAAGCGAATTGACTATGCCATTGAAATCCCCAAGCTTTCCAGCCTGATCCTGAAGCATCACCTTGATGCGCCGCTGGATGGGCTGGACACCATTCCCGATGAGGATGAACCGCCTGTGGCGATTGTGTTCTGGAGCTTTCGCGTGATGGTGGGGCTTGGCTTTGCCATGCTGGGGCTTGGGGCTTGGGCCATTTGGCGGCGGATGCGGGGGCGTTTGTATGACACGCCGATGCTGCACCGCGCGGCGATTGTCATGGGGCCGATGGGCTTTGTTGCGGTTCTGGCCGGGTGGGTGACGACGGAGGTCGGGCGGCAGCCCTTTACCGTCTATGGCCTGCTGCGGACCAGCGAGAGCCTTGCGCCGGTGGAGGCGCCTGCGGTTGCGGCCTCCCTCCTTGCCTTTATCGTTGTGTATTTCTTTATCTTTGGCGCGGGGACGTTCTACCTGTTGCGGATGATGAACAAGCCTGCGGCGACCAAGCACCTTGGCCTGAAGGACGGGCCGATCCGCACGGCGCCGCTTCAGGGGGCGAAGGAGGTTTCCGATGTTTGAGCTGTCTTTTATCTGGGCGGGGATCATTGCTTTTGCGGTGCTGACCTATGTGGTGCTGGACGGGTTTGATCTGGGCATCGGGATCCTGTTTCCCACCGCCAAGGAGGAGCGGGACAAGGCGGTGATGATGAATTCCATCGCGCCGATCTGGGACGGGAACGAGACTTGGCTGGTGCTGGGGGGCGGCGGGCTCTTTGCCGTGTTCCCGCTGGCCTATGCGGTGGTGATGCCGGCGCTTTATATGCCGATCATCCTGATGCTTCTGGCGTTGATCTTTCGCGGGGTGGCCTTTGAGTATCGCTGGCGCACGGAGCGGTGGAAGCCGGTTTGGGACAAGGCGTTTTTCGGCGGATCGCTGGTGGCGGCGTTTATGCAGGGGATTGCCCTTGGCGCGCTTGTGCAGGGGATCGAGGTTGAGGGGCGCGCCTATGCGGGCGGTTGGTGGGACTGGCTGAGCCTGTTTTCGGTTCTGACCGGTTTTGCCGTTGTGGTCGGCTATGCCCTGCTTGGGGCCTGTTGGGTGATTTTGAAGACCGAAGGCGACTTGCAGGCGCGGATGCGCGGCTATGCCAAATGGCTTGGGCTGGGCACGTTGGGGTTCATCGGGTTGGTCAGTATTCTGACGCCGTTTCAGGACCCGGAGTATTTCCAGCGTTGGTTTAACCTGCCGGGCAGTGTCTTGAGCGTGGTGATGCCTGCGGCGGTTCTGGCGGCGGCCTTTGCGCTGTTTACCGGCCTGAAGGCGGGCAAGGATTTGCAGCCGTTTCTGGCGGCGCTGTCCCTGTTTGTGCTGTGTTTCATTGGCATCGGGATCAGCTTTTACCCCAATATTGTGCCCCCTGCCCTGACCATTGCCGAGGCGGCGGCGCCTGATAGCTCGCTGTGGTTTGCCTTGGTGGGCACGGTTGTTCTGGTGCCGATGATCCTTGGCTATACCGCCTATGCCTATTGGGTGTTTCGCGGCAAGATTGACCCTGACGAGGGCTATCACTGATGAAGCGATTGCTGTGGTTTGTAGGGATATGGCTCGCCTCGGTCGCGGCGCTTGGGGTGGTGGCCTATGTGATCCGGCTGGCGATTGCCTGACGGGGCTGTTACCACGGGCGCAGGTTAAACAGGCCGGCCGAGGGGCCGGATGAGGGAGGACGATATGAACCGTTTCACCAGCTTTGCAGGGGCCATGGGCCTTGCCTTTGCCGCGAGCGGCGCCTTTGCGCAGGATGTGACCCTGCGGGTGCATCACTTTTTGCCCGAGCGCGCCTCGCTTCATGCGCAGCTTTTGGTGCCTTTGGCCGAGCGTCTTGACGAAGCATCAGAGGGGCGGATCAAGCTGGAGCTGTTCCCGGCCATGTCCCTCGGCGGGCGTCCGGGCGACCTGTATGATCAGGCGGTGGACGGCGCGGTGGATATTGTGCTGACCCTGCCGGGCTATACCGCCGGTCGGTTCAACCAGACCGAGGTGTTCGAGCTTCCTTTCATGATGCGCGATGCGCGGGCGACAGCCTCGGCCTTTTGGGACCTGATCGAGAGCGAGTTGCAGGACGGCGAATATGACGAGACGCAGATTTTGGGCGGCTGGGTGCATGGCCCCGGTGTGATCCATTCCAGCAAGCCGGTGGAAAAGCTGGAGGACCTTGCGGGGATGGAATTGCGCGGGCCGACCCGTGTGATCACCGATCTGCTCGGCGAATTTGGCGCGACCCCTGTGGGGATGCCCCTGCCCTCGATCCCCGAGAACCTGTCCAAGGGGGTTATTCAGGGCGCTGTGGTGCCATGGGAGGTTGTGCCCTCGATCAAGCTGCAGGAGCTGGTGAGCAACCACACCGAGGTGACCGGGGATGAGGCGCTTTATACCGCGACCTTTGTTCTGGCGATGAACCTTGATGCCTATGACGACATGCCGGACGAGTTGCGCGATATTCTGGATGCGGAGACCGGCAAGGCCTTTTCCGCCGATGCCGGTGCGGCCATGGCGGAATGGGACGCGCCATCGCGCGAGATTTCATCTGGTAACAACATCATCCAGCTTTCGGCCGAGGAGGTCGCCCGTTGGAAAGCGGCGGCGCAGCCGGTGTATGACCGCTGGATCGCCCGCGCAGAGGGCGAGGGCTTTGACGGGGCCGCGGCGATCGAGACCGCTAGGGGCCTGATCGAGAGCAATATGTAGCAGATTGGCGAGGGGGGCCGCGGCGCAGGCTGGCGGCCCCCTTTGTTTTGGGCCCCTCTATCGGGCCTGTGTATTGACAAGGCGCGCAATCCAAGGCCCCTACCCCGATATGATGTCTTTTGTGACCATAGAGCGCCGGATGGAGCAGCTGGCGGGTGGATTGGCCGTTTTGGGCGGGCTTGGGCTGTTGTTTGCGACTGCCATGACCTGCGCGTCGATTTTACTGAAGCTGCTGCGGCGCGGGCTGGATTGGCTGTTTCCCCCCGTGGATGCGGTTCTGGTTCTGGAGGCTGTGCGGCCCATTCTGGGCGAGGAAGAATTGGTGACCTACGGCGTTGGCGTGGCCCTGTTTGCGGCCCTGCCGTGGTGCATGATCCGGCGCGGGCATATCAAGGTGGACCTGCTGGAGCCGCTGTTTGGCGGGCGGTTCAATCGGGCGCTGGATCTGCTGGGGGATCTGGCGCTTGCGGTGATTGCCTATCTGATCCTGACGCGGCAGTGGTTTTTGATTTTCAAGAAGGCGCGGCGGAGCGAGGAGAGTTTCTTTGGCGCTTTGTTCTCGGGCGATGTCTCGGTTGTGGGGGATCGGTTGCGGGATGGGCAGGAGAGCCAAATTTTGGGCCTGCCGCTTTGGCCGACCTATATGGTGGCGGAGCTTTGCGTGGCGGTGTTTTTCATGGTCGCCTGTTTTTGTGTGCTGCGCTCGGCGCGGGCGCTGTGGCGCGGCGGGGCCTAGGGGATGGCGGGGTTTTTGACGGCGCATCTGACGGATTTCCAGCTGGGTCTTTTGGGCTTTCCGGTGCTGCTCTGCCTGATTGCCCTGCGGATCCCGATTGCGGCGGCGATGTTTATCGTTGGCCTTGGCGGCACCTATCTGGTGGCGGGCAATATGCGGATGATGGACAGCCAGTTGAAGACCTTCGCCTATGGCACCTTGATGAATTATTCGCTGTCGATCATTCCGCTGTTCCTGTTGATGAGCGAGTTTGCCACGCGGGGCGGCATGTCGGCGGCGCTGTTTCGGGCGGCGGGGGCGTGGCTGGGTCATCGGCGCGGGGGGCTGGCCATGGCGGCTGTGGGGGCCTCTGCGGGGTTCGGGGCGATGTGCGGGTCGTCGCTCGCCACTGCGTCCTCCATGGGCCGCGTGGCCCTGCCGGAGCTGCGGCGGGCGGGGTATTCCGGGGCGCTGTCGACGGGGGCTTTGGCGGCGGGGGGCACCTTGGGGATCTTGATCCCGCCCTCGGTGGTCTTGGTGATCTATGCCATTCTGGCCGAGGAGAACATCGAGCGGTTGTTCACCGCGGCCTTCATCCCCGGGGCGATTGCGATGATCGGCTATATGGTGACCGTGGCGATCTATACGCGCTTTGTGCCGGAGGCAGGGCGGGCCCTGCCGCGGATGCCCTATAGGGAGCGGTTTGCTGTCTTGCTGCCGGTTTGGCCGGTGGCTGTGATCTTTGCGCTGGTGATTGGCGGCATCTATACGGGGGCGTTTTCGCCCACGGCGGCGGCGGCTGTCGGGGTGGCGGGCACGGCGGTGGTGGCTTGGTTTGCGGGGGGATTGGGCTTGGCGGCGCTGCGCGAGGCGCTGCTGAACACCGCCAAGACATCGGGGATGATTTTTTTCATCGTGCTCTCGGCGGGGGTGCTTAATTCCTTCCTCTCCTCGGCGCAGGTGCCGCAGAGCCTGGCGGCCTATTTCCTCTCGGCGGAGCTGTCGCCATGGGTAATCCTGATCGGGATGCTGCTGCTTTATGTGGTGCTGGGGACGGTGATGGATTCGCTGGCGATGATTTTCCTGACCGTGCCGATATTCATCCCGATCATTGCGGGGCTGGATTTCGGCATTCCCCCGGCGGAGGTGGGCATCTGGTTCGGGATATTGGTGCTGATGTCGGCGGAGATCGGGCTGATCACGCCGCCTGTGGGGCTGAACCTGTTTGTGATCAACGCCATGGCGGATGAGACGCGGATCGGGCAGACCTATCGCGGGGCGCTGCCTTTTGTGCTGTCTGATCTGGTGCGGATTGCGCTTTTGGTGGCTTTCCCGGGGATCACGCTTTGGCTGGTGCGGCTGTTTTACGGCTAGGCAACGGTGAGCTGACCATCTGCCAGCGTGACGGGGATCGCGGCGAGGGCTTGGCCCGCGCAGATACCCGCGCCCTGCCCCGTTTGCGCATCAAAGCTGGCATTGTGGTTGGAGCACATCAGGGCGGTGCCGTCCTGCGTCAGCAGCGCGTCGGAGCGGGTGTTGAGCGGCAGGAACTGGTGCGGGCAGGCATTGACGAAGGCCCATGCATCCGCGCCGCGGCGCAGGGCGACGACGGGGAAGCCGCCTATTTCAAAGCATTTGGTGCCGCCATCCGGCAGGGTATCGAGCGCGCAGAGCGGGGTTCCGGGCGCTGGCGCGCCCGGAAAATCGGTATAGTCCATCGGGGTTATTCCACGAGGACGCCGCGGCGGATCTGGTCCTCTTCGATGCTTTCGAACAGGGCCTTGAAGTTCCCCTCGCCAAAGCCGTCGTCGCCTTTGCGCTGGATGAATTCAAAGAAGATCGGGCCGATCACGGTTTTCGAGAAGATTTGCAGAAGGATGCGGGTCATGCCGCCGCCAACCACGCCTTCGCCGTCGATCAGGATGCCGTGTTTGCGCATGCGATCAAGGGGTTCTTCGTGGTCCTTCACGCGCTTTTTGCTCATCTCGTAATAGACATCCGGCGGCCCGGGCATGAATTCAACGCCATTGTCGGCAAGCTGGTCGGTGCCGACGTAGATGTCGTTGCTGGCGATGGCGATATGCTGGATGCCCTCGCCTTTGTATTCGCGCAGATACTCCTCGATCTGGGAGTTCTCGTCGGCGCTCTCGTTGATCGGGATGCGGATTTTGCCGCAGGGCGATGTGAGCGCGCGGGAGGTCAGGCCGGTGACTTTACCTTTGATGTCGAAGAACTTGATTTCTTTGAAATTAAAGGCGGTGGCATAGAATTTATACCAGGTGTCCATATTGCCGCGCATGACGTTATGGGTCAGGTGGTCGAGGTAGAAGAACCCTGCCCCTTCGGGGGCTGGATCACGCTCGCCGAGCCATTCGTAATCCGTGTCATAGGGGGAGCGGCCTTCGTCGTAATCCTCGATGAAATAGAGCAGCGAGTCGCCGATGCCGTAGCAGGCGGGCGCGTCGATGGTCTTGTTCGGTCCGGTGTATTCCTTGGCGCCGTAGTCCACCGCGCATTTCAGGGCATGGGCGGCGTCCACGACGCGCCAGGCCATGGCGGGGGCGCAGGGGCCGTGATCCTTGACGAATTGCTCGGCATGGGTGCCTTTGGCGCGGTTGAGGATATAGTTGACGCCCCCCTGCCGGTAGAGGGAGATGTCGAGGGTTTTGTGACGGGCGACTTCGGTGAAGCCCATCGATTCAAAGAGAGGTTCCAGTTTGCCGGCCTCTGGGTGGGCGAATTCGACGAATTCGAAACCGTCTGTGCCAGCAATGTTAAGGGTATCGATTACGGCCTTCGGCGCGTCATGAGGGAATGGTCCCATGGGGATCCTCCTGAAAGGTCAGCGCGGCTGTCGTGCCCTCCGCGCGAAATGAAATGAAAACCCGGCCCGCGGGTGTCCTGCCCTATGCGCATGTGGCGCTTGGGCGTTTCAGGATGGCGAAACTCTATCGCCGGATTTTTTCTGCGTCAAGAATTGTGATCGGCCTCGCGCTGTATACAGGGCTTTGCCGCTCGACTTCTACCTTAGGTTGCCTTAAAATTAACGGTGGGATGAGACATATATTGAAGCTCTGCAGTGCCCGTTTTTTGAGTGAGGCCTTGAGCGTATGATTGACTATATAGACCGTGTTTGCAGGGCGACCAGCCTTGAAGAGCTGTGGGATTATCACTGTATCCGCATGGCGGAATTTGGATTCACGCGCCTGTTTTACGGATACACCCGCTTTCGCACTGCGACCTCTGTTGGCGATATGCAGGATCTGCTGCTGCTGACCAATCACGAGAGTTCCTATGTTGAGGGATTCTTTGAGGACGGGCTGTTTTGGCATGCGCCGATGGTTCGTTGGGCCTTGAGCAATGTCGGGGCCTGTAGCTGGCGCTGGATGGGGGATCAGGCGCGGGCCGGAACCCTGACGGAAAAAGAGCTGAAGGTGGTGGATTTCAATCTCGCCCATGGGGTGACCGCCGGATATTCAATCAGCTTTAGCGATGCCTCCCCCCGCTTTAAGGGCGCGATTGCGCTGACCTCCCCTTCCGGGGTGAGCCAGCAGGAGGCCGACGAGATCTGGGCCGAGCATGGGCAGACCTTGGTGGCAATGAATTCCGTGGCGCACCTGAAGCTGGCCAGCCTGCCCCATAGCGGATCGCGCCGCCCCCTGACCACGCGGCAGCGCGAGGCGCTGGAGTGGGTTGGCGAGGGCAAGACCATGCAGGACATCGCCACCATCATGGGCCTGACCCAAGCGACGGTGGAAAAGCATCTGCGTCTGGCGCGGGAGGCCTTGGCCGTGGACACCACAGCGCAGGCGGTTTTGAAGGCCAGCATGCAGAACCAGATTTACCATCTGGAACGCTAGGCGCGGTTTCGGGGTGCTCTGCCTTAGGTAGAGTTGCTGCGAGCGCGAATCGCCTTCGGGTTATGTCGTCAAAAATTTTCGTGAATGGGGGCCGCCGGAGGGCGGCGACTTGCCCCTATGTAACGCATTTCAAAAGTGACCTAGGGTCACTTCGTAAATATTTCGTGAAAAACCCTATTCAAGCAAGCAGGTAGGGGATTCCCGACTTTAACTACCGGGCCGTATGTTACACCTTAGCCGTGTTCCGTGAGTGGTGGCATTAGCCAAGGAACAGCCGAAGGGAAGGACCATTATATTGGCCCCGACCTTGACGCACCGGGAGACCGGAACGCCGACCTGCGGGTGTATAGTCCGTCTGTCAGGTCGGCACTTCTATACGGACGTGCCTGTCCTCATCCCCATGAACAGGCGCGCCCTTCCAGGGCGGCGTAGGTAGTGAGTGACCTACGCCGTTTTGCGTTTCAGCGGCGTTTGGTTTGGGAACGCATGGGGGTGCCTTCCCTGTTGAGTATCGAGATAGGCCGCGTTGGGGTTTCGTCCAGAAGTTTTTTGTTTCTCTGCTACGTTTTGGCGGGCATGCAAAAGGCCGCCCGTTTGACGGGGCGGCCTTTCGTTTGACGGTAGAAAGAGGTCGGGGCTTAGCCCTTCATTGTTTTCGCAACTTCTGCTGCGAAATCTTCTTCTTTCTTTTCGATGCCTTCGCCAACTTCGAGGCGGACAAAGCCTGTGATCTCTGCACCGGCTTCGGCGGCAGCTGCGCCAACGGTCAGGTCAGGGTTCACAACAAAGGCTTGGTTCACGAGGGTGACTTCGGCCATGTATTTTTTCATCCGGCCGACGATCATTTTCTCGATCACGGCTTCTGGCTTGCCGCTTTCACGGGCGATGTCCATTTGCACGGTTTTCTCTTTTTCGACGACGGCGGGGTCAAGGTCGCCTTCGTTCAAAGAGGCCGGGTTGGCGGCAGCAACATGCATGGCGATCTGTTTGCCGAGGGCTTCGTTGCCGCCCTTCATTGCAACCAGAACACCGATTTTGCCCATGCCTTCGGCAGCGGCGTTATGGACGTAGGAGACCACAAGATCGCCCTCGAGAGCCGCCATGCGGCGCAGGGACATGTTCTCGCCGATGGTGGCGACTTTGGCGGTGATCACATCGGCGACGGTTTTGCCGCCCATGTCGGCCGCGGCCAGTTCCTCGGTTGTGGAGCAGCCCATTGCGGCCTTTGCCACGCCTGCGACCATTTCCTGGAATTCGGCGTTCTTGCCGACGAAGTCGGTTTCGGAGTTGACCTCAACCGCAACGCCTTTGCCGCCGGAGACAGCCACAGCGACAAGACCCTCTGCCGCGGTGCGGCCGGATTTCTTGGCGGCCTTGGCCAGACCTTTGGTGCGCAGCCAGTCAACAGCGGCTTCCATGTCGCCGTCTGTCTCTGTCAGAGCTTTTTTCGCGTCCATCATGCCCGCGCCTGTGGTGTCGCGCAGTTCTTTTACCAATGCAGCAGTGATCGCCATTTTGGTTTCTCCTTGGAATGGGTGACGGGTGCGCCGTAGCGCACCCATATTTCAGATCTGTGACAAAAGGCGGCTGATTAGCCTGCCGGTGCCTCTTCGGCGGCTGCGGGCTCTTCGGCTGCAACGGCTTCTTCGACTTGGGCTTCCATCTCGCCGATGTCAACGCCGGCGGCACCGAGCTGTGCGGACATGCCGTCAAGCGCCGCACGTGCGATCAGGTCGCAGTAGAGGCCGATGGCGCGGGAGGCGTCGTCGTTGCCGGGGATGATGAAGTCGATGCCGTCAGGCGAGGCGTTGGAGTCAACCACCGCGATCACAGGGATGCCGAGCTTTTTGGCTTCCTGAATGGCGAGGTCTTCCTTGTTCACGTCGATGACGAAGAGAAGGTCAGGCACGCCGCCCATTTCGCGGATACCGCCGAGGGAAGCCTGCAGTTTTGTCTGCTCGCGCTCCATGCCAAGACGTTCTTTCTTGGTCAGACCTTCGAAACCGATCGCCATCTGCTCGTCGATCGCCTTGAGGCGGCCGATGGACTGGGACACGGTTTTCCAGTTGGTCAGCGTGCCGCCGAGCCAACGGTGGTTCATGTAATACTGTGCGCATTTCTCTGCGGCTTCGGCGACAGGGTTCTGTGCCTGACGTTTGGTGCCAACAAAGAGGATGCGGCCGCCGCGGGCCACTGTTTCGCGCACGACATTCAGGGCCGCGTCCAGCATGGGAACGGTCTGCGTCAGGTCGAGAATGTGGATACCATTACGGGAGCCGTAGATGAATTCCTCCATCCGGGGGTTCCAGCGTTGGGTCTGGTGGCCAAAGTGAACGCCAGCTTCCAGCAGCTGACGGAGCGTAAATTCAGGGAGCGCCATGTCTCATCCTTTCCGGTTTGATCCTCGGTGGAGCCGTTTCAAGCCATATGGCTCAACCGGCGGACCTATCGGGATTTCTCCCCGACAAGGCCCAAGCTCCACCTGTGAAGTGAGCGCCGTTTATCCAAAGGGAGGGGATTGTGCAAGCCCCTGCCCTGTTAAAAAGATTTTGTGCCTCCGGCGGGGATATTTGGACCAATAAGAAGCCGGGGGCGGGATGTCCATTTTGCGCCTTGGGTGCAGGGGCGGCGCTTGGCTGGCCGAAGGCCGGGCAAGCGCCGCCGGTCGGCCGGGCGTATGCCCGGTCGAAACCTTTGGCTTTGGGGCTTGGGGGCGCTTGAAGCTTTGGCGGGTCGGTGCGACATAGCGGGGTATGAGCGAGACACATCAAATCATTTGTATCGGGTCGGTTCTGTGGGATGTGATCGGGCGCACGCCCGAGGCCATGGAGCTTGGCAATGACAAACCGGGCCGGATCGAGCGGTTGCCGGGCGGTGTGGCGATGAATATTGCCATGGCGCTTGCGCGCGGCAGCCTGTGCCCGGTGTTGTTGACGGCACTGGGGCGCGATGAGGCGGGGGATGCTTTGGTGTCTTTTGCCCGGGCCAAGGGGATGGTGACGGATCACGTTACCCGTTTGGCCGATCATCCGACCGATATTTACATGGCGATTGAGGGGGCTGGCGGCTTGGTCGCGGCTTTGGCCGATGCCCATTCGCTTGAGGCCGCGGGGCCTGCGATTTTTGCGCCTTTGGTGGATGGCACATTTGGCAGTGCCGAGGCGCCGTTTGTCGGGCCTGTGGTTCTGGACGGGAACCTGACGGTGCCTGTGCTGGAGGAGATCGCCGCATCGCCTGCTTTTGCCGCTGCGGATTTGCGGGTGGCGCCTGCCTCGCCCGGCAAGGCGGAGCGGATGCTGCCGCTGCTCGGGCATCCGGGGGTGACGCTTTATGTGAACCTTGAAGAGGCCGGATTGATTTGCAGCGAGGATTTTCACGATACTGCCGCCGCTGCGCGGGCTGTGAGTGCCAAGGGCGCGGCGCGGGTTCTGGTGACCGATGGCGCCGCCGCCACTGTGGATGCGCGCGGCGAGGATATGGTGGCCGCTGTGCCGCCCGAGATCATGGTTGTGCGCGTCACTGGCGCGGGCGACACCTTTATGGCGGCGCATATTGCCGCCGAGCTTGGCGGTGCGGGCCGGGCGGAGGCGCTTGCCTCGGCCCAGCAGATCACCGCCGCCTATGTTTCCGGAGAGACCGAAGTATGACCCCCCTGCCCCTTGAATATGCCGCCGAAGTGCGTGCGGCGCTGGATGCTGGCCGCCCTGTTGTGGCGCTGGAGAGCACGATTATCACCCATGGGATGCCTTATCCGGCGAACCTTGAGACCGCGCGGGAGGTTGAGGCCGCCATTCGCGCCGAGGGCGCGGTGCCTGCGACCATTGCCGTGATGGCGGGCCGCTTGCATATCGGGTTGGAGGATGCGGAGCTGGAGTCCTTGGCGCAGGCCAAGGATGTGGCGAAGTTGAGCCGGGCGGATATGGCCTTTTGTCTGGCCACGGGCGGGACGGGATCGACCACGGTTGCGGCCACGATGATCGGGGCGCGGGCGGCGGGGATTGCGGTGTTTGCCACCGGCGGGATTGGCGGTGTGCATAAGGGGGCGGAGGAGACATTTGATGTTTCGGCCGACCTTCAGGAATTGGCGCAGAGCCCTGTGACGGTTGTGGCCGCCGGGGCCAAGGCGATTTTGGACCTGCCGAAGACATTGGAGGTTCTGGAGACCCTTGGGGTGCCTGTGATCACCTATGGGGCGGCGGAGTTCCCTGCCTTTTGGTCGCGGGCCTCTGGCCTTGCCAGCCCGCTCCGCGCGGATACGGCGGCGCAGATTGCGCGGGGCCATGCGATGCGGGCCTCTTTGGGCCTGCCCGGTGGGCAGTTGGTGGCCAATCCGATCCCCGAGGGGGACGAGATTGCCGCCGATGTTTTGGCGCCGGTGATCGCCGAGGCCACGGCAGAGGCCGAGGCGCAGGGGATCAAGGGCAAGAAGGTCACGCCCTTCTTGCTGGCGCGGATCACCGAGGCGACCGAGGGGCGCAGCCTGAAGTCGAATATTGCGCTGGTGCTGAACAATGCCCGTCTTGGGGCGCGGATTGCACAGGAATTGAGCCAAATGCACAGCAAATAGCCCCGAGGCCCCCTCTGCCGCTTGCAGCGCGCCTTGGTGCTGACTAACTGTAACCCGACCCTTATTGGTGCAGGTATATTTCCTTGAGCAATCCCCTTTCCCCCACGCCTGATGAGCGCCCCAAGCGGGGCCGTCCGGGGCGTTTGTTTGTTTTCCTGCGGTCAAGCTTTCTGACCGGGCTTGTGGTGGTGGCGCCGATTGGCCTGACCTTCTGGTTGATCTGGGCTGTTGTGGGCTGGGTCGACGGGTTTGTTCTGCCGCTGGTGCCCAATGCCTATCACCCCGAGGAATTGGTGAACCGGTTCTTTGGCACCGCTGATCCGCTCTCGCCGGACCGGATCCACGTGAATATTCGCGGTGTCGGGGTTGTTGTGTTTCTGGCCTTTACGATCCTTGTGGGGTGGCTGGCCAAGGGGGTGATCGGGCGCAGTTTCCTGCATTGGGCCGAGGGGCTTGTGGGGCGGACGCCTGTTGTGCGCTCTATCTACTCGGGCGTGAAGCAGATTGCGGAGACGGTGTTCTCGCAGCAGGATGCGAGTTTCGAGCAGGCCTGTTTGGTGCAGTATCCGCGCGAGGGGGTTTGGGCGATTGCTTTTATCTCTACCACCGCCAAGGGCGAAATTCGCCAGAAGGTGCCGCGGGAGGATAAGATGGTTTCGGTATTCTTGCCGACGACACCGAACCCGACCTCTGGCTTTTTGCTGTTCATCCCTGAAGCGGATGTGATCATTCTGGATATGACGGTGGAGGATGCGGCGAAGCTGGTGATCTCTGCCGGGCTTGTTTACCCCAATGGCACCGCCAAGGAGGGGGTGATGACCACGCCGGTTCAGGGCGTTCAGGACGCGCGGGTGCTCGAGCCCGCCGAGGACTAGGCGCAATTTTTTGTGCCTCCGGCGGGGATATTTGATCCAATAAGAAGCGCGGGTGCCCCTTAGTATCCGGGGGTGCCGTCACCGAACATAGCGGGAAGGTCGGCGGAGTTTTGTTTGCCGATATGGGCGGCATCCGTGTTCAGGAAGTTTTCCGCCGCTGCGATGCCTGCGGCTTTGAGTTCGGCCAGAACCACCGGATTGGGGAAGGTTTTGGTGGCCACGGAAAGCTCGCGCATCATTTTGTCATCCGAGATCATGTGGATCAGGACGTTTTTCATCTTGCCCGGTTCGATCTGCCCCTCTGTCAGGAGGCGTTGGACGAAGTGGATGGCGCGGAGTTCGCGCAGGAGCGAGGAGTTGAAGGAGATTTCGTTGATGCGGTTGGCGATGCTCTGCGGGGTTTTGGGGACCTCGTCGCGGTAGAGCGGGTTGATGTTCACGATCACGATGTCGGCGGGCAGGTCGGAGGGGAAGAGCGGGAAGAGTGCGGGGTTGCCCATATAGCCGCCGTCCCAGAAGGCCTCGAGCTGGCCTGTGCTTTCGTCGTGCAGTTCGACCGCCTGAAACACCGTTGGCAGGCAGGCGGAGGCGAGGAGGACCTTGCTGTTGATTTCCTCGTCGCGGAAGACGCGGACGCGGCCGGAGCGCACATTGGTGGCGCAGACGAAGAGGCGCGGGTCCTCATGGGCGCAGACCTTGTCGTAGTCGAATTTCTCGACCACCTGTTCCAGCGGGTTGGAATAGAGCGGGCCGTAGCTGTAGGGGGAGAGCATGCGGGTGGCCGCATCGGCGAGTTGGAACGGGGCGGAGTATTCGATCATGCGCGACATGACCGCCGCCGAGGGGTGTGCCCATTCGTTCATCGCCGCAGAGCCCGCCGCAGCGGCGCCCATTTGCTCCCAGAGCCATTGCAGGTTGTCGCGGGCCCCTTCCCTGCCGCCTTTGATCATGCCCGATTTGACCGCGGCGCCGTTCATGGCCCCCGCGGAGGTGCCGGAGATGGCGGCGATTTCGAGGTCGGGCTCTTGCAGGAGGCGGTCAAGCACGCCCCATGTGAAGGCCCCGTGGGCCCCGCCCCCTTGGAGGGCGAGGTTGATGCGGCGTTTCAATTTCCCTGCCATTTGGCCAGCAGGTCTGTGACAAGGATGCCGTTGATTTTCATGCCTTCGAGGTTCACGTCGGCAATTTCGAGGCCCGCCAGATTGGCGTAGGAGATTTTGACCCCCGACATGTTCACGTTGTGAAAGCGCACATCGGTCAGGTTGGCGTTTTCCACCTGCATCCCCGTCATGTTCACGTCTTCGAAGCGGGCCCCCATGAAATGGGCGTCCTCGAAGCGGCTGTTTTTGAGGCTGACGCGGGTGAACTGGGAGCCGCACAGATACATGTTGTCGATGGTCAGCTTGTCTGTGCCTGCCTCGGGGCCGGATTTTGCCGATGGCTCGGGCGTTGTCTCTGGGGTCTTGTCACTCATTACGGGTCTCTCCTGCGGGTTCGGGGCAGCCTATAGGGCTGTCCAGCCGCCATCAACGCTGATCGTGGTGCCGGTGATCTGGGCGGCGGCGTCGGAGGCGAGGAAGACGGCGGTGCCGCCGAGCTGTTCGACGGTGGCGAATTCCTTGGAGGGCTGACGTTTGAGCATGACGTTCTTGATCACGTCCTCGCGGCTCATGTCGTATTCCTTCATCGTGTCGGGGATCTGTGCCTCGACCAGCGGGGTCAGCACATAGCCGGGGCAGATGGCATTGGCTGTGATCGGCTCTTCTGCTGTTTCCAGCGCCACGGTTTTGGTCATGCCGACGATGCCGTGTTTGGCCGCCACATAGGCCGATTTATAGGGCGAGGCCGTCAGGCCATGGGCCGAGGCGATGTTGATGATCCGGCCCCAGCCCGCGGCGCGCATGCCCGGAAGGGCGGCGGCGGTGGTGTGGAAGGCGGAGGACAGGTTGATGGCGATGATGGCGTCCCATTTGGCGGTGGGGAATTCATCGATGGGCGCGACATGCTGGATGCCCGCATTGTTGATCAGGATGTCGCAGGCGCCCGCATCGGTGATCAGGCGGCGGCAATCCTCGGCTTTGGACATATCGGCGGCGACATAGGTGGCCTTGACGCCGAATTCCTTGGCGATCTCGGCGGCGAGGGCGTGGTCCTCCTCGCGGTCGGTGAAGGAATTGAGGACGACATTGGCCCCTGCCTTGGCCAGTTCGCGGGCCACACCGAGGCCGATGCCCGAGTTGGAGCCGGTGATAACGGCGGTTTTATTGGCGACAGCGGTGGAGGTGGACATGAGCAAAGCCTTTCGATCTGGTTCAAGGGACGGGTTCGGGGCCAGTCCTTTTGACTTACGCCCCCATGGCGGGGCGCTCAAGGGTTGAAAAGGCGGCGCGGGATGCAGGGCGATTCTTTTGCCGATGACGTGGCTGTGACCGGCTGTGGGCTTGACCCTTCGCGGCGCGGGGGCAAAGGGGCGGCGGATGGCTTTGGCCCCTGTTTTCTTGACCCTAGGGTCAGCCGGGGCCGAAACGCGGGGCAAAAAAAAACGCCGGCACAAGGCCGGCGCTAAGTTATTGAGGCAGGTTTCATACAGGCAAGAAACCTATCGAGCAGTGCCCTTGTTATACGCAAACTACCGCCTTGGGCCAAGTTAAAAGTTTGAAAAGGCACGAAACCCTCTCTACCCTTCTGGACAAGGAAATAAGGGCAGAGAGGAATTGTTGCCAAAATGGGACCTGATAATTTCGACAGATTTAAGAGCATATTCGGGGTTTTGGGCCTTATTGCAGCGGCGGGAATCGCCTCTGCGGAGCCGCAGCATGGAATCGCCATGTATGGCGAGCCTGCCCTTGGCGCCGATTTCACCCACCTGCCCTATGTGAACCCCGATGCGCCCAAGGGCGGCAAGATCGTTTTTGCCGAAACAGGGAGCTTTGACAGTTTGCATCCCTTTATCACCGCGGGCTCTGCGCCCTATGGCTGGCGTGTTTACGGGTTTGAAACCCTGATGTGGCGCAGCTGGGATGAGCCATTCACCCTCTATGGCGTTTTGGCCGAGAGCGTCGAGACCGGGCCGAACCGGGAGTGGGTGGAATATACCCTGCGGCCCGAGGCGAAGTTTTCCGATGGCTCGCCGGTGACGGTGGAGGATGTGCTGTGGTCCTATGAGACCCTCGGCACCCTTGGTCACGGGCGGTATCAGGGCAGTTGGGCCAAGGTGGCCAAGGCCGAGGCCGTGGGGGAGCGCACGGTGCGCTTTACCTTTAACACCGCCGATAACGAATTGGCCCTGTTGATGGGGATGCGGCCGATTTTGAAGAAAGCCTCGATGGAGGGGCGGCCCTTTGACGAGAGCACCATGGAGCCGCCGATCGGCTCTGGCCCCTATGTGATCGGGGATTTCGAGGCTGGCCGTTTCGTCAGCCTTGTAAAGGACCCGGATTGGTGGGGGGCGGACCTGCCGTTCAACCGCGGGCAGCATAACTTGGACGAGATCCGCTATGAGTTCTTTGGCGACGGGGATGTGGCCTTTGAGGCCTTCCGCGCCGGTGAAGTGACATCGAACCGCGAGAATAACGCGGCGAAGCTGCTGACGAATTACAACTTCCCTGCGGTGCAGAACGGCGATGTTGTGCTGTCGAAGATCCCGCATCAGCGGCCCTCTGGCATCCGCGGGTTTGTGATGAACACCCGCAAGGCGCAGTTTGACGACTGGCGCGTGCGCGATGCGCTGATCCATGCCTTTAACTTCGAGTTTATCAACGACAAGCTGAATGGCGGGACAGAGCCGCGGATTACCTCCTACTTCTCGAACTCGGTTCTGGGGATGGAGCCCGGTGCGGCGCAGGGGCGCGTGGCGGAATTGCTGGCGCCCTTTGCCGATGACCTGCCGCCCGGTGCGCTCGAGGGATACACCCTGCCCGCCAGTGACGGATCGGAAAGCAACCGGCGCAATATTCGCACCGCTTTGAAGATGCTGGAGGAGGCTGGCTGGACCATTCAGGACGGTGCCTTGCGCGATGCGGATGGCAAGGATTTCGAGTTGACGATCCTGATGCGGTCGGGGGCCAGTCAGGCCGATAACATCGCCCAGATCTATATCGAGGCGCTGAAGCGGCTGGGGATTTCGGCGGTGATCGATACGGTCGAGGCGGCGCAGTATAAGGAGCGCACCGAGGATTACGATTTCGACATGGCCTATTATTCGCGCGGGGTGTCCCTGTCGCCGGGCAACGAGCAGTTGCTTTACTGGGGCAAGGACGGGGTGGAGACGCCCGGGACGCGGAACTGGATGGGGATGGATGTGCCTGCGGTGGAGGCCATGATCGAGACCATGTTGACGGCGCAGTCGCAGGATGAGTTCCGCGCGGCTGTGAAGGCCTTGGACCGGGTCTTGACCTCGGGCCGCTATGTCATTCCGATCTGGCATTCGCCGGTGAGCACCATCGCGCATCGCAAGGAGCTTAAGTACCAGGAGCCGGTTGCGATGTATGGCGACTGGATCGGGTTTTCGCCTGATGTCTGGTGGTATGAGGAGTAGGCTCGGTTTGAGGCCAATGGATGGAGGTCGGGGTTAGGGGGCGCTGCCCCCCGGCCTGCGGCCTTCCCCCCGGGATATTTGGACCAATAAGAAACCCCGGGGGCGCGGCCTTCGGGGTTTTGTTTTTTGGCGGGGTTTTGTTTTTGGGCTGGGTTAGTCTTGAGTGGTGACCCAGAGCAGGGTTGCGTCCTCTTGCGAGAGGGAGATCACGTTGTGGCCCATGGCGGCGTCGTAATAGGCGCTGTCTCCGCGGCGCAGGTCCTGCGGCTCGAACCCTTCGGTATAGAGGCGGACGATGCCGGTGAGGACGTAGAGGAACTCCTCGCCCGCGTGGCGGATCCAGCCGTCGAAATCATCCATGGAGCGGGCGCGGATGCGAGCCTGATAGGGGAGCATCTGTTTGCCCGGGAAGCCCTGTGACAGGAGCCGGTGTTCGTAGGTTGTGGTGACGAGGCCCTGCCCCTCTCCGTTCGGGGTGATGTCGAGGCGGGCGGCGCCGGAGCGGCTGTTGGTGGGGCGGAAGAGTTGCGGGATCGGGATGTCGAGCCCGTGTGCCAGTTTGCGCACGGCGGCGAAGGTGGGCGACATTTGCCCGTTCTCGATTTTGGAGAGGGTGGAGCGGGCGAGGCCCGCGCGTTCGGCGGCCTGTGCCAGTGTCCAGCCCTGTGCCTGCCGCAAGGAGCGCACGCGGGCGCCGAGGTCTAGGGCCTCTGGCGGGGCGTCTGTTGTGCCATCGCGCCGGGCGATGCGCAGCATGGAGTGTGGAGTCTCGGTCATCGGTTTCGGATAGGGCATGCGCGGGCGCCTTGCAACCGGCGCGCGGCGGGCATAGCGTGTCGCCATGCCCTCTGCCTCTGTTCTTTTGCGTTTCAATCTGGCCGAATATGTTCTGTCTGCCGGGGGGGAAACTGCGGAAAAGGCGGCGCTTGTGATTGCGCGGCGCGGCGGGGCGGAGACATGGAGCTTTGGCGAGATTTCTGCCGCTGTGGCGGGGATTGGCGCGGGGTTGCAGGCCCTTGGCTTGCCGCAGGGCGCGCGGGTTTTGATGCGCCTTGGCAATGATGTGAGTTTTCCTTTGACCTATCTGGGGGCGATCTGGGGCGGGTTTGTGCCGGTACCGACCTCTGCCGCTTTGACCGCAACGGAGATCACGCCGATCTGTGCGCAGGCCGCGCCTGCGGTGATTGTGGCCAGTGAGGGGGTGGCCCTGCCGGAGGGTGCGCCCTGCCCTGTTGTGCGCGAGGCCGAGGTGATGGCCATGGCGCGGGGGGCCGGATGTGCCCCTGTTCGGGGCGATGCGGAGCGGGCGGGCTATATCGTTTTCACCTCTGGCACCTCGGGGCGCCCGCGCGGGATTGTTCATGCGCATCGGGCCATTCTGGCGCGGCGGATGATGGCCGAGGGGTGGTATGGCCTGCGCGGCGGGGACCGGATGCTGCATGCGGGGGCCTTTAACTGGACCTATACCCTTGGCACCGGATTGATGGATCCTTGGACCCATGGGGCGACGGCGATTGTGCCGGCGGCAGGGACCGCGCCGCAGGACCTGCCGGCTTTGATTGCGGGGCATGAGGCGACCCTGTTTGCCGCCGCGCCGGGGGTGTTTCGGCAGATATTGTCGCGGGCGGAGCCCCTGCCCGCCCCTGCCCTGCGCCATGCGCTTTCGGCCGGAGAGGCCCTGCCGGAGGCGGTGCGGGAGGGCTGGCGTGCGCGTTACGGGACCGAGGTTTATGAGGCATTGGGGATGTCGGAGGTGTCGACCTTTGTCTCTGGCGCGCCCTCGCGGCCTGCGCCGCTTGGCGCTGTGGGATATGCGCAGGCGGGGCGGCGGATTGCTGTGCTGGGGCCCGAGGGGGCGCAGGAGGGTGCGGCGACCGGCGTGTTGGCGGTGCACCGGAGCGATCCGGGGTTGATGCTGGGCTATCTGGATGATCCGGCCGCGACGCGGGCGGCCTTTAAGGGCGATTGGTTTGTCACCGGCGATCATGTCAGCCGGGCGGAGGACGGGGCGATACGCTATCTCGGGCGCGGGGATGATATGCTGAATGCCGGTGGATACCGGCTCTCGCCGCTGGAGATCGAGGGGGCGATGATGCTGCACCCTGCCGTCACGGCCTGCGCCGCTGTGGCGCAGGAGGTGCGGCCGGGGGTGCAGATTATCGCCCTTGCCTATACCGCCGCGAAGCCCGTGGAGGAGGCCGCCTTGCGCGCCCATGCCGCGGGCCATCTGGCCGCCTATAAGGTGCCGCGTGCGTATTATCCCTTGCCCCTGCTGCCCATGGCTGGCAATGGCAAGATCAACCGTAAGGCGCTGCGCCTGTCTGGCGCCCTGCCCCTTGGAACAGACAAAGAAGGCCCGAACCCATGATCAAGCTCGATATCCTGTCAGACCCGATTTGCCCCTGGTGCTTTATCGGCAAAACCCTGATGGACAAGGCTTTTGCCGAGGTGGAGGACCATCCCTTTGTGGTAGAATGGCATCCCTTCCAGCTTAACCCCGATATGCCGCGCGGCGGCATGGACCGGCGCGAGTATCTGGAGACCAAATTCGGCGGCAAGGAGCAGGCGGTGAGCGTTTACGGGCGCATTCATGACGCCGGTGTTGCCGCAGGGATCGACATGGATTTTGGCGCGATCAAGCGCACGCCCAACACCCTTGATGCGCATCGTTTGATCCATTGGGCGGGGATCGAGGCCAAGCAGACGCCGGTGGTGGATGCCCTGTTCGATGCCTATTTCATGGAGGGGCGCGATATTGGCGATAAGGACGTTCTGGCCGATATTGCCGATAGTGCGGGCCTTGATGCGGCCGCCATTCGCCGCCTGCTCGACGGGGACAGTGACACCGCCGATATCAGCGCGCGCGATGCCAATTCGCGGGCCAAGGGGGTGTCGGGTGTGCCGACCTTTATCATTGCCAATCAACATGTTGTCCCCGGTGCGCAGCAGCCCGAGCTGTGGCTGAAGCTGATCGACGAGATCAAGGAGCAGTTGTGAACCGGCCCGAGGGCGCGCCCGCCGGAACGGCGCGGGCCTCTGCCGTAGCGCCGGGGAATATGGGCGAGGGTCCGGTGCCTTGGGGCTTTATCGCGCTGATGGCCTATTTGACCTCGACGATTGCCCTTGGGATCGATGCGATGATGGCCTCGCTGCCCGAGATCGGGGCGGATTTGATCCCCTCTGCCCCCGGGCAGGCGCAGCTTGTTTTCGGGGCGTTTTTCCTTGGCATCGGGGTGGGCACGTTTTTCGCAGGCCCCCTGTCGGACAGGTTCGGGCGCAGGCCGCTGGTTCTGGGCGGTTTGGTGATTTACGCCTTGGGGGCCTTTGTTGCCAGCCAAGCGCAGAGCCTTGAGTGGCTGCTTGTCGGGCGGGTTATTCAGGGGTTTGGCGCCGCGGCGCCGCGGGTTGTGACCATGGCGATCATCCGCGACAAATACGAGGGGGCGAGGCTGGCCTCGACCGTGTCGCTGGTGATGATGTTCTTTGTGCTGGTGCCCGGAGTAGCCCCTGCCATGGGGGCGATTGTTTCCGATGCCTTTGGCTGGCGGGCGGTTTTTGTGGCCTTTATGCTCTTTGCCGCTGTGGGGATGATCTGGTTCTGGCTGGCGCAGCCCGAGACCCTGCGCGAGGAGAACAAGCATGCGCTGTCCCTGCGCGGCCTTGCGTCGAGCGTGCGGGAGGTGGCCTCTTATAAGCAGTCATGGCTGACGATCGGGTTGCTGACGCTGATCCTTGCACAGCTGTATGCGCTGTTGTCGTCGTTTCAGCCGGTGATGGACCAAGCCTTTGATCTGGATCGGCAATTTCCCTATATCTTTGGGGCGATCTCCCTCTTGGGCGGGGTGGCGAGCCTGATCAATTCGCGCATTGTGGCGCGTTTGGGGGCGGCGTTTGTGGCGCGGCGGTCGATGACCGCGACGGCTGTGATCACGCTTTGCGCGGCGCTTGCGATCTGGTTGATCCCGCTTGAGGAACAGCCGCATCTGGCGCTTGGGGTGTTCCTGCTCTGGACGGCCTCAGCCTTTGGGACATTGGGGTTCATGGTGGGCAATTTGAACGCCCTTGCGATGCAGCCCCTTGGCCATGTGGCGGGGATGGCGGCGACGGTGATTTCTGCGGCGACGACCCTGTTGGCGGGTGCGATTTCGGTGCCGATTGCGCTGTCCTTTGATGGCACGCCGCGGCCTTTGCTTTTGGGCTGTGCTGTGTTGGCGATCTGCGTCTTTGGCCTGAGCCGCGTGCTGCCCACGGCGCGCCCGGCCGAGGAAAATGGATGAGATTTGCGCAGTAGTGGCCTGACATTCCTTGTCTTTTTAGGGGTCGCCCTTTCGGCGACTGTGCTTTTGCTGCTGCCGGTGTTTCTGTATCTGGGCTATGCCTTTTACGAGAGTGACCAGATCGGGCGGCGCTCGCTTCTGAAGTATGTTTTCGTGCCGCATCAGCTGCGCTCTATCGAGCCGATTGCCCAATGTGCGCCCCTGACCTATCGGCGCGGGTTTCAGGAATGTGGCGGTATCTGCGGCGGGATTTGGGCTGTCAGCTTTGGCACCACGGCCAATCAGGCGGAACTGGAGGCGCATGTGGATCTGGGGCCGCTGACCGCGCCGGAATGGTCCGACGCGGTTCGTGTGACGGTGCATTCCGGGCGGCCGGAGTATCCGGCGGGGTGCAGCACCGCCTACATCGAAATTTATGACGACTATTCAGTGGACTAGGCGGGTTTCTTCGCCTTCTTTTTGACCTTGAGCGCCTGTTCCGCCAGATCGCGGGAGATGGCGAAGGCGCCTTTGATCTTGTCGGAGTTTTTCTCCCAGTCGCGGCGGATGACGATCTTGGTGCCGCGGATTTTGGCCAGCCCGTCCTGTGCCTGCACGAATTCGATGAGCCCCTCGGGGTTGGCGAATTTGTCGTTCCAGAACTGGATCGTCGCGCCCTTTGGCCCGCCGTCGAGCTTTGCGATGCCGGCCTTTTTGCACATGGCCTTGATCCGCACGATGAGCAGCAGGGTGTTGACCTCTTTCGGCAGCGGGCCGAAACGGTCGATCAGCTCGGCGGCGAAGCCCTCTAGTTCTACCTTCTTGGACAGGCCCGACAGGCGGCGATAGAGGCCGAGGCGCACATCAAGGTCTGGCACGTAAGCCTCTGGGATCAATACAGGAACGCCGAGGTTGATCTGCGGCGCCCATTGGTCGTCATCGCCGGTCAGCCCCTCGAATTCGCCGGATTTGATCTTGGCGATCGCCTCTTCCAGCATGGATTGGTAAAGTTCGTAGCCGACCTCGCGGACATGGCCGGATTGCTCCTCGCCCACCAGATTGCCCGCGCCCCTGATGTCGAGGTCTTGGGAGGCGAGCGTGAAGCCCGCGCCGAGGCTGTCGAGGGAGCCGAGGACGCGCAGGCGCTTTTCGGCGGTGTCGGTCAGCGGGCTTCGGGGTTTGGTGGTCAGATAGGCATAGGCGCGGGTTTTGGCACGGCCAACGCGGCCCCGGATCTGATAGAGCTGCGCCAGTCCGAACATATCGGCGCGGTGGACGATCATGGTGTTGGCGGTGGGAATATCGAGGCCGGATTCCACGATGGTGGTGGCCAGCAGCACGTCATATTTGCCATCGTAGAAGGCGTTCATACGGTCATCAAGCTCGCCCGCCGCCATTTGCCCGTGGGCGACGACATAGGAGACCTCTGGCACCTGCTCTTTGAGGAATTCCTCGATCTGCGGCAGGTCGGAGATGCGGGGCACGACGTAAAAGCTCTGCCCGCCGCGATAGCGTTCGCGCAAAAGGGCCTCGCGGATGGTGATCGTGTCGAATTCGGAGACATAGGTGCGGATCGCGAGACGGTCCACCGGCGGGGTGCCGATGATCGACAGGTCGCGCACGCCGGTGAGGGAAAGTTGCAGGGTGCGCGGGATCGGCGTGGCGGTGAGGGTCAGCACGTGGATGTCGCTGCGCATCTCCTTGAGGCGTTCTTTGTGGCCGACGCCGAAGTGCTGTTCCTCGTCGATGATCAGCAGGCCAAGGTTCTGGAACTTCACGGTTTTCGCCAAGAGCGCATGGGTGCCGATGGCGATATCGACGGTGCCATCGGCGATGCCCTTGCGGGTTTCCGAGGCCTCCTTGGGCGTGACGAAACGGGAGAGTTGGCGGACCTTGACCGGCAGGCCTCGGAACCGCTCGGCAAAGCTTTGGGCGTGTTGGCGGGCCAGCAGGGTTGTGGGGGCAATGACGGCGACCTGCGTGCCCGACAGGGCGGCGACGAAGGCGGCGCGCATGGCGACCTCGGTTTTGCCAAAGCCGACATCGCCGCAGATCAGACGGTCCATCGGGCGGCCTGCGGCCATGTCCGACAGGGTGTCGTTGATCGCGCGCAGCTGATCGTCGGTTTCCTGATAGGGGAAGCGGGCGGAGAATTCGTCCCACATGCCGCCGGGAGGCTCGAGGATCGGGGCAGAGCGCAATTCGCGTTCGGCGGCGATGCGGATCAGTTTATCCGCGATCAGGCGGATGCGTTCCTTGAGCTTGGCCTTCTTGGCCTGCCATGCGCCGCCGCCGAGCTTGTCGAGCATGCCCTCGTCGCTGCCGTAGCGGCTGAGCAGTTCGATGTTTTCTACGGGCAGGTAGAGGCGGGCCTCCTCTGCGTATTCGAGGCAGATCATCTCGTGGGCGGCGCCCATAGCGGTGATGATCTCCAGCCCCATGTAGCGGCCAACGCCGTGATCCACATGGACGACCAGATCGCGGGGGGCGAGGCTTTGGGCCTCTGTCAGGAAGTTTTCGGCGCGGCGTTTGGCCTTGGGGCGGCGGATCAGGCGATCCCCCAGCACGTCCTGTTCGGAGATCACGGTGAGGGCGTGGCCCTCTGCCTTGCCCTCAAAGCCATGCTCCAGCGCCCAGACGATAAGGAAGACACCGCCCTGCCCCTCTGGCACGTCGCGCAGATCGGAGATTTCGGTGACACCGGAGAGCCCCTCATCGGCCATCAGGCCCTTGAGCCGCTCGCGCGCGCCGCCCGAATAGCTGGCCACGATGACCTGCGATGTGGCGCGTTTGGCGTTGATGTGATCGGCAAGTGCGGCAAAGAGGCTGACGGTTTCGACCTGCCGTTCGGGCGAGAAATTGCGGCCGATGCGCCCGCCTGCGTCCAGCGCCCCGGGCCCTGTGGCCTGCGGCAAGACGGCCAGCTGCACGCAGCGGTGCCCCTTGATCGCCCCCTGCCAAGCGGCATCGTCGAGGTAGAGGCCATGTGGCTCGGCCGGTTTGTAGACGCTGTCGATGCGGCCCTTGGCTGTCATCGCCTCTTTGCGGCTATCGTATTGATCGTCAATGGTTTCCCAGCGGGAGAGCCGCGCAGGGGTAAGCTGGTCGTCCAGCATGATGCTGGCGTCTGGCAAGTAGTCGAACAGGGTTTCGAGCTTTTCGTGGAAGAAGCTGAGCCAGTGTTCGATGCCCGCGTGTTTGCGCCCTGCGCTGACGGCCTCATAGAGCGGATCATCGGTGCCCGCCGCGCCGAATTCGATGCGATATGTCTGGCGAAAGCGAGTGATGGAGGGCTCATCAAGGATGACCTCTGACACCGGGGCGAGTTCGACGACCTGTAGTTTTTCGGTGGTGCGCTGTGTGACGGGATCAAAGCGGCGGGCGCCGTCGAGTTGATCGCCGAAGAGGTCCAGCCGGACGGGGCCGCCCTCCCCCGGAGGATAGATGTCGATGATGCCGCCGCGCACGGCGTAGTCGCCCGGCTCTGTCACCGTCGGGCTTTGGACAAAGCCCATGCGGACAAGGAAATTGCGCAGGGCCTCCTCGTTGATGCGTTTGCCGACCTCGGCGACAAAGCTGGCCTCGCGCAGCAGATCGCGGGCGGGGACGCGCTGTGTCGCGGCATTGAGGGTGGTGAGCAGGATGAAGGGCTGCGGCAGGCCCGCCGCGAGGGTGGCCAGCGTCGCCATGCGCCGCGCCGAGACGGCGGCATTGGGCGAGACGCGGTCATAGGGCAGGCAATCCCACCCCGGGAAATCCAGCACGAGGGCCGAGGGGGCCAGCACGGCAAGGGCCTCTCGCATGGCGGCGAGGCGTTTGTCGTCGCGCGCCACATGGACGACGGGTTTGCCCGCGGCCAGTTCGCGCGCAAGGCACAATGCGTCAAACCCCTCTGGGACACCGGAGAGCGTGATATGCGAAGAAGAAACCATGGGGCGTTGAGGTATAGTCCGGGGGCGCGGTGTCAATGGCTAATGCCGCATGGGGCGCTGGCAGCATACGCAAAACGCCCCCGCTTGCGCGCCCGGCGGGAGGGTCCGGGGGCAAGGGGGGCGTGATGTTAGATCCGGTCAGGGAGGGAAAAACCCGGATCAGGGGCGGCTTTATTCGGCCAGTTTGGCCTCAAGGAAGCGCACGAGGGCGTGTTTGTTGTCCTCTTTCGCGGCCTTGATGGCGACTTTCAGGTTGGCATCGGAGGCTGTGCCAGTGGTGGTGTAGATGCCGGAGATTTCGCCTTGGGCGATGTTTTCGGCCAGCTGGCGTTCGTTTGCTTCGGCGGCAAAACGGGCGGCGACATCAAGGGCGCCGGCGGAGCCGCGTGTGCCGATCAGGGCTGTGGAGCCTTGCTCGACCTGCTTGAGCTGAGTGTAGTTGCCGTCTGCTTCGAGCTGGTTGATGAACCATTCGTTGGCTGTCACGCCGCCAGCGAAAGCAGGGGCAGAGATCAGGGTGGCGAGGGCGGCGGCTGTCAGTGTCTTTGTCATTGTCTTGGTCCTTTCAAGGGCGGGTCAGTGTTGTGTCAGGTGAAGCGGTTCGTCTTGTGTTGCTTCGATGGAACCAAGATGGAGCTTCTGCCCCGGTGCGGCAATTTCGATAAATCGAGGGGTATCTGCGCATAAATGCACATCAAACGGGTGTGAGGGACCTGTCCTTGCGGAGGTATAAAAATAAGGGGTTCGGGGCGGGCGCCGTGAGATTTTGTAACAATTTGGCGGCAAAATGCGCCCCTGCCCACCACAGATAACGGCCCCGTGTGCGCGAATGTTTCAGTTTTGGTGCGCGGCCTCACAGCGGCGCTATGAATTGCTACAGGTTAGATGGCGCCAAGGGTCATGTTTTGCCACATGCCCCAGAGGGCGGTGACGAAAATCGACAGCATCCCGATCAGCTGGGTGTAGAATCGGTGACGGTTCAGGCGGGCATAGAGGTTGGCCCCGTCCTCGGCGCGGATGATGCGGGCGGTGCGGAACGACATGCCAAAGACGATCGACATCGGGAAGGCCAGCAGGAAGAGCGCCTGCGCGAATTCCACCGCATAGAAGAAGCCGAGCAGCACAAGCACCGTCAGGAAGAAACAGCCGATGCCGGTGATCCACAGACCCGAGACGCGAAAGATATAAAGGATACGGTTCACATTGACGCGGACAAGGTCGTGCAGGTCGGCCTCTGCCTCGCCGCCGGTGCGGCGCGCGCGCGTGATCAGGTCAAACGGCACCCCGAGCACATAGTGCGAGTTCGTTGACCACACCACAGCAAGGGCGATCCAGAACCAAAGATTGGAAAAGGACCGCATGTCGATCAGTTCAAAAACGGTCTCGTACCAGTTGAGCAACAGCTAGATCCCAGTGTTGTATATTTTGCCGCAATCTAGCGATGCCTGCGGGGATTGGAACCCTTGAGGTGACGGGAAATCCGTGCCAGCAGTAAACTCTTATCGAATAGCACAGGTAAAACCCATGCCAGCATCATACGCCCCCTTCCCCCTGTCCCGCCCGCGGCGGATGCGCCAAAGCCCTGCCCTGCGGGCCTTGAGCGGGGAAACGCGGCTTTCGGCCAGTGATCTGATCTGGCCGGTCTTTGTGCGCGAGGGGGATGGGCCGGATCAGGATGTGCCCTCTATGCCCGGTGTGGTGCGACGCTCTGTCCCGCGCGTTGTCGAGGCGGCGGCAGAGGCGGCGGAGCTGGGTATTCCGGCGATCTGTCTGTTTCCCTATGTCGATCCGGCGTTGAAGACCGAGGATTGCGCCGAGGCTTGGAACCCCGAGAACACAGTGAACCGCACCATTCGCGCCATCAAGGCGCAGGTGCCGGATATCGCGGTGATGACTGATGTCGCCCTCGACCCCTATAATATCAATGGCCATGACGGGTTGGTGCGCGGCGGCGAGGTGGTGAATGATCCTTCGGTGGAGTGCCTCGTCAAGATGACCCTCGCGCAGGCCGAGGCGGGCGCGGATATCATCGGCCCCTCGGATATGATGGATGGCCGCATCGGCGCGATGCGCGGCGCGCTGGAGGCCGGGGGCCATCAGAACGTGACGATCCTGAGCTATGCCGCGAAATTCGCCAGCGCCTATTACGGTCCCTTCCGTGATGCGGTCGGGGCCTCCGGCGCGCTGACCGGCGACAAGAAGACCTATCAGATCGATCCGGCCAATGGCGATGAGGCGATCCGCTGTGTGCAGCGCGATCTGGCCGAGGGGGCGGATATGGTCATGGTGAAACCGGGGATGCCCTATCTGGATATCATCCGGAGGGTGAAGGCAGAGCTTGCCGTGCCGACCTATGCCTATCAGGTTTCGGGCGAATACGCGATGATCGAGGGGGCCGCCCGCAACGGCTGGGTCGATGGCGATGCCGTGATGATGGAAAGCCTGATGTCCTTCCGCCGCGCCGGATGCGACGGGGTGCTGAGTTACTTCGCGCCCCGCGTTGCCGCCCGGTTGAGGGCGGGCTGATGGCGGCGCGTCTGACCCCTCTGGCGCAGAGCCTTCCGGCCTCTGTGCCCTTTGTCGGCCCCGAGGCGGCGGAGCGTGCCCGCGGCGCGGGGTTCACCGCGCGGCTTGGCGCGAACGAGAATGTCTTTGGCCCCTCGCCCAAGGCCATCGCCGCGATGGAGACCGCCGCTGGTGACATCTGGAAATACGCCGATCCGGAGAGCCATGATCTGGTCACGGCCCTTGCCGCGCATCACGGGGTGGCCCCTGCCAATGTGATGGTTGGCGAGGGGATTGATGGGTTGCTGGGCTATCTCGTGCGGCTTTATGTCGGGCCGGGCGATGCGGTGGTGACCTCGGAAGGGGCCTATCCGACCTTCAACTACCATGTGGCGGGCTATGGCGGCACCCTGCATAAGGTGCCTTACCGCGGCGATCATGAGGACCCCGAGGCCCTTTTGACCAAGGCGGCGGAGGTGGGGGCCAAGCTTGTTTACTTGGCGAACCCGGACAATCCGATGGGCACATGGCACGCAGGATCGGTGATCGAGGATATGGTGGCGCGTCTGCCCGAGGGCAGCCTGCTGGTGCTGGACGAGGCCTATGTGGAAATGGCGCCCGAGGGGGCCGTGCCGCGCATCGCCATCGATCACCCCGGCGTGCTTCGGATGCGGACCTTCTCCAAGGCCTATGGCATGGCGGGGGCACGGGTTGGCTATGCCATAGGCGCGGCAGAGCAGATCGAGGCCTTTCACAAGGTGCGCAACCATTTCGGCATGAACCGCGCGGCGCAGGCGGGGGCTCTGGCGGCTTTGGGCGATCAGGCCTATCTGGCGGATGTCCTGTCGCGGATTGCGGCGGCGCGCGAAGAGATCGCGCGGATCGCGGCGGAGAACGGGCTGAGCGCCCTGCCCTCCGCTACCAATTTCGTAACAGTGGACTGCGGGCGGGACGGTGATTTCGCCCGCGCTGTGCTGGCGGGTCTGGTTGCACGGGGGATTTTCGTGCGCATGCCCTTCGTCGCGCCGCAGGACCGCGCCATCCGGATCAGCTGCGGCACTGCGGCGGACCTTGCGGCTTTTGCCGAGGCCCTGCCGAGCGCCCTTGCCGAAACCGCAGGCGCCTGATCGGCAAAGCACCGCAAAGGCGGGCTGTTAGCAAGTGACAGCCCCCCCGCCTTGCCCTATACTTGTCCCCAATCGGCCAAGATAGGCCGGAAGACGTAAGGCAATTAGGCAAGATCAAAGGCGGTTCCTACGATGAAACAGGCTCAACACTTTTATGCTCCGCAACCTGCGGCCCCATCCACGCTGTCGCGGCGCAAATTCATGGCCGCTGGCCTTGGGGCTACGGCTCTGACAGCCTGCGGCAATGGCGTCGGCTCCGGCGGGGCAGACCGGATTGACCAGCGCGTCGATGCCACCCGCAACTTCCTTTTCGGGCGCTACCCCGGAACGCAGACACTGGCCGAGAAAGCCTCCGGCATCCTGTTTATGCCATTGATCACCAAGGCGGGCCTCGGGGTTGGCGGCTCCTACGGGCAAGGCGCCCTGCAGGTGGACGGGATCACCGTGGATTACTACCAGGCGCTTCAGGCCAACATCGGCCTGCAAATCGGGGCGCAGCAATACTCCCACGCGCTGTTCTTCATGACCGAAGAAGCCCTGCGCGAGTTCCGCACATCAAAGGGCTGGTCCGTTGGCGCGGATGCGGAATATGCGCTGAACGAGAACGGTGGCAACCTCTCGGCAGAAACGCTTACAGCGCTGGCTCCTGTGATCGCGGTGGTATTTGGGCAAGCGGGGTTGATCCTTGGGGCGACCCTTGAGGGCACCAAGTACAACCGTATCATTCCCTGATTATCCCTCAGAACATGAGGTATTTCCCCTGGGCTGCGCCCAGGCGACCCGACGGGGGGCTTTGCCCCCCGCGGCCTTCGGCCTTCCCCCCAGGATATTTGTCCCAATAAGAAGCAAAGAGTCGTTTGAACACAGGCCTAGCCTTTGATCGCCCTGTTTCTTATTGGCACAAATATCCCCGCCGGAGGCATAATTCGCCGCGAAGCGGCTTGCCGCAGGGCGTTAGCCCTGCGGCCGGGCCCAAGGCTTCTTGGGGCCGTAGGCCACTGGAAGGTGCGGGAGGGTTATCTGTCCATTGCGCGGAGGCGTTTGATGAGGGAGGAGGTGTCCCAGCGGCCGCCGCCGAGTTTCTGGACGTCTTTGTAGAATTGGTCGACAAGGGCCGCGACGGGGAGGCTGGCGCCGTTTTCATTGGCGGTGTCGAGGCAGATGCCGAGGTCTTTGCGCATCAGGTCTACAGCAAAGCCGTGGTCGAATTCATCGTCGAGCATCGTCTCGTGGCGGCTGGTCATTTGCCAGCTACCCGCCGCGCCGCCTTGGATGACATCGACGACTGCTCTTCCGTCGAGCCCTGCCTTTTCGGCGAAATGCAGCCCCTCGGACAGGCCCTGCACGAGGCCCGCGATGCAGATCTGGTTGACCATTTTGGTCAGCTGCCCTGCGCCGCTCTCGCCCAAGCGGCGGCAGAGTTTGGCGTAGGCGGCGATCACCGGTTCGGCCTTGTCGTAGGCGGCTTGGTCGCCGCCGCACATCACCGCCAGCTGGCCGTTTTCCGCGCCTGCCTGACCGCCCGAGACCGGGGCATCGACGAAGGCGACGCCTTTGGCCTCGGTGATCGGGGCCAGTTCGCGCACCACGGCGGCGGAGGTGGTGGTGTGGTCGACGAAGAGCGCCCCCTCTTTCATAGACTGCAGGGCGCCCTCTGGCCCTGTGCAGACGGCGCGCAGGTCATCGTCATTTCCCACGCAGGCAAAGACGATATCGGCGCCTTTGGCGGCCTCTGCCGGGGTGGGCGCCGCGGCGCCGCCGTATTGCGCCACCCATTTGTCTGCCTTGGCCCCGGTGCGGTTATAGACGGTCACATCATGGCCTGCGGCCACCAGATGCCCTGCCATAGGATAGCCCATCACTCCGAGCCCCAAAAATGCTAGCTTTGCCATGGTCTTTTCCCTCGCCTGTCAATATTCTTTACGCCAGTACAACTTAGCGCCCTTTCGTTCCTAACGGCAATCGGCGCGGGGTCAACCAAAGGGGTTTCATGGCGCGTTTATTCCGCTGGCTGCTAAGGATTTTCACCGGGGCGGTCGTTTTGATCGTTCTGGCGATGAGCACTGTTTACTACCTCGCGTCGCGCTCCCTGCCCGACTATTCGGCCAGTCACACAGTGTCCGGTTTGAATGCGGGGATCGAGATTGTACGCGACAATGCCAATGTGCCGCATATCTTTGGCTCCAATGATGCCGATGTTTATTTCGGCCTTGGCTTTGCCCATGCGCAGGACCGGCTTTGGCAGATGACCATGATGCGCCGTGCGGCGCAGGGGCGGCTGTCGGAGGTCTTTGGACCGCGCACCTTGAAGACGGACGAGCTTTTGCGCCGGTTGGGCCTTTATGAGGCGGCTGTGGCCTCTGTCGAGGTGCAGGATGCGCGCACGATGGAGGCTTTGAGCGCCTATTCCGCCGGTGTGAACGCGTGGATTGCCGAGGTGAACGAGGGGTCTTTGGGCCGCGGCGCGCCGGAGTTTTTCATGTTCTCGCCCGAGATTGCCATTTGGCAGCCTGCGGACAGCATTGCTATCCTCAAGGTGATGGCCCTGCAGCTGTCATCCCATCTGTCGAAGGAGGTTTTGCGGGCGCAGGTCTCCTTGAGCCTGCCTGCGGAGCGGTTGCGTGATATTCTGCCCGATGCGCCGGGGCGCGGCGGGGCGGAGCCTGCAGATTTCGCATCGATCATGCCCGACCTGCCCTTTGGCACCGCCAGCTTTACGCCGCAGGAATACGACCCGCTGAGCCCGGTGAAGCCGCCGATGCTTGCGGGGGCCTCCAATGTCTGGGCTGCCGCGCCGGACCGCTCTGCCTCCGGGGGGACGCTTTTGGCCAATGATCCGCATCTGGGCCTGACGGCGCCTTCGGTCTGGTATCTGGCGCGGATGGAGCTTGAGACCGGCGGCATCATTGGCGGCACCATTCCGGGCCTGCCTGCGATGTTGGTGGGCCGCTCGGAGACCCTCGGTTGGGGCATCACCTCGAGCTACATCGACGATCAGGATGTTTTCATCGAGGAACTGAACCCCGCCAATCCGGAAGAATACCGCACGGAAAACGGCTGGTCCCGGTTCCAGACCGAGCGGCGGATCATTCGCATTAAGGATGAGGCCCCTGTTACCATCACCCTGCGCAACACGCGCAACGGGCCGGTTCTGCCCGGCGGGCATTACAACCTTGGCGAGGTGACGCCGCAGGGCCATGTGGCCGCGATCGGCTGGACAGCGCTCTCGCCGCGCGACACCTCCATCGGAGCGGCGATGAAGCTGAACCATGCCAGCTCTGTGGAGCAGGCTCTGGCCGCGACGGAGGGGTTCATTGCCCCGGCGCAGAACATGATGGTGGCCGACCGCGAGCGCATCGCCATGCAGGTGATCGGCGCGGTGCCAAAGCGCCACCCCAACCATGACAGCAAGGGGCGCCTGCCCGCCCTTGGCTGGAAGGCCGAGAACCGCTGGGACGGGCGCATGCCCTATGCCAGCAACCCGACCTTTACCGACCCGGCCAGCGGGCTCTTGGGCAATACCAACAACAAGACCGTCGACGCCCCCTTCCCCAACCACCTGAGCTATAGCTGGGGCGATACGCAGCGCATCCAGCGGTGGCGCCGCCTGATGGCGGACCGCGAGGTGCATACCCGCGAGAGCTTTATCGATGCGCAGCTGGATATCGTGTCGGTCTCGGCGCGCGGCTTGCTGCCCCTGATCGCGCGGGACCTGTGGTTCACCGGAGAGGCCGCCGCCGAGGGCACGCCGGAGCGGCAGCGCCAAAGGGCGCTGGAACTGCTGGGCAACTGGAACGGGCGCATGTCGGAACATCTGGCAGAGCCCTTGATCTATGCCGCTTGGCTGCGGCAGCTGAACATCCGCCTGATCCGCGATGAGCTTGGGCCGCTTGCGGAGTCCTTCACCCATGCGGACCCGGTCTTTATCGAGCGGGTGTTCCGCGATGTGGAGGGGGCCTCGGCATGGTGCGACGTGGTGCAATCGACGGTGACGGAGAGCTGCAACGACATCGCGCGGATCTCCCTTGATGAGGCGCTGCTCTGGATCGGCGAGACCTATGGCACCGCGCTGGAAAGCCTGCGGTGGGGGGATGCCCATCAGGCGAAACATGACCATACGGTTCTGGGCGATGTGCCGCTGCTCAAATGGATCGTGAACATCCGCCAGTCGACATCGGGCGGGGATCATACCCTGCAACGGGCGCGGACGATCGGCACAGGGCCGGAGCCGTTTTCCAACGTTCATGCGGCCGGGTTTCGGGGTGTCTATGATTTCTCTGACCCGGACAGTTCGGTCTTTGTGATTTCCACGGGCCAGTCTGGGCACCCGCTGTCGCGGCACTACGATGATCTGGGCGAGCTTTGGCGGCGGGGGGAATATATTCCCATGTCGTTGGACCCCGAGCTGGCCCGTGCGGCCAATGCAGGCGTGACGCTGCTTACGCCGGAATAAGCGGACAAAGAGGATTTCGACCCGGCTGTCGCCGGGCCGATCCGCGGCGCGCGCGGGCCTTCGGCCCCCGCGCGCCGCGAGAGGTATTCCATTTGCAGTGGAGCGCCCTGCGCTTTGCCCCCCGGGCAAAGCGCTACGCCCAACCATGAACGAGGCCCTTGGGCCGAATGTGAATGGGCGGGAGGGCTACTTGGCGGTTTCGAAGTCGGCTTTTTGGCGGGAGGACCAGTGGACTGTGAGGGTCCAGCCCTCCTCTGTCTGCTGTTCGTCCTGCACGACCTCTTGGGCAAAGAGCCATGCGCGGGCCTTTCCTTCGGCGAAGCCGAGGGTGAGGACCTCTGTCTGGCGCAACCCGCCGAGGAGTTCGGTGATGCGGTGGACGGCCTCGTCGATGCCTTCGCCGTTGACGGCGGAGATCAGGCAGACGTCTTCGCGCCGCTCTGCCACGGTGCGCAGCTGTGTGCCCGCCTCGTCGCGCAGCAGATCGGCCTTGTTCCACAGCTCCAGCACGGGGGTGTCCTCATCCACGCCGAGATCGGACATGATGGTTTGCACATCGGCGGCCTGCCCTGCTGTGTCGGCGTGGGAAATGTCGCGCACGTGGATGATGAGGTTGGCCTCAAGCACTTCCTCCAGCGTCGCGCGGAAGGCGGCGACGAGCTGGGTCGGCAGGTCGGAGATGAAGCCCACCGTATCGGAGAGGATGATCCGCTGGCCGGAGTCCAGCGTCACGCCGCGCATGGTTGGGTCCAGCGTGGCAAAGAGCATGTCTTTGGCCATGACATCGGCGCCGGTCAGGCGGTTGAACAGGGTGGATTTGCCGGCGTTGGTATAGCCGACAAGGGCCACCACCGGAAAGGGCACCTTGGCGCGGGCGGCGCGGTGCAGGGTGCGGGTTTTGACCACGCGTTCGAGCTGTTTGCGGATGCGGGTGATGGCCTCGTCGATGGCGCGGCGGTCGGCCTCGATCTGGGTTTCGCCGGGGCCGCCGACAAAGCCGAGGCCGCCGCGTTGCCGCTCCAGGTGGGTCCAGGCCCGCACCAGACGGGTGCGTTGATAGGAGAGCGCGGCGAGTTCGACCTGTAGCACCCCCTCGCGGGTGGCGGCGCGGTCGGCAAAGATTTCGAGGATCAGGCCGGTGCGATCAAGGATCTTGGTTTTCCAGCGGTCCTCGAGGTTGCGTTGTTGCACCGGGCTGAGGCTACCGTCGATCAGGACAAGGTCGATTTCCTCGTCGTGGATCATGGTTTTAAGCTCGTCCAGCTTGCCCTTGCCAAACAGGGTGCCGGGCTGCACGGCGCGCAGGCGCACGATTTCCGCGCCGCAGACCTCCAGCCCCGGAAGCGCGACGGCGAGCGACACGGCCTCTTCCAATGCGGGCTGTGCGGGTCGGCGGTTGCCTTCGGTGGTCAGTTCCGGGTGCAGAACTAGGGCCCGCGTCGGGCGGGCCTCGGTATCAATTGAATCGGTTATTCTTCGCCCTCGTAGAACGTAAGGTTCTGGGCCGGCATGACGGTCGAGATGGCGTGTTTGTAAACCAGTTGGGATTGCCCGTCGCGGCGCAGCAGAACGCAGAAATTATCGAACCAGGTGATGACGCCTTGCAGTTTCACACCGTTGATCAAAAAGATCGTCACCGGCATTTTCGTTTTGCGGACTTGGTTAAGGAAGGCGTCTTGTAGGTTTTGTTTGTCGTTGGCCATTGGCATGCCCCGTTTCTTTTTACTGTTATTCCTGCGCGTCTCAGGTTGGGCGATCATGTCAAAGGGGCCCTGCGGCCCCTTTAGACGCCTGCACTATGGCGTCAGGGTTTGAAAACTTCCACCCCCGAAACGTGTCGCCGTGTGATTTGAGGCAAATTCGCACAGTTTCACCGGCGCCAGAACTCCGGATTGAGCAGGGCGATGATCACCAGCGCCTCGAGCCGGCCCAGAACCATGGCCGCGCAGAGGATGCTTTTGGCAAGGGCCGAGAACCCCGCGGGGTCGATGGGTTGTTCCAGAACCGCCGCCGCCACCGGCCCTGTGTTCGACAGCGAGGCCACCGAGAGCACCATGGCTTGGTCAAAGTTCAACCCCGCCGCCGCAAGCAGCACCGCCACCGCGGCAAAGGCAAGGGCAAAGAGCATGGCAAAGACCCAGGCCACAAAGGCGCCGCGGCGGCGCAATTGCCGTGCGATACTGCCCGAGCCGCCGACGGAATGGGGATGGACCAGACGCTCCATCTCGCGCACCCCGTGTTTATAGAGGGCATAGACCCGCAGGAGCTTTACCCCCCCTGCCGTTGTCGCCACCCCGCCGCCGATCAGGGCCAGCCCCGCAAGGATCAGCCCCGGCGTTTGCAGGCCGGACCAGTTGCGGGCGGTTTGCCATTCGGCGCTCTCGAAACCCGTGGTGGTCAGGAAGGACACGGTGGAGAACACCCCGCCCCAGAGCGCCCCGAAGGCCCCCAGAAGGTCGGATTCGTCGTCCACCTCATAGGCGCCGATCCAGTGGCGCAGGAACAAAAGCGAGGGGATCAGCACCGCGAAGAAGGCACCGAGGCGGACCTCGGAATCACTCTGGAAGGTGGAGAGTTTGAAGGTGGTGCTGTCGAGGGAGAAGGTCTTGCGGCTGATGGCGAAGGCAAAGAAGATAAAGATCAGCGCCTCGCCGCCAATGCCGGAGGTTGACCCCGCCAGCCCGCCAACGGGGCTTATGGCCGAGGTCGCCAGAACCGACATGGCATGGCAGACCGCGGTAAAGGCGTTGTCGCCAAGGATCACCAGCCCGAGCCAAAGCAGCAGCGTCAGCCCCGCATAGATCGGAAAGAAGCGCGCGGCATAGGAGACCAGCCGTTCGCGGGCATCGACCTGCACCTGACCGCCGAGCCCCCTGCCCGCGCCCATGCCTGCGCCGACCTCCTTGTTGGAGATCACCTCGAAGCCGCCAAGGTTCAGCGGCCACATGATCGCAATCGCCGCCACCCACATCAGGAACCCGCCGAGCCAGCCGATCAGCGCGCGCCAGAGGTGCAGCGTGTCGGGCAGACGGTCGGGCGCGAAAAGCGTCAGGCCAGTGGTGGTGAGCGAGGAGACCATCTCGAAATAGGCATTGAGGAAGGTGGTGGTTTGCAGCCCCTCATAGAACGGCACGGCCAGCATGGCGGGCAGCACGACAAAGGTTGCCAGAAGCGCGGAGAGATGCGAGCGCGCGAGGATGCGGGGTTTGATATCCACCGTGGCGATGCCGATCAGGGTGGTCAGGATCGAGAACAGCACGCCGGAGTAGAAAAAGCTGCGCGCGGGCAGCCAGTCGCGCACCGCCACCGCATGGAAGACCGGCACGAACATCATCACCGCGCCAAGCCCCATGAGGATCACAAAAAGGGGCAGGTCCAGAACACGCTTCATAGGGTGGTCATCGCTTAGAAGAAGTCGATGGAGACCTGCATCAGGCGCTCCACCTCTGGCACATCGGCGGCGAGAGCAAAGATGACGATGACGTCGCCCTCATCGATGCGGGTTTCGCCGGTGGGTTTGATCAGCTTTTCGCCCTTCATCACCGCGCCAACAAGGGCGCCTTCGGGGAAGTCGATCTCGCGGATACGCTTGCCGGAGATCGGCGAGGTGGAGAGCACCTGCGCCTCGATCACCTCGGCCTCGGCATCGCCGATGGAATAGACCCCGCGCACCCGCCCGTGGCGGATGTGGCGCAGGATCGAGGAGACGGTGGTGGCCCGCGGGTTGATATAGGCGTCGATCTTCAGCGGCGTCATCAGGGGCACGAGGCTGGGATCATTCACCAGACAGATCGTCATCGGGCAACCGGCGGATTTGGCGCGCACGGCGGTGAGCATATTCACCTTGTCATCGTCGGTGACGCAAAGGACCGCATCGGCGCGGTCAATGCTCGCCTCGGCAAGGATTTCCTGATTCATCCCGTCCCCATGCAGGACAATCGTGCGCTCCAGCGCATCGGCGGCGCGTTCGGCGCAGGCGCGGTTGCGTTCGATCACCTTGGCGCGGATCCGGTCGGTTTTCTTTTCCAGCGCCTCGGCCACGGCGAGGCCGACATTGCCGCCGCCGATGATCACCACGCGCTCTTGCTTGGCGTGTTGCTTGCCGAAAATCTCCATCGCGCGGGCGGTGTCCTCGGCGTTGGCGCAAAGGTAGATTTGATCCTGCGCGAAAAGCTGGTCCCCCGCGCTCGGTGCAAATAGGACCCCGTCGCGGCGCACGCCCACAACGATAACGCGCAGGGTCGAGAACAGGTCCGTCAACTGGCGCAGGGGCGTGTTGAGCACCGGGCAGTCGTCGTCCAGCGTGATCCCGAGGAGCTGTGCCCGCCCGTTCATGAAATTCTCGGTGTCAAAGGCCGCAGGGGCCGAGAGGCGCTGTAGGGCGGCCTCGGCCACCTCGCGCTCTGGCGAGATCACCACGTCGATCGGCATGTGGTCGCGGCGGTAAAGGTCGGAATAGATCGCCGTCAGGTAGGATTGAGAGCGCAGGCGGGCGATCTTGCGCGGCACGGCAAAGACGGAATGGGCCACCTGACAAGTGACCATATTGACCTCGTCCGAATGGGTGGCGGCGATGATCATATCGGCATCGCGGGCACCGGCGGCGTCAAGGATATCGGGATAGCTGGCGAAACCGGCGATCCCCTGCACGTCAAGCGCATCGGTCGCGCGCCGCACCAGCTCGGCGTTGTTGTCCACCACCGTCACGTCGTTGTTCTCGCCCGACAGATGGCGGGCGATTTGCCAGCCGACCTGCCCTGCACCGCAGATAATGACCTTCATTCAGGCATCCCTGTTGCTGCCGCTTGTCTGGTATGGTGCATGGCAGATCGCGCGGTAAGGGTCAAATTGAGAAGACCGCGCGGGGGTAAATCGGGCCGGTGGCCGGCCCGGTTTGGGTGTTTTATGGGCGGGGCGGTTACTCGGCCGCCGTATCCTCCACATGGGCGACGCGGGCGCCGGCCTTGGTGGAGGTGACCACGCCGAGGCTCTTGAGCTTGCGGTGCAGGGCCGAGCGCTCCATCCCTACAAAGGTCGCCGTGCGGGAGATATTGCCGCCAAAGCGGTTGATCTGCGTCAGCAGGTATTCGCGCTCGAACAACTCGCGCGCCTCGCGCAGGGGCAAGGTGGCAAGCCCGCCGGAAAGCACCACGCGGTCATCATCGGTTTCGGTGGTATCGGCGCCCTGCAATTCGCGGGCGTCAATCGGGCCTGTGCCCTCGCCAAGGATCAGCACCCGTTCGATGACGTTCTTGAGCTGGCGCACATTGCCGGGCAGATGCATGGTTTGCAGCAGGGCCTCGGCCTCGTCGCTCAGCTCGCGCAGGGGCAGGCCCTGATTGGCGTTGAAGGTCTCGATGAAATGCAGGGCGAGTTCGGGGATATCCTCGCGGCGCTCGTCCAGACCGGGCACGCGGATCGGCACAACGTTGAGGCGGTGATAGAGCTCCTCGCGGAAGTAGCCTGCTTCAATCTCGGTCGGCAAGTCCCTGTTTGTGCTGGAAATAACCCGCAGGTCAACGCGGGTTTTCTCCGATCCGCCGACGCGGGTGAACTGTTGGTCCACCAGAACGCGCAGGATCTTGGATTGGGTGCCAAGGGGCATATCCGCGATCTCGTCGAAATAGATGACGCCGCCGTTGGCCTCGTCCAGCAGGCCGGGCTCTACGCCGCGCCCCTCTGTCTCGCGGCCAAAGAGGACCTCTTCCATCCGGTCGGGTTCGATGCTGGCGGAGTTGACCGAAACGAAGGGCGCCGAGGCGCGGTTGGAATTACCGTGGATGTAGCGCGCTGCCACCTCTTTGCCCGCGCCTGCCGGGCCTGTCAGCATCACGCGGCCATTTGATTTGGTGACCTTGTCCAGATGCGATTTGAGAGAGCGGAACGCGGTGGAGGAGCCGACCATATCCGAGGCCGAGACATCCTTGCGCTTGAGCGCGGAGTTCTCGCGGCGCAGGCGCGAGGTTTCCATGGCGCGGCGCACGACAACCATAAGCTGTTCGATGTTGAAGGGCTTTTCGATGAAATCATAGGCCCCCTGTTTGATCGCCGCGACGGCGATTTCGATATTGCCGTGGCCGGAAATGATCACCACGGGGATTTCGGGGTTCTCGCGTTTGACATGCTTGAGGATGTCGATGCCGTCCATCTTGCTGTCTTTGAGCCAGATATCGAGGATCATCAGCGCGGGCGGCTCCTCGGTGATGGCGTTCATGCACTCCTCTGAATTGGCCGCGAGGCGGGTGGTAAAGCCCTCGTCGCGCAGGATATCTCCCACCAATTCACGGATGTCGCGTTCGTCGTCTGTTATCAGGATGTCTGGCACTGTCTCGTCCTCCTTTTTTTTATTATTCCGCAGCGGCCGCCACGGCCTCTGCGCCCGGTAGCCTGATTTCCGCCATGGCTCCGGTATGGGTGTTATTGGCGAAAACCGGCGCGTCCGTCAGGACAAGGGTTCCGCCATGCTCTTCGATAATCTTCTTTACGATGGGCAGGCCAAGGCCCGTGCCCGCATCGCGCGTTGTCACGTAGGGTTCGAACAGGCGCGCGCGGTCCTCTGGCAGGCCGACGCCGTTGTCCGCGATGGTGATAAGCGCATCGGGGCCATCGGTGGTCAGCGCGACGCGGACCTCGGGGGTGAAACCATCAGGAAGGCCGTTTTCGGACAGCGTTTCAATGGCTTCGCCCGCGTTCTTGATCAGGTTGGTCAGGGCCTGACCGATCATGGTTTCATCCACATCGCCCCAGATCGGCATATCAGGCAGGGAGAGTTTGACCTGCTCGCCCTGCGCCTGCTGTTGCAGCAGGGCCGCGTCCCGCACGAGGGCGGTGATATCGGCGCGGCGGCGGTCGGGCTCTGGCATGCGGGCGAATTTGGAGAATTCGTCAACGATGCGGCGCAGATCGCCGGTTTGGCGGATGATGACATCGGTCATCTGCTCCAGCGCCTCGGACTCGTCGCCCACCTTGGGGGAGAATTTGCGCTTGAGCCGCTCTGCCGAGAGCTGGATCGGGGTGAGCGGGTTCTTGATCTCATGGGCGATGCGGCGGGCCACGTCGCCCCAAGCGGCCATACGCTGCGCCGAGACAAGCTCTGTCACGTCGTCAAAGGCCACAACATAGCCCTCGAGGGCATCTTCGTCGCTGCGCCGCGTGCTCATGCGCACCAGCAGGCTTTCCTGCTTGCCGGAGCGGATCAGGCGGACCTCGCCCTGGGTGGTCTCGCGCGGGCCGTCCTTGAGCTTTTCCAGCAGGGGCGAGAATTCGGGCACGACAACCTCGAGGTGACCATGGGTCTCCTCGGCCTCGTCCAGTTCCAACAGGCGGTTGGCGGAGCGGTTCATAAAGTCGATCTCGCCCTTGGAGTTCAGCCCGATCACGCCGGAGGTGACGGAGCTGAGCACGGAATCGAACAGGCGCCGACGACGCTCGATCTGGTCGCTGCGCTCCAGCAGGGTGTCGCGCTGCCCCTTGAGTTGCCGCGTCATCTGGTTGAACAACCGGCCGAGCATGGCGATTTCGTCGTCGCCCTCTTCCTCGCGCACCCGCACATCCAGATCGCCCGCGCCCACCTGTTGCGCCGCCCCGGCAAGGCGGCCCACGGGGCGCGAGAGGCGTTCGGCAAACCACAGCCCCAGCCAGATCGCCGCAAGGATCAGGATCATGGCAAAGCCGAGGTAGATCAGGCCGAATTCGAACAGCCGTCTGCCGCGGTCGGTCTCAAGCTGTTGATAGAAGGCGGCGGTGGTGCGGGTTTCATCCAGCAGCGCCAGCAGGTTCCCGTCGACCTCTCGGCTGACGTAGATATAGCGGTTCGGAATGGCGGTCAGCGCCAGAAGGGCGCGGAATTCGTTGTTGGTCCAATCCTCGATAAAGACGGTTTCGCCCTGTGCCGCGCGAAGGATCTCCTCGTCCGTGGGGCGCTCGTAGTCGAACTTATAGGAGCGGTCGCCGCGCACGCGGATTTCGCCCTCTCCGTCGATGATAAAGGCCTCGCGCAGGCCCCGCTGCACCAGTTCCTGCGCTTGGGACAGGAGTTGCCGCATGTTGTCCGCATCGGCGAGGGGCTGGGTTGTGCGGGCGAGGTTGAGGTAACCGGCCAGAATGGCGGCGTCCTCGCCCAGATCGGCGCGGTGTTCCTCGGCATAGGCCTGCGCCGCGGCAAGGGAAGCCCCGATGGCGCCGCGCACCCGGTCAGAGAACCAGCTTTCGAGGCCCATGTTGATGGTCAGCCCGGCAAAGAGGCCGACGATCACCGTGGGCAACAGGGCGATAAGGGCAAAAACGCCGGTCAGCCGCAGGTGCAGGCGCGAGCCTGCGGATTGGCGGCGACGGGCGGCGATGGCGCTGCCGACACGCCAGAGCACCAGCGTGGCAAGGATCAGCACATAGACCATATCGGCAAGCAGAATCAGGCGGAGCGAACCGGAGTTCGCCCCCTGCCCCCAAGGGCCAAGAATGAGATACGTTGTCACCGCCAAGGCCGGGCCAAGCACGACCAGCGCAAGCGTTAAGCCTGTCTGGACCGCACGATTACGGCGCAATGCGACCAAACGGTCCCACAAAGATGTCCTGTCTGAGGCGTCCACTGCCGGGCCTCTATGTTGTGGCCCCGAAGGACCTGTACCGCCAAATCCCGCGTATCGTTCAAAGCTCTGCGGCTTTGTTGTCACGGGTCTGTTGCTGTTTTACATCAATTTGCGGCGCCGTGTCACGCGAATATCGAGCTCCGTGATCTTCTTTCTCAAAGTATTGCGATTGATACCTAAAAGTTCGGCACATTTGGCCTGATTGCCGCCAGAGGCGTCGAGGGCGATCTCGATCAGGGGGGCCTCAACCTCGCGCAGGATTCGCTGATAGAGGCCGGGGGGCGGCAGGGCGCCGCCGTGCAGATCGAAATAGCGGCGCAGATGGCGCGCCACACTGGCCGACAGTTTTTCCGTATCGCCGCCCCCTGCGAGGTCCTCGACCTCGGGCTGGGTGGAGAGGACAAGTTCCACATCGGCGCGGGTGATCACCGGCTCTGTCGCCGTCACGATCAGACGGCGGATAATGTTCTCCAGCTGCCGCACGTTGCCGGGCCAGCTGTAGACGCGCACGAGTTCCTCGGCATCGGGGGCAAGGCGGCGCTGCGGGGCGCCGTCGCGTTCGGCGCGGGTCAGGAAGTGTTCGGCCAGCAGCGGAATGTCATCCACCCGCTCGCGCAGGGAGGGCACGGCAAGGGTGACGCCGCTGAGGCGGTAGTAGAGGTCCTGCCGGAAGGCGCCCTCCTCCATCCGGCTCATCAGGTTGCCTTGGCTGGAGGCCATGATCCGTGGCGCGGTGTCGGGCAGCGCGTCGAGCATGCGCACGATGCGGGTCTGTGCCTCGGGGTCCAGATCGCCGACCTCGTCGAACAGGATGGTGCCGCCGCGGGCACGGGCCAGAAGCTGCGAAGGGCCATCAAAGCTGATCAGGTCAGAGGCCGTGGCCACGACGAAGGGCATTGTGCGCCGGTCGGAGAAATCATGGATCGCGCGGGCCAGCAGGGATTTGCCCGTGCCGCTCTCGCCAGAAACCAGAACCGCCAGATCGGTGTTCATCACCTTTGCCACCAGCCGGTAAAGCGCCTGCATCTGCGCCGTGCGGCCGATCAGGGGCAGATCGTCCTGCCCTTCCTCGACGGGTTCCTCGACACGGGCCGCGGGGGCGCGGTGTTGGGAATCCAGTGCGCGGGAGGCGCGTTTCATCAGGTCCGGCAGGTCAAAGGGCTTGGGCAGGTAGTCATAGGCGTCTGCCTCTGTCGCCTGAATTGCCGTGGTGATGGTGTTCTGCGCCGAGATCACGATCACCGGCAGGCCGGGACGCTGCGCCGTGATCTTGGGCAATGTCTCAAGGCCGTTCCCGTCGGGCATCATCACATCAGAGATCACCAGATCGCCTTTGCCTTCCTCGACCCACCGCATCAGGGTCACGAGCGAGGAGGTTGCATGCACCTTGCACCCTGCGCGGGTCAGCGCCTGTGTCAAAACCGTGCGAATGGTGCGGTCGTCATCGGCGACCAGAATTGTACCGTCCATCTAAGCCTCTTTACTTTTTTGGGGTGACCCTGTCGCGCCGCTTCGGGCCACTGGCAGGGAAATGCGGAAAACAGTGCGGCCCGGAACGGATTTAACCGTCACCCACCCGCCATGTTCGCCAATGATTTTTGACACCAAGGCCAGCCCGAGGCCGGTGCCGTTCTCGCGGCCCGAGACGAAGGGCTCGAAGGCCGCCTCGGCGATATCGGGCGGAAGGCCCGGGCCGTTGTCTGTGATCTCGACCTGAAGCGGCACCGGCGCGCCGCCATGCCCGCCGGGGCGGCGGATGCGCAGGGAGGTGTCGTAAAAGGTGCGCAGATGGATCGTGCCGGGCGTGTCGCCTGCGGCCTCTGCTGCGTTCTTGAGCAGGTTGAGGAAGACCTGCAGGAGCTGGTCCGCATCGCCCACGGTTTGCGGCAGCGAGGGGTCGTAGCTCTCGGTCATGGTCATATGGGCGCCAAAGCCGAGCTGCGCGCTTTTGCGGGCGCGTTCAAGGATGTCGTGGATATTGACCGGCGAGAGGTTCGGCGGGCGGACATTGCCGAATTGCTCGACCTGCTCGAGGAGCTTCACCACGCGGCGGGTCTCGCCCACGATCAGGTCGGTCAGTTCCAGATCATCGCCCGAGAGCGACATGGACAAAAGCTGCGCTGCGCCCGCGATCCCCGCGAGGGGGTTCTTGATCTCATGGGCCAGCATCTCGGCCATGCCGATGGCGGAGCGCGCGGTGCTTTGCACCGAGATCGAGCGCCCGAGGCGGCCTGCGATCTCTCGCGGGGCGATAAGCATCAAAAGCTGCGTGCTGTCGTCCTGCATCGGGGCAATTTGCAGGTTGCAGGGCACAGGGGCGCGCTCGCCCGTGCCGACATCAACGTCATTGATAAACAGGGGGGACTCGCTTTCGCGGACCCGCTCCAGCCCCTGCTCCAGTGGTGCGTCAACCATGAGCACATCCCAGACCGGATGGTTCAGGGTCGCGCGGGAGGAGAGGTTCAGGAACATCTCGGCGGCCGAGTTCACCTCGGCGAACCGGTCGTTGGCGTCCAGAATGATGGCAGGGATAGGAAGGGTTTGCCAAACGCGATCTGTCATCATGCCGCCTCGCTTTGCAGGCCGGTCAGGGCCGTTGGTATCAGGGAAAGCACAGTGGCCGGGTGTTTTTCGGTCAGGATGGCGCGGCGCAGGGCGGGGCTGGTCCCTGCCCCGTCCATATACCAGCCAAGGTGTTTGCGGGCGACGCGCAGGCCCAGATCATCGCCGTAGAAAGCCAGCATCGCTTCGTAATGCCCCTGCACCATCTCGGCCAGGGCGGCGCCCTCGGGCACCTTGGGCGCGGGCGTGCCAAAGATGTCATGGGCGATCTGCGCCAGACGCCAAGGGGCGCCCTGCGCGCCGCGCCCGATCATCACCCCATCGGCGCCAGAGGCCGCAAGGGCGGCCCGGGCGGTTTTGGTATCGACGATATCGCCATTGGCGATCACCGGAATGGTCACGGCCTGTTTCACCTCGGCAATGGCCGCCCAATCGGCGCGGCCCTTGTAGAACTGACACCGCGTGCGGCCATGGATGGTGATCATGCGAATGCCCGCCCCCTCGGCGCGTTTGGCGATGTCGGGGGCATTGAGGCAATCGTCATCCCAGCCAAGGCGGGTTTTCAGGGTCACGGGGATATCCACCGCATTCACCACAGACTCGATCAACCCAAGGGCGTGGTCTGGCGTTTTCATCAGGGCAGAGCCGGACATGCCGCCCGTCACCTTCTTGGCCGGGCAGCCCATGTTGATGTCGATGATCTTTGCGCCCTGATCGGCGATCTGCTTGGCGGCGCGGGCCATCCATTCGGCCTCCCGCCCTGCAAGCTGGATCGAGGTGCCTTTGGTATCAAGGCCAAGCTCCGCACGTTCGCGCACGCCCGGCTTGCCCTGCACCATTTCCTGACTGGCGACCATTTCCGACACCACCAGACCCGCACCAAAACCGGCCACCAACTGCCGGAAGGGCAGATCGGTGATTCCCGCAAGCGGGGCCAGCAAAACCGGCGGATCAATGGCAAGATCGCTTAGGGCGGTCACGGGTGGGTCCTTTTCATCTCTGTCTTTCTGATATGAGCCGAATCCGGCCAATGACAACCGCTACCGCAGGGTTATTTGCGCGCAAAACTAGCACGTGCCCATTTTTTAGGCAAATACCGGGAAAAACCCAACCAAGTTGCCCCCCTTCGCAGCAGGCCCTAAACCTTGCCCCATGACCGATACACCTCAGACCACACCGCCCCATATCGCCGCCCTGATCGTTGCCGCAGGGCGCGGGCGGCGTGCGGGCGGGGGGCTGCCCAAACAGTATCGCCGCCTTGGCGGCGGGGCTGTCCTGGGCCATGCGGCGCGGCTGTTCAGCGCCCGCGCCGATGTTGCCTCGCTGGTGGTGGTGATCCACCCCGATGATGCCGCCCTCGCCAAAGAGGCGCTGCCCGCAGGCACGCGCCTTGCCATGGGCGGCGAGAGCCGCGCCGCATCGGTGGCGGCGGGGCTTGCCGCCCTGCCCGATGCGGCGACCCATGTGCTGATCCATGACGCGGCGCGTCCCCTGACGCCCGCTGCGGTGATCGGCGGCGTCATCGAGGCGCTGCACAGCGGCGCAGAGGGCGCCGCCCCTGCCTTGCCCGTCAGCGACGCCCTGTGGCGCGGCGCGGGCGGCAGCGTCACCGCCGCCGTCCCGCGCGGCGGCCTGTCGCGGGCGCAGACGCCGCAGGGCTTTGCCCTGCCCGCGATCCGCGCCGCCCATGCCAAGGCCCCCGCAGAGGCCGCCGATGATGTAGAGGTCGCCCTTGCCGCAGGGATCAAGGTGGTGATCACCGAAGGGCATGAGAACAATTTCAAACTGACCTATCCGGCGGATTTTGCCCGCGCGGAAGGGATGCTGACCCCAAAGGAAGAACGCCCCATGGATATACGCACCGGCAACGGCTTTGACGTGCATCGTTTCGGCCCCGGAGACCACGTGACCCTCTGCGGGGTGCAGATCCCCCTCGGCCGCGGATTGCAGGGCCATTCCGATGCGGATGTGGCCATGCACACGGTGACAGATGCGATCTACGGTGCCCTTGCCATGGGCGATATCGGCCAGCATTTCCCCCCCAGTGACCCGCAGTGGAGGGGCGCGGCGAGCGAGATTTTCCTGCGCCACGCCGTTGATCTGGCCCGCAGCGAGGGGTTTACCATCACCCATATGGATTGCACCGTGATTTGCGAATTTCCCAAGGTTGGGCCCCATGCCGGGCCGATGCGGGCCGAAATGGCGCGGATCATGGGGCTGGATGTGTCCCGCGTCAGCGTCAAGGCGACCACATCGGAGCGCCTCGGCTTTACCGGCCGCGGTGAGGGAATTGCGGCCATGGCCACAGTCACGCTGGTGGCGTCATGATTGCGCGTCATATTGCAACCCTTGGCCCCGTTGGCCATCTTCGCCCCGCCCCCGGCACATGGGGCAGCGCGGCCTCGGTTCTGCTGGGGCTTTTGCTGGCGTGGATCGGCGGGCCCTATCTGTTTATCCTGCTGACGCTAGCCGCCCTGCCCCTTGGCATCTGGGCCACGGCAGAGGCCACGCGGGGGCAGGACAATCACGACCCTTCCGAGATCGTCATAGACGAGCTTTTGGGCCAGTGGATCGCCCTTTGGCCTGTGGTGATCGGCGCGGCCCATGTGGGGGCGGATTTGCTGGCGCTCTGGCCCGGGATCCTGACCGCCTTTGTCGCCTTCCGCTTCTTTGACATCACCAAATTCGGGCCGATTGGCTGGGCCGACCGGCGCAGCGATGCCCTGGGCGTGATGCTGGACGATGCCTTTGCGGGAATCGCGGCGGCTGTGGTTACGGTGGCTTTCGCGGCCCTTGCCCATCTGGTGCTGGTATGACGCGGGCGGAAACACTGGTTGCGCGGGCACGGGACGCGGGGCTGATGATTGCTACAGCGGAAAGCTGCACCGGCGGTTTGGTCGCGGGGGCGATTACGGATATTCCGGGGTCCTCCGCCGTGTTCGAGCGCGGGCTTGTGACCTATTCCAACACCGCGAAACAAAGCCTTCTGGGCGTTGAGGGGGCCACCCTGACGGCCCATGGCGCGGTGTCCGAGGAGGTGGCGATCGAGATGGCCGAGGGGGCGCTGCGGCGCTCTGACGCCGATCTGACCGTCAGCGTGACCGGCATCGCCGGGCCGGGCGGATCAGAGCATAAACCCGAGGGGCGCGTGTGTTTCGCCCGCGCGGGCATTGGCATTCCGACCATTGCCATCACCGTGGAATTTGGCCCCCGCGGACGCGCCGCCGTGCGCCAAGCCAGTGTGGCGCAGGCGCTTGACCTGCTCATCGATGCACTTCCAGAAGGCGCGATAGAGGATTGATCTAGCTGGAATAAAGCGCGTCGGCGCGGGCCTCGAAGGCGCGCACGATGCGCTGCATGGCCTCGTTAAAGAACAGGCCCGCCGCGCCGCGCAGGATCGGGTTGCGGAATTCGAAATCGACGTCGAAATGCACCTCGCAGCCCTCCTCCGCCTCGGTAAAGCGCCATGTGCTCTTGAGGTGTTTAAACGGCCCATCGAGATATTCGGTGTCGATCCGGCTGCCATCCTTCCACAGGGTCACGCGGCTGCCAAAGCGTTCGCGAAAGACCTTGAAAGATATGACCAAATCGGCCTCCATCACATCCACCTCGCCCTGCGGCGTGGTGGAGCGGATGCGCGCGGCGGCGCACCATGGCAGGAATTCGGGGTAACGGGCCACATCGGCCACCAGATCAAACATCTGCTGGGCGCTATGGGGCAGTTTGCGGGTTTCGGCGTGCTGCGGCATTTGGTAGTCGGGCCTTTTCGGGGCTTGAGTGCTTGGGGCCATGTCCTATGCTTGAGCGGCAAAATCAAGGGTACGAAATGGCGCAGCGACCATATGTTATCGATCAGCTTATCTCTGCCAAGGCGATTGCCGCCCGCATAGAAGAGCTTTCGCGGCTTATCGAGGCCGAATTCAAGGACACCGACAAACTTATCGTGATCGGCCTTTTGCGCGGCAGTTTCGTGTTTATCGCCGACCTCGTGCGCGAATTGAACCTGCCGGTGGAGGTCGATTTCCTTGAGGCCTCGAGCTACGGCGACGAGATGACCAGCAGCCGCGAAGTGCGCATCCTCAAGGACCTGCGCGGGCAGATCGAGGGGCGCGATGTTCTGGTGGTTGAGGATATCGTCGACACCGGCCACACCCTGTTCCACGTCAGCAAATTCCTGAGCGCCAAGGGACCGGCGCGGATGAAGACCATCGCCCTGCTGGACAAGCCTTCGCGCCGCGAGGTGGACTTTAGCGCCGATTGGTTAGGCTTTGAAATCCCTGATGAATTCGTGGTCGGCTATGGCATCGACTATGCCCAGAGGAACCGCGACCTGCCCCATATCGGCAAGGTGCGGTTTACGGATTGATCTGCTCTGCAAAGAGCTGGGCGGCGGTTTCATCCTCGGGGGTCAGGTATTCCACCAGACCCTCGCATTCGACCAGAAACCCCTCGCGCTGATCGGCGGCGGCGTTCTGGATGCCCCAGAGGCAATAGCCGTAGCCCTCGACCGGATCCTGCCAGAAGCCTTCCTGATCGGTGACGAACTGGCCAAGGTTAACGCCCGCAAGGGCGACGCCGCGCTCCACCGCCTCGCGAAAGAACATATAGGCGGCGGTGTTATCCACCGGCCCGCCCATGCCGTATTCAAACATCAGCGCAAGGGAGTTGAAGCTTTCTGCATGGCCAAGGTCGGCCGCCTTGGCATAGAGCGCCCGCGCTCCTTCAAGGTTTTCTTCCATTTCAATGCCTTGGCGCATGAAGTTCGCAAGGTTGTAGGTGGAATTGCGATCCCCGCCCGCATCGCCTTGGCGGTAAAGCTCGGCCGCTTTGGCAAGGTCCCGCGGGACGCCGCGGCCTTGTTCATAAAGGATGCCGAGGTTGGAATAGCTGCGCGAATAATCCTGTTGCAGCGCCTTTTCAAACAGCCCCCGCGCCTTTTCCGGGTCTGGCGTGATGCCATGTTCGCCGTCCGCATAGATGATGCCAAGATTGTGAAGAGCGCGAGGGAAATCCTGCGCCGCGCTTTTCTCATACCATGCGATGGCGGTCTCGATGTTTTGTTCGACCCCGTTGCCGTTTTCATAGGCCGCGCCCAGCAGGTTCTGCGCATTGGCGTTTCCCGCCTCTGCCGCCGGGGTCAGGACCTCAAGCGCCGTGGCGTAGCGCCCTGCGATATAATCAAGCCGGGCTTCGGCGACCTCGGGGTCGGCGTCTTGTGCCATGGCGGAAAAGGGCAAAACTGTAGCAATTACAGCGGCTAATGCGGCGGATCGCAGAAAACGGGACATGAATGGTTCCTTTGGGTTATGGCTTGAGTTTATCGTGACAGCAGCCGCGCGCAATGGGCCGCAGGCGAGGCATTGAAACAGGAGCCGCAGACATGTGGATGGGTTGGTTATTCCGGATGAAACGATGGGCGCAAAACCCGCCCTCGACCAGCCGCGTGATTATGGTGCTGTCGATCGTTGCGATCTGTCTGGTGCTGTTTGCCATCGAACGCTTTATCGGCTGGCCCGAGGCCCTGAGCCCCGAAGTGCGAAGATCACGGTTCCCATAACGGCCAAATGCGGTAAGCTTCCCCTAAGACAGCCACCTTTTCGTTATTTCTCAAGGAGCCATCTATGACCCGTTTTCGTATTCCCAAAATCACTGCAATTGCCCTCTGCGCCGCGAGTGGCCTTGCCATGGCGGCGAGCCACGGCGGCCCGAAAGAGGCCTATGAGATGCGCAGCGCCAACATGAAGACAATGGCCAAGAACCTTGGAATCATTGGCAATATGGTCAAGGGCGATCTGGACTATGACAGCGCCGCCGCGACGGAGGCCGCGACCGCATTGCTGGCCGCTGCGGATCATGATGTGGATGCGCTCTGGCCCGAGGGGTCGGACAGTAGCGCGGTTGAGGGCAGCCGCGCCAAGGCGGAGATCTGGGCCGATTTCGAGGGGTTCAAGGGGCTGAACGCCGATCTGGTGACAGCCGCCGCCGCGATGAAGGAGGCCGCTGGCACCGATCTGGCGGCGATGCAGGCCGCCATGGGCGCCCTTGGCGGGACCTGCGGCGCCTGCCACAGGACCTATCGCGCGCCGAAGGGATAGGGCGATATGCGCCTTGTAAAATGGGCCCTTGGGGCCGCTGTTCTTGGGGCGGCGGTCTATTGGGGTGTGACGCGTCCGGCGGGGCTTGACCCTGCCTTTGCCGGTGTCACCGGCGATGCGGAGGCCGGCGCGCTGAGCTTTGCCGCGGGGGGCTGTGCCTCTTGCCATTCGGCCCCCGGGGCGACGGGTGAGGCCAAGCTGGTTCTGGCGGGGGGCAAGGCTTTTGCCTCGCCCTTTGGCACCTTTTACGCGCCGAATATCTCGCCCAGTGAGGCGGGCATTGGCGGGTGGAGCAGCCAAGACCTTGCCCTTGCCATGACTGAGGGGGTTTCCCCCGGCGGGCAGCATTATTTCCCAGCCTTTCCATATACTTCCTACCAGAAGGCCTCGCCGCAGGATGTGGCGGGTATCTATGCCTATGTGATGACTTTGCCCGCCGATGCGACGCCGTCCAAGGCCCATGAGGTGGGCTTTCCCTATAACATCCGCCGCAATATGGGCGGGTGGAAATTCCTGTTCGGCGGCGGCGATTGGGCCGTGGGAGGGGAGCTGACAGAGGCGCAGGAACGCGGGCGCTATCTGGTGGAGGGGCTGGCCCATTGCGGCGAGTGTCACACCCCGCGCAACGCCCTTGGCGGGCTGCAACGCGGCCAGTGGCTGGGCGGGGCGGCGAACCCCTCTGGCGAGGGGCGCATTCCCAATATCACCCCCGGCGGGCTGGATTGGAGCGAGGGCGATATTGCGGAATACCTCTCCTCTGGTTTCACGCCGGAGTTTGACACGGCGGGGGGCGAGATGGTGGATGTGATCGAGAATATCGCGCAGCTGAGCGATGCGGATCGGACGGCGATTGCGGCCTATTTGAAGGTGGTGCCGAGCGTTTCGAATTAGGCCGGAAACCGCATGCACATCTGATGCACATGTGATGCACATCCCATGCATATGATTTGGCACATCGGTTTTTGGCGGGGCGGGGGCGCATTTTGCCTTGGCAAAATGCGCCGGGCCCAACCGGACGTGAGGCCCTTTGGGCCGAGGCGATCGGGCGGGAGAGACCCGGGTTCAAAAAAATCCTCCGAATTTTTTGGGTCGCGCTTGGGCGGCGGCCGAAGCGGCCAAAGCGCCGCCCTATCCACAAGAACGGGTAGCCGCCCTGCCCGCGCCCATTATATCTTGGGGCTTGATCGAAACGGATACATCGGGGCAGGATGTCTATATTCATTCCCGACCCAGGTCCTGCCCCCAGATGACGCCTGCCGCCCCGTTTTCCGACATGAAAGCCGCTGATATCAGCGTCACGCCCCTGCCGCGTTTGGCCAAGGGCGGGCGGTGGCGCACGGCGGCGATGCGGAGCTATCGCGGGCCGGTTTTGTATTGGATCACGCGCGGCCAAGGGCGGGTGACGGTGGCGGGGCTGACCCAGGGGTTTGGTGCCCATAACGCGATCTTTGTGCCCGGCGGCACGATGCACGGGCTGGACCCGATCGGGCAGATTTTCGGCACCGCCCTGTTCCTGCCGCCCGAGGCCGCCGCGGTGATGCCGGAGGGGCCGCGCCATTACCGTGTGCGCGAGAATCAGGCCCATGTGGAGTTGAACACATTGCTGGAGGCCATTGGCCGCGAGATCGAGGGCGGCGCGGCGCAGTCCTCTCAGGCGATCGGGGCGCATCTGTCGCTGATCGGGGTTTGGCTGGGGCGGCAGCAGGCGGCGGAGGCCTCTGGCGCGGCGGGCCCTGCGGCCCTGCGCCTGATGGAGCGGTTCACCCGCATGATCGAGACCCAGCTTTATACCGGACAGAACCTTGGGGATTACGCCGAGAACCTTGGCGTGACGCCGACGCATTTGACGCGGGTGAGCCGCGCTTGTGCCGGGCGCTCTGCATCCGATCTCTTGCAAGACCGTGTGATGTTCGAGGCGCGGCGCCTCTTGTCGGACACGCCGATCACGGTGCGGCGGATTTCGGAGATGCTGGGCTATCGCTCAGCCGGATATTTTGCCCGCGCCTTTCAGCGCCGCTGCGGCGAGAGCCCGAGCGCCTTTCGCGCCGCCGCCGCCAAAGGCGCGCCAAACGGCAGCCCCACAGAGCACTAATCCCCAGCCAGCCAAGGCGCGCGGGGGGATTTCCCGCGCCGTGAATGTCGCATTTGTTGCTGTTTGATGTCGCATTTAGTTTCTGAAACGACGCTCTATCCGGTTGACCTTTGCCCCCTGTTGATGCGCAATGTGCCTTAGGGGAGATAATTGACACAGCTAACCATGCGCAATTCAACAACAAAGCAGCCGTAAAGGCCGAGACTTCCCAACAGAAATCTACTGACGCGTCACAGGGAGAAAATGATGACTAAGTCTACTTTGACAGGGGCCCGGGTTCACCCCGGTGCCGAAATGTATGCCAAGGAACATATGGACGGCCAGATGGACCGCCGCGAGTTTCTGGTGCGGGCGACCGCCCTTGGTGTGACCTCTGCCGCCGCCTATGGCATGATCGGGGCCACGGCCCCTGCCCGCGCCGCGGGCCACGCCCAGCAGGGCGGCACCCTGCGCTATCAGATGGAAGTGCGCGCATTGAAAGACCCGCGCACCTATGACTGGACACAGATCGCCACCTTCACCGCCGGTTGGCTGGAGTATCTGGTGGAATACAACAGCGACGGCACCTTCGAGCCGATGCTTCTGGCCGGTTGGGAAACCAATGACGATGCCACCGAATACACCCTGAAGGTGCGCGAAGGCGTCAAGTGGAACAACGGTGATCCTTTCACCGCCGCCGATGTCGCCCGCAATATCGAAGGCTGGTGTGACAAATCCGTTGAGGGGAACTCGATGGCGGGCCGGATGGCCTCGCTCATTGATCCCGAGACTGAGAAGGCCCGCGAGGGTGCGATCACAATGCCCGACGATATGACCGTTGTGCTGAAGCTGAACACGCCTGACATTACCATCATTCCGGGCATGGCCGATTACCCTGCCGCCATCGTTCACGAGAGCCACGATGCCGACAACATGCTGAACAACCCGATCGGCACCGGTTTCATGATCCCCGAGAGCATGGAAGTGGGCGTGAAAGGCGTTTTGGTGCGCAACACCGAGCATGAGTGGTGGGGCACCGCCGCTGGCAAGGGTGGCTACCTCGACCGGATCGAGTTTATCGATTACGGCACCGACCCTGCGGCCTTTGTTGCGGCGTTTGAATCCGAAGAGATCGACATGTGCTGGGAATCCGTTGGCGAGTTTGTCGACATCTTCGACAGCATCGGCCTTGTGCGCGCCGAGATCCCCTCTGGCTTTACCATCGTTGTGCGCCCCAACCAGCTGGCTGTGGATGCGGATGGCAAGAAGCCTTACGAGGACAAGCGTGTGCGGCAGGCCTTGGCCATGGCCGTGGACAACAATGTTTGTCTTGAGCTTGGCATGTCCGGTTACGGGCTTGTGGCCGACAACTGCCACGTTGGGCCGATCCACCCAGAGCATGACCCCTCCGTGGGCCGCCTGCCCTTTGACCCCGTGAAAGCCAAGGCTTTGATGGAAGAGGCCGGCATGCTGGATTACGAGCACGAGTTGCAGTCCATCGACGATGACTGGCGCAAGAACACCACGGATGCCGTTGCAGCCCAGCTGCGCGACGCTGGCTTCAAGGTGAAGCGCACCATCCTGCCGGGCTCGACCTTCTGGAACGATTGGACGAAATACGCTTTCTCCTCCACCAACTGGAACCACCGCCCGCTTGGCACACAGGTTCTGGGTCTGGCCTATCGCTCCGGTGAGGCATGGAACGAGTTTGGCTGGTCCAACCCCGAGTTCGACGCCCTGCTGGACGAGGCCAACTCCATTGCCGACGCCGATGCGCGCCGCGAGGTGATGAGCAAGATCCAGGCCATCGTGATCGAGGAAGGCGTCACCATTCAGCCTTACTGGCGGACGGCCATGCGCCACCACGTTGAGGGGCTTGTGGGCTGCGAGCGTCACATCGCGGATCTGCCGCAGCTGTACAAGATGGGCTTTGCCGCCTGACCCGAGACCTGAAACAGGCCGCTCCCGGATCGGGGGCGGCCCTTTTTAACCAGCGGTAGTGGAGCGCCCCGCCGATACGGGCGCATGGGGCGCGAGAGCGCGCGGCGATGACAGCCGATCCACTAGAGCCAGACAAAGGGGACACCTATGGCGTTTTTTCTGCTCCGCCGATTGGGCGTGATGCTAATTACAGCCATCTGTCTGACGTTTATCGTCTTTTTCATGACCAACCTGCATCCGAACCTGGAAAAGCTGGCCAAGACCCAGGGCAATTTCCGGATGACAGACGAGGCGGTGAATTCCTTTTTGGAACGCAACGGCTATACCCAGCCGCTTGCCGTGAAATACGGCGAATGGATCGGGGTTCTGCCCTCGCATCGCGACACCGATGACGAGGGGAAGGTGACGGGGCGCTGTATCCAGCCGGGGATGGACGCCGAGGAGGCGCCCGAATACTGCGGCATTTTGCAGGGCAACTGGGGCTATTCCACCGTGTTCAAGGAACCGGTCGAGGATATCATCGGCAAGCGCCTTGCCCTGACCGGCAAGTTGATGTTCTGGGTGATGATGCTGATGGTGCCCGGTGCGCTGATCCTTGGGGTTCTGGCGGGCATGCGCGAGGGCAGCCGGACGGACCGGTCGCTGTCCACCCTGTCGATCTCTATGACGGCGACGCCGGAATATGTTTCGGGGGTTTTGTTCATCGCGATCTTCTCCTCCTCTGCTGTGGGGCTGAAGTGGTTCAAGGGCACGGCGACCTCGGCGATGGAGGATGCCAACCTTGAGAATTTCCTGCTGCCGGTGGTGACGATTGCCCTCTATGGCATGGGCTATATCGCGCGGATGACCCGCGCCTCCATGGCCGAGGTCATGACCTCGCAATATATCCGCACGGCGCGCCTCAAGGGGGTGAGCTTTCCCAATATCGTGATGAAACACGCCCTGCGCAACGCCCTGATCGCGCCCTTTACGGTGATCATGTTGCAGTTCCCATGGCTGCTCAATGGTGTGGTGATCGTCGAGACGATCTTTAACTACAAGGGCTTTGGCTGGACCCTCGTTCAGGCGGCGGGGAACAATGATATTGAACTTCTGATGGCGGTCTCGGTCGTCTCGGTGATCGTGGTTCTGGTGACGCAGCTGATATCGGATATCGGCTATGTCTATCTGAACCCGCGGATCCGGTTGAGCTGAGGAGCATTACGATGGAACCACTTTCAACCTTTCAGGTGATCCTGAAGATCCTTTTGATCCTCACGCCGGTCTGGATCGGGCTTGCGGCGATCTTTGCCCTGTCGATCACTTACAAGCGCAGGCTCGGGCTGTTTGGCAAGCTCTTCGACAGCCCCATTGGCATGATCGGGTTTGCCCTTGTGATGTTCTGGGTGCTGGTCGCTGTGATGGGCGGGCCGCTGGATATGCTGGTGACCCATGATGCCCTTGGGCAGGTCTCGGGCATGAAGAACAAGGTGCCGGGCACGCCGCTGGCCGGGGCGGAGGAAGGCGAATACGCTTGGTATCTCTTGGGCGGGGACAACCTTGCGCGGGATGTCTTCAGCCGTGTGATCAAGGGGTCGTGGATCGTGGTGCAGATCGCGCCTTTGGCGACGGTTTTTGCCTTTATGGTGGGGATCACGCTGGGGCTGCCTGCGGCCTATTACGGGGGCAAGCTGGATACGGTGATTTCCTTCCTTGCCAACCTGATCCTCGCCTTTCCGGTGATCTTGCTGTTCTACCTGCTGGTGACGCCGGAGATCGTGGAGACGGGCCTGCCGAGCTATATGGCGATGTGTCTGTTTGTCTTTCCGCTGATCTTCCTGTTCCTGCTGTTGAATTCCAAGTTCCACACCCGCCCTGCCCTGCGCACACCGCTGTTGATCGGGGTGCTGGGGGTCGGGCTTTGGCTGTATTTCTCGCTGATCTCCGACAAGGGGACGCCGGTGAGCTTTATGCCTAGCTGGCTGGACCTCTTCGACATTCCGGGCGGTATTTTGGTGATCTTTGTCTCGGTGGTGTTTGTGAACTCGCCCACGGTGTTCCGGATCGTGCGGGGGCTGGCGCTGGATATCAAAACCCGCGACTACGTTGCCGCCGCCCAGACCCGCGGTGAGGGGGCATGGTACATCATGCTCTGGGAGATCCTGCCCAATACGCGCGGGCCGCTGATCGTCGATTTCTGCCTGCGGATTGGCTACACCACGATCCTGCTCGGCACCCTTGGCTTCTTTGGCCTCGGCATGCCGCCCGAAAGCCCCGACTGGGGCAGCACGATCAACGAGGGGCGCAAGCTGCTCTCTATCTATCTGCACCCTGCCTTGCCGCCTGCCATTGCGCTTTTGACCCTCGTTCTGGGGCTTAACCTCTTGGCGGACGGTCTGCGCGAGGAAAGCCTTAAGGACTAGGGGAGCGGAGGGGGGCGGCGGCCGAAGGCCGCCGCCCCCCTCCGGATCGCCCCGGCGAAGCCGGGGGGAAACAAAAGATTTTATGCCTCCGGCGGGGATATTTACCGCCAATAAGAAACGGGGGGCAGAACTCAGGAGTGACGTGATGACCGCATCCGATGACTATGATGGCCCTATCCTTGAGATCGAGGATTTGTCGATTTCGTTTTTCACCCGTTTGCGGGAAATTCCGGCGGTGATGGATTTTTCCTGCAAGGTGATGCCGGGGGAGGCCATGGGGTTGGTTGGGGAGTCCGGTTGCGGGAAGTCCACTGTGGCCCTTGGCGTTATGCAGGATCTGGGCGTCAACGGGCGGGTTGTGGGCGGCACGATCAAGTTCAAGGGCCGTGATCTGGGCAAGATGAGCATGGAGGAGCTGCGTGATTTGCGGGGCTCTGAGATTGCGATGATCTATCAGGAGCCGATGGCGAGCCTGAACCCTGCGATGAAGATCGGCAAGCAGTTGATGGAGGTGCCGATGATCCATCAGGGGGCCTCCAAGGAGGAGGCCTATGCGCGGGCTTTGGAGGTTGTCACCGATGTGAAGCTGCCGGACCCGAAGCGGATGCTCAATTCCTTTCCGCATCAGCTTTCGGGCGGGCAGCAGCAGCGCATTGTGATTGCCATGGCTTTGATGTCGAAGCCTTCCTTGTTGATCCTTGATGAGCCGACCACGGCCCTGGATGTGACGGTGGAGGCGGCGGTTGTTGATCTGGTCAAGGAGCTGGGGGAGAAATACGGCACCTCGATGCTGTTCATCTCGCACAACCTTGGTTTGGTGCTCGAAACCTGTGACCGGTTGTGTGTGATGTATTCCGGCGAGGCGGTGGAGACCGGCAGTATCGAGGATGTGTTCGACCAGATGCAGCATCCCTATACGCAGGCCTTGTTCCGTTCGATCCCCCTGCCCGGCGCCGACAAGAATTCGCGGCCTTTGGTGGCCATTCCCGGCAACTTCCCCCTGCCCCATGAGCGCCCGCCGGGCTGTAATTTTGGCCCGCGTTGTGACTATTTCGAGGAGGGGCGCTGCAACGCGCAGAATATTCCCATGACCAGTGTGAAGGGGTTTGACCGCCATCGCTCGCGTTGTTTGCGGTTTGAGGAGATCGACTGGGATGCCCCTCTTGCCGCTGTGGTGACCAATGCGAAATCCGAGCCGGGCGAGGTTATTCTGAAGATGGACAACCTGAAGAAATATTACGAGGTCTCGGCCAATGCCCTGTTTGGCGGCTCCAAGAAGGTGGTGAAGGCGAACGAGACCTTGAGTTTCGAGGCCCGCGAGGGGGAGACTTTGGCCATTGTGGGCGAGTCCGGCTGCGGCAAGTCGACCTTTGCCAAGGTGTTGATGGGGCTGGAGACCGCCACCGACGGGGGGATCACGCTTGACGGGGCCTCCATTGGCGATGTGCCGATCGAGGCGCGGGGGACCGATCTGGTGCGCTCTGTGCAGATGGTGTTCCAGAACCCCTTTGACACGCTGAATCCTTCGATGACCGTGGGCAACCAGATCATCCGTGCCTTGGAGATTTTCAAGATCGGCAAGACGGAAGGTGAGCGGCGCAGCCGGATGCTGGAGCTGCTTGATCTGGTGAAGCTGCCCCGCGAGTTTGCCGGGCGGATGCCGCGGCAGCTCTCTGGCGGGCAGAAGCAGCGCGTCGGCATTGCCCGCGCCTTTGCTGGCGGGGCGCGGATTGTGGTGGCGGATGAGCCTGTCTCGGCGCTTGATGTGTCGGTTCAGGCGGCGGTCACCGATTTGCTGATGGAGATCCAGCGCGAGGAGAAGACGACGCTTTTGTTCATCTCGCACGATCTGTCGATTGTGCGATACCTGAGCGACCGTGTGATGGTGATGTATCTGGGTCATGTGGTGGAGATGGGCGATACGGACCAGGTGTTTTCCCCGCCCTATCACCCCTATACCGAGGCGCTTTTGTCCGCTGTGCCGATTGCCGATACCAGCATCGAGAAAGAGCATATCGTGCTGGAAGGGGATATCCCCTCGGCGATGAACCCGCCCTCGGGCTGTCCGTTCCAGACGCGCTGCCGGTGGAAGGATCAGGTGCCCGGCGGGCTCTGCGACAAGGAGGTGCCGCCGATGCGCCGCCTTGCCGAGGGGCACGAGGTGAAATGCCATCTGAGCGACGAGATTTTGGCGCGGATGACCCCTGTGATCAAGATCGCCGCCGAGTAGCCGGCGGGCTCAGGGCGAACAAGAGCAGGCTCAGGGCTGCGGGGCGTAGTCGAAGGCAAAGAGGCGCCATGTGCCGTCCTCGCCTTCCTCTAGCTTTGCGGTAAAGGGTTTTTCGCCACCCTCTTCGTCATAGAGGGTGCCGCGGTAGCTTGCCTCGCCTTCGAAGATTTCGTGGCTGACGTAGTCGATCGTATAGGCGGTGCCCCAGACCTGTGCATTGGTCAGCCCCGTTTGCACCTGATCCTTGGTGAATTTCGTGGTGAAGCCTTCGGAGAGTTCGCCAAAGGCGGTGTCGATGTTCTCGTCGGCGATGGCGGCGACAAAGCGGGCGACCGCGTCCTTCAGGGGCTGTGGGTCGGTGCCGTAGTTGAAGGTGTTGATGCGCCAGCCTTCCTCCTCCATCAGCAGGACATATTGGGCGGGAAAGGCGCTGTGGATGCCGCCGGTGACAGAGCCGGTGACGCGGGATTCGACCTTGCCTTCCGTCACGCTCTCCACCGTCAGGGTGACCGGCACGCCATAGATGGCGATGCGTTCCAGAAGGCTCTGGATTTCATTGGTGGTGTGGTCGCGTTTGATGCTGGCAGACAGCAGGTCAAAGGCCCCGTCGATATCCCCCTTGGCGGCGCGGTCCGAGAAATCCTTGACCACAAGTTCCGGCCCCGCGGCGCGGCTCATGGAGACGAAAAGCGCCAGACCCACAGCCAAAGCGAGGCCGATGAGAATACCGGCCACGACAAAGATGTTCTTGTTGCCAGATGGTTTTGGGTCCGAAACCCCGTAAATATTGTCAGCCATGCCAATGCCCCCGTCACCAATGCTCATAATTGAATAAACAAAAGCGTGGCCGCGCGGGCGGGAATGGTCAAGCCCCGAAGGGCGTGATCCTAGCTGCCCCAGATCTTTTTCACGTAGTTCCGGGTCTCGCGGTAGGGCGGCACGCCGCCGTATTTCTGCACCGCGCCGGGGCCCGCGTTATAGGCCGCAAGGGCAAGGCGCCAGCTGCCGAATTTGTTATACATCTGCCGCAGGTAGCGCGCCCCGCCTTCGAGGTTTTCCTCGGGGTCATGGGCGTTGACCCGCAGAACCCGTGCCGTGCCGGGCATCAGCTGTGCGAGGCCGATGGCGCCGGCGTGGGATTTGGCGTTCGGCTTCCAAGCGGATTCTTGCTGAACCAGCCGCAAAAAGAGGTCCTCTGGCACGTTATGCTTGCGCGCCATGGCGCGGGCAACGGGGAGGTATTGGCTCTTGCGGGAGCCGGTGTAGCGCGGCGAGCTGGTCTTGGTCGGGGTGACAACGCGGGCCGGTTGCAGGCGCACAGAGTTGGCGTATTGCTTGGAGGCCCGTTGATCGAGAAGCCGCGTTTGCGTGGCAAACAGCTTTTTGCGGTTCTTGGAAGAGACCTTGATTTCGGCCGTCGCAGGCACGGCAATAACAGCCGCCAGAAACGCCAATACAAACTTGTTCATTCAACCCACCCCGGAAGACGACGTATAATTTTGCGAGATCATACCTAAATTTTAACTTTCTTCCAGTCCTGTGTGGCTTATCCACAGCTTTGGCGTTTTTCACCCGTGGGATGTGTTGTAGCGTGCATCGGAGATTCGAACCACAAGATATAGGAGGCTGCGATGGCCGGTTCTGTGAACAAGGTGATCCTGATCGGAAATCTGGGGCGTGACCCCGAGGTCCGCTCTTTCCAGAATGGCGGCAAGGTGTGCAACCTGCGCATTGCAACGTCCGAAACATGGAAAGACCGCAACACCGGTGAGCGCCGCGAGAAGACGGAGTGGCACTCGGTTGCGATCTTCCAAGAGGGTCTGGTGCGGGTGGCGGAACAGTTCCTGCGCAAGGGCTCCAAGGTCTATATCGAGGGGCAGTTGCAAACCCGCAAGTGGCAGGACCAGAACGGTCAGGACCGCTATTCCACCGAGGTTGTCCTGCAGGGCTATGGCGGGACGCTGACCATGCTTGACGGCCGCGGCGAAGGTGGCGGCGGCGGTGGTGGCGGCGGCGGCTACAACCAGGGCGGCGGCGGTGGCTACGACCAAGGCGGCGGCTATGATGACCGCAGCTCCGGCGGCGGTGGCGGCTCCCCTGCCCCTGCGGCGCCTGACATGGACGACGAAATCCCGTTCTAAGGCCCAGCCTGAGCATCCAATGACAAACGGCCACCCTGTGATCAGGGTGGCCGATTTGTTTTGATCGGGGCCTTGCAGCATGCGCTTTGCGGGGGGCCTTCGGGCCTTGGCCCGAAGGCCCCCCGCGGATCGACCCGGCGTCAGCCGGGGCGAAACAAAAGATTTTATGCCTCCGGCGGGGATATTTACCGCCAATAAGAAACAGGGCCTTTTTTCGGGCCGTTATTCTGCGGGGCCGATGGTGAGGGTGACAGGTTCCAGCCCGCCGATGGTCCCCTCCAGCACATCGCCAACCTCGACAGGGCCGACGCCTGCGGGGGTGCCTGTCATGATGATATCGCCCGGGCGCAGGTGATAGAGGTGGGAGAGGTCGGAGATGATCTCAGCCACGCTCCAGACCAAATCCTTGACCGAGCCGTCCTGACGTTTCTCTCCGTTCACGCGCAGTTCGATCCGTTGGAAAGTTTGCTTCCAGCCCGCTGCGGGCGTGAGCGGGCCGAGGACCGCGCCGCCCTCTACGTCTTTGCCGGTGCACCATGGTTGGCGGCGTTCCTTGGAGGTCGCTTGCAGGTCGCGGCGCGTCATGTCGAGGCCGCAGCCGAAGCCGAAGACGAGTTTTTGCGCCTCGGATACCGGCACTTTGAAGCCCTCTGCCCCGATGGCCACGGTCAGTTCCATTTCGTGGTGGAAGTTCTCCGTGCGCGGCGGCATGGGCAAGGTGGATCCGCTGGCCAGGAAGGCGGTTTGGGATTTGGTGAAATACCACGGGGCGTCGCGGTTGACCTCATTGCCCATTTCGGCGGCATGGGCGGCAAAGTTGCGCCCGACGCAGAAGATGCGGGTTACCGGATAGAGGCGCTCGCGGCCTTTGACAGCAAGGCCGGGGGTCGGTGCGGGCGGGAAAAGATACTCTGACATTTGATGCCTCCTTGGCTGTTTTGTTTCCTATCATCGCACCGAGGGCGGCGAAAGGCGGCAAAGCCCGCTTGACCCTGCCTGCCCCTGCGACGTATGAGGGGCGCGTTGCGGGTGTAGCTCAATGGTAGAGCAGTAGCTTCCCAAGCTGATGACGAGGGTTCGATTCCCTTCACCCGCTCCAAACTCCCCCCTTTAGCTTTGTGTTCCCTGCGATTTGGATGCGTGACAGGCCCTCGGCGGCTGGGTAGTGTTGCGCGGTGAGTCATTGCATGAGGTAGAGCCATGAACAGCCATTCCCGAGGGGTGCAGCCCGCCGATGGGCCGATTGCGGAGCTTGGGCGCAATGTTGCGGCTCCCTTTGAGGAAGCGCGGGCGATGCCGCGCTCTGTCTATACCTCGCCCGAGTTTGTGCAGGCCGAGCTGGACGGGATTTTTGCGTGGGACTGGTTCTGTTTGGGCCGCGCCGATATTCTGCAAGAGCCGGGCGATTACACCACGGCCGAGATCGCGGGCCGCCCCATCATGGTGATCATGGATCAGGACGGGCAGATCAGGGCGCAGAGCAATGTCTGTTTGCACCGGATGTCGACCCTGCTGGAGGGGACGGGCAATACGAAATCCGTGGTCTGCCCCTATCACGCATGGACCTATAATCTTGATGGCACCCTGCGCGGTGCGCCCGCCATGGGAAAGAACACCGCCTTTGACAGGAAGGAGCTTTGCCTGCCGCAGGTGCGTCTGGCGCTTTGGCATGGCTGGCTTATGGTGTCGCTGAACCCCGATGCGCCGGAGCCGGAGGCGCATCTGGCCGAGGCCGCCGCCTTGCTGGAGCCCTACGGCATGGTGGATTACAAGCAGACCTTCCGCGAGGAATACAACTGGCACACCAACTGGAAGGTGCTGGCCGAGAATTTCATGGAGAGTTATCACCTGCCGGTTTGTCATGCGGGCACGATTGGCGGCTTTGTCGACCTGAACGAGATGGACTGCCCCCCCGGCGGCGCGGCCTATAATTATCACACGATCCTCAAGGATCCTGATGCGCCCCTGACCAATGCCCATCCCAGCAATACGACCCTTAAGGGGGATATGCGGCGCACGACGCTGCTCCTGACGGTGTATCCGAGCCTTTTGATCACCCTGACCCCCGGCTATTTCTGGTATCTGTGCCTGCATCCCGATGGGCCGGACCGTGTGCAGATCATCTATGGCGGCGGGCTTTCGCCCGATTATGTCAATGATCCCAAGGCGCAGGAGCATTTTGCGCAGCTGCAGTCCCTGTTGGATGCGGTGAATATGGAGGACAAGGGCTGCACCGAGAAGGTCTATAAGGGCCTGAGTTCCTCTCTGGCCGAGCCGGGGCCGCTGAGCCATCTGGAGCGGCCGAATTTCGACTTTGCCAAGTATATCTACAGCCGTGTGGCGGATCAGGCGGGTTCGTAGGTGGGTTCGATTTGAGCTAAACCCGCCCTGCAGAACGATTTTTTGTCGTGTTTTGGCCACGTTTACGTCAAACTTTAACGGCCTCGCGCTTTTTTAGGGGAATATAAACCAAACCGGTGGCATCACTCTTTTAACGATAAAAAAATATCAAATTGAGTGCGGGGCCCGAAATGCCAACAAGTTTCACAGTCTTTTCCCTTGGGAACCTGACAGACATCGACACGCGCAATGGCGACAACGATGCAGAGAACGCCGGCGCGCTGGTGGGTTCCGTCTTTGGCGGTGTCGGGAATGCCTTGGTGAATAACGCGGCGGAGTTTTCGCCCGGCAACACCGGCTTCAGTGGCGGCACCAATACCGCCTATGATCAGGACAACAGCCCCAACGAAACCTTTCAGATCAATGGCGGCGCCAATCAGGTGTTTGACAGCGCCGCGGTCTATAACGCCACCATCACCTATATCGATGGCACCACGGCGACGGTTTCGGCCGTCATCTTTCAGGATATCAATGGCAACACCTATTGGGCGCCGGAGTTTTCCGCCAATGCCGACCAATCGGCTATGGAGGCTGCCGCGATCCGCTCGCTTGAGCTGAACAGCCTTGCGGGGGATACCTATTCCGGCCTGAATGGCACACGCGAAAGCTGGGACTATGTCACCTGCTATGTGCGCGGCACCCATATCCTGACGCCCCGGGGCGAGCGTTTGATCGAGGATCTGCGCATCGGCGATACGGTGTCGACCCGCGATCACGGGGCGCAGACCATCCGCTGGATCGGCCAGACCCAAGCCGTGGCGCAGGGCAAGCTGGCCCCGATCAAAATTGCCAAGGGCAGCCTTGGGGTGGATTACCCTGTGCGCGACCTTTGGGTCTCGCGCCAGCACCGGATGCTGCTGCGCTCGCGCATTGCGGAGCGGATGTTCGGCTCGGCCGAGGTTCTGACCCCTGCGATCAAGCTGACCCTGCTAAAGGGGATCGAGGTGGCCGAGGCCCCCATGCCGGTGACCTATTTCCACCTGCTGCTGGACCGGCACGAGATCCTTTATGCCGAGGGCGCGCTGAGCGAGAGCCTACTGACCGGCCCCGGCGCGCTCAATGCCATGGGGGCAGAGGCGGTTGAGGAACTCAACACCCTCTTCCCCGGCATCGCGCAGACACGGATCGAACCGGCGCGGCCCATCGTGCAGAATGCACGGCTTGCAAAGCTCTTTGAGCGCCACGCAAAACACGGCCGCGAACTGGTGTCCTAAGGCCCGCCGCGGGCGCCACAAAAAATGAAACCAGCCCGCCCTTGGCGGGCTGCATTTTTTGCACCCGGTGGAAACGCTAGGGCGTTTCGGCCCCGTCGCGCGTGACGAAGGTCTCGCGCATCTGCGCTGTTAGGGGCCGTTTGGTGCGGCCGTCCTGCTCTAGGCAGACGACGAGGGCCTGCCCCTCCATCGTCAGCACCCCCTCGCACCAGACGCCATAGTGCATCTGGAAGCTGGTGTTGCGAAAAGCGGTGGTGCGGGTGGCGGCGATGTATTTCTGGCCGACGAACATGGGCGCGTGATACTGCGCACCCACGGATTTGAGGACGATCTGCATGTCATTGCCGGTGAACTGCGACACGCCGTAGTCCATCAGGTATTCCACGCGCAGGGCTTCGAACCATTGCAGATAGACGGTGTGGTTCACATGACCCAAAGCGTCGATCTCGCCAAAGCGGACGCGGTCGGCTTTGCCAAAGCTCCATGGTGCGGGCACCCCTGCGGCGCGCAGCTCTTCGCCCTTGAGCAGGGTCAGGAAGGCGGGATCAGCCATTGGCGCGCAGGAAGGCGACGAGCGACTGGGTGGAGCCGTCTTTGCCCTCGGCGCTGGCCTCTCCGGTCACCACGGGTTGCAGTTTCGTCGCCAGCACCTTGCCCAGTTCCACGCCCCATTGGTCATAGGAGTTGATGCCGAGGATCACCCCCTCGACGAAAACGCGGTGTTCATAGAGGGCGACAAGCTGGCCCAGAACCTCTGGTGTCAGTTTGGGATAGACCAGCGTGGTCGAAGGCCGGTTGCCGGGGAAGACGCGGTGCGCGGCTTGGCGGTCCAGCTCCTCCCCCTCCAGCCCTGCGGCTTTCATCAATTCGCGGGCTTCGTCCATGTCGCGGCCCAGCATCAGGGCCTCGGACTGGGCAAGGCAGTTGGCCTTGAGAAGGTCATTGTGATGGGCCAGTTCGGGCTCGTGGCTTTGGGCGCCGATCAGGAATTCGCAGGGCACGGGCATCGTGCCTTGGTGGATCAGTTGATAGAAGGCGTGCTGCCCGTTGGTGCCGGGCTCGCCCCAGACAACGGGGCCGGTGACGCAGGTCACGGCGCTGCCGTCCATCTGCACCGATTTGCCGTTACTCTCCATCTCCATCTGTTGCAGATAGGCGGGAAAGCGCAGCAGGCGTTGCTCATAGGGCAGCACGGCGCGGGTGGGATAGCCGCAGACCTGATGGTGCCACATGCCGGTCAGGGCCAGCAGGACGGGCATGTTTTCGGCCAGATCGGCGGCTTGAAAGTGCCGGTCCATGTTCTGGGCGCCGCGCAGGAAAGCGCGGAAGGCCTTGCCCCCCACGGCCAGCATGATCGACAGGCCGATCGGCCCCCACATGGAATAGCGCCCGCCGACCCAATCCTCAAAGCCGAAGACGCGCTCTGGCGCGATGCCGAAGGCACTGGTCTTTTCCTCGGCGGTGGAGAGGGCGGCGAATTGGGCGGCGGGGTCGCTGATCGCCTCGCCCATCCAGGCCCGCGCGGTGGCGGCATTGGTCATGGTCTCGATCGTGGTGAAGGTTTTCGAGGCCACGATGATCAGGGTGGTGGCCGGGTCCAGCCCGCGCAGGGTGTCGGCGATATGGGCGCCGTCGATATTGCTGACGAAATGGGTGCGCGGCCCGTCGTGATAGGGGGCAAGCGCCTGCACCGCCATGACGGGGCCAAGGTCGGACCCGCCGATGCCGATATTCACCACATCGGTGATCTTGCCGCCCTGCCCCGTGAAGGCGCCGCTGCGCACGGCCTCGGCGAAGGTTTCCATCCGGTCCAGCGTCGAGAGGACCTCTGGCATGACATCCTCGCCGTCCACCATGACCGGCCCGCCGTCAAGGTTGCGCAGGGCCGTGTGCAGGACCGCGCGGCCCTCTGTTTCGTTGATCTTGTCGCCCGCGAACATGGCGTCCCGCGCGGGTTCCACGCCGCGGATCTGCGCGAGGCCGAGGAGCGCCTTGCGCGCCACCCTGTCCATGGCGGTTTTGGAATAGTCGAACAGCATCCCGCAGGCCGTGACGGAGAAGTCCTGCGCCCGGTCGCCTTGCTCGAAAAGCTCGAGGATCGGGGTCGCTGCGGTGTCTTTGCGATGCGCTTTGAGGGCTTGCCACATGGCGGCTTCCTTTCGCAGGTCTGGCTGGTGTTAGGGGGCCCAATGCACCGTGGCATGGGGCAGAACGGTCTGGATCGGGGCTGTTTCGGGGCTTTGCCCTGCGGCGCGGTCAAGGGCGGCGCGTTTGCCTTCGCCTTTGATCAGGATGTGGATGCTTTGGGCCGATTGCAGGGCGGGGCCGGTCAGGGTGACGCGGGGCTCCAGCCCGTCGGAGGCCTCAACATACATCAGGGGCGCGGCGGCGGCCAAGGCATGGGGCAGGTCCGGCGATCCGGGGAAGAGCGAGGCGGTGTGCATATCCTCGCCCATACCCAGAAGCAGGACCGAGAGCGGCAGATGCGCGTCGATCAACCCGGTCAGGTCCGCGCCGTCGACTTCCGGCACGATGGGGGCGTAATGGGCCGAGGCCGCCTGCCCCACAAGCAGACGTTCGCGCAAGAGGCGGGTGTTGGAGCGCTCGCTGTCCTGCGGCACGCGGCGCTCGTCGGTCAGCATCACGGTGATCTGGTCCCATGGCAGGGCGCGCTGCGCGATGGCGTCGAACATCGGGCCGGGGGTGGAGCCGCCGGGCACGGCAAAGCTGGCGCGGCCCTGCGCCTCGACCGCCTCTGTCAACTCCTGACCCAAACGATCCGCAAGGCCTGTCATCAGGGCCTCTGCCCCGGCGTATTCGATCAGCTTCATGGCTTGATCTCCCGCCAGCGGCGGTGATCGCGGTGCATCAGCATCATCGCGTCCTCTGGCCCCGCGGAGCCCGCGTCATAGGTTTTGGGCACCTCGCCGCGCTGTTGCCAGCCCTCGATCAGGGGATCGGTCCATGCCCATGCGGCCTCGACCTCATCGCCGCGCATAAACAGCGTCTGGTTGCCACGGATCACATCCATGATCAGGCGCTCATAGGCGTCTGGCACCTCCTCTACGTCCGGGCCAAGGGCATCGGCGAATGTCATATCCAGTGGCACGGTGACAAGGCGCATCCCGCCCGGCCCCGGCTCTTTGATGGTCACGTCCAGATTCATCCCCTCGTTCGGCTGCAGCCGGATCGAGAGCACGTTGCGGTTGCTGCCCGCCTCGTTGTCAAAGATCGAATGGGGGGTTTCCTTGAAGACCACGGCGATCTCGCTCGCCCGCGCCTTCAGCCGCTTGCCCGTGCGCAGGTAGAAGGGCGTGTTCGCCCATCTCCAGTTGCTGATATGCACCTTCATGGCGACATAGCTTTCGGTGCGCGATTTGGGGTCGCCCGCATCCTCGCGGTAGCTCGGCTCCTCGCCCAAGGCGTCATACTGGCCGCGCACGATATGATGCGGCAGCACCGGATCAAGGGCGCGGATCACCTTGAGCTTTTCGTCGCGCACGGCGTCGGGGTCAAAGCGGCTTGGCGGCTCCATCGCGATCAGGCAGAGCAGCTGCATCAGGTGGTTTTGCACCATATCGCGCATGGCGCCGGATTTGTCGTAATAGGCGCCGCGCCCGCCCACGCCGACGGTTTCGGCCACGGTGATCTGGATATGGTCGATGTATTGCGCGTTCCACAGCGGCTCGAACAGCATATTGCCAAAGCGCACCGCCATCAGGTTCTGCACGGTTTCTTTGCCAAGGTAATGATCGATGCGGTAGATCTGATCCTCGTTGAAATGCTCGGCCAGCGAGGCATTGAGCGCCTTGGCGCTTTCCAGATCATGACCAAAGGGTTTTTCCACCACGATGCGAGCCTGAGGCCCTGCGATCTCGTGCTTGTGCAGGCGTGCGGCCAGATCGCCGAACAGGCTCGGCCCGACAGAGAAGTAATAGGCCTGCACGACATCCTTGCGCACAAGGGCGGCGAGCTCGGGCCAGCCGGCCTCCCCCTTGGCGTCGATGGGGACGTAGTCAAGCAGAGCGAGGAAGGTGTCGATCGAGTCCGCGTCGCGGTCCTCCTCCGGCACGAAGGTTTCGAGCGCCTCGCGCACCATGTCGCGGTAGCCGGATGCGTCCATCTCGCCGCGGGCCGCGCCGATGACGCGGGCGCCATCGGGCATCTGCCCTGCGGCAAGGCGACGATACAAACCCGGCAGGATTTTGCGTTTCGCCAGATCGCCCGTGCCACCGAAAATGATCAGGTCGAACGGCTCTACTGGAATGACTCTGGAGACCATATGCTTGCCCTATGCTTGCTCTGAGTTGCCGGGCCTCGGCCCCGGATGGTGTTAGCGGTAACAGCGGCTAAATACCGACCCACGCGCGCCAAGTCTAGTCCAAGCCAGTGCTCTGGCACAAACAGGTTACCATAACGCAAAGGCCTGCGGGCACCTCACATAAGCGTCAAGGCGGGCCAAAACCCTTTCATTGGCGCCTATCCGCCTATAACCACTAGGGAAACCGACAAGCAGGTGTGTGATGAAAGATACTGTTGAGAGCCCCGAAATCGCCAAGTTTTCCGACCCCAAGGTCACGGCAAAGGGCGAGGTGCGGGCCACTGTCGCGCTGACCCATCCGGAAACGCTCTGGTTCAATACCGGCACGCTTTGCAACATCACCTGCGCCAATTGCTACATCGAAAGCTCCCCCACCAATGACGCGCTGGTCTATATCACCGCCGATGAGGTGCGCGATTACTTGGACCAGCTTGAGGATCGCAAATGGGGCGTGCGCGAGATCGCCTTTACCGGCGGCGAGCCCTTTATGAACCCGCAGATGAACGAAATGGCCCGCGCCGCCCTTGAGCGCGGCTATGAGGTCTTGATCCTGACCAATGCCATGCGCCCGATGATGCGCAAATCGGTGCAGGCGGGGTTGCTCGCGCTGGCAAAGGAGTTCCCCGGCAAGCTGACCCTGCGGATTTCCGTGGACCATTGGGACCGCGAGAACCACGATACAGAGCGCGGCAAGGGCGCCTTTGACCTGACGATCAAGGGCATGGCATGGCTGCACGAACAGGGCATCCCCATGGCCGTCGCGGGCCGCACCGTCTGGGGCGAGAGCGAGGCCGAGGGCCGCGCGGGCTATGCCGCGCTCTATGCCGAGCACGGCTTTAACATCGACGCGCAAGACCCTGGGGTGACTGTTCTTTTCCCCGAAATGGACGAGAAGGTCGAAGTGCCGGAAATCACCACCGCCTGCTGGGGCATTCTGGATGTCTCGCCCGATACGGTGATGTGTTCCTCCTCGCGCATGGTGGTCAAACGCAAGGGGGCGGAAAAGCCCGCTGTTCTGGCCTGCACCCTGCTGGCCTATTCGCCGGAATTCGAACTGGGCGAAACGCTGGAGGAGGCCGAGAGCGACGTCTCCCTCAACCACCCCCATTGCGCCAAATTCTGTGTCCTCGGCGGAGCCTCTTGCTCCGCCTGAGGTGGGCTGTTTTGCCTAGGGGCCGCTGGCGTGTAGGGTTTGTTAGGCCTCGATCATGGCGTCAAAGGCGGTGCTGATGCTGCCATCGTCGGAATTTCTCAACCCGTTATCGAGCATTGCGACGATGTCTCCGTCCTGAATATCCTCGGGCGTCAGGCCCATCAGAATGGCGGTGCCTACGCTGGTCGGATCAAGGGCATCATACATCTCTTGGGTCTCGACCGTCGGAACCACCAAGGTGGCGGGTCCATCCTCGGTTTCGATCAGGGTCAGTTGATATGAGATTTCCTCGGTCCTCTGCCCCTCTGGCAATGCGTATTCTGCATCAAACACGCCCAGCAACAATTGGTCCTCTCCGGGGGTGAAGTCGGTAATCACGGTGGCGGGGCTGTCCTCCATCTCGGGGCCGCGGTTGAAGACCAGCACATTGTCCGCCCCCTCACCAAGGGAGAGCAGCGCCAGCCCGTCATCCACATAGACGGAATCCTCCCCCGCGCCGCCGGAGACAACATCGTAGCCCTCGGGGTCGGCATCGGGATCAGCCCCATAGCCGGAGGTGAAGATCACATCATCGCCCGCCTCGCCATACATTTGATCCGCACCGGGACCACCGATGAGCAGGTCGTCCCCCTCCCCGCCCAACAGGATATCCTCGTCCTCGTTGCCCTCTAGGTGGTCCTCGCCGCCCTGACCGAAGAGAGCATCATTGCCCGCGTCGCCAAAAATCACCTGATCGGCGTCAGAGCCAAGAACAACATCGTCGCCCGCACCGGCAAAGGTGACATAGACATAGTCCGGGGTCGCGATATTGTCGTCCCCCTCGGTGCCCTCAACCTCGTAGTTGCTGCCAACCTCCATGTCCTCGGGGTATTGCGGAACCGGAAGCGCGTCGAACTCGACCCCGTCTAGCTGTTCCTCGGCCAAGGCCTCGATCTCGGCGGCGTCAAGCATGGCCAGAGAGGTGCCCTCCTCGACGGTCTCGATCACCTCCTCCGCGTCATCAGAGCTGTTGCCCGACAAATCAAAAACACTATCGGCAATGGCATAGGCCATTGCGATCGACGACAAAGCAATAAGTGCAAACACGGCTCTCCCCCCGGAAATATCACCCCATATTCAACAGTGACGATAGTTAACAATTCCTGTCCCGTCAAAACCTGCGGCCACAGCGCCTAGGCAGCGGCCGGAACCTGAGCTAGCCTGCGAGAGCAACAACCTCAGGATACCCCATGGCCGATCCCTTCTTTACCCCCGTCTCCGGTTTTGACCTCCCCCGTTTTGCCGGTGTGCCGACCTTCATGCGCCTGCCCCATGTGGATTTCGACCACCCGCGCATCAATGATGTCGAGATCGGCATCATCGGCGCGCCTTGGGATGGCGGCACCACCAACCGCCCCGGTCCGCGCCACGGGCCAAGGCAACTGCGGGATTATTCCACCATGATCCGCGCCCAGAACGGCGCCTCGGGCATTCGGCCCTTCGAGGCCCGCAACTGCGCCGATATGGGCGATGTGCCCCCCAACCCCGCCGACCTGATGGACAGTCTGGAGCGGATGAGCGCCTTTTACACCCGTGTGCGCGAGGCGGGGATCAAGCCCCTGACGGCGGGGGGCGATCACCTGTGCTCGCTTCCGATCCTGCGCGGGCTGGCGGCAGAGCCCCTCGGGATGATCCATTTTGACAGCCACACCGACCTGTTCCACAGCTATTTCGACGGGCAGATGTATACCCACGGCACCCCCTTTCGCCGCGCGGTGGAAGAGGGGCTGCTGGACCCGAAGCGCGTGGTGCAGATCGGCATTCGCGGCACCATGTATGACGCGGAGGACCGCGATTTCGCCAAGGCAGAGGGCATCCGCATCATCCCGATCGAGGAGTATTTCAAACGCGGCATCCCCGATGTCATGGCCGAGGCCCGCGAGATCGTCGGCGCGGCGCCGACCTATGTCAGCTATGACATCGATTTTGTGGACCCCAGCTTTGCCCCCGGCACCGGCACTCCGGAAATCGGCGGGCCGAACAGCTTTGAGGCGGTGGAGGTCGTGCGGCAGCTGACCGGCGTTGATATCGTCGGGGCGGACCTTGTGGAGGTGTCCCCGCCGTTTGACCAAAGCGGCGGCACCGCATGGCTCGGCGCCTCCATCATGTTCGAACTGCTCTGCATGATGGTGTAGCCGCAGGGCCCCCGGCCCCTGCGAGATTTTTCGGCGAAAAATCTAAGCCGCTGCGCGGCGTTTTTGTGCCTCCGGCGGGGATATTTGGGCCAATAAGAAGCCGGGGGGCGGGGCTTGAGGGTTTGACAGCCCTGCCTGCCTGCAGCACAGTCCGGCCAAAGCAATTTTTACCTTGGAGATTTCAGACATGAGACTTGTCCTTGCCCTTCTGAGCGCCCTTTGGGTTGCCCCTGCCGCCGCGCAGACCCTGTCTGCCTCTGATCCCGCGGGGATTGCCGAGGCCATGCGGCGCGCCGGTTTCGAGGTGGCGCAGACCCAGAGCAACGCGGGCGCTCCTGCCCTTGTGGCGGTGCATTCGCAGATCAAGTTTCAGGTCTTTTTCCTTGGCTGCGAGGACGGGGCGAATTGTGCGCATCTTTTGCTGACCTCGGAATATGCCACGCCGGAGCCTGTGACGCCCGAGCAGGTCAATGCATGGATGACCGACAACGCCCTTGGGTCCGTGTCCTATGATGCGGAAAGCGGCAACAGCCGTGTGCGGTATTTCCTGACCACCACCGGCGGCGTCAACGAGCGGATGTTTTCCGAGACGATGTATCTGTGGCGTCTGGCGAACATAAGCTGGCTGCGGGCGATTGCGCCAGCGGCGGAATAAGCGCAGCGAGAGCGGCGTGGATCGGGCGGGTTTTCCCGCCCGTTTTCGTTTCAGCCTTCGTATCTAAGCGTCCAGCTCTGTGTCCCAATAGAGGAAATCGAGCCAGCTGTCGTGCAGGTGGCCGGGCGGGAATTTGCGGCCTGTGTTGCGCAGTTCCTCTGCCTCTGGCGCGCGGGCCGGTTTGCGCAGCTGCATGCCCGAGCGTTTGAGGCTTTTGGAGCCTTTGCGCAGATTGCATGGAGAGCAGGCCGCCACCACGTTTTCCCAGCTGGTGATCCCGCCTGCCGCGCGCGGCACCACGTGGTCAAAGGTCAGGTCCCCTTTTGCGCCGCAGTATTGGCAGCAAAATTCATCCCTCAGAAATAAATTAAAGCGCGTGAAGGCCACGCGCTTTTGGGGTTTTACATAGTCTTTCAGCACAACAACCGAAGGGATTTTGATCCGTGTCGAGGGGCTGTGCACAAAGTCGTCGTATTCGGCGACGATATCCACCCTGTCCAGCCATGCGGCCTTTACGGCCTCCTGCCATGGCCAGAGCGACAGGGGGTAGTAACTGAGCGGTCTGTAATCCGCATTCAGCACCAGCGCCGGTTTATGCCGTAGGCTGCGCGGCTCTCGCACAAAGGCTGTCCTGAAATCACCGTCCATCAAGCTGCTCCGATCCACCCCAGCCGCGCGTTTTGTGCGGCGGTCCAAAGGCGGGCGAGCCCGCCTGCGTTAACTGGACTATATATGTGGTTTCACATCTGGCAAGCCCCGCTAGATGTAGATTTCATGACATTTCCGCAAAAGCCGCGTGACAGGCTATTTTGGCAGGAATTCATTCATGAAAACAAATGCCTGCTGCAGACCGTCAGGAGAGATGCCATGGGGCGTGCCCTCCATCACATGGGTGTAGACGTCAAAATCCGCCGCAACGAGGGCATCTGCGGCCTCTTGCATGCTGTCGAAGGGCACCACATCATCGCGATTGCCATGCAAAAGCTGGATCGGCATCTGCACCTTGGCCTCGGCGGCGAGCTTTTCGGGCTCCAGCAACCGGCCGGAGAAGCCAACGACGCCGGCAAAAGACGCCTCGCGGCGCGGTGCGACCTGCAGGGCCATCATCGTGCCTTGGGAAAAGCCGACCAGCATGACCTGCGAGGCGCCGACGCCCTCTTCCTCCATCATCTTGTCGAGATAGGCGTTCAGGTCATCCTGCGCCGCGGCAAAGGCCACCCCCGCCGCCACGGGGTCAGACCCATCCATGCGCGGGATCGGGAACCACTGGAACCCCATCGGGTTGCCAAGGCAGGGTTCGGGCGCATTGGGGGCCAGAAACAGGGTGTCGGGCATGTGATCGCTCAGGGGATCGGCCAGCCCCAACAGGTCTTTGCCATCGGCGCCATAGCCGTGCAGGAACACGACGACGGTTTTGACAGTGCCGGAACGGGGGGCCTTGCGGCCAGCGGTAAGGTCTCGGGTCATGTGATGCCCTCTCTGTCTTTGGCCACGTGGAAATAGGCCCACAAAAGGCGCGCGGCAACCGCCCTCCATGGGCTCCACGCCTCGGCAAAGGCGCGCAATTCGCGCTCCTTCGGGCGGGCGGGCATATCATACAGCATGCGGGCGGCCTCTTGCAGGGCCAGATCATTGGGCGCGAAAACATCGGCGCGGCCAAGGGAGAACATCGCGTAGATTTCGGCGGTCCAGCGGCCGATGCCGGGCACTTCGGTCAGCACCTCGGTGATCTCTGCGTCGGGGGCACTGCGCAGGGCCTTGTAGTCGATCCGCGCCTCGGCGAGGGCGCGGGCATAGCGCACCTTTTGCCGCGAGAGCCCTGCGGCGCGCAGCTCCTCATCGCTGGCCCAAAGCACCTTGCGCGGGCCGGTCAGGCGGGCGTCCTTCAGACGTTTCCAAATGGCGCGGGCGGCGGCAACGGAAACCTGCTGCGAAACAATCGCGGAGAGCAGCGCCTCATAACCATCGCCGCGCAGGCGCAGGGGCAAGGGGCCGGTGACGCTTAGCGCATGGGCAAGGCGCGGGCATTCCCCCGCCAGCCAGGCCGCCCCCTCCGCCACGCAGGCATCCCCCTTGATGATCCGTCCGACATCCATGGCAGATCGGTGACGCATGACGCGCGCGGGGTCAAGGCCCGCCCCGAACACCGCCCTTTCCATGACGCCAAAAATTCGGAGGATTTTTTCACCCTGCAGCCCAGTGCAGGGCGCTCTTGTGCCCGGGCGCGGCAGGGCCGAGACTGCCGCCATGGCGACGCAGACAGAGTTCACCTTCAAATCCCTGCCCGAACCCGCGCGGCGGCATATCCGGCTGTTCCAGATCCATCAGTTTCTGGACCGTTTCGCCATGGGCCTGACCGTGGCGGTGGTGGCCCTTGCCCTGACGGATCGGGGGATGGACCTGTTCCAGATCTCGCTGCTCTTCGGCATCTATTCCCTCACCACCATGGCGATGGAGCTTCCTTTTGGCGGGCTTGCGGACAGCATCGGGCGCAAGCCGGTCTTCCTTGGGGCCACGCTGGCCAGTCTGATTTCCCTCGCTCTGTTCCTCTCCTCGGGTGAGTTCGCCATTCTGGCGCTGTCCTTTGCCTTCATCGGCTTTGGCCGCGCCCTGCGGTCGGGCACGCTGGATGCCTGGTTTGTCGAAAGGTTCCGCAGCTTGGCGGCGGGGGTGGATGTTCAGCCTGCCCTTGCACGGGCGCAATGGGCCAATGCCATGGGGCTTGCCTTGGGCGCGGTGATCGGCGGGCTGCTGCCCGATGCCTTGGGCGACACGCTGCAAAGGGTCGGGCTGCGGATCTATGATGCCTCCTACCTTGCCAGCTTTGCCGTGATGCTGGGCGTCTTGGTCTTCACCCATCTGGCCATCGCGGAGGAGCCCCGCGCCCTGCACCCCCGCGCCCTGAGACAGGGTTTTGCCAAGGTGCCCGCCGTGGTGGCGGATGGCGCGCGGCTGGCCTTCACACATCCCAGCCTGTCCCTGCTCTTGGCCGCTCTGGCGTTTTTCCTGATGGCCAGCAATCCGGTGGAGGTTCTTTGGCCGACCCATGCCAACCCCATGCTGGAGGCAGGCTATGCCAATGCCATGATTGGTGCGCTGACGGCCTGTTATTTCTTTGCCATCGCCCTTGGCGCCGCGCTCTCCCCCCGCATCAGTCGGCTGTTCCGGCGCCGCCACGGGGTCACGCTTGCGGCGCTCTTTACCGGCCTTGCTGCGGTGCAGGTGGCCTTGGCCTTGCAGGGCGGGATCCTCGGGTTTGTGGCGGTGTTCCTGCTCTATTCCGTCCTGCTGGGGGCGAGCGAAACACCGGCCAGTGCCATTCTGCATGGCGCGGTTGAGGATCATCAAAGGTCCACGCTGCTCTCCCTGCGCTCCCTCATCCAGCAATTGGGCGCGGCGCTCGGGCTGGTCATGGTTGGCGCTCTGGCGGAGGTTTATTCCACCTCCGTGGCATGGATCATCGCCGCGGCGTTCCTGATCCTCGCTGCGCTGCTGATCGCGAGGCTGGCGCGGCGGCTGGGAGGTTAGGCCCCTTGGCCCCACACGCAAAACGGCCCCCGCCGTATTCCAGCAGGGGCCGCCTTGAAATCAATATCCGCGAGGGCGGGTTCAGGCCTTGGGCGCAATCGCCCGCAGCACCGCCACCAGAACAATCCCGTAGGCCACATGGCCCACCAGAGCGACCCAAGTGATCCCGGTGAAGTTCAGGAAGAAGGGCAGACCCGCAATCGTGGTGATACCGCCGATGGCAAAGACCCAAAGGCCAAAGCCGTAAACAGCAGAGGGGATGAACCAGCCAAGGGTGCCGCCGATGACCCGCTTCCAGACAGGCTCGAAGACAAACAGCCAGCCCACGGGATAGCCGATCAGGCCCACGAGATAGAAGTGAAAGAAGTATCCGGCAAAGTCGCTATTGGGCAGGCCGAACTTGCCCAGCAGGCTTTTGGCCAGCCCATGGGGCGAGAGCGTCGCAAAGCCGAGGCCGGGGCTGATCACCTGACCCCAAAGGTCAAAGGCCATGGTCGCCACAAAACCGGCGATGAACATAAGGCCCACGGTGGCAACGGAGAGTTTGGGCAGCAGGCCGGTGGAGGTAACGGGATCATTCTTCAACATGGTGGTCTTCTTTCTGTATTTTCATCTCGTTTAGGGGTGTGCAGAGTGTCTGTCCTGAAAATCCCATAGCCGACCAAGAGTTACAAAAATATACATAGGGCTGAAATGTAACCTAAAATGCCGCATAGTTTAGGGATTGTAACGTTTGCAGGCCCTGTTTGGCGGCAGGCCCATGGGGGGCGCCGGTGGGCGGCAAAGGGGGCACCAATGCAGCGCATCATGATCCTTGGCGGCCCCGGATCGGGAAAAAGCACCCTCGCGCGGCAGCTTGGCACGCAAACCGGCTTGCCGGTCTTTCACATGGATCACATCCATTACAAAGCGGGCTGGGTTGATCGCCCCAAGGCGGAAAAGATCGAAATGGCCCATGCGGTGGAGGCGCAGGAGCGCTGGATCTTCGAAGGCGGGCTGAGCGCCACCTATAACAGTCGCGCCGCGCGGGCGGAGCAGCTGATCTGGCTCGACCTGCCTGTGGGGCTGCGGCTCTGGCGGGTGGCAAAGCGGCTGGTACGCTATTACGGCCAGAACCGGCCCGACTTTGCCCCCGGCTGTCATGAGTATTTCGGCTGGCACACAGTGGAATTCTACGCCTTCATCTGGCGCACAAGGCAGAGCTCGCGCCAACGCATCCTGCGGCTGATCGACGAACAGGGCGCGGGCCTTGCCGTCACGCGCCTGACCTCGCCCGCGCAGGTGCGGGCTTTTTGCGCGGGCTGGGGCCTTGAAAAACAAGGCGCGCCCGGCCCCTAGCCCCCTGCCCGCCTACCAAACGGTATCGAAGGGGCTGGACCTTGCCCGCCTTCTGCGCTTTGAAGGCGCCATGAACACACCCCAGATCGCCCCCGACGCCGCCCCGATTGACGATTCCCGTGCACGCAGGAACGTCATCGTTCTGGTCGCCGCGCAGGCCTTTCTGGGCGCGCAGATGCCGATGCTTTTCGTCAGTGCTGGTCTGGCGGGGCAGATGATTGCCAGCAATGTCTGTCTGGCGACCCTGCCGATCTCGCTGATCGTGTTCGGTTCAATGACCACCGCGCCATGGCTCTCGCCCCTGATGCAGCGGCGCGGGCGGCAGTTCGGCTTTATGGTCGGGGCGATTGGCGGGGCCTTTGGCGCGGCGATCTCGGCGGCGGGGCTGTGGTATGGCTCCTTCGGGCTGCTGCTTTTGGGCAGCTACCTGACGGGGATCTATATGTCGGCGCAGGGGTTCTACCGCTTTGCCGCGACAGACACGGCCTCCGAAGGGTTCCGGCCCAAGGCGATCAGCTATGTCATGGCGGGGGGGCTTTTGTCTGCGCTCTTTGGGCCGCAGCTCAACAAACTGGTGCAGGATGCCTATATCGTGCCCTTCTTTGGCACCTACCTTGCGGTGATTGTGCTGAACGTTCTGGGCATGGGGCTGTTCATGCTGCTGGACCTGCCCAAGGCGGCGCCGAAACCGGCGGCGGGCATAGTCTCGCGCTCCAAAGGGGCGCTTTTGCGCGATCCGGCCATTGCGGTGGCGATGATCTGCGCCATGGTGGCCTATGCCCTGATGAACCTTGTGATGACCTCCACGCCGCTGGCGGTGGTGGGCTGCGGCTTTACCGTTGGCCATGCCAATGACATCGTCTCGGCCCATGTGCTGGCCATGTATGCGCCCAGCTTCTTTACCGGCCACCTGATCGCGCGTTTCGGCACCACACGGATCACCTCGGTCGGGCTGATGCTTCTGGGCGCGGCGGGGATCGTGGCGCTCTCGGGCGTGACCCTTGGCAATTTCTTCGGGGCGCTGATCCTGCTCGGGCTTGGTTGGAACTTCGGCTTTATCGGGGCAACGACCATGCTCGCCTCGGCCCATGCGCCCCATGAGCGCGGCATGGTGCAGGGCCTCAATGATGCGGTGGTCTTTGGCTGCGTGACACTGGCGTCGCTCGCCTCCGGCGGGCTGATGAACTGCTCGGGCGGCGATGTCATTCAGGGCTGGAGCGCGGTGAACATGGCCATGGTGCCCTTCCTGACACTGGCAGGCGGGGCCTTGGTCTGGCTGACGCTGCGCAGCCGCAGCGCCCCCTAACCCGAGGTTTTGCGCCCGCTTCGCGGTCGCTCCGCGGAGGCTTTTTTCGCCAAGGCGAAAAAAGCCTCCGCCCCCCGGCGATCTGGCTCTGGTTGGCCGCAGGCCAAACAGAGAGCAGAGCGCAATCCCTCAAGACCCAAGGCGTTACCAGCGGCCCGCCATGCTGGCCCAGATCAGGCCAAGCTGCTTGCGCGCGGGAGAGACCTCAAGCCCGCCCTCCTGCACAAGGCGTGGCACCCGCGCCGCCAATTTCAACGTTTGATCCGCCCGCCAACCGGCCCAAAGGGCCGGGGCCACGGCCTTGGGCACATCGCGCCGCGCCGCCCGCGCGGCCCGCAACAGCCCCTGCCCCCAGAGCGCAAGTTCATGCACCGCCTCGGCGCGGCCATCGACCAGCGGGCGCCGCCCTGCGGCCTCCAGCGCCGGAATGGCGCGGAACCATGCGGCAAGGGCTGCGGCGGTGCCGTAATCCTCTGCCGCCGCCTGCGCCGCGCCGTCGCCGCCCAGTATCGCCGCCGCCGCGCCCATCAAATGGCCGCCGCTACAGCGCAGGTATTCCTTCAGATGCGCGTCATCCTCAAAGGCATCGCGGTAGATATCCCACCGCCGCACCGCCACCAGCGCGTCGAGCTTTGACACATCCACCTCTGCCCCCCGAAGCACGAGCGAGAGCGGCACCGTCACCTCATGGGAGCGCACCGCCCCCGTGCCGCCGATCTCGGCCAAGGCGTCGCGCCACCATTGCAGGCGCATCTCGGCGATCATCGCCTCGCCCGTCACCCATGGGGCGCGCGAGACCTCGACGTTGAAGGCATAGAGCGGCATGAGCAGTTTGCGCGCCGCAACCGGCGCCGCCCGCAGCGCCGCAAAGCGGTCCGCATCGCCCTTGGCCACCAGCGCGGCGCAGGCCTCAAGATCATCGCGGCGCTCCACCTCAGGCCTGCGCCCCGTCGCGGATCAGCTTCCACTGGATCGCATCGAGCAGCGCCTCGAACGAAGCATCGACGATATTGGGCGAGACCCCAACGGTGGACCATCTGCGCCCCTGCGCATCCTCGCTGTCGATCACCACGCGGGTCACGGCCTCGGTCCCTCCATCGGTGATCCGCACCTTGAAATCCACCAGCCGCAGGTCGTCGATATAGGCCTGATAGGGTCCCAGATCCTTGGACAGCGCCTTGGAGAGCGCATTGACCGGCCCGCGGTCCGATCCGGTCTCGTCCAGACTTTCGCTGACGGAGAGCATCTTTTCCCCCCGCACCTTGACCACAACAACCGCCTCTGAGAGGCTTATCATCTTGTTATACTTGTTCTTTCGCCGCTCCACCGTCACCTTGTACCGCTTCACCTCGAAGAACTGCGGAAGCAGGCCAAGCTCCCCCCGCGCGACCAGCTCAAAGCTCGCCTGCGCGGTGTCATAGGCATAGCCCGCGGCCTCGCGCTCCTTGATGATCTCCAAAATCCGCGCCAGCGCCGGATCGCCCTTCTCCACCGCAATCCCCGCCTCGGCCAACCGGCGGCGCAGGTTCGATTGCCCCGCCTGATTGGACATCGGGATGATGCGGCTGTTGCCCACCACGGCAGGGTCCACATGCTCATAGGTATCGGGGTTTTTCAGGATCGCAGAGGCATGCAGCCCCGCCTTATGGGCAAAGGCACTGGCCCCCACATAGGGCGCATTGCGCTGTGGCACGCGGTTGAGGATATCGTCCAGCATCCGCGAGGCGCGGGTCAGGCTTTTCAGCCCCGCCTTGGTCACGCCGGTTTCAAAGCTGCTGGCGAAGGGTTCCTTGAGCAGCAGGCTGGGAATGATCGAGACCAGATCGGCATTGCCGCAGCGCTCCCCCAACCCATTGAGGGTGCCCTGTATCTGCCGCGCGCCGGCCTCCACCGCCGCCAGCGATCCGGCCACAGCCATGCCGGTGTCGTTATGGGTGTGGATGCCAAGGCGTGCGCCCTCGATCCCGCTGTCGATCACCGCGCGGGTGATCTGCGCGATCTCGCGCGGCAATGTCCCCCCATTGGTATCGCAAAGCACAACCCAACGCGCCCCCGCATCATAGGCCGCGCGCAGACAGTCCAGCGCATATTCCGGGTTCGCCTTGTAGCCGTCGAAGAAATGCTCCGCGTCAAACAGCGCCTCGCGCCCCTGCGCCACGAGATGGGCGATTGAGGCGGCGATATTCTCGCGGTTCTCCTCCAGCGTGCAGCCAAGGGCGGTGGTGACGTGGTAATCATGGGTCTTACCCACGAGGCAAACGGCGGGGGTATCCGCATTCAGCACACCGGCCAGAACATCGTCATTCTCCGCCGAGCGCCCGGTGCGTTTGGTCATGCCAAAGGCTGTGAAGGTCGCCTTGGAAATATTTGGTTTCGCTTCAAAAAACGCGCTGTCCGTCGGGTTGGCCCCGGGCCAGCCCCCCTCGATATAATCCACCCCCAACCCGTCGAGCAATTCGGCAATCCGGTGCTTGTCCTCGGTGGAGAACTGCACCCCTTGGGTCTGCTGACCGTCGCGCAGGGTCGTGTCGAAGAGGTACAGGCGTTCGCGGGTCATCTAGGCCTCCCCACGGCTGATGTTATACAGGGCATCGGCGTCATAGCCCGGCTTCGGCACAACCTCGACAGTCTCCTTCGACATCCGCACCTCAAGGCCCGCCCGCTGAAGTTCGCTCTTCAAACGGTCGACCTCGCTGAAATCCTTGCTCAACATCGCAGACTTACGCGCGGCGCGAAGCCAGCTTTCCAGATCCATAATGCGGGCGTGATCGCCCCCGCGCGCGCCCATGGCGGCCCATTCGCCAAGCTCATCGAGCAAAAGGCCCATAAGCTGCGCCGAGGCCTTCAGAACCGCCGGACCACCATCGGAGCGCGCCAGTTGATGCAGCCTCTGGATCGCCGCGTGGGTGTTCAGATCATCCCCCAAGGCCGCCAGAACCTCCGCATCCGGCGCACCGGCCTCCACCCCCTCGATCGCACTGCGCCAGCCGCGCAAGACACGCTCCGCCTCGGCCCGCTTCTGCTCGGTCCAGTCCATCGGCTTGCGGTAATGGGTGGAGAGCATGACAAAACGCACCACCTCCCCTGGCACGCCCTGCTCCAGCAGATCGCGCACGGTGAAAAAGTTGCCAAGGCTCTTGGACATCTTCTTGCCCTCAACCTGCAACATCTCGTTATGCATCCAGATGCGGGCAAAGCCGTGGCCCATGCAGGTGCTCTGCGCGATCTCGTTCTCGTGGTGCGGGAAGAGCAGATCATTGCCGCCGCCGTGAATGTCGAAACTCTCGCCCAGCAGGTCATGCGCCATGGCGGAACATTCGATATGCCAGCCCGGACGCCCGCGACCCCATGGGCTCTCCCAACCCGGCAGGTCATCAGGGGAGGGTTTCCACAGCACAAAATCCATCGGATTGCGCTTATAAGGCGCAACCTCGACCCGCGCCCCCGCCACCATATCCTCAACCGAGCGGCCTGAAAACGCGCCGTAATCGTCATAGGAGGTCACATCAAACAGCACATGCCCCTCGGCGGCATAGGCATGGCCCTTCTCGATCAAGGCAGAGGTCATGGCGATCATCTGCCCGATATAATCCGTGGCGCGCGGCTCCTCATTGGGCCGCAATGCGCCAAGCGCATCCATATCCGCGTGATACCAATCAATGGTCTCGTCCGAGCGCTCGCGGATCAATTCCTCAAGGCTGCCCTCGGCCCCCGCCGCCTGCCGCTTCAATGCCGTCTCGTTGATCCGGTCATCCACATCGGTGAAATTGCGCACATAACGCACCGCGTCCGCCCCGTAGGTATGGCGCAAAAGACGATAGAGCGTGTCAAACACCAGAACAGGCCGCGCATTGCCCAGATGGGCCCGGTCATAAACCGTCGGCCCGCAAACATACATCTTGATCGGGTCCTCGGCACTGCGATCGGCGGGCAAAGCCTCCTTGGCTTTGGTTTTTACGTTCCACAGGGTCACTTCGGTCATATCGGTCCTCACAGGCGGGGCTTGCCGCGGGGCCTAGCAAGATCGAATTGGGAAGGAAACGAAAAAGACCGGCGCGGCTGACTGGGTCAGTCGGTAATAATGCAGGGAATACAGCAAATGCAGGTCATGGGCGCAGGCTAGCGCGCCAAAACCCCCTTGCCAAGCCCCAAGCGTGCCTGCACCCTGCCCCCATGTCACGCGATACCGTCAATGCCCTCTGCAAAGCCCTGCCGGGCGCCGAATGGTCCTCCCCCTTCGGGCCGGACCATGACACGTGGAAGGTCGGCGGCAAGATCTTTGCCCAGATCGGCGCGGTCACCCCCGGGGTGATCCTGAAAACCCCCGATACAGAAACCGCCCAGCTGCTGATCGAAGTCGGCGCCGCCACCAAGGCCCCCTATTTCCACGGCTCGTGGGCGCTCTTCGATTGGGACAAAACCGAAGCGCAGGATATGGAAGCACGGATCGCCCAGTCCTATGACCTGATCCGCGCCAGCCTGACCAAGAAAGTCCAAGCCAGCCTCGCCCCCAGATAACCCGCCCGAAAGCGGCGCGCCTGTGCTTCTTATTGGTCCAAATATCCCCGCCGGAGGCACAAAATCTTTGCCCCTCCACGCAGCATGCCGTCAAATCTCACACATAACGGCACATCCAAACCCAAACGCCCCTATCCATACTCCACCACCTCAATCTCGATCCCGTTGCCTTCCATGAAGTAGAACCGCCGCCCCGGCTCGTAATCCGCGTGATGATGCGGGCGCAGCCCCTCTGCCAGAACCCGCGCCTCCACCGCGTCCAGATCATCGACCACAACGCCGATATGGTTCAGGCCGATGCGCCGGTCGTCCTGGTCCCGCGCCCCGGCTGTCCCGGCAAAGCTGAACAGGGCGATGTAGTCCTCATCCCCGCCCACATGCACCGACAGCCCCTCCCCTTGCATCGTCGCCCCCTGCCAGCGGACGCGCCAGCCGAACAGTCGGCCCAGCAGGGCGGCTGTGTCCTTGGCATCTGCGACGGTGATATTGATATGTTCCAAACGGGCCATTTCGGCGCCTCCTCTGTGGTGTTCAATCGGTCAACAAGATTTTTCTAATTCCTCAAGTAAACTTGAGGTCAACCGAAAAATCTGCGCCCGTTGCATGGGTTTGATTGACAATCGCACGCCGCGCCTTTTGGTTGCAGCCATGACACTTTCGCACCGTATCACCACATTGACCCCCGACGGCGACGACGGCTGGGGCCTGTTCTATCGCTCGCGCCAGATGATCGCCGCGGGCGAGCCTGTGACCGAGCTGACCATTGGCGAGCATGACATCCGCACCGATGCCAGTATTCTGGAGGCCATGCACCGGGCCGCGGCGGGCGGGCACACCGGCTATGCCTCTGTGCCCGGCACCCCCGCCCTGCGCCAAGCCGTGGCGGACCGGATCAGCCAGCGGACGGGCGTGGCGACCACGCCCGACAATGTGCTGATCACGCCGGGCGGTCAGGCGGGGCTCTTTGCCGCCCATATGGCGGTGCTGAACCCCGGCGATACGGCGGGCTATATCGACCCCTATTACACCACCTACCCCGGCACCCTGCGCGGTGCGGGCGCGGTGCCGCTGCCCATAACCACCCGGGCGGCGCAGAATTTCCAGCCGCAGGCGGAGGATCTGCGCGCGCTCAAGGGCGCGGCCTCGCTTCTGGTGAACTCGCCCAACAATCCCACCGGCGTGATCTATGACGCCGCCACCATGGGCGCGATTGCGGCGGCGGCGCAGGAGCATGACCTCTGGCTGATCTCGGACGAGGTTTATGACACGCAGGTCTGGGAAGGTGCCCATATCTCCCCCCGCGCCCTGCCGGGTATGGCCAGCCGCACGCTGGTCGTCGGCTCCATGTCGAAAAGCCACGCCATGACCGGAAGCCGCATCGGCTGGGTCGTCGGCCCCACCGAGGCCATCGCCCATATGACCAACCTTGCCACCCATACGACCTATGGCGTGCCGGGATATATTCAGGACGCCGCCGTCTTTGCCCTTGGCGAGGGGGAGGCGCTGGAGGAAAAAATCGCCGCCCCCTTCCGCCGCCGCCGCGCGATTGCGGCAAAGGCGCTTGCGGGGCAAAACGTGGTGCGCGCCCTGCCCGCCATGGGGGCGATGTATCTGATGCTGGATATTCGCGCCACGGGCCTATCGGGGGCGGAATTTGGCGAAAGGCTGCTTGATACGCATCGCATTGCGGTGATGCCGGGGGAAAGCTTTGGCACCTCTGCCGCAGGGCATATCCGCGTGGCCATGACCACCGATGACGCGGCCTTCGAGGCCGCCTTGCACACCCTCGTCGCCTTCGCCCAAGGCCTCGCATGAGCAGCTTTCGCGCGCTGCACCGCCCCGGCGCGCCCTTTGTGCTGGCCAATGTCTGGGACATCGGCAGCGCCCGCGTCATGGCGGCCCTCGGGGCGCAGGCTCTGGCGACCTCCTCTGCCGGTTTCGGCTTTACCCGCGGGCTTGCCGATGGGGGAAAGCTGGGGCGCGATGCCTCCCTCGCCCATGCGCAGGAGATCGTCGCCGCAACGCCCCTGCCGGTGCAGGGCGATTTCGAGGATGGCTTTGGCGAAGCCCCCGATGTGGTGGCGGAAACCGTCCGCCTCTCGGGTGAAATCGGGCTGGCGGGCATCTGTGTTGAGGATACCGCCCTGCCGGGACAGGGGTTTTACGAATTTGACCTTGCAGTCGAACGCATCCGCGCCGGTGCCGCCGCCGCCCGCGCCCTGCCGCGCGATTTCATGTTCTGCGCCCGCGCCGACGGGCTGCTGACCGGGGGGTATGACCTGCCAGAGGCCCTGCGCCGGATCAAGGCCTTCGCCGAGGCCGGGGCCGATGTGCTCTATGCGCCGATGCCGACCTCTATGGCGGATCTGGCGGCGATCTGCGCCGCGACGGACAAGCCGGTGAACGCCCTTGCGGCGGGGCCCTTTACGCAGGTGCCCTTGGCGGATTACGCCGCCGCGGGGGCGGCGCGCATCTCGCTTGGCTCCTCGCTGGCGCGGGCGACCCAGCGGGTCCTGATCGATGCGGGCAGCGCGGTGTTACAAGGAGATTTCAGCGGGCTCACCCCCTCTGCCCCCGCGGCAGAGGTCGACCCGCTTTTGCAAAAGGGAGCGAGAAATGCAGGTTGATGGTGCAAGAGTTTTGATCACAGGCGGGGCCTCCGGCCTTGGACGGGCCACGGCAGAGGGGTTCTTGGAAGCCGGCGCGAAGGTCGCGGTTTTTGACTTGCCCGTCAGCGGCGCCAATGCACCCGAGGGCAGCCATTTCGAGGGCGTCGATGTAACCCATTCCACCCAGATCACCGAGGGGATGGCGGGGGTCGAGGCGGCTCTTGGCGGGCTTGACGTGTTGGTCAACTGTGCCGGGATCGCTCTGGCCGAGAAAACCCTTGGCCGCGACGGGCCGCACGACATGGATGTGTTTTCCCGCACCCTCGCGATCAACCTTGGCGGCTCCTTCGATGTGCTGCGCCAAGCCGCCGCCCTGATGGCACGCAATGAGGCGGGGCGCGACGGGCAGCGCGGGGTTGTGGTCAATACCGCCAGCGTCGCCGCCTTTGACGGGCAAAAGGGGCAAGCGGCCTATGCGGCCTCCAAGGCGGGAATCGCGGGGCTCTCCCTGCCCGTGGCGCGGGATCTGGCCCGCAGCGGCATCCGTATCATGGCGATTGCGCCGGGGATTTTCCGCACCCCGATGCTGGAGGGTCTGGGGCAGGACGTGATGGACGGGCTGGCCGAGGATGTCTGCTTTCCCAAACGGCTCGGCGATCCGGCGGAGTTTGCCTCCCTCGCGCGGTTCATCGTGTCCTGTGACTATCTGAACGGCGAGACGATCCGTTTGGACGGCGCGCTGCGCATGCCCTAGGGGCGGGCCGCGAAACATATGCATGGGATGTGCATCAGATGTGCATGGGCGGTGCATAGATTTTTCGGCGAAAAATCTGCGGGTTAACGCAGGGCCGCCGCTTTGCGGCGCGCCCGCTGTTAACCCGCTTTTTCCTCCAGCGTCATCCATTCCTCTTCGGCGGATTGCAGGGCGCTGTGCCGTTCGACCAGAGCCTCGGAGGCCTTGGCGAATTTGGCGGGTTCTTTGGTGAAAAGATCAGGCGCAGAGAGGAATTCCTCCAGCTTGGCGATCTCGGCCTCCAGCCGTTCGATCACGGCGGGGAGTTCTTGCAGGCGGTGGCTTTCGGTAAAGCTCAACCCGCCGGATTTGCCGCTGTCACCCTGCTTTGACTTCTCCGCCTTAGGCGTTGATTTCGCTTTGGTTTCTTTGGCAGCATCATCGCGTCTCTGGCTGCGATAATCGCTCCAGCCGCCGGCATAGATCGTGGCCTTGCCGTCGCCCTCCATGGCGATGGTGGTGGTGGCAACGCGGTCGAGGAAGTCGCGGTCGTGGCTGACCAGAAGGACGGTACCGTCGAAATCGCCCAGCAGTTCCTGCAGCAAGTCGAGGGTTTCGATGTCCAGATCATTGGTCGGCTCGTCGAGGATCAGCAGGTTGGCGGGCTGCGCCATGATGCGGGCGAGCAAAAGCCGCGCCTTTTCCCCGCCGGACAGAGAGCGCACAGGCGCGCGGGCCTGCTCATCCACGAAAAGGAAATCCTTGAGGTAACTCACCACGTTACGCGGGTTTCCTCGCACGTTGATCTGGTCTGCCTTGCCGGAAATCCGGGTCGCGGGGTCGCCTGTCAGGCTTTCCCAGAGGGTGGCATCTGGATCAAGGGCGGAGCGGGTTTGATCGAAGACCGCCATCTCGAGGTTGCTGCCAAGCCGGACCGAACCGGTGTCTGTTTCCAGCTCTCCGATCAGCATTTTGAGCAGCGTGGTTTTGCCCGCGCCATTGGGGCCGACAAGGGCGATCCGCTCGCCGCGCTGTACCCGCAGCGAGAAGTCATTCAGGATGAGCCTTTCGCCGTAACGCTTTGATATGTTTTTCGCTTCCAGAACCAGCTTGCCTGATTTCTGGCTCGAATCCAGTTGGAAATCGGCGGTGCCCTGCCGGGTGATCTGCGCCGCTTTTTCCGCGCGCAACCCCTGCAGGGCGCGCACGCGGCCCATGTTGCGTTTGCGTCTTGCGCTGATCCCCTCGACGGCCCAACGGGCCTCGGCCTTGATCAGGCGGTTCAGCTTGTGTTTGGCGATGTCTTCCTCTTCCCAGAGCTTGTCGCGCCAGGCTTCGAAATTCTCGAAGCCCGCCTCTTGGCGGCGCACAGTTCCCCTGTCAATCCAAAGGGTTGCGCGGGTAAGTGCAGAGAGAAACGCGCGGTCGTGAGAGATCAGGACATAGCCCGCCTTGGTGCTGGCGAGCTCGGATTCCAGCCATGCGATGGCCTCGATATCAAGGTGGTTGGTGGGCTCGTCCAACAGCATCAGTTCGGGCGCCTCGGCCAGAAGCTTGGCAAGGGCGGCGCGGCGGCGTTCCCCGCCAGAGGCGCTGGAGACCGCGGCGGCGGGATCGAATTTCAGCCCCTCTGCCACCATCTCCACCCGGTAGGCATCGGAGGGGTCCAGATCGCGCAGGGCAAAGTCGCCAAGGGTGGAAAACCCTTTCATATCCGGGTCTTGCTCCATGTAGCCGGTGCTGACACCGGGGGCGAGGACGCGCGATCCGCTGTCGGCTTCGACCAGTCCGGCCATGACCTTCATCAAGGTGGATTTGCCCGATCCGTTGCGCCCGACAAGGGCGACGCGGTCATTGGGTTGCACGATCGCATCGAGCCCGGAAAACACGGGGTCGCCACCGAAGGTGAGCGCGATATTGGAAAGCTGAAGCAAAGGGGGTCTGGCCATGCCACGCGGGCTAGAGCAATCGCGCGGTGCCGTCAATCTACGCCATGGGGCGCGCGCCGATTACCTATTGCGCAACGGCGCGCAAAAGGCGGGCGCGCGCGGGGGGCACGGCGCTGATCTCCAGCCCCGTAAAGACGTGGAGCGTGCCGAGTTCGCGGTCCACCACCGCGTGATCGCTGACCCAGCCGCCCATGACCAGATAGGTACGCAGCAGCGGCGGCAGGCTGCTTTGCGCCTGTTTGAGGTTCACCGGATCGCCGCAATGGGCCGCGTCAAAGGGAATGGCTTCAATGGCTTGGATGACGGGGGCGAAGTGATCGGGCGCCCTGTGGCGTGCGCGCAGCAGGCCCAAGGCATCGCGATAGGGGGCGGCATCGACGCCCTGAAACGAGGAGCAGCCAAAGAGCATGCCGACGCTGCCCTCATCCACCAGCCGCGTCAGCACGCCCCATGCCACGCGCAGGATATCCGCGTCCTGCCGTCCGGGACGGATGCAGAAACGGCCGACCTCCATCATCGGTGCGGGATAGGTTTCGAGCTTGCCGAGGCCGTAGAACTGGGCCGCGTAGCTGCGTTCGATCTGGGCGCCGGAGGGGAGTTTGAGCAGGCGGAAGGTGCAGAGGGTCTGCCCGCCGATGCGGTCGGTGATCTGCACATGCTGGCAGGCGGGGTCAAAGGTGTCGGCGTCCTCGGCCTGCGCATCGCCGCGAAAGCACAGGGCACGCAGGGCCATGACCTGCGCCATCTGTTCGGCGGATGTGGCAAAGCCGACGGTGTAGCGCCCCTTTTGCAGGCCCTGCGTCACAGCTGTTTCACCTTTGCTGCCTTTCCCTTGTGTGAACGGCACCGCGATGCGGGGGCCGCCTGTTTACCGGGTAAACTATGGGGCGCGAAGGGGAATGCCGCAAGGCTCTGTCACCGGGCCTGCCCTAACGGCACGCCCGGCTAGATCATTCGCCGCAAAGGCAAAATCGGGTTTACCCGCCCAAGAGGGTATCTGCGTTGAAGTTCCCGATGGAGCCGAGAAGCTGCCGCAGGAAGCTCACGCCCTGAATGTTGCTGTCTGTCACGCGGCGCGACAGGGCAACGACATTGCCGTCCTCGAGCGTGAAGCGTTCCACATTCTTGACCACCCCCTCACCGTCAAAGGTGATGGCGACGACCTGACGGTCTGTGATCTTCGGCTCTTGGTAGGCGAAGGTGCTGAACTGTTTGCTGACGTAGTAATAGCCGCCATCGTTCAGCACACCGCCCGCAGAGGGGGTGCCGATGACATCGGCCACCGTGTCGCGGGTGTCCACACCGACCAGCACCCCGGCGAGGTCCTCGTCCGATGGCACATAGCCGTGGTTGCGTATCAATGGGGTGCAGGCCACCGTGGCCGCCAAAAGGCAACCCAGCCCGGCCCGGCGCAAGGCGCCTGCCCATGTCATTTTTTGTCCTGCTTCAGGGGGTCGTTTCATAGTGCCCTCTTGCCTCACGCCTTTGACGCTTTTACTTGCCTAACGGATGCTTACCCTTGGTTCAAGAAAGGAAGCGACATAAACATGGCTTCTCCTGAGACTGTTATAGAGCGGTTCACTGCGCTGCGCCTGCCGGAACTCTCCGATCGCAGCGGCGCGTCTTTTGACATCACCGCCACGCCCGAGGACCTGACGCGCTTTGCTGCGGACCTTGATATCATAGCCCTGCGCAAGCTGCGACTGCGGGGCAGCCTGTCGCCCATGGGCAAGCGCGATTGGCAATTGAACGCCACCCTCGGCGCGACGGCGGTACAGGAATGTGTTGTTTCACTGGAGCCTGTCACCACGCGGATCGACACAAAAGTTGCGCGGGTTTACGCCGCCGATTTTACCTATTCCGAGGACAGCGAGGCCGAAATGCCGGGGGATGACAGTATAGAGGCCCTGCCCGAGGTGGTGGATCTGGCCGCTGTCGCGGCAGAGGCCCTTGCCCTTGCCCTGCCCGATTTTCCCCGTGCAGAGGGGCTGGAACCCGCCGATATGATCGCCGCACCGCCCGGCGCCGCGCCCCTGACAGACGAGGCGGTAAAGCCGTTTGCCGGGCTGGCGGACCTTAAGGCTAAGCTGGAAGGCGGCGGCGAGTAGGATATTTTGCGCCGCAGCAGGATAAAATTCTTGCGCGGCCAGACTTTTTGCGTATTTTGCGCCCCTCTTCGGCCTTAGCGCTTGATCGACCCCGCAAGGGGGCGTATGAGCGCCCGAAGATATACGAATACTTGAAACCCGGGCCACTTGTGCCCCCCATCACGAGGTCGAGACATGGCTGTCCCTCAGAATAAAATTACCAAGTCGCGCCGCAACATGCGCCGGGCCCACGATAGCCTCGTGGCCGACAATCCTGCGGAATGCACAAACTGCGGCGAGCTGAAACGCCCGCACCACGTTTGCCCCTCTTGCGGTCACTATGCAGACCGCGAAATCGTTGCAACGACATCTGACATCGATCTTGATGAGGATGCGGCATAATACGGCAATACGCTTGCCGTTGACCGTCCATCAAGATGGCCGCAACAATGCAAAACACAGTTAAATCCGCCCCTGCGGCTGACGAGCCAGCCGCCCTTAAGGGGCGGATTGTCTTGTCTATAGACGCTATGGGCGGAGATCGTGGGCCTGCGGCTGTTGTGGCCGGGCTGGCGAAGTCGGCCCAGAAAAACTCCAAAATCGGCTTTATCGTGCACGGCCCCAAGGCCGAGCTGGAGCCTCTGATTGCCAAGCGCAAGCTTGGGGATCGTTGCGTGATTCGGGATGCCGAGGAAACCGTGACCATGGATGCAAAGCCCGCTTGGGTGATGCGCCACGGGCGCGGGACGTCGATGCAGTCGGCCCTTGATTCTGTGCGCAATGGCGAGGCCGATGTCTGCGTCAGCTGCGGCAATACGGGCGCCTTGATGGCCCTTGCCATGCTGCGCCTGCGCAAGCTGGACGGGGTCAATCGCCCGGCGATTGCCTGCCTTTGGCCCTCGCGGTCGCCGCAGGGGTTCAACATCATGCTGGACGTGGGCGCCGATATCCGCGCCGACCAGACCGACCTGTTGCAATATGCGCTGATGGGTGTGTCCTATGCGCGGGCGGGCCTGAATGTGGCGCACCCCCGTGTTGGCTTGCTGAATGTCGGCACCGAGGAGCACAAGGGCCGCGCCGAGTTGAAGGTGGCCCATGAGCTTATCGAGAGCGCGGCAAATGCCTCTGATTTCGAATTCGTCGGTTTTGTGGAGGGGAGCGACCTGCCATCGAGCCGCGTCGATGTCATCGTCACCGACGGGTTTTCCGGCAATATCGCCCTGAAAACAGGCGAAGGCACCGCGACCCTGATCCGCGAATTGCTGCGCGAGGCCTTTGGCCATTCGTTCCTGTCGCGGATGGCGGCCGTTCTGGCAATGACCTCCCTGCGGCGTCTGTCCAAGAAGATTGATCCGCGCCGTGTGAACGGCGGCGTCTTCATGGGACTGAACGGCACCGTGATCAAATCCCACGGCTCGGCCGATGCGACGGGGGTTTCGGCGGCGGTCAAACTGGCCTTTCAGCTGGCGGATTCGGGATTTCGCAAACGTGTAGAGGCACGGCTTGCAACTGCCTCTGCAACCGTTCAGGATCAGCTGAACAATGAATAAGACCAAGTGAAAGAGCAGTGAGTGGCATGACAGTGCGAGCGGTTGTCCGTGGTGTAGGCCACTATTTGCCGGAACGTGTTGTTCCAAATTCCGAATTTGCGGAGACGCTGGAGACCTCTGACGAGTGGATCAAGAGCCGCTCGGGCATCGAGGAGCGCCGCTTTGCCGCCCCGGGGGAGACAACATCCCAGCTGGCCGCCCATGCGGCGCGGGCCGCTTTGGCCGATGCGGGGATGGATGCGAGCGATATTGATGCGCTGATTGTGGCGACCTCCACCCCTGATCTGACCTTCCCTTCTGTTGCGACGATGACTCAGGCGGCGATTGGCATGAAGGGCGGTTTTGCCTTTGATGTGCAGGCGGTTTGCGCCGGTTTCGTCTATGCCCTGTCCAACGCCGATGCTCTGATCAAATCGGGTCAGGCCAAACGTGTGATGGTGATCGGGGCGGAGACCTTTAGCCGTATCCTTGATATGACCGACCGGTCGACCTGTGTGCTCTTTGGCGACGGCGCGGGCGCGCTGCTGCTTGAGGCAGAGGATGGCACCGGCAGCCCCGCAGATCGCGGGATCCTTGCCACCGATCTGAACTCTGACGGGAGCTTTCAGGATCTGCTCTATGTTGATGGGGGCACCTCGACCAATTCGATTGGTCACCTGCGGATGCAGGGGCGCGAGGTCTTCCGCCATGCCGTTGAAAAGCTGGCCAAAACCGCCCATGCGGCGCTGGATAAGGCCGAGCTGACCTCTGAGGATGTCGACTGGATCGTGCCGCATCAGGCCAACCTGCGGATCATCACGGCGACGGCCAACAAGATGGGCCTGCCGATGGAGAAGGTGATTGTGACGGTGCAAAAGCACGGCAACACCTCGGCCGCATCGATTCCCCTTGCCCTGAGCACCGGGGTGCAGAATGGCGATATCAAGCGCGGCGAGCTTCTGGTGATGGAGGCCATCGGGGGCGGATTGGCTTGGGGATCGGTGGTTTTGCGCTGGTAGGGTGAATTAAGTCCTTTCTGCAAGCCGCTGATATTGACTCGGAAAATCATTGCCGTCACCTTAGTCACGTCGAAGGGGGACAATTTACAATGACCGAAAATACATTAACCCGCATGGACCTGAGCGAATCTGTTTTTCGCGAGGTTGGCCTGAGCCGCAACGAATCTTCGCAGCTTGTTGAATCCGTTCTGACCCATATGTCCGATGCCCTTGCGGCGGGCGAGCAGGTCAAGATTTCGTCCTTTGGGACCTTTTCCGTGCGCGACAAGGCGGCCCGTGTGGGGCGCAACCCGAAAACCGGCGAGGAAGTTCCGATTTCCCCGCGCCGCGTTCTGACATTCCGTCCGTCGCACTTGATGAAAGACCGTGTTGCCGCAGGCAATCGCGGCAGCTAACGGAGCGCCGGAATAGATGGCCAAAGCACGCGAGGCGTTCAGAACCATTAGCGAAGTGGCCGATTGGCTTGGGGTGCAGACCCATGTGCTAAGGTTCTGGGAAAGCAAGTTTTCTCAAGTGAAACCTCTGAAGCGCGCCGGTGGGCGGCGATATTACCGCCCCGCCGATATGGAGCTTTTGGGGGGGATCAAACGGCTGCTGCATGATGATGGGATGACCATCAAGGGCGTGCAGAAGATCCTGAAGGAAAAGGGCGTGAAGGAGGTTTCGGCGATGTGCTTGCTCGATACCTCGAGCGAGGCCCCTGCCCCTGCGCCAGCCCCCGAACCGGTGAAGGCGGAGCCTGAGGCCGCTCAGGTGCAGCCGGAAGTGGCCGAGGCCCCTGTGGCGGCTGCGGAGCCTGAAGCGGAGGCGCCAGAGGCCGAGCAGGCTGTGGCTGAGGAGGTCGTGGCTGAGGAGGTCGTGGCTGAAGAGGCTGAGGTGCCCGCCGAGGCTCCGGCGCCGATTCCCGAGGATGCGGAGCCGGAGACGATTGCGGGCCTGCCGAGCTTTATGAAGCGGCCCTTGGGCGAGACCACCGTACCGCCGCCGGTTTCCCCGCCGCCCCTCGCCGAAGCGCCCGCGAAACCTGCGCCTGTCACCATCACCTCCGCCGCTGTGATCCGCCCCGAGCCGGTACCGGCGCAGAACATGGACCAGCCGATGTTTGACCTTGGCACGCCGGAGCCCGCGCCAGCGGAACCCGAAGCCGAACCAGAGCCCGAGGTTATCGTCCACCGGCCTTGGCCCGATGCGGGCCTGCCGTTGGATCAGGCCTTGGCCAAGCTGGAGCCCGGAGCGATTCCCGCCGATCAGCTGCGCCCCCTGTTGCAACGTCTGACTGCCCTGCGTGATGCGCAGGATGCGCGCGCTGCGGCGGGCGAATAGGGCCCTTTTGCGGGACAGCCTGCCTCATCTGTTGCGGCTTCGCCCGTGTTTTCCCCCTCTAACCCCAAGCGGTAGAAGGAAAAATCAGATTTGGGGGGGCAAGAGGTGCTTTAACAGCTTGCATGGCCCGTCAAATGGGTTAGAACGCCCCAAGTTCGGGCTATGGCGCAGCCTGGTAGCGCGTCCGTCTGGGGGACGGAAGGTCGCAGGTTCGAGTCCTGCTAGCCCGACCATTATATCGAACCGCCCGCCCCTGCGCATTGCAGGCGCGGGCGTTTTCGTATCTGCCTTGGCAGAGCACAAGCGGCACTAGGGGGACGAGATGGACACCACGGGCATTGGCGTTTTGCCGTCACAGGCGATCGAGGCGATGATCGCGGCGGGTCAGATTGCGGGCCAGCCGGAGGTGACCGCGGCGCAGGTGCAACCGGCGAGCCTCGATCTGCGGCTTGGCACTGTGGCCTACCGTGTGCGCGCCAGTTTCCTGCCCGGCAAGGGCCGGAGCGTGGCCGAGCGGATGAGCGAATTCGACGTGCATGAGGTGGACCTGAGCGGCGGTGCGGTTCTGGAAAAGGGCTGTGTCTATCTGGTGCCATTGATGGAGAGCCTCGCCCTGCCCAAAGGGATCACGGCGGTGGCCAATGCGAAGAGCTCCACTGGGCGGCTGGACCTGCTGACGCGGACGATTACAGACAATGGGACCGAGTTCGACCGCATTCCCGCGGGCTATCACGGGCCGCTCTATGCGGAGATTTGTCCCCGTAGTTTCAGTGTCTTGGCCCGTCCCGGCATGCGTTTGAACCAGATCCGGTTCCGCAACGGGCAATCGATTCTGCCCGATGCTGCGCTGGAGGATCTGCACGACCGGGCGCAGCTTGTGTCCGGCCCTGCGGTGATCTCTGATGGGCTCGGGTTCTCTGTCGATCTGCGGCCCGAGGAGACGGCCTTGGTCGGCTATCAGGCCAAGCCGCATACGGGGATCATCGACCTTGACCGGATCGCCCATTACGATCCCGCGGAGTTCTGGGACCCGATCTATACCAGTCAGGGGCGGATCATTCTGGACCCCGGTGCCTTCTACATCCTCGTCTCGCGCGAGGCGGTGCATATCCCGCCCCATTGCGCGGCGGAGATGGCCCCCTACCTTGCCATGGTCGGCGAGTTCCGCGTGCATTACGCGGGCTTCTTTGACCCCGGTTTCGGCCATGCGGCGGCGGGGGGCACGGGCTCTCGCGGGGTGTTGGAGGTGCGCTGTCACGAGGCGCCTTTTGCGCTGGAGCACGGGCAGATTGTGGGGCGTTTGGTCTACGAATCCATGGCCGAGGTGCCGGAGCAATTATACGGCGCGGGGATTGCCTCGAACTATCAGGGTCAGGGGCTGAAGCTGTCGAAGCATTTCCGGGCGCCTTAAGGGAAAGTTTACCGAAAAGCGCGTCTCCATGGCGATGCACAAGGTGTTTCGCCGAATCCCCTTGGAATTATGGTTAATGCATAGAATTTGCTCCGAAAATTCTATGCACATCCGATGCACAAGTGATGCACAATCGATACCGCTGCCTGTGCAGATCCGGCAGGTTAACGCAGCGCACGCAGGTATCCGCGTTAAGAACGCCCGCTAACAGCCTGCGATTCCAGAATTTTCGGAGAAAATTCTGGCGGATCGGCGGGATTTATCCCGTCGATCCGCCTTGTTTTCAGGTGCCGCGTTAGGGGTTTAGAAACGACCCAGACGGCGGAAGAAGCTCAGGCCCTTGCTGGCTTGGCTCAGGCGTTGCTGGGCCTTTTTGTTGCCCTGTTGGCCTTGTTGGTTGGACTTGTTGGTCAGGCCCTGTGTGATCGAACTCAGGATCATGCTGATGACAGCTCTCATGTTTCGTCTTCCTCTTGGAAAAGCTCTTCTTGCTCTTCGGTTTCCCCCGCGCCATCGGACGCGGATGCACCGGGTGGTGGACGGTTGTCCAGCAGGCCGGAAGCGCGCAATTCTTTTAGGCCCGGCAGGTCGCGGGCGGATTCGAGGCCGAAATGATCCAGGAACCCTGGGGTCACTATATAGGTAACGGGGCGTCCTGGCGTCATTTTTCTTCGGCCAAATTTGATCCACTCCATTTCGAGCAGTTGATCGACCGTCCCGCGGGAGACAGAGACGCCGCGGATTTCCTCTATCTCGGCCCGTGTGACGGGCTGGTGATAGGCGATGATGGCGAGGGTTTCGATCGCCGCGCGGGAGAGTTTGCGGGTTTCGACCGTTTCCTTTTGCATCAGGAACCCGAGGTCGGCGGCGGTGCGGATCGCCCAAGCCTCGCCCACGCGGGTGATCTGGACGCCCCTGCCCTCATAGCGTTTGGCGAGGGCCTGCACCGCGCTGGCGGCATCGGCGCCGTGGGGCATGCGGGCGTTGAGTTCACCGATGCTGACCGGATCGGCGGAGGCGAAGAGAATCGCCTCGACCATGCGTTCCTGTTCGGCCTCTGGCGGGGCCTCGAAGAGGCTTTCGGTGATCGGCTCCAGCCCTTCGGGCAGGTTCGGGAGGTCTTCGTCGCTCATAGTCATCCCCTAGGTGGCCAAGGTGCGGATCTGGATCGGGGCGAACATATCCGATTGGCGCAACTCGATATGGCCGCCTTTGGCCAGTTCCAGCGAGGCGGCAAAGGTGGAGGCCGTGGCGGAGCGGCGTTTGGCGGGGTCTGTTTCCCAGCCCTCTGGCAGGTAGGTCATCAGGTTGGTCCATGTGCCTGCGTAGCCGATGAGTTCGCGCATCCGTTCCAGCGCCTGTTCCATGGTGAAGACGCTTTCGCGGTCCATCACGAAGGGGCGGAATTCGTCTTTGGTGCGGATGCGGGCATAGCCCTGCATCAGGTCCATCAGGGTGGCGGTGAATTTGATTTTGCGCACGCGGTCATAGCTTTCGGGGATGCCGCGCACAAAGCGGTCGCGGCCGAGCTGGTCGCGGCCCATGAGTTTGGCGGCGGCTTCGCGCATGGCCGAGAGCCGTTCGAGTTGGAAGGCAAGGTGGGCGGCGAGTTCCTCGCCCGAGGGCCCCTCGTCCGTTGGGTCGGGGGGCAGCAGCAGGCGGGATTTGAGGAAGGCGAGCCATGCGGCCATCACGAGGTAATCAGCCGCCAGTTCGATGCGCAGTTCTTTGGCCTTGTCGACGAAGGCCAGATATTGCCGTGCCAGTTGCAGGATCGAGACCTTGCGCAGGTCAACCTTTTGGGTGCGGCTGAGGGTGAGCAGCAGGTCGAGCGGCCCCTCGTAGCCGTCGACGTCGATGATCAGCGCCTCGGCGGCGAGGCGTTCGGAGACCTCGGTGCTTTGCCCGTCTATCTGGCCGCCTATCTGTTCATCTGTTGCGCCATCTGCGCCATCTGCGTCCGCCAAGGTCAGACCCCTTCCATGAGATCTGCAAATTCCTCTTCCAGAGCCTGTGTGTCAAGCACGCCGGCGGGGGGACGCCGGGTCAGGGCGGCCTCGGCGCGGTCGGCTGTCCATGGGGGCATTTTGCCGATCTCTGCGATCAGGGGGGCCATTTCGGCCATATCGCCGTTGCAGTGCAGCACGATATCGCAGCCCGCGCGCAGGGCCGCGGCGGCGCGGTCGGGGATGGCGCCGGAGAGGGCCTCCATCGAGATGTCATCGGTCATCAGCAGCCCTTCGAAGCCGATATGGGTGCGGATCAGGTCGATCACCTTGGGGGAGATCGTGGCGGGCAGGTCCGGGTCAATCGCGGAGTAGATCAGGTGGGCCGTCATCGCCATGGGCAGGTCCGCGAGGGCCTTGAAGGCGGCGAAGTCATTGGCCATGAGCGTGCCTTCATCCGCACCCGTCACGGGCAGTTCCTTGTGGCTGTCCAGCAGGCCGAGGCCATGGCCGGGGATATGTTTGAGCACCGGCAGTGCGCCCCCTGCGATCAGCCCCGTGGCGCAGGCGCGGGCGGCGGCGATGACCTCCCCCAGTTGTTCTGAATAACAGCGGTTGCGCAGGAAGCGGTGGGTTTCGGGGCGGGCGAGGTCGGCCTGCGGCGCGCAGTTCACGTCGATGCCGACATCGCGCAGCTCGGCGGCGATCAGGGCATAGCGCAGCTGCATGGCGCGGATCGGGTCGCGGGCGCGTTGCATCTGCTCCATCGGGGGGAGCCATTCGCGCCAGTGGGGCGCGCGCAGACGTTGCACGCGGCCGCCTTCCTGATCGACCAGAATGGGCGCGTCGCGGCCCACGGCGCTGCGCAGGTCGGCAGTGAGGCGCCGGAGTTGATCCGGCGTCTCGACGTTGCGGGCGAAGAGGATGAAGCCCCATGGTTTCGCATCAGCGAAAAATGCGGCCTCGGAGGCTGTCAGGACCGGGCCGGAGCAGCCGAGGATGCAAGGGGCGATGCCCCTCAACGGGCCACCACCGGGATGCAATCGGCGCGTTCGGCGACGAGGGCTGCGCAGAACTGGCGGGCATCTGCGATATCCTCAAAGCCCAAGGCGCGCAGGCGGTAGAAGGTGCGCCCGCCGGACTGGGCCTCTTGGATGATGCGGCGTTTGCCCTCCATCAGCGCGTCGAAGCGGCCCGAGAGGACGGCCCAAGCGCGGCTGGCGTCATCGGGGCTGTCGAAGGCGCCCAGTTGCACGAGGCGGGTGCCGATTGGCACGCTGGCCTCCTGCGGGGTGATGCCGCCGGTCTGGTTCAGCGAGGCGGTTTGCACGGTGGCCGGGGCGCTGAGGTCGGTTGCGTTCTGGATTGTGGCCGGGGCGCTGGCCGGGCGGCGCAGGCTTGCGGGGCGCAGGCTGGGCCGGGGAGAGCGGCGCACGCCGGGGATGGTGCCGGAGATAACGGCGGGTTTCGCCGCGGCTTCGGCCTCGGCATCGGCGTCGAGGGGCTCCGCCCCATTGGCGAGTTGCTCGGCCAGAGCGAGGGCCACGGCGACGGGATCGGAGGTGTCGACATCCTCTGGCAGGTTCACGGCGGCCACGGTTTCGGGTGTGGCGAGGGCGGCGTCATCGGCCTCTGCTGCGGTGCTCAGCTCGCTTGGGCGCGGCTCTGGCGGGCGGGCAAGGGCGGCGAGGGTTTGATCCTCGTCCGTCAGGGCCGGTGTGTCGGGGGCCAGTGCAACACGGTCGGGGTTTTGGCCTGCTGCGCCCTCTGCTGCGACTTCGGTGACTGAGAGGCCCTGATGGGCTGTGACCATGCCGCCCGGATCATCGGGCGAGACGCGCATTGGTCCGTCAAGGGCGCGCACCACGGGGATGCCGTTCACATCGCGGGAGATCACCTGATAGCTCCAGACGCAGAGGCCTGCGATCAAAGCGAGGGAGACCGCCGCCCCTGTCCAGCGCACAAGCGGGCTGCCTGCCGCGCTGTCCTCGGTGATGTAGGATGTCTCTGCCTGTGTATACGCCCCGCCCCGGGGCGCCTGTGCCGGGTAAGTCATTGCTCAGCCTCATTTACTGCCTAGGGTGCCCTTTGTTGCCAGAGCTATCCCATTCTACTGCCTTCCCCGATCCGGGGCGCCGAGGTGGTTTCAGCGCATTTCCTCTGCCGGGGTTACGCCCAGAATACCCAAACCGGATGAAATAACAACGGAAACCGCCCGTGCCAGTGCAATTTTCCCTTGTGAGGCCTCTGTTTGCCCCTCTTGCAGGAAGCGGATTTCGGGGGCGTCATTGCCGCGGTTCCACAGGGCGTGGAAGCTTTGGGCGAGGTCGTAGAGGTAGAAGGCGATGCGGTGCGGCTCGTTCGTGCGGGCGGCGATTTCCACAAGGCGGGGCCATTCGGCGAGGGCTTTGGCCACGGCGAGTTCGGCCTCGTGGGTGTTCTGGCTCAGGTCCGCGGCGGCCAAGGCATTGTTATCGCAGGGAATTTCGGCCTCTGCCGCCTTGCGCAGCACGGAGTGCACGCGGGCGGAGGCGTATTGGACGTAGAAGACCGGATTGTCCTTGGATTGCTCCAGCACCTTGTCGAAATCAAAGTCCAGCGGTGCATCGTTGCGGCGGGTCAGCATGACGAAACGGGTGGCGTCGGAGCCGACCTGATCGACCACATCGCGCAGGGTGACGAAGGTCCCTGCCCGTTTGGACATTTTGAAGGGTTCGCCATTTTTGAACAATTTGACCAATTGGGTCAGCTTGATATCCAGCGGCGTTTTGCCATCGGAAAGCGCCGCAACGGCGGCCTTCATGCGTTTGACATAGCCGCCGTGATCGGCGCCGAACACATCAATAAGGGCGTCGAAGCCTCTGGAAACCTTGTCAAAATGATAGGCGATGTCGGGGGCGAAATAGGTCCAGCTGCCGTCGGATTTCTGCACCGGGCGGTCGACGTCATCGCCGAAATCGGTGGACTTGAAGAGCATCTGTTCGCGCGGTTCCCAATCCTCGGGCAGTTTGCCTTTTGGCGGCTCCAGCGTGCCGCGATAGATCAGCCCGCGGGATTCGAGGTCTGCGATGGCCTCTTCGATGCGGCCCGAGGCGTAGAGGGATTTTTCGGAGTAGAAGACATCCATTTTCACGCCGATGGAGGCGAGGTCCTCGCGGATCAGGTCCATCATGGCGTCGGTGGAGAAATTGCGGATGTCTTCGAGCCAGTGATCCTCGTCCTTGCCGAGGTAGGCATCGCCGACCTTGACCTTGAGCGCCTCGCCGACCTCGATCAGGTAGTCGCCGGGGTATGTGCCATCCTCGAAGGCGACCTCTTGGCCGTGGGCCTCGAGGTAGCGCAGGTAGACGGAGCGGGCGAGCACATCGACCTGTGCGCCGCCGTCGTTGATGTAATATTCGCGGGTCACGTCAAAGCCCGCATAGTCCAGCAGGCTGGCCAGCGCATCGCCGAAGACCGCGCCGCGGGTATGGCCGACATGGAGCGGTCCGGTGGGATTTGCAGAGACATATTCGATGTTTACGCGGCGACCTTCACCCGCGTTGGAGCGCCCGTAAGCCGCGCCTAGTGCGATGACCGTCTTGGCCACATCCGTCCAGACCGCAGGCGCAAGGCGCAGGTTGAGAAAGCCCGCCCCGGCGATATCGGCCACATCGATGCGGGGATCGGCGGTGAGTTTCTCGCCCAAGAGTTCGGCAATTTCGCGGGGTTTGATTTTGGCGGGCTTCGCCAGCACCAGCGCCGCATTGGTCGCCATATCGCCATGGGCCGGATCGCGGGGCGGCTCGACCGTGACATTGGCGAGGCTGAGCCCCTGCGGCAGCACGCCCTCCTGCATGAAGCCCTCAAGGGTTTGCAAAACGAGGCTGTGGATATCGGCGAAGAGGTTCATAGGGGCGGTCCTTGTGGTGGCTTTTGGCCTGCGCATGTGGTTCAGGGCGGTTTATCACCTATGCGGAGCAGGTCAACGTACCCGTTGCGCAGGATTTTGTGCCTCCGGCGGGGATATTTGGGCCAATAAGAAGCGGAGGCGCCCCTGCCCTGTTCGGTGATCAGGCTTTTTCGATCAATCGGGCGTGCTCCTGGAGGGCGAAGCGGTCTGTCATGCCGGCGATGTAGTCGGAGACGACGCGTGCGAGGGCGGTTTGGCCGGGGGATGCGGCGATTTCGGCTTGCCATTCGGCGGGGAGGTGGTCCGGTTGGCGCAGGTAGAAGGGGAAGAGGTCCTCTACGACTTTGGTGACTTCGGTGCGCATGACCACCACGGCGGGGGCGCGGTACATGCGTTCGAACAGGAAGTCGCGGATGACGCGTAGGTCGGCCCAGACGGGATCCGAGAAGCGGATCACCGGGTGGCCGAGTTCGCGGATGTGCTGCGCCGAGGTGGGGCGGGCATTGACGAGGGCTTTGCGCGAGGTGGCGATGACATCGGAGACCATGACGCCGAAGACGCGGCGCAGGGCCTCTGGGGTGCGGCGGTCTTCCTCTAGCCCCGGATATTTTGCGTCCACTTCCGCGTAGGCGGGGCCGAGGATCGGCAGGTCGGCCATTTCGGCGGGGGTGTAAAGGCCTGCGCGCAGCCCGTCGTGCAGGTCGTGGTTGTTATAGGCGATATCGTCCGAGAGGGCCGCGACCTGTGCCTCGGCGCTGGCGTGGGTGTGGAGTTCGAGGTCATGGCGGGCGGAGTAATCGGTCAGCGCATAGGGCAGATCGCCTGTCACCGGCCCGTTGTGTTTGGCGATGCCTTCGAGGGTTTCCCATGTCAGGTTCAGCCCGTCGAATTCGGCGTAGTGGCGTTCCAGTGCGGTGACGATGCGGATGGCCTGTGCGTTGTGGTCAAAGCCGCCGTGGGGGGCCATGAGGGCGTGGAGCGCGTCCTCGCCCGTATGGCCGAAGGGGGTATGGCCGAGGTCATGGGCCAGTGCCACGGCCTCTGGCAGTTCGGAGTTCAGCCCGAGTGCACCGGCGATGGTGCGGGCGACTTGGGCGACCTCGATCGAGTGGGTCAGGCGGGTGCGGAAATAGTCGCCCTCGTGTTCGACAAAGACCTGGGTTTTGTGTTTGAGGCGGCGGAAGGCCGAGCAGTGGATGATGCGGTCACGGTCGCGCTGGAAGCAGGAGCGATGTGCGCTTTCTTCTTCGGGGTAGAGCCGCCCGCGGCTTTCGCCCGGGTCGGATGCGTAGGGTGCCAACATGCCTGTCTGCTCTTGTCTTGTTCCTGTGCCTTGGGACCCATATATTGGTTGTGAAACAGAATTGCGAATGGATTGCCTGCAATGGACCTGAACCTGCCCCCATCGGTTACCCCCCGCGCCTTTGCGCGGCTTGCAGAGATTGACGCCGCGCCGAAGGTTTTGCGCGTGGCGGTCGAGGGTGGCGGCTGTTCCGGGTTCCAGTATGAGATCACCTTGGAGGATGACGCCGCCGAGGGGGATCTGGTGCTGGAGAACGCGGGCCAGAAGGTTGTGGTGGACGAGGTCTCCCTGCCCTTTCTGACCGGTGCGGTGATTGATTTCACCGACGAGCTGATTGGCGCGCGTTTTGTGATCGAGAACCCCAATGCCACCAGTTCCTGCGGCTGCGGCACCAGTTTTTCGATGTAATTCCCCTGTAAATCAACGCGAAAGGCCGCCCCGGGTTGGGACGGCCTTTGTTATGCATTACGCCGGGGTTTAGGCCTTGGCGGCGGGTTTTTCTGTTGTCGCCTCTGGCTTGGCTTCGGCTTTGGCCTCTGGCTTTGCCTCGGGTTTCGGGGCGGGTTTCGCCTCTGGCTTTGCTTCGGCTTTTGGCTCCGGCTTCGGCTCTGCCTTGGGGGCGGGTTTTGCCTCTTTGGGGGCCGGCAGGGCCAGTGCCTCGTCGGGGAGTTGCTTGGGCAGGCGCAGCTCGATGCGGCCTGTGGCCGGATCCACTGTCACAGCGGGTTTGGGGTCCAGCCCGCCGATCAGGTCGTTCAGCTCCCCCAAGACGCGGATAAAGCCCTCGCGCTGGGTTTCGACCTTGGCTTCTTCTGCTTTTTTGCCGCCGAAAAAGAATCGTAACATGGGGGCTGTTCCTTGTGACTGTTTCATTCCAAATCTATGGGGGTCATATAGGGCCCCTGCGCTCTGGCTTCTACGGGGAATAGCGGGGAAATTCCCCCATTTCCGGCGGCGCTTGCCCCGCAGCCGGTGGTAATGCACAAAACAAGGGCTTTGAAACGATGGGACCGCTATGAAAATCGCCACTTTTAACATCAACGGGGTCAAAGCCCGCATCGAGACGCTTTTGGCATGGCTCGACGAGGCGCAGCCCGATGTGGCGCTGTTGCAGGAGATCAAATCCGTGGATGAGGGGTTTCCGCGCGAGCCCTTCGAGGAGCGCGGCTATAGCGTCGAGACCCATGGGCAAAAGGGGTTCAACGGGGTTGCGATCCTGTCGAAGGTGCCCTTGGAGGATGTCATGCGGGGGCTGCCGGGCGACGATACGGACGAGCAGGCGCGATATATCGAGGCGACGGTTGTGGGCGAGCGCGCCCTGCGCCTGTGCTGTTTGTATCTGCCCAACGGCAACCCGGCGCCGGGGCCGAAGTATGACTACAAGCTGGCATGGATGGACCGTTTGCGCGCGCGGGCGCAGGATTTGCTGGCGGCTGAGGAGCCGTTCCTGATGGGCGGGGATTACAACATCATCCCGCAGGCCGAGGATGCGGCGAAGCCGGAAAGCTGGCAGACGGACGCCCTGCACCTGCCTGCGAGCCGCGAGAAGTTCCGTTTGTTGGAGAACTTGGGCCTGACAGAGGCGTTTCGCGCCCGCCACGCCGGGCCGGGGCATTATTCCTTCTGGGACTACCAAGCCGGCGCATGGGACCGCAACAACGGCATCCGCATCGACCACTTCCTGTTGTCGCCAGAGGCGGCGGACATGATGGAAGACTGCTGGATCGAAACCGCACAGCGCGGCAGCACCAAGCCGAGCGACCACACGCCCGTTTGGGTGGAGATGGGGGTTTAGGGCTGGGGCTGTTGTTTGGGGGGTTGAGCGGGCATTAGGCAGGGTGCAGCTAACGGCTGCTTCGAGCCCTCTTTGACCGATGCTGCGCGTTGGATGAATGTCTGCTATGTTGAGACATGTGGGCTTGGCTCTTCGCCACACAAGAACGACTTCAGACTGTTTTTGAAGAAGTGGTTCCAGCCATCAAAGCAAATACCCCAACAATTCAGCGTCGGCGTTAGTCCATCATGTGTCATCTTGATCTCGGTCTTGTCTCCAACCGTTTTGAATTCCCAAATGATCTTTGTTCCCAGCCATTCTTGATCGATCTCCTTCGGTTGGCCTTCGACTTTGTGGTGCGCGTCGGTGCATATCATCTCGATGCGGTTGGGACTTTCGAAAGATATCGCCTCAAACGTCCAAAACCCATAGTCGGGCGGGAACCGCGCGGTCACTTTGTCACCAACTCCGTTGAGGCTCCCTTCGGTGGACCGAGTCCACCACTTGTCCATCTGTGTCGCGACAGCTTGGAAACAGGCCTCCTGAGAAGCAGGAACTTGGATAGTTTCTTCATAGTTATTTGACAGTTCGATCAAGGTAAGCTCCATTGAAAGTGGTTTGATCTAACCATACTCAACACATTCGGTTTGGAAAGTAGGCAGTATTTTGATACTTAAGTATCAAAACGATACTATTGGAGCTACAATTGCAAGACGATACCAGTTCGAACCTTTGCCCCGCACCACTTGTCTTCGCGATGATCGGTGGAAAATGGAAGCTGTCGATACTGCAGATACTCATCTTTGATGGGACGAAGAGGTTTGGGGAGCTTCGGAAAGGGATCCCTGAAATCACACAAACAATGCTGACAAAGCAACTACGAGATCTGGAACGTGATGGTCTCGTCAAAAGAGTGGTGTTTGCTGAGGTGCCCCCGAAAGTTGAATACAGCGCCACCGAAGACGGTGTCGGGCTAATGCCTGCATTTAAGGAAATGCACTCATGGTGGGAAACTCGAAAGCGTTCGCCAAAAGCACCATGAATGTCGCGATATCGCTGCGAAATATGGCTGGAAATTGAGGTAACCCTAAGGAGAGCAGACCTTGCCGAAGCAATACTAAATGGCAGAATAGTCCGCATAGAAGCCATTGGTGCGGGGCGCATACGGGACCGCTGGTCTCAGATTTGGGGCGTCATCTGGCTCTCGCGGTAGCGCGAGAGCGGTTTTACGTGGTGTTCGAGGTGTTCGATGATGATGGCGGCGAGGTCTTTGCCGGTGGCGCGTTCGATGCCCTCGAGGCCCGGGGAGGAGTTGACTTCGAGGACTTTGGGGCCGGTGGCGGATTGCAGCATGTCGACGCCTGCCACGGCGAGGCCGAGTTCTTTGGCGGCGCGTTTTGCGGTTTCGCGTTCTTCTTTGGTGATGCGCACCGCTTTTGCCGTGCCGCCCTGATGCAGGTTGGAGCGGAAGTCGCCTTCGGCGCCGGTGCGTTTCATGGCGCCGACGACTTTGTTGCCGACGACGAAGCAGCGCAGATCGGAGCCTGCGGCCTCCGGGATGAATTGCTGGACCAGAAAGTTGGCGTCGAGGCCGCGGAAGGCGTCAACGAGGCTTTGGGCCGCTTTGGTGGTTTCGGCCAGCACCACCCCTTTGCCCTGTGTCGAGGAGAGCAGTTTCACCACCACCGGGGATTTTCCGGCAAGGTCGATCAGGCTTTTGGTGTCTTTGGGCGAGTTCGCGAAGGTGGTCACCGGCATCTGGATATTGGCGCGGGCGAGGATTTGATGCGCGAGCAGCTTGTCGCGGGAGGCCCCGATGGCCGAGGCGGTGTTCAGGCAATAGGCGCCGGTGGCGGCGAACTGCCTCAGCACAGCCATGCCGTAGTTGGTGACAGAGGCGCCGATACGGGGGATGACGGCGTCGAAATTGGGCAGGGCCGCGCCGTCAAGGTGCACCTCGGGGACGATGCCGCCGATTTTCATGTAGCAGCGCGTGGTGTTGATGATCTCGACCACATGGCCCTTGGCATGTGCGGCCTCGATCAGGCGGCGGCTTGAGTAATTCTCGGCCTCGCGGGTCAGCAGGGCAATGCGCAGGGGGCGCTTAACGGGGCGTTTGCGCGGCAGGCCCTTGTAGAGGGCGAAGGACAGCTCTGGCTGGGCGCAGGAAGCATTGGGGTCGACGACCATGTGGTCCTGAATGGCGGAGCGCCCCAGAAGCATGCGGTACGCCATGGTTTCGCGGTTTGTCAGGGTGATCTGGATCGGCCATTCGCGGCCGCCGATGGAGACCGGCGTTTCGATGACATAGCGCAGCTCGACCTCGCCATTCGAGCTTGTCACCTGTCGGCGGTCGACCACCTTGGCCGAGCAGGTGATCTCGAGGCTTTCGTCCTCGGGATTGGGCTGGATCAGGAAGCGGACCTGTGGATTGGAGGCGGTGCCGAAGGGTTCAATGGCGGCGGCATGCAGGGCGGAGGTTCTGGCGCCGGTGTCGATCTTTGCGCGGACGGCAGGCAGGCCAAGCACGGGCAGGCTGAGCCATTCCTCCCAGCCAAGAGTGAAGGTGTTTTCCAAGTCGAGACCTCATGGATAATCGCAGGGTTCCATTAGCGAATCTGCCGCCCTGACCGGATCAGTCGATAGAGCGGATCAGCCCCACTGCAAACAGGTTTCTATGACGGGAGGGTAACGCGCGGGGGGGCGCCTTTGGACAGCCCGCTTTGGCGGGGGCCTTGGTGGCCTTGGGCCCCTGCCCCCTTGGCATGGCGGGTTTGGCGTCAGGAGTTGCCGAGGGTGAGGGAGGCGCGGGTGGGTTTGAGGACCTCTTCGGCGGTGGGGGTTGGGAGGTCGAAGTAGTCCAGCGTTCCGGCGTAGCCGTTGCCGCCCATGCGGCCGAGGGCGTCGAGTTTTTCGTGGTCGGAGTAGAAGGTGGCGGGGTCGATGATGTCCTCGCGGATATGGGCGCGGACGATCCGGCCGAGGATGATTTCGCGCGCCGAGCTGATGTTGATGCCGAGGTAGCGTTCGCATTCGAAGGCCACGGGGGCCTCGGCGATCCGGGGGCATGCGACGCGGTCACCCGGCGCGGCGGTGAGGCCGGCTATTTTGAGCTCGTCGACCTCTGGCGCGACGCCTGCGGCGGTGACGGACATGGCCTGAACATTTGCGCGGTCAACGATGTTGACGGTGAAACATTCGGTCATGCGGATGTTGTAGGCGGTGTCCTTGAAGCTGCGGTCGGGCTTGTTTTCGACCCCGAGGGCGAGGATTGGCGGATCGGCGGAGAGGCAGTTGAAGAAGGAATAGGGCGCGGCATTGACCACCCCGTCCGGCGAGATCGTGGTGACCCATGCGATGGGGCGCGGCACGATGGTGCCGATCATGACCTTATAGGCCTCGCGCGCAGTAAGATCGGAGAAGTCGAAGGCGTGGTAGCCGTTATGGAGGGTCATTGGGCCAGTTCCTTGCCGTAGTGGGAGAGAATAGATTGGATACTATCTGGCTGCGGCGCAAGCTCTGCCCGATCCGCGACGGCGCCGAGGTGATGCTCCATCAGGTTGATGGCGCGCTCTGCATCACCCGCGCGGATCGCGGCGATGATCTGGGAGTGTTCGTCCACGGCGCAATCGGAGGAATGGCTGCGGGCGTAGAGGGACATGATGAGGGAGCAGCGGATCACGACCTCGGAGATATAGCGGGTGAGCACGGGGTTGCCGGTGAGTTCGGCCAGCAGGATGTGGAACTCCCCTGCGAGGCGAATCGAGACCGGGCCATCCTTGCCATGCACCGCCTGTTCTTGGCGCACATGGGCCTCTAGCTGGTCATAGCCGCTTGCGGGCATACGCTTGCACAGCAGGCGAATCACATCGTTCTCAAGGCAACGGCGGACTTCAAAGACATGCTGGGCCTCGTCGCGGGAGGGTTCGGCGACAAAGGCGCCGCGGTTGCGCCGTGTGACCACCAGCCCCTCGTGTTCCAGCCGCACCAGCGCGTGGCGCACGATGGTGCGCGAGACGCCGAATTGCTCGCCTACTGTGTCCTCGGGCAGGCGCATACCCGGTTTGAGGGCCTGTTCGATGATTGCCTTGCGCAGCAGGTCATGCACTGCGTCCGTCAGCGTAGTTTTTGTCTCGCTCATGGTCTGGTCTGCCTATCAAATTCGCACAATTCCTATCGCATACAATTTCATCCGTCAATCGGATACAATTTACTTGATAAACTGTTTTCACTGTGCCACCCAAAATACATCGTATCCAATTTGACCACAGCTGGAAGACAATCCGTAGGAAAAGGGACAGAGACATGAAACTTCGACATCTAATGCTTGCAACGGCGGCAGTTGCCTCTTTGACAGGCACTGCACAGGCCGAGAACGTTCTGAAATGGGGGGCAAACCGCGATATCGGCTCGCTGGACCCCTATTCCTTTGGCGACAGCTTTACCATCAACGTGCTGAACCACGTTTATGAGGGCTTGGTGCGCTATAATAAGGACCTGAAGATCGAGCCTGCGCTGGCGGAGAGCTGGGAGATTCTGGACGACCAGATCACTTGGCGGTTCAAGCTGCGCGAGGGGGTGACCTTTCACAATGGCAACCCGTTTACCGCCGCCGATGTTGTTGCCTCGTTGACCCGTGTGAGCCATGAGACTTCGCCTCTGAAGGGGAACCTGCCTGCCTATGTGAGCTCCAAGGTGGTGGATGACCTGACGGTGGATATCACGCTGAACGGCACCTACCCGCTGCTTTTGAACGATCTGACCAATATCCATATCTTTGACGAGGAATGGATGACCGAGAATGATGCCCTGATGCCGACCGATGTGGGCGCGGGCACCGAGGGTTATGCCACTTATAATGCCAATGGCACCGGGCCCTTTATCGTCGAGAGCCGTCAGCCGGATGCGAAAACCGTGTTTGTGGTGAACCCCGAGTGGTGGGACGAGCCGCTGCATAACCTTGATAAGATCGAGCTGACGCCGGTGAATTCGGCCGCGACGCGCGTTGCGGCGCTGCTGTCTGGTGAGATCAGCTTTACCAATGATGCGCCGGTGCAGGATTTGCCGCGTTTGGCCGCCGCGCCGAATGTGGAGGTTCTGGAGGGTGTTGATCTGCGCACGGTGATGATCGGGTTCCCCTTCCGCGAGACCCTGACCACCGGCGAGGCGAACCCCTTTGCCCAGAAGCCGGTGCGCGAGGCGCTGTATAAGGCGATTGACCTTGATCTGATCCACCAGCGGGTGATGCGCGGCAAGTCCCGCACCGCGGGGGCGACTGTTGCCCCTCCGATCCCGGGCTATACCGAGGCGCTGGACGCCCTGCCCGGCTATGACCCTGATGCTTCCAAGGCGCTTTTGGCCGAGGCCGGTGTGCCCGAGGGGCTGGAGTTCGAGTTCAACTGTCTGTCGGACGGTTTGGTGAACGAGGAGCAGTTCTGTCAGGCGATTGCCTCTATGTGGAGCCGGATCGGCCTGTCGCCGAAGCTGGACGTGGCGCCGCGGGCGGTGCAATCGCCCAAGCGGACCAATGGCAAGACGGATGTTTACACGCTGGGTTGGGCGACGCTGCCGCTGCTGGACAGCTATTCGCCGCTTTTGCAGATTTTCCATTCCAAGGATGGCAATGCCGGTGTGTTCAATTGGGGCGGCTGGTCCTACCCCGAGTTGGATGCGTTGATTGATGCGGCGGGCAGCGAGCTGGACCTTGAGGCGCGTCTGGCGCTGCAGACCCAGGCCTTGCAGGTGGTCAAGGACGAGATGATCATGATCCCGTTGCATCAGCAGCCCATGGCATGGGCGGTGACCGAGGACGTGGCGGAGATGCCGCTGTTCCCCGATGCCAAGCCGCGCCTGTGGTTTGCGCGCATGGGCGCCGCGGAGTGACGCCTTGCCGGAGCGCTGCGCAAGCGGCGCTCCGGCACCGCCCTGCGGGGCGATGCGACTGCGAGAGGATTGGAGCGGGTCCGCGTCCTTATCCTGACTTGAACGGGCCAACTGGAACTGGAGACCGGAATGATTGCCTTTCTTCTTAAACGCACGGCCAATGCAGCCTTTGTGATGCTGGCTGTGGCGCTCTTGGCCTTTTTGATCTTTCGCTTTTTCGGCGATCCGGTCGAGATGATGGTGAATGAGCAGGCCACCTTGCAAGACCGGATCGAGCTGCGTGAGCGGCTTGGGTTGAACGACGGGTTTGTCACCCAATACACGCGGTTTGTGACCAATGCGGTGCAGGGCGATTTCGGGATTTCCTATCGCAACCAGCAGGACGTGATGGTTCTGATCAAGGAGCGGTTTCCGGCGACCTTCGAGCTGGTTCTGGTGGCGACGGTGATTTCGTTGGTCGTCGGCATCCCTGCGGGGGTGATCACGGCGGTTTACCGGGACTCGCGGCTGGCCAATATGTTGCAGCTTGGCTCGATCATCGGGGTGTCTTTGCCCAGTTTCGTGGTGGGGATCTTGCTCATCCTTGCCTTTTCGGTTTCGCTGGGTTGGCTGCCCGCCTTTGGGCGGGGCGATACGGTGGATATTGGCTGGTGGTCGACCGGATTGCTGACGCCTTCGGGGCGTGCGGCGCTGATCCTGCCGGCGCTGTCGCTTTCGACCTTTCAGGTCACGCTGGTGATGCGGCTGGTGCGGGCCGAGATGCTGGAGACCCTGCGCGCCGATTACATCAAGTTTGCCCGCGCCCGCGGCGTGCCCAAGGCCCGCGTGCAGTGGCGTCATGCCCTGCGCAACTGTTTGATGCCAGTGATCACCCTGACGGGGATGCAGATCGGCAACCTGATTGCCTTTGCGCTGGTGACGGAGACGGTCTTTCAATGGCCGGGGATGGGGATGCTGTTCATTCAGGCGGTGACCTTTGTCGATCTGCCGGTGATGGCGGCCTATCTGCTGATTGTCTCCTTCATCTTTGTCGCGCTGAACACCCTTGTTGATATCACCTACGCCTGGGTTGATCCGCGTCTGCGCGATGACACAGCCCGCGGCAATGGTTGAACCGGAGAGCCCCATGGACAAGACAGTTACCCCCCGCCCTTCCCGCCTGCAGCGGCTTCGCGAGAGCGATCTGTGGTATTCCTTTTGCGCCCATCCCTCGGCGATTTTTGCGGCGGTTTTGCTGGGTCTGGTGGCGTTGACGGCGCTGCTTGCGCCCCTGATCACGCCGCAGAACCCCTATGACCTTGCGGCGCTGGAGCTGTGGAATTCCGAGATCCCGCCGCTGTGGGAAGATGGCGGTCAGTGGCCCTATTTGCTGGGCACGGATACGCAGGGGCGCGATATTCTGTCGGCGGTGCTGTATGGCTCGCGGATTTCGCTGATTATCGGCTTTGCCTCTGTGATCCTTGCGCTGGTGGTTGGCCTCGCGCTGGGCCTGATTGCGGGGTATTTCGGCGGCTGGGTCGATAATGTGATCATGCGGGTGGGCGATGTTTTGCTGTCGATGCCCTTTATCCTGATTGCGATTTTGATCACGGCCATTGCCAGTGCCTCCCTGCCGACGGGGCTTAAGGATGTATTGGCGGCGCCGATCCTGATCCTTGCCATCGCGGTGCCCTCTTGGGTGCAATATGCGCGCACGGTGCGGGCCTCTGCCATGGTGGAGGCGAAGAAGGAATATGTGCAGGCGGCCAAGCTGATCCGGGTGAAGGCTTGGCGGGTGATGTTGCATCATATCCTGCCGAACTGCCTGACGCCGATTATGGTGGCCGCGACGTTGAATTTTGGTCTGGCGATCCTGTCGGAGGCGACGCTGTCCTTCCTTGGTGTGGGGATGCCGCCGGACCAACCCTCGCTTGGCACGCTGATCCGGATCGGCAACCAGTATCTGTTTTCGGGCCTGTGGTGGATCGTTGTGTTCCCCTCGGTTCAGCTCTGCCTGATTGTTCTGTCGGTCAATATGATCGGCGACTGGCTGCGCGATGCGCTTAACCCCAAACTGCGGTGATACTCATGACTTCCAAGACCCTTAAGAACCTGCGCCCCATGGGCGGTGCATTGACCGACATGCATATCGCCCATGGTGTGTTTGTTGCCGAGGCGCCGCAGGGCGCGGAGGTGGTGGATTGCGGCGGGCGGATTGTGATCCCCGGGATGGTCGAGGCGCATACCCATCTGGACAAGTCCCTGCTGGGCCTGCCGTGGTATCGCAACGAGGTGGGGCCGCGTCTGATCGACAAGATCGATAACGAGCGCGAGGTGAAGGTCTCGCTCGGCCTTGATCCGCAGGTGCAAAGCGAGCGTCACGCGATCCTCGCCATGTCCCATGGCTGCACCCATATCCGCAGCCATGTGGATGTGGACACGCATCACGGGCTGGCGGGGATCGAGGGGGTTATGGCCACGCGGGAGAAATTGGCGGGCATGGTGGATATCGAGATTGTCGCCTTTCCCCAGTCCGGCCTGATGACGCGGCCGGGGACGGCGGAGTTGATGGATGAGGCCCTTGCCCTTGGGGCGGACCTTGTGGGCGGGATTGATCCCTGCGGGATGGAGCATGACCCCAAGGGGCATTTGGATACGGTGTTTGCGCTGGCGGAAAAGCACGGCAAGCCGGTGGATATTCATTTGCATGAGCGCGATGCGCTTGGCTGGTTTTCGATGGAGGAGATCATTGATCGCACTGTCGCCCTTGGGATGCAGGGGAAAGTGTCGATTTCCCATGCCTTTTGCCTTGGGGCGGTGGATCGCGCCTATGTGGCGGGGTTGCAGGAGAAGCTGGCGGAGAACCGGATCCATATTCTGACCACGGCCCCCTCCTCGGCCCCTGTGCCTTTGGTGAAGGAGCTGAAGGCGCTGGGCATTTTGACCGGGGCGGGCTGTGACGGCATCCGCGATACCTGGGGGCCTTTTGGCAATTCGGACATGTTGGAGAAGGCGAAGGTGATCGCCATGCGCAACAATCTGCGGCGCGATGACGAGGTCGAACTGGCGCTGGATATCTGCACCTATGGCGGGGCGGCGGTGATGGGGGTGGAGGGTTACGGCCTGACGCCCGGCTGCCGCGCCGATTGCGTTTTGGTGGAGGGCGAGACCTTGGCCGAGGCGGTTGTCACACATGCGCCGCGTTGGCTGGCGCTGAAGGGCGGCTCGGTGATTGCGCGGGACGGTGCCTGCGTGATCGAGGCCCCGTGATGGCGGATCGCACGCTTCTTTCGGCCCGCTGGGTGATTGGCCACGCGGGCGGGCGCCATGTTGTGCATGAGCACGGCGTGGTTGTGATCGAGGGCAGCGAGGTGCTGTTCGTTGGCGCGGTGTTCGAGGGCGAGGTGGCGCGGCGGGTGGACTATGGCGAGGCGGTGATCTGCCCCGGGTTTATCGACCTTGATGCCCTGTCGGACCTCGACACCACGATCCTTGGGTATGACAACGGGCCGGCGTGGAAGAAGGGCCGTGTCTGGCCCGAGAGCTACATCGCCCGCGGGCCATACGAGATGTATGGGCCGGAGGAGTTGGCCTTTCAAAAGCGCCATGCCTTTGCGCAGTTGATCCGGGGTGGGATCACCACCGCGCTGCCTATTGCCTCGCTGTTTTACCGCGAATGGGGGGAGACCGTTGCCGAGTTCGAGGCCGCCGCCGATGCGGCGGAGGCGCTGGGCCTGCGGGCCTATCTTGGCCCAGCCTATCGCAGCGGCGGTCAGGTGACGGATGAGGCCGGAAATATCCGCGCGGTCTTTGACGAGGCGCGGGGATTGGCGGGCTTGGCGCAGGCGGCGGATTTTGCGGCGCGGATCGAGGGGCGCGCGGGCGGGCGGCTTCGCGCCATGTTCGCGCCCGACCGGATCGAGACCTGCACCGAGGCGCTGCTGACCCGCAGCGCCGCCATCGCGGCCGAGATGGGCGCGCCGCTGCGGCAGCATTGCAGCCAGTCGCCCGTTGAGCTTCGCCTTGTGCGGGAGCAGCATGGCTGTGCGCCGATTGAGTGGTTGCAGCGGATTGGCGTATTGGGCGCGAACTGGCTCCTGCCGCACGGCACGCAGGCCAGCGAGGCGGAGTTTGACCTGATCGCAGGGGCCGGGGCGACGCTGGTGCATTGTCCGCTGGTCTCCGCCCGCCATGGCGGGATGCTGCGCAGCTTTCCCAAGGCGCGGGCCAAGGGGATCAACATTGGCCTCGGCACCGACACCCACCCCGCCGATATGATCCTGAACATGCAGGTCGGGATGATGACCGCGCGGCTGGCCGAGGGGATGGAGGCGATCCGCTCCGAGGATATGTTTGACGCCGCCACCCTTGGCGGGGCGCGGGCGCTGGGGCGCAGCGATCTGGGCCGTCTGGCCCCCGGGGCCAAGGCCGATATCGCGGTGATTGATCTGCGCGGGAGCCTGCAGACGCCCGATCCGGTGCAGACGCTGATGACAGGATGCTCTGGCCGTGACACCCGCGATGTCTGGATCGACGGGCGGCGGGTGATGACGGACGGGGTGATCCCGGGCGTTGACGAAGCCGCCGATGCCATCCGCGCCCAAAAGCAATTTGACGGGCTGATCGCCCAGTATCCGAACCGCACCGCGGGCCATCCGCCGGTGTCCGAGATTTTCACCCCCAGCTATGAGAGGGCCGCGCCATGAGTGATATTGTGCTTGATGTGCAGAACCTGCGTGTCGAATTTCCCACCCGAAAGGGCGTGTTGACCGCCGTTGATGATATTTCCCTGCAAATCCGGCGGGGGGAGATCCTTGGCATGGTGGGGGAATCCGGGGCGGGAAAATCCATGACCGGCATGTCGATCCTTGGGTTGTTGGAGCCGCCCGGGCGGATTGCGGCGGGGACCATTCACCTGTCGGGCGACCGGATTGATGATCTGGATGACCGCGCCATGCAGGCGGTGCGCGGGCGGCGGATCGGGGCGATTTTTCAGGATCCTTTGACCTCCCTCAACCCGTTGTTTCGGGTCGGGGATCAGCTGGTGGAGACGATCCGCCTGCATACGGACCTTGATAAGGCCGCGGCGCGGGAGCGGGCCAAGGACCTGATGCGCGAGGTCGGCATTCCGGCGGTGGAGGAGCGGATTGACAGCTATCCGCACCAGTTCTCTGGCGGGATGCGGCAGCGGATCGTGATTGCCTTGGCCCTTTGTGCCGAGCCGGAGTTGATTGTGGCCGATGAGCCGACCACCGCCCTTGATGTGTCGATACAGGCGCAGATCACCGCCCTGCTGAAGCGGCTGTGCCGCGAGCGGGGCACGGCGGTGATGCTGGTGACCCATGACATGGGGGTGATTGCGGAGACAGCCGACCGGGTGGCGGTGATGTATGCCGGGCGGCTGGCCGAGATCGGCAGTGTCGATGACCTCGTGCGGCGGCCGCGCCATCCCTATACCACGGGCCTGATGGGTTCGATCCCCTCGCTGCGCAAGGATGTGGAGGAGTTGCAGATGATCCCCGGCTCTATGCCGCGGCTCAATGCCATTCCGGCGGGCTGTGCCTTTAACCCGCGCTGCGCCCATGCGGGGCCGCGGTGCCGCGCCGATGTGCCGAGGATCGCGCGCGAGGAAACCACAGGTGCGGCCTGTTGGCTGGCCCAGACCGGCAGCGTGGATACCGCCCCGTTGACACAAGGAGAAATCGCATGAGCCTGCGTTCCAATGCCATCCTCGAAGTTGACGCTCTGGAGCGGCGGTTTGATGTCTCTGCCCCATGGTTGAACCGGTTGATCGAGGGCAAGCCGCGCAAGACCCTGCGGGCGGTGGATGGGGTCGATTTCGTGATCCAGCGGGGGCAGACCCTTGCCCTTGTGGGCGAGTCCGGTTGCGGCAAGAGCACCATTGCCAAGCTGGTGACCGGCCTGCATGCGCCATCGGGGGGCAATATCAAGTTCCACGGTGATCGCGACCGGTTGCAGATGATCTTTCAGGACCCTTTTGCCAGCCTGAACCCGCGCTGGCGCGTGGGCCGGATCATTGCCGAGCCGCTGCGCACGCTCAAGCCCGACACGCCCGAGGCGGAGGTTTCGGCGCGGGTGGATGAGTTGCTGCGCACGGTGGGCCTTGCGCCCGCCGATGGGCGCAAGTTTCCCCATGAGTTTTCCGGCGGCCAGCGGCAGCGGATTTCCATTGCCCGCGCTTTGGCCGGGGAGCCGGAGTTTCTGGTCTGCGACGAGCCGACCTCGGCCCTTGATGTGTCGGTGCAGGCGCAGGTTTTAAACCTGATGAAGCGGCTGCAAAAGGAGATGGGCCTGACCTATCTGTTCATCAGCCATGACCTGAGCGTGGTGCGCCATATGGCCGATGTGATTGCGGTGATGTATCTGGGGCGGATCGTCGAGATCCAGCCGACGCGGGACCTCTTTGCCAATCCGCTGCATCCCTATACGCGGCTGCTGCTCGATACGATCCCCGATATCGAGGCGCCGCAGCGTGATCGCAGCCCGATGGGGGGCGAGGTCCCCTCGCCTGTCTCGCCACCTTCGGGGTGCAGTTTCCATCCCCGTTGCCCCTTGGCTTTTGACCGCTGCAAGGCCGAGCGGCCGCAGCGCAGCCCCGATGTTCACAACCGCCGCGTCGCCTGTTTCGCGGCAGAGAAAGGACCCGCCGATGTATAACGAAACCTTCCTGCGCCGCGCCATTGCGATCTCTGCCGAGGCGATCACCACCCCGGGGACCGAGCCTTTTGGTGCGGTGATTGTGAAAGAGGGCAAGATTGTTGGCGAGGGGATCAACCGGTCGGTGATGAACCATGATCCGACATCGCATGGGGAGACCGAGGCGATCCGCGATGCCTGCCGCAATCTGGGCACGGTCGATCTGCGGGGCTGCGCATTGTATTCCAGTTGCGAGCCCTGTGCGCTTTGTGTGGCGGCGATGAATATCGCGGGGATTACGACCCTGTATTATGCCGCCGATATGGCGCAGGCGGGGGGCGCGATTGCGGACCTGCCGGAGGCGGCGCGGTTTCCGGTGGATGTGGAGCGGCTGACCCACGAATGCGGCCATGCGGTGGAGGCGCGTTTGATGCCGGCGGAGCAGCATCTGGACGGGGAAGCGGTGCAGATTTTGCAGGACTGGGCCGATTATGCGCGGGCCAAGGTGGGGTGATGCGCCTGCTCTACCTGAACCCCAATTCGACCGAGGCGATGACCGAAAGCATGACCTGCGTTGCGCGGGAGGCCTTTGGGGATGCGGAGGTTTTGGGCTGGACCAATGCGGATGGGCCGCCCGCCATTCAGGGGCCGGAAGATGGCGCGGTGGCGGTGGAGGGGCTGCTGGCTCTGTTGCCGGAGGCGCGGGCCTCGGCGGTGGATGCCATTGTCATCGGCTGTTTTGACGATACGGGGCTGGAGGCCCTGCGGGGCGCCGCCCATTGCCCTGTGATCGGGATCGGTCAGGCGGCCATGTCCCTTGCCGCGCTGCGTAGCGGGCACTTTGCGATTGTGACCACCTTGGAGGTTTCCGTGCCGGTGATTGCGGCGAATGCCCAGGCCTATGGTCATGGGCGGGCCTGCACAGGGGTGCTGGCCTCTGGCCTGCCGGTGCTGGAGGTGGAGCGCGGCGGGCGGGTTGTTGAGGCGCGGCTGGCGGGCTGTATTGCCGAGGCCGAGACCCGCGGCGCGGGGGCGGTTGTGCTGGGCTGTGCGGGCATGTCGGGGTTGCGGGCCGGGCTTGCGGCGCGGGCGCGGGTACCTTTGATTGACGGGGTTGTGGCCTCGGCCTTTATGGCGCGGGCTTTGGCCTGTTCTTGACGGCGGATGCAGGGCTGCGCCCTGCCCTGTTGGGGTTCCTTCCCCTTGGCTTTGGCCCCTGTGATGCGGGGGGCAGAGGATTTCGCGATATTTTTCCCCCTTATTGCGCCGCGCCTTTGGGCCATACCGGAGGCGTAACAAGTGGGAGAGTGACTATGAAAAAAGAAATTGCAGAAGCTTTTGGCACCTTTGTGCTGGTGTTTTTCGGCGTTGGATCGGCGGTGCTTGCGGGCGGCGGGATCGGGGCGGCGGATTCCATTTCGATCACGGGGATCAGCCTTGCTTTCGGGATCTCGGTTGTGGCCATGGCCTATTCCATCGGGCAGGTTTCGGGGGCGCATCTGAACCCTGCGGTCTCGCTCGGCGCTATGGTGGCGGGGCGGATCGACCGGCAGACCTTTGTCCGCTATTCCGTGGCGCAGACGATTGGCGCGGTTCTGGCGGCCTTTTCCGTCATGGTGATCGCCAAGAGCAGCGGCGGCGGGTTTGACATTTCGGCCAATGGCCTTGGGCAGAACGGCTATGGCGCGGGCTATGGCGGGGAGTTCACCTTTATTGGCGCCTTCCTGTTCGAGGTGATCGCGACCATGGTTTTTGTTGTGGTGATCCTTGGGGTGACCGAGGAGAAGACCGGCAATCTGTTGCTGGCCGGTTTGGTGATTGGCCTGACCCTGACGATGATCCACCTTGTGGGGATCACGGTGACGGGGACCTCTGTGAACCCTGCGCGGTCGATCGGGCCGGCATTGTTTGCGGGCGGGACGGCTTTGGCGCAGCTGTGGCTGTTTATCGCCGCGCCGCTGATCGGGGCCTATGCAGGCGGGATACTGCATAAGATGAAGGTGACATCGCCCGAGGACGTGAGCGATGTGGTGCCTTTGGATTCCTGAATTTAGGCTATAATTCAGTGCTTTGCGGGGCGGCCTTCATGGGGCCGCCCCGTTTTGTTTTGCAAGGTTTTTTACAGGGGCCAGGTCGCGCCGGTGGCCTCCTCTGAGCGTTGCCAGAGGGTTTGCATGACCTGTTTGTCATGGGCGTGGGGGTTCAGGGTGCCACGGCCAACGGGGCCGATGGCCTCCATCCGGCCGGTCGGGCCGTAGAGGGCGCGTTGCTCTGTCAGGGCCTGTTCCGTGGCGCACATGACCTCTGGGTAGGAGCCTTGTTCGGCGGTTTGGACCATGGGGGTTTTCGTCATCAGCCACCAGATCGCGCGCATCAGGCGGCTGCCGCTGGTGGAGATCAGCGAGGTGGCCGAGGAGCCGGGGTGGCAGACGAAAACCTGCACATCGCTGCGGCCCGCGGCGGCGAGGCGGTCTTGGAGTTCGTAGGCGAACATCATCTGGGCCAGTTTGGATTGGGAATAAGCGGTATTGGCGCCGTAGCCCTTGTTCCAGTTCATATCCTCGAAGTTGATGGTTTTCAGGCCCATGTTGTAGCCAAGGCTGGCGACGACGACGATGCGGCCATGGCTTTGGGCGATGCGGTCGAACAGCAGGCTGTTGAGCAGGAAATGCCCGTAGTGGTTGGTGCCCAGTTGGCTTTCAAAGCCGTCGGGGGTGAGTTTGCGGCTGGGCACCTGCGCGATGGCGGCGTTGTTGATCAGGGCGTCGATGCGCGGCAGGGTTTTGAGGGCCTCCTCGGCGGCGGTGCGGACGCTGGAGAGATCGGCAAGGTCCATGCGGATGAAGCCCACATCCACATGGGCGCCGAGGTCCTGTTTCAGGCTGGCGATGGCGGCGCGGGATTTCTCGGCGGAGCGGTTGAGCATGACCACCGATGCGCCCTTGCCCAGCAGGATGCGCGCGGCCTGATAGCCCGCGCCCGCATTGGCGCCGGTGATGGCATAGGTTTTGCCCGCGAGATTGCCGAGGCGTTCGGGCGTCCAGCCCTTTGGTCCGAAGGTTGTGTCTGGCATGGGGTGTATCCTTGTGTTCGCGCGCCGGTGGGCGCGGCGGGTGTTTTGTTCTGATATGCAGATAGCCGCCCGATGCGCGCCAAAACAGGCGATATCCTCGCGAATACTTGCCCGATTGTATCGACCAGCTTGTTTTGAGGCAAAACAGGGTGCAGGTTGCGCCCCATGATACAGGATCAGATCAAAGAGATTATCGAGCGCCGGATGACGCGGGACGGTTTGGTGGAAAGCGGGATCGCGGGGGTGAAGCTGTTCCGGGCGACCTGCGCCCTGCCCTGTGTGCCCGCGGTATACGAGCCGAGCGTGATTGCGATCACCAGCGGCTCGAAGGAGGCGGTGCTGGACGGGGCGCGTTATGTCTATGATGCGGAGCGCTATATGTGCTGTCCGATGTCGATGCCGGTGACGGCGGGCACGCCTGCGGCCTCACCCGAGGACCCGTTGTTCGGGGTGTATATCGACCTTGATCCGCGCGAGATGAGCGCCCTTGCGGTGGAGATGGAGAGCGCGGGCGGGGCGCTGCCTGCGGCGCAGGGCGGCGCGGTGCAGGCGATCCGGCTGGCGCGCTGGGATGCGGGGTTTGGCACGGCTTTGCTGCGGCTGTTGCAGGTTCTGGACGACGAGGCCGATCGGGCGGTTCTGGGGCCACTGCGCCTGCGCGAGGTGTATTATGCGATCCTGAAGGGTGAGGCCGGGGGCTTTGCGCGGCAGGCCTTTGGGGCGGGCAATGGGATTGCGCGCTCGATTGCGCATCTTTCGTCGCAGGTGGAGGCGCAGGTTTCGGTTGAGGATCTGGCGCGGCGGGCGGGCCTGAGCCGGGCGGTGTTTCACCGGCGGTTCAAGCAGGCGACGCGAATGTCGCCGATCCAGTTTGTGAAGGCTATGCGCCTGAACCGGGCGGCGATGAGCATTGCGGGCGGGATGAGCGTGAGCGAGGCGGCGATGGAGGTGGGCTATGTCAGTGCCTCGCAGTTCAGCCGCGAGTTCAAGCGCAGCTATGGCCAGTCGCCGCGCCAGTGGAGCGAGGCGCAGCAGGGGTTGATTGCCGGGCTGTGATTGCGCGCAAGTGTTTGAAACGGTTCCTATGTGCGCCACTTCGTGCCATTACTTTACCGGTCGGCGGAATTCTGCTCCGCCCCCCTCGGATCCGGTCGAAGTGAAGATGCCTAAAGAATGCCTGTAGAGTTTACGATTTTTCCGCGGCGGGGCCTTGTCGTGGTTCGGTTCTTTGGCTTTGTCGCGATTGACGATATTCTGGAGGCGACCCGGGCCTATATTTCGCATCCCGACTATGTGGCCGGGCAAAAACAGCTGGTGGATATGGCCGGGGTGAGCGGGTTCGAGAATGATCCGGTGCGGTTTATGCAGATGCAGGCGGGCAAGGCAAAGCGGCTTGCGGCCTCTGGTTTGCAATCCATCGTGGTCTATATCGCGCCGACGGAGATCAGCCGCGAGTGCAGTGCGATGTTTGTCCGCTCATGGAAGAAGTTGGAAACGGTTGTGCCGCTGGTGCAGGATACCGAGGCGCAGGCGCTTGCCCTGATGGGGCAGCCAGAGGAGAGCATTGCGGAGCTGATGAACGCATCGGCCGAGTGACCCCGCCCACGGGCGTGGATCAAGGGCAATCGCCGAGGTAGCGGGATTGGGCGGTGATTTTGAAGGGCACCTTGGTGCCAGCGTAGCTGCTCCACCCCTCGCCCAGAACCTCCACCCTTTCGCGTTGGTATCGGTAGGTCAGGGTCATGTCGGTGCCGCCCTGATCGCCCTTGCAGGTGACGGAGGCGGCGACTTTGCCGCTGGTCCCCGTCAGGCGGTTGATGGAACAGGCCAGAGCGGGCCGCATCGAAGCCAAGAATTTGTCAACGTATTGGCCGACGGTCAGGGCGCTTTCTGCCTGCGGCAGACATTCGCGCCTTTCGTGGCCCGCCTGCGGAATTTCGCGGCCTGCCATAAAGACGGTTTGGGTGTTGAGCCATTGGCCGGGTTTGAGGGCCACCACCTGATCGCGCAGCCCATCGGCGCTGGCCGCTTGGGCGATGCAGATCAGGGCCGCGAGGGATGCGAGGGCGCGTTTCATTCGGCGGGGCCTTTGTTGGCGCAAAAGCAAACAGGCGCCCCGTTGGGACGCCCGTTTGAAAGATTTACCTTGCGATCAGTCGTCGCGGTGGACTTTTTCGCGGCGCTCGTGGCGCTCCTGTGCCTCAAGGCTCAGGGTGGCGATGGGGCGCGCGTCGAGGCGTTTGAGGGAGATCGGCTCGCCGGTTTCCTCGCAGTAGCCGTATTCGCCCTCGTCGATGCGGCGCAGGGCGGCGTCGATCTTGGCGACGAGCTTGCGCTGACGGTCGCGTGTGCGCAGTTCCAGCGCGCGATCTGTTTCCTCGCTTGCGCGGTCGGAGACATCGGGGATGTTGCGGGTTTGGTCCTGCAGCCCCTCGATTGTATCCCGGCTTTCGTCGAGGAGATCCTCGCGCCAGTTATAAAGTTTGCGGCGGAAGTATTCTGTCTGCCGCTCATTCATGAAGGGCTCGTCCTCTGCCGGACGATAATCATCGTCGATGAAATTTTCCTGCTTCATATCCAACCCCTTGGTCATCTGTTTGGTCCGCCTGAATTGCTGCGTGCCCGAGGTCTGGTCCGTCAAAAAAGAACGAACCCTTAACGCTCTTGAGTGCCGTTTAAGGCAACTGCGCCCCCTTGTCACTAGGTGATCTGCGGGGCTAACTACGAATTGAACCTACTACACGGTTTAGCGCTAACAGAAGGCAGGGCAATGAAATTTCTTGGAACGCAGGCGTATATCGCGCCCGAAGACCTGACGATTGCGGTCAATGCGGCGGTGACGCTGGAGCGCCCTCTCTTGGTGAAGGGGGAGCCGGGCACGGGCAAGACCGAGCTGGCGCGGCAGGTGGCCGCGGGACTGGACCTGCCGATGATTGAATGGCATGTGAAATCGACCACGCGGGCGCAGCAGGGATTGTATGAATATGACGCCGTGAGCCGGTTGCGCGACAGCCAGCTGGGCGAGGAGAAGGTGCATGATGTGGGCAACTACATCCGCCGCGGCAAGCTGTGGGAGGCCTTTACCGCCGGGGAGAAGGTGGTTTTGCTGATCGACGAGATCGACAAGGCCGATATCGAGTTCCCCAATGACCTGTTGCAGGAACTCGACCGGATGGAGTTCCATGTCTACGAGACCGGAGAGACCATTCGCGCCGAGGTGCGCCCGATTGTGATCATCACCTCGAACAACGAGAAGGAATTGCCCGATGCGTTTTTGCGCCGGTGTTTCTTCCACTACATCCAGTTTCCGGACATGGAGACCATGCGCAAGATTGTCGAGGTGCATCATCCGGGGATCAAGGATGCCTTGCTGACCACCGCCTTGACCCAGTTCTATGAGCTGCGCGAGCAGGCGGGATTGAAGAAGAAGCCCTCGACATCGGAGGTGTTGGACTGGCTGAAGCTGCTTTTGGCCGAGGATATGAGCGCCGAGGACCTGAAGGCGGGCGGGGCCAATGCTTTGCCAAAACTGCACGGGGCGCTTTTGAAGAACGAGCAGGATGTGCATCTGTTCGAGCGCCTTGCCTTTATGGCGCGGAGGCAGCGGTAGGGTTTGGCGCATCCGCATCAGGTTTTGCGCTCTATCAACCTGCCCGGAGAGGCGGTCTGTGTGGATATATTCCGGCGCGGCGACGGGACCTTCGGGTTTGACCAGTTTCGCCGCGATCCGGAGGATGGGCGCGGCTGGTATACGATCAGCTATTTCGGCGATAGGGTTTATACCAGTGAGGCAGAGGCCCTGCGCGATGCGGCCCTGCAGGTGCCTTGGCTGGGGCCGTTGATTTAGGCGGCGTATTGGGGGGATTGGATGACGCAGTTTCAGACGTTTGATGTGTTTACGGAGCGCGCCTTTGGCGGCAATCCATTGGCTGTGATTACAGATGCGAGCGCCCTGCCCGAGAGCGCATTGCAGAAGATTGCGCGGGAGTTCAACTACTCCGAGACCGTGTTCCTCTATCCGCCGGAGCAGGCGCAGAATACGGCGCGGGTGCGGATCTTTACCCCGACGATGGAGGTGCCCTTTGCCGGGCATCCCACCATCGGCACGGCTGTGGCCTTGGCGCAGGCGGGGCATGGGCCGCAGATGGTGCTGGAGCTGGGCGTGGGGCCGATCCGGGCCGTGGCCAGCAAGAGCGAGGCGCGGTTTACCACCAAGGCGGAGCTGGAGGTTCTGGGCCATCCGCCCCCTGCCCTTGTGGCGCGGGCCCTTGGGGTGGACGAGAGCGATCTGGCGGGGGCGCCGGTGATGGCGAGCCTTGGGCTTGCCTTTACCCTGACGGAATTGAAGAGCCGCGCGGCGCTCGGCGGCTGCCAGCCCGATGTGGAGGCCTTTCGCGCCGGGGCGGCGATGCATCCGGCGGGGCTGGACTTTGCGCAGTTTGCTTATGTGCGCGAGGGGGGTGTGATCCATGCACGGATGTTTGCGCCTTTGGACAACATCCCCGAGGATCCGGCGACGGGCTCTGCCGTGGCGGCTTTGGCTGCGCTTTTGGCCTCCGAAGGGCGGGTGTTTGAGGGCGTGGTGCATCAGGGCGACGATATGGGCCGCCCCTCTCGCATCGGGGTGAAAATGGAGCGCGGCGGCGTGACGATCAGCGGCGCGGCTGTTTTGGTGATGGAGGGGCGGCTGTGTTTGTGATTGGCTGGCCCGATATATTGGCCCTGTTCGAGAGGATTTGAGATGGACCTGTCCCATGTGATTGCCTTCAACATCGCCCTTGGGGCGGCCATCGCCAGCCCGGGCCCTGCCCTTTTGGTGGCGATCAAGACGACCTTGAGTTCGGGGCGGCGGGCCGGGATTGCCGTGGGCTTGGGCCTTGGGCTGGTGGCGGCGCTTTGGACGCTTGCGGCGCTTTTGGGGCTGGAGACGATCTTTGCCGTGTTTCCATGGGCTTACGGCGGGGTGAAGGCCGTGGGGGCGCTTTACCTGATCTATATCGCCTATCAGATGTGGGTGCATGCGCGCGCCAAGGTAGAGGCGCAGATGACGCCTGCGTCCCATGCCTTTCGTCAGGGGGTGATGATCAATGCGCTGAACCCCAAGTCGGTTCTGTTTGCGGCGGCGGTTCTGGTGGTGATTTTCCCCTCGGGGATGAGCCTTGGCGAGAACCTGTTTGTGGTGGCGAACCATCTGGCGATCGAGGTGCTGTTTTACACCGGCCTTGCCTTTGGCATGAGCCATGCGGCGGTGAGCCAACGGTATATGCGGGCGAAGGTCTATATTGACCGTGTGGCTGCGGGGGTGCTTGGGCTTCTCGGCCTGCGGCTGTTGTTTCAGCGGTGAGGCCGGGAGAGGATTTTGAAGGCGGTTTTTAGGGGCGGGCGGTTTTCTGGGCTGGCCCCCTTTGGGCCCATCGGCTAGGACATCCCCATGAGCGAAACCTTGACCCAGCGATCCATAGCAAAGGGCCTGCGCATGACCGATCAGCGCCGGACCATTGCCCATGTATTGGAAACCGCCAAGGACCATCCCGATGTCGAGCAGCTCCATGCCCGCGCCACGGCGCTGGACAACCGGATCAGCATTGCCACGGTCTATCGCACCGTAAAGCTGTTCGAGGAGGCGGGATTGTTGGAGAAGCTGGAGTTTGGCGACGGGCGGGCGCGCTATGAGGACGCCGAGCGCGACCACCACGACCATCTGATCGATATGCAGACCGGCGAGGTGATTGAATTCGTTGATCCCGAGATCGAGGCCCTGCAGGAGCGGATCGCCGCCAAGCTGGGCTATGACCTCAAGGATCACCGGCTTGAGCTCTATGGAACGCGTCGTAAAGCCGATGACTGATCACAGCTCTGCTGCGGGCGACGAAGGCACTGTCACCCGCGCGGCGGGCTATATGGTGGCGGCGATGCTGTTCTTTGCGGTGCAGGATGCGATGATCAAGCATCTGTCGGTGACGATTTCTGTTGCGCAGGTTTTGCTGACCCTTGGGGTTGGGGGGACGATTGTGTTCTGGCTTCGGGCAAGGGCGCGGGGGCTGAGGGTGTTTCACCCTGCGCTGCGCTCGCGCGATGTGCAGATGCGCTCCCTCGTGGAGATGTGCGGGACCATGACCTATCCCACCGCCCTTGCCATTGCGCCGCTGTCGACGGTTTCGGCCATTGCCATGACGGCGCCGCTGTTTGTGACGCTGGGCGCGGCGCTGGTGCTGAAGGAGAAGGTCGGGCCGCGGCGCTGGGCGGCGGTGTTTATCGGGATGCTGGGGATGCTGTTGATCCTGCGCCCCTCTGGCGAGGCCTTTGGTTTGGGCGGGCTGCTGGCGGTTCTGGCGACCCTGTGCCTGTCGGCGCGCGATGTCATCACGCGGCGGGTGCCGCAGACTATTCCGACCGAGCTTTTGACCCTTTATGGCTTTGCCTCTGTCATTCCGGGGGGTTTGATCCTGCTGGCTTTCGGGGGCGGGTTTTCGGTGCCGAGCCTTGCGGAGGCGGGATATCTTGCGGCCTGTATTGTGACGGCGGTTCTGGCCTATCTGACCATCACCATGGCGACGCGGATCGGGGATGTTTCGGCGGTGATCCCCTATCGTTACACCCGTTTGGTGTTTGCGCTGGTGATCGGTTTCTTTGCCTTTGCCGAGCGGCCCGATGCCCTGACCCTTTTGGGGGCGGGGATCATTGTGGCCTCTGGCCTTTATGCCCTGTGGCGCGAGAACCGGGCGCAGGCGCGGATGCGGCGGGGCCATGGCAAAGCCTAGTTTCGCCGCCCTGCCCCCCCTGCTATAGAGACAACGATTCCTAACCTTTCCTAAAAGGACGATTACATGAGCCTGATTATCGACATTCATGCCCGCGAAATCCTTGACAGCCGGGGCAACCCGACGGTCGAGGTTGATGTCACCCTTGAGGATGGCACCATGGGCCGCGCCGCTGTGCCCTCTGGCGCATCGACCGGGGCCTATGAGGCCGTGGAGCGCCGCGATGGCGACAAGGCCCGCTATAAGGGCAAGGGCGTGCTGGAGGCCGTGGCCGCCGTCAACGGCGAGATCGCCGAGGCGCTGCTTGGCTTTGACGCGACAGAGCAGGTTGCCGTGGACGAGGCGATGATCGAGCTGGACGGCACGCCGAACAAGGCGCGCCTTGGGGCGAATGCGATTTTGGGTGTGTCTTTGGCCGTGGCCAAGGCGGCGGCGGAATATACCGAGCAGCCTTTGTATCGCTATGTCGGTGGCACCTCGGCCCGTGTTCTGCCGGTGCCGATGATGAATATCATCAACGGCGGTGAGCATGCGGATAACCCGATCGACATTCAGGAATTCATGGTGATGCCAGTCTCTGCGACCTCCATCGCCGATGCGGTGCGCATGGGGTCGGAGATTTTCCATACGCTCAAGGGCGAGCTTTCTGCTGCTGGCCTCTCCACCGGGATCGGGGATGAGGGCGGCTTTGCGCCGATGATCAACTCCACCCGCGAAGCGCTTGATTTCATTTTGAAATCTGTCGAGAAGGCGGGCTATAAGCCGGGTGAGGACGTGGCGCTGGCATTGGATTGTGCGGCGACGGAATATTACAAGGACGGCAAGTATGTTTACGCCGGTGAGGGCAAGAGCCTGACATCGGAAGAGAACGTCGCCTATCTGGCCGCTTTGGTTGAGGATTATCCGATCATCTCCATCGAGGATGGCATGTCCGAGGATGACTGGGAGGGCTGGATCGCTCTGACCGAGGCTCTTGGCGGGAAAATCCAGCTTGTGGGCGACGATCTGTTCGTGACCAACCCCGAGCGTCTGCAGACCGGTATCGACAAGAAGGCGGGCAATTCGCTTTTGGTAAAGGTGAACCAGATCGGGACATTGACCGAAACCCTCGCCGCCGTGGACCTTGCGCATCGCAATGGCATGACCTGCGTGATGTCGCACCGTTCGGGCGAGACCGAGGATGCGACGATTGCGGATTTGGCCGTGGCCACCAACTGTGGGCAGATCAAGACAGGCTCGCTTGCGCGCTCTGACCGGTTGGCGAAATACAACCAGCTGATCCGCATCGAAGAGGCGCTGGAAAGCAGTGCTGTCTTCGCTGGCAAGTCCATCCTGCGCGGTTAAGCGTGATGTTGAGCGCCGAGGCGCTGATTGAAAAGCTACAGCTCGCCCCCCATCCGGAGGGCGGGCATTACCGTCAGACTTGGGTGGATGACGGGGATGGGCGGCCTTCGGGCACCTGTATCTATTTCCTGCTGCGCGCGGGCGAGGCCAGCCATTGGCACCGTGTAGATGCGGTGGAGATTTGGCATTTCTATGCCGGAACGCCCCTGACATTGCGGATCGCGGACAAGGCCGAGGGGCCTGCTGTCTCGCATTTGCTCGGGCCGGATATTGGCACGGGGCAGAGCCCGCAGTTGATCGTGCCAAAGCATCACTGGCAGGCGGCGCAGGCCGGGGATGGCTGGGCACTGGTGGGTTGCACCGTCAGCCCGGGGTTCCGGTTTGAGGGGTTCGAGCTTGCCGCGACGGGGTTTGACATTCCGGGGTAAGGTTAACCACAGAATGTTTGCGGTTTATTAAGGTTTACAGCGCAGTATGGGGGCAGAAGGAACAAATTGTTTCCAAAAATACCTATTTTAAGGTGCGCGATATGACCTATATGCCCATTATGGAGACCCCGAATTCTATTACCAAAGACCGATTTCAAGCCGCCCGTAAACGGCGCGGGATGCTATTGCTGTTGATCCTTGGGGCCAGCCTTGCGGTTTCGGCGCTCTGGTTTGTGTGACGGCCTAGGGGCGCTGGGATTGGCTGCGGCGCTCTTCTACTGACATCTGCGATTGCTCTGGCCTTTGGGTTGGGTTGATTGTGGTCGCCTTGCCCATTGGATTGGGCGTTATCCTTCCTTTTGCATTGAGTTTGCTGCGCTGACCTGCGGGTTTGTGCGGCTGCTTTGCGTGGAAAACGGGCATTTCAACGGGTTTTGGCGCGGGTAAGCGCATTATTTTTGGGCGAAGGCGGTTTTTAGGGCGGCCTGATGCGGGAATCGGATTGCATGGGGTCTCCAGTTGATTAAACGTTTTACCAACTGGAGAGCCTATGGCGAATATCAAACAAATTGCGAGCGATCTGGGCGTTTCTGTCGCCACCGTGTCCAATGCGCTGACCGGTAAGGGGCGGGTTTCGGCGCAGATGGTGGAGCGGGTCAAGGCGCGGGCCAGTGAGCTTGGCTATCGGCCCAGCCTTGCGGGGCGGGCGCTGCGCAGTGGGCAGTCCGGCATCCTTGGGCTTGTCATGCCTGACCTGACAAACCCGCTGTTTCCGCGCATCGCGCAGCATCTGTCGACCGTGGCCGATGATCGCCAGATGGGGATTTTGATTGCGGACTCGCGCGGCAATCCGAAGGAGCAGACACAGGCGATCAACCGGCTGCTGGATCGGGGTGTCGACGGGGTTGTGATTGTGCCGCAAAAGGGCACCGCGCCGGGGCCGCAGTCTGTGCCGACGGTGATTATCAATACGGCCTCTGACCCTGATAACTCTGTCTGCGCCGATCATGCGGGCGGCGGGCGGTTAATCGGGGAATTGATCACCTCTCTGCGCCACCACCGGGTTGTGATCCTTGGCGATGACCCTGTGTCCGAGGTGCAAAGGGACCGTGTTGCGGGCATGCGGGCGGGGCTGGCCTCTGCCACAGATGTGCAGGAACTCTGGGGCAAGGAGGGCATCGAGGCGCTGGCCCCCGCGATTGCGGCGGGCGCGACGGCAATCACGACGACCTCTGACCTCTTGGCGCTGCGGGTGCAATCGCATCTGACGCGCTGCGGGATCAGCGTGCCCGAAGATGTCAGCCTGACAGGCTTTGACGACCTGCCCTTTGCCACCGCCATGCACCCGATGCTGACCACCGTGGCGCAGGATGTCGGGCAGATTGCCGATCTGGCCATCGACCGGCTGATGCGCGCCATTCAGGGGCAGCCGGACCTGCCCGCCCCCGCGACGGTGCCGATGCGCCTTGTGACCCGATATTCCACCTCGACCCTACGAAGACCGACCAACCTGGAGACGATCAAATGACCAAAACACTCACATTTTCTGCCCTGTGCTGCCTGCTGGCGGCCCCTGCCCTTGCGCAGGACAAGACCCTGACGATTTCGACCTATAGCTTTGCGCAGGACGCCTACAAGGAGGCGCTGTATGATCCCTTCGAGGCGATCTGTGACTGCGAATTGGTGATCGAGACCGGCAATAGCGTGGAGCGCATGTCGAAGATCGAGGCCAATGCCAATGATCCGGTGATCGATATGGCGGTGATTTCCTCGCATGATGCCTTGGCTCTTGCGCGCAAGGACCTGCTGGCGCCGCTGGATGTGGCATCGATCCCGAACCATGCCAAGCTCTATGAGGCGGCCAAGGATCCGCTCGGTGGGCATATGGCGGTGGGCTACACTTTTTACGCCAGTTCCATCGTCTATCGCACCGACCTTGTGGAGATCGACAGCTGGGCCGATCTGTTGGACGAGAAGCTGGCGGGGAATGTTTCGCTTCCGAATATCATCGGCACGCAGGGGCCTTTGACCCTGATGATGCTGGGCAAGGCTGCGGGTGAGGAAAGCGCCGATTACAAGGCTGTGATTTCCGATATTGGCGCCCATGCCGATGATATCGTGACCTTCTATTCGCGCTCTTCCGAGCTAGCGCAGTTGATGAACCAAGAGGAGGTGATTGCCGCCCCTGTGGGACGCTTTGCATGGAGCCGGTTCAAGAGCTCTCCCCTGCCCTTTGCTTGGGCCGAGCCTGCCGAGGGGCAAGCGGGCGGTATGAACGTGATGATCATGACCAAGGGCAATGGCAACGAAGAGCTGGCCTATCAGTTCATGGATTTCTGGCTGTCGACCGAGGTGCAGACGCGCATTGCCGAGGCTCTGATCGACAGCCCCGCCAATGCGGAGGTGGTTGTGAGCGAGGAGGTTGCCGACAACCTGACCTATGGCGCGGAGCTCATCAATTCGCTGAACATCTTGCCGCCTGCCGAGATCATCGACAACCGCGAAGCATGGGTTGAGCAGTGGAATAACGAAGTCATCCGCTAACCCCTTTGGGGCGGCTTTCGGGCCGCCCCATCCCCTTTAGTTCTGGAATGGAACCCGCAGATGTTCTCTAGCACCCGCGAAGGTCTGGCTCTGGCTTTGCCCGCCGCCATTTTCGCCCTTCTTTTGTTTATCGTGCCTGTTGGCATCCTGCTGTCCGAGGCCTTTCAGTCCGACACGGGCTGGACCCTTCAGGGCTATGTCGATTTCTTTGCCAAGCCTTTGAACCAGACGGTGTTCCTGCGCACGCTCAAGCTGGGCGTGTTGGTGGCGGGCACGGCGGCTGTGATCGGCTATGCGGCGGCTTTCAGCATCTCGAACCTGTCGCCTGTGGCGCGGGGGCGGGTGTTTGGTTTGATCATCCTGCCGCTGATGATTTCGCCCGTGGCGCGGACCTATGCTTGGATCGTGATTTTGGGGCGCACGGGGATCGTGAATGACGCGATTATCGGGCTGGGACTGTCGGAGACGCCGATCCGGTTGCTGTTTACCGAGACCGCCGTGTTCCTTGGGCTGTTGCAGCTGTTCATGCCCTTGATGATTATCTCGCTGCTTTCCGCGATGGAGAATATCCCGCGCGATGTGATCCCTGCGGCGCGGGTGTTGGGGGCGAGCTGGTTTCAGGTGTTTTTCAAAGTGATCCTGCCTTTGACCAAGGAGGGGCTAGTCGTCGGCGGCACGCTTGTGTTCACCGGTGCGCTGACCGCCTATATCACGCCCGCGATCCTTGGGGGATCGAAGGTCTTGATGCTGGAAACCCTGCTCTATCAACGGGTGAACGTGGCCAATGATTTTGTCTCGGCCAGTGTGATCGCCATGATCCTGATTGTGATGTCTTTTGCCGCGAACCTGCTGCTGAAGCGTATCGCGACGGCCCGAAAGTAGAGCCCCGAAAGTAGAGATATGAAAAACCTGACCGCATGGGCCATCATCGGCGCCACCCTGACGTTCCTTATTGGTCCCTTTATCATCATCATTTTTGCCGGTGCCTCGGCCGGAGAGGCGCTTGCCTTTCCGCCCGACGGATTGTCGCTGCGCTGGTATCTCAAGGTCTTTACCATCGAGAGTTTCCGGCAGAGTTTTGTCCTGTCTATGGGGCTGGCTGTCTTCGGCACCTTGGCGGCGCTGTTGCTCGGGGTTCCGGCGGCCTATGCCCTGAACCGGTATGACCTGCCCGGCGCCGAGACGATCCGCACGATTGTGGCCTCGCCCATCATCGTGCCGGGGATCATCGTCGGGCTGGCGTTGCTGCGGTATCTGGTGATCCCGCTGAATTTCACCGTGACCATGGCGCTGTTTCTGGCACATACGGCGCTGGTGCTGCCCTATGCGGTGCGGGTGGTGTCCTCGAGCCTGAACAACCTGCGCTCTGACATGGAGGAGGCGGCGGTTTTGCTGGGATGCAGCCGTGTGCAGGCCTTTACCAAGGTGGTTCTGCCCAATATTCGCGGCGGGGTTCTGGCCGCCTTTATTCTGGGGTTTGTGACCAGCTTTAATCAGGTGCCTGTCTCGCTGTTTCTGTCGGGGCCCGGGGTGCGGACCCTGCCGATTGATATGCTGGCCTATATGGAGATCACCTATGATCCTTCTGTTGCGGCGCTTTCTGCTTTGCTCGCCTTCATGTCCCTTGCCATCGTTTTTGTTGCCGAACGCCTGTTAGGATTTTCACGCTATGTCTGAACCTTTTGTTAGCCTTTCCAACCTGACCCTGTCCTATGGCGATACGGTGGCTGTGCCTGCCCTTGACCTTGATGTGGTGGAGGGGGAGTTGATTGCCCTGCTTGGCCCCTCCGGCTGCGGCAAGACCACCACGATGCGCGCCATTGCGGGGCTGTTGTCGCCGACATCGGGCCGTATTTCGATTGACGGGCGGGATGTGACCCGCGTGGCCGCGAACAAGCGCGGCATTGGTTTGGTGTTTCAGTCCTATGCCCTGTTTCCGCATCTGAGCGCCTTTGAGAACGTGGCCTTCGGGCTGCGGCTGCAAAAGCTGCCGGAGGCGGAGATCCGCAGCCGGACCGAGGCGGGGATTGCCACCGTGGGCCTTGCCGGTTTCGAGGGGCGCAAGCCTGCCGAGATGTCGGGCGGGCAGCAGCAGCGTTTGGCGCTGGCGCGGTCTTTGGTGATGGAGCCGAAGGTTTTGCTCCTTGATGAGCCGCTGTCGAACCTTGATGCGCGGCTGCGCCTTGAGATGCGCACGGAGTTGCAGCGGGTGCAGAAGAAGACCGGGGTAACAATGGTCTTTGTGACCCATGATCAGGCCGAGGCCCTCGCCCTTGCGGACCGGATTGTGTTGATGAAGGACGGCAAGATCGAGCAGCTTGGCACGCCGCATGAGCTCTATGCCGAGCCTGCGACGGCCTTTGCGGCGGAGTTCATGGGGTTCGAGAATATCTTTCGCGCCGAGGGGGGCAATCTTGTCTCTGATCACGGGCAGATGCCTTTGGGCTTTGCCGCCGCGGCACCCATGCTGGCATGGCGGCCGAGCGGTGTGGTGGTGGGCGAAGGGCCGTTTCGCGGCACTGTCTCGGCCAGCAGCTTTGCCGGTGGGCACCGGGAGTATGTGATCGAGACGCCCCTTGGCCCGATCAAGGCCGATGCCCCGATCGAGAGTGCCGAGGTGCCCCTTGGCGAGAGCGTCGCCTTTGATCTGCCCGAAACCACTGCGCGCGCCCTTGCCGCATGAGCGCCTTTTGGGTCGATACGGATTTCGGGTTTGACGATCTTTGGGCCTTGCTGGTGCTGCGGCATCTGGGGGCGCGGACCTCGGGGATATCGCTGGTGGCGGGGAATGCGCCGCTGGAGCAGGTGACGCGCAATGCCCTTGGGGCGCGGCGGGCCTATGGGTTTGATGCGCCGCTGTTTCGCGGGGCGGCGCGCCCCCTGCTGCGCGCGCCGGAGACGGCGGAGCGGATTTTGGGTGCGCGCGGGATGCGCAGCCGCGGGCGGTATCTGCCCGATGGCGGGGCGCTGGAGGCCGGGCCGGAGGCTGCCCGCGCCTTGCAGGACTGGCTAGGCGAGGACGCGGCGCGGCGCGATATTCTGGCCATCGGGCCGCTGACGAATATTGCCCGCCTGATCGAGGACGCCCCCGAGGCCGCCGCGCGGATCACCCGCGTGATCTGGATGGGCGGCAGTGCGGGCGCGGGCAACCATTCGGCGCAGGCCGAGTTCAACGCCCTTGCGGACCCGGAGGCTGCGGCGCGGGTTGCGGGGTTTGGGGTGCCTTTGGATGTGGTGGACCTGAGCTTTTGCCGCCGCTTCACCTTTGACGCCGGGATGATGCCCCAATGTGACGGGCTGACGCGGGACCTTTTGGGCGGCTATCTGGATATCGCCCTTGAGCGCGGGCGGGAGGCCATGGGGATCTATGATCCGCTGGCGGCGCTTGTCGCGGTGCAGCCCGAGGGGTTTGCCTTTGCGCCCTGCGATATGGCGGTCTCGACCCGTATTGATGCCAGTTATGGCAAGACCACCTTTACCCCCCGCGCCGAGAGCCGCACGCGCCTTGTGACCGGCGCGAATTTTGATCCTGTGCCTGCCTGTCTGAATGCCCTGCCGAAAAGCGAAACCGAATATGACCATTGATGCGACCCTGACCGACCCCGAACTGCGCGCCGAAGCCGTGAGGGCGGCGCGGGGATTGCGGCCCTTTGACCTGTTGCTGCGCGGCGGGCGGATGCTTGATCTGGTGACGGGGCGCGAGCGCATGGTGGATATCGGGGTGGTCGGGCCGTTGATTGCCAGCGTTCATGCGCCGGACCCCGCTCGCGAGGCCAAGGTGGAGGTGGAGGCCGATGGGGCCCATGTGATGCCGGGGTTCATCGACACCCATATGCATGTGGAAAGCTCCATGGTGACGCCTGCGGAATATGCCCGCGCCGTGGTGCCACGCGGGGTGACGACGGCCCTGTGGGACCCCCATGAGCTGGCCAATGTTTCGGGGATGGAGGGGGTGGACTATGGCTGCGCCGCGGCGCGGGGCCTGCCCCTGCGGCTGTTGCCCCTCGCGCCGACCTGCGTGCCCTCGGCCCCGCGGTTTGAGGAGAGCGGCGGGGATTTCGGCCCTGCGGAAGTGGCCGAACTGCTGGCGCGGCCCGATATTCACGGCGCGGCGGAATTGATGACGATGCACCAGCTGCTGGATGGTGATCCGCGCGTGCAGGGGATTGTTGCGGCGGGTTTGGCGAGCGGCAAGCGGGTTTGCGGCCATGGGCGCGGCCTCGCCGGGGGCGATCTGGCAGGGTATGCCGCGGCGGGGGTGCAAACGGATCACGAGCTGACCTCTGCCGCCGATCTGATCGCCCGTTTGGAAATGGGGATGACGATCGAGCTGCGCGGATCCCATGCCCATCTGATACCGGAGTTTGCCGAGGCGCTGATCCAGCTGGGGCATTTGCCGCAGACCGTGACCCTGTGCACCGATGATGTGTTTCCCGATGACCTGCTGGGCAAGGGCGGGGTGAACCATGTGATTGCCATGCTGATTGCCGAGGGGATGGAGCCTCTTTGGGCCTATCGCGCGGCGACCCTGAATGCGGCGAGCCGGATCGGGCGGCCGGAGCTGGGCCTGATTGCGCCCGGGAAGGTGGCGGATTTTGTGATCCTTTCGGACCTGCGCAGAGTGACCGCCTCGCATGTGTTTGTCGGCGGGCGCTTGGCGGCGGAAGGCGGCGGGTTGATAGAGCTGGCGCAGGAGGCGCCAGTGCCCCCTGCCCTTTTGCGCACGGTGCAGACCGCGCCCTTTGCCGAGGCGGATTTCGAGGTGGCGGCCAAGGGGCCGCGGGCGCGGATTGCCACCCTGTCAAAGCCGCGCTTCCCCGAATGGGGCAGCCGCGAGGTGGATGTGGCGGGTGGGCGGCTTACCCTGCCCGAGGATATGATCCGCATGGCGGTGTGCAACCGCTACGGGCGCGGCGCGCCGGTGCGGGTGGCTTTTATGGAGAACTGGGGCACGTGGCGGGGGGCCTTTGCGACGACGGTGTCCCATGACAGCCATAACCTGACCGTTTTTGGCCGTGCACCCGAGGATATGATGGTTGCCGCCAATGCCCTACGCGAGGTGCAGGGCGGCTTGGCGGTTGTGGCCGAGGGGGAGGTTCTGGCGCGGCTGGAGCTTCCTGTGGCGGGCCTGCTGAGCGAGGCGCCCCTTGCCGAGGTGGCCGAGGCCTTTGCGCAGTTGCGCGGTGCCCTGGACGGGTTGGTGGATTGGCAGCCGCCCTATCTGGTGTTCAAGGCGCTGTTTGGCGCATCGCTGGTGTGCAATGCGGGGCCTCGTTTGAGCGATCTGGGCTTGGTGGATGTCTTCGGTGAGAAGATTCTTGAGAGCTCTGTGCTCTCTGACGGGCTGGGGTAGCGGCCCGGGGGTGCGCCCTCCCCCGGCCCTTGTTTGGGCGGGGAAGGCGCGGGATTTATTCGGCGATCGACTTATTCGACGCCCGACTTATTCAACGATTGTGACGTTTGCCATATAGTCGGGGTCGGTCACGGCGCCATTGCGGCCACCGCCCTTTTTGATCGCGTCGACGGCTTCCATGCCCTCGATCACATGGCCGATCACGGTGTATTGGCCATTGAGGTGCGGGGCGGGTGCGAACATGATGAAGAACTGGCTGTTGGCCGAGTTCGGGTCATTGGTGCGCGCCATGCCGACCGCGCCGCGGTCAAAGTTGATGTCGGAGAATTCCGCTGGCAGGTTGTCCAGAGAGGAGCCGCCGGTGCCTGCGCGGCTGGTGTCGCCGCCGGTTTTGCCGAATTCCACATCGCCTGTCTGGGCCATGAAGCCGTCAATCACACGGTGGAAGACAACGCCGTTATAGGCGCCCTCATTGACCAGCGTTGTGATCCGCTCGACGTGCTGGGGGGCGACGTCGGGCAGCATGTCGATGACCACGGTGCCGGTGGAGGCGCCGCCGAGTTCGATCACGAGGTTCGGGCCGGGGCCGTCCTCTGCTGCCTGGGCCTCCTGCGTGGTGCCCTGTGAGAAGAGGAAAAACGCCGCGAGGGCGGCGCAGCCGATGGCGGCGAGGCCACCGGCGAAGACTTTGCCGTCAGACATTATTCGCCCTCCCCGCCTGCGGCGTCAGCCTCGGCTTCGGGGCCTTCGGCGGCGGGCATTGTGTCGGCGGCAACCTTGACGGAGATCATCTTGTCAGGGTTCGCTGGCGGCTCGCCCCGTGTGATCGCATCGACATGCTCCATGCCGGAGGTGACGCGGCCATAGACGGTGTATTGGCCGTTGAGGAAATGCACATCGGCAAAGCAGATGAAGAACTGGCTGTTTGCGCTGTCCGGGTTCTGGCTGCGGGCTGCGCCAAGGACGCCGCGGTCAAAGGGCAGCGAGGAGAATTCAGCAGGGACATTGGGCAGGTCGGAGCCGCCGGTGCCCGCGCGGCGGGTGTCGCCATCGGCCTTGCCATGGGCGACATCGCCGGTTTGGGCCATGAACCCCTCGATCACGCGGTGGAACACCACATCGTCATAGGCGCCTGCGCGGGCGAGTTCTTTCATCCGCGCTGTGTGCTGGGGCGCGACGTCGGGCAAAAGCTCGATCACGACGGTGCCATCCTTGAGTTCGATCAGGATGGTGTTTTCTGGGTCTTTGATATCGGCCATTTTGGGCTCTCCTCAATAAGATTTGGCGGCAATCTAGGGATGTGCGGCAAGAAGGGAAAGGGGCCTGTTGACCCGAGGCGGAGAATGGGGTGGATAGGTGGTAACAATTTGGAGGGACCGGCATGGCCTGGAAGACACTTGATGACATGGATCTTAACGGCAAAATCACCTTGATCCGGGTGGATATCAACGTGCCCATGGAAGATGGCCGCGTGACAGACAGCACGCGGATTGACCGGATCGTGCCCACGGTGCGCGATGTGCTGGAGGCTGGCGGCCTGCCTGTATTGCTGGCGCATTTCGGCCGCCCCAAGGGGAAACCCGTGCCGGAGATGTCGCTTGCGCCTTTGGTCCCTGCCCTGTCGGCGGCCTTTGGTGTGCCGGTGCAATTCGCCGAGGACTGTATTGGCAAGCCTGCGAAGCTGGCGGCGATGGATCTGGCGGCAGGCGAGGTTTTGCTGCTCGAGAACACGCGGTTCCATGCGGGCGAGGAAGCCAATGACGAGATTTTCGCCGCATCGCTGGCGGCTTTGGGCGAGGTTTATGTGAATGACGCCTTCAGCGCCGCGCATCGCGCCCATGCCAGCACCGCGCGTTTGGCGGAATTGCTGCCCTCTTGTGCCGGGCGTCTGATGCAGGCGGAGCTTTCGGCGCTTGAGGCCGCTTTGGCCACGCCCGAGCGCCCTGTTTGCGCCGTGGTCGGCGGGGCGAAGGTTTCGACCAAGCTCGACCTGTTGGGCAATCTTGTCACCCGCGTTGATCATCTGGTGATCGGGGGCGGTATGGCCAATACCTTTATGGTCGCCAAGGGGATGGAAGTGGCGGACAGTCTGGCCGAGCGGGATATGGCCGATACGGCCAGCGATATTCTGGAGCGGGCCAGTGCGGCGGGCTGCACCATTCACCTGCCCAGCGATATTGTTGTGGCCGAGGCTTTTGCCGAGAACGCGCCGCATCAGACCGTGGCGGCGGATGCCTGCCCCGCCAGCGGGATGATTTTGGACGCGGGGCCGCAGACCGTCGAGGCGCTGTCAGAGGTTTTCGCCGCCTGCCGCACCCTGATCTGGAATGGCCCCTTGGGCGCCTTTGAGATTGCCCCCTTTGACGCGGCCACTGTGGCGGCGGCGCAAAAGGCGGCGGAACTTACGCGGGGCGGCACACTTGTGTCGGTTGCCGGGGGCGGCGATACGGTTGCGGCCCTGAACCATGCCGGTGTGGCCGGTGATTTCACTTATATATCAACGGCTGGCGGCGCCTTCCTTGAGTGGATGGAGGGCAAAACCCTGCCCGGGGTGGCGGCTCTGGAAGACTAGTCGACAATTATTTTCAGATGGTAGCGCCACCATAATTGCCAGCAAAGTTTTCCTGTCCTAAACCAAATTTTACATAACGTAAAATTTAGGGACACATCATATGGCCAATGCCGATCAGATTAGCAAAATAACCTCTGGCAAGGGGTTCATCGCTGCACTGGATCAAAGCGGAGGGTCATCCCCCAAGGCGCTTGCGCAATACGGGATCGAGCCGAGCGCCTATAGCTCGGACGAGGAGATGTTTGACCTGATCCATGCCATGCGGGCGCGGATCGTGTCCTCCCCCGCCTTTACCGGCGATCGGGTTGTGGGCGCGATCCTGTTCGAGCAGACCATGGAGCGCGAGATCGGCGGCAAGCCTTCGGGTGCGGCCCTGTGGGAGGACAACGGCGTTGTGCCTTTCCTCAAGGTCGACAAGGGCCTTGAGGACGCCGCCAATGGCGTGCAGCTGATGAAGCCGATGCCCGGCCTTGATGACATGTGCAAACGCGCTGTGGCGGCGGGGATTTTCGGCACCAAGATGCGGGCTGTTGTGGGCGCGGCGGATGCCAAGGGGATCGATGCGATCATCGCCCAGCAGTTCGAGATCGGGGCGCAGATTGCCTCGCACGGGTTGATGCCCATTCTGGAGCCCGAAGTGACCATCAGTATTGCCGACAAGGCCAAGGCCGAGGCGATGCTGCGCGATGCGGTGATGCGGCATCTGGATGCCCTGCCCAAGGGGGAGCAGGTGATGTTGAAGATCACCCTGCCCGAGGAAGCCAACCATTACGCGCCGGTTGTGGATCACCCTGCGATGATGCGGGTTGTGGCCCTGTCTGGCGGCTATGACCTGACGGAGGCGAATGACCGTCTGGCGCGCAATCGCGGCATCATTGCCTCTTTCAGCCGCGCCCTGACAGCGGGCCTGACGGCGCAGCAGAGCGAGGCGGAGTTCGACGCGGCGCTGGATCGCACCATTCAGTGCATCTATGACGCCTCTGTCGCGGGGTGAGGCAGGCCTTAGGCGCCCTATCCACGGATAATGTCTGGCTTTTATGCAACGCCGCCGGGTTTCTTCGGCGGGTTGCAAAATGCCGTTTCCTTGCCGATTCGCCTGTGGCATAAAAATTGCAAGCGCCCCAAGAGGCGTAGGCAGTTACAAAGTTCAGGCGATTTCGAGCAACATGGATCACAGGCAAAAGCGATCAGGATTGGGCAGCGTGATGTATTTCGCGATCACCATTTCCCTGTGCGTCTATTTCACCTTCGCGGCGGTTCAGGGCGATTACGGCGTGTTCCGCCGGATCGAGATTGAAGCCGAGGCGCGGGTGCTGCGCGAGGAGAAGGCCGATTTGCAGCGTCAGGTCTCTGTTCTGCGCAACAAGACCCATCGCCTGTCTGACGGTTTTCTGGACCTAGACCTGCTGGACCAGCAGGCGCGCGATGTTCTGGGCCTGATCCGGGCTGACGAAATCGTCATCCGTTAAACCGCCCCCTCCCACTGTTATATTCCTGTGATCTGGCGCGGCCAGATTGGGCGGGGTCTTGCCCTGTTTTGCCTGTGCATAGCTGCCTTTCCGAAATTGGGGGTGACGCAGGGTCCGGCCCGTGATAATAAACAGTTTAGCGTTAAACTACTTTTTTCAGCCCAGGGAGAGTCGCTCATATGGCCGCCAGAAAGCCTGCCGCGAAAGCAAAGAAACCCAATGTTTCTGCCGAGGAATTGTTGGACCATTACCGTCAGATGCTTCTGATCCGGCGATTTGAGGAAAAGGCGGGCCAGCTGTATGGCATGGGCCTGATTGGCGGCTTTTGTCACCTTTATATCGGTCAAGAGGCCGTTGTGGTTGGCCTTGAGGCCGCCGCAGAGGAAGGCGACAAGCGCGTCACATCCTACCGCGACCACGGGCATATGCTGGCCTGCGGCATGGACCCCAAGGGGATCATGGCAGAGCTGACAGGGCGCGAGGGCGGCTTTTCCAAGGGGAAAGGCGGCTCCATGCATATGTTCTCCAAGGAGAAGCATTTCTACGGCGGCCACGGGATTGTTGCGGCGCAGGTGCCGATTGGCGCGGGCCTTGCCTTTGCCGACAAGTATCAGGGCAATGACCGCGTGACCTTTACCTACTTTGGTGATGGCGCGGCCAACCAAGGGCAGGTTTACGAGGCCTATAACATGGCCGAGCTTTGGGACCTTCCGGTGATTTTTGTCATCGAGAACAACCAATACGCCATGGGCACATCGACCAAACGTTCCACCAAGTCGCCCTCCTATTGGGAGCGCGGCGCCGCCTATGGCATTCCGGGCGAGGAAGTCGACGGGATGGATGTTCTTGCGGTGAAAGAGGCCGGCGAGAAGGCCGTGGCGCACTGCCGTGCGGGCAAGGGCCCCTATATTCTGGAAATCAAAACCTATCGCTATCGCGGGCATTCCATGTCCGATCCGGCGAAATACCGGACCCGCGAGGAAGTGCAGAAGATGCGCGAAGAGCGGGACGCGATCGAGGGGGTTCGCTCCCTTCTGTTGACCGGCAAACACGCCACCGAAGATGACCTGAAGGCCATCGACAAAGAGATCAAAGCCATCGTGAACGAGGCCGCAGAGTTTTCCAAGGAAAGCCCCGAGCCTGCTCTCGAAGAGCTTTGGACAGATATTTACGCACCACTGGAGGCTTAAGACATGGCAACCGAACTCCTTATGCCCGCCCTTTCGCCCACAATGGAAGAAGGCACACTGGCCAAATGGCTGGTTAAAGAGGGCGACACAGTCGCCTCAGGCGATATCCTCGCCGAGATTGAAACCGACAAGGCCACGATGGAATTCGAGGCCGTGGATGAGGGTGTGATCGGCAAGATCCTTGTTGCCGAAGGCAGCGAGGGTGTGAAGGTAAACACCCCCATCGCCGTGATCCTTGAAGATGGCGAGGATGCCAGCGCCGCCGAGAGCGCGGGCTCTGCCCCTGCTCCGGCTGAGGAAAAACCCGAAGCGGCCCCCGCGCCTGCCGCCGCCGCCGCGCCGACCGCGCCCGAGGTGGATAACTCCCCCGATGTGCCCGAGGGCACGCCGATGAAATCCACCACCGTACGCGAGGCCCTGCGCGACGCCATGGCCGAGGAAATGCGCCGCGACGAGACGGTCTATCTTATGGGCGAGGAAGTGGCCGAGTATCAGGGCGCTTACAAGATTTCCCAAGGGATGCTGGCCGAGTTTGGCGACAAACGGGTGATCGACACCCCGATCACCGAGCACGGCTTTGCCGGGATCGCGGTCGGGGCCTCCTTTGGCGGTCTGCGCCCGATTGTGGAGTTCATGACCTTTAACTTCGCCATGCAAGCCATTGACCAGATTATCAACTCTGCGGCCAAGACATTGTATATGTCGGGTGGTCAGATGGGGGCGCCTATGGTGTTCCGTGGCCCCAACGGTGCGGCGGCCCGCGTGGGTGCGCAGCACTCTCAGGACTATGCCGCATGGTATGCGCAGATCCCCGGCCTGAAGGTGGCGATGCCCTATTCGGCGGCCGATGCGAAGGGCTTGCTCAAATCGGCCATTCGGGACCCGAACCCTGTGATCTTCCTTGAGAACGAAATCCTCTACGGACGCAGCTTTGACGTGCCGGATATCGAGGATTTCACCGTGCCCTTCGGCAAGGCCCGTATCTGGCGCGAGGGCACGGATGTGACCATCGTCAGCTTTGGCATCGGGATGCAATATGCTCTGGAGGCAGCAGACAAGCTGGCCGAAGAGGGCATCTCCGCCGAGGTCATCGACCTACGGACCCTTCGCCCGATGGACACCGGAACGGTGATCAAATCGGTGATGAAGACCAACCGCTGTGTCACGGTCGAGGAAGGCTTCCCTGTGGCCTCCATCGGGAACCATATCTCGGCTGTGCTGATGCAAGAGGCCTTCGATTACCTCGACGCACCCGTGATCAACTGCACAGGCAAGGACGTTCCGATGCCCTATGCGGCGAACCTTGAAAAACTCGCGCTGGTCACGACCGAAGAAGTGATCGACGCCGTTAAATCCGTCACATACCGCTAGGAGGCCCCGGACATGCCCACAGAAATCCTGATGCCCGCCCTCTCGCCCACGATGGAAGAGGGAACTCTGGCCAAATGGCTGGTCAAGGAGGGGGACACTGTCTCCTCCGGTGACCTGCTGGCCGAAATTGAAACCGACAAGGCCACGATGGAATTCGAGGCCGTGGACGAAGGTGTGATCGGCAAGATCCTCGTGCCCGAAGGGACCGAGGGGGTGGCCGTGAACACCGCCATCGCCGTGATGCTGGAAGACGGCGAAAGCGCCGATGACATTGACGCGACGCCTGCCAAGCAGACGGAAGCGCCGAAGGCGTCTGACGCGGGCGCAGAGGCGGCCCCCGCAGGGGGCTCCGAGGCGCCCGCCCCTACCCCTGCGCCAGCCGCGCCTGCCAAGGACGGCGAGCGGGTCTTTGCCTCGCCTCTGGCGCGGCGGATTGCGGCGGATAAAGGCCTTGATCTGACGACGATCAAGGGCTCCGGCCCCCATGGCCGGATCGTCAAGGCCGATGTCGAGGGCGCGAGCGCCGCGCCGAAGGCCGAGGCGCCAGCGGCCAAAGCCGATGCGCCTGCCGCCGCCGCCATGCCTGCCGGTGCCTCCGCCGATGCGGTGGCCCGCATGTATGAGGACCGCGAGTATGAGGAGATCAAGCTTGACGGGATGCGCAAGACCATTGCCGCGCGCCTGACAGAAGCCAAGCAGACGATCCCGCATTTCTATCTGCGGCGCGATATCAAGCTCGACGCGCTGCTGAAGTTCCGCAGCCAGTTGAACAAACAGCTTGAGGGCCGCGGTGTGAAACTCTCGGTCAATGACTTTATCATCAAGGCCTCTGCCCTTGCCCTGCAGGCCGTGCCTGCGGCCAATGCGGTCTGGGCCGGGGATCGGGTCTTGCAGCTCAAGCCTTCGGATGTTGCCGTTGCTGTGGCGATTGAGGGCGGGCTGTTTACGCCGGTGCTCAAAGACGCCGAGATGAAGAGCCTTTCCGCCCTGTCGGCGGAAATGAAGGACCTTGCCACCCGTGCCCGTGACCGCAAGCTCGCGCCGCATGAGTTTCAGGGCGGCAGCTTCGCGATTTCCAACCTCGGGATGTTCGGCATTGATAACTTCGATGCGGTGATCAACCCGCCCCATGGTTCGATCCTTGCGGTCGGGGCTGGTAAGCCCAAGCCCGTTATCGGAGATGATGGGGAGATCACCACGGCCACGGTGATGTCCGTGACGCTCTCTGTCGATCACCGTGTGATCGATGGGGCTGTCGGGGCGGATTTCCTCAAGGCTCTGATCGACAACCTTGAGAACCCGATGATGATGCTGGCCTGATCCAGAACGCAAAAAAGGGGCGACTGCCGAATGGCAGCCGCCCCTTTTTTTTATTTCCGTATCAATGTCTTAGGTCTGCGCCTTAATCAGGTGATCCATGGCCATCGAAGGCTGCGCGCAGCCAGCTTCGCCGACGATCCGCGCAGGCACGCCTGCCACGGTCATCATCGGCGGAATATCCTCCAGCACCACAGAGCCAGCCGCAACGCGGCTGCAATGGCCCACGGTGATATTGCCCAGAACCTTGGCTCCGGCCCCGATCAAGACGCCATCGCCGATCTTGGGGTGACGGTCATCATCTTCCTTGCCCGTGCCGCCAAGGGTGACGGAATGCAGCATGGAGACATTGTCGCCCACCACAGCCGTTTCCCCGATCACGATGGAATGGGCGTGGTCGATCATGATGCCGCGCCCGATGCGGGCGGCGGGGTGAATGTCGATGCCGAAAACCTCTGACACCCGCATCTGGAAGAAATAGGCAAGGTCGCGCCGCCCCTCCTGCCAGAGCCAATGTCCGATGCGATAGGCCTGCACGGCCTGAAACCCCTTGAAGTAGAGGATCGGCTGCAAAAGACGGTGGCAGGCGGGGTCGCGGTCCAGAACCGCGACAAGGTCGGCGCGAATGGCGCGGCCGATTTCGGGATCGGAGGTCAGGGCCTCATCCCCGATTTCGCGCAGGATTTGTTCCGACATCTCGCCAGAGGCGAGCTTTAGGGAAATCCGGTAACTGATTGCCCGTTCTAGGTTTTTATGGTGCAGAATGCTGGAATGGACCAGCCCGCCAAGCAGCGGCTCGTTCTGAACCGCCGCGCGGGCTTCTTCCGTGATGCGCGACCAGACCGGGTCAACACTGGCGATTTGGCTTTGGCTGCGGGACATGGCTGCGCTCCTTCAAGTGGGGTCCAGATATACCAGATATGCAGGTCCCGCAAAATGGAAAGATCGCAATTCGAAGTAAAGCCCCCGTTACTGTGGCCCCGTGACTTTACCCATGCCCCGCACCCGCCCCCCTATGCGCCGGGCAGGTCGAAGCGGAAGTGATGGATCGCAAAGCGCAGGGTGCCCGCGGCAAAGTCCCCGCCCTGCGCCGTCAGGGTCAGGGGCGTGTCGCTGTAGTAGCTTGTCGGCGTGCCCAAAATCCCCTCAGCATAGGAGCCCTGCCCGATGCCAAGGCCGGTGCCGAACTGGCCCGTGCTGCCCGTAACGCCAAGGTCCCATGAGGTCAGCGTGCCGCTGAGCGCCGTGATTACCCGCGCGCCCACGGCGCAGACCATCGCGCCTGCGGGGATAGTGATGGCGGTGCTATCGCTCGCCCCCGCCGCGACCGTGTGGTCAAACTCGATGATCTCGGCCCGCATCGCCGCGCCAGAGGGGGAGCGCGCCAGCAGGCTGTCGTTCCACGCCGACCCGCTGTAAATCGCGGGCTTGCCCGTGTCGGCGATAAAGGCCTGCCAGCCGGGCTGCGGCGTGACAAAGTCCCAGCCGCCATTGGCCGCAATCGCCACCATGCCTTCAAAGCCGGACCAAAGCCCGGTTGCGCCCAGAGGCACGCCATAGGCGCTGCCCTCTGCCGCGCCCACGGGGGGCGCCAGCAGCGTGACCGAGCTAAGCGTCAGGTGGCACAGGCTGTCCATCCGCTGCAGCGCCTCGTTCATGGTGACATGCTTTTGCGCCTGCGCCGATTGCAAGAGCGGCAGGCCAAGGTTCGGGGTATTAGTCATTGATCTCAATCCTTCCAAAGGGGCCCGGGCCGAAACGGTCAGAGACCTGGGCAATGTCGATGCTATAGGGGGCACTCAGGCCAAGGGCCGATTGCTCGGCGGCGGTCAGGGTCCAGTTCGGAACGCTTCGGGTGACCTCCGTTTGTAGGTTTCCGTCCTTGAAGATGCGCAGCAGGTATTCCTCGCTGCCCTCGCCAAGGGGCACGGTGGAGGAGGCCCAGCTGTCCCCGTCGATCCGTGTCCGGCGCACCCATGTCAGATGCAGATCGCCATTTGCAGCGGGCCGCGCCCGCAGGTGCACCGGCGCATAGGGGCGCAGCCCGATGCCGTTGAAGGCCGCCGTCACCTGCGTATAAGAAGGATCGTCATAGCCCTTACCCGCCGGCCCGATACGGTAGAACCGCTCAAGCCCGCGCGCATTCAGCGGCAGGTCAATCTGCTGCGCCCGCCCATTCAAAACCACCACCGTGCTGCCCTCCGGCCAGATGGCCGGCATGGTGGCATCGGTCCCCTGTTGTCCGCGCAGACGCAGGCGCAGGTCATAGGTGCGCGGCGCGACAAGCTCGGCCTCGGCGAATTGCAAAACCTCCCAGTTCTCGGCGCTGCCGTCGCCGATGGCGATGGCATTGGCCCCGTTCAGCACCGCCTGCGGCGTGGCCGAAGACAGGCTGCCGCGGGACAGCTTCACCCGCAGGGCAGGCCCGCGATCCCACAGGCCCGGCTCTGCCGCCGCCAAATCCGTTTGCGTCACGCCCATGAAGGTCGGCAAAGCGGCGGAGGTGTTGAGGGTATATCCCGCATCCTCGGAGGCGGAATAGACCGCCACGCCGCCGGGCCATGGCGAGGCCGTGACCGCCAGATGGGGCGCCTGCGGCGCCTCCTCTCCGGTCAGAAGCGGCAGGTCCATCAACACCGAATGCACCGGCAGCGGCGGCAGGAAGACGGGCAAGGAGGTATCCTCCTCGATCGCGTCACTGGGCACATAGACGTTGGGATCCACGCGCACGGCCTCGATCACCTGCCCGTTGCCATGCTCCACATGATCGGCGCGGTAATGCGCCCCCTCAAGGGCCAGCACATCGCCCGCCCCAAGGCCGAGGCGCGAGGGCGGCAGGGCCAGCTTCACGCTGTCCCGCGCCACCCGCGCCTCGGCCAGCCAGCGCTCGGTCACCGATTGCGCCTCGGCCCGCGTCAGGACCAGAGCAACCTCGGAATGGGCCACGGACTCGGTCGGCTCATCGGCAAAGATCGCCTCGGCGGTGCCGACGGCAAAGCTGCCGTCATTCTGGATATAGCTCAGGCGCACGCGCCCTGCGGTCTCTGCCTCCGGCGCGCGAATGCGCTCGATGGTGCCCTCAAGCTCCTCGTGGTTGGTCAGCAAATCCGCGTCCAGCTCCGCATCGGCTTGGCCCGTGCGGGAGGAGAACCAAAGCTGCCCCTCACGCTCCACCGCGTCAAAACCGAAGGCCAGCATCAGGGGCTGCAAAGCGGCGCGCGCATCGCTCGCCCCGTCAAGGGCAAAGCCGCGCACCTGACCATAAAGGCGCGAGACATCCGCCCCCTCCACCCCGGAATTCCGGCACAGCTCCGCCACCACGGCGGGCAGGCTCTCGGCCGAGGTCCGGCCATTGAGCCAATGCCCGCGGGCGTAATTCTCGCCGTCGGCCCAAACGCCTGTCAGCGCCGGAAACTGCGGATAGGGACGCGCATCCCAGGCCCAGACATGGGCACGCGACATATCCACCATGGGCCCTGCGTAAACTTCGGACACTGGGTTCGCCTCCGTATCGGCAAAATGCGAAGTGATCGCGCGCAGATATTGCCCCTGCATAAAGTCATCACGCGTCCCGTCCGAATAGCGCGGAAGCTGTGACTCCGAGGACTTCGGATCAATGAACTTATTGGGCTGGTTCGTCCCCTTATCGATCGCGGCGCAGCCCATCTCGGTGAACCAGATCGGCTTGGACTGTTTGGCCCAAGCGGTGGGTTCCTCGGCCCGCACACCGCCGATGCGGTTGTAATGCAGGTTGCTCCACCAGCCCTGCAGGTCCTTCACCCGAAACACCCAAGGCTCGTCATAGGCCCCGTCGGTGATCGGCGTGCGCACCTGCTCTTCGCGGGCCTCCTCGCTGGCGTAATACCAATCATACATCTCGCCGCCCGCCACATTGGCGCGCAGGTAATCCAGATTATAGATCGCCCCCCAACCGGCATCCGCATGGGTGATCCCGTCGCGCCAGTCGCTCAGGGGCAGGTAATTGTCGATCCCGATGAAATCGATCGCCGGATCGGCCCAGAGGGGATCAAGGTGGAACAGCACATCGCCAGAGCCATCCTGCGGGTGATAGCCGAAATACTCTGACCAATCCGCCGCATAGGAAATCTTGGTCTGCGGCCCCAGAATGGCGCGCACCTCCCCAGCCAGAACCCGCAGGGCCTCCACGGCAGGGAAGCTCCCGCCCGCGCCCCTGATCTGGGTCAATCCCCGCATTTCCGAGCCGATGCAAAAGGCCTCCACCCCGCCCGCCATGGCGCAAAGATGCGCGTAGTGCAGGATAAACCGGCGGTAGGACCATTCCTCAGGCCCCGTATAAACAACCGTCCCCTCCGAGGCCGCGAAATCCGTCGGGGCCGCCTGCCCCATAAACGCCGCCACCTCGGCCTCTGCCGCCGCCGTGCCATCGGGGGTTCCGGCCAGAGTGGGGGCAAGGCTGCTGGTGATGCGCCCGCGCCATGGCAAAACAGGCTGCCCCAACGTGCCGGTATAGGGGTCCGGCAGGCTGTTGCCCTCGCCCTGCTCCATCAGGATAAAGGGATAGAACATCACCGCCTGACCGGCCTCCTTCAAGGCCGCGATCCCCTCGATCACCGAGGCATCGGCGGGAGTGCCACCATAGATCGGGCGGTCCTCTACCGTGGCAATCGCATCAGCATCGGCGCGGGCCAGCCCACTTACCTGCCAAGGCATATCCACTCCGTCCAGCTCCACCTGCTCGACCTTGGGCACAAGGGTGCACTCACCGCAGCGCAGGTCATTGCCGAACCAGCTGACAATCAAAGAGGTCGAGGAACAGCGCGGCAGCTCCTCGCTCAGCGCAGCGATGGAGGTCGCCATATCCGTCAGGCCACTGGGCGTGTTCACATTCTGGCTCTGGTTCTCGCCTTGGCCCAGCTCCACATGCACCGGCGTGGTGGCAAGGGAATACTCGCCGGTGCCCGGAACCAAAGCCACGGCCTGCACGACCTCGCTCAAGGACTTACCATCCTCCACCGCTGTCTGCGCATCCACCGGACGCACCACCTCAAAGGAAAACTGCGGCACTCGGTTGCCATAGGCCTCAAGCTGCAGGTCCTCGAAGACCACATAGGCGATCCCGCGATAGGCAGGGGCCGCGCCCTCCACCGCCTCGATCAGACTGTCGGGGGCCTGATCCTCGGTGCCGGTGTAAACCCGCATCGGCAGGTCGCCGGGCGTAACCTCGATCCCGTCGGCCCAGATACGGCCAACGCGCAAAATCTCGCCCTCACACAGGGCAATCGCAAGGCTGACCGAATAGGAATAGCTGCGGGTCGTCGGCCCGCTCGGCGCGCCCTTGCCGCCGCCGCTCTCCTCGGAGCTTTCCTGAAACTGCGTCGCCCAGATCACCTGACCGCCCACACGCACCCGCCCGTAAACACGGGCCATAGGGCTGCCCTCGCTGGCGCCGGTCAGGCGGAAACGATCCACCCTGCCGGTCTCCACCACTTCGGAGCCCTGCCCCATCAGGCTCTGGTCGATCACCCTGCCAAGGGTCGCGCCAATGGCCCGCCCGATCACAGCCGAGGACAGGCCAAGAACAGATCCACCAAGGGCAGACCCCGCGGCAAACCCCGCCGCAGAAAGCAAAATCGTCGCCATATCAGGCCCCTTTCAGGTGCGTTTCGTGAGTGTCATCCGCTGCGGGAAAGGCAAACCGCGCCGCAATGCGCCGCGCCCAGGGGCGGCTCAGGCCGGTTTCCACAACCCCGCAGCGGTCATAGGAATGGATGAACATCGGCGTGGCGCCACAGGCGCTCTGGATGCCCATATGCTTGGCCACCCGCCCCGCCCGCATCCGGAAGATCAGGACATCGCCGGGGGCCGCGGCGCTCAAAGGTTTCGGCACCAATAGCCGCATCGCGGCCTTGGTCAAAACCTCCTCGCGCCCCGGCTCGGCCCAATCGCGGGTGTAGGGCGGCAGGGCCTCCGGCTCTGCGCCATACAGCCCGCGCCAGACGCCCCGCACCAAACCAAGGCAATCGCAGCCCGCGCCAAGGCGCGAGGCCTGGTGCACATAGGGCGTGCCAATCCAGCGCCGCGCCTCCTCGACCGCCCTCATTCCGTGGGCCAAGGGCTGCTGGAGGTCAAAGGCCCGCCCGTCGCCGCATTGGAGGAGGTCGGATAGCTGGTCAGCCAATCCTCCCCCGGAATGGTCGGGAAACCGCGGAAATTGTCAAAATTGGCGAATTTCGCGCGGCAGGTCGCCGCCTGCTTGTCACAGCCCGCCTCCAGCCGCAGGGCATCCCCCACCGCAACCTCGGCCTCGATCGGCGCCCAAAGCTCGATCTCGCGGCGCCCGTCGCGGCTGCGATCATTCTTGATCACCCCCGACAGGCCCGCCCCCGCGCCGGAGGTCAGGCGCAGCATGCCGCGCTCGAACCAGCGCGCCTGAAACATCTCCAGACCGTCAAACAGGAACACCCGCGCCTCTGTGACCTCTGCCACCGTGGGGGTCGCGAAATACCCCGCCGCATTGGTGTTGAACCGACATTTCCCATCGCCCAGAACCGCCGAACAGGGGCTTTGATAGATCGCCCCCTGCGGCTGGTTCAGGGCCTCGGTCAAGCCGCGCAGCTCGGCGCGAAACGCCCCGGCAGAGCGCGAGACCTCGCCAATGCTGCCGGCGAAAAGCTGGAACCGCGCCTCCGGATCGGCCCAGTTCACCAGCCAGGCCTGCACAGAGGCCCCGTCAAACCGCCCCGCCATGATGTCGGCCTCGGTCACGCTGGCATCCGACAGAGCGCCCAAAGCCTCGGTGTTGTCCACTGACAGGCCCGTGGTCTGCACAAGGGCAGAGGCCACAAGCCCGCTATCGGCCTTGAACAGCGTGCCCTCAAAGCTGACCTCGCAGTCATGATCGGTAAAGCCAAAGCTCACGCCGTCACGGCGCTCCACCTTCCAACAACGGCACAGGCTGGTCAGCCCCCCCGCCGCATGATCCAAAAGCGCCTGACGCGCTGTTTCCGCGCTCATACCCGCACCTCCAGCACCGGCACATTGGGCACCTCTCCGGCGCGGAAATTTGCCACGGATGTCTGGATCTGGTCGGTGTCAAACCGCACCGGCACATCAAATTCAAACCCGGCAGAGACCCGCGCGCCGGTCTCCGGCGGGGTGTCAAAAGTCACAACGCCCGTGGCGGTGTCCACGGCGTAATGCACAGCCTCGAACATCTCCACACCCTCGATCCCCATGCGCACACTGCCCTGAACCGGCTTGACGATGGGGCGGGTATAGCTCGCCTCGCCCGAGGCATAGCTGCGGCACAGCTTGAACGCGCGGGTGCTGCCATCGCCCACGCCGATCTGCTGGTCCAGATAGCCCGGATCCGCTTCTGCAGCGCTGGTCTTGTAATCAGCCCAGTCCTTCCAGCGGAACCCGTACAGCCGCCCGCGCCGCGCCTCGAAAAAGGCAATCAGCAAGGACACATCATCAAGGCTGCGCACCCCCATGCCCGCGTCATAGCGACGGCGCGAATGGCTCCAAGGGGTGTTGCGCTCCTCGAACCCGTTGGCAAGCGTCACCACCTCGGTCCGCCGCTCCGGCCCGCCAAGCGAGCCAAAGGACAGCGAGGCGGGAAATCGCACTTCGTGAAAGCTCATCTACCTGTCTCCTTACCTGTTGCGCTGACCGCGGCTCAGGGCGCGGCCCATCTGCGCGGCAATCTGCGATCGGCTGCGTTCAAAGCCGGCTGCATCAGGCGTTGAAATGTTCATCGTTACGTTAATGGGGCGTGCGCTGCCCTGGGTGCGCACCCCAAGGGAGCCATCCGCCCCCCGCGCCAAAGGCATGATCGCCTCGGCCCCGGCCTCGCCCATCAAACCGGTGCCGCCGCGCATGGGAAAGGTCGTGGGCGATGTCACAACGCCGCCCTTGGCAAAGGGCTGCACCCGCCCTTGGGTAAAAGCCCCGCCCTTGGCAAAACTGCCCCCCGTAATCAGCCCCTCGATCCCTTGTCCAAGGATGCTGCCAAGCTGGCTGGTCACCGGCTTCATCGCCGCCGTATAGGTGGCTGAAATGATGCTATTGGCGACGGTCTTTAACGCGTCAGACAGCTTCATCCCGTCAAAGGCCAAGCCCTCGAAAGCCTTACTCAAGCCGCTCGAAATCGTGCCAGACAGCTTGCCAACCCCCTGCCCCGCAAGGTCCAGCGAGGCCTGCATCCGGCTCAGCTCAAGGTCAAACTGCGCCGCCACCGTTCCCGCCCCGCCAAGGGTGTCCTCCAGCGCCTCTAACTGCGCATCCAATTCATCCAGCTGGATCACATCATCCATCCGTCAACTCCCCTTTCGGTGTGTCAGGAAAGGCCTGCGTCAAAGCATCAAGGCGCGCCCGCGTCAGCGGTGCATCGCCCGGCTCAAGGCCCAACATCAGCGTTAATTCATAGGGCGTCAGCGCCCAGAAATCGGCAGGGCTCAGGCGCAACCGCCCAAGCCCCAGCCGCAAAAGCCCGGCCCAATCCATCGGATCACCCCTCCGGCGTGGCAAAGGCCCGCGCAAGCAACCGAGCCGCCACCCGCGCGGCCTCCATCGGCCCGCCGCCGATCTCGGCGCGCAACAGATCCGCCCCCGTGCCGCCCCAGCCGCCCCCGCGCAGCCCCGCCACAACAAGAGCCAGAACATCGCGCGAGGAAAACCGCCCGCCCTCAAAGCGTTCGATCAACTCCATCAGGCTCTCGTCCAACCCGGCCTCAAGCTCGGCCAAGGCGCCAAGGGTCAGCTTGCAGATATGCGGCACCCCATCGACAGTCAGGCTCACCTCTCCGGCCCATGGGTTCCCCGCCGCCATCACAGCGCCAGGAATGTCAGCGCCCCGGCCGAGGCCAGCGACAATTCATAAGTCGCCTCGCCATTATGCGAGCCCGCATATTCCACCGTGGTAATCTGGAACCGCCCCTCCACCACGCCGAAATCGGGGATGATCACCTGAAACTCCGGCATCTCCCCGTCAAAGAAAATCTGCCGCGCCCGCTCGTCCGTGGCCTCGTCGCGAAACACACCCGATCCGCTGATCGAGGCGCTCTTGACGCCCGCGCCGGACAGCAGCTCACGCCAGCCCCCCTCGCTCTCAAGGGATGTCACATCCACGGTTTCGGCATTGAAACTGATCCGCGTGGCCCGCAGGCCCGCGATGGTTTCAAACTGGCCAGACCCGTTCAGGTCCAGCTTGATCAAAAGGTCTTTGCCATTCTGAGCAGTCATTTCTGTCTCCAGTCCATTGGGAAAAAGGGGTTATTCGCTGTGGTCCACGCGGGCGAGAAACCGCAGGTCAATGCGCCGCTGCGTGCCGTCCGTGTGGCGCTGCGCCTTGGCGCGCTGAAAGGTCAGGTCGATCAGGGTGCCGCTGGACAGGGCCAGATCCGCCCCCTCCAACGCGGCGCAGATCGCGCCCGCGGCGGCCTTGGCGGCGCTAAAGCCCGCCGCCTCGGCCAGCACGCTGATGGTCAGGGTGTAGCGCAGAACAAAGCCGCTCGCGTCCCGCGCAGAGCGCGCCTCCTCATCGCCCACCACGGCATAAAGCTCGGGCACGGCCCCCACCGGCGCCGCGTCATAGATCGCCCCCGCCAGATGGGCGGCCACCCCCGCATCGCCCTGCAGGGCGGTGTAGATCGCCCCCTGAAGGGCCGCACTGCTCGCATAACTCATGTCAGGGCCTCCTCGCGGGCATGGCAGGTCAGATACCGCCCCGCCGCATCGCTGTCGGTGACGGCGGTGATGTGGAACACCCGCGTGCCCAACCGAAACCGCTGCTCGGCCTTGGGCCGCGCCGGGGCGCCATGGGGCGCGGCGCGCACGGTGATCCGGTAAGGCACCTCGCTCTGGGTCAGACCCGCATCAAGCCCCTCGCGCCCGGTCCCGGGGGTCAAAAGCCCCCAGATATACCCCTGCAGGCCCCAGCTCGTCAGATAGCCCCCCGCCCCGTCCGGCACCCGCACAGGGGCCTCCAGCGCAAGACGGCGGTTCAACTTGACCGGCCCGCTCATCGCCCGCGCCCCCCGCCAAGAATACGCACCGTGCGCCACCGCTCGATCAGGGCCGAAACGGTATAGGGGATGACCCCCTCACCCACGCGCATATCGTGGCGGTATTCGTAATAATGCGCCGCCAGCACGACCACCGCCTGCCCCAGATCACTGGGCACATCCTCCCATGTCGGGCCAAAACCGGCGGTAAACTCGATGCGGATATCCCCGCCCGTGGGCGGCTCCGGCAACAGGGCCGATGTGGCGCAAATCAACGGCCGGTGGGTGTCCACCTGCAACCGGTATCTGGCGCTCGGCACGGCCTCTTCCCAGCCAAGCCGGTCGATAAACCGGATCGCCCCGATCGCCTCCACCGGGGCCACAGGCAAGGCCTGCGCCGCCGCATCGCGCCAGCGGTTGATCGTCCAGTGATACTCACGGGTCAGCAAAACCTTCCCCGTCCAGGCCTCCACCGCCGTCAAAGCGGCACGAAGGTATGTTTCAAGCAGGCCGTCTTCGGCCCCGTCGTCGGCAAATCCTGTCCCAAGGCGCAAGTGTTCCTTGAACACATCCACGGGCAAGGCGCTCGCAGGGATCTGCGATTGCTGGGCTAACATCATTGTCTGTCTCCACGTTCCGGGCACACCAAGGGGGCCCCGCCACCCATGCGGCGGGGCCATTTGCAAAGGGGTCAGCTTACGAGACCGCGAACTTCAACAGCTTGATCGCTGCAAAGTCGCTGACATCGCCGCCGACACGTTTGGTGGCATAGAACAGGACATGGGGCTTGGCGCTGAAGGGATCGCGCAGCACCCGCAGGTCGGGACGTTCGGCAATGGTATACCCGGCGCTGAAATCGCCAAAGGCAATCGCCGTGGCGTCGCTGGCCACATCGGGCATATCCTCGGCAATCAGAACCGGATAGCCGAGCAGACGCGCAGGCTCCGCCGCCGCCAGACCATCAGACCACAGGAAGCGCCCATCGGCATCCTTCAGGGTGCGCACCATGCCCACAGTCTTGGAGTTCATCACAAAGCTCGCCCCGGCGCGGTAATCGGCACCCAAAGCATAGACCAGATCAATGATCCCGCTCGCATCACCAATCGCCCCGTCAACGCCCGTGGCGACATAGCCGATCTCGCCCCAGCTTTCGGTGCCATTGGCCACCGCAGGATGGGACAGGATCCCCTTAGGCTTGTCGATGCCGTCCCCGGCAATAAAGGCCGCCGCCTCGGCGCGGGCAAACTTGTCCGCAATCCGGCCCGCAAGCCAGCTTTCGATGTCAAAGGCCGCATCATCCAAAAGACGCTGCGAGGCCTTCGGCATGGCCGAAAGCTCATGCAGCGCAATGGAAATCCGCTCGATCTGCGGCGTATCGGTCTCGACGCTGCCCGCCGTCTCGGAGGCCCAGCCAGAGCCGATATCCCCGTGATCCACCAGCACGTCATAGCTGGTGCTCTCCACCTGAACGACATTGGCGATGGAGCGGATAGAGGCCGTGGAAATCAGCGCCGATTGCACCGTCTCCGATGTGGCCGGGTCCACCAGATAACCGCCATCACCGGCCACAGCCGTGGACAGGGCCTTGCCCTCCATTTCAAGGCCGCGCAGGGCGTCATCATCGCCCGAGCGCAGATAGGCCTCGAAGGCCTTGGAATGGGGCGCTTCGCCATCGAATGCGCGTGTCGACAAGGCCGGGCGGCCAGAGGTAAGTGTTTTGCGATCCAGCATGGTCAATCGTTCTTTCTGCTGTTGAAGTTCCGCCTGAACATTTTTGTTCATAGCCTTAATATCACTGGCAAAACCTGCCAGTGCCGTCGTCACTTGGGTCAATGGGTCGGGCATGGCTGCGCCGCCCCCGGCCTCGGCCTTGGGTTCCGTCATATCGTCGGTCCTCGCTATTGATGTGGGTCGTTTGGTTGGCGGCTTGGGGGTTACCCAGCCAATGCGCGGCGGGCGGCCTGAAGGGCCTCCGCCAAGCTGCCAAGCGCGTCACCGCCCTTGGCCTCGCTCTTGCCCGTCACGCGGGCCTCTGCCAGCATCGGAAAGGTCACAAGCGACACCTCCCAAAGATCCAGCTCAATCAAATCGCGGCCCCCATGGGCGCTTTTCGCGGCGCGGCGGGTGCGATACCCGATGGACAGGCCATCAATCGCCCCCGCCCCGATCAGGGCCGCCGCCTCGCGGCCCTTGGCCACATCGGTCAGAAGGCGGCCCTTGACGTAAAGACCGCGCGCATCCTCGCGCACCTCGTCCCAAACGCCGATGGGCTGGGCCGGGTCATGCTGCCACAGCATCTTGACCTGCCGCCCCCCCTTGGCCAGTGCGGCAAGCGAGGCCGCATAGGCCCCCGCCTGCACCACATCGCCGCCCTGATCGGGGGCGCCGAACAGGCTGGCATAGCCGCTCACCTCGGTGCCGTCCCGCACCTCCAACTGCCCCGGGGCGGAAAACTTCCGCTCCAATCCGTAATCCGTCATGTCCATCCTATCGCTCCTCATTCCGCTTGCGCTGGAAGGCCCAGCATCCGCCGCTTCTCTGCCGCGCTCAGGAAATCCGCGTCCGCCACACGCCGCCACTGGGCCTCGCGCTCCGCCCCAAGGGCCGGCACCTGATCCAGATCAACACGCAGCTCCGCCCCCGCACCAAACCCGGCAAACCAGTTTGACAACGCCCCGCAAACCTTTGACGCCAATGGCAAAACCGTTAGCCGATAAAAGGCGCGATTGGCCTCCTGATAATTGGCATAGGTCGCATCCCCGGGGATGCCGAGCATCATCGGCGGCACGCCGAATGCGGTGGCAATCTCCCGCGCCGCGGCTTCCTTGGTCTGCTGGAATTCCATGTCAGAGGGCGAGAACCCCATCTGCTTCCAGTCCAGCCCGCCCTCAAGCAGCATCGGCCGCCCCGCATTGCGCGCCCCCTGATGGTGGGTCTCCATCTCGCTGAGCAAACGATCATACTGATCGGGTGACAGCTGCGACTGCCCGTCCGCCCCGCGATAAACAATCGCGCCAGAGGGCCTTGCAGCATTGTCCAACAGCGCCTTGGACCAGCGCGAGGCCGAATTATGCACATCCACCGCCACAGCCGCCGCCGACATCGGCGACATCCCGTAGTGGTCATCCTGCGGATGGAAGGTCTTGATATGGCAAACCGGCGATGGCCCCTCGTCCAGCACAAAGCGATGCGCCTTAGCCCCGACCTTGTATTCATAGCCCGCAGGCCAGCCATCCCGCCCCGGCACAACCGCCATCCGGTCAGAGCGCAAAACATGCAGTTCCAGCGGCAAGCCCGCCTCGCCCACGGCCTCGACATAGCCGTTCCCGCTCAGCAAAATCTGCCCGAAAAGCGCCTCCAGAAATTCCGCCCGCGCCTGCCCCGCATTGGGCCGCGCCATCAGCTCCAGCAAAGGATGCGTCTCATATCGCTGCGCCGCATCCTGCGCCAGCAAAGGCAGCGCCGCCGCCGCCTCCGCCACCAGCTTGACCGCGCGAAACCCCACAGGGTTCGCCACAAATCCCATCTTCGTCAATGACACCGCATCGCGCGGCGTCCAGGCCACCCGCCCCGCGCCGCCATAGCCCACGACCGGCCCGGTGGCCGAGGCCTTTGCCTCGGGCACAGCTTCAGGTGCCCGCTTCAGCAGGTTGAACATATCCACGCTCCTTTGAAATTTTGGTTATCGTCTTGGTCGGGCCGCGCGGGCCCCTACAGGCTGCGCATCCTCGGGCTGCGCCATGTCTTCGACGGCGCAAGGATCACCTCATGCAGCGCCCAGACAAGGGCATCCACACGGTCCGGCGATCCGCGCCCGGTAAAGCCCTGCGCCGTCATCTGGCACATCTGCTCTTCCAACTCGCCAAGCCCGCGCAGATGCGCCACGCGCCCCTGCTCATAAAGCGCCGCCACAGGCTCCGCCCGCGCCGCCTTGCCCTTGCTGGCATGCACCGCGCGGTAGGGCACCGCGGGGTCAATCTGCCGGATCACCGTCTCCACCAGATCACCGCCCTGATTGACCTCGGCCACCAAACGGTCGGCCCCGTGGCGCTCCATCGCCTCCAGCGCGGCCTTGGCCCATGTCGCAGGGCTCGCCGCCGCAACGCTGGCGTCTTCCAATACAACGGCCCGCCAGTCCGAGGGCGGCCCCTCGGTCATGGCGCCCACGACGACAATCCCGCAAAGGTCCGATCCCTTGTGCCCCGTCACCGGCGGGTCCACCGCCACAACAATCCGCGACATCTTCCCCGGCACCTCAAGCCGCGCCGCCTCGATATCGCTGCCGCGCCACAGCGCGCCCTCGTTATCGCTCAGCAAAACCCCCTCAAGCTCCTGCCGCCCCAGCCGCGTGCCGCCATAGCGCGCCTGCACCTCGGCCAGAAAACTATCGGCCAGATAGGCCCGGTTCGCCTCTGTCGGGGCGCTGGTGCTCACGGTCGAGGGCGTATCGAGCAAGCGCCGCAGGATCGGCACATTGCGCGGCGTGGTGGTGACGCATTGGCGCGGGTTCTCGCCCAATCGCAGGCCAAATTGCAGCATGTCCCATGCCTCCTCCGCCCGGCGCCACTTCGCCAGCTCATCCACCCAGGCGCAGTCAAACTGCGGCCCGCGCAGGGCCTCGGGGTCATGGGCCGAAAACACCTGCGCAATGGCCCCGTTGGGCCATTCGAGCCGCCGGCGGCTGGCCTGCCACTCGGGGCGGCGGTCGCTCGGCGTGCAGTTCAAAATCCCGCTCTCGCCAAAGACCATCACCTCGCGGGCCTGCTCGATCGTCTCGCCGATCAGGGCGACACGTTTGCAGCCCCCCGGATCCAGCGGCCCCGCGCCCTCGACCTGCGCCCGAACCCATTCGGACCCGGCCCGCGTCTTACCCGCGCCGCGCCCGCCCAGAACCACCCATGTGCGCCAATCGCCCTCGGGCGGAAGCTGGTGATCCAGCGCCCAGAACTCGAAAAGCCATGGCAGGGCAAGCAGGGTCTCGTCACTCAGGCTCGACAGGAAACTCTGTTGAACCTGCGGCGGCTCGGAGGCGAGCCAAACGGCGGCAGACTTCATCCCTTGCCGTGGCAAGGTCGAGGGCTGTCCCCGCGGCTGTTCCATTTCCGTCTTTGGCGCGCAGACGGTCGTTCTGGAGGTCTTGAACACGCTTTCTCTCCTCAAGTGCCAATTTTGCAAAACCCCGCACTTCGGCAAGGCGCTTTGTGACCTCCCGCGCAGGCACCGCGCGGGAAGATTTTATTTCAGCGATCATTTCGGTCAGTGCTTGGACACTTTCAGTGAACAACTGCTCGGCCTCGGCCAGCAAATGCACCGGTGCCGCGCCCTGAGGCTCGGTTGGGGGTGTTGCCATACTCTGTCCTAGGGTCGGGAATGCCGGGTCCTGAAACGCAAAACGGCACCGCAGAAATTCTGCCGTGCCGCTTACTGAGTCTTCCCAGCTTGCCTGTTTTCTACTTTAGGGCGAGCGGTATGTCAAGACCTATCTCCAAACGTGCAAAGGGGGCACCGTTCGGTGCCCCCCTTTTCCCTTACCCGAAATACCGGCAAAGCCCTTAATTCGCGCGCTCTGCCTCGATCTGCCGCCACTTGGCCACATTGGCATTATGGTCCTCCAGCGTAACAGCAAAGGCATGTCCGCCCGTCCCGTCCGCCACAAAGAAGATATAGGGCGTGTCATCGGGATTAAGCGCCGCCTCGATACTGGCCAGCCCCGGATTCGCAATCGGCCCGGGCGGCAGCGCATCAATGACATAGGTGTTATAGGGCGTCGCCCCGCGCAATTCGCTCTGGCGCAAACCACGGCCCAAGGCCCCCTCCCCATTGGTGATGCCATAGATCACCGTCGGGTCCGTTTGCAGCTTCATGCCCTGATTGAGGCGGTTGATAAACACGCTGGCCACCTGCCGCCGCTCCTCGGCCACGCCGGTTTCCTTCTCCACGATGGAGGCAAGGATAAGGGCCTCCTCGGGCGTCTCCAATGGCAGGCCATCGACACGGTTGGCCCATGCCTCAGCCAGCCTTTGCCGCTGCGCCTCCTCCATCTGCGCCACCAGCGCCGCACGGTCAGACCCTTTGCGCACCTCATAGCTGTTGGGCGCAAGGCTCCCCTCGGCGGGCACCTCGGCGATCTCTCCGGTCAGGAAATCCGCCGCCTTCAGGCTATTGACCAGCTGCCAGCTCGTCGCGCCCTCGGCCAAAGTCACACGGTAGCGCAGGTCCGCATCCTCAAGCGCAGCCCCATATTCCGCAGGGGTTTCATCCACCCCCGGCTCGAATTTGGCCACCTCGGTAAAGGTATTGGTCGCCGGATCCAGCTCGCGGATCACCACCTCGGCCTTCAACACACCAACGCGAAAGTTCAATTCCGCCCCGCAGGTGTTGCGCCCGCCCACAGTGACCGTATCGATGATCTCGTCCATCGAGGCCCCCGCAGGCACAAGGAAACTGCCCGCTTTCAACTGCGATGTCCGCTCGGAGTAATCGGCCCCCATGCGGAAAATCTGCCCGCTGCTGATCGCCCCGCGCTCCTCAAGATCGCGCGAGACCGACTTCATCGAAGCGCCGGATTTCACCTGAAGGCAGATCGCCTCGCTCAATGGCCCCTCGGCGACAAACTGGTTCTTGCCCCAGTTCACCACCCAAGCCGCGGCCAAAAGCACCACGATCAAAATCGTCAGCCCGTTCGAGGCAACCGATTTATACATTATTTAGGTTTCCCCATAACAAGCGATGCATTCGTCCCGCCAAACCCGAAGGAGTTGGACAGAACCACATTGATCTCCCGCTCGCGCTTTACATTGGGCGCAAGGTCAATCGGGCTGTCGATGGCCGGATTCTCAAGGTTGATCGTCGGCGGCGCCACCTGATCGCGCAGCGCAAGGATCGAGAAAATCGCCTCGATCGCGCCCGCCGCCCCCAACAGGTGCCCGGTGGAGGATTTGGTCGAGGACATGGTCGCCTTACCCGCCGCATCCCCCAACATGCGCGCCACAGCGCCAAGCTCGATCGTGTCGGCCATGGTCGATGTGCCATGGGCGTTGATGTAATCAATCGCGCTCGGCTCCAAACCGGCCCGCTTCAACGCCGCCCGCATGGAACGTTCCGCCCCGTCGCCATCCTCGGAAGGCGCGGTGATGTGATAGGCATCGCCCGACAGGCCATAGCCCAGAATCTCGGCGTAAATCTTCGCGCCCCGCGCCTTGGCGTGCTCGTATTCCTCCAGCACAACAACACCAGCCCCCTCGCCCATGACAAAACCATCGCGGTCCTCGTCATAAGGGCGGCTAGCGCGCTTGGGGTCATCCTTGCGCTTGGTCGACAGCGCCTTACAGGCGTTGAAACCGGCAATGCCAATCTCGCCAATCGGGCTCTCCGCCCCGCCCGCAATCATCACATCCGCATCGTCCAGCGCAATAAGCCGCGCCGCATCGCCAATGGCATGGGCACCGGTGGAACAGGCGGTTACAACAGCATGGTTCGGGCCCTTAAAGCCATAGCGGATCGACACATGGCCAGAGACCAGATTGATCAAGGCGCCGGGCACAAAGAAAGGCGAAACCCGCCGCGGCCCCTTGTCCCGCAGGGTCAGGGAAGTATTGGCAATCGAGTTCAACCCGCCAATGCCAGAACCGATCATAACCCCGGTGCGGCACTTGGATTCCTCGTCCTGCGGCGTCCATCCCGCATCCTCAACCGCCTGCACAGCCGCCGCCATGCCGAACAGAATAAAGGTATCCACCTTGCGCTGCTCCTTGGGGGCCATCCAGTCGTCACCGTTAAAGGTGCCATCCGTGCCATCGCCAAGCGGCACCTCACAGGCGTAATCCGTCGCCAGATGCGAGGCATCAAACTGCTTGATCGTATCCGCACCACTTTCCCCGGCCAAAAGCCGCGACCAAGTGGCCTCAACACCCGACGCCAAAGGCGTCACCAATCCCAAGCCCGTTACAACCACTCGACGCATATCGCTTACCCCAGCTTCGCTATTCTTCTTCTGGCCCCTGATACACGGGCCGGGCCCAAAGGGGCAAGAGGGCGCAGACCTGCTCGCACGCAGCCGCCCGCCTTTCCGCGCAACAAAAAACCCCGGTGCATTGAGCGCACCGGGGCTGGAAATACCGTTTGTCTGCGACAGACCGTTTAAACAGTCCCCACCGGCGTGCTCACAATCTCAAGATCCGCCAGAGTAAAGGGCTGATCGCTATAGATCGTCAGAACGTCACTGGTGGCAATGATATCCGCCGTTGCCGCCATGTTGATCGTCACGGTCGTCTCATAGGCGCCAGCTTTGCCAACCACGGCGTTCTGCTCGAAATCAATGCCGGAAATCACCCGTCCGGACTCTGCATCGGTCTCGACCTGAATCGAAATCTGATCTTCAGCAGGGTCAAAGTCCATAATCTTGCCAATCCCAGACTCGCTTTGGAGGTCGAGCGGACCAATTGAATCCGAGGTCACGGTTTCCTCAAGCTCAAGCTCAATCGTAAGGCTGTCGCTTCCCTCCCCCCCCGAAAGGGCCGGCCCAGTCAGATTCATCCCGGCCACCGCAGTCATCGTGATATCGTCATCGCCCGCATTGCCCTGAACGCCGGAACTCCCCTCATCGAAATAGTCCCGATCGCTGATAACCGTCAGCGTATCATCGCCCGCGCCGCCATAGACCCTGTTGTGGACGTTGTCAGAGGATATCACGTCATCCCCCTCTCCTCCGAGAACCTCGGTGTCAAACGTCTCAGTCAGAGAGATCGTATCCGCCCCGGTGCCACCCTCGATGGTAACGCCACCAGCCCCGCCTTTCGCTTCGATGACATCCTCACCGGCCCCGCCCTGAATAGACATAGACCCATAGAAATTCTCAAATCGGATCTCGTCATTTCCGGCGTCACCGGAAATATCGCCATAGAAATTCACGGCGTCGATATAATCATCGCCTTCGCCGCCATAAATCTCTCCATCACCTCCAGCGCTGTAGATCTCATCATTTCCCGCCTCGCCAAATATCTGTGAATTTTGGCCATCGGTGAAGATCCGATCGTCTCCATCCCCGCCGTAAACAGAGTTCCCGGTGCCGGACTCCGTGAGGTGATCATCGCCGCTATCGCCATAAACAATGCCCTCTTGGCCGGTGAATGTAATCTGGTCCTCTCCAGCGCCCCCATTAACGATATCCTCTAGGCCACTGGCAATAAGGGTGTCATCGCCCGCGCCGCCCAGAATGCCGGAAGTGTCACCCTGAGATGAAATATAATCATTCCCGCCCTCACCGAAAATGGAATTCCCGTCACCAAGGTTTTCAAGCCGGTCATCCCCATCGCCAAGATCAACAACGGAATTGTTAAGGGTAAAGGCGTCCCCGGCCTCCACAATGTCGTCTTCATCGGTGCCGATGAAGTTATCGACCGCAACCAAAGTCAGGGGTCCCTCATCTACGACTTCATCTGGCGGAGTATCATCGCTGTCGTCAGAACCAGTGCTTGAAATGCCCCCAATAACCAAAAGGCCCGTAAGCCCCAAAAGAACCATCTCGATCATATTCATCTCCAGTGGCAGATTTTTAGCATAAACAGAATCAATTTACTAAACAGTAGCACGAAACTTTACATAATTAAGGAGGGAATAAGGCTCCGTTATTTTCTCATTTATTTTCGCCCTGTCATGGCAATACGGGTATAGGAAATGATGCCCCGCCCAATCGCCAAAGAAAAACGGCGCCCCCGAGGGGACGCCGCTTTCTAATCATATGGCCGAAAAGCGCCGCTTAGGCAGCTTCGGTGATGAACTTAACCGCGTCACCAAATGTCTGGATGGTCTCGGCTGCATCATCAGGGATCTCGATCCCGAACTCTTCTTCGAAGGCCATGACCAGCTCAACGGTGTCAAGGCTGTCTGCACCCAGATCGTCAATGAACGAGGCGTTTTCTTTCACCTTGTCTTCTTCGACGCTCAAATGCTCGACTACAATCTTCTTAACGCGATCCGAAATGTCGCTCATATGTCCAGTCCTTCGTGTTTTGCGGCGCAAATGCCTGTGCCGCCAGTTGTTCGAGTGCCAAGGCAAGCCCGGCGTTTTTGCCGGAAGGTCGCCCTCACCGGAGGAATCCGCGGGCCCAATGCCGCATCAGATTGCGCCGCCTATAGCACAGAGTCACAGCGGCGCAAACGCTTTCACCCTGCTTTCGCGCTTCTCCCCCGGTGGGATTTCGCCGCAAGGTTGGAGGGCCCGGCGCGATCAGATCATCGCCATACCGCCATTCACATGCAGCACCGTCCCCGTGGTGTAACCGGCCTCGGGGCTGGCCAGATAGAGCGCCGCCGCGCCGATCTCGCCCGCATCCCCCATGCGCCCTGCGGGCACCTGTGCAAGGATGCCGGTCTTCTGGTCATCGGTCAGCTTGTCGGTCATCGCCGTGGTGATAAAGCCCGGCGCAATGCAGTTCACGGTGATGCCGCGGCTGGCCACCTCATAGGCAAGGGATTTCGACATGCCCACCATGCCCGCCTTACTGGCGGCATAGTTCGCCTGCCCCGGATTGCCCGTGGCCCCCACAACAGAGGACACATTCACAATCCGCCCCCAACGGGCCTTCATCATCCCGCGCAAAACGCCCTTACACAGCCGGAAGGTCGAGGTCAGGTTCACGTCGATCACGCTTTGCCACTCCTCCTCGGACATGCGCATAAACAGGTTGTCGCGGGTGATCCCGGCGTTATTGACCAGAATATCCACTGCGCCCATGGCCTCCACGGCCTGCTTGGGCAGGGCATTCACCGCCTCCGCGTCGCTCAGGTTGCAAGGCAGCACATGGGCCCGCTCGCCCAGCTCCTCGGCCAGCGCCTGCAACGGCGCCTCGCGCGTGCCGGACAGGCCAACAGTGGCCCCCGCCCCATGCAGCTGTTTGGCGATTTCCCCGCCAATGCCGCCCGATGCGCCGGTGATCAGCGCCGATTTCCCTGTCAGATCAAACATGTCACTCTCCGTGTCTGTGCCCGTGTGCTTTGCAAATGGTCTAGGGCCAAGGCGCAAAATTGGCCAGCCAAACTTCGTGTAATCGTTGTGCAGATTTTCAAACTCCTGCCCAAATCTCGCCAAACAGCGGGCAGAGACTGCGCCAATACGATCCCTTATTTCGAGATTCGATTATGCCAGACCAATTTGACCACGCCCTGACACTTGAAATGCTTATATCGGGGGTGCTGCGCTTTTTTACCAACCCCTTGGCGCTGCTGCTTGTGCTTGCGGTGCTTGGGCTTTTGCTCATCGGCTTCCTCGGCTCGCGCGGGCAAAACAAAACGCAGCGGCCCTATCGCGGGGGCGGCTATCGCCCCTACACCCGCCGCAAACCCAAATTCCACTACAGCACCGATGAAAGCTGGCTCAATCAGCCCTTCCGCCCCGGCTCCGACCTCCCGCCCCCGGGATCAGACCAAACCAAATCCACCGCCTTTATCGAGGCGATCGAACAGACCGAGTTCAAAAAGAAACGCATCATGCACCCCGAAGAGTTCAAACTCTTCTGCGCCGTGGAACGGGTGCTCAAAACCAAACGCGGGTATCGCACCTTTGCACAGGTCTCTCTGGGCGAGGTGCTGACAACCAAGGGGCGCAGCGAGGTCTCCGACCTCGCCTTTCGCGCGATCAACTCCAAACGCTGTGACCTGCTGGTGATCGACGGCCGCGGCTTCCCCGCTCTAGCCATCGAATATCAGGGCGGCGGACATTATAACCAAGGCACCACCATGCGCGACGCGCAAAAGCGCGAGGCCCTGCGCCGCGCCGGTGTCCCCCTGCTGGAGGTCACCCCCGATTACACCGCAGACTGGCTCGCCAGCGAAATCAACCGCCTCACCGCCCCCGCCGCCGCAGCGGCGTAAGGCATAGCCGCTAGGCGCTCAGCCCGGCCACATCGGCGGGGCTGGACACAGCCTGCGTTGCCGCGCCCTTGGCGATCCGGCGGATCATCCCGCAAAGGGCCTTGCCCGCGCCGACCTCGATGAATTCCTCAACGCCCTGCGCCGACATCCACATGACGCTCTCGCGCCAGCGGACAGAGCCGGTGATCTGCTCGACCAAAAGCGCGCGGATCACCTCGGGATCGCTCACCGCCTCGGCCCGCACATTGGCAACCACAGGCACCACAGGCGCCTTGATGGCTACATCCGCCAGAACCTCGGCCATGGCCTCGGCCGCGGGCTGCATCATGGCGCAATGGAAAGGGGCGGATACAGGCAAAAGCATCGCCCGCTTGGCCCCGGCCTCCTTGGCCAGAACCGCCGCCGCCTCAACCGCCGCCTTCGCGCCAGAGATCACAACCTGCGCCGGATCATTGTCATTGGCCGCTTGGCACACCGCGCCGCCGCTCTGCGCGCTCGCGGCCTCGGCCACCGCTGTTACAGCGGCGAAATCAAGGCCAAGCACAGCGGCCATGGCCCCCTCGCCCACAGGCACCGCCGCCTGCATCGCCTCGCCCCGCGCCCGAAGCAGCCGCGCCGCATCCGTCACCGTGATTGCCCCTGCGGCGCAAAGCGCCGAATACTCGCCAAGGGAATGGCCCGCGACAAAGGCACCGCTGCCGATCGACACGCCTTCGCTCTCCAGCGCACGCACAGCGGCCATGGACATGGCCATCAAGGCCGGCTGCGCATTGGCCGTCAGGGTCAGGTCCTCGGCAGAGCCCTCCCAGATCAACTGCGATAAAGGCTCGCCCAAGGCCTCGTCCACCTCGGCAAAGACCGCGCGCGCCTCGGGATAGGCCTCTGCCAGATCGCGGCCCATGCCGATCGCCTGCGCGCCCTGCCCCGGAAATACAAATGCTCGTGCCATGATGCCCATCCCTCTTGGTTTTCTCTGTCTGGTTTCCTGCTTTAGCCGCTGCGCCATGGGCCAGCAAGCACCGCCCGCGCATAGGCGCACAGAAAATATGCGCAGTTGGGCGAATACTTTCCCGCCCCGCCGCGTTAATGGGGGGCAACCACAGACAAAGGACAGCCCCATGCCCGCCGCCAATACCCGCAACGCCTATGGCTCCGTCACCAAAACCTTCCACTGGCTGACGGCGCTTCTGATCCTGACGCTCATCCCCCTCGGCCTGATCGCAGAGCGTATGGGCTATGACACGGCGCAGGCGCTGGAAACCAAGGCGCTGCTCTTCTCCATCCACAAAACCCTCGGCGTGACCGCCTTCTTCGTTGCCCTGCTGCGGATCCTCTGGGCGCTGACCCAGCCCAAACCCGGGCTGCTGCACGCGGAGAAAAAGGCCGAGAGCTTTCTGGCAGAGCTTGTCCACTGGGCGCTCTATGCCTCCCTCGTGCTGGTGCCGCTGACCGGCTGGATCCACCACGCGGCCACCACAGGCTTTGCCCCGATCTTCTGGCCCCTTGGCCAGAACCTGCCCTTCGTGGGCAAGGACGAGGGCACCGCGGCCCTCTTCGGCGGGCTGCACGGCGTCTTTGCCAAGGTGCTCATCGCCTCCCTGCTGCTCCATATCGCCGGGGCGCTCAAACACCACGTGATCGACAAAGACGCAACGTTGAAGCGCATGTGGTTCGGCGGCGCCGTTCTTGCGCAGAGCAAACCCCACGGGTCACAGGCAGGGCCCATTGCGGGCGCGGCAGCCGCCTATGGCCTGGCCATCGCCATCGGTGCGGTTTTTGGGATCTATGCGCCCCATGACGCCCCCGTCCGGACCGCCGCCTTGGAACAGGTGCAATCGGACTGGCAGGTGACGGAGGGCACGCTCGGCATCACGGTCTCGCAATTCGGCAGCGACGTGCAGGGCAGCTTTGCCGACTGGACCGCCGATATCACCTTTGACGAGACCGCGCAGGCGGGCAAACACGGCGCGGTCACCGTGCAGATCAACATCAGCAGCCTCACCCTCGGCTCTGTCACGGCGCAGGCCATGGGGCCGGATTTCTTTGACGCAGAGGGGTTCCCAACCGCCACATTCACCGCCGATATTCTGGAAGCAGAGGCGGGCTATAGCGCCGAGGGCACCCTGACCCTCAAGGGCACAGCCCAGCCCGTCACCCTGCCCTTCACGCTGGAAATCGATGGCGATACGGCGGTGATGACAGGCCAGACCACGCTCAACCGGATGGACTATGCCATCGGCACCTCCCAGCCCGATGAAAGCTCCCTCAAGTTTCCGGTCATGGTGGATATCGCCCTGACGGCCAGCCGCGCGGCGCAGTAACCTCCCTCAAATCGACCATGGCCCGCCCCGCTATTTGCTGTAGGGTGCGGTCATGGCCGATTTAACCGCCTCCATCGACGCCCATTGCGCCGCCTTCCTGCGCCCCAATGGCCCCGGCCTCGCCCTTGCCATGCTGCAAGACGGCGCGGTGACCTATCGCAAAGCTTTCGGCCTTGCGAACCTCGAACATCAAATCCCGATCGGCTTTGACAGCGTCTTTGAATGCGCCTCGGTCTCCAAACAGGTCACAGGGCTTGCGGTGCACCTGTTGGCGCAGGACGGCAAGCTGACCCTCAGCGACCCGATCCGCCAGCACCTGCCGGAACTTCCCGATATCTGCACCCCCATCACCATCGCCCAATGCCTGCACCACACCTGCGGCTTGCGCGACTGGACAGAGGCCATGGGCTTTGCCGGTCTGCGCCTGCAGGACGTGGTGCAAACCGAACACGTCTACCGCTGGCTTTTGCGCCAAAGCGGGGTCAACCACGCGCCGGGAGCGGAGCATTTCTACTGCAACACCGGCTACCTCGTCCTTGCCAAAATCGTCGAACGGATCAGCGGCGAAAGCTTCGCCGCCTTCTGCCACACCCGCATCTTTGCCCCCCTCGGCATGAGCAACACCCATTTCCGCGAGGACCTGCAGGCGGTGATCCCGCACCGCGTGGATTCCTACTACCGCCGCGATGACGGCACCTTCCTGTCGGTGATCAACGCAGAGGCCGCCCCCGGCGCGACCTCCCTGCAATCCACACTGGATGACCTGTGCAAGCTGGTGCGGAACTACGACAGCGCCGCCCTCGGCGGGGCGGAGCTTATCGCCGATATGCACAGACACGGCCGCCTCGGCAGTGGCGAGGAAATTCCCTACGGCTCCGGCATCGAACTCACCCGCCACCGTGGCGAGGATATCGCATGGCACACTGGCGGATGGGCCTGCTTTGCCACGCTCACCCTGCGCATGCCCGCCAAGGGCATCGGCCTCGTGCTGCTCTCCAACAGCTCCGAAATGCAACTGTCGGAGTTCTGGCCCCCCATCGTCGACATACTGCTCGGCGGCGCGGACCCAGCGGCGCAAACCGCACCCGAACCCCGCCCCCTCGATGTGCCGCTCTCCGATCTGGCGGGCACCTATTATACCTTCGGCGGCGCGGTGATCGAAATGACGCTAAAAGGCGACGCCCTGCACAGCGGCCCCCTGAACGGCGAGGGCAGCGCGCTTATCCCCCTCGGCGGCCTGCGCCTCTGCCCCAAGGTGCAGCCCGAAACCGTGATCGAATTCACCCGCAATGCAAAAGGCGCGATCACCGGCTACAGCCCCCGTTCCAAGGGCGTGACAGAACCCTTCCGCCAGCGCCTGCACCAGCAGGAAATCACCGCCCCGCTCTCCGACTACACCGGCACCTATTATTCCCATGAGCTTGAAATCGGCGTCCGCATCGAAATTCAGGACGGCACCCTGACCGCCAGCACCATCAACCACGGGGATGAACCCTATACCCCCCTCGCGCCTGACCTGTTCATGGAACAGGACGACTGCGTGATGCGCGAGATGATCCGCTTTCTACGCAATACTCAGGGCCGCGTGACGGGCCTTGAATGGTCCAGCATCGACGCGCGCGCGCAATTCTTCACCCGCATCACCTAACGAAAAAGGCCGCCCCAAAGGGACGGCCAGAATTTTTTCTACCGAAAAAATGGATCACTCGGCCTGTTGCGCCTCGATCGAGATCATGATCTCCACCTCGTCGCCAACGGCGGGGGCAAAGGCACCGAGGCCGAAGTCAGAGCGGTTCACGCTGGTCACCGCGTCAAAGCCCGCGTAGGGCGCACCGGACATCGGATGCACAGCCGATGCGTTCAGCTTGGCATCCAGAACAACCGGTTTGGTCACGTCATTCATGGTCAGATCGCCGGTGATCAGGGCGGTGCCCTCGCCGGTCACTTCGATCCCTGTGGAGGCAAAGGTGATCAGGTCCTCATCGGTTGCGCCAAAGAACTGGTCGCCCATGAAATGGGCTGTGCGCGCTTCCCAACCGGTGAACATCGAGGTCACAGGCATAGACACAGTCACCGAGGAATTCGCAGGCTCTTCCGCGTCGAACATGATCTCGCCCTCAAAGCCGGAGAACATGCCATAGGTGGTCGAAAAACCGAGGTGCTGATAGGAGAACACAACCTGACTATGGCTGGCGTCCAAGGTGTATTTCGTCGGGGCGGCTTGTGCGGCACTGCTCAAAGCGGCCAGCGACACTGCGGCGGCGAATACAAAAGATTTCATTTCGGGGGGGCTCCTGATTGGCAATAAAGATGCCAACACCTCGCCCGACGAGGGGGCCATAACAACCCTTCATTATTCAACATAATGTGTTGAGAATTGCGCCGAATAAACCGGCGCCTTCGGGCGTTACCCCTGTTCCTGCCGCTCCTGCCGCGCGCGCAGCAGGTCCATGCCGATCATATGGGCCGCCGAATGCAGCGCCTCGGGCGCGCCAACCAAAAGCGGACGCCGCCGCCCGCCGTGATCCAGCACAAGGGCCGAACGTTTGCCAGAGCCCTCAACCTCAAGACCGCGCACCTCGCAAAACGGGAACTGCGCCACGGTGTGGGACACCCCGCCGCGCTCGACGATCCGCTTGCGCAGCACGCCGCGCTTCTGGTCGACCTCTACCTCGGTCTGCCGGTTCTGGCCGCGCCGCGTGGCAAACAGCCCGCCCACAACCATCAAGGCCACCGAAAGCACCAGCTGCGCAAGCCAGCCCGCGCTCACCGGAATCAAAAACAGCCCAAGCCCCGCCAGAACACAGCACACACCCATAAACCGCCCCATCACCACCGTCGGCACCAAAGCGGGATCCTCGCTCAGCACATAACCGGTGGCGGTCTTCATCATCTCAAGGGGCCGCTCCGCACGCTCATGCGCGGGCTGGACCAAAAGGTTCGGGGCGTCGGCTTGCAATGTCATGTCTTGTGTCCTTCAACACATTCTACCTGACAAAATTATCCGGCCGAGATGGCGAAAATTTGTCAGGCCCGGCAATTTTTCTAGGCAGGGTTGCAAACCCGCACCGCCATGCTATGACCCCCTCGCTGCACTCAACTTATCAGCGGAGCCACTCGTGACCGGGACGCAGCGCACACTGCCCGGACTTTGAAGCCCGCTTAAAACAAAAGGAAGATGCACATGCCGCTCTATGAGCATGTCTTTATCTCGCGTCAGGACCTCTCCGGTAGCCAAGCCGAAGGCCTGATCGAACACTTCGGAACAGTTCTTGCAGACAACGGCGGCAAGCTCGTTGACCAGGAATACTGGGGCATCAAAACGATGGCCTACAAGATCAACAAAAACCGCAAGGGCCACTACGCCTTTCTGAAAACCGACGCACCTGTGCCGGCGATTCAGGAAATGGAACGCCTGATGCGCCTGCACGACGATGTCATGCGTGTTCTGACCATCAAGGTCGACGATCACGGCGAAGGCCCCTCCGTGCAGATGCAAAAACGTGACGAGCGTGCCGAACGCCGCGAACGTCGCTAATCAGGTTTAGGAAAGGACTGTAAGATATGGCTACGAAACCATTTTTCCGCCGCCGCAAGGTTTGCCCCTTCTCTGGCGACAACGCACCCGCGATCGACTACAAAGACACCCGTCTGCTGCAGCGCTACATCTCTGAGCGTGGCAAGATCGTGCCCTCCCGTATCACCGCCGTCTCGGCGAAAAAGCAACGTGAACTTGCCCGCGCCATCAAACGCGCCCGCTTCCTCGCGCTGTTGCCTTACGCCGTAAACTAAGGAGACACTGTCATGGATATCATTCTACTGGAACGTGTCGCCAAGCTCGGCCAAATGGGCGAAGTTGTCTCCGTAAAGGACGGCTACGCACGCAACTACCTCCTGCCCCAGGGCAAAGGTCTGCGCGCTTCGGCTGCCAACATCGCTCTGTTCGAAGCAGAGAAAGCACAGCTCGAGGCCCGCAACCTCGAAACCAAAGCAGAGGCCGAAAAGCTCGGCGAAAAACTCGATGGCCAACAGTTCATCGTGATTCGCTCCGCTTCCGACGCCGGCTCCCTCTACGGTTCTGTCACACCCCGTGACGCCGCAGATGTCGCCACTGCAGAGGGTTTCTCTATCGACAAACGTCAAGTCTCCGTAACGGCGCCGATCAAGGATCTGGGCCTGCACGAGATGAACGTGCGTTTGCACCCCGAAGTTGACGTCACAATCGTCCTCAACGTCGCCCGTTCCGTCGAAGAGGCCGAATTGCAAGCCTCCGGCAAATCCATTCAGGAACTCGCCGCCGAGGAAGAAGCAGAAGCAGAATTCGAAATCGCCGAACTCTTCGACGATATCGGTGCCGCCGCTGCCGACGACGACGACCTCGTCGAAACGCCCGAAGGCAATGCCGACGCGCAACCAGACGCGGACGAAGAGCAGGCCTAAGGCCCCCTTCCCCGAACCATTGCAAAACCCGCGCCGCTTAACCCCGGCGCGGGTTTTCGCTTTTCTGGGGCCCAGCGATGTGAACCTCAGCGCAGAAAATACACCGTCACAGCCCCAAGCAGCGCAAAAAACACGGTGGTGCTGTTGACCCAGCGCCGCCAACCCGGCACCCGAAACGCTCCGCGAAACTGCCCCATCTCCGGCGCCGCCCGCCCGGGATCAAACACCGCACTACTCACCTCGAACAAATCCGCATCCGGCGCCTCGAAAACCTCAAAGCGCAAGGGCCGCGCAAAGCCGCCATTCACCTGATCCAGCCGCGCCACCAAAGGCTCCCGATCTGCCCGCGCAAACCGCGCCACCTCGGCAGAGCCCGCCTGATGCACCGCAATCAAATGCGGCACCGCAACCTCGCTCGGCATATGCAGGCCCACCCGCAGGAACTCCTCCGCATCCTCCATCGGGATCCCCGCGTCATCAAACAACCGCAGCCCAAGAAACGCCCCCGCGCCCATCACGCCCTACTGCGCATCATAAACAAGGCTCGCAAAAGCCTGCCGCAACACCGGCTCCATCGCCGCGCTGCCGCCCTCGGCCGTATGCAGGGAAATCAACTGCATAAACCCCTGCGGCGTCACCGTCGCAATCATCACCGCCTCCGGCAGGCCAAGGCTCAGATGGCCGGGCGAGCCAAGGGTGGTCGTCACTACCCAAGCCTTCCGCCCGCCGATCTCCTCATAGGTGCGCCCCGAAATATCGCCGCACTGAAAGCTCTCGCAAAGCCCCTGCAAAAACTGCTCCGTCGTCTTCTCCCTGACGCTGCCGCCCATCATGGCCATGGGGTTCTTCTCCATCATGGTGGTCGCCGTCACCATGGCCACCGGCGCCTCCGCCTCGGGCGTCGCCGCCACAACGGTCGACTGCACCCCGGTCACATCCGCGGCCACGGCCCAGTCAAACCCGCCCTCCACCTGCATGGTGAACCCCGCGCTGCTGTCCCGCATCTCCGCCGCGGCCGCGGCAAAGGGCATCGCGCCCAAAACCAATCCGCCCAAAAAATCGCCTAATTTCATACCATTCACCCATTTTCCTAAATCAAAATCCAAACCACCCTACCGCGAAGCGCCCCGGCCCAACAGCCCGCAATCCCCCCGCTTCTTATTGGCGTCAAATATCCCCGCCGGAGGCTCCCGCACCCTCCACCGGCGCCACATAGGTCTTGATCGAAAACACCACCGCGCGGCTCTTGGCCAAGCGCGTCAAAACCTGCCGCTCACAGCGCAGGTATGCCCCGCCCGCCTCCACCCGTGGATCCGCCTCGCGCCGCGGATGAAACAGCGCCGGATCGCCATAGAGCATCCGGTTCGCCCGCCACAGGGGCCGTCCCACCTGCACCCCGTCAAACAGCCGCTGCACCCGCGCCGCCACCGGGTCATATTCCGGCACCGGCCCGTGGATCGCACCAAGGGGCTTGCCGATCTTCTCGGCCAATGTCCAACTCGCCGGAAAACACAGCACCGCCCCCTGCATCACATGCCCCTGCGGCCCCGCCCCCATGATGCAAAAATCCTCCTGCACCAACTGCCCAAGGGTCACCAAAGGGAAATTCCGGTCCAGAACCACCTCCGCCCCATCGGGGCAGTGCACCCAGCCATCGCTGACCTCAAACCCCGGCATCCGCGCCAGAACATCCAGAACCATATCCAAAAGCTCACAGGCCGCGCCCACGCCCGGCGGCAAAAGCGCCTCCACCAACCCCGCATCCCGCGCCAGCATCTCCCGCCGCAGCGCCATCTGCGCGGCGTAAACCTCATCGACGCAGAGCCAATCCCCGACCAAAGGCTGCACCCCCGGCAAGGGCCGCGCCGCCGCCGCCAGAACCTCCCCCGGCACCTGCCCGTGCAACAAACCGCTCAACAAACCGCTCAACTGACCGCCGCCGCCCCGCCGCAGCGCCCGAGCAGCGCCGGATCCACAGCCAAAGGCCCGCCCAAGGGCGCCCAGAACCACTCCCGCCAAATCTCCCCCGCATCGGACAGCGCATCAAATGTCGCCTCGCTATAGGGCGCATCCACCCCCGCCGAATATTCGACAGTGCGCGAGAACATAAACACCTGCGGATAATCAATCCCCGGCACGCCCAACATCGCCTGATGCAGCACAAACTCCGCCAGGCCCAGATCAATCTCGATCCCGCTCTCCTCGCCCTCATGGCTCACATGCAGCAAACAGCCCGTCCCGGCCCGCTGATCCACCGCCAGCCAATCGCCATTGGGCGCGGTGGCAAAGGCATGCCCGCCGACCATAAACTCCCGTATCCCGCGAAAATGCCCCGCCTGCCGCGGATTGCCCCCGGGCGGCGGCGTATACAAATCGATCCAGCCCGGCACAGCGGCAAAGGCCCGCGCCGCCCCCTCCAGCGTCAGGTTCAAGGACCCCGAGGTGATCACCGGCACCTGCTCTAGGTCCGGCGGATAATTCCCCTGCGCATCGGGCGCGCGCGGATATTCCATAAAGGGCTCCGGCGGCATCTCGTCGGGCACCAGATGATAGGACCCCGGCGGATCAAACCGCCCCCGCAACTGCCATGCCACCTCCACTCCGGCGGAAAAATCGCGGAAAAACCGTGCCAAGCCGTCGGGCACATCGCCCACCTGCGCCTCAAACGCCCGCATATCCGCCGCACTCGCAGGCGGCGCGATCCGCACCAATGGCCAATCCCCCACCGGCATCACCCGCGCCCGCATCTCGGGGCTGGCCAAAGCCTCCAACTGCGCCCGTATCGCCTCAAATATCGCCCCGGCCATCGCCATTCCCTCGCAGGTCACATCGCAAATCACATCGGGCGGACCCTGCCCAATCGCGCCGAACCCTGCAAGCGTCCCCCCGAACACACTCGACCCGAACACACCCGCAAATGTCGCAAATCGCCCTGACAGCCCGCCTCCCGCCGCAGAAAATCACCACACAGGAGGCCCGCAGATGACCCAACCCTATGCACAAACCCGCAAGATCGACCCCACAAAAGGCAGCCACCTGCCCGACGGCACCCCCAACAACGCCGACCGCATCGAAATCGGCCCCACACGCCTCGCCCTGAGGGAATGGGAAGCCGCAGGCCTCACCCTGCCCAACCTGCCCGCCATGCGCGAATACCGCTGGAAACGGCTGACCCAGCATATCGTGGATCGCGGCTACGGCGGGCTGCTCATGTTCGATCCGCTCAACATCCGCTACGCCACCGACAGCACCAATATGCAGCTGTGGAACACCCATAACCCCTTCCGCGCCGTGCTGCTGCTGGCCGATGGCTATATGGTGATTTGGGACTATAAAAACGCGCCCTTCCTCTCCGCCTTCAACCCGCTGGTGCGCGAGGTCCGCGATGGCGCCTCCATGTTCTACTTCGCCAATGGTGACCGCACCGGCCCCGCGGCGGAGAGCTTCGCCGCCGATGTGGCGGACCTGATGCAACAGCGCGCCCCCGGCCACAAAGCCCTCGCCGTCGACAAGATCATGATCCATGGCCTGCGCGCGCTTGAGGCTCAGGGCCTCAAGGTGATGGAGGGCGAGGAACTCACCGAAAAAGCCCGCGCCATCAAAGGCCCCGACGAAATCCTTGCCATGCGCTGCGCCAATCACGCCTGCGAAACCAGCGTAAAGCTGATGGAGGATTTCGCCCGCAAAAACACCCCGCTGGGGGAAACCTCCGAGGATGACATCTGGGCGGTGCTGCACGCCGAAAACATCCGCCGCGGCGGCGAATGGATCGAAACCCGCCTGCTCGCCTCCGGCCCGCGCACCAACCCGTGGTTTCAGGAATGCGGCCCCCGCATCACCCGGCCCAATGAAATCATCGCCTTCGACACCGACCTGATCGGCGCCTATGGCATCTGCATCGACATCTCGCGCACATGGTGGATCGGCGACCAGCCCCCCCGCCCCGATATGATAGAGGCCATGAAACACGCCGTAGAACACATTGAAACCAATAAACAAATGCTCCGCCCCGGAGTCATGATCCCGGAACTCACCGCCAATACTCACCGCCTGCACGACAAATACCAAAAGCAAAAATACAGCTGCCTGATGCACGGCGTCGGCCTATGCGACGAATGGCCCCTCGTCGCCTACCCGGACAAAGCCACCCCCGGCGCCTTCGACCACCCCCTCGAGGCGGGCATGACCCTCTGCGTAGAGGCCCTCGTCGGCGAAGAAGGCGGCGACTTCTCCATCAAACTCGAGGACCAAGTGCTGATCACCGAAGAGGGCCACGAAACCCTCACCACCTACCCATGGGACGCGGCGCTTATGGGCTATTCATCAAACAATTCAACAAATGCCACCGGATCATTGAAATAGTTCCTGTAAGCACTCTTTAGCTGTGCCGGATTATCTGCACGTACATAAACAGCGTTGATACTCGTGTGATCATTTTCCAGTTGTGTGCTGTATTCAATCGCTTCGGTCGGCGACTTAAACGTCTTCACCTCCAACTCCAAGTCACCATTTTTTTCAATTAGGTTCAAAACGTTATGTGCTTTCAAACGTTCACGAACATCGAATGCCCGCAGCAAGCGCAAACGGGATACAACACCTAGCTGATGTTCAAGACGGTCGGCTTCAGCTTCTAATTGATCTAGGCCTTCATCTGGAAAAGAACGGCATACATTTTCGTGGCGCCTCGCGACTATCTCACTTGCAAGTGCAAAAAACTTCTCTCGAGGACTGTCTCCGTCTGTGAACTTTGTCCGTTCTCGGTCTACTAGATCAGAAATTTCGACCGCAGTTGCCCATGCATGTTGGACCCTTGTTCTAAGCTGCACCTCCACAAGAAGTCCGTCCCAAGGTTTTTTTTCCATTGAGTTTCGATCTGAACCTCTTGGAAAATGTCGTAGGACTTCGTGCACTCCGCGGTAACCGGTGGCCTTTGGGCGGCGAATATAATCAAACTTTTCTATGTTGTTCTTATAGATATGACGAACGTTTCGGAGGACCGCTGAAGATCTTAGGTGTTCTTGGAACTTTCTCAGATCTTGAATATTGTCAAAAATCAAACGACAACCCGCTAAGTCTTGCATAGCGGTCACGTCAGTTATCACCGGTGATCCGTCCTGACGCCGACGTTTCAGCTTATCAATTACTGTCTTTTGTCGTTTAAGCCTTTGTGCAAATTCAACATTGAGATTTGTCTGTTTGATATGGCCTTTTATCCAAGCCTGAAAAGTATTGATCACATAACCATGTGCAGCACGCCACTCATTAATGAGCTCCAAGTCCCGTTGCGTTTCTTCATTTTTGAAAACTGCCTTAGAAGCTTTCCTAACCCGGTTCTTACTGTCCGGCGGAGTCGGATAGGCCAAATGTACTTTCCAAATTCTGTTTGAATGACAACTTCATCTTTCCTCGACACAGTCTAATGTCAGCATCCTTTAAAATCTATAGCTATTGGAGGCCTCATCCCTCCCTGTCTCAAAATATGTTCAATCCATTTAATGCTGGGTCCCTTGCTAAAATCCCTACTTCTAACGGACTGGCTCTCCTCAACATAGGACGACATAGGAACATCTGACGTCCTTCCCCCATATGCCCCCCCCACGCAAAAATCCGCCCAAAGCCCCGCAACCAACAGTTCCCCAAAGCCCCCCCTTGCGTTACCCTTGCGCCCAAGCATTAACCAAAGGACCTGTTCAATGAGTATCCGGCGCATCGCCCTTGCGGCCCTTATCGCCCTCGCCCCCGCCGCCACACTTGCCGCCACCTGCGGCAATACCTCGGCGGGCTATAACCAGTGGAAAGCCGACTTCGCCAAAGAGGCAAAGCGCAAAGGCGTCAAAGCCAAGGGGCTGCAGGCCCTCGCCGGCACCAGTTATGCCAAGGGCACCATCGCCGCCGACCGCAACCAGAAGTCGTTCAAATACACGCTCCAGAAATTCATGCAGGTGCGCGGTGCCGATACCATCGTGGCGCAGGGGCGCAAACGCAAACAGCGCAACATCAATTTCTACAACGGGCTGGAGCAACGCTACGGTGTGCCCGCCGGTGTCATCATCGCCATCCACGGCATGGAAACCGGCTTTGGCGGCTTTATGGGCGACAGCAATGTGGTCTCCTCGATCTCGACCCTTGCCTATGATTGCCGCCGGTCAGAGTTCTTCACCGGCCACGCCCTTGCCGCCCTGCAACTGGTGGACCGCGGCGTGATCTCCCCCGCCTCCATCGGCGCCAAACATGGCGAGCTCGGCCATACCCAGTTCCTGCCCGGCAATGTCCTGAAATACGGGGTGGACGGCAATGGCGACGGGCGGCTTGACCTGAACAACCAATCCGACGCCCTCGCCTCCACCGCCAATTTCCTGCGCCAGAAGGGCTGGAAACCGGGTCAGGGCTATCAGGAAGGCCAGCCGAACTTCCGCGTTATTCAGGAATGGAACGCCGCGGGCGTCTATCAGAAGGCCATCGCCATCATGGCCGCCAAGATCGACGGTTAATACCGGGCCAGAACCCCCATGTGATCCGAGCCTAGGCGCGGGCGCAGCTCAGTGCTGCCTCGCGCCTTTTCGCTGGAAAACGTGTGGTCAATCGGCACCCAGCCGACGGGCAGCTCGAACGAGGGCCGCACACGCCCCAGCCGCGACACCCCCGCCGCCCGCGCCAGCCGCCGCACCGAGGCCGACCAAGGCACCATGTTGAAATCGCCGCCCATGACAACCTCGCCCTCCAGCCCCTCCAGCAGGGGCACAAGGCGCTCCACATGCGCCCCCTGCCCATAGGGCCAAGGCCAGTGCAGATGGATCGACACCGCCCAGAAGGGCGCGCGATCGGGGGGCAAAAGCCGCACCGCCGTCAGCCCGGGCGCGCAGATCACACTGCCCGCCTCGGCCTCGAACCGGCTGGCAATGGCCGTGCCGCCGACGCGGTTAAAGGCGCAATGTTCCCACGTGGGATAGCCGCGCAGCAGATGACGGATCTGCGCATTGGCCTCGGTGACCTCCTGCAGGCTCACCACATCCGGCAGGGCGGCCTGAATATCGGCGGCCAAAGGGCGCAGGTCCTTCTCCACAAACAGCATGTTCTTTTGATAGATACTGCGCGTGCCCGCCGCCTCGCCCCGCAAATGGGCAATCCCCACAGGCAGCATCGCCAAAGCCAGCGCAATGTAACAAACCGCCACGATCCGCCGCGCGCCCAACCCAAGGGCCAACCCAAGCCCCAGCCACAGCGCCCCTCCGGCCGCAATCCACGTCCGCGCCACGGCCAGACTGTCGCCCAAAGGGTGCAAAACCCCTGCAAAACCCATCGCCAAGGCACAAAGGCCAAGGCCCGCGACACACCAGAAAAACCACCGAATCTTGCTCATGGCGCTGCCTTACACGAGGCCCCCGCACGCCCGCAATCATTCATCGGGCACTCATCAGGCCCTCATGTCCCCTCACCTTGACGTGAACTCTGTGACCGCAGGGTAGTAACCCATGCGACAACCCGCCATGTTGCACGGTGCAGGGGGGATGCCTGCGCAAAAGAAAGCTGCTGACATGACGACCGAACGCATCACATTTACCGGCTCTGGCGGAACACCACTGGCCGCCCGCCTTGACCTTCCCGAAGGGCCGCACCTTGGTACGGCGCTCTTTGCCCATTGCTTTACCTGCTCCAAGGACATCCCCGCGGCGCGGCGGATCGCGGCGCGGCTGGCGGGGATCGGCATTGCTGTCTTGCGCTTTGATTTCACCGGCCTTGGCCATTCCGAGGGCGAGTTCGAAAACACCACCTTCACCTCCAATGTCGATGACCTCGTCGCCGCCGCCGCCTATCTGACAGGGCGCGGGATGGAACCGGGCCTGCTGATCGGCCACTCGCTCGGCGGCGCCGCCGTGCTGCGCGCCGCGGGCCAGATCGACAGCGTGCGCGCCGTCGCCACCCTCGGCGCCCCCTTCGACCCCGGCCATGTCACCCATAACTTCGCCGAGGCGCTGGAGGTGATCGAGGCCGAAGGCGCAGGCGATGTCACCCTCGGCGGCCGCCCCTTCCGCATCGGCAAGGATTTCGTCGATGACGTGCGCACAGAAAACCTGCGCCCCGCCATTGCGGGCCTCAAACGCGCCCTGCTGGTGATGCATGCGCCGGGCGACACCACCGTCGGCATCGAAAACGCCGCCGAAATCTTTGGCGCCGCCAAACATCCCAAAAGCTTCGTCACCCTCGACAAGGCCGACCACCTGATCACCCGCGCCGAAGATGCCGAATACGCGGCAGAGGTCATCGCCGCTTGGGCCGCCCGCTACCTTGACCTGCGCCCCCCCGCGCCCCCCATCGGCACCCCCGAGGGCGTGGTGCGCGTGTCCGAGGCCGACGCAAACGGCTTCCTGCAGGACATCAGCGCAGGGCAGAAACACCATATCGTCGCCGATGAACCCCTCGCCTATGGCGGCACCAATCAGGGCATGTCCCCCTACGGGCTGCTCTCGTCGGGCCTTGGCGCCTGCACCTCGATGACGATCCGCATGTATGCCCGCCGCAAGGGCTGGCCGCTGGACCATGTCTCGGTCGACATCACCCATGACAAGGTCCACGCACAGGACGCAGAGGGGCACTCGCCCCGCATCGACACCTTCAAACGTGTGATCCACCTGACCGGCGATCTGGACGAGACCCAACGCGCCCGCCTGCTGGAAATCGCAGACAAATGCCCCGTCCACAAAACGCTTGAGGCAGGGGCCGAGGTCGTCACCGAACTGGCCTGAATCCAAGGCAATACCCGTTAAAACAGGCATTGGCGCGCATCACACCCGCGCCAATCCCGCCCCAGGCGCCATCCCCCCAAAACACCCCCACCGCACCGCAACCTCCTATTTTTTGGGCGCTCTGCCCAATTTTGCACGCCATTTCCCCGCCCAAACCGCGCCCCCTCGCGAAAAATATTGACTCTTTGGTCAAAAATAGACGCCACTAGGAAAGAGCAAGGTGAGGACCAGACATGACCAACGCACTGACAACAGAATTTACAGGCCTGACATTCGTTAACCCCTTTGTGCTGGCCTCCGCGCCGCCAACGGAAAGCAAACGCAAAATTCTCAAGGCCTTCGAATCCGGCTGGGGCGGTGTCGTCACCAAAACCATCGGCCTGCATCCGGTGGAAAACGTCGCCGGCCCCAAAACCGTCTACCAGCGCACGAGCGAGGAAAAACCCTATGTCTCGCGCACCAAACGCCCCGATACGGTCTCTCATTCCTCTTGGAACTGGGAACTGATCTCCGACCAGCCGCTGGAACAATGGCTGCCCGACCTCAAGGAGATCAAGGAAACCTACCCCGACCGCATGGTCATCGCCTCCATCATGGCCGGCGCCGGCAGCGAGGAGGAAATGGACAACTGGCGCAAACTGGCGACCGAAGTCGTCAAGGTGGGCTGCGATGCGCTCGAACTCAACCTCTCCTGCCCCCATATGGACCGCAAGGACATGGGCGCCAATGTCGCCAATGACGAGGAGATCATCACCTCCATTCTCAACGCGGTGAAACAGGTGGTCGATGTGCCGATCTGGGTCAAACTGACCCCCTCCACCGCAACGCTGGTCGATGCCGCCGCTGCCGCCTATGCGGCGGGCGCGGCCTCGATCTCCCTGTGCAACACCTTCCCCTCCCTGCCCCTGATGGACCCCGAAACCCATAAATTCGAGGTCGAGGTCGACGGGCTCGTCACCTCCGGCGGTCAGGGCGGCCTCGCCATCCTCAATCAAGCGCTGCTGCGGGTCTCCGACATCAACCGCGCCTTCCCGGACAAGCCGATCTCCGGCATCGGCGGCATCAAGGGCTTCCACGAGGCCTTCAACTTCATCGTCCACGGCGCGGGCAACCTTCAGGTCTGCACCGCCGCGATGGAGGAAAAAGGCAGCGGCGGCGTCGGCATCAAGCTCATTCAGGAACTCAAGGACGACCTGACCGACTACCTCAAGCGCAAGGGATATAACTCGATCGAGGATTTCCGCGGCATCGCCCGCGAACGCATCGTCGAACACTCCCAAATCCGCCGCAAAAGCGATGATTACAACGGCGGCTACCAAAAGTCGGCCTGATCAGGCCGCATAACCACCTCTCACGCGAAAAGGCCCTGCGCCTGACCTGCCCTGCCCTGTCATTAAATGACAAGGCGGCGCAGGATCAGGCCGCAGGGCCTTTTTCGCCGCCCGCTGCCCCGCAATGCGGGGTGGACAATCCCTCCCCCAGTTTTCAAAGTGCGCCATGACCACCAAAAACATCATCATCGACACCGATCCGGGGCAGGACGACGCCCTCGCCATCCTCCTCGCCCTCGCCAGCCCGCAGGACCTTACCCTCCTCGGCATCACCTGCGTTGCAGGCAATGTCCCGCTGGCCCTGACACAGCTCAACGCCCGCAAGGTGGTTGAGGTCGCAGGCGCGCAAACCCCCGTCTATGCGGGCTGCGACGCGCCCCTTGCCCGCCCGCTGCTCACAGCCGAACATGTCCATGGCCGCACCGGCCTCGACGGGATCGAACTGCCAGAGCCGCAACTGCCCCTGCAAGACCAACACGGCGTTGATTTCATTATCGAAACCCTGCGCAATGAGCCGGAGGGCAGCGTCACCCTCTGCCCCCTCGGCCCGCTGACCAATATCGCCTCGGCCCTGCAAAAGGCCCCCGATATCGCCCCCCGCATCAAGGAAATCGTCCTCATGGGCGGCGCCTATTTCGAGGTCGGCAATATTACCCCCGCCGCCGAGTTCAACATCTACGTTGACCCCGAGGCCGCCAAAATCGTCTTCGCCTCCGGCGCGCCCATCACCGTCATGCCGCTGGACGTGACCCATAAGGTGCTGGTCACGCCCCCCCGCGTGCAGGCCCTGCGCGATATCGGCAACCGCACCGGCACAGTCTGCGCCGATTGGGTCTCCTTCTTCGAGCGTTTCGACACCGCCAAATACGGCAGCACCGGCGCCCCCCTGCATGACCCCACCACAATCGCCTATCTGCTGGAACCGGGCCTCTTCACAGGCCGCCAGATCAACGTCGAAATCGAAACCACCAGCGATCTGACCATGGGCATGACCGTGGCCGACTGGTGGCGCGTCACCGACCGGCCCGCCAATGCCATGTTCATGGGCGATGTCGATGCGGATGGCTTCTTTGCCCTGCTGACCAGCCGCTTGGCCCGCCTGCCATGAGCGCAAAACTCCACCTTTGCACCGCCGATGACGCGGAAAAGCTCATGCCCCTGATCGAGGCTTTCCATACGGAAATGGAGCTGCCCCATGACCCCGCCCGCGTCACCGCGGCCCTCGCCCCCCTGCTCGATGGCTCGCCCCATGGCGCCGCCTATCTGATCGGCCCCCGCGTCGCGCCCGTGGGCTATATCGTGGTCTGCTTCGGCTATTCGCTCGAACTCGGCGGCATCGACGGCTTCATTGACGAATTCTACATCCGCCCCCGCGTGCGTGGCCGCGGCATGGGGACAGAGGTCCTTCAGGCCCTCGTCCCCGCCCTCGCCGCAGGCGGCGTCATGGCCCTCCACCTCGAGGTCGACAGAGAGGACGCCAAAGCACAGCGCCTCTACACCCGCGCCCATTTCAAAATGCGCGAGCGCTACGCCCTGATGACCCGCCAGTTCTGACCGCGCCCATCTGATCACCGAAAGGCCGATATGAAACTCCCGCTACAGGCCCAATACGCCGCCCTCCCGGACCGCTTCTTTGCCGCGCAGCCGCCAAAGCCCGTGGCCGCGCCCGATCTTCTGTTCCTCAACGCCCCCCTCGCCGAAAGCCTCGGGCTAGACCCCGCCGCCCTACGCTCCCCCGAAGGCATTGATATCCTCGCCGGAAACGCAGTGGCAGAGGGCACGCGCCCGCTGGCACAGGTCTACTCCGGCCACCAGTTCGGCAACTTCAGCCCCCAACTCGGCGATGGCCGCGCCCTCCTGCTGGGAGAGGTCGAGGCAGAGGGCAAAACCTACGATATCCAACTCAAAGGCTCCGGCCCCACACCCTTTTCCCGCAATGGCGACGGGCGCGCGGGCCTCGGCCCGGTGCTGCGCGAATACATCATGTCAGAGGCCATGCAGGCCCTCGGCGTGCCCACCACCCGCGCCCTCGCCGCCGTCACCACCGGCGAAAGGGTGCAGCGCGAAACCGCCCTGCCCGGCGCCATCCTCACCCGCGTCGCCCGCAGCCACATCCGCGTCGGCACCTTCCAGTTCTTCGCCGCACGGCAGGACACAGAGGCCCTGCAAATCCTCACCGATTTCGCCATCACCCGCCACTACCCCGAGGCAACCGATGCGCTGGACCTCCTCCGCGCCGTGGTGCAGGCACAGGCCGAACTGATCGCCCACTGGATGACCATCGGCTTCGTCCACGGGGTGATGAACACCGACAACTGCGCCGTGTCGGGCGAAACCATCGACTACGGCCCCGCCGCCTTCCTCGACACCTACCACCCCAATATGGTCTTCTCCTCCATCGACCGGAACGGGCGCTATGCCTTTGGCCAGCAACCCAATATCGCCGCATGGAACCTCGCCCAACTGGCCACCGCCCTGCTGCCCCTCATGGGCGAACGCGAGGCGGCCATCGAGGCCGCGACAGAGGCCGTCAATGGCTTTGGCCCCGCACTAGAAACCGCATGGCTCGCCCGCTACCGCGCCAAACTCGGCCTGACGAGCCAGCAGGAGGGCGACGTCGACCTCATCACTTCCCTCCTGCGCATGATGGCAGAGGGCCAAGCCGATTTCACCAATACCTTCCGCGCCCTCGGCACCGCCAAAGCCCGCGACCAATTCGTCATCCCCACCGCCTTCGACGCATGGAACGCCAAATGGCAGGGCCGCCTCGCGGCTGAGGGCCCAGCAGAGGACCTCCTCCCCCGCCTCCATGCCGCCAACCCCGCCATAATCCCCCGCACCCACCGCATCGAACAGGCGATCACAGCAGCCACCGCAGGCGACCTGACCCCCGCCAAACGCCTCATCATAGCCCTCGAAACCCCCTTCGAGGCAACAGACCCAGACCTCGCCCGCCCCCCAAGCGACGAAGAACGCATCACCCGCACCTTCTGCGGCACCTGAATTTACGACAGATTATTCAACAGTAAAATCAATCGTCTACCGGCAATCCCCGAAGCCATCCCGAAAAGACCGCCCTGCGGCAACAGGCTCTAAGGTTAAAAGACAGACCAACCAATGCCTCCCCCTTCCCCACTATGAGGCATTGCGCCCCGCCCCTTCGGGCGGGGCGCTACGCCAGGGCAGGCGCGCGGGCTTCGCCCGCGCGCCTGCCCTGGCCCCGGTCCGGTGACGCAGGTCACCGGAAACGCTCTCCCACCCCCCGCAAATCCACAGGTGCCAAGAGCCAGCCACCGTGCTAGATCATCCCAAACAAGCTAAGGGACAGGCTCATGAATATTCTCCAAATTGCCTCGCTGCTCATCGTGTTGGCGGCCGCCTTCGGCACCATCAACTACCTCTTTTTGCGCCTGCCCTCTGCCATCGGCATCCTGATCGTGGCCCTTGCGGCCTCTCTGGCGCTGATGTTGCTGGATGTCATCGCCCCCGGCCTCGGGGTCTCGGCGCAGATCACCGGCGTGGTCAAGGGCATCGAATTCTCCGACGCCCTCTTGGAGGGGATGCTGGGGCTGCTGCTCTTTGCCGGTGCCCTCCATGTCAAAATCAACGATCTCAAGGCTCAGGCCGTCGTCGTCCTCTTGATGGCGACCATAGGCGTCGGCCTCTCCACCGTGATCGCCGGTGTCGGCTTTAGCTGGATCACCGGCATGCCGCTGATGATCGCGCTGGTCTTTGGCGCGCTGATCTCCCCCACCGATCCCGTCGCTGTCCTTGGCGTGCTACGGCAGGCGAACCTGCGCAAATCGCTGGAAACCAAGATCGCGGGCGAGAGCCTGTTCAACGATGGCGTCGGCTATGTGGTCTTCCTCGTCCTCGTCGGCCTCGCCTTTCCGGGCGATGACCACCACGGCTCGGGCTTTGCCGATGCGGCCAAGCTCTTCTTTCAGGAGGCCATCGGCGGCGCACTCCTTGGCCTTGCCCTCGGCTTTGTCGTCTTTCGCCTCATGCGCCGGATCGACGATTACTCGCTCGAGGTCCTGCTCACCCTCGCCCTTGCCTTTGGCGGCTACGAGCTGGCGATCTACCTGCATTTCTCCGCCCCCATCATGGCGGTCTGCGCCGGTCTGCTGATCGGAGAGGTCTCCCACGGGGACGCCATGTCCGAAACCACCCGCAAATATGTCGATGCCTTCTGGATGCTGGTGGACGAGATCCTCAACGCCGTGCTCTTCCTGATGATCGGGGTCGAGCTTTTCGCCATCACCTTCGAGGCCTCGATGCTCACCTCCATGGTTGGCGGCCTTGCCCTTGCCCTGCTGGCCCGTTTCGCGGCGGTGGCGGTGCCGATCGTGCTGCTCAAACCCTTCCGCGAATTCCCCCGCGATGTGATCCCGGTGATGACATGGGGCGGGCTCAAGGGCGGCATCTCCGTCGCCCTCGCGCTCTCCCTGCCGGACACGGAATGGAAGCCGCTGATCCTGACCACCACCTATGCCATCGTGGTCTTCTCGATCATCGTGCAGGGCCTCACCGTGGCGCCGCTGGCCCAGAAAATCGCGGGCGCGCCCAAAACCATGTAGGGCGCTACAGGAAATGGCGCCGCCAAATCTCGGCCCGCGCCGCGTCCCGCGCGGCGTAATCGCGCATCGCATCGCCAATATCGCGCGCCCCCTCGGGCGCGCGCTCCTCCGCCAAATCACTCATCCGCATCGTGTACCACGCGGTCACGCCGCCCTCGGGCGTCTCGGCAAACCGTGGAAACTCCGGCGCGGGCATCCGCCCCGCGCGCCATTGCTCGGGCAGGTCCGGCGCAAGAACCAGGGCCCGCGCCATCCCGACGACATCCACAACGCCCGAGGCAAGGGCCTCCTCCGCCTGCGCCCGCGTCTTGAAGCCGCCGGTCAGCATCAGCGGCTTTGACGTTCGCCGCCGCGCCTGCCGCGCAAACCCCATGAAATACGGCCCCCGCCCGCCACTGTCCGAGGCCGCCTTTGCACCCGGGAAATAGGTCCCGCCGCTGATATCAATCAAATCAACGCTGCTGCGATCCAAGGCCGCGATCACCTGCAAAGCCTCCGCCTCGGCCAAACCGCCCTCAAGCTGGTCCGAGGAATTGAGCTTTACCCCGATGGCAAACGCCGGCCCCACGGCCCCGCGCACCGCCTCGATCACCTCAAGCAACAAGCGCATCCGGTTCTCGATCGGCCCGCCGTAACCATCCACACGCTTGTTAAACAGGGGCGAGAGGAACTGGCTGAGCAAAAACCCATGGGCCGCATGGATCTGCACCCCGCCAAATCCGGCCTCCTGCGACCGTGCCGCAGAGGCGGCAAATTCCGCAGGCAAAGCCGCGATCTCGGCCGCCCCCATCTCGCCGCAGCGCAGGCCCGGTAAGTCCAAGGCACTCGGCCCCACGGGCGCCGAGATCGGCCCATAGGCCAGCGCCCCCGCGTGCCCAAGCTGCGGCCAAATCTGCGCGCCATTCCCGCCGCCTTGGCGCGCCAAAGCGCGAAACGCCGCCAAATCCGCCCCCGCATTCAAAACCAAATTCCCCGGCTTCTCCGCATAATGCGGCGAAACCTGAACCTCGCCAATCACAGCCAGCCCAAGCCCCCCCTCGGCCCATCTGGCATAAAGCCGCCCCTGCTCCGCCGTCGGCGCGCCCCTGCCATCCCCAAGGGAATCCGACATCGCCGATTTCGCGATCCGGTTCTTCAAAACCAGACCGCAGGGCAATCGAAGCCCCTCAAACACGCCCGCCGCCATGCGCATATCCCTTCCGCAACTCTCCCGGCCACCCTGCGCATTAACCTTGCCCGCCGCAACCGCCCCCCGAGTCGCCACCCGCTCCAACCCAAGGTATGAACAAAATTCCGCCCCCCTTGTGGGCGCAAAACCCATCGCCACAATCCCTAGTGGGCAACGCGAGATATCGGCAATTCAGGCGGGTTAACTGGTTAACCGTAAAGGCAGAAAAGCAACGCTTTTCAGAATGTTGCCGCAGTTTCCTCACTTTTATCTGCTTAATATACTGTGAATATTCTAGCACTTGAGTGCAGACTGAATAAGGACGGCAAATGCCTGTAACGCCCCTCATCCGGCCCGTCGCAGCCGGTGACTTTGCCGCGTGGCAACCCCTCTGGAAGGCCTATCTCGCCTTCTACGACACCACCCTCCCGCAGGCTCATTACGAGTCCGCGTTCGAGCGCCTGCTCGCCGATGACGCCCATGACTTCAACGGTCTGGTGGCAGAGGTCGATGGCAAGCTGGTCGGGCTGACCCATTACCTGTTCCACCGCCACCTGTGGAAATCCGAACCCGTCTGCTACCTGCAAGACCTCTACGCCGATCCCGCCCTGCGCGGCATGGGCATTGGCCGCGCCCTGATCGAGGGGGTCTATGCCCGCGCCGATCAGGCCAAGGCCCCCGCCGTCTATTGGCTGACGCAGGAATTCAACGAGACCGCGCGCCGCCTCTATGACCGCTGCGCCGACCTGACCCCTTTCATCAAATATACCCGGAGGCTCGCCTGATGTTTCCCCGCCTCCTGCCTGCCGCACTCTCCCTTCTGCTGGCCGCCTGCGCCGCCACGCCCACGCCCAATGTGGCCGAACGGCGCGGCAATTTCGCCGGTGACCTGCCGCCGATGAAAACCTTCGCCGCGCCCCGCTCGCAGCGGCCCACGCGCTCCAACACCGATCTGGCCCGCGACTTTATGGAGCTCTCCTTCCGCATGGAAAGCGGCCGCCGCCTGCCCAAGCTCACCCGCTTCGAGGGGCCGATCACCGTCGCCGTCAGCGGCAATGCCCCCGGCTCGCTTCAGGGCGACCTGACGCGGCTGATCCAGCGCTTCCGCAGCGAGGCCGGCATCGACATCTCCCAGACCTCAAGCGCCTCCGAAGCCAATATCGTGATCGAGGTGATCTCCAAACGCGAGCTGCAGCGTCTCGTGCCCCAAGCCGCCTGTTTCGTCGTGCCCCGCATCTCCAGCTGGAAGGAATTCAAACGCGCCCGACGTGGCTCTGTGGTCGATTGGACCACGCTGGTCACCCGCGAAAAGGCCGCGATCTTCCTGCCCGGCGATGTCTCCCCGCAGGAGGTCCGCGACTGCCTCCACGAGGAAATCGCACAGGCCCTCGGCCCGCTCAATGACCTCTACCGCCTGCAGGACTCTGTCTTCAACGACGACAATTTCCACACCGTCCTGACCGGTTTCGATATGATGATGCTGCGCGCCTACTACCACCCCGCCCTGCGCAACGGCATGTCCGAACAAGAGGTCGGCGCCCGCATCAATGCGGTTCTGGGCCAGATCAACCCCGGCGGTCAGGGCCGCGCCGTGCGCAACACGCCCTCCACCCCCCGCGTCTGGAAGGACGCGATTGAAACTGCCCTCGGCCCCAAAGGCAGCGCAGAGGCCCGCATAGGCGCGGCCAAACGCGCGGTCTCCATCGCCAAATCGCGCGGCTGGACAGACGGGCGCACCGCCTTCGCCCTCTATGCCCTCGGCCGCCTCTCGCTGGTGCGCGAACCCGAACTCTCCCTCGCCTCCTTCCTCGAGAGCGCACAGCTCTATAAGGCCAACCCCGAAACACAGGTGCAGGCCGCCCATGTGGCGATGCAGCTGGCCGCCTTCTCGCTCTCTGCCGGTCAGGCCGACAGCACGCTGGTGCTGGTCAACCAATCCCTTCCCGCCGTGCGCGACGCCGAAAACGCCGCCCTTCTGGCCACGCTCCTGCTGCTCAAGGCCGAGGCGCTTGACCTGATGGGCCGCACACCAGAGGCCGAAGGCGTGCGCGCCAATGGCCTTGGCTGGGCGCAATACGGCTTTGGCACCGGCCCCACCGTCCGCGCAAGGGTGAGCGAGATTGCCGCGTTGAAACCCCGCCGCACGATACAGTAAAAGGCCGCATAAGCCGCATTTGCGGCGGGTTAAAGGATACACTGGAATGATCGTTCTTATCGCCGCCCTCGCGGGCGCATTCATCGGTGCCGCTCAGGCCAGACGCCGCAAGGGCGCGCGGCTCGATATGCTGCAATACGGCGCGGTCTATGCGATCGCCTTCGCCCTGCTCGGCCTGATCGTGACCATCGCTATCGAACGCATGCTCTAACCCTTGCGCCCGCCCGCGCCTTGGCGCACCCTGCGGGCGCAACCAAAGGTCAGGCCATGTTTCTCCCCTTCTTTGAAAAACTGCGCGAAACCGGCGTGCCGGTGTCTTTGCGCGAATACCTCGCCTTTCTGGACGGTATGGCCGCAGGGCTGGTCACCTATGACGTCGACGGTTTCTACGTCCTCGCCCGCACCGCCATGGTCAAGGACGAGCGCCACCTAGACCGTTTCGACCGCGCCTTCGCCGCCGCCTTCTCGGGGCTGGAGGGGATCTCCGAACAACAGGTGATGGAGGCCGTCGACCTGCCCGCCGAATGGCTGGAAAAAATGGCCGAAAAACACCTCACACCCGAGGAAAAGGCCGAGATCGAGGCCCTTGGCGGTTTCGACAAACTCATGGAAACCCTCAAAAAACGCCTTGAGGAACAAAAGGGCCGCCATCAGGGCGGCTCCAAATGGGTCGGCACGGCAGGCACCTCCCCCTTCGGCGCCTACGGCTACAACCCCGAGGGCGTGCGCATCGGCCAGAACGAGAGCCGCCACCAACGCGCCGTCAAAGTCTGGGACAAACGCAATTTCCGCAATCTCGACGACTCCGTCGAACTGGGCACCCGCAACATCAAGGTCGCGCTCAAACGTCTGCGCCACTGGGCCCGCGACGGCGCAGCAGAGGAGCTTGACCTAGACGGCACCATCCGCGCCACCGCCGAACACGGCTACCTCGACGTCAAAACCCGGCCCGAGCGGCGCAACGCGGTCAAGGTGCTCCTGTTCCTCGATGTCGGCGGCTCCATGGACCCCTATATCAAACTGGTCGAGGAACTCTTCTCCGCCGCCCGCGCCGAATTCAAACACCTCGAATATTACTACTTCCACAACTGTCTGTATGAGGGCGTCTGGCGCGACAATGCCCGCCGCTGGACAGAGCAAATCCCCACATGGGAGGTGCTGAACAAATACGGGCCGGATTACAAATGCATCTTCGTCGGCGATGCCTCCATGTCCCCCTATGAGGTCGCCTATCCGGGCGGTGCCAATGAACACTGGAACGCCGAAGCCGGAGAGACATGGCTGCGCCGCGCCTGCGCCCAATGGCCCCAACACCTCTGGCTCAACCCCCTGAACGAGCGGCACTGGCAATACACCCAAAGCGTCGGCATGATCCGCGAAATCTTCGCGGACCAAATGGTCCCCATGACGCTGGACGGCATCACCCGCGGGATGAAGGTCCTTACCTAAACCACTGAAACAGAGTTAAAACTTCGGCTGAAACATCCAGTTCGCCGGATCGGCATCCCACTCTTGCTGCTTCGTCACACGGTGATGCGAGGGCACGGTGACATCGTGCACCGGCTCCAGATTGGCATCAAACCGCGTCCATTCGCCCGAACTCAGGGCCGAGAACGGGTTGCCCACCGTATCTCCCCCCGACACCGGATTGTGCATATGCACCCGCGACAGCCGCACCCAAGGGACAAAGCTCCCCAGCTTGCGCGAGGCATAGATCGTCACCCCCATCAGCGAGGCAACCTCCTTAATCAATTCCTCCGCATTGCCGACCGAGCAATTGTGCAAAACCATAAAACCGTTCTCGCGAAACAAATCGCCCAAATCCATGAACTCGTTCCAATATTCCTCATAATTGCTCATCCTGATCCAATCATCGCCCAGCTGAAAACTGTGCGAGGTGCCGTGATCAAAGATATGCAACTCGCTCAGACGGTTCTTCTTGGCCTTGGCCTTCACCCCGTCAATCAGGTCCTGCGTGCTGGTAAAGGTGATCTCCCCCACGACCAACTTGCGGGTCAACCACCCCACAGAGTCGCGCCCGTCCACCGCCGTAATGCGCATGCCCTTGCCTCCCGATTGGGTCCCAAGGGGCGCAACAGATACAATAACAGGCCCCGAAACGGAACATTGGCGCCTGAATGAAAGCGGCGCGATGCAGGCAGTCTATCACAATATCCGCGCTCAAGACACGATCACAGCCACCCCGTGAAAAAACCGCCATTTCCCGCCAAGCAAGGCCGCTTAGGGCATGACTTTGTCATAGCGCGGCACCCTGCTCGGAATCCAGTTCTTGCTTGCGTGACTGGACACTTTCACCGCACGGACGACTTCCCCCGTCGGGCTAAACCGGCTCCAGCCCCCATCATTGCCATCTACAAAATACTCAATCCAGCTGGGGTCATATGCGCCATCGAAATTCTGACTGCCATCCGGTTTGAGGAAACCGTCTTGTGACGAAGGCACGCGCCAATCAGCAGGCGTGCCGAAATGAACCGAGGCATAAACGTCTCGACCCACGGTTGCGGCCAGCCACTTCATCAACTCTACATCTTGGCCAACAAGACAGTTGTGAAGGCAGAAAAAGCCACCCGGCGCGATGTTGCGTCCAAGCTTGCGGAACTGTGCTTCATAGCTACTGCGGTCCCAATGCATGATCACATCGTCTCCAACTTGAAAGCTGTTTATAAGCCCGTGATCCCACAAATGAAGCTCGGACACCTTGCGGCGCCCCCCCGCCTCTGCATTGACCCCGACAACGCCTTCTACAAGATCATCCACGCTTCTGATGATGATGTAATCAAGCCAGCGCGTGAGATGAAGAAGGCGTGAAAACGCTCCGGCAAAATCACTGTCATCAATCGCAGCTAAAAACATATGTGCAATCCCTTCGGCATCTCCTCCAAGAAGGATACCATGTCGTCGGGCCTAGGACGAAAGCTTTTACCCATCAGATTGTCGTTTCACGTTCTGTTAACGGCGCACGCCCCGTTAACCCCGCCAATCTGCACAATCGTATGCATCGGATGTGCATCACTTGTGCATCAGGTGTGACCAGAATTTTCGGAGCAAATTCTGCACCTTAACCCCTGATTCCCCAGTATCCCGCATTTTCTTTGCTTCACAGCGATGCACACAGGCCCTACCTATGGGTCATGCTCAGGCTCACCCCCATCTTCCTCGCGCTGCTTTATGGCCTTGCCATGTATCGCTTCTCCGCATGGCGCACCGCCCGCGAACTCGACGCCCGCTCTACAGAGCTCGTCGATCCCATCCTTGGCGTGCTAACACAGCAGATGGCGCAGGCCTTGGATCTGGAGCGGATCAAGGTCTATATCTACGAGGTCGCCCCCATCAACGGCCTCGCCGCGCCGGATGGGCGGATCTTCATAACCCGCGGATTTTTCAACGAATATCGCAAGGGCAAGGTCAAGGCGGACGAGCTTGCCTCGGTCATCGCCCATGAGCTGGGCCATGTCGCCCTTGGCCATTCGCGCCGCCGCATGATCGACTTCTCCGGCCAGAACGCCGCCCGCGTCGTCCTCGCCACCCTCTTGGGCCGCATCATCCCCTTCGCCGGTGTCTGGATCGCCAATGGCCTCATGCGCCTGTTGTCCGCAGGCCTGTCGCGCCGCGACGAATACGAGGCCGACAGCTACGCCGCCGCCCTGCTGACCCGCGCAGGCATTGGCACAGAGGGCCAGAAATCCCTTCTGGCCAAGCTCGAAGCCCTCAGCGGCGGCCGCGCCAAATCCGCCCCCGCATGGCTGATGAGCCACCCCGAAACCTCCGAACGGATCGCGGCCATCAAGGCCCTTGAACTGCGCTGGTCACAGGCCCGTCTCGAGGGGGATAGCGAGGGGTCATAGGGGCTCTGCCCCCGGCCTTCGGCCTCCCCCGGGATATTTACCGCCAATAAGAAACAGGGCGAATTTTTTCTAGGATTCCAGTGCCTTGCCAAGGCGGGGCATGCGGGCTTTTTTCATCAGTTTGCGCATGGTCCAGTCCTCGCCCGACAGCCTGCGCGCGGTGTGCAAGGTGGCCTCGGCCACCTGTGTCATGGCTTCCGGCGCGGCGTGGTAGAGGCCGAGCAGGAAGGCATCGGGATCGGAGCGGCTCAGCCCCTCCTCCGCCAGTATCTGGCGCGGGAAATCCTTGGCGTTCATCGTCAGGATCACATCGGCGGAGCCGTGGATCGCGGCGGCCAGAACGTGGATGTCATTTTCGTCGGGCAGCCAGAGGCGAGCCTCGAGCCCCGGGTGGGGTTTGACGCAGGCCTTGGGAAAGCGCAGGCGGGTTTGGGCGATCTCGATCTCGCCCTGCTCTGCAGGGCCATTGCGCGCGGCGGCGCGGCGCCATTCCTCCAGCAGGCGCTCTGACCAGAGCGCCTCGAAGAGGCCCTGCTGCGCCGCCCCAAGCACCATTTCGCGCATGACCGTGGGGTAAAGAACGCAGGCGTCTATCAATACTTTCATGGGTTTAGGCGGAAGAACAGCGCCTTGAGGTAGCCGCTTTCGGCCAGTTGCGGCAGCTGCGGATGGTCCGGTCCTGCAAAGCCGGTGTGGAGCATCTGCGCCCGCCGTCCGCCGCGCCCGATCCCGCGGGCCGAGGCATTGCGGAATTTTGTCAGGTCCGCCGCGTGGGAGCAGGAGCAGAGCCCGAGCACACCGCCCGGCGCCACCAGAGGCGCCGCCAGCCGCGCCACCCGCTCATAGGCGCGCAGGCCCGCCTCCAGCGCCTTGCGGTTGGGGGCAAAGGCAGGGGGATCGCAGATTACCATATCGAAGGTCGCGCCCTCTTTGGCCAGGGCCTCCATCTGGGCGAAGGCATCGCCTTTGCGCAGAGTCAGGGCGCTTTGCCCCATAGCCTTGGCGCCCGCCGCGGCCAGATCCAGCGCAGGCTGCGATCCGTCGATGCAGGTGACTTCCGAGGCGCCAGCGGCCAGTGCCGCAAGGCCAAATCCGCCCACATGGGAGAAGACATCGAGCACCTTTGCCCCCTTGGCAAAGCGGGCTGCAAAGGCGTGGTTGGGCCGCTGGTCATAGAACAGGCCGGTCTTCTGCCCGCCCAAGAGGTCGGCCATGTAGATCGCGCCATTCATGGAGACCTCAACCGGCCCCTCAAGCGCCCCGGCCAGCAGGGTTGTCTCATCCTCGCCATCGAGGCCCTCTAGCCCGCGGGCGCGGCCGGAGGCGTTCTTTACAACGGTTTTGACGCCGGTGACCTCCTGCAAGGCGGCGCTCAGGGGGCCAATCAGATGCTCGGCCCATGCGGCATTGGGCTGGATCACAGCAGCATCGCCGAACCTGTCGATCACCACGCCAGGCAGGCCGTCGGCCTCCGCATGGATCAGCCGGTAGAAGGGCGCATCGAACAGGCGCGCACGCAGGTCCAGCGCCGTTTGCAGGCGCGCGGCCAGCCAGCTTTGGTCAATCACAGCCGCCGGATCTGAGTCCAGCATCCGCGCAATCAGCTTGGACTGCGGGTTCACGGCAACCACGCCCATGGGGCGACGCTCCGCGTCCTCCAACAGGGCGATGGTGCCCGGTGTCATGGCTTTGGTGCGCCGGTCGGTGACAAGCTCATCGCCGTAGACCCAAGGGAAGCCGTGCCGTATGGCGCGGGCCTCTGCCTTGGGACGCAGGCGGACGGTGGGAAGGGGATCAGAATGGGACATGCCCGCGCCTTACCCTGCCCCGCCGCGATGTGAAAGGGGTTTAGCGGTAAACGCGCATGCCCCAGTTGATATCGGGGTCAATGGTATGGCTGGCTTTGGCCACGGGCGCATTGCGCGCGCAACCGGTCAGAAGCCCGGCGCATACAAGGCCTACAAGAGCGATCATCGTTGGTTTCATCGGCTTTCCTTTACGGACCCTTCGCGTATCAGGCGGGGCCCTGTCTGACTGCTTCGTTTTGGTTGGGGGCCTTTCGCCGCTTGACCCCTCATTTTGCAGGCACATTACCCCAGTTTGCCGCCCCTGTGGTTACCTTGGGGCAACACAGCCGCGCTAATCCACGCGCGAGGGGCTAAGGCGCGGGCATTGAACAGCAAAAAGGCGGCGCATTACCGCCGCCTTTTCAAATCTGTGGCCGAAAGAGCGTTACGCCTTGGGGCCGAGTTCCTTGACGATCACGCTGGAAAGGTGCTGCGAGATCCGCGATTTCTGGGTGATGCCCTGCATCTCTGCGGCCAGAGCGCGGGTGCCGGCATAGGCCCGTAGGGGTGCCTCTACCTTGCGGCTTTCCAGAACCTCGCCAGTCTGTGCGTCGCGCACGGTCAGGCGGAAGTCGATGTCATGCCACTGAAAACCCGTGGCTGAGTGGTAACGCGCTTTTTCGGTCAGGGCGTGGAAGCGGGTGACTTCGACGTCCACAACAACCGGCGTGCCGGATGTCAGGCGCGCGGCCCCTGCTGTCAGAGCGTCTTGCACGATCTTTTGCACCTGATCATGACGGTTGCCGCGTGGATCCTCACGCCAGACGATGTCGGCCTTGGGATAAAGGGCATCCGCCTCGGACACGATCAGCTTGGAAGGCACGATCACGTTCACCTTCTGCACGGCGTAGTAGTCGCCGGTGATGCTGGCTGTCTGCTGGGTTGCGGCCTCAAGAGGCGCCCCGCGGGTGGCTGTTTCGGTTGGTACGGAAGTGGTGCAGGCCGCAACGGATGCCGTTGCAAGTGCCAGTGCAATAAGTTTGATCTGTTTCATGTCTCGGTATCCTTTGGGCTTTTGTCCCTTTGCTCGATGACAGGGAAATGAACCGGAAATGGGGCGGAATTGAGAAAATCCTGTTGCAGATCAACGGCATTTTACGAATTGGAAACAATCATCGGCTATGGTCGGGCTACGGCGGCGGTTTGTGGTTTTTGCAGGGCGGCGCGGGCTTCCCCTAGGGCAGGGTATCGCGGATGATTCGCCGATAAATGGTGACTTCTCCGCAGTGTGATTGAACTGTTAGCGCTATCAGTGCTATGTCACCCCTGACACCGACTCAGCCACCCCAGCGGCGGGTTTCCCGCCTGCCCCACCTATTGAGGAAGCCACATGTCCCTGCATCCGGTTCTCGAACAAGTCACCCAACGGATCATTGATCGCAGCGCCGAAACCCGCGGTGCCTATCTCGAACGGATCGGGGCCGCTGGCTCTGACGGGCCGGTGCGCGCGCATCTGACCTGCGGCAATCAGGCCCACGCCTATGCCGCCATGGGCACCGACCAGAACGCTCTGGCCACGGAACGTGCGCCGAATTTAGGAATTATTACCGCCTTCAACGATATGCTTTCCGCACATCAACCGTTCGAAACCTATCCGAACCTGATCAAGGATGCCGCCCGCCGCGCGGGCGCAACCGCGCAGGTGGCAGGCGGCGTTCCCGCCATGTGCGACGGGGTCACACAGGGCCAGCCAGGGATGGAGCTTTCGCTCTTCTCGCGCGATGTGATCGCCCTCGCGGCGGGGGTTGGCCTGTCGCACAATACATTCGACGCGGCGCTCTACCTTGGCGTCTGCGATAAAATCGTGCCCGGCCTTGTGATCGCGGCGGCCACCTTTGGCCATATCCCGGCGGTGTTCCTGCCCGCCGGCCCGATGACCAGCGGCTTGCCGAACGATGAAAAGGCCCGCGTGCGTCAGGAATACGCCAAGGGCAATGTGGGGCGCGAGGAACTCATGGCCGCCGAAATGGCCAGCTACCACGGCCCCGGCACCTGTACCTTCTATGGCACCGCGAACTCCAACCAGATGTTGATGGAGGTTATGGGCCTGCATCTGCCCGGTGCCTCCTTCGTCAATCCCGGCACGCCCCTGCGCGATGCGCTGACCGTGGCGGGCGTTGAGCGCGCGTTGCAGATCACCGCCCTCGGCAATGACTACCGCCCCGCGGGCGCGATCCTGTCGGAGAAGGCCTTCGTCAACGGCATCGTCGGGCTGATGGCCACGGGCGGCTCGACCAACCTGATCCTGCACCTGCCCGCCATGGCAAAAGCCGCCGGTATCCAACTGGATCTACAGGATTTTTCCGATCTGTCGGAGGCAACGCCGCTGCTGGCCAAGGTCTATCCGAACGGCCTCGCCGATGTGAACCATTTCCACGCCGCAGGCGGCCTTGGCTATCTGATCAGCCAGCTTCTCGAAATGGGCATGCTGCACCCCGATGCCACCACCGTCGGCGGCCAGACTCTTGCCGATTACACCGCCGAGCCCACGCTTGAGGGCGGCGAGCTCACGTGGAAACCGGGGCCAGAGGCCAGCCTGAACGAGAAAATCCTCCGCCCTGCCAGCGATCCTTTCCAGAAATCCGGCGGGCTGAAGGAGCTTAAAGGCAACCTCGGGCGCGGCGTGATCAAGGTCTCCGCCGTTGCGCCTGAACGCCATGTGGTCGAGGCCAAGGCACGGGTGTTTGAGGACCAGCACGCGGTGAAGAAAGCCTTCCAAGCCGGTGAATTCACAGAAGATACCATCGTCGTCGTCCGCTTTCAGGGTCCCCGCGCCAATGGCATGCCAGAGCTTCACTCGCTCACCCCGACCCTCGCCGTGCTGCAAGATCGCGGGCTGAAGGTCGCCCTTGTGACAGACGGGCGCATGTCCGGCGCATCGGGCAAGGTGCCTTCCGCCATCCATGTCTCGCCCGAGGCCGCCGCAGGTGGGCCGCTGGCGCGCATCGCCGATGGCGACCTGATCCGCCTCGACGCCACACAGGGCACGCTGGAGGTTCTGACCGAGGGCGCCCTTGACCGCCCCGTCAAAACGCCGGACCTCAGCGCCAACTCCCACGGCATCGGGCGCGAGCTGTTCGAAATGTTCCGCCAAACCGTCGGCCCGGCCACCGAAGGCGCCGGGGTGGTGGTTTAACCCCGTGACCCAGTGGATTGAAAACCTTGAGGAATTGGAGGGGCTCTACGGCTCCCCCAAACCCGCCGCCCTGCGCAAGGTCACATCCGCCCTCACGCCCGAATACGCCCGCCTGATCGCAGCCTCGCCCTTCTGCGCCCTCGCCACCGTCGGGCCGGAGGGCACCGATTGCTCGCCGCGCGGCGACGAGGGCCCGGTGGTAAGCGTGCTTGATCCAAGCACTCTCGCCCTGCCCGACTGGCGCGGCAATGACCGCATCGACACCCTGCGCAATGTGGTCCGCGACCCGCGCGTCTCGCTGATGTTCCTGATCCCCGGCTCCGGCACGGTGATGCGCTGCAACGGCCGCGGCCGCCTCACGGCGGACCCGGCCATCACGGGCCCATTCGAACGCGGGGGCATTTTGCCGCGATCTGTGCTGGTGATCACCCTGCAAGAGGTTTACTTTCAATGCAGCCGGGCCGTGATGCGCTCCGGCCTGTGGTCCGGCAAGGTAACGCCGGATCTGCCCAAACCGGGCGAGGTTCTGGCCGCCATCACCGAAGGTGAGGTGGGCGGCCCTGATTATGATGCGAAATGGCCCGAACGGGCCGCAAAAACGATGTGGTAAGGTAGTATTATGACCCCGAGCGAAATGAGCAAATCCAACGAGGCCCTGTGCCGCATGGCCCCGGTTGTGCCGGTTCTGGTCGTCAAAGACGCAGCCCATGCCGCGCCCCTGGCGCAGGCTCTGGTCGCGGGCGGCCTGCCCGCCTTGGAGGTCACCCTGCGCACTCCCGCCGCTCTGGATGTGATCCGCGAGATGGCCAAGGTCCCCGGCGGCGTTGTCGGCGCAGGCACCCTGCTGACGCTGGACGATGTGCGCGCCGCCAAGGATGCAGGCGCAAAATTCGGGGTCTCCCCCGGCGCAACGGACGCCCTGCTGCAGGCCTGCGAGGACGAAGACCTGCCACTGCTGCCCGGCGCGGCGAGCGCGACAGAGGCCATGCGCCTGCTGGAGCGCGGCTATACCGTGCAGAAATTCTTCCCCGCTGAGGCCGCAGGAGGTGCCCCCGCCCTCAAGGCCATCGGCGCCCCGCTGCCGCAGATCAAATTCTGCCCAACCGGCGGCGTCAGCATGAAAAACGTGAATGATTACCTCAGCTTGCCCAACACGCTCTGCGTCGGCGGAAGCTGGGTCGCCCCCGCGAACCTTGTCGAGGCCGGCGATTGGGCCGGGATCGAGGCTCTGGCGAAAGAGGCCTCCCAGCTGACCGTCGCCTAGGGCGCTTCGCCCCTAGGACGAACGGCTAAACCGTCCGGCACGCCCGCCCCGACGCTTCGTTGGGGCGGCTTTGCCCGCCAAGCCCTCGCGCAGCACCGATTTCATCGGATGATCCTCCGGCTGCGCCGCGTAGTGATCCAGAACCCCCTGAATTTCCACGCTCTCATCCGCCCCCATCGGCAGGCCAAGGGCCCAGTCCAGAAAGATCACCCGGCATTCCGCCTCGGTGATCCCCTCTATCCGGAAACTCTCGTAAATCAGGCCCTTAGGGTCGTTTGCTGTGAAATCCATATCGGGTCTTTCCTCGGTTACACGGCTCTAGGGTGCCTTCGCCCCCTGCTGCGTCAAAGCATGGCTGATAATGCGATCCGCCTGCGCGGCCAGCTGCGACATCTGCGCCAGAAGGGCCGACATATCCGCCGCTCCGGTCTCGCGCAAGATCAGGGCGCGGCCCGGCCCCGTCTCGGCCTCGCTCTCGCCGCCCAGCAGACGGGTGCAGGCCTGAAGCCGCGCCAAAAGCCCGTGGGTCTCGGTTAGATCCTCGGCCTCCTGCGCGGTGATCCAGCCGCTCTGCGCACCGGCGGCAAGCTGCTGCGCCGTGACCGAAATCGGCCGCCCTGCGGCAAGGGCACAGCTTTGGGCAAACAACTCGATATCCTGCAACATCCCCGGCCCCAGCTTGGCCTGAAGCACGCCCTTGCCCGCCGTGCCAGCGGCCCCCAGACGCGCCCGCATATCCGCCGCATCCTGCGCCAGCTCAGCCGGTTTGCGCGGGCGACTCAGCACGCTTTCCCGCACCGCGCCAATCGCCTGGGTCAGCTCCGCTGGCCCCGTGACGCAGCGTGCCCGCGTCAGGGCACGGTGCTCCCAAAGCCAAGCGTCACCCCGTTGATATGTCTCGAAACTTTCCAGCGAAACCGCCACCGGTCCCTGCCGCCCCGAGGGGCGCAACCGCATATCCACCTCATAAAGCCGCCCCTGAGACATCGGCGCCGAAAGCGCCGTGATCAGGGTCTGCGTCAGGCGCGCGTAATAGGCCCGCGTCGCCAGCGGGCGCGCGCCCGCGCTCTCTGTCTCGCCGCAGGCGTCATAGATCACGATCAGGTCCAGATCGGAGGTCGCCGACATCCGCCCCGCCCCCAAGGCGCCCATGCCCAAAATCGCCGCCCCCTTGCCGGGCGGCGGCCCGTGGCGGCGGCTGACCTCCTGCGTCGCCACAGGCAGAAGCGCCCCAAGCACCACATCGGCAAGGTCGGCATATTGCCGCCCCGCCTCGACCCCGCCGACGATCCCGCGCAGCAGATGCACCCCGACGCGAAAGTGCCATTCCTTGGTCCAACGCCGCGCGGCGTCGAGCTTTGCCTCGTAATCCGGCGCGGTCGCGACCTGTTTGTTAAGCGCCTCCTGCAGGGCCTCCGGCCCCGGCCAATCGGCAAAGAAATCCCCCGCGATCACACCATCGAGCACAGAGGCATTGCGCGACAGGTATTTCGCCAGCGTCGGCGCCGTGGCCGCGATATCCACGATCAAGCCAAGGAGTTCGGGGTTGGCCTGAAACAAAGAGAAGAGCTGCACCCCTGCGGGCAATCCACGCAGGAACCCGTCAAAGGCCCCAAGGGCCTCCTCCGGCCGCGGCGCGGCGGCAAGGCGCGAGAGAAGGTCCGGCTTCAACCGTTCGAAAATCGCCACGGCGCGGTCGGATCGCAGGGCGGGATAGGTCGTCCAGCGCTCCACAATCGGGTGCTCGTCAAGGTCATGCTCCGGCGCGGGCTGCGCCTGCTCCCCCGCTGGCCTCGGGGCAAAGAACCCCTCGGCCAGCCCCGCAACCGCCTCCAATCGTTCGGAAATCTCGCGCCGGAAGGCCTCCGTATCGCCCTGCCCGCTCAGGCGCGCGATGCGGTCGAACCCCTCTGGCGTTTTGGGCAGGGCATGGGTCTGCGCGTCATTCACCATCTGCAGGCGATGCTCCACCGTGCGATGCGCGATGTAGTGATCCTTAAGCAGGTCCGCAGTCTCCTGCGTCACCCAGTTCTTCGCGGCGAGCCTGTCGAGGCCCAGCATCGTCGGGCGCACCCGCAGGCTCTCGTCCCGCCCGCCGGCGATGATCTGCCGTGTCTGGGTGAAAAACTCGATCTCGCGGATGCCGCCGCGGCCCAGCTTCATATCGAACCCCTCAAGCGTCGCGCCATAGAGGCCCTTGTGATCGCGGATCGCCTGCCGCATAGCATGGGCATCCTCGATGGCGGCAAAATCCAGATGCCGCCGCCAGACAAAGGGCCGCAGACGGTCCAGATAGGCCGCGCCCGCCTCCAGATCGCCGCCGCAGGGACGCGCCTTGATATGGGCCGCGCGCTCCCATGTGCGCCCGATGCTCTCGTAATACCGCTCGGCGGCCTCCATCGCGACGCAGACCGGCGTCACCGAGGGGTCAGGCCGCAGGCGCAGATCGGTGCGAAACACATAGCCCTCGCCGGTTTTCTCGCCGATCAAGGCCGCCATGCGCCGCGTCACCCGCACGCAGGCCGCCCGCACCTCGCCGAACTCATCGGCGTCATACTGGCTTTCGTCAAATAGGCTGATCAGGTCGATATCGGAGGAATAGTTCAACTCCCCCGCGCCCATTTTCCCCATGGCCAGCACCACAATCCCCGCCGTCGGCCCCGCATGTTCCGGCAGCTTGCCGCGTTTGACCTCCGCCGCAACAAGGGCCCGCAGGGCCGTGTCCACCGCCGCATCGGCAAGGTCGCTCAAGGCGCCCGTCACCTGCATCAGGGGCCATGCCCCGCCCAGATCGGCAAGCGCCGCCATCAGGGCCACGCGCCGCTTCGCCCGCCGCTGCGCCGAGCCAAGCTGCGCCAAAGGCACCGCGCTCAGCCCGCTGATCTCGGCCTCCACCGCGGCCTCGGGCGCCTCAAAGGCCCCCTCCAGCCAATCCGCCTCGTTCAGCATCAAGCCGCGCAGATAGGGCGACCCCGCCGCCGTGCTGATCACCAGCTCCTGCAGGTCACCGGGCAGGCTGGCAAAGCGGTCCTTGACCGCCCCTGCGGCCTCCGGCTCGAAGGGGATTGGACGGCGCGTTAACTTAGATGCAAGTGTCATGGTGTTCACTCTTTCCTTCCCGACCGGTCTGGTCAATCCTCTGGCCGATCCATACGGGGGACTGAGGGTGAGCAAAAGTTTGAAACGTGTGGAGACCGCATTGAGTGCGGCAGGCGTTGATTACGACCTGCGCGAAATGCCCGGCGAGACGCGCACAGCCGCGCAGGCCGCCGAGGCTGCGGGTTGCCATATCGACCAGATCGCAAAGTCGATCCTGATGGCGGGACAGGGGAGCGGGGATTTGACCCTCTTCATCACCCCCGGCGGTCATCTGGTGGATGAGGCCATGGCCGAGGCCCTGACGGGAGAGGCCATGACCCGCCCCGATGCGAACAGGGTGCGCACCGTAACAGGCTTTGCCGTTGGCGGCGTGGCCCCCGTGGGCCACAAAACGCCGATCGCCGTGTATTTTGACAGGGTGCTTGAGGGGTTTGACGTGATCTGGGCCGCCGCGGGCACACCGCGCCATATCTTTGCCATCGCGCCGCAGGTGCTCTGCGATATATCGGGCGCCAAGACAGCAAATTTCAGCGTTACTCCAAAGGCATAGCCCGAATATGTAAAAATCTTTTACATTGATCCTTGACCAAGGGGCATCCCATACCCATTTCTTTTAATGTGAAAGACATTCACATCACCCTGAACCCGAACGAAATGGAGAGTTATATGCACACAGCCACCGCAACCCCCGCCCGCCAAAGCGCGCCGCAGGCGACCATGGGCTGGTTTGCCCGCGCCGAGCAGTGGCTTGATGCGCGCGGCAAAGGGGCTTGGATCGCAGCCATGGTCCTCGGGTTCGTTTTCCTCTGGCCCGTCGGCCTCGCCCTTCTTGCCTATATGATTTGGAGTAAACGCATGTTCTCAAGTTCCTGCCGCGCAAAATCCGCCCGCCGTCCCGACCGCCACCACCGGTTCCGCTCCTCTGGCAACAGCGCCTTTGACAGCTACAAGGCCGATACCCTCGCCCGCCTTGAGGACGAGCAGTCGAGCTTTGAAAGCTTCCTCGAGCGTCTGCGCGAAGCCAAGGACAAAGCGGAATTCGACACCTTCATGGAAGACCGTGCCAAAGCGGCGCAGCGCCCCGCCAATGACACGGACGAAGAGGCCGCCTAATCCCCCCTCGGCAGGGCCCGCCCCCAATGTGGGCCCTGCCCCCCAATATTGAAACAGCATCCCCCGCTGACATTTTCCCTTCCTGTCCCTATATATGAGAGCCATGACCTATTCTGATCCAAGCGGCCTGCCCGATCCCGAAATCCACGCGGATTTCTATGACAGCACCACATCAAAGCGCTTCTTTGCTTGGGTGATCGACTGTCTCGCCATCTTTTTCCTGACCCTGCTGATCATCCCCTTCACCCTGTTTCTCGGATTGCTGATCTTTCCGTTCCTGTGGCTGATGGTCGGGCTGGTCTACCGGATCGTGACCCTTGCCAACTGGTCGGCCACGCCGGGCATGCGGATCATGGCGATCGAGTTCCGCACCCTGCGCGGCACCCACTTTGCCCTTGGCGAGGCGGCGATGCACACGGGCATCTACACCCTCTCCCTCGGCAGCATCGTGGTGCAGGTGATTTCGGTTGTCTTGATGTTAACCAATCCGCGCGGTCAGGGCCTTTCTGACATGATTGTCGGCAGCGCTGTTATCAATCGCGCGGCCAGTTTCTGACAATTCCAGCTATTGTCTCCACAGGCAAAACACTTCGCGATTTTCGGGGGGTTGGCCTGTGGACAACTGCCTGATAGCCTTACCCAAAGATAAATTTCTGGGCAGGGGCAATGCGCCATACACTTCCGATCGCGCCGCAGTTTTATGTGACGGCACCGCAGCCCTGCCCCTATCTGGACGGCCGGATGGAACGCAAGCTGTTCACGGCCCTGCAGGGGGACACCGCCGAAAAGCTGAACGATGCGCTGTCTCTGCAGGGGTTCCGCCGCTCGCAAAACGTGCTCTACCGCCCCTCCTGCGCCGATTGCTCGGCCTGTATGTCGGCGCGGATCAAGGTGAATGAATTTGCGCCGAGCCGCTCGCAACGCAAAACCCTGCGCAAAAACAATGACATCGCCCGCGTCGCCAATTCCCCATGGGCGACAGAGGAACAATACGCCCTGTTCCGCAGCTACCTTGATGCCCGCCACGCAACCGGCGGCATGGCGGATATGGATATCTTCGAATTCGCCGCCATGATCGAGGAAACCCCCGTCCGCAGCCGGGTCGTGGAATACCGCGACCGATCTCCGGCTGACGAGAGTGAGGGCGATCTTGTCGGCGTCTGCCTGACAGATGTGCTGCAGGACGGGCTGAGCCTTGTCTATTCCTTCTATCAGCCAGAGATGACGGCGCAGTCCCTTGGCACCTTTATGATCCTTGATCATATCGAGATCGCCCGCGCCGCTGGCCTGCCCTATGTCTACCTTGGTTACTGGGTGCCGGGATCGGACAAGATGGGATATAAGGCGAACTTCAACGGGCTGGAAATCTTCAAAAGCGGGCGTTGGCAGGACATCGGCAACCCCAGTGATCACAGCAGCGAAACCCACCCGCTTTCCGTCGAACCCATCGCGGAACAGGTCGCGCGCATCACCCTGCCCGACCAACGCTCAACCGATAAGTGACCGCCCTGTGAAGCAAGCAATTTCATCTGTGGCGATGGTTGTGCCGGACTATGACGAGGCCATTGCCTTTTACATCGAGAAGGTCGGCTTCGAGCTGGTCGATGACATCGACATCGGGCGCGGCAAACGCTGGGTGACGGTGCGGCCCAAAGGCGGCGAGACTGCCCTGCTTCTGGCTCTTGCCACAACGCCGGAACAGAAGGCCTCTATCGGCAACCAAACGGGCGGCCGCGTCGGGTTCTTTCTTGAGACCGACAATTTTCAACGCGATTACCTGAACATGATGGCCAATGGCATCACATTCGAGGAGCCGCCGCGTCAGGAGCCCTATGGCCAAGTGGTCGTCTGGCGCGACCCTTTCGGCAACCGCTGGGACCTTATCGAACGCGCCGCATAACCCCGCGCCCTCAAACCCTTCCTTTAGAAACGAAGCACTCCCGCCACCGCAGTTCGGCCTGCGGCCTCCTTTGGTGTTGGGCGTGGCGCGCGCGTGGCCAAAGGCCACGCGCGCGCCACCGGTCGGCCCGGCATCTGCCGGGTCGACACAAAAGGCGGTGGATCAGTTCGGGATCAGGTTCGGCACAATCGTCACGATCCCGGGGAACAGCCAGAGCAGCGCAAGCCCCCCGACCTGGATCAACACGAAGGGAATGATCCCGCGGTAGATATGCCCTGTCGTCACCTCTTTCGGAGCAACACCGCGCAGATAGAAGAGCGCAAAGCCGAAGGGCGGCGTCAGGAAGGAGGTTTGCAGGTTCACCGCGATCATAATCGTCACCCATTTCGGGTCCATCGTGCCGCCGTAGATCACCGGCCCGACGATCGGGATCACGATGTAGATGATCTCGAGGAAGTCGAGGACAAAGCCGAGGATAAAGAGCACCAGCATCACGATCAGGAAGACCGTGAACTCCTGATCAAAGCTGCGCAGGAACTGTTGGATATAGTGTTCCCCGCCGAAGGAGATCACCACAAGGTTCAACAGCTGGGAGCCGATCAGGATGGTGAAGACCATCGAGGTCACCTTGGCGGTCTCGCGCACCACAGGGCCAAGAACCTTGCCCTGCAACAGCACCCAGCAGCCATAGAGGATACCCGCCATGGCGAACAGGAAGGCCGCGCGCGCTACGATATAGGCGATCCATTGTTCGAAGTGCACGACCTCGGAGGTCACCCGCAGGTCGAAGTTCACCCCCACAAGGATCATCACACCAAGGGACAGGGTCGACCAGATGATGAACCGGCCGGATTTGCCCTGATCCTGTAGCTTGCGGTAGGCCGCCAGCATGATCGCCCCGCCTGCGCCCAAGGCCGCGGCTGGTGTCGGGTTGGTGATCCCGCCAAGGATCGAGCCAAGAACCGCAACAATCAGAACCAGCGGCGGGAAAACCACCCGCAGCAGCTCGTTGCGCCCCAGCATCCCCGCCGCTTCGCGGCAGGCATAAAGGCTCAGCGCCAAGGGGATCGCAAGGATGACCACGGTCATCCCCGGCGAGGTCAACGGGCCGATCAGGGTGATGTCAGCCAGCAGGCCCAGAACGATCCCGAAGGCCCCGATCAGCAAGGGGCGCGGGTTGGCCGATGGCGCAACACCGCGCGCGACAACCAGCCAAAGCGCCATCATCAAAAAGCCGATGGCGATGCCTGTGCCGATCACGGGCGCGTCTGCGATCTTTTGCACAACCAACTCGCTGCGCTCTTCGTCCGTCAGGGCGCGGGCCTCTGTGACGCCGCCGGCGTCATTGATCGCGCTCTGCTCGGCAAGTGCTGTGTTCCATGCCTCCTGCCCGTGCAGGTCGATCATGGCGGCGGCGCAGCTTTCGGAGACGGACGTCCGCAGGCTCGCGGTTTGCCCCGCGTCGGAGAAGCTGTCGACAATCACCGACTGGCTGCCCACAACGCCGACCTGCCCCAGTGCGATCACACCGAAGATCAGGATCAGTGGCACAGCAAGGAACCATGTCAGCGCCTCGTTGCGGGTGATCACCTCGGAGCTGGAGCTGCCCAGTTCCACCGGCGGCGCCTTGTCCGGGTTCAGCACCGCATAGCCAAAGGCATAGGCCGCATAGAGCACCGCCAGCAAAATCCCCGGCAGCAGAGCCGCCTGAAACAGCGTGCCGACGGAGACAACCGCGGGCTCGCCCAAAAGCGTAAGCGCATCGGAACAACCAACCTCCTGCGCGCGGTTCTCTTGTGCGGTGGAATAAAGGTCCCCCGCCAAGGTGCCGAGCAAAACGATCACGATAGAGGGCGGAATGATCTGCCCCAATGTCCCCGAGGCCGCGATGACACCGGTGGAAAGCTCGGGCGAGTAGTTGTTGCGCAGCATGGTTGGCAGGGCCAGCAAGCCCATGGTAACAACCGTTGCCCCCACGATCCCTGTGGAGGCGGCAAGAAACGCGCCCACAACAACGATGGACACCGCAAGGCCGCCGGGCAAAGGCCCGAAAACCCGCGCCATTGTCGTCAAAAGGTCATTAGCGATCTTGGAGCGTTCCAGCGTGATCCCCATCAAAACGAACATCGCAACGGCGAGAAGGGTCTCGATGGATTGGCCCGCAAAAACACGCTCGTTCATACGGTTCACGATAAAGGACAGGTTTCTGTCCATCGCCAGTTCCCAACCGCCGGGGAAGACCGGCTCGGACACCCGCGGCAGGTCGGGGTATCGGAAGGTCGATATCGTATCGGGGTTGATGCCCTGCGATATCAGGGCCGCAAACCCTTCAGAGCTTTTGTCGATCGCTTGATGGATCAACAGGCCGGAACTGTCCAAAGCCGCGATAATCGCAAAGGAAATCACCGCCGCCCCTGCAATCGAAAAGGCCACCGGAAAACCCGACAGAATACCGCCGAACAGGCACAGGAAAACGATAATCAGGCCTACTTCGACGCCATCAAGTCCAAACAACATCTCTCGCGTCCTTTAATGAATTGCAGCAGCTGTCTCGGCGGTTTCGTCGCCAAGGCTGTCTATGTCTTTGTATTTGTTGATGCTGTCCTCGCCCTCCACCAGCTCCAGATAGGACCGGTAGAAGAAGGCAACTGCCTGAAGCATCACCATCGCTGCGAACATGATCATCAGCAGTTTGAACAGGAAGTAGGCGTTGAACCCGTTGGGCGAGAACCCGATGGTCTCGACGTTCCATTTCAGGATCCGCGCCTTCTTGAGCATCAGTTCCAGCTTGTCACTGGCCGAAACCTTGGGCGTCGCCAGATGGCGCCACATGAAGAACCAGCCATACATCCAGACCAGAACCATGGCAGGCATCATAAAGAAGATAGAGCCCAGCATATCGATGATCCGTTTGGCGCGGTGGCCAACGGCGGAATAGACCAGATCAACGCGCACGTGGCTGCCCTGTACAAAGGTATAGGCACAGCAAAGCGCCACAAGCAGCGCGTTGTGGAATTTAAGGCCCTCTGCCCACCAGCTGATGTCGAATGTGATGCCGGGGCTGAGGGAGATGGTGGATTGGGTAAAGATACGTTGCAGGAAGACGATGGCGATCTGTTGCAGCACCATGATCAAACCGGCCCAGGCAAAGATACGGCCAATCACATTGGCAAAACCTTCAAGCCCGCGCACATAGCCCCACATGATCTCCCGCTTGGCAAGGCCGACGGCAGTGACCATCAGGAACAGGATCAGCACAACAAAGAAGAACTCCGTCGATCCGCCATAATACATGAACCGGACCATGGATTCCTTTTGCTCAACGGTATCAAGCCCGCCGAGCCAGCCCAGCCAGAGGCTCGGATGGGTCACCGCGTAGGCAAGATTGTAAAATGCTTCGATGAAATTCGCCGCGAGCCAGCCGATAAACGTCCCGCCCCATGCTTCAACCAATCCCATGGTTTTCCCCCGCACTCGTCTGAGTTTTGATGTCGCGCCCCTGCCCCTGCGGGCAATAGATGCGCCGCCCAAGCGAACGGGCGGCGAAGCCGCGGGCCCCTACTGCCTTGCAGCAAGAGCCCGCGTCAGATGCGTTGTTTAGAAAAGCCCTTCAGGCTTAGCCAAGAACACGGTCACGCTGTGCACGATATGCACCTTCGGCCTGTGTCAGCCAGCCAGAGGAGGACTTCATAGAAGCCATCGCACTGTCGTGGATCTTGGCATAAAGGTCATCGTCCATGTACTGACCCAGAGTTTCAGCAGAGGCTTTGCCCATAGCATCCCAGACAGAGTCAGGGAATTCCAGAACCTTAACGCCGCCCGCCTGCAGACGCTGCAGCGCTGCGCCGTTGTTGGACAGGAACTGTGCAAGGTTCCACTGGTGGGTGTCGCCTGCGGCCACTTCGATGATCTTCTGCTGCGCTGGTGTCAGGCTGTCAAAGACTTCGCGGTTTGTCGCAAGGGACAGGCCCGCACCCGGCTCGTGGAAGCCAGCAGCGTAGTAGAACTTGGTGATTTCCTGGAAACCGGCCTTTTCGTCTGCCCAAGGGCCGATCCACTCTGTGCCGTCGATCGCACCGGAGGCAAGCGCCTGATACACTTCCGCGCCGGGAAGGTTCTGAACCGATGCGCCCATTTTACCAAGGGCTTCGCCGCCAAGACCGGGCATGCGGAACTTCAGACCGTTAAAGTCCTCTGGGCCAGTAACCTCTTTGCGATACCAGCCACCGGCCTGTGCGCCTGTGTTACCGGCAAGGAAGGATTTCAGGCCGAAGATTTCGCCGAGCTCGTCGTGCAGCTGCATGCCGCCATCAAAGTAGTACCAGTTTACCAGCTCTTGCGCGGTCATGCCGAAAGGCACAGCGGTGAAGAAGGCATATGCAGGGTGCTGACCCACAAAGTAGTAGTCGGCACCGTGATACATGTCGGCCTGACCGGCAGTTACAGCGTCAAAAACTTCAAAGGCGCCAACGAGTTCGCCAGCGGCCTTAACCTCAACATTGAGGGAGCCATCGGACATGGCGGTGATGCTGTCGGCAACGCGCTGTGCAGAATCATGCACACCGGCAAGGCCGCGGCCCCATGTGGTAACCATGGTCAATGTGCGCGGGCTGTTCTGCGCAATCGCAGGTGCGGCCAGTGTGGTTGCTGCGGCGGCTGTCCCACCAAGCGCAGATGTTTTTAGAAATGAACGACGATCCATTAGAGTTATCTCCTCCCGTTTATACTCCGGCGTCCCCTATCTTTAGATGCAGGCGCGCCACTTTGGATGTCGTTACCTTAGTCACAGTGCGGCAAGTGTGAAATACCTAGTAGTGCGTAGAAATGAGCAACCACCGCAAAATATGCACTAAGTTTTGGCAGTTTAAGGTTTCCCTCGCCCTGTTTTGCGGATGCCGATGCCCTTGGGTAAGCGGCGGGACCCCGCCTACAGGAATCACTTGTCCGCCAATTGCGCGGCGCGGGTTAACCTTCGGGCCGCCAAAGTGTGATATGTTTGCGTCGGTTTTGCCCCTATCATGGAAAAGCAGCGCACTTTCCCAAAAAACCCAAAAGCCTTTCTTTCTTCGCTCAAAGTTTGTCTAACCCCTTACATTACAAGGGATATTCGACAACTTGCCGCGAAAATAGACAACCAGCTCTGAAATCGTGGTCAAGTCAGGTATTCCCCTATGGTTAAATTTGGGTAAGGTCGGCACATGGCTATTAAAATCCTCCACGTCGAAGACGACCCCGATATCCAAGATATTGCCAAGATCGCCTTGGAGTTTCAGGGCGATTTTGTTGTTGAACAGGCGTCCTCAGGGGAAGAAGCCCTGAGCAAGGCGGATCAAGAGCCGCCCGAACTGTTCCTAATGGATGTGATGATGCCGGGCATGTCCGGACCGCAGCTTTTGCAGCGGTTCCGCCAAACCCCCGGCCTCAGTGATGTTCCTGCGATCTTTATGACCGCCCGCGCCCAATCCGAAGAGATCCAGGCCCTGCGAGACGAGGGTGCGCTTGATGTAATCGTTAAACCTTTCGATCCGGTGTCCTTGGGCCTGCAGATCAAAGAAATCCTTGACCGCAATGCCGCTACCCCCGGTATCGGCTGATCCCATAGGCGCGAAAGCGCTGAACCAGAATGTGTTTTGCTTTCTGTAACGGCATGACCAGTTTTGCCGACGCTCACTCACTCACTCACAACGAACGTTACTTTGGAATTGCTAGATCATGACTCTCACCAAAACTGTCCTGCGAGGCGCGTCACTCACCGCGGCCTTCGCCCTCTTCGCATCAACAGCCTTTGCCAATGATATCCTGACCATCAAGGGCATAGACAAATCGGGCCAAGAGACCACCCAGACCTTCACCCTAGAAGACCTCGACACCTTCGAGACCACCGAGTTCTCGACCGCGAATGACTACATCGAGACCGTCGCGACCTTCTCTGGCCCCCTGCTCCGCGATGTTATCGCAGAATATGAGCTGCCAGAAGACGGCACGATCACAATGACGGCTCTGAATGACTACGCGATCAACATGCCGATCGAGGACATTATGAACTACGACGTGATCCTTTCTACCCGTCTGAACGGAAAGGAAATGTCCGTCCGCGAGAAAGGCCCGATCTGGGTCATGTATCCGGTGGATGACAATCCGGAACTGGCCCTGCCTTCCATCAATGGCCGCATGATCTGGCAACTGGATGAAATCAACGTCCGATGATCTACAATCTCGTCCGGGTTCGGTGGGTTCTGTTTCTGGTGCTCGCTTGGGCCCTGATCCTTACCGCTGGCAGCCTGTGGCAGATGCAGGCACGTATTTCCTCGGTCGGCACCGAAACACCGAGTGCGCCTGTCTGGTTTGCAACTGGCCTTCAGATTGACCTGCTCAATCTGGAGCGCGCCCTGAGCGATCATGCCTTGGGAACGGGCGATGCCCGCGACGTGGTGCTGCGCTTTGATATCCTGTGGAGCCGTCTTGATACGGTGACCAAGGGCCCCATCCGCGCAGAGATTTCCGTATTAGAGCAAGAGGGCAATCCAATTGCCCAACTGCAACAGCTCCTTGCCGAGTATGAAACCGCGATCCTCGGCCTGACGGATGAGCTCGGGGGCCGTAGAACCTCGCGCAGCCTGCTAGAGGTGTTTGACGGTTTCAACGGGCCGATGCGCCAGATTACTCTGCAGGTTCTGGAAGATTCCTCACAGAAATCAACGGTCTGGCGTGAGAACCTCTTGTCGATTGCGCGCTCTAACGTGATGCAAAGTATCGTCTTGGGTTGCGCTATTATGGTGCTCCTGATCGTCTTCGGGATTGATGGCATCCGCTCGCGCCGTGACCTTGAGGAAAAGGACGCCCTGCTGGTGGATGCGCAAGAGGCCTTTGTGGCGAAGTCGCAGTTCATGTCCGTGATCAACCATGAATTGCGCACCCCCTTGGCCAGTGTCAAAGGCGCGGTCTCCTTGATCAATGCCGGCGCTGTCGGCGAGGTTCCCGAAGGGTTTCGCAAGATGCTCGACCTTGCGGAGCGCAATTGTGATACGCTGGTGTCCCTGGTCAATGACTTGCTGGACGCCGAAAAGCTTGATGCAGGCAAGATGGATTTCGACTTCGTCAAAATGGAGCTTGAAGGCTTTATCAAAGACGAAATCGCCCGCCACCAGCCCTATGCCGATGCCCTGGGTGTCAACATCGAGGAGGCAAGGGTCGATGCCGGTCTGGCCGTAGAGGTGGACCGCAAAAGGCTGGGTCAAATCCTGTCGAACCTGTTGTCCAATGCGGCCAAGTTTTCCCATTCCGGCGGCGTGATCCGCGTCGGCGCCGAAAAGCGCGATGGACAGGCCGTTATCTCGGTGCAGGACTTTGGCGTTGGCATCCCCGAAGAGGCGCAAAGCAAGCTGTTTGACCGCTTCTATCAGGTCGATAGCTCGTCAGAGCGTGAAAAGGGCGGCACCGGACTGGGCCTGAGCATTGTGAATTCCATCGTTGCCGCCCATGGCGGCCGCATTTGGGTCGACAGTATCGAAGGAAAAGGCAGCACCTTTTATGTCGGGCTGCCCCTGGTTCCTTAACGATTGCCCGTTTTCCCAACCGCTCGCACTTAATTCCAAGGAAAGACCCTGAATGACACACTCACCGACCAAGACTGCCCTGCGCGGCCTGACCCTTGCCCTGTCCACCCTCTGCGCCCTCCCTGCCCTCGCCGAGGAAATTCGCCCTGATGTGACCTTTAACGGCAAGCTCGAGGCCGAGGGCAGCGACCGCGCCATGATGCAGAACATCATCTTTGATTTCGCCGCCGCCTGGACCACATGCGATGGAGACTACATGACGCGCTCTTTCGCGCAGGACGTGCGCTTTTCCTATCCCACCACATCGGTGCAGGGGCTGGACACGATGCTCGCCGATCTGGAGCTTTTCTGCGGCATGGCCGAGGACACGAGCTTTTTCTTCCCCAAGGACGCCTTCTATATCGACACCGAAACCGGCCGTGTCGCCGCCGAGGTTCAGTTCCGCACCTTTCAACGCGGCAGCCGTCAGGTTGTGAATGACGTCTGGGTGGCCACGGTCGAGGACGGCAAGGCGACCATTTTGAAAGAATACCTCGATGGCCGCGTGAAAGACCTGCAGGCCTTGGGTGTGCTGCAACTGGAGGAAGACCCCGACTTCCTGACACCATGGCCGCCGCGCACCGAAGAATGGGCCGAGTGTTTCCCGATCGCGAAATCCGCGCCGATCAACACCTGCCCCGCCGAATAACCATAAAAACATGGCCCGCCGTGATCCCGATCCGGCGGGCTATTCCCCCGCATCAAGCCGATGTGACATTTCAGCCCCGCATTTACAGATCCAACAAATTTACAAGTTATCAACTGTTTGAGGCCGTATTGTTGCCCCAATTGCGATTGATGTTAGGTCTTACAGGCGCGTTGCCGACCACTCGGAAACAACGACGTATGGCCCAATGTGAAAGAAGGCGGGAACTGAGATGAAACTTTTGGCGGTAGATGATGATCCAATCCTTCTGTCCATTCTGGAACAGATGATCTCCGAGAGCGGCGATCACACGATCACCACCACTCAAAATCCGCTTGAGGCCATCAAGCTGGCCCGCAGCGCCAACAAGCCCTTTGATTGCTTCTTGCTGGATATCGAGATGCCGGAAATGGACGGGATCGAGCTTTGTGCAGAGCTGCGCAAACTTGGTAAATACCGCAAGACGCCGATCCTGATGATCACCGCCATGTCCGAGAAGCACCACATCGACGCCGCCTTCAACGCTGGCGCGACGGATTACATCAACAAACCGCTGGAGCAGAGCGAGCTTCGCGCCCGTCTGTCCCTTGTGTCCCGTGCGGTGAACGAAGGGCGCAACAAGGCCTCCAAGATTTTCGCCGTCAATGCCCTCAAGAACGGGGCTGGCGCAGGCCAAGACGCCAAAACGCCGCTGCATGAGCCTTTTGACATTGAGGACGTGACCGGCGTGATCGAGGTGAATGCCTTTGAAAACTATCTGCGCCGCCTGTCGCGCAGCGCGCTTTTCGGCTCCACTGTCTTTGCCTTCTCGATCCAGCGGATTTCCGAACTGCATGCAGAGCTTTCCACCTTTGATTTCAAGGCCCTGATGGCCGATGTCTCCGAGGCGATCTCTGACTGCCTGTCCTCGCATCAATACCTGATGACCTACGCCGGTGGCGGCACGTTTATCTGCGTGACCGAAGGCGGCTGGATCCCCAAACCGCAGGATTTCACCGAGGACGTTCACCACGCCCTGCGCAAAATGGACCTGTTCAGCGGCAAGGGAGAGCGTTTGATCATTCGCCTCGCCGCTGGCGATATGGTGCGCCTGTCCTGGCGTCCGGGCGACGGCGCGATCAGCGCGATTGGCGAGGCCCATATCTCTGCTGAACGCCGCGCCGCGCATCTGGCCAATGACCTGCTTGATCCCGGCCTGTGGTATGCGGAGCGGACAGCCTGATGTCTGCTGCTCTCGCCATTGACCTAAGCGCCATTCAGGACCGGTTCATTTCGGCCCATTTTGATCGCCACGACGCGCTAGAGGCCGTCGCCGATGATATGATCGGCGCCGAGCAGCCTGCCCCCTTGGTGCAAGAGGCCGTGGATACCCTGCACAAGATCGCGGGCACATCCGGTTCGCTTGGCTATCCGGAACTGGGCGCTTCTGCACAACGTGCGGAGGAGACCCTGCGCCAGATTTTAAGCACCAACCGGATCGACACCAAGATCGTCCTCGCCGTGCTTGAGCTCTTCCTTGATCAGTCGCAGGAGTTCTGCATCGATCACGCGGCCTGAGCCGTGATCCAATAACTGAAAAAGCCGCCCGGATTTGGGCGGCTTTTTTATGGGATCTAGCTGTGTTGGGTGCAGCGGAGGGTCTATCTTGGCCAACCAGTAAGCCAAATGGTCCGCGGCCTGCCCCTGCCCGTCTGTTGTTGTGATTAGCCTGCGGCCTGGATGCCTACATCGGTCGGCTTTTTGTATTCACCGCGCGGGAAGACACAGGTGACGGTGGTGCCAACACCCTCGGTGCTGTCGATCGTGACGCGGCCTTTGTGACGCTCGACAATCGCCTTCACAATGCTCAGGCCAAGACCCGTGCCATTGGTGCGCTTGCCGGACCGGTTGCTGGCCTGCTGGAAACGCTCAAAGATCGTTGCCATATCCTCGCGCGGAATGCCTTTGCCCTTGTCGACGACCTCAAGCTGCCATCCCTCCGGGACGCTGGTCAGGCTCACCAGAACCTCGCTGCCGGGAGCAGAGAATTTGGCCGCATTGGACACGAGGTTCGCCAGAACCTGCATCATCCGCGTTTGATCGAAATCCACGATTGCGGGCTGGTTGGGCAGCATGGGCGCAAAAGACACCTCATACTGCTGGGCCAGACCCTCCATTTCGGCCAGCCCCTGCTCCACCGTTTTGGCAAGATCGGCTGGCTGGAGGTCAAACTCCATACGGCCCGCGGCGATCTTTTCCATATCGAGGATGTCATTGACCAACAGGATCAGGCGATCGGTGTTGCGATGCGCAATGTCGATCAGGCCCTTAGCCTTTTCGGGGATTTCACCGGCGATGCCGGACAGAACGAGGCCCATGCCCCCCTTGATGGATGTCAAAGGCGAGCGAAGCTCGTGGCTGACATTGGAGATGAACTCGTCCTTGACGCGTTCAAGCTCCTCCATCTCGGACAGGTCACGCAGGCTGACAACATAGCGCGCGCGGGCGGCCTCGGGGCGGACGAGTTGAAGATGGGCTTCGAAATCGCGGCCATTGAGAACCAGCTTGAAGGTGACGTGATCCGCCTCGCCGTTGCGCAGGGTGCGCATGGCGGAATAGGACTCGGGCACATCCATCCCCACGGGGCCTTCCAGAATGCGGCGGCCCAGATAGGTGCTCCTGTCCCAGCCAAACAGATCAAGCGCGGCATCGTTCAGATACAGGACCGCGCCGGTTTCCTCGCAGAAAATCGCAATCGGGCTCGGCATCCGGTGCAGGGACAGAACGATGTCCTGCTCGGAGGCCGCCGATCTTGCGGCTGTGATATCGGTGCGAACGGACATCCAGCCAAGCAAACGGCCTGCCTTATCAAGCCGCGGCATGATTGTTGTCTGGGTCCAGATTTGCGAGCCATCGGCGCAGAGCAGGATGGTCTCACCGCTCCATGTTTTGCCGACGAAAATGCTTTCCTTGATCGATTGGACAACGGGCGTTTCCAGATCCGCGAACAGCACCGCCATATTCTTGCCGATCAGGTCCTCCCGCTCATAGCCGGAGGCCTCAAGGAAACGGTCGTTGACGTAGGTCAGGTTGGCCTCTGCGTCGGTCATGGTGACCATTGCGTGGGCGTTCAGCACCTGATTTTCGAGGCCCGGATCAATCGGCGCCGCGCCCCTTGGACCGCGCATCCGCCGCAGTTGATAGGCAGAGGCAAAGGCAAAAAAAGCCGCAGATATCGACAACATCGGCACCGCAATCGAGGACGGCGCAAGACCCAAGGCAGGGAAGCCTGCGGTCAGGGCAACGGCTGGAACAAGGGAAGTGACCCCTGCAAGAAGTGCGGATTTTTGTGCAATATCAAGGCTCATGCCAATGATCTTTCCTTTTCCGCCCCTTGAGGGTCGCCTCCTACAGTGGATGGCATTCTTAGGGCTTTCAAGATGTATACCGGTGAACTATGGCAGGAATTGGCACAAAGTAGGATTTTAGTTACCCCGCGTCAATTAATTCGCCAAGCCTCGGAAAAACACTTAGCCAAAGAACCGATCCCGCTGCAAACGATAGGCCCCTTCGGAGCGTCCCATCCACCCTGCGGAGGATTGCATCGACGCCGTGTAACTGGCCAGAACCTTGTCGAACAGGTCCCCATCGCTGCGCTCTTCCAGAACCTCGCGGCTGGCTATTGCCATGGCATCCCAGACCGGCTGCGGGAACTCCGACACCTGAATGCCCGAGGATTGCAACCGCGAGAGCGCCTCGCCGTGTTTTGCTTGGAACAAGGAGAGCGTCCATTGATGCGCCTCGTTCGAGACCAGTTCCACCGTCACCTGCTGTTGCGGGGTCAAGCTGTCGTAGAGATCGCGGTTCAGGGCCAGCGTCAGCGCCGCTCCGGGTTCGTGAAAGCCCGCGGGGTAGTAGTATTTCGCGATTTCCTGAAAACCCGCCTTCTCGTCCGCCCATGGGCCGATCCATTCGGTGCCCTCAAGCGCGCCGGTGGCAAGCGCCTGATAGACCTCGGAGCCGGGGATGTTCTGGATGCTCGCCCCCAGTTTGCCCATGACCTCCCCGCCGAGGCCCGGCATGCGGAAGCGCAGGCCCTGCAGGTCGTCCACGGAATTGATCGGGCGGCGGAACCAGCCACCGGCCTGCGCACCCGTGCTGCCGGAGAGGAAGCTTTTCAACCCGAAGATCGCGCCCAATTCGTCATGCAACTGCTGGCCGCCATCGTGGTAATACCAGTTCATCATCTCTGGTGAGGTCATGCCAAAGGGCACGGTGCTAAAGAAGGCATAGGCCGGATGCTGGTTCAGGAAGTAATAATCGGCGGCGTGATACATATCCGCCTGCCCTGCGGAAACGGCATCAAACACCTCGAAGGCGCCGACGAGTTCACCCGCCGCCTTGATGTCGATGGTCAGCTGCCCGTCGGTCAGGGCCTCGATCACGCGGGCGGTGCGCGCGGCGCTGTCAAAGACGCCAGCACTGCCCCGGCCCCATGCGGTCACCATCGTCAGGGTGCGTTTGCCCTGTGCATAAGCCGGTGCGGCAAGTGCGGCGGCGCCGCCCCCTGCCGTCAATGCTGTGGTTTTCAAAAAGGCTCTACGGTTCATAAGTCCCCCCGAACAATCACCATGTATAGCGGCATCCCTATGCGGCACTACTACAATTAGCGTAGCGTGACTTAGCGGCACTGTGAACCGCCCTGTCTGAAATCGGGCAACATTTGTTGTGGATAACTTTGCAATCCATGGCGGCGTCACAGTTTTTTATCCCCCGCGGCGCGGCGCAAAGGGGTTATCAGTTGTGAAAACCGGCCACAGCAGGCCATAAAGCCGCCCATGACACGGACCCAATCCTCTTGCGGCTGACCACGCTCAGCTACGCGCAGAAGCTGTTTCTGCTCGCCACTGTGCCCCTGATCCTTGCGGTTGGCGCGATCACGGGCGTTGTGGCGCATCAATCGCGTGTCCTTGCGCAAAGCGAGATCGAGGAGCTGGAGCACCAGCTGCTGGAGGCCAAGAAGCGGGAGCTGCGCAACTATATGGCCATTGCGCGGGCGGCGATCCAGAAGGACTACGGCTCTGCCCTGCCGGATGACGAGCAGGCGAAGGTGCAGGTGATCCAGACCCTTGCCGCGCTGCTTTATGGTCAGGACGGGTTCTTTTTCGTCTATGACTACGAGGGCACGAACCTTGTCAGCCCGCGCCAGACCTATCTGATCAACAAGAACTGGCTGGACCTGACGGACGAGGACGGTGCGCCGATTGTGGAGGAGTTGTTGGACCGCGCGCGTTCCGGCGGCGGGTTCCACAGCTATCTGTGGGAGAAACCCTCAACAGGGGAAAAGGCGCAGATGATTTCCTATGTCATCGGCCTGCAGGATTGGAGATGGGCGATCGGCACCGGCATCTTTGTGGATGACGTGCGCGCCGTGGTTCTGGCCGCGCGGGCAGAGACAGAAAGCCGCGTGCGCGCGACCTTCTTTGGCATCGCGGCGATCACCCTCGGGGCGCTGATGATCGTGTTTCTGAGCGGCCAGATTTTGAACATCCGCGAAAGGCGTCTGGCCGATACCAAGCTCAAGGCCCTGACCCAGAGGATCCTTGACACCCAAGAGGAGGAACGCGGCCGCGTGGCCCGCGAACTGCACGACGGGATCAGCCAGACCCTTGTCGGTGTGCGCTATGTCTTTGACCTTGCGCGGCGGCAGATCGCCAAGGGCAACCCGAAGGGCGAAGAGGCCCTTGATAGCGGGATTGAGGCCCTGTCCGGCGCCATTGGCGAGGTCCGCCGGATCAGCCGCGATCTGCGCCCCGGGGTTCTGGATGATCTGGGCCTCGGCCCTGCCCTCAAGGCTCTGGTCGAGGATTTTGCCACCCGCACCGGCATCACGACAGAATTCGAAACCGCCGTCTTTCGCAACCGTCTGGATCAGGACGGCAAGATCACCCTCTACCGGATCGCGCAGGAGGCCCTGACCAATATCGAGCGCCACGCGGAGGCCAGCCATGTGACCCTCAAGGTCTTTGGCCACAAACACGGCGCAACCCTGCGGATCACCGATGATGGTCGCGGCCTCGGGGCCGATGCACGGCGCACCCCCGGCCTTGGCCTGCGCAATATGGCCGAACGGATCGAGCAGATTGGCGGCACCTTGGACATTTCCTCGTCAAAATCGGGAACATCCATTGATGCCGTGGTCCCCTTGTCACATATTCTGTCCCCATCCGAAGAGGGCCCGCGGCGCAGCACGCCGGAGCCGCAAACGCCAGACAAAAGGTCCGCTTGAATGCAAGCCAGCCCCATCCGCCTTATGGTCGTTGATGACCATCCCATGGTTGCGCAGGGGATCACCGCGATCCTTGAATGCAATGACGAGCTGACTGTTGTTGGCACCCTCGGCAGCGGGCGGGAGGCGATTGACCGCCTTGAGGAGCTCGCCCCCGATGTGGTGTTGATGGACCTCAACATGCCCGGAATGAGCGGCCTGTCCGCCACCGAGATGATCCTGGAGCGCCGCCCCGAAACCCGCGTGTTGATCCTGTCGATGCATGACAGCCCCGAGTATATCTCGACCGCCCTGCGGCACGGGGCGAGCGGCTATGTGCTAAAGGACGCCCCGACAGAGGATATCTGCGCCGCGATCAAGAAGGTGCAGGCGGGGGAGCAATATCTGTGCGAGGGGGCCAATGCCTCCCTCACGCCCGACCAGACCCGCGATGGACGCGAGCCTTTGACAGGGCGCGAGCAGACGATCCTGCTTGAGCTGGCCCAAGGCCAGACCAACAGGGATGTGGCGGAAAAGCTGGATATTTCGGTGCGCACGGTGGAAACCCACCGCAAGAACATCAAGCGCAAGCTGGGGATCAGCTCCACCGCCGGCCTGACGCGATACGCCTTGGAGAACGGGGTCCTCCAAGGCACGGGTATCGGGCTTTAGAGCAGGAAGTCGCTTGCATCCAGATCATCGACATTGGTGTCTTCCAGAATGATCTGGAAGTTCGCCGCCGAGATGATCACCGCGCTGTCTTCCTGAGAGAGCATCAGGTCGCTGAAATCAAGCTCCAGATCCTCTCGTTCGATCAGGATCTTGTCGTGGCCGTCCTGATAATCCGTCACGGTGTTGACGGACTCGCCAAGGCCGACACTGAAGGTGTCATCGCCAACGCCGCCTGTCAGGGTGTTGTTGCCCTCGGCACCGGTCAGGATATCGCGCCCCTGCCCGCCGTGCAGAACATCGTCGCCATGGCCGCCATCAAGGCTGTCATTGCCGGTGTTGCCCTGCAGGAAATCATCGCCGCTGTCACCGCGCAGGGTATCATCCCCGTAGCCGCCATAGAGAGCATCCTCGCCGTCGCCGCCATAAAGACTGTCATCGCCGTTGGAGCCGTGCATGTCATCATCGCCGCGCTGACCGTAGAGGGCGTCATCGCCTTCGTTGCCATGCAGGGTGTCATTGCCGGAGCCGCCCTTGAGCGTGTCATCGCCGGTGCCGCCAGCAAGCTCGTCGGACCCGTCGCCGCCGAATAGCTCATCAGCGTCGCGGTTGCCGAACAGACGGTCATCGCCTTGGCCGCCGACAAGAGTGTCCTCCCCGTCGCCGCCATAAAGGACATCTGCGCCGTAATCGCCAAAGAGGTTATCGTCCCCCTCTTCGCCCTTGAGGGTGTCGTTGTTGCCCTCGCCGCGGATCAGGTCATCGCCCTCGCCGCCGGACATGGTGTCATCGCCGACGCCGCCGAACATCTGGTCGTTGCCTTCGCCGCCGTCCATCACGTCGCGGCCCTGATCCCCATACATAAGGTCATCGCCGAGGCCGCCCTTGAGGATGTCATTGCCCCATTCACCATAAAGCTCGTCATCACCGCGGCCACCCTCGATCCTGTCGTGGCCATAGCCGCCAACCAGAAGGTCGTCGTTCAGGCCGCCGTCCATATCGTCGTTGCCGTCCTCGCCGAACATCTGGTCCGCACCGGAGCCGCCGGTCATCGTATCGTCGCCGGTATAGCCGAGCATGACATCATCGCCGTTGCCGCCATGCATGCGGTCATCGCCGGACCAACCATCAAGGTAATCCTGACCATCATCGCCGATCAGGACGTCATCCCCTTGATCGCCCTGAAGGGAATCGTCGCCGTCGCCCCCATCCAGAAGGTCATCGCCTGTGCCGCCAAAAAGGCTGTCGTGGCCCGACAGGCCGAACAACACATCACTGCCCGCAAGGCCATAAAGGGTGTCATTCCCCGGCCCGCCGCGCAGTTCGTCATTGTTTGCACTGCCTTCAATAGTATCGTCACCCGGAGTCCCGGGATTGAAAATGCCGTCCATTGTTTTGCCCCCGCAAAATAAATTTGTGCCGAAAAATCATCGGCCTTTGATAAAAATACACCGTTTCCTTGTCGCGAGGGTAGCAGCCTAATTGGACAGGTCAACGGCTTCGGGAATTTAGGGCGAAACCGTGAACTCAGCGTTTCCAAAACGGAAACGATTGACAACAATCGCGCCGCCACCCCGAAAAACCGCCCCAAAAGAAATAATGTTTCAAAAATGGCGTTGACCCGGTAACGGATGCCAAATAGTGTCCCCGGCAAGCAAAAAGGATTCCGCTCGTGACAAACGTCCTACTAGTCGTGGAAGAAAGGCGCATGGGCCGGTAACGGCACCCAATTGGGAACCCATGCGCCCTCGTCATCGACGGGGGATTTTTTTTGCCTATATGCCAGCCAATAAACGGAGAGAGACATGGCGCAGCAAATGACCGGAGCAAAAATGGTAGTCCAGGCCCTGAAAGACCAGGGTGTGGAAGTCGTCTTTGGGTATCCCGGTGGCGCGGTCCTACCGATCTACGACGAGATTTTTCAGCAAAACGATATTCGTCACATCCTTGTGCGCCACGAACAGGGCGCGACCCACGCGGCCGAGGGTTACGCCCGCTCGACCGGGAAACCGGGCGTTGTTCTGGTAACATCGGGTCCCGGCGCGACCAATGCGGTGACGGGCATCACCGATGCGCTGATGGATTCCATTCCGCTGGTTGTTCTGACCGGTCAGGTGCCAACCTTCATGATCGGCTCTGACGCCTTTCAGGAGGCCGACACCGTTGGCATCACCCGCCCCTGCACCAAGCATAACTGGCTGGTGAAGGAAACGAACGAGCTGTCGAGCACGATCCACGAGGCCTTTCACGTCGCCACCTCGGGCCGCCCCGGCCCTGTTCTGGTCGACATTCCAAAGGACGTTCAATTCGCCAATGGCACTTATATCGGCCCTGAAAAGGCCGATCTGGGCCATTACCAGCCGCGCGTCAAAGGCGACGCCGCGATCATCGAGGCTTTGGTCGAAGAGATCGAAACCGCCGCCCGCCCGATCTTTTATACCGGCGGCGGGGTGATCAACTCCGGCGACAAGGCAACGGAACTGCTGCGCGAGCTGGCCGAGGCCACGGGCTTTCCTGTTACCTCTACCCTGATGGGTCTGGGCGCCTATCCGGCAAGCGGCAAGGGCTGGCTCGGGATGCTGGGCATGCACGGGCTCTATGAGGCCAATCTGGCGATGCATGGCTGTGACCTGATGCTGAACATTGGCGCGCGTTTTGATGACCGGATCACCGGCGACATTCCGCAATTCTCGCCAGGGTCCAAAAAGGCGCATATCGATATCGATCCTTCCTCGATCAACAAGGTAATCCATGCGGATTTCCCGATCATCGGCGATGTTGCCAATGTGCTTGAGGATGTCCTGCGCATCTGGAAGGCGCGCGGCTCCAAGACCAACAAGGCGGGCATCGAGGCCTGGTGGAAACAGATCGCCGAGTGGAAGGCCATTCGCTGCCTTGACTACAAACCCTCGGAAAAGACGATCAAGCCGCAGCACGCCCTGACCCGCCTGCAAGAGCTGACCAAGGATCATCCGAACCGCTACATCACCACCGAGGTGGGCCAGCATCAGATGTGGGCCGCACAATACCTTGGCTTTGACGCGCCGAACCGCTGGATGACATCGGGCGGCCTTGGCACCATGGGCTATGGTTTCCCGGCCTCGATCGGTGTGCAGATTGCCCATCCCGATGCCCTTGTGATAAACGTAGCGGGCGAGGCCTCTTGGCTGATGAACATGCAGGAAATGGGCACCGCCTCGCAATACCGCCTGCCGGTGAAACAGTTTATCATGAACAACGAACGCCTTGGCATGGTGCGGCAGTGGCAGGAATTGCTGCATGGCGAGCGTTATTCCCACTCGTGGTCCGAGTCCCTGCCCGACTTTGTAAAGCTGGCAGAAGCCTTTGGTTTCAAAGGCATTCAGGTCTCCGACCCTGCCGATCTGGACGAGGCGATCATGGAGATGATCAAGCACGACGGGCCGGTTTTGATGGATTGTCTGGTGGAAAAGCACGAGAACTGCCTGCCGATGATCCCCTCGGGCCAGCCGCACAACAAGATGCTGCTTGGCAACGAGAGCACCGCAGATGCCATCGGCACCTCCGGCGCGGTTCTGGTGTAACGAGAGTTAGCTCTGGCCCGGCGTTCCTGCGCCGGGCCAGATCGCTTCCTCGCCCTTTGATCCATGCAGTTTGATCGCGGCAATTCCGGCCTTGCCATAGGTGGCCACGGCGATGGGACGCCCGGGGAAATCATCCTCAAGGCTCTCCAGCGCTTTGCGCCCCGAACAGCCGTGGGTGTTGCAGATGCGGCTGCGATCCCGGCGCGGCAGGGCGCAACCCCGCTCCCCCTGAAAGATACAGGCCCCGGCGGTGGAGACTTCGGGCACCTGCCCCATGTAATAGGCCTTGAGCGCCTCTGGCGTCAGGCCGGGCTGCCGCAGCCTTTGGCGCTGCAAAATCTCGCCTTTGATAAAACCGTGGCTGGCCCCGAGGATACAGCATTGCCCCTGACACATGGCGCAGGCCATGTCAGAGGCGGGGAAATCGGGTTCCTCCTCCTCCAGCGGGTATTGCAGGGTGATGTCCTGCTCGGCGGTCTCGAAGGCCTCTGCGATATGGGTATCAAGGCTTTTGGCCAAAAGGGCGCGGCGCTCCTCGCTGACCGGAGAGAGCGGCGTGTTCTGATGCGGCACGGCGACCATGGGAAGGTCGTCAATGTCGCTCTCCTCCCCCTGCATCAGGGTGGCAAGCGCCTGCCCTGCCCGTTCGGTAAGTTCGGCGCGCAGCGGCGCCCCTACGGGAAGGTCCGTGGCCGCGCGGGCCTGCGCCGCGCACATGGCCTTGGCCTGCACGCAGGCGGGCGCCTCGCAGACGCCGTGGACCTGAAACCGCACCAGCGGGATCTCGGCCGCGCATTGCGGGCATTGGCGCAGCAAGGGGTTATGGGGTTTGGGGATAAGCGGCGCAGAGCCGCCGTTAGGGAATGGTCGTATAGGATGTGTCATGATCGTATCGCAAAGAAGAAAATGGTATTGGCCGTAAATATGCCAAGCATCTTGCGGGCCGGATCGGGATCGGTCAAGGCCCGAGAAATAACGGGCCGCGCCCCCCGCGCTGTTGACAAATCGGCCCCATCCGCCAAAACCAATGGAACGCAATAAGGAAACCGCGCAAATGGCTGCATTGAAACTGAAAAAGGGCTCGAACAAGCATTCGGCCTATAACCTGCGGGACCCCAACGCCGAAGTCATCGAAACCCACACATTGGCCGTTGTGGTGGACAACGAGGCCGGTGTCCTCGCCCGCGTGATCGGCCTGTTTTCGGGCCGCGGCTATAACATCGACAGCCTGACCGTTGCCGAGATCGACCATCTGGGTCACCGCAGCCGGATCACCATTGTCACCACCGGCACGCCGCAGGTGATCGAGCAGATCAAGGCACAGCTGGGCCGTATGGTGCCCGTGTATCAGGTGCATGACCTGACCGTTGACGCCACCTCGGTGGAGCGTGAGCTGGCCCTGTTCAAGGTCACCGGCACCGGCAATGACCGGATCGAAGCCCTGCGTCTAGCCGAGATTTTCCGCGCCAATGTGGTGGACAGCACGCTGGAGAGCTTTGTCTTCGAGATGACCGGCACCTCGGAAAAGATCGATGCCTTTGCCGAGTTGATGAACCCCCTTGGCTTGATCGAGATCGCCCGTACAGGGGTGGCCGCCCTTGCCCGCGGCACGGTTTGACCGCTCCGCAGCAGTAGATACCAGACGTAAAAAAGCGCGGGGGCCGATGTGGCTCCCGCGCTTTTCTATTGTTTTTCCGGTGGGTTAGCCGTGATGGCTTAACCGCGGGCTTTGCCTGTCAGCTTCCACAGAAGCGGCACAAGGATCGCCACCAGAGCCAGCTTGATCAGGTCACCCACGAGGAAGGGTGTCAGGCCCCAAGCCATTGTTTGCTCCCATACAGAGCCGAAGTTCGCGGCGTTGAAACGCTCGCCCGCAACGATCCACTGGTTGAGCCATGCAAGGCCGGGTGCGTAGATGATGACATTGGCCACAGCGATGGCGCCCGCCATGCCGTATACCGTCCGGTCAAGGCCGCGGCGCGCCGCCCAGCCAAGGAAGACAACCGCCAGCACATAGCCCAGCAGGTAGCCGCCGGAGCCGCCCAGCATATAGCCGATGCCGTAGTTTTCAGAGGAGGACGTCGCGAAGACATCCATGCCCGCCGCGCCGATCAGCATATAGCCAAGGATCGTGGCAAGGCCGAGCTTGGGGCCGTAGGAGGCGCCGATGGCCAGCACCGCAAAGGTGCCCAGAGTGATCGGAACGGGCGAGGGCCACATCGGCACCTTGATCTTGGCAGCCACTGCCAAGGCAGCGATACCCAGAACAACCAAAACGGCCTGTTTTACGCGGAGCGCTGTCCCCTCGGACGGGCCGAAGGCCTCTACCAAAGCGCGGTCCCATGTTGCGTTTGTCATTAGGGTATCCCCTTTATTGTTTCTGTTTCATGACGGTTTCTTGGGATGAGTTTTGCCCCATGCCCCCCAGCCGTGCAAGGGCAAAGCCGATGTTAGCGCTGCACCGCAGCTAGGGCGGTTGCCCTTGGGGCGGGTTTGCTCTGGCCCGAGGGGCCGGGTTTGGGGTTTGTGATGCGGGGCTTGGCGGGTGAACCGCGCCGGTTAATCCTCTGTTATGTATGCATAATCCGTTGTCATGACATAGTCCTTGCGCGGGCCTTTGACCCGCCAGACAGCCCGCCACGCGGGCCAGTGTGCAAAGCTGTAGGTGACGTCGTAACTGTCCGGGTCGCACCAGTGATGATCGCCACCGCCGCTCAGGTCCATCCGGTGAAAGGCGCGGCCATCGGGGAAAGAGATATCCACCCCCTGCCCCGAAGGCTGCCACAGGTAGCTGCGCTCGGCCACGAGGGATTGGCCGCTGGCCAGATAGAGGTGGCCCGTCTCGGCATAGGTCCAATGGGCTCCGGTTTCGGTGACGCTGGCCTGCCCGGCAAAGCGGGTGGTGGAGGCGGTGAGGGAATCTTCGATGACGCGGGCGAGTTGCCAGCGGCGGGCGAGGAAATCATGGGGTTCAAGCGGCATGTGGCACCTTGGCGGTCTTGGGCCTGGGGGCGGCGAGGTTTGCGGCGCGAGGAGGCAGAAGGGTGTGTTTGGGTGCCCCCTTGGAGTTGTTTTGGTGGCGGGCCTTGCGGGGGTGCACCGCGCTTACATATTTGTTGAGGAAGACGCCGTAACCCATTTCATTGCATGACAAAAATGGCAGCGTCACCCTACCCTCATTCGAAGGAATTCGCAGGGCCACACCCTGCGCGATTTGCACCCGCGAAAGCGGCGCACACGCCCCTGACACGGCAGCGCCAGTGAGCCGGCTCAGGGCCAATAAAACCTGCTTCAACGCCTTGCCTCCTTGTCGCGCTCTGCTTGCCCCTTTATGACGCGCCCAAGCCCAAGCCCCAAGACATGAAAAGGTGCCGCTCATGATCCCTCGTTATTCCCGCCCCGAAATGGTTGCTATCTGGTCGCCCGAGACCAAGTTCCGCATCTGGTATGAGATCGAGGCCCATGCCTGCGACGCGCAGGCCAAGCTGGGCGTGATCCCCGCCGAAAGCGCCACCGCTGTGTGGAAGGCCAAGGACGTGGAATTCGATGTGGCGCGGATTGACGAGATCGAGCGTGTGACCAAGCATGACGTGATTGCCTTTCTGACGCATCTTGCTGAAATCATTGGACAAGATGAGGCGCGCTTTGTGCATCAGGGGATGACCTCCTCTGACGTGTTGGACACCACGCTGAACGTGCAGATGACCCGCGCCGCCGACATTCTGATCGCGGATATGGAGGCCCTGCTGGCGGCTCTGAAGAAACGCGCCGAGGAGCATAAGCTGACGGTGCGGATTGGCCGCTCTCACGGGATCCACGCAGAGCCGACGACCATGGGCCTTACCTTTGCGCGCTTCTATGCGGAGATGGACCGCAACCTCTCGCGCCTGCGGGCCGCGCGGATGGAGATTGCGACCGGTGCGGTCTCCGGCGCTGTGGGCACCTTCGCCAATATCGACCCGAGCGTGGAGGCCCATGTCTGTGCGCAGATGGGGCTGGTGGCGGAGCCGATCAGCACGCAGGTGATCCCGCGCGATCGCCACGCGATGTTCTTTGCCACGCTGGGTGTGATCGCCAGCAGCATCGAGAATATCGCCATCGAAATTCGCCACATGCAGCGCACCGAAGTCCTTGAAGCAGAAGAGTTTTTCAGCAAGGGGCAAAAGGGATCCTCTGCCATGCCGCACAAGCGTAACCCTGTGCTGACAGAGAACCTGACCGGCCTTGCGCGGCTTGTACGGATGGCTGTTGTGCCCGCAATGGAGAATGTGGCGCTCTGGCACGAGCGTGATATTTCGCACTCTTCGGTGGAGCGCGGCATCGGGCCGGATGCGACGATCACCCTTGATTTCGCCCTCGCCCGTCTGACCGGTGTGGTGGAAAATCTGGTGATCTATCCGGACAATATGATCGCCAATATGAACAAGTTCCGCGGGCTGATCCATTCGCAGCGCGTCCTTCTGGCCTTGACCCAAAAGGGTGTGAGCCGCGAGGACAGCTATGCGCTGGTGCAGCGCAATGCGATGCGGGTTTGGGAGGAAGGCGCAGACTTTTTGACCGAGCTGAAGGCCGACCCTGATGTCGCCAAGGCGATGACCGAGGCGGAGATCGAAGAGAACTTTGACCTTGGCTATCACACCAAACATGTCGACACGATTTTCGCGCGGGTTTTTGGCGATTAAACGATCCATATGCACCGGGCGGGGGTAAACTCTGGGAATCAGAGTTTACCTTCAGAATTTACTGATAAATTCTGGGTCACGCCCGATGCACATGTGATGCACATCCGATGCATACGATTTTGCAGATCGGGCGGGTTAAGGCAGCGCACGCTGCTGTGCCGCCCGATCTGCCCCTTTCTTGGTTAATTTGGTGTAAATCCGGTTTCGTGCTACCCTCCCCGTATCCACGATCAAAGATTTTGACCAAAGACAGAGAGGACGCGCGATGAAGACCAAGACCGTTCTGGCCGCTCTGGCCCTGACCCTTGCCCCAACACTGGCCCTCGCCATGGGGTGCGGCAGCGAGCATAGCCAGGAGGCCTCTATCTCCTGCGCTGATGGCACCACCTATGATGCGGATGCCGGGAAATGCGTGGCCAGCACCAGCTAACCTGCTGGGGCGGCGGTGAATTCAGGGCATCGGCCTGCTGCGGCGGGGCGGTGCCTTTTTTGTTGTCTGCGCCGCATGGACAGCCCCCCCTGCGGGGCGTAAATTGACCGCATGAATGACAGATCAGACCCTTTTGACGGACGCCGTTGGCACGATATGGGCGGCACGCCTGCTGGCCCTGTGCCAGATGCGAGCCATGATTTCGCCCTGTGGGAAAAGCGGGTGGATGCCTTGATGATTCTGGCCTCGGCGCGGGGGCATTTCACGGTGGATGGCCTGCGCCGTGCCTTGGAGGATATGGGCGAGGCTGCCTTTGAGGAGATGTCCTATTACGAGCGCTGGATCGCGGCCATCAACCAGAACCTTGTTGAGGCGGGGGTCTATTCCCTTGCCGAGTTGGGGGAGAAGATGGAGGAGGTGCGCGCGCGGGCCGAGACCTATGGGGAGGCGGCCGGTGGTTGAGTTTACACCCGGAGCGCGGGTTCGGGTGCGGGCGCTGATGCCCCCCGGCCATATTCGCACCCCTGCCTATCTGCGCGGCAAGACCGGCGTGGTGGAGCGGGTTTTGAAGGAATACGCCAATCCCGAGCAGCTGGCCTATCGCCTGCCTGCGGCGCCTTTGCGGCTCTATCGGGTGCGTTTCGAGATGGCCGAGGTTTGGGGCGCGGGTTGCGAGACCCCTTCGGACACTTTGGACGCAGAGATTTACGCCCCTTGGTTGGAGCCAGCCCATGCCCCATGATCACCCACATGACCATGATCACGATCATGACGGGATGAGCCCCTCTGGCCATCCTTACAGGAAGGATCAAGACACGGGCCTAAGCTATTGGCAGTGCATGGAAATTGCCGTGCGTGAATTACTGATCGAGAAGGGTGAGGTCTCGGCGCAGGAGGTGGCGCGTCAGATTGATGTGATGGACAGCCGCTCGCCTGCCAATGGGGCGGCGGTGGTGGCGCGGGCCTGGGTTGATCCGGGGTTCAAGGCGCTTCTGCTGAAGGATGCGGGCGCGGCTTGCGGCGAGATGGGGTTTGACATCGGGCCGTTGCAGTTGATCGCGGTGGAGAACACGGCGCAGGTGCATAACGTCATCGTTTGCACCCTGTGTTCCTGCTATCCGCGCAACTTGCTGGGCCTGCCGCCGGATTGGTATAAATCGCGCGCTTACCGTGCCCGCACCGTGCGCGAGCCGCGGGCGGTTCTGGCGGAGTTTGGCCTGACCCTTGGCGAGGATGTGCAGGTGCGGGTGCATGATTCCACCGCCGATATGCGCTATATCGTGTTGCCTGCCCGCCCCGAGGGGACGGAGGGCTTGAGCGAGGCCGAATTGGCGGCTTTGGTGGGCCGTGACAGCATGATCGGCACCGGGGTGGCGCGCAGGCCGTGAGCGAGGGTCAAGGCACCACCACGGACTGGATCGTGGACCGCGTTTTGCGCGGCATGATCGGGGCGGCGCGGGCCCTGCCCTTTGAGCGCCGTGTGCCTGCCTTTGCGGCCATGAATGCGCGGGTGATTTCGCCGCTTGCGGGCTATGGCCGCCGGGCCTTGGCGAATTTGCAGATGATATACCCCGAGCGGCGGGCCGAGTGGCACCGCGAGACGGCGCAGGCCGCTGTTTATAACGCCGGGCGGGTGATGATCGAGAATTACTCCAACCCCACCTTTATGGAGCGTGCGGCGCGGTTTGAAGTGCGGGGCAATGGCTTTGCGGCCATTCGCGCGGCGCAGGCCGAGGGGCGGCCTGTGGTTCTGGCGACGGGGCATTTTGGCAATTACGAGGCCGGGCGGGCGGCGCTTTTGGCGCGGGGGTTGCCTGCGGGGGGCCTTTATCGGCCGATGTCGAACCCCTATTTCAACGCCCATTACCGGCAGACGATGGAGATCATGGGCCCGCCTGTGTTCCCGCAGGGGCGGCGCGGCACCATGGGCCTGCTGCGGCATTTGCAGGGCGGCGGGATGGCGGTTTTGCTGACCGATGTGCATGTGCCGGGGGCGCCGTTTTTCAATTTTCTTGGCAAGCCCGCGCGCACGGCGCTCAGCGCGGCGGAGCTGGCGATCAAGCGCGATGCGCTTTTGGTGCCGTTTTATGCCACCCGTTTGAATGGCGGGCTGGAGTATCGGGTGGAGCTTGAGCCGCCGGTTGATCCCGCCTCTGCCGAGGCGATGACGCGGTCTTTGGTGGACAGTCTGGAGGCGCGGATCACGGCGCATCCGGGGCAGTGGTTCTGGGTGCATCGGCGCTGGAAAGGCGCGCCTGAGGGGGCGGTTTTATAGGCCGCCTTGCTGCGCCCTGATCAGCGCAGGACCTGCGCCGAGAGGATCGGGCCGAAGCCTGCCTCTTGGACGATGACCACCGCGGGGGCGTCACCGGGAGCTTTGAGGGTCAGGGTGCTGGGGGCCTTGCCGTCCCATTCACCGACACGGTCCCATGCCGTCACAATATTGTTGTATGTCAGTCGCTTGCCCGCGTTTTCGCCGCGGCGGATGTCAACGACTTCCTCCGGCGTGTAGCGCACCAGCTGCACCCACATTGGCGCAGGCGCGCCGGTTGAGGTCAGCGCGACGGAGATCGCCTCGCCCTCGCGACTGGCGGAGATCGAGACCACGGCGGGCTTTGCCTTGTGCTTTGCGATCAGGTCCATCACGTCCATCGGTTTGGCGCCGATGACGTGGTCCTTGCCGGCGACGACCATCTGCGGGGTGTAGATGGTGCGTTGATGGGCGGCGCGGGCGTAGTTGCGTTGGCGTTGGGTGTGTTCGGGGCGGGCGAAGATGTCTTTCCAGCCGATATAATCCCAATAATCCACATGTAGGGCCAAGGCGATGACGTCATCGCGGCTGGAGAGTTTGTGCAGGATTTTGTCGGCCGCGGGGCAAGAGGAGCAGCCCTGCGAGGTGTAAAGCTCGACCACCACCGGGGCGTCATCGGCCAGAGCCTGAGAGGCCCCGAAACCAAGCATAAACAAAGCCGTTTTGATCGCATTACGCATGTAGATAATCCTTCGTCGTCCCTGAGAGAGAACCTAGGTCAAAGCGTGCTCAACTGCCAATCAAGGAATCGAGAGTGTTTGTCATTGTTGCCTCTTCGGCCGCTTGTGGCGCCTGAAGGCGCGGCTTCCCTATGCGTCAGGAACGTTGAAATAATGACATATCGGGATCATACTGGTCAAAATCCTTGGCGCGGCGCAGCATTGGCCCCGAAAGGGCAGCCTTGGTCCGTCTGGCCTGTAAGAATGGAAGAACGCCCTGAAACAGATTCGCGAAGTTCGGCTTGAGGAGGAAGAGGCGAAAGGCCCTGCCCTCTCTTCGGTTTGGGATCCGGGGCATGCGACCTTTCTGGCCCTGACCGGATTCGTGATCTTTCAGGGGCTGTTTGTTCTGGGCTGGAACACCCTGATCCTGCATCACAGCGATCCGCGCATTACGATTGTGTATATCCTGAGCGCGGTTGCTGCCGGGTTCTTCTGGGTGAACCGGCGGGTTTTGTATCGGTGGTCCTCTACGATCTTTTGTCTGTTTCTGGTGGGGTTCTTTTCTTTCGGGTTGGAGGCTGTGGGCGGCAATCTGCGGTTTCCGGCCTTTCCGTTTTTCTATGTGCTGTTTCTGGGCTGTGCCCTTGCGGCGCCCCTGCGCGGGGTGCTGGTTATGGGGGCGGCTATTCTGGCCGCGATCGTGTTTTTCGGGCTGAACGAGATCCGCACCGGGGTTCTGGCCCTGCCCAAGATGAACGCCATCATGATCACCCATCTGATGGTCTTCACCATGTTGATGATCGTGGCCCTGACCACGAAATGGGCCGAGCGCCTGCGCCGGGCGGCGCAGGACGGGGTTGAGGCGCGCAGTGTGGATCTGGAGGAGAAGTCGCGGGCCCTGCTCGCCTCGGAGGAGCGTTTGACCCTTGCGACGCGGCAGCTGTCGATCTGGGATTGGGATGTAAAGAGCGACGCGCTCTACCTCTCTCCCAGTTTTGCGCGGATGCTGGGGTATAGCGAGGAGGAGCTGCGCGAGGCCATGGCGGGGACGACGGCGAATTTGCTGCATCCTGACGAGCTCGAGGATTATCGTCAGAACCTTCAGGCGCATTTCGAGGACCCCTCGAAGCCCTTTGTCGGCGAGTATCGTTACCTGACCAAATCGGGCGAGACGCGGTGGTTCCTGTCGTTGGGGGAATCCGAGGTGGACGAGAGCGGCAAGGCGGTGCGGTTTACCGGCTCCTCCAAGGATGTGACCGAGAGGCGGCAGCTGGAGGACGAGTTGCGCCATTCGCAAAAGATGGAGGCCATCGGCAAGGTCACCGGCGGCGTGGCCCATGATTTCAACAATCTGCTGGCCGTTGTTCTGGGCAATTTCGAATTGATCAAGGAGGCCAGCGACGAGGAGGAGGTGCAGCGCCTTGCCGATGCGGGGATCAAGGCGACCATGCGGGGGGCGGACCTGACGCGCAATATGCTCAGCTTTGCGCGGAAATCGCGGCTGAAGCCGAAGATTTTGAACCTGAACGCGGTGTTGCAGGAGACCCAATCGTGGTTCCTGAAGGGGGTGCCTTCGAATGTGCGGGTCAAGATCGGCTTTGCGCCCGACCTGAACGTGATCCGCGCCGATCCGAGCATGACCCAGACCGCCCTGCTCAACATTCTGTTCAACGCCTGCGATGCCATGCCCGAGGGAGGGACGCTTTGGGTTTCGGCCTCGAACGAGGTTGTGGCCGAGGAGCTGCCTGCGGCGGGGGCGGAAAAGCTGTCGCCCGGGCGCTATGTGCGGTTGATGGTGGCCGATGACGGCCATGGGATCAGCGCCGAGCATCTGGAGCAGATTATCGAGCCGTTCTTTACCACCAAGCCTGTTGGGGCCGGATCGGGCCTTGGGCTGTCGATGGTGCAGGGCTTTATGAAGCAATCGGGCGGGGCCTTGGTGATCAGTTCCAGCCCCAACCATGGCACCGCCGTGAGCCTGTATTTCCCCGTGGTGGAGGGCGAGGCCGCGAGCATTGCCCCTGCCCCGCGGGCGCAGGTGATGCCCCGCGGGCGGGCGCGGATATTGGTGGTGGAGGATCAGCGCGAGGTGCTGACCGTTCTGGTGCAGACCCTGAGCAAAGAGGGCTATGAGGTGTTGCAGGCCGAGAACGGCGATATCGCGGTGGAGATTTTGGCGAGTGGCACCAAGGTGGACCTTGTGCTGAGCGATATTGCCATGCCGGGCAAGGTGCAGGGCACCGACCTTGCCGCGCGCCTGCGCGAGGATCAGCCGGAACTTCCCGTGATCCTGATGTCGGGTTTCGCCCAGACCGATGGCAAGGCACAAGAGCTTGGGGCGGCGCGTTTGACCAAGCCTGTCACCAAGGAGCTGTTGCTGCGTGCGATTGAGCAGGCTCTTGAGGGGGCTGCGGGGTAGCAGCGCCCCCTTGCAGATTGCGGTATACCATTGTATACACCGCTTGTAGCGTGACCCGCGCCCCCTTGTCATGAGGGGGAATATGGCCCAAGTAAATTGGGTCAGCCCATAGCCAAAAGCCAAAAGGAGCCACCAATGCCAGTTACCGTTGGACAGGATACCGCCAAGACCCGCCGGAGTCTTCGCGTCGGAGCGACATCTGTTGATTACTACTCCATTCCCGCCGCCCAAGAGGCCGGGCTTGGGGATTTCTCGAAACTGCCTGCGGCGTTGAAGGTTGTGCTGGAAAACATGCTGCGCTTTGAAGACGGCAAGACCGTGAGCGTGGAGGACATCAAGGCCTTTGGCACATGGGCCAGCAATGGCGGCAAGAACCCGCGCGAGATTGCCTATCGCCCTGCCCGTGTGTTGATGCAGGATTTCACCGGCGTTCCGGCGGTGGTGGACCTTGCGGCGATGCGCGACGGGATTGTGGCCCTTGGCGGCGATGCAGAGAAGATCAACCCGCTCAACCCTGTGGACCTTGTGATTGACCATTCGGTGATGATTGACGAGTTCGGCAATCCGCGGGCCTTCCAGATGAATGTGGACCGCGAATACGAGCGCAATATCGAGCGCTATACCTTCCTGAAATGGGGCCAGTCGGCCTTTGACAACTTTCGCGTTGTGCCGCCCGGCACCGGGATTTGCCATCAGGTGAACCTTGAGTATCTGTCGCAGACAGTTTGGACCGATAAGGACCAGAACGGCACCGAGGTCGCCTACCCTGATACGCTGGTTGGCACCGACAGCCACACCACCATGGTGAACGGCGCCGCCGTTCTGGGCTGGGGCGTTGGCGGGATCGAGGCCGAGGCCGCGATGCTGGGGCAGCCGATCTCTATGCTGATCCCCGAAGTGGTCGGTTTCAAACTGACCGGCAAGATGATGGAAGGCACCACCGGCACCGATCTGGTGCTGAAGGTCGTCGAGATGCTGCGCGAGAAGGGCGTGGTGTCGAAGTTCGTGGAGTTTTACGGCGAGGGGCTGGACAGTCTGCCGCTGGCGGACCGTGCGACCATCGCCAATATGGCGCCGGAATACGGCGCGACCTGCGGCTTCTTCCCGATCGACAACGAGACCCTGCGCTACCTGCGCAACACGGGCCGCGACGAGGCGCGTATCGCGCTGGTCGAGGCCTATGCCAAGGAGAACGGTTTCTGGCGCGGCGCGGATTACAACCCGATCTACACCGATACGCTCGAGCTTGACATGGGCACGATCGTGCCTGCGATCTCCGGCCCGAAACGGCCGCAGGACTATGTGGCGCTGACCGGTGCGAAGGCAGCCTTCACCAAGGAAATGGAAGAGACCTTCAAGCGCCCTATGGGCAAGGAAGTGCCCGTTGCTGGCGAAGACTACACCATGGAGTCGGGCAAGGTTGTGATCGCCTCGATCACCTCTTGCACCAACACCTCTAACCCCTACGTGATGATCGGCGCGGGCCTTGTGGCACGCAAAGCCGCCGCACTAGGCCTGAACCGCAAGCCGTGGGTGAAAACCTCCCTCGCGCCTGGATCGCAAGTGGTGTCCGCCTATCTGGAGGCTGCCGATCTGCAGGACGATCTGGACAAGATCGGGTTCAACCTTGTGGGCTACGGCTGCACCACCTGTATCGGCAACTCCGGCCCGATCCAGAAGGAGCTGTCCGACGCGATTGCCGAGGGCGATCTGGTGGCGACATCGGTTCTGTCCGGCAACCGCAACTTCGAGGGGCGGATCAGCCCCGATGTACGCGCCAACTACCTCGCCTCGCCGCCGCTTGTGGTGGCCTATGCGCTGGCAGGCACGATGGACATCAACCTTGCCACCGATCCGATCACCCAGACACCGGACGGCAAGGACGTGTATCTCAAGGACATCTGGCCCTCGACCCAAGAGATCGCCGAACTGGTGGAGCGCACAGTGACGCGCGAAGCCTTCATGGAGAAATACGCAGAGGTCTTTACCGGCGACGAGAAATGGCAGAGCGTCGAGACGACAGACAGCCTGACCTACGACTGGCCGACCACATCGACCTATGTGCAAAACCCGCCCTACTTCCAAGGCATGTCCAAGGAGCCCGGGGTGATCACCGATATCAAAGGGGCCAAGGTCATGGCCCTGCTGGGCGATATGATCACCACGGACCACATCTCTCCTGCCGGTTCGTTCAAGGACACCACCCCAGCGGGGCAATACCTGCTGGAGCATCAGGTCTCCCCGCGCGAGTTCAACTCCTACGGCTCGCGGCGTGGCAACCATCAGGTGATGATGCGCGGCACCTTCGCCAATATTCGCATCAAGAACGAGATGCTCGACGGGGTCGAGGGCGGCTATACCAAGGGGCCCGATGGCAGCCAAATGTCGATCTATGACGCCTGCATGGCCTATCAGGCCGAAGGCACGCCGCTGGTCGTGATCGGCGGGCAGCAATATGGCGCAGGCTCCAGCCGGGACTGGGCCGCAAAGGGCACCGCCCTTCTGGGCGTCAAGGCCGTGATCGCCGAAAGCTTCGAGCGGATCCACCGCTCCAACCTCGTCGGCATGGGGGTGATCCCGTTCGAGTTCACTGGCGGCGACAGCCGCAAATCCCTTGGCCTGACAGGCGAGGAAGTCTTCTCGATCACGGGCCTCGAGGGCGACCTCGAACCCCTCTCCGAGGTGCCCTGCTCGATCACCTATGCCGATGGCACGGTGAAAGAGATCGCCCTGAAATGCCGCATCGATACGGCGATCGAGATCGAATACGTAGAGAACGGCGGCGTGCTGCACTACGTGCTGCGCAACCTCGCCAAAGAGGGATAATCCCCCCCCAAAAACAATAAAGAAGGCGGGCCGACACGCCCGCCTTTTTCTTTGTCCGAAAGCGCCGCGCCCCTGCTTCTTATTGGAGGCAAATATCCTGGGGGAGGCCGTAGGCCGGGGGCAAAGCCCCACAAATTTTTCAAAAAATTTGGCCCGCCCGCTTGGGGCTAGCCCTGCGCTTCCTTGATCACGGGGAGGATTTGGGTCTCCCAGATACGGCGGGTCAACTGGCCGGGGTGGCGATAGAGGATCGTGCCATCTGCGCCGATGATAAAGGTTTCCGGCACGCCGTAGACGCCCCAGTCCAGCGCTGTGCGCGCCTCTGGATCGGCGGCGACGGCGGCGAAGGGGTTGCCCATTTCGGCGAGGAAGCCGAGGCCCTTTTCCGGATCGTCCTTATAGTTGATGCCATAGACGGGCATCTGCGTCGAAAGCTCCTCGAAGATCGGGTGTTCCTCGCGGCAGGGTGCGCACCAGCTGGCCCAGTAGTTGACGATACTGATCTCGCCTGTGGTCAGGGCCTCTGCGGTCAGGAGCGGCAGATCCCCCAGCGGCTGGGGCGGCAGCGAGGGGACCGGTTTGCCGATCAGGGCGGAGGGCAGCGCGTTGATATCCCCCTCCATCATGCCCATGTTTTTCAACAGTTTCGCCGCCGGAATGGAGAGCACCAGCACGGCAAAGATCAGCACCGGCAGAAGGTGCAGCACAGAGGTTTTAGGTTTAGACATTCTTTCCCTCGGCCTCTTTGAGGCGGCGTTTGGCGCGGCGGGCTTGCCCTGCGCTGAGCAGGATGATCGCCCCCAGCAGCGCAAGGGTTGCGCCGTAGGAGGCCAGCACGATGAAGGTGTATTTTCCAAGCTCGGGCATTATGCGGCGCCCCTTTTGCGGGCGATCAGGGCGGCGGTGCGGCGCTGGTTGATTTCGCTGCGGGTGCGCAGCAGGACCAGCGCGACAAAGAGCGCGGCAAAGCCGACCATGGCCAGCACCAGCGGATAAAAATAGATGTCGGAGATCGTGCGCCCCCCTGTGGCCACGGGCAGGGTCGTGCCTTGATGCATGCCTTGGCTCCAGAATTTCGCGGCGTAGCGCGAGAGCACGGCAAAGACCGAGCCGACGATGCAGAGCCAGCTTGTCAGGTCTGCTGCGGCGTCCGTATCCTCCAGCGCGGACCAGAGCGCCATATAGCCCAGATAGAAAAGGAACAGGATCAGGAAGGAGGTCAGGCGCGGATCCCATGCCCACCATGTGCCCCATGTTGGCTGGCCCCAGAGCGCCCCTGTGATCAGGGCGATCAGCGTCATGGTCACCCCCACCGGCGCCGCTGCCTTGGCCGCGAGGGCCGAGACATGGTGCCGCCGCACCAGCCAGATCAGCGAGGTGACCAGCATCATGAACCAAGCGTTGATCGCCATGAGTGCAGAGGGCACATGGACGTAGATCACCTTGACCGAGGAGCCGAATTTGTCGGCGTCGCCGGTGAAGAAGAACCCCCAGATCAGCCCGGTGCCGAGGGTCAGCGCGGCAATGGCCCATGCCCATGGCAAAACCCGCCCCGAGAGGGCCATGAATTTCACCGGATTTGCGTATTCCCAAAGCGACATGGCGCGGACCTTATTGTGGGCGGGGGGCAGCGTCCAGTCACTCTGCCGTGGGGGGAGAGGCGCAAATTGACGCTGCTTGGAGACGTCTTACCGCAGGTTCACCCGCAGGGCGGCGGCGGCGGCGAAGGGCAGGAGCGCGAGGCAGCCCAAAGTCACCGCGCCGAGGAGCAGCAGGGGCGTGGATGCCCCCTGCCCCATGGCCGCGCGGCTGGCCGCATCGGCGCCGAAGATCAGCGTTGGCACATAGAGCGGCAGCACGATGAGCGAGAGCAGCAGACCGCCCCGTTTCAGCCCCACGGTCAGGGCCGCGCCGAAGGCGCCGATCATCGACAGGGCCGGTGTGCCGAGGGCCAGCCCCAGCATCAGCACGCCATAGCCCGGCCCCGGCAGGTGCAGCAGCACCCCGAGGACCGGCGCGGCGAGGGTGAGCGGCAGGCCGGTGGTGAGCCAGTGGGCCGCGGCCTTGGCGATCACCGCCCCCTCCAGCGGGATTGGCGCGGTGGCGAGGATATCGAGCGAGCCGTCCTCATAGTCCAGCGCGAAGAGCCGTTCGAGCGAGAGCAGGCAGGCCAGCAGCGCGCCGAGCCAGAGGGTTCCGGGGGCGATGCGGGCGAGGGTCTGGCTGTCTGATCCGACAGCAAAGGGGACCAGCATGGTGACGATCAGGAAGAAGGCGAGCGCGAGGCCGAAGCCGCCCCCTGCCCGCACCGCGAGGCGCAGGTCGCGTAGCAAGAGGGCCTTCACAGGAAGGCCTCGTCAAAGCCGGGGGTTTCGGTTTGCGTGGCTTGGGCCGCTGCGGCGGCGAAAGGGGTGAGGTCGAGGGTCTCGCCCGTCAGGCCGAGGTCGATATGGGTGGCGAGGACGGCCGCGCCGCCTTTGGCGCAATGGGCGCGGACCGCATTGGCGAAGACTTCCGTATGTTCGGCGTCGAGGGAGACCGTCGGCTCGTCGCAGAGCCAAACGGGCCGATGCGAGAGGACGAGGCGGGCAAGGCCGAGGCGGCGGCGTTGCCCCGCCGAGAGCGTGCCCGCGGCGCGCCCTGCCAGCGGGGTGAGGCCGAAGGTCTCAAGGGCGTTTTCCGGATCGCCGGCGCCGTAGATGCCCGCCCAGAAGGCGAGGTTTTCGCGGGCGCTGAGGGTGGCTTTGATCCCGTCGGCGTGGCTGGCATAGGCCATGTCATCGGCGGGCCAGTTCAGGGTGCCCCCCGCCGCCGGTTGCAGCCCCGCAAGGGTACGCAGCAGGGTGGTTTTGCCGACGCCATTGGGGCCGCGCAGGATCAGCACCTGCCCCTTGGCCAGCCGAAGGCTCAGCCCCGCCAGAAGGACGCGCCCGCCCCTCTGGCAGGCAAGGGTATCGGCCTGCCAGCTCAGGAGGATGCCGCCACGGGGATCAGGGCGGCGGCGATGCGGCGCCCCTCTGACAGCAGGATATTATAGGTGCGGCAGGCGGAGGGGCTGGCCATAGGCTCTGCGCCGATGCCGGCCTGTTCCAATGCCTCGCGCAGGGGGGCGGGGATATGGGTGATGGTGCTGCCGGTGCCGATGAAGACCACATCGACCTTGCCCGCGAGGGAGAGCAGGCTGGCGCTGTCCTCCATCCCGCCCCATGGGGCTACGCCCTCGGGGCTGACCAGAACCGCGCCCTCATGCACATCGCCGCCGACGCGGAAGAAGCCCGGGCCGTAGCCGTCGATCGGCTTTGCGTCGGTATAGTCGATTTCGTTCAAGCGCATGTTGGCCTCTTTTTTTGCGTAACGCGGCTGTTTATTCCAGATGCCTATCCCAGAAGGCCGTCCCAGATGGGCAGCCCGCTGAGCGCCGATGCGGCGATCACCGAATAGGCCACCCAGCGATACAATGCGTCGCGCTCGGGCACAAACATCAAGGTGCCGAGGCGGATCGCCGCAAGGTAGGGCAGGATCAGCAAGGCCCCCGTTGTCAGGGCGCTGGGGACGAGTTCACCGGCCAGAGCCAGCACCGCGATGATCGCTATATCGGCAAAGAGCAGATAGGCCATTGTGGTGCCGCGGATCACGGCGGGCGGCTGGGTGGATGTCATATAGAGCATGATCACGGGCGGCCCGGGCAGGCCCGCGGCCCCGCCCAGAAGGCCGCTGATCCCGCCGGTGCCCACCAGCAGGCGCCGCGTCAGCGCGCCGCGGTAGCGCAGGCCGGAGATCAGCGCCAAGAGCAGCCCGAGGGTCAGCCCGCTCACGGCGTAGCGGAACCCCTCCTCGCCCATTTGCGACAAGAGCAGGACGCCCAGAGGCAGGCCGACAAGCGCCCCGATCAGCAATCGCGAGAGGTCGCGGGGGCTGGCGTCGCGCAGGGCGCGCGGCAGGGCCGGGATCGGGCCGATGAGGTCCATGATGATCAGGGCGGTGATGGCGGCAAAGGGGCCAAGGAACTGGCCCGCAATCGGCAGGAAGATCATCGCCGTGCCAAAGCCGGAAAAGCCCCGCACCAACCCCGCTATGATTGCCGCCGCCACCAGCCAGCCGAACCCTGGCAGGGCCAGGGCCGTGGCCAATGCGTCAGGCATCAATATTGCCGAACTGGGTGCCTGCGGGGTCTTCTTTCTTGGACCAGTCGCGGGTGACGCCGAGCCAGAGCAGAACTGTCGAGGCGACGAAGATCGACGAATAGGTGCCGACCACAACGCCCCAGATCATGGCAAAGACAAAGCCGCGGATCACGTCGCCGCCAAGGAAATACAGCGAGAAGAGCGCCAGCAGCGTGGTGACCGAGGTCATCACTGTGCGGCTGAGGGTTTCGTTGATCGAGAGGTTCAGCACCTCTTTGAACTCGCGTTTTTTGTATTTGCGCAGGTTTTCCCGCACGCGGTCAAAGACCACCACCGTATCGTTCAGCGAGTAGCCGACGATGGTCAGCAGAGCCGCGATGATGGCGAGGTCGAAGCGGATCTGGAGTTCGGAAAACACCCCGATGGTCAGGACCACGTCATGGACCAGAGCGGCCACCGCCCCGAGGGCGAACTGCCATTCGAAGCGCATCCAGATATAGACCAGAACCGCCGCAATCGCGAGGACCACGGCGAGGGTCGCTGTCCAGATCAGCTCTCCCGAGACTTCGGGGCCGACGGATTCAACTGCCTGCACGGTGAGCGCCGGATCGACCGCCTGAAGCGCGGCGGTGACATCGGCGATCATGGTGCTGGCTGCGGCCTCTGCCCCCTCTTGCGTTTGGATGCGCAGTTGGGCGACGTGCTGGTCGTCGGCGAAGTTGGGGTCGAAAACCTCGGTGATCGACACATCGCCCAGTTCGAGGGGCGCGATGGCCTCGCGGTAGACGGCCACGTCGATGTCGGTTGTGCTTTCGGTCCGGATCGTGGTGCCGCCGATAAAGTCGATCCCGAAATTCAGCCCCTGCAGCCCGAAGGAGGCGAGGCTGACCAAAATCATAACGGCCGAGATGCCGAGCCAGAGACGCCAGCGGTTGAAAAAGTCGATCTTGGTCTCTGATGGAACCAGTTTAAGGCGCATTGTCTATACCTCGATCGTCTTGGGCCGGCGGGCATCAAACCATGTGATGACCAGCAGGCGGGTGACGAAAATCGCCGTGAAAACGGACGTGATGATGCCAAGTCCAAGGGTGATCGCAAAGCCGCGCACAGGGCCGGAGCCGAGGGCAAAGAGGATCACCGCCGTGATGAAGGTGGTGATATTGGCGTCCACAATCGCGCTGAGGGCCTTTTCATAGCCCAGCGAGATTGCGCGGCTTGGCCCCTTGGCGGTTTTGAGTTCCTCGCGGATACGTTCGAAGACCAGCACATTGGCGTCCACCGCCATACCGATGGTCAGCACGATGCCCGCGATGCCCGGCAGGGTCAGCGTGGCGCCGATGAGCGAAAGCAGGCCAAAGATCAGCCCGACGTTGATGATCAGGGCGACATTGGCGAAGATACCAAAGAGGCCATAGCTGAGCGCCATGAAGATCAGCACCGCGGCGAAGGCCACGATACAGGCGATGGTGCCTGCGTCGATGCTGTCCTGCCCCAGTTCGGGGCCGATGGTGCGTTCTTGCAGGAAGTTCATTTCCGCAGGCAGGGCACCGGCGCGCAGCAGGACCGAGAGTTCGGAGGCGCTTTGGGTGCTGAAGTTGCCGGAGATGATGCCGGAGCCGCCTGTGATCGGCTCTCGGATTGTGGCGGCGGAGATGACCTCCTCATCCAGCTTAATCGCGAACAAAGCCCCAACGTTTTCAGTGGTATAGGTGCCGAACTTGCGCGCGCCCGAGGGGTTGAAGCGGAAGGAGACCGCAGGCAGCCCGTTCTGGTCAACGCTTGGCTGGGCATCGGCGAGGTCCTCGCCTGTGACGGTCGGGGTTTGCTCTAGGATATAGTAGATGCCTGCGTCCTGCGGGTCGGCGGAGGAGGCCAGAATGTTGCGGGCGCCGGGGTTGGCCTGCGGATCCGAGGTGCGGTTTACGACCGGATGGAAGGTCAGTTTCGCGGTGGTTCCGATCAGGTCCTTGAGTTCCTGCGCGGAGCCGATGCCGGGGACCTGAATGATGATCCGGTTGGTGCCCTGCCGCTGGATCGTGGGTTCGCGGGTGCCGACTTCGTCGACCCGTCTGCGAATGATTTCAAGGCTTTGCTGCACGGTGCGGTCATCGGTGGCGAGCTTTTCCGCGTCCGACAGGCCGACGATCAGGGTGTCGCCGCTGGCGGAGACCTCGATGTCGTTATGGCCGATCCCGGTGAGGGAGACGACGGGGTTGGCAAAGCCCCGGGCGATTTCCATCGCGCGGGCCATTTGATCCGCATTGGAGATGCGGATGCGCAGGGTGCCGTCATTGGTGTCGGTGCGGCGGATGGTGCCGATGGTCTCGCGCTCCTCGCGCAGGGCATCGCGCAATTCGGGCCAGAAAGCATCCATGCGGTCGGCATAGACCTGCTCCACCTCGACCTCGGCCAAGAGGTGCGCACCGCCGCGCAGATCAAGCCCGAGGTTGACAAGGCCGGAGGGCAGCCAATCCGGCCAAAGCCCCTTTTGTTCAATGAGTTCAGGGGTTTCGCCGGAACTCTCGATCATGGCGATTGCATCGTTATGCTGCTCGACACGGCTGTAGAACAGGTTCGGCAGGGCCAAAGCAAGGCCGATCAGAACGGCCGCGATGATGCCCAGCCGGTTAGTGCCCGAAATTTGCAGCATGGCTGCCTCGCTTATTTATTGGTGTTGGCGGCGGCTGGTTCTGTTTTGTTCAGAACAGTCGCAATGGTGGATTTGACCACGCGAACCTTGACGCCCTCGCCAAGTTCGACCTCTACCTCGTTGTCTTCTTTGACTTTTACGACCTTGCCGATCAAGCCGCCCTGAGTGATGACCTGATCGCCGCGGCGCAGGTTGGACACCATGGCCTGATGCTCTTTCATCTTTTTCTGCTGTGGACGGATCAACAGGAAATACATGATCGCGAAGATCAAAATAAGCGGTACAAACTGGCCAAGGCCCTGCATAGAATTTCCCCTTAGGAAGTGCGACCGGCCAGCGCCGGATTTCGGTTCAGGGCGCAACCTATGCGCGGGGGTGGCGACTTGCAAGACGGGGCGGCGCGGGGGATGCACATTCGATGCACATCCTATGCACATTCCATGCATACGTTTGTGTGATGGGGGGCTTGGGCCCCTGCCCTGTTCATGGGCGGTGATGGAAGGTTGTGGGTGCGGGATGGGGTGATAAGGTTTGCGCAGATTTTGAACGGCGAGAATTTTGATGGACTGGATCGAAGGATTTTTGAACGCGCCCTTGTTTCTGGCGGCGGTGTTCTTTGGGCTGACCTTGTTTGCCCTGACCCAAGTTTCGGCGCGTCCCGTGGCAGGCAAGCGAAAACCGTTCCCTATGGAGGGCCTTTGGCTTTGGGCATGGATGGTGACTTTGGCGGCGGTGGTTGCCGCTTCGGTTTGGTTCTTTGCGACGCATGAAACGGCCTTTACCGAGCTTCGCAATGTGATGCTGTTTGTCGCAGGTGTCGTCGGTGCGCCATTTGTATTGTGGCGGGCGGTTTTGGCCAAGCGGCAGGTGGACACCGCCGAGGCTGTTTTGACCAACCAGAAGCTTTCGAGCGCTCTGGACGGGTTGTCGGCGGTGAAGAAGGCAACGCTGCGGTGTCGCAATGTGTCCTTTGGATTGGAGGGGCGTAAGTATTCGGTTTTCGAAACCTCGGGCGAGGAAGCGGAGATTCCAAGTGACGCATCGGATGTTGTCGAGAGTCCTTGGGAACTTCAGTCCTATGACCAGCCGGACATCGTTGCCCGCAACATGGCCTTGGACCGGCTCGAAGGTTTGGCGATGGAAGATCCTGAGTTAGTCCAACGGATCGCAGGTAATCTGGCTGTCTATGTGCGGGAGGTTTCAGCCGAAGCCCCTGCCGAGCAGTGGTCAGAGGCTCTGGAACTGCTCGGGCAAGACATTGATGAATGGGCCTCTTCCCTGACGGTGAAACGGTCAGACGCCCAGTCTGCCGTGCAGGTTTTGACACGGTTGCAAGAACGGGCTGGCGGGACGCTCAAGATTGATCTGCGTAGAGCCAATCTTCAGGGCTTCGAGCTTGCAGATATGTGTTTGCAGGGGTTCGACTTAGGCAGCGCGCATCTGGAGGGTGCAAACCTTTGGAGAGCGGATTTGCGAAGAGCGTTTCTTCCCGGGGGAAAACTGTCCGGGGTCAACTTGGGACAGGCCAAATTGGACAGGGCAGAGATGGACGGAGCGCGATTGGACGGGGCGGACCTTCACAGAGCACGCTTGGTGCAGGTGGACCTGAGCAGGGCGAATCTGGAGGGGGCAAAGCTGCTGAGCGCGGATATGGAGGGAGCCGACCTGAGCGAGGCACGGCTGCAGGGGGCGGACCTGCGCAGAGCGAAGCTGGTTCGGGCCGACTTGAGCGATGCGAAGGTGGACAGTGCCACGGACTTCAGAAGCGCCGATTTGACAGGTGCCTTCATCGAAGATGTTGACCTGTCAGAAGTGACAATTACCCAAGAGCAAGCCTGCTCTATGTTTGGCGATGCCTCTGTGATCCTGCCCGAGGGGATAAAGCGGCCCGCCCATTGGCCGGAGTGGGACATGGAGTGGGATGACCTGCGTGACCAGTGGAAAATTTGGACGGACGATCCGACCTCTTACACTCCGCCAGAAAATCCATCATAACGCGCCCCAAAGACGGCCCAAAAGGAGCGAGCCATGCATGATATCAAGATGATCCGTGAGACGCCTGAGGTGTTTGATGCTGCGATGACGCGGCGGGGGCTTGGGGCTTTGTCATCGCAGGTTTTGGCTTTGGATGCGGCGCGGCGGGAGGTGATTTCGCGCTCCGAGGCGGCTTTGGCCGATCGCAATGCGGCCTCCAAGCAGGTGGGGGCGGCGAAGGCCTCGGGCGATGAGGCGGAGTTCGAGCGGCTGCGTGCTTTGGTCGCCGAGAAGAAGGCCGAGATTGCGGCCTTGGAGGAAGAGGCGCGGCAGGCGGATGCGGCGCTGAATGATATGCTGATGTCCCTGCCCAACCTGATCCATGCGGATGTGCCGGATGGCGCCGACGAGAGCGAGAATGTGGAGCTGCGCCGTTGGGGCAGCCCGCGGGAGTTCGGCTTTGCCGCCAAGGAGCATTACGAGATTGCCGGTGCAGCGGCGGGGCTGGATTTCGAGACGGCGGCGAAGCTGTCGGGTGCGCGCTTTGTGATGTTGACCGGCGGGGTGGCCCGCCTGCACCGGGCTTTGGCGCAGTTCATGCTGGACCTGCACACGGAGCAGCACGGGCTTGCCGAGGTCAACGCGCCGGTCATGGTCCGCGAGGAGATGATGTATGGCACGGGGCAGTTGCCCAAGTTCGGCGAGGACAGTTACCGCACCACCGAGGGGCAGTGGCTGATCCCGACCTCCGAGGTGACTTTGACCAATATTGTCAACGGGATGACCGTGGATGAGGGGTATTTGCCGCGGCGCTATGCGGCCCATTCCCTGTGTTTCCGGTCCGAGGCCGGGTCTGCGGGGCGCGATACGGCGGGGATGCTGCGCCAGCACCAGTTCGAGAAGGTGGAGATGGTGTCTGTCACCCACCCCGATGCCTCCATGGAGGAGCACGAGCGGATGACGGGCTGCGCCGAGGCGGTGTTGCAGGCGCTGGAGCTGCCCTATCGGACGGTGGTTTTGTGCACCGGTGATCTGGGGTTCGGGATGATCAAGACCCATGACATCGAGGTCTGGCTCCCTGGGCAAGGCACCTACCGCGAGATTTCGTCCGTCTCGGTTGCGGGGGCGTTTCAGGCGCGGCGGATGAATGCGCGGTTCAAGCCCGAGGGCGGCGGCAAGCCGGAGTTTGTGCATACGCTGAACGGGTCCGGTCTGGCCGTTGGGCGGTGCCTGATTGCGGTGCTGGAGAACGGACAGGAAGAGGACGGGTCGGTCACGCTGCCTGCGGCGCTGCATGGGCATCTGGGCGGGAAGACCCGCCTCGATCCCACAGGCGCGCTGGTTTAGGGGATTGGCGCGGCCCCCTGCGCGGGGGCCGCTCTCTGCCTAGGCGGCGGTGCCGAAGACATAGACCTGCGTGAGGTTCACCGAGACATTGCCGATGGGCCGCAGCCGCAGGTAGCGGCCTTTGCAATTCAGCGGCACATTATACAGGATCGAGGTGGAGGCGAGCTCCTTCGGGGTGCCGTTCAGGGTGGTGACGCTCTGCCAGTCCTCGCCATCAAGGCTGACCTCGACCTCTATCGGGAAGGGGCCGTTTGCAACGCGGCGGCGGTCGATGATCACGGCCTCGTCAAGGGTGCAGGCGGTTTCCAGATCAACCATCCACCATGATTTCTCGCTGCGCTTGGTGCGGCACCCACCGGCCTGCTGGAACACACCGTTGATGGCAAGAGCGGCGCCAAAGTTTGCCTCGTCATTGCCATGGGTCGAGCTTTGCGTCGCGGTTTTGCCCCGCGCAAGGGAGGTCTGGCCGCGGGTTTCGAACAGGGTCGGCTTGCGCACGTAAAAGGCATTGCCCCAGTCCATGACGCCGATGTTCAGATTCTTGCAGCGAAAGCCCATGCTGCGCATAAAGGCGTCGATCTCGTCAAAGGTGCAGCCGCCATCGGTCAGGGGCTCTTCGGCGACCTCGACATAGACGCAATCGATCTGACGCTCGATGGTGCCGCGCGCGCCCTTCAACACCAGAAGGTCCGCGCCCTGGGTGTCGATCACAAGGATATTGGCGCTGCCGAAATCCGGATACTGGACCAGCAGATCGTCAACGGTGGTTGTCTCCAGCTCGATCTGCTCGACCACCTTGATCGAGGGATAAAGCTCCGCATGGCGGCCCATCTCGAACATGGAGGAGCTATCCGCCCCGCCCCCGGTTATATTAAAGGTGACCTTCTCGCCCGACTGGTTGCTGCAGCAGGCCTGCGCGACGGTAAAGCCAACGCCCATCTCCGCCAGCTTGGCCCGCAGATCATCCGCAAGAGAGGGGATCGCCTCTACGTAAAGGACATTCTCGGTTTCGGCGCTGTATTCAGCAATCTCCTGTCCCCGGTTCGCACCAACATGAACGATGCCGTTAATCGGCAAGCCAAAGGATTTAACAAGTCGCGTCGTCACAAAAAGGTCTCCCACCAAAATCGCACTGCATCCGTGCATACACCGATGACAAGCCCCCCGCCAGAGGGTCAATATCCCCCCGGCGCCGCGGCCCTGTTCAGCCCGTGCTTCTTATTGGTTCAAATATCCAATTCCCCGCCCACTACGGGCGCCGCCCTATTCGCCTATCGGGCGTTTGCCAAGGTGTTTGCGCAGGCGCGAGGGGGTGGATTTCTTTTTGTTCTTATAGGGGTTCGCATCGGCCTGAGAGCGGAAATGCAGGCGGATCGGGGTGCCTGGCATGTCGAAACTCTCGCGCAACCCGTTGACCAAATAGCGTTTATAGCTATCGGCCAGCTTGTCGGCGTGGCTGCACATGACGACAAAACCCGGCGGGCGGGTTTTGGCCTGTGTCATATAGCGCAGCTTGATGCGGCGGCCGCCCGGTGCGGGGGGCGGGTGCATCTCGATCATCTCCGCCAGCCATTCGTTCAGGCGGGCGGTGGGGATGCGGCGGTTCCAGACCTCATTGGCCTTGAGGATCGCGGCATGCAGCCGGTCGAGCCCCTTGCCGGTTTTCGCCGAAACGGTGATCAAAGGCGCGCCGCGCAGCTGCGGCAGGAGGCGCTCGAAGCTTTCCTTGAGGTCCTTGAGCTTGGACTGTTTCTCGCGCTCCAGATCCCATTTGTTGACGGCGACAATCACCGCCCTGCCCTCGCGCTCGGCCAGATCGGCGATGCGCAGGTCTTGTTGCTCAAAGGGGATCTCGGCGTCGAGCAGAACCACGACCACCTCGGCAAATTTCACCGCCCGCAGCCCGTCAGAAACCGAGAGCTTTTCCAGCTTGGCCTGCACCTTGGCCTTCTTGCGCATGCCGGCGGTGTCAAACAGGCGCACATGGGTGCCCTCCCATTTGAGCGAGAGGGAAATACTGTCGCGGGTGATCCCGGCCTCGGGGCCGGTGAGCAAACGGTCCTCGCCGAGGATCTGGTTGATCAGGGTGGATTTGCCCGCATTGGGGCGGCCCACCACGGCAATCTGCAAGGGGCGCTTGGCGGTGATGCGCGGGGCGGCGGTCTCCTCGGCGCCCTCCTCGTCTAGATCAACCTCAACCTCGGGGGAGGTATCCTCGCGCAGGGCCATCTCGTCGGAGATCGGCATCAGAACAGCGGCCAGATCGGCCATCCCCTCGCCATGCTCGGCAGAGAGCGGGATCGGATCGCCCAGACCAAGGGAATAGGCATCAATCACACCGGCAGCGCCAGCGGCGCCCTCGGCCTTGTTGACGCCAAGGATCACATGGGCAGAACGCTTGCGCAGGATTTCGGCAAAAAGCTGGTCATCGGGGGTCACACCGGCGCGCCCGTCGAGCAGAAACAAACAGACATCGGCCATATCCACCGCCCGCTCCGTCAGGCGGCGCATGCGGCCCTCAAGGCTCTCGTCGGTGGCTTCCTCCAGACCGGCGGTGTCGATCACGGTGAAATTCATATCGCCAAGCCGCGCCTCGCCCTCGCGCAGATCGCGGGTGACGCCGGGCTGATCGTCCACCAAAGCCAGCCGCTTGCCGACAAGGCGGTTGAACAATGTGGACTTGCCCACATTGGGGCGTCCTACGATGGCAAGGGTAAAAGACATATCGGTGATCCGAAGATTAGAGAATGGGCGGCGATACACCCTTTTTTACGGCTTGGAAAGGCCCGAGGTGATCGCGCCCCCTGTTTCTTATAGAGCCAATGTTTCTTATTGGCCCAAATATCCCCGCCGGAGGCATCCAGCGTCCGCGCCCCGCAGATCCCCCACAGCAAATGCGCCATGCCCTCCCCCTGCCCCCGCGCTTTGTGCGCCAGCGCAAAGCGCCCGGCCCAAGGCATCTGCGGGGCCGCAGGCCGCGGGGATGGGGCGGGAGGGCTGGTTAGCGGTAGGCCTGCAGAGTGCCCTTGGTGGTCACCACATAGAGCGTGCCGCCCACGACGATGGGGTTGCTGGCGGCGCCGCCGGGCAGGTCGATCTGGCTGACCAGCGCGCCGGTGGCGGGGTCAAAGGAGCGCAGGGCGCCGTCGGAGCTGGCAACGCGCAAGAGGCCCCCGGCCAGGATCGGGCCGTAATGGGCGAAGATCGCCTTGCGGCGGCGTTTCTTGCGCCCTTCCTTGACGTAGACGGGCATCTCGGTGGACCAGATCACGGAGCCGTCGGAGGCGTCCATGCGGATCAGCTGGTTCTGGTCGCTGACCAGAAACAGGGAGTCGCCGGCGGGCCAGACGGGGCTGAGCGCGCCTTCGGTGGCTGTCCAGAGACGCTCGCCCGAGGCGGCGTTGAGCGCCACGAGGCGGCCCGAGGGGTTGGCGGCGTAGATGGTATTGCCGACGATGACCGGATCGCCGGAGATATCGGTAAAGCCGGTATAGGCGCGCCCGCGCCGTTCCCCGGCAAGGGTTGCGCCCCAGACGCGGATGCCGCCTTTGCGCAGGGTCGCCACCAGTTCGGCGGTGCCGAAGGGGAAGATCACGATGCGGTCATTGACCGCCGGGGCCGCGCCATTGGCGGTGACGGAGGGGGTCGGTGTGCCGGGCAGTTCCCAGCGCAAGCGGCCATTGGAGGCCTCGATCGCGAAGGCGCGGTTGTCGCGGCTGACCGCATAGACCAGATCATCAAAGACCGTTGGCGCGCCCTGCACCGGGCCGTCAAAGCCCTGTTCCCATTTGACCGCGCCCGATGTGGCATCCAGCGCCGTCAGCACGCCAAAGCCGGTGGAGGCATAGAGGGTGCCATTGGCCACGGCCAGACCGCCGCCGGAGGCCTCTCCGCTTTTGTCGGGTTCGGGGGTCAGGTCGCGTTGCCAGACCACGCCGCCCGAGGCGGCGGAGGTGGCTGTGACGGTGGCCCCTGCGTCGAGGGTAAAGATCAGCCCGCTTGCGGCCACCGGATCGGCGGTGATGCGCAGTTTGCGGTTTTCGCCCTTGCCGATATTGGCGGACCAGACCGGCGTCAGCGTGCGGTTCAGCGCCGGGTGCTGGATGGTGTGCTGGGCGCTGCCGTTGCGGTGCGTCCATGCGGCGGGGTTGGTTTGGGCGGGCAGATTGATGCCGCGGGCGGTTTGGGTCGCATCTGCGGGGGCTTCGCCCTCGGCCACGGTGGAGAGGGCCTCGCGCACGCCGAAGCGTTCGCCTTGCAAGATTTCGTCGCGCTCGCCGCAGCCAGCCAAAAGGCCAAGCCCTGTGAGACCTGCGATAATGAGGGATGCCTTCACTGCCGTCGCCCTTTTATTACTTCTTCGTGCCCGGTTGCGGGCCTTTTGGCGGGCCGGTTGCGCGGCCCTTTTTGCCCTGCCGAAGCAGGGCGTTAACACAGCTTACTCTACTTCGGCCTCTCCGCCCAAGGCCAGAATCACCTGACTGACCCGTTCGCGCAGCCCGTCGCTTATCTCCGGCTCTTGCAGCAGGGTGCGGGCCGCCTCGATGGCCTCCTCTGGCTCTGCTGTCTGGACGGTGATGTAGAGCAGTTGCTCCAGCGCCAGCGGGCGGAAGGGGGCGCCGGGGGTGGCGAGGCGTTCCAGCAGGGCTTTGCGCTCGTCCTCAGGCAGGGCCTCGTCGCCCAGAAGGGCGAGTTTGAGGCCCGCGAGGTCGCGGTAGATTTGCGGGGTCTCGCCGTCTTCGGCGATGGAGCGCAGGGCGTTTGCGGCGGCGGCGGTGTCCTCATTCGCCTGTGCCTCTGCTGCGGCGAGCAGGGCGACGATGGGGGCGGCCTCTGCCGGGGTCTCGACGCCGGTGATCGCGGCGGCGCGTTCGGCGGGGTCCTCGGTTTCCAGTGCATCCAGCAGGGCATCGCCAAAGCTTTGCGCCTCTGCCTCGGCCTGAGAGCGGCTGTATTCGGTGTAGGCGGCCCCTGCCACGATGGCCAGCACCGCAAGGATGGCGATCCAGCCATAGCGGCGCACAAACCCGTAGAGCCGTTCGCGGCGCACTTCTTCGCTGACTTCTTCGATAAAACTGTCGCTGTCGCTCATACTGCCTCTTGTCCCGCGCTTGGGGAATGCCTTGTGCCTGATGGCGCCCCCTGCCCTGCGGCGCGGAGACGGATTTGATTGGCTTTTACCGTTCTATGGCGGGCGTGACCAGCCCTTGAGAATTCGCCGCCTGCGCCGCGGCGGGCGGCGGCGGTCTTGCGGCATAGTGCACGGTTGTATCGCCCATGAAAATTATGATAACTGAACCGGACGGTTTAGCCGCCTTTGCCTGCCCCCCCGGCCTTGCGCCCCTATTTGCGCCGCGAGACCGATTTTCGCGTTGGAGACCATTGTTTATGCGTTTGATTCCCATTCTGACGGCTGTTGTCGTGACCGTTGCCCTGTATTTCGGGGTGTTCGAGCGCGACCGTCTGCGTGCCTTTGCCGGGCGCGGTGTGGCCGATGCGGTGCCTGCTGAGGCCGAGGGTGACACCGTGGTTGAGGCCGAGGCCGAAGAAGCGCAGGAAAATACGGGCGAGCGGCGGGTGTCGGTGATTGCGGTGCGCTCCACCGCGCAGGAGATCAACAGTGCGGTCCTGATCCGCGGCCAGACAGAGGCGGCGCGGCAGATTGATGTGCGCTCTGAAACCTCCGGTCTTGTGAATTCCGAACCTCTGCGCAAGGGCACATTTGTCGAGCAGGGGCAGCTTCTTTGCGAGATCGAGGCGGGCACGCGGGAGACGGCCTTGGCCGAGGCCAAGGCGCGCCTTGGCGAGGCCGAGGCCAAGGTGCCCGAGGCCGAGGCGCGGGTGCCTGAGGCGCAGTCGCGGGTGCTGGAGGCGCAGGCCCGTCTGGAAGAAGCCCTGATCAATGACCGTGCGGCGCAGTCCTTGAGCAAGGATGGTTTTGCCTCTGGCACGCGGGTGGCCTCGACCAATGCCTCGGTTTCCTCGGCGCGGGCGACCTTGCAGGCGGCTGAAAGCGGCGTGAAGGCGGCCTCCTCCACCGTAGAGAGCGCCATTGCCGCCGTGACAGCCGCCCGTGCGGGCGTGGCCGCGGCGGAGAAAGAGATCGAGCGTTTGGCGATTCACGCGCCGTTTTCGGGCCTCTTGGAGAGCGACACGGCGGAGCTGGGATCGCTCCTCCAGCCCGGGGGCAGTTGCGCCACGGTGATCCAGCTGGATCCGATCAAGCTGGTGGGGTTTGTGCCCGAGACCGAGGTGGACAAGGTGCGCCTTGGGGCCCGTGCGGGGGCGCGTTTGGCGACGGGGCATGAGGTAGCCGGTGAGGTGACTTTCCTGTCGCGCTCTGCCGATGCCAGCACGCGGACCTTTCGCGTTGAGGTGGCGGTGGAGAACAATGACCTGAGCATTCGCGATGGCCAGACCGTGGAGATCGCCGTGGCGAGCGACGGGGCCGAGGCGCATCTGGTGCCGCAATCGGCGCTGACCCTTGATAATTCGGGGCGCATCGGGGTGCGCTTTGTCGAGAGCGGCGATGTGGCGGGCTTTGCCCCGATCACCGTGTTGCGCGACAGTCAGGAGGGGGTCTGGGTCGGCGGGTTGCCCAAGGAGATCACCATCGTGACTGTGGGTCAGGAATATATCATCGACGGGGTGCCTTTGGATGTGACGCTGGTGCCGCGTGCCGGTGACCTCTCTGCTGCGCCCGAGGCGGGCGAATGACCGGCGTTATCGATTGGGCTGCCGACCGTGCCCGCATGGTTCTGGCCTTTATCGTGCTGTCCCTTCTGGTGGGGGGCTTTGCCTATTGGTCCCTGCCCAAGGAGGGCGAGCCGGATATCGAGATTCCGGCGGTGTTTGTTTCCGTCCCGTTTCAGGGGATTTCGGCCGAGGACAGTGAAAAGCTCCTTGTTCGGGTGATGGAGACCGAGCTGTCCGATATGGACGGGCTCAAGAAGATGTCGGGTATTGCCTCGGAGGGCTATGCCTTTGTCTCGCTGGAGTTCGAGTTCGGCTGGGACAAGACCGGCACCTTGGCCGATGTACGCGCCGCGATGAACAAGGCGGAGGCGAAGTTCCCCGACGGGGCCGATGCCTATACCATCGGGGAGTTCAATTTTTCCGAGTTTCCGATCATCATTGTCAACCTGACGGGGCAGCTGCCGGAGCGGACATTGCTTCGCGTCGCCAAGGACTTGCAAGACAAGCTTGAAGGGCTGGAGCCGGTTCTGGAGGCCACATTGGCCGGGCACCGCGACGAGATGATGGAGGTGATCATCGATCCGCTGAAGCTCGAGGCCTATGACGTGACGGCGGCCGAGTTGATTGCGGTGATCCAGAACAACAACCAGCTGGTCGCCGCGGGCGAGGTGGAGACCGCGACGGGGGCGAACTCTGTCAAGATCCGGTCGAGTTTCGAGACCTCGCGCGATATCTACAACCTGCCCGTGAAGACCAATGGCGACCGGGTGATCAAGCTGGGCGAATTGGCCGAGATCAACCTGACCTTCGAGGATCGCGCGGGGACGGCGCGGTTCAACCTTGAGCAGACGGTGGCCTTGCAGGTGTCAAAGCGCAAGGGGTTCAACCTGATCGACACGGCCAAGCTGGTGCAGCAGGTGGTGGAAGAAGAGCAGGCCAAATGGCCCAGCGAATTGCGCGAGGCGATTGTGGTGGGCACCTCCAACGACCAGTCGCGCACGGTGGAAAGTATGGTCAGCCAGCTTGAGGGCTCTGTCATCACGGCGATTGCGCTTGTGATGATCGTGATTTTGGCGGCTTTGGGCACGCGCCCTGCCCTGCTTGTTGGGTTCGCGATCCCGACGTCGTTTCTGCTCTGCTTTGCTTTGCTGGCCGTCATGGGGATTTCGATTTCCAACATCGTGATGTTCGGGCTGATTTTGGCCGTGGGGATGTTGGTAGACGGGGCCATTGTGGTGGTGGAATATGCCGACAAGCGGATCAGCGAAGGCTCTGGCCCGATGTCCGCCTATGTGGAGGCGGCCAAGCGGATGTTCTGGCCCATCGTCTCCTCGACCGCGACGACGCTTTGTGCGTTTTTGCCGATGCTGTTCTGGCCCGGGGTGCCGGGGCAGTTCATGGGGATGCTGCCGGTCACATTGATTTTCGTTTTGACGGCCTCGCTTGTTGTCGCGCTGATCTATCTGCCGGTCATGGGCGGGGTGACGGGGCGGGTCAGCCGCGTGTTTGGCGCGGCCTCTGACGCACTGCGGGCGGGGCTGCCGTGGGTTTTGCGCGCTGCTCTGGTGCCGCCTGCGCTGTTTTTGCTCTTTGTCGGGGCGATGCAGGTGGTCAACTCCGGCTACATCTTTCGCGGCCCTTCGCCTTTGCCACCCGCTCTCGGCTGGGTCCCCGGCGTCTCGCTGTTTCTACTGGGCGCTATGGCGGCCTCGATCACCTTGGGCGCCGCAAAGATCGAGCGCCGGGCAAAGCGGATACGGGCGGGGCATCGCAAGACTTTGTTTGGTTGGTTCATCACCCTGATCGCGGGCAATCCTGTCATGCCGCTTGTCTCAGTCGGGGCGGTCGGGGCCTTTGTCATCGCGGTCTTCGGCTATTTCGGCCAGCACAACAACGGGGTGGAGTTTTTCGTCGAGACCGCGCCGGAGCAGGCGATTGTCTATGTGCGGGCGCGGGGGAACCTGTCGCTTCAGGAAAAGGACGCTATGGTGCGGGTGGTGGAGGAGGAAATCTCTGGCACTGTCGGCATCCAGAGCGCCTTTGCCTTTGCGGGCCAAGGGGGGCTGAATGCCAATACGGGCGGGGCCTCTGGCCCGCTGGATGCGGTTGGGCAGGTGCAGATCGAGCTGATCCCGTGGGAGGAGCGCCCTGCCTTTGCCGCCGCCCATGACGATGTCGAACTGGCGGACCTTGACGGAAATCTGGTGATGGAGCGGTTGCAGGAGCGGCTGTCCAAGCTGCCCGGTATTCGCACCGAGGTGTTCAACCTGTCGCAGGGGCCTGCCTCTGGCAAGCCGGTGTTCCTGCGTCTTGCGGGCGACAACTGGGCCGACCTTCTGGCCGCGACGGATGTGGCGCGGGGCCATTTCGAGACCGTTCCGGGCCTGATCGATATCGAGGATACCAAGCCCCTGCCCGGCATCGATTGGGAGATCGATGTAGACGTGGAGAAAGCGGGCCGTTTCGGGGCCGATGTGGCCACCGTGGGCGCCATGGTGCAGTTGATCACGCGGGGGCTGTTTCTGGACACCATGCGCGTGGACAGCTCTGACGACGAGATCGAGATCAGGGTGCGTCTGCCCGAGGCCGACAGGGTTCTGTCGACCCTTGATACCCTCAAGGTGCGCACCATTGACGGTCAGGTGCCCTTGGCCAATTTCATCACCCGCAAGCCGACGCCCAAGCTGGGGCAGATCGACCGTGTGGACCAGCAGCGCATCTTTGACGTGAAGGCCGATGTTTTGCCCGGGCTGAGCAAGTTGGTGACCGGCGCGGCGGAGGAGGAAGTGACCCTCGCCACTGTGCGCGCCATGGACGATGCGGCGGGCGCCGATGCGCTGACCCTGCCGGGGCAAGAGGGGGGCTTTGCCCTGTTCGCCCTTGGCGAGGGGGTGAGCCGCGCCGATCTGGACCGTGCGATTGACGAAGGCGAGGTGCGGGTGGTTGCCGTCAATGCCAACGAGCGGGTGGCCGAGATCACCAAGTGGCTGGCCTCCGATCCCTCTCCCCTGCCCGCCTCTGTCAGCTATGAGTGGACCGGCGATCAGGAGGATCAGGCCGAGAGCGGGCAGTTCCTGATGAGCGCCTTTGCCGGTGCCCTTGGCCTGATGTTCATCATCCTGCTGGCGCAGTTCAACAGCTTTTACAACGCGGTGCTGGTGCTGCTGGCGGTGATCCTGTCGACGGCCGGTGTTCTGATTGGGATGCTGGTGATGGAGCAGCCGTTTTCCATCATCATGACCGGCACGGGGATCGTCGCCTTGGCGGGGATTGTGGTGAACAACAATATCGTGCTGATCGACACCTATCAGGAATTCAGCCGCTATATGCCCAAGATCGAGGCGATTATTCGCACGGCAGAGGCGCGTATCCGCCCTGTGCTCCTGACCACGATCACCACCATGGCGGGGCTGGCGCCGATGATGTTCGGGCTGAGCCTTGATTTCTTTGGCGGCGGCTATTCGATCGACAGCCCCACGGCCCTGTGGTGGAAACAGCTGGCGACGGCGGTTGTCTTTGGCCTTGGGATCGCGACGGTTCTGACCCTGATCTTCACGCCCTCGATGCTGGCGCTGCGGGTCTGGCTGGGGATCGGGGCCTATAGCTCCACCCGGACGCTTGGGGCGCTGTCCTTTGGCAAGAACAGCCGCGTGGCGCGGGACGTGGCCCTTGGGCGCAAGGCGCGCAAGCTGAAATCACCAGAGCTGATCTGGACCGACCTCCTCGCCCTGCCCTCCCCTGCAAAGCTGCTTGGCGATGGCCCGCCACGCGCAGGCGAGCCGGGCTTCATCGGACCGCTACGGCCTTTGGGGGCGGCGGAATAGCGGCGGTGGGGGCTTGGGCGGATTGGTTTCTGCCCTTTGCGGTCACTCGACTAGGTTTACGTATGCTGCGGTGCGGCCCGTCAGTGCGGACTTTCGCCGCACCTGCAAAGTCGAGCCATCGGCGAACGGGTAGAGTGCGGACAAAGCTGCCGTTTGATGTTGCCAACCGGATGACCGCTTCACCAAATCCGCAACCTTGCACCGGGAGCGTCAGATCTCAGGCGGCTTCGATCTTCGGCATCTGCACATCGGCGCTCTTGAGTTGCTGCGTCATGATCTCCGTATAGGACAAGGTCGGATTTGCTTCGGCCAGCATACCGATCTTGATCCAGAATTCGGCCTGCGCATTGATCGAACGGCACATGACCGAACTGGACTTGCGCAGTTCCTCATGCAGATCCTCCCCAATTTTCACGATCCCCATCGACGCACCTCCCTTTCATATATATACGAAACATATACGATTCACATATACCAATAGCTGGCTGCCGGTCAATCTGACCTCCGTTGGCGCACAGGGAAATACGCAGGGAGGCCCATAATGGACAGCTATATCAACGTGCCGGTCGCCCCAAAGGCGCAGGACGCTCGCAGAACCGAAGCCATCAAGCTCTATGGGCCGGACGCCTTTGAGGGGATGCGCCGAGCAGGAGCGTTGACGGCCAGATGCCTCGACGGCGTGTCAGATCTTATCTGCGATGGCACTGCTTTGGCTCAAATCAACGCCTTCGTTCTGGAGTTTGCGGCCGCCAATGACGCAACGCCCGCAACGTTGGGCTACGAGGGGTATCAATACGCCTGCTGCACATCGGTCAACCACGTGGTCTGCCACGGATTTCCGAACGAGAAGAAGTTGCGCGACGGCGATATCGTGAACGTCGATGTCACACTGATCCTTGACGGGTGGTATGGCGATTCAAGTCGGATGTATGTGGTTGGAAAGCCGAAGCGCGCGGCTGAACGCCTCATCCAGATCGCGCATGAGGCCATGATGCAGGGTATCAGGGCGGTGCGGCCGGGTGCGCGACTGGGTGATATCGGTCACGCAATTCAGACCTACGCACATTCCGAACGCTGCTCGGTGGTCCGTGACTTTTGCGGCCACGGCATCGGTCAGGTCTTTCATGACTCCCCCAACATCCTGAACTTCGGCAAAGCTGGAACCGGACCGGAACTGAGGGAGGGCATGATCTTTACCATTGAACCGATGATCAACCTTGGGCGCGCCGAGGTAAAAATGCTTGCAGACGACTGGACCGCCGTGACGCGGGACAGATCCCTGTCGGCACAATTCGAGCATTCGATTGGTGTAACATCGGAGGGTTTCGAGATTTTCACACTCTCGCCCACGGGCCTTCACACGCCCGGGATTGAGCTTCGTACCAGCCCTGTGTAGCGGGCCTTTGCCGCTACTGCAGCATTTGTTCGAATGGTCGGCTCCGCATACCTCTGGCCTGGGCGTTTTCACGAAGGGCTTGATATTTCAATCCGCCGGTATGCTCGGATCGTCCGTGAGTGGGTGACGTCGATTGGCCCCGAAGCGAGTGCATATGGCACGCATTCGATGCGGCGCATGAAGATGGACAGCACGGTCAGATACCTCGGCGTCGAGCTTGAGGATGCTCTTGCGATTGCAGAGGCCATTGAAATCCAAGAGCTTGGGCGGTTTGCAAAGACGGCCCGAAGCGGACCTTGGCCACATCACCCAATGATGCAGTGAGGCTAACAAAAAACAGGCATCATTTTCCCGCGCATCGTCAGCATTATGACGATTATGACGGAGATTTACAAAACTGCTCCAATTTGCCACGGAACAAATTCAACGCCACCGAAACCGAGTGCTTCGCTCTTGGTGGGAGCGCCGCTGGCCACAGAAATAAGCATTTCGAAAATTTCGGCGCCCTTGTCAGCAAGTGGATACCCCTCAGCAATGTCGCCGCAGTTAACGTCTATGTCGTCGCCCATCCTCGCAAAGAGATCGGAATTAGATGACAACTTAAGACAGGGCGTTGGCTTATAGCCAGAGACAGATCCGCGTCCGGTGGTGAATGCAATCAAGTTTGCCCCAGACGCTATTTGTCCCGTAACAGAGCACGGATCGTAGCCTGGACTGTCCATAAACACCAACCCTTTCGCGCTCAGCGGTGCTGCGTAATCGAACACGCCAGACAATGGTGCCTGCCCGCTTTTGGACACCGCGCCAAGCGACTTCTCCAGAATTGTGGTCAGCCCGCCGCGCTTGTTTCCGGGGCTCGGATTATTGTCCATCTTTGCGTTGTTTCTTGCGCAATATTCCTCCCACCACGCAAGCTTGTCGACGAGCGCCTGACCTATCTCTTCGGTCACCGCGCGCGAGGTTAAAAGATGCTCCGCCCCATAGATTTCGGAAGTTTCTGACAGGATCGATGTGCCACCGTGTTGGACAAGAAGATCAGATGCCACGCCGAGTGCTGGATTGGCTGTAAAGCCCGAATACCCGTCTGATCCACCACATTGCATGCCCAGAACCAGTTCGCGGACGGGCGCCGGGGCGCGGCTTGCGCGATTGGCAAATTCCGCTAGGGAAGCAAGATGTTCGAGGCCCGCATCGATCGTGCGTTTGGTTCCGCCTGTCTGCTGAATGGTCATGTAGCGCAATGCACCATCATTGGTAATCTCGCGGCCGCCGACGAGTTCGGCCAGTTGCAAAACTTCGCAGCCAAGGCCAATCAACAAGATCCCACCGAAATTTGGATGACCTGCGTATCCCTTTAATGTCCGCAACAGAATATCGTATCCCTCGCCGCGGTTGGCCATGCCGCAACCACTTCCGTGGACGATAGGAACAATGCCGTCAACATTGGGAAAAGCGTCCAACACGCCGGATTTTTCAGCCGCGTCTACAACGAATTTGGCAACAGAACCGGAACAGTTGACCGATGTCAAAACACCAATGAAATTTCGTGTCCCGACACGACCGTCCTCGCGATAGTAACCTTGAAATGTGCGATCACGGGTGATTTCCGGCAGTGGCTTTACGGCAGATGCGAATGCATGGTCGGCGGTGGTCGTACTCATTGCCATGTTATGGTCATGCACGTGGGACCCTTTAGCGATGAATTGCGTGGCTTCGCCAATGATCTGCCCGTAGCGCAGAATGTATTCGCCCTTTGCAATGTCGGCCGTTGCCATCTTGTGAGATCGAGGAATGTCGGTGATGGCGTTTGCATCACCCGCCGCAAGCTTTCGCAGGGCAATTGCGACGTTGTCCGCCGCGTTGAGCTGCAGAACAGCAGGCGATGTACTGGCCGCGCTCATGAAGGTTGGCCTTGTTGCATCCAATTATCGGCCACAGCGCCTTTAAGGATGAGGGACAGGATTATAGCCTGAAAAAAGAGTGCTCGAGCGATCGCACGGACCTGCCGTTGGCCTACGCAAAGGCTGACCACAGTGTTTTGTAGGTTCCTGACGTTCGGGCCAATTTGATGGAGCGCCTCTTCGGCTTCAGCGTGCAGACGCATCAGGCAAGACGTCCTTGCCCCATTAGGGCCAAAGACGCCGACACCTTCGCCGGGGACTGAAGCAATAGATACATTTGCGACGGCATGAGCACGACCAAATCGCTTTGAGGTATGCGTCATTTGCACGGGGGGGCTGGCGTGTGGGGTTGTATTCAACATTAGGCGTCCAATTTGAAAATGGCAGTCAGCATACGATCGCCCGCTGACCATGTTGCATTCGTAAAGAACGATCTGTGTATCCGGAGTATCGATGCTCCCCTGCGCTGCCACAACGAAGCCTGTGTCGATAAAGCCCATGACATCGTTTCTGGCCAAAGGATCGGCAATCGCGTTGCCGCCAAGCTCACCGATCTGGAACACCCCTTGAACTCCTGTCGGTCCTCGTCAATCGAGACATGGTTCGTTGCTGTATGAGCCATTTTTCAGTTTCTCTGTTGCGTTTGCGGTCGAAATTAAGGTGCGGGTCACCAATTGGTGACGGATCCATCGTGCCGTCTGAGCATGGGCGTGGTTTGAACGTCACGCGCCGGAGATGCGCGGAGGGCGGCTTCATCGACCTCAACCCCAAGCCCGGGACGGTCGGGCACGACATAGCGCGCGCCTTCCAGTAGCGGGCCGACGGGGAAGAACTCAGGCGCGTCGAAACCACAGTGTTCGATTGGCGTATCACGGCATTCCAACCAAGCAAAATTAGCGATTGCCGCACCTAAATGTACAGATGCGGCGGTGCAGAGTGGTCCAAGTGGGTTGTGCGGCATCAAGTCAAGATAGTGCGCCTCGGCCCAACCCGCGATCTTTACCGCTTCGGTCAGCCCACCGACGACACACACGTCGATCCTAAGCAACTGGGTCAAACCTGTTTCGATGAAGGGCAAGGCGTCCCATTTCGACGAGAACTCTTCCCCAATCGCAAATGGAACGTCCGTCATACGGCGCAACTCAGCGTAGGCCGCCGGAGTCTGTGCGCGAATAGGCTCTTCCAGAAAATCAAGCGTGGCTGGCGGCATGCGCTGGCAGAATGCCGCAGCCTCTGCAACGGACAGACGGTGATGATAATCCACGCCCAGTACAACATCGCTCCCTAATTCTTCGCGTGCTCTGGTCATCCAGCGCGCCGTCTCTGCAATGGATGTGCGGGGATCAAACACCTCGTCGGTGTAATGTTGTGACGTGCTTAGACGTATGCAGTCCCATCCCAGTGAAACAAGCGTCTTTGCCTCTTCGATCATCTGGGCGTCGGGTTCACGGGCAGTGGACGCAAATGCCGGTACATGGGTCCGTTGTTGCCCGCCCAAAAGCTCGAAGACGGGAACGCCCAACCGTTTCCCTTTGATGTCATACAGCGCGAGGTCGATTGCTGACAACGCTGCCGTGATAACCCGCCCACCTTCAAAATATTGGCTGCGATAGAGCATCTGCCAGATGCGACCGATGGCATCGGGATTGCTTCCCACCAACAGGGGCGCGAAATGTTCCATCATCCCGACCACTGCCTTGTCGCGGCCCATTAGCCCTGCCTCGCCCCACCCGAAGGTGCCATCTTCGCAGGTGATTTTCACGAGGCACAGGTTTCTGCGTCCGACGTATGCCGCGATGGGTTCGACTTTTGCGATACGGGTTGGCTTCATGATGGCAACGCGTTGCGCAAACGAACACCTTGCTGGTCGAAGAACCGCGCGCGTTCGGGATCAAATCCGACAGTCAAGTGATCGCCAGGGCGCGGTATGGCGTCAGCCCGAGTTTCGGCGATGACCTGATGGCCGCCTGCAGTGCCGCCGTAAACGTACCGCGTGCCTCCAAGGTTCTCGACGACATCAACGGCAATATCGAATTTGACAGGAAAATCGGATCCAACCTGCAAGTGTTCCGGGCGAACACCAAGGTTGAGCGTCATATCCTTCGACCACCCCTGCCCTACTGGCACAACGTCAAGGTTACCCATCTCAGAACCTTTCAACCGAATTCCGCCATCGATGCCCGTCGCCGTAACCGGGATAAAATTCATCTGTGGGCTGCCGATAAATCCGGCGACAAAGGCGTTGGCCGGATCAAGATACAGCTCCATCGGCGTGCCGGCCTGCTCAATCTTTCCATCACGAAGAACAACGATCTTGTCCGCAAGCGTCAGTGCCTCCGTTTGGTCATGGGTGACGTAAATCATCGTCGCGCCGATCTGTCGGTGCAGCTTTGCCAGTTCAACCCGCATGGTGACCCGCAGTTCTGCGTCAAGGTTAGACAGCGGTTCGTCAAACAAGAACAACTTGGGCTCGCGCACAATGGCACGACCAATTGCGACACGCTGACGCTGACCGCCGGACAGCTGCGACGGACGCCGTTTTAGAAGCGGTTCGATCTGCAATGTCTCTGCGGCCGCACGAACGCGGCGCTTGATGTCGTCCTTTGGAAGCCCGAGCATTTTGAGGCCGAATGCGATATTCTTTTCGACACTCATATGCGGGTAGAGCGCGTAGTTCTGGAACACCATCGAGACACCCCGTTCCACCGGCGTGGCGTCGTTCACGCGGGCACCGTCAATGCGCAATTCCCCTGCGGTGATCTCTTCCAGACCGGCGATCATCCGCAGAAGGGTCGATTTTCCACAGCCAGATGGGCCGACGAAAACGGTGAATGATCCTTCTTCGATCGACAGTTCAAGGTTCTCGATCACCTCGACCTCGCCGTAGCATTTTTTCAATTTGTCGAGTTGCAGCGTCGCCATCAAATTTCCTTCCAGTCAGTGCCCACGCCTTGGATGGCGATGGCGCGGTGTATGTGCATACCGTCAACGTTCAGCGTCGCGATGCCATCTTTCCAATCCCATTCAATGTCACAATCTGTCAGGACATCAAAAATGCGGGATGGTTTGTTTTTGCAGGTGATCTCGGCAGATAACGGCCCCAAGTTCGGAACGTCTTCGATAACTTCGATATGCCGGACGCCATGTTGCAGATCGTCGACAGCAACTCCGCGAACTTGCGGGCCGCCGTACAGCAAATGAAGTATGACGCGGTTATGTTCCCTCTGATATGTCAGACTGGTGCGCCCGCCACTTGGCAGATTTACCTGAAGGGCTCTGCGGTCCAAAAGCCGATCAATCAACCCCAAGAATATGTGCTTGTAGATAGGCTGCCCAATGCGCTTATACATAGAAAACAACGGGTAAGAGACATAGGCGGTCTGCGGCGTCACCACGACAGCAGGGCAGATCGGCTCTGCGCGGGGGTCGTCAGGCGTGTGCTGATGGGAGGAAAACCTCCGCCATGACCGCTGGAAATATGGCTTGTGTACATTCGCCAGACATTCACCCCCGTCTAAAGTGACGTGTTGTGCTGTACTGTACATTGCGGTTGCATTCATTGGAACCGATGCACCGAACGCGCCTTGAGCTGGCACGAAATACGAGGGGTCAAAAGAAACCTCCCCATCCGCCATCGCGACGCCAAGTTCGAGGGCAAATTTCCCTTCGGTCGACAATCCCGAACGACATGATGCGATAATTGACCCACCTGAATTTATGTAGTCATTCAATTTGTCGGAAAGTGCCCCTGTCACAAGGATTTCGTCCGGGAGGACAATCAGGCGGTAGCGGCTAAAATCCGCATCAGCAGTGATTATGTCGAATGGGATGTGCAATTCCAGCAGCATTTGGGCTGCCCCATCGTCTGCCTGCGTGCCGCGCGTCCCTGCCTGCGGCACGACATGTTCATTCGGCAGGATCGCCACTTCACTAACTTGTTCCGCACCGTCGAGATAAGGTTCGAGCGCACAGACGCGTGCATATGCGGGTGCCACTCGCGCATAGGTATCGGAATTCATCACGCCATTCGGGTGCAACTGATCCCCGATCAGACATTTGGTGCCAAGGGTGACCATTTGCGCACATTCGTAAGTCAGCGCATCGCTGCTCTTGTAGCCCCCGAACTCCCCCCACAAAGTGTGGAACTTTCCGGTCTGGCCAAGGGTGTCGAAGCCCTGTGCCCGAGCGTATCTCGCACTGGTCGGAAAATGGTCGTAGCCCCAACCACCCGTCGGCAGGCTTTCAATTTCCATATGCGAATAGGCGTCAAAGTGGGAGGCCGTCCGTTTGGGAATGTGGCCCGCGTTGTAGAATGTTCGCATCGCCGGATGTTTTGCACGCACCGCGTCGCTCATCCGGTCGCGAAATGATGCGGCGAGGGCTTGATCCTTTATCGCTCTGTCCGATGCCGACCCGGCGTCCAGCCCCATTTCGTCCAGCTTCACCAGACACTTCGGGCAAACACAATCAAACCCTGTCACGATATCGAAGAACAAGCCGGGCGGATTGTAGCGTTCCGCAATCTCAAGTGCGGTGTCCCGAACATATTCAAACAGGCCATCATTAGACAGGCACAAACTATGCCAGGTCGCTGTTAACTGCCCACCCGCCGACGCGTCATCCTTGTTGGGAACCTGTAGCCGGTTCGTTGCGCCCATGACCCGCCACTCAGGGTGTGTTCGGGCCAGATATTCGTCCCATTGAACCGTAATATAGATGGGCGTTTCGATGTTGGCCGCGCGACAGGCCGTGACCATTTCACCCAACAAATCCGGACGCGCAAGATTGGGATGTGAAGGGCCGACGTTGCTGGGGTAATAGCCCCAACCGTGATGGCAACGCGCAAAGACAGTGACGCTGTCCACATGGGCGTCTTGTAATGTCTTCACGAAATCGGCGGCATCAAATTCAGCGCCGATGTCGGGAATATCTTCGGACGTATGAAAATCGAGATGGATCTGACGATAGCGTAAGGGGGGAAAATTGGACATTATTCCTTGCTCCCTGACTTTGTCTGTGCGCCGGCAGTAAAGAAGCGCTGAAAGATGATGAAGACCATGAGCGGAACAATTGTGGTGATGATCGCGGCGACAGCGACCTGATCCCAGTTGCGGTCATAAACGCCCTGAATGCGGGCCAACAATGCGGGCAATGGAAGTTCGTCACGCAAAAACACGACGGGCAACAAAAGGCCGTTCCATGTCCACATGAACTGCAGGATTCCGACAGCGGCAATGGGGGTCAGCGAATTGGGCAATACGATATAGAAAAACCGTGCAAGTGGACCACAAGCGTCTACTTGTGCAGCCTCGATCAGCTCGTACGGGAAATCTTCGAGATAGTTTTTCACAAGAAACACGGCCCAAGCGAAGGACAATCCGGCGAAGGGAATGATCACCGACCAAATGTTGTCAATCATGCCTAGATCACGCCACAAGCGGAACAACGGGATGATAACGACCTGATTTGGCAGTACAAAAGCATTGATGATCAGGATCAGGATTAGCCGCCGGAACCGGAACTTCAAAAAGTGGAACGCATAGGCGGCGGCAGGTGCCAGAAGCATCGGGATAATGGTTGAGATGATTGCGATCTTGCATGAAATCCAGAAAGCGTAAGCCAGCGGGTATTTGTCCCAGACCAAGATCCACGCGTCCAACGTAAGGGTGAATTCCTGGATCGACCACCAGCCGAGGATAATTTCCGAAATCGGGCGAATGGACGTGACCAGAAGACCAATGATCGGGACAATCCAGATCATTGCGATCAAGCCGACAATCGGAACGATCCAGCGTGGAGTGCGACCAATCATTTTGCGTCTCCTGTGCGTTTGATAATCAGCGGGATCGACACAACCAGAACAGCGATCAGCAGAATAACTGTACTTGCCGCCCCGTAGCCAAGTTTGAAATTAAGCATCGATTCACGGTACATGAAGAAGCCGACGGTCTCCGTGCTGCGCACAGGTCCGCCCCCCGTCAGTATAAAGATTAAGTCGAACGCTTTCAGGCTATTGAGCAAGTTGATGAAGATCGCCACTCGCACGCCCGGCAGGGAAAGCGGGGCAATAATATAGCGCATGACCGATCCGGATTTGGCGCCGTCTATGTAGGCGGCCTCGAACAGGTTCTTGGGGATCGACTGAATTGAGGCGAAACACGTCATAAGTGGCAGTCCCACTTGCGTCCAGACGTAGGCAATAACCACTGCGCCCAATGCGGTCGACGGGTTTCCAAGCCAAGGTTGAGTCCAGCCAGATAGTCCGACGCCTTCGAGAATACCGTTCAACAGGCCGTAGTCAGGACGGTATATGCCCAACCACATGAATCCGCTAACGGCCTCGGATACGCCATATGCGGCAAAGATCATGACACGAAAAATCAACGTTTTTCTGGGGTTTAGCGAACACATCATCGCAAGTCCCCACCCGATCGACACCGAAAAGAACGTAGCGCTGATCGCCCAAATAAATGTAACCTTAAGTGAGCTTAGAAAATTGGGATCCGAAAACAGTTTGACGTAGTTACCCCAGCCATCGAACCTTTCCGGTGCGAGACCTCGGATGTCGAAAAATGACAACCGGATGGTTTCGATGACAGGATAGACCACCGAAATCACAAAAAAGAGCAACAATGGCGTGAGCAAAAACCACGCGGCCTGGGTGTCTGTGAGTTGCTTGCGCACTCTCACTGGCAGCTCTTGCTTTGGCGGGCCGGATGGCCCGCCGCTATTTTCTATCTCCGCAAGCGACATTTTAGTACACGCCATTGGCTACTGCCGCCAATTGCGCGGTAATAGCTTCAATTGTCTCGTCGCTGGGATCCTGAAGGAACCTTTGCATGGCAACGCGGTATTCCGAGCCCAGATCACCAGGCAACAGATCACCCAGCACGAACTGCAACTTGTTGGCAGATGTCACTTCACTTACGGAACGTTGAATGACCGGATCGTAAATCGATGGATCGACATCTGTGCTTGGGGAGGCAAGCCCATATTGGGCCATGATCTCCGCCGCGTCCGCCGTCAACATATAGCTGATAAACGCATCGGCTGCTTCGCGGTTTTCGACTGACGACAGCACGTTGAACTCTTTCGCGTCGACCATGGATTCATCGTCGTGGCCCAACCCGAATGCGGGAAACTGGAAGATGTTGAAATCTTCGCCCGGCGTGTCGCCGTATTCTTGCTTTGCGCGTGTGTTTAGCCACATACCCATCAAGACATAGGCCGCATCACCCGTTTTAAGTGCCGCATCGACCGAGATATCCCAATCAAGGGCAAGCATCGTATTGCCATCATCACAGCAATTCGCGGTCAACATTTCTTGCCAGGTCTGTAAGGCCACCTTAACTTCGTCGTCGGTCCAGGATGCGTCGCCACTGGCAAGCCGCGTCATGTAGTCCGCACCGGCAGTGCGCAGCAGCAAGGATTCAAACCATTCCGCATGCGCCCAAACTTTCGCCGGGACCGAAATTGGTGTGATGCCGGCGTCGTTCAAGGCGGAAAAGCCACCAATGAAGTCTTCGTATGTTGTAGGTGGCGTGATCCCCGCCTTCTCCATTGTGTCCGTACGGTACCAAATTCCGCTCCGGTCGCCAAAGGTGTAGGTGACGCCATAGTTCTCGCCATTGACCCTGCTGAGGGCCCGCCAGCTTTCACCCAATTGGTCGCCCCAATTGTTGCTGTCGTAAGACTCGTCCAATGGCAAAATGAGGCCGGCTTCAATCAGTTCCGCGCGAAAAGCGGGCCATGTGTTAATCAGAAGGTCGGCTTGTTCACCGCCCATCAGGAGGCCACGAATGCCGCCCCGCGCATCGCCGCCGGCTTGGGGGACAACATTGCGAACTGTGACGCCCGGATATTTCGCTTCAAAGCTTTCTTGAAGCTTTGTCATCATCTCGCCCTGCGCGCCGCCGAGCCAGTTGATCATGACCAACTCGCCCTCTTGTGCCATGGCCGAGCCTACACTCCCTACAACGATAGCTGCAGTTCCCAAAAGCGTGGCCATTGATCTTGTCGGTAGATATTTCATGCTGTCCTCCATTTGCAATTTTATCCTCTCAGTTCCCTGCGAAGTCAGCGCAATTCAGCGTTGCCGACGCCCTCTGATTTCCAACCGTATACGCAAACAATTCACATTCATATTGTTTTTTTTCCTTTTTATACATTTGAGGTGAGATTATTTTAGTTGTTTAAAAACAACCGACTAAACAGCCATCCTCAAGGAGAAATCTACCGGTGCTCCGGGATATCGCCGATCTCAGCCATCACGGAATTGAGTTGAGACAGCAGATCCCCTTGAACCTCCGCGTAGGCCGAATCGCCATAGATGTTAAACAGCTCAAGCGGGTCTTCCTGGCAGTCGAACATTTCCCATTCCGGCGGTTCGTCACCAACAAAAGCGCCGGGCTGGCCGAGCGCATCATTGTACCAATAGATCAGCTTGTAGCGTTGGTTTCGAATGCCATAATGCGCAAATGCGTTGTGACTTTCGTCTTTGTGCATCCAGTAGCGGTGATACACCACTTGCTGCCAATCAGACGGAGTATTGCCAGCCAAAAGCTCCCCAAAATCTCGTCCCTGCATGTAGCTTGGAATGGGTGCCCCAGCATAGTTTAGCAGGGTCGGCGCAAAGTCCACATTGCACACCAGATCGTCACAAATGCTGCCTGCTTTGATGGCCGCTGGATAGCGGATCAGAAACGGCATCTGAAGAGATTCTTCATACATGAACCGTTTATCGAACCAGCCGTGCTCGCCAAGGAAGAACCCTTGATCAGAAGTGTAGATCACAATCGTATTTTCCGCCTGGCCGGACTCGTCCACCCAGTCCAGCAACCGGCCCACGCTCTCGTCTATTGACGCAACGGTCTGCAAGTACCGCTTGATGTAGCGCTGGTATTTGAAGTGGTCGAGCTGTTGCTTGCTCTCGAACGTAAAGCGCTCTCCGGTGTTCACATCAACCAACACCAGATCGCTGGCATCATCAGGATCGGGTATTTTGCGGCCAGGCTTTCCCTCCATATGGATGACGCCTACTTCGTCGCCGCCTTCGGGTTGGGCCAGACCAAGGTCTTCGTATTCAAAGTCCGACCTGATCCGCATTTTTGCATCCCGTGAGGCCCGCGCGCGGTTCTTGTAGTCGTCATCAAAAGTGTCTGGCAGTGTGATGTCCTCGCCGTCAAACATCCCGCGATTTTTGGGGTGCGGCGCGAAATTGCGGTGCGGCGCTTTGTGGTGGCACATGAGGAAAAAGGGCTGATCCAAATCACCGTCCGCCATCCAATCGAGGCATTTGTCGGTGATGATATCGGTCACATAGCCCGGCTCTCGCCCTTCGCCGTCCGGCCCTATGAACATCGGGTCAAAGTAATCCCCCTGCCCCGGCAAAACCGACCAGTAATCAAAACCCGTCGGCTGATGCGCAGCGCCCTCACCCAGATGCCATTTACCGACCATGCCGGTGCGATACCCGACCTGCTGTAAGTGCTTGGCAAGATGCGGTGCACGATTGTTCAAACCGGTCACCAAAGTAGTGACCCCGTTAACGTGGTTGTAAGTGCCCGTCAGGATCGCAGCACGGCTTGGCGTGCAAATCGAATTGGTGACGTAGCAATGGTCAAACCTCATCCCTTCATCGCCAAGGCGGTCAATGTTGGGCGTGCGGTTCAAACCGTGACCATAGTGGCTGATCGCTTTGGCCGCATGATCGTCGGCCATGATGAAGATGATATTGGGTTGCCGTTCAGCCAAGTTGATTACTCCAGAATTAGAACAACAGATCGGCAAGGGGTGCCGGAAAATCGGCCTCCAGCGCGTCAAGATTGCGGTTCAGGGATGAGGTTTTGCCGGTACCAATTAACACGCTGGCCACGCCGGGGCGAGTCAGGCCGAACTGCATCGCCGCCGTTGCCAATGGTGTGTCAAATTGCCGGGCCAATTTCTCCAGCCTGCGCACCTTGGCCAGAATATCTTCCGGTGCAGGGCCGTAATCGTAATGCGCGCCATCAACGGCACCCATCGCCAAAATTCCGGAGTTAAAGATGCCCCCCAAGACAAGGCTGGTCTTCTGTTCATGGCACAGCGGCACCAATTCAGCTTCAGCGCTCCGATCCAGTAACGTCCAACGTCCGGCCAGCAGGATCACATCAAGATGGTGTCGCGCCATTACATCAAGGCACACCTGTGTTTCATTCACACCCAGCCCGATCGCCCCGATACGGCCTTCCGATTTGAGGCGCTCTAGTTCTGGCAGCCCGGTCTCGAAAAGGTCTTTCATGTGTCGGTCGTTTTCCGACCCATGTGTCAACGCGCCGATATCATGGACGTAAACGATGTCGATTGCGTCGACGCCCAAACGGTCACAACTGCCCTCAAAACTCTCGCGGATACCTGCGGCAGAATAATCGTAATGAACTGCGTTCGGCAGTGGCGCGATAAATCCGTCAGCCTCATCCAGTTGAGGCCCAGAGCGTAGAACCCTACCAACCTTCGTTGAAAGCGCAAATTCGCTCCGCGATTTACCCAGGAGGAATTTACCTAAACGTACCTCTGCCAGCCCCCGACCATAATGCGGTGCGACGTCAAAATAGCGGATGCCGCGCTTCCAAGCGCAGTCGAGCACCGTCCTGGCATCGAGATCCGAAACCTCAACATAAAGATTTGCGATGCCGCTACATCCGAAGGAAATGGAACTGACCGATACGTCAGTTGCACCAACTTTGCGTTGTTCAAACATCCTACAGTTGCCCCTCAATCATCGCGCGAAGGCGCGGCTTCTCGCTGCGGTCACCATTTCCTTCGGCCCAGTTTAAAAAACCTCCGATCCGGCGCTCGACTTTCGCGGAATGGTTCTGTGCAATGTCTTCCAGTTTGTGATCTAGAAACGGGTTCCGGTAGCGTTCAATGGTGGTCTCCACATAGGTGCGTGCCTCCTCTCCTATGCCTGCTGCATCAAAGGTGGGAAGCACTTCAGTGTCATAAACGTCGCGAAGTTCCGCCAATACTGCCGGGTCATCAAGAAATCCAGCAACGGTTGATGGAGCCTCTTTCAACTTCGAATGGGTATCGACCAACCATGTGTGCCCTAAGTTCAATATGAACAACTTAAGCGCCTCGATTGCGTCCAGATCATCGACCATTTGGATGGATGGATGCTCACAGGGCGGAACAAGTCCGGGAGCGTTTTCGATTGCCCACAGCGCATAGGGTTCCGCGACCGCGCCCGCGGGTTCGATAGGTTCGGACACGATGCGATCCACAAGTGAGTTCGCCCAGATCACGTCGCGCGTAAGCCAGTCGCGATAGGCTTGATCTGCGCCCGCCAGTTCCATGACGCGGGCTTGCAGAACCTTTCCGTTTTGCACAATCAATTCCATCGGCATGATCGTCAGAGGCGTCTGGTTCGCATCATACCGCGCACGTAGGAGCAGCTGTAGCTTGGCGGGATAGGACATTTCTTGATCAAACACAGACATGGCATCGGCGGGCTTGGGGTCAAACCCCCTGTCGCCAGTATTGGACAGGATATATTCAGCCTCACGACAGAGGATCGCGACAAGCTCATCCCAGTCCGTTGCCGTCGACAACGTGCGCTGAACGCTGCGCACCTGCTGCGTCTGGTTAACAACCTGCCCTTTATCCAATCCGCGAATATGCACTGGATAGCCGTTTGGCGCCGCCAGTGCCGACAAGCGCGCGGCACGCGCAGGATCGCCACTGCTTTGAACCACGACAATGGGCCCACAGGCCTGACCTGACTGCATCGCCTCATCAATCATGAGGTCGGCATGCGCCTGAAGGAACCTGCTGGTCCCAAACTGGACGATCGGGCATTTGACGCCCCCTGCCGACTTACTATGCTTCATGGCTCTCCGCTCCGTTAATGTCTATAATATAAAAAGAACACTTGACCAAATGCAATGGTATTTTTAAACATAAAGAACAAAGTCGGTTTTTGGCGGGCCCGTTCCTCCCCTTGGGTCCGCCAATTATCTAAGCGCAATTGCCAAGGCTCCAAAGTTGGAGAATCTGGCAGACAACAGGACAAAATCATGGAAGCACTGGTCATTACCGATATCGGTTCCACGGAAATCCGAGAGGTCGACAGTCCGGTCTGCGAACCTGATCATGTCATTTTGTCCGTCCAACATGTGGGGCTTTGTGGGTCCGATCTAAACACCTATTCCGGCCTCAACCCCCTTGTTAGCCTGCCACGCATCCCCGGCCATGAAATAGGCGGGATCATCACCGAGGCGGGCGCAAATGTTCCAAGTGTTTTCGCGATCGGCAAATCTGCAATTGTCATTCCCTATACCACCTGCGGAACCTGTTCGTCCTGCTCGGCCGGCCGCCCGAACGCCTGTCGATACAATCGCACACTGGGGGTGCAGCAGGACGGTGGCATGTCCAGTTTACTCAAAATTCACTACGATCGACTTATCCTGAACGACACTTTGCCAGCCAAACACCTCTCATTGGTAGAGCCGCTATCCGTCGGCTTTCATGCGGTGTCGCGGGGCCGAGTTGCACCGGGCGAAACCGTCGTAGTTCTGGGCGGCGGGATGATCGGTGTCGGCGCCATGCTGGGCTCATTGGCGCGCGGCGCGAAGGTCTTTATGGTCGAAATCAGCGAGCCGAAACGAAAGACTCTCCTCGAGCTTGGCGCACACACCGTCATTAACCCGGAAAAAACTGACGTTCTGGCGGAAGTCTCTGAACGAACTGGCGACGAAGGCCCTAACGTTGTGATCGAAGCCGTCGGTCTGCCGCAAACGTTTCGGGCGGCCGTCGACCTCGCCAGCTTTGCGGGACGCGTCGTCTACGTTGGGTATGCCAAAGAGGAGGTCAGCTACAACACGTCTCTTTTCAATCTCAAAGAGCTCGACATCATGGGGTCACGCAATGCGACCCGTGCCGACTTTGAAGATGTTATCAGGTTTCTGGAGGCCAATCCGACCATCGGCGACAAGTTAATTTCACGGGCGTTTACGTGGACAGAAGCCGAAAAGTCCTTTGATTACTGGAAAGAGAACCGCAACGAGACCTTCAAAGTCATCATTGATGTGGCATCTTAATCGTCAACTGACAAATGAGCTTGCCTGAGTGTGTGTCGCGGTTGATATGTATATTATTCTGATAAAAACATAAGGCAGCATTTTTCCGTGTCCCGTACCAACAGTGTCTACAAAGATACCTACAATTCGTGCCTCGATTTCATCAAGGATCTGGGTCCCGAGTCATTGCTGCCCCCGGAAACATCGCTCGCGAAGAAATGGAGCATCAGCCGCACGACGGTGCGCGCTGTGCTTGAACATCTGGACGAAGAAAAAATCATCAACTGGGAGGGACGCGAGAAGCGCATTCTGCGTAAGCCCCGTAAATCAGATTACTTCGCGCATGAAGAAACCAAGTCAGCAGGCAAGCGTGTCGAAACTGCGTTCATGGAATACGTCCTGGGAGGGGATCTTGCGCCCGGAACAATCCTGCGCGAAGCCGAACTGGTACGGGAGTTCGGGATCAGCACCTCTGCCGTTCGCGAATTTCTGATCCGGTTTTCGCGCTTTGGGCTGATCGAGAAAAAGCCCAACCGCCACTGGGTGCTGAACGGGTTTACCCGCGATTTCGCATCGGAATTGTTCGACGTCCGTGAGATGTTCGAACTGCGTGCGTTCAAAGTATTTTGCGATACATGGCCCTCCGAAGCGGCCACAGAAACAATCTCATCACTTGAACAAGAGCATCTGGCCATCCTTGAAAACATCGACGGCGATTATCTAAAGTTCCCGACACTGGATGAAAAATTCCACCGCGCCTTTCGCTCGGCGCTATCGAACCGTTTTGTAGACGATTTCTATGAACTCATCTCTCTAATTTTCCACTTTCACTATCGTTGGAAAAAGACCGACGAACGCGAGCGCAACGAAGTCGCGGCGCGTGAGCACCTTGACGTCATTCAATCACTTTTGGCCAACGACACTCAAGCGGCGCAGGATAGGCTAAAGCTGCACCTTGGGTCGGCGCGGCGCACATTGATGAATTCCGTCCAATGGGACTAAACGGACCTATCATAGACGCCCACCACCATTTTTGGCGGATTGACCGCGGCGTCAACAGCTGGATCACCGACGACATCGCTGCGATCCGGCGCGACTATCTTCACGATCATCTTGCGCCTTATGTGTCGCATCTCGGCATTGATGGCACAGTGCTGGTTCAGGCCAGCGAAACTTGGTCCGAGAATACCTTTATGGCGGAACAGGCCGCAGCCTGCGGCTTTGTGAAGGCCGTGGTCGGATGGGTTGATTTATCGGATGCTGCAGCAGTTGAGCATTTGCAAGATCTGGCGCGGCAGCCGATCGTCAAAGCAGTCCGCCCTGTCTTGCAAGGCATCGACGACCCCGACTGGATTCTACGCCCTGACGTCATCGCTAATGTTGCAAAGTTGGTTCCCCTTGGTTTGCGGTTCGACGCGTTGATCCAGCCGCGCCACCTGCCGGTGATCGACCGGCTCGCCCGCACCCTGCCGGACCTGCCCATCGTGATAAACCACTGCGCCAAGCCCGAGTTTCACGGCACGCCGGACTCGTGGGCGGCATGGAACGAGGGGATCAGCCGCCTGTCTCAACATCCTCAAATCTGCTGCAAATTGTCTGGCCTCGCCGCCGAGTACGGCCCCGGCTGGAATACCGACGCCTTTTTGGATGTCGCCGATTACGTCATTACGGCTTTTGGCCCATCCCGAGTCATGTGGGGGAGTGATTGGCCCGTACTTGAGCTTGACGGATCCTACCCACAATGGCTGTCATGTATTGAGCGTCTTATCGCCAAGTACAGCCCCGACGAACAAGCCGAAATCATGGGCAAATCTGCGATGCGTTACTATGGGATAACGGCGTGACCGATTGCCCCCCTTTACGCATCGCATGCGTCGGAGAAGCAATGGTAGAGCTGTCGCGAGACAGCACCCATATGACTGCGCAGCTGGGCTTTGCAGGAGATACGCTTAACACCGCGATCTATCTGCGCCGTTTGCTGCCTGAAAACCATCATATCAGTTACGTCACAACTCTCGGAACGGATGCCTTTTCGGATCAGATGTTGGATTACATCCGCAGCGAAAGGCTGGCGACTGATCTCGTCACCCGTAACGAGAATCGCACTGTCGGCCTGTATGCGATAAACACCGATATGGACGGCGAACGGTCGTTCACTTACTGGCGCGATAACTCGGCAGCGCGGACATTATTCCAAACGCCTGAGGGTACCGATTTTTCGACCCTGAAAGACCTCGATATTGTCTATGTATCGGCAATCACACTTGCGATTTTACCTAACGCTGTTCGTTGTGCCTTTTTTGAATGGATTGAACAGTTCCGCGCAAATGGCGGGCGTTTCGCATTTGACTCCAATTACCGTCCTACGCTTTGGGAAAGCAGGGTTGTGGCACAGTTCACAACAGCACGTGCTTGGAGCATGACGGATATTGCCCTCCCGTCGATTGACGACGAAATGGCGCTGTTTGGCGATACAACCGAAGCCGGTGCACTGTCCCGTCTCAATGACTATGGCATCCCGATGGGTGCTCTCAAGCGCGGCGCACGCGGTCCTGTTGCGATGGGCGGCCTAATTCCGGAACGCCCCTATCCCGCCGCGAGCTCTGTTGTTGATACGACAGCCGCAGGCGACAGCTTCAACGCCGGATTTCTCGCAAGTATCTTGCAGGGCCATCCCCTAGAGGCCGCATTGCGCGCCGGGCACAACTGCGCCAGCCGTGTCATCGGCCATCGCGGGGCGATCATACCCAAAGATATTTGGGCTCAGTCACATTGAGAAACACGTTAACGAAAGAAATTGAACATGCTTATCGGAATAAACCCACTCCTCTCGCCTGACCTTCTGAGAACATTATGTGCTATGGGGCACGGCGACGAGATTGTTATTGCCGACGCCAACTTTCCTGCGGAGGCTTGCGCGAAACACCTACTGAGAGCCGACGGCATCGACGCACCACAGATGCTGGCTGCCATCCTCAGCGTCATGCCTCTTGATACCTATGACCGCACGCCCGCAAACGTCATGCAGATTGTCGGCAAGCCTGACGAAGTACCGCCCGTCGTCGCCTTGTTTCAAACCACCATTAACGATGTTGCGGATACGCCTGCTGACCTGGGATCGATCGAGCGGTTCAGCTTTTATGATCGGGCAAAGTCTGCATTCGCGATCGTCCAAACTGGAGAACGTCGACTATACGGCAATATCATATTGAGGAAGGGTGTTTTACGCCCAAATGACGCGGCAACTTAGAAAGCTCCGCCAAAGCTATAGCGGCCCCTGCATTCCAAATCTCAGGCAATCCAGATTTAACATATGCGCGTTTATACAAATTTCTCACTAATCGTCACCGGTCCTTGGCAACATCTAAACCTCCGCTGCTGTGAGCGGCACCTGTAGGTATCGCAACTGCAGCGAACGTCCCCTCACCGCCCTTCTCCCCCAGCGTGCTTCAAGCGGTAGGCGCTGCGGTTTTCTGTGCTCAGTCAGCCCGTTTCCAGCACTGCGCGGGACGATAAGCGAGCGTTGAACACCGCCGGTCAGACCTTGGGTTTCGCCCCGGCGATGCCGGTGCGACCGGCGGCGGCCTCGTGCCTTTGGCACGAGGCCGCCGGGCCCAACGAGGGGACATGGCCGAAGGCCGTGGACGCGAGGCGGGAGCTTTTGGCTTTGACTGGCTGGGGCCGAGACTGGGGATCGGGGCCTTGGGGCCTGCCTGATTGTTCGAAAATTGCGGGTAATGGGGGAAAATTTCTTGGATTGTGGCGGCTTCGCCCTCTTTGTGCCCATTTCTTTGGTTAGACCGACTTTAACAACGCTGGTCCCTAGGGTGGAATGACGATGGATGCCGAATTTGACGCTTATGTAGAAACATATGCGGATCAACATAGTAAGAGCATACGGCTGTCGGGTGAGAGCCCCGAATATTTTGCCGATTACAAAATCCGCGAGTTGGCGCGTTTGGCGCGGCTTTGGGGGATGGAGCGGCCTGATATCCTTGATTTTGGCTCTGGCATGGGCAATTCCCTGCCCGCGTTTCGCAAGTATTTTCCCGGCAATCCGGTGACGGCGGCGGATGTCTCTGCCGCCAGTCTTGAGGCGGCGGTGGAGATTCACGGCGGCGAGGAGGCGCAGCTTGTGATTGCGGATCGGATTATTCCAGTGCGCAGCGGCCGTTTTGATCTGGTGTTTACCGCCTGTGTTTTTCACCACATTCCCGAGGAAGAGCATGTTGACTGGCTGGCCGATATTCGCCGTGTGACCCGCCGGGGCGGGCGTTTGGTGATTTTCGAGCATAACCCTTTTAACCCCCTGACCCAGCATGCGGTGCGCAACTGTCCGTTTGACGAGAACGCCGTGTTGATCACGCCGCGTCAGATGCGGGCGCGGTTGCGCCGTGCGGGATGGGAGCAGCCGAAGACGGACTTCCATGTGTTTTTCCCCGGGGCACTGGCCAAGCTGCGGCCCCTAGAGGCCTATCTGCGCTGGTGCGGGATCGGCGGGCAGTATGCCTGTTACGGGGTGGCGCCGGAATGAGCAGCCCTGCGGACCCTTGCCTTGCCCATGAGGCCCCACGCGCCCCTGCGGCCCTGCGGCGGCAGCTTTGGCGTTATCTTGTGACCGGGGTGATCAATACGGGGCTTGGCCTGTTTGTGATCATCGCCCTGCACAAAGGGTTTGGCGCCGGGCTTATGCTGTCGAATGCGGCGGGATACGGGGTGGGATTGCTCTGTTCCTTTACGCTCAACCGGTCGTGGACCTTTGCCTCGACGGGCAGCGTTCTGCCGGCGGCGGCGAAATATCTGGTCCTTGTGGGGATCGCCTTCGGGCTTTGTATCTCGGTGATCACGGGGTTGCAGGGGGCTGGTTTGCCCTATCTGCCCGCGCAGATCACGGGCACCGCCCTTTACAGCATTGTCGTTTTTCTAGGAGCGAAACATGTCATTTTCACCGATTAAGATCGACGAGGCCGCCCCTGCCCCTGTAAGTCGCCCGGCGCCGAGCATGGCGATTGTGGTGCCCTGCCATAACGAGCAGGAGGTGCTGCCGCAGCTGTTCCGCCGGTTGGAAAAGCTGGAGGCTGATCTGCTGGAGCGGGAGGCGATTGGCGGGCCTATGGCGCTGATCCTTGTGGATGACGGATCGACGGATCGCACATGGGAGGCGATCGAGGCGGCGAATACATCCCTTCTGGTTACCGGCATCCGGCTGTCGCGCAATCACGGGCATCAGCATGCGCTGTTTGCCGGATTGATGAAGGCCGATGCGGATGTTGTGGTCAGCATGGATGCGGATTTGCAGGATGATCCCGATGCGGTGATCGGCATGCTGGAGGCCTATGACAATGGCGCGGAGGTGGTTTACGGCGTGCGCGGCAGCCGCCGGAAGGACACTTGGTTCAAACGTTGGTCGGCGCAGAAATACTACGCGCTGCTGTCGACCATGGGGGTGGACCTGATCCCCGATCATGCGGATTTTCGCCTGATGAGCCGCAAGGCGCTGGATGCCCTGTCGGAGTTTGGCGAGACCAATCTGTTCTTGCGCGGTTTGGTGCGGCAGGTGGGCTTTACCTCTGCCACGGTCACCTATGACCGCGCCGAGCGGGCGGCGGGGGAGAGCAAATATCCCCTGCACAAGATGATTGCGCTGGCGCTGGAGGGGATTACTTCTTTCTCCGTGCGGCCCCTGCGGTTGATCACGCTGTTGGGCTTTGCCATTGCCAGCCTTGCGTTCCTGTTTACCTTTTATTCGATCTTTGCCTGGATGTTTGGCAAGACCGTGCCGGGTTGGACCTCTACCGTGGTGCCGATCTATATGCTGGGCGGGGTGCATCTGGTCGCTTTGGGGGTGATCGGGGAATATGTTGGCAAGATTTACCAAGAGACCAAGGGCCGGCCACGGTTCATCATTGACCGGACGGTGACCGGCGGTGCGGTTGAGGCGCCGATTTCCATGGCCTCGGCAAAAGCGAGCATGGGATCGCGATGAGCCTTGCTGCGGATGAGGGGGCCCTGCGCGGCGGGGTGAGCCTGCGGGTCGGGGCGCCTTTGGTGGCCTTTGTTCTGGCCTCGCTCTGTGCTGTGCTGCCGATTTTGATGCACAGTTACTTGCCGCTGATTGACCTGCCCAACCATATTGCGCGGATGCATATTGCCGCCCATGGCGACGGGGCCTTGGCGCGGTATTACACCAGCGAGCTGTCCTTGGTGCCCAATTCGGCGGTGGATTATCTGTGGATGGTCTGGCCCTTTGGCGATGATCCGGTGGTGTTTTCGAAATATGTCATGGCGTTTTATGCCGTCTCTTTCATCGGGTCGGGGATGTTTCTGGCGCGGGTTATTCACGGGCGCTGGACGCTGTGGTCGGCGGCTGTTGCGCTGATTGTGTTTAACGGGCCGTTTTTCTGGGGGTTCCAGAATTTCGTGGTCTCGCTGCCGTTTTGCCTTGTGTTCCTTGGGCTTTGGCTGCTGTTGGAGGCGCGCGGGCTGACGCTGCGGCTGGCGGTGTTCTTTCCCTTGGCTCTGGCGCTCTATCTGATGCATTTCTTTGCCTTCATGATCCTTGCCGTGGCTGTGTTCGGGCGCGAGGTGCAGGTTGCTGTGACGGGCGGCGGGGCTGCGCCGCGCCGTTTGGGGCGGCTTTTTGCGCTGATGCTGCCCTTTGGGGCGCCGGTGCTTTGGCTGATCTACGGGATGGTGACGGGGCCTGCGGCGGCACCCGGATCGCGGACGGAGTTCGGGTCGGTGTCGGAGCGGTTTATCGGGCTGTTCTCTCCCTTTACTTCGGTGAACGCCTGGGGCGTGCCGCCCCTGCAGGTGATCGGCTATCTGGCCGGGGCCTTGGTGGGGCTGTGCCTTGTGACCCTGTTTTTGCGGCGCGGGCCGCGGCTTGAGGTCAGCCCGAAAATGGTGGGGCCGCTGGTGGCCCTTGGGTTTGCGGCTCTGGTCGCGCCGACATGGCTGAGCGGGGTGGCCTTGGTGCATTACCGTGTGCCGGTGGTTTTATGTGCGGTGTTCTTTGCAGCGACGCAGTGGCGGGGGCTGTCGCCGCGCAGGGCGGTTTATCTGGCGCTGTGTATCGGGGTGCTTGTGGGGCTGCGCTCGGTCTATTTCGAGAAGTTCACGGCCCGCTATGACGCCGATATTCGCGATATGCTGGGCGCGATGCAGGACCTGCCTGCGGGGGCGCGGGTGTTTCCCGCCCGCGGGCCGGGGATGGAGCAGGACCGGCGGTTTTTCCATGTGCAGGCCTATGCGGTGACAGAGCGCGATGCCTTTGTGCCGACGCTGTTTCTGGGCACCCATTCGGTGCAGTTGAAGCCCGAGTGGGAGGCCTATGCCCACCCTGCCCTGTTTGCCGTGGACCTGCGGCGGATTTTGCAGCAGGACCTGTATCCCGTTCTGCCGAGTGCGCAGTTCATGAGCGATTGGCAGGCGAAATACACCCATGTGCTGCTGCTCGATAAGGACGAGCGCGGGGTGTCGGATGATCCGCGCCTGACGCTGGAGCGGCGGCAGGGGCAGTTCAGCCTGTTTCGGGTTGCGCCGCCTGTCTGAGCGGCGGGGTTAGACGGCCTCCTCAGCGCTTTGGCGGTGCCACATGGCGGCGTAGTGGCCATCGGCGCTCAGCAGGGCCTCATGGGTGCCGCGTTCGATCACCTGCCCTTTTTCCAGCACGATGATTTCATCCGCATGGGCGATGGTCGACAGGCGGTGCGCGATGGTGATGACCGTGCGCCCGTCGCCGAGGCGGCGCAGGCTGTCTTGGATGTCGGCCTCTGTCTGGCTGTCCAGCGCGCTTGTGGCCTCGTCCAGCAGCAGGATGGGCGGGTCTTTGAGGAGCGTTCGGGCGATGCCGACGCGCTGTTTCTCGCCGCCGGAGAGTTTGAGGCCCCGTTCGCCCACGGTGGTGTCGTAGCCATCCGGCAGGGAGAGGATGAAGTCGTGGATGCGGGCGGCGCGGGCGGCTTCCTCGACCTCCTCGAACGGGGCATCGGGGTTGCCGTAGGCGATGTTGTAGCGGATCGTGTCGTTGAACAGGACGGTGTCCTGCGGCACCACGCCGATGGATTTATGCAGGCTTTCCTGTGTGATCTCGCGGATGTCCTGCCCGTCGATCACCAGCGCCCCTGCGTTCACATCGTAGAAACGGAACAAGAGGCGTCCGATGGTGCTTTTGCCCGAGCCGGAGGGGCCGACGATGGCGAGCGTATTGCCGGGGGGCACATGGGCCGAGACGCCGCGCAGGATCGGGCGGGTTTCGTCATAGCCGAATTCGACGTTATCGAGGTGAACCTCGCCGCCCTTGATCGCCAGAGGGGGGGCGTTTGGCGCGTCCGTCACCTCGGCCGGTTGACCCAGCAGGGTGAACATCTCGCCCATATCCACCAAGGCCTGACGGATTTCGCGATAGACCGAGCCGAGGAAGTTCAGCGGCAGGGTGATCTGGATCATATAGGCGTTGACCATGACGAAATCGCCCACGGTCAGGGTGCCGTTTTGCACGCCAAAGGCGGCCATGACCATGACGATCACGAGGCTGGTGGTGATGATGAGGGACTGGCCGAAGTTGAGGAAGGCCAGCGAATAGGCCGTTTTCAGCGCCGCGGATTCATAGCCGCGCATGGCGGCGTCATAGCGGCTGGCCTCGCGCCCCTCTGCCCCGAAATATTTGACGGTTTCGAAGTTCAGCAGGCTGTCGATCGCCTTCTGGTTGGCGTCTGTGTCCTGCCGGTTCATCTCGCGCCGGATTTTGACGCGCCATTCGGTAACCTTGAAGGTAAAGCCGACATAGAGGGCGATGGTGATGAGGAGCACCACCATATACCAGATGTCAAAGACCACAGCGAGGATAATGGCCACGAGGGCGAGTTCGAGGATCAGCGGGACGATGTTGAACAGAAGGAACCGCAGCAGGAATTCGACGCCTTTGACGCCGCGCTCGATAATACGGCTGAGGCCGCCTGTCTTGCGGGTGATGTGGTAGCGCAGGGAAAGCGCGTGGATATGCTGAAAGGTTTCCAGCGCGAGGCGGCGCAGGGCGCGCTGGCCGACGCGGGCAAAGAGCGCATCGCGCAGCTGTTGAAAGCCCACGGTCAGAAGGCGGGCCATGCCGTAGGCCACGGTCAACCCGATGGCGCCGAGGGCCAGCATCCATGCCGGATCAAGCGCGGCCTCGCCAGAGAGCCCGTCCACCGCGCCCTTGTAGAAGACAGGCGTGATCACCGCGATCACCTTGGACAGGATCAGCGCCGCCATGGAGGCGATCACATGGGTTTTGAGCCGCGGATTGTCAGCGGGCCACAGATAGGGGGCCACGCGCCGGATGGTGCGCAGGCCGTTGGCACGCTCTTCTTGGGCGCTTGGCTCGGATATATCGCTCATGGGAGATCCTGGCTGGCGTATCAGGCCCCCTACCTATGCTGCCGCGCTGCGGATTGCCAGAGGGGGTCAGCCCGGAGCCGAGAGGGTGACGGCGGCGAAGCTGCCTGCGCTGGTGGCACCGGTGTTGTCGGTATCGCAGAAAAAGCCGAGGGTATCGATGCGGCCCGCACCGGTGCCGCCGATATCGGCGTAGATCTGGCGCAGGTCGAGCGTATTGGCGTGCCATGGCCCGACGTTCTCGGGCAGGCCGCCGGCGACGTAGTGGTGGAAATCGCCGATGATCTTGTAATCGCCGGGGGCGTATTTGCGGTTGCTCCAGATGATCTCCATCGCCCTGCCCTCGCCCGCGTCATTGGTGAAGCGGATGTAGAACCGCAGGGGGTGATCGTCGCCCTCGCGAGTGGCCTCGTCGAGGGGGCTGTCGACGGGGGTGGTGACCTGCCATTGCCATGACAGGATCGGCAGGTCGGCAAGGGCGATATCCGTATCGCGGGCAAGGATCGAGCCGCTGCCATCGGTGGCGCAGTGGAGCTGGCGGGCGGGCATCTCCTCGCTGGGGGGGCGGATGGTGTAATCGGCGGGGGCGTAGCGCAGGAATTTGCGGTGGCGCCAGCCCTCGGGCAGGTTCTCTGTGCTGTCCAGCTCGGCCAGCAGGTCCAGCGCGGGGCCGGAGGCCTGAAGCGGGTTGCCGGTGTCAAAGAAGGGCGGGCGGGTTTTCCAATAGACCCCGGCGGCAAGGGCGATAACGCCAAGGGCGGCGAGGGACTTATACAGCGTTTTCATGGGGTTTCTCGGGTTTCATGGGGGATCCTTCGGGCGTTTGTGCTGCAGCCTAACGGATGGGGCGGCATTGGCCACAAACGGCTTTGCACATTTGCGCGAGCAAAGGGGCAAAGGGGGGGCTGCGCCGCGCGGACGCACCGCTGGCAAAGGGCGCTGCGGGGGGACGCGCGGCCTTGCTTGGCGGGTTATTCGGGCAGGTCGAAGACCTGTCCGGGGTAGATCAGATCCGCATCGCGGATTTGGGAGGCATTGGCCTCGAAGACCTTCACATAGGCGGTGCCATCGCCGTAGCGGTCGGAGGCGATGGCCCAGAGGGTTGCGCCCGGCTGTACGGTGACGACCTGCACCGTCAGGGCCGCGCCGGTTTCGGCGGGCACGGGGCGGGCGCGGTCCAGCGCGCGGTCCAAGACGGCGGCGCTCTCCCGTTTGAAGGGGGTTTCAAAGCGCGAGGCGACCCTGCCTTCCGCGTCGAGCTGGTCAACGCGCAGGGTGTAGACGCCCTCGGCGACATCGCTCAGCGGGCTTTCCCATGTGCCATCGGGGGCCAGCGGGGCGGTTTTGACGGCGGTGTTGTCGAGGTAGATGCGGACATGGCCGGTGTCGTCCTCGCTCGCCGTTTCGGGGGCCGCTTTGCCGCGCCCAGTGAGGACGACGGAGCCATCGGTGCCGTAGGAGATCGCGTCAAGGACGAGGGCCTTGGCGGGAAGGCTCGCGGGGGCTGTGCTGGCGCGGGTGGCGGGTTGCAGGACTTTGACGCCCTCGGCGGAGGCGAGCAGCACGGCGCGGGGGGGATCGGCGGGGGTTGGTTCGGTGGGTTCTGCGGTTTCTGTGCTGTTATCTGTGATGGGGGCGGATTCGTCCTCTTCCGCCTCTTCCGCCTCGGGCGCGAGGATCGGGGCGAGGATCACCGAGGCTTCGGAGCTGGCCACGGGCCCCTCCTCATCGCTTGAGGTCAGGGTCAGGACCTGCGGCGCCTCGGAGCCTGGCAGGTCGAGCATGGCGACAAAGCCGCCGCCCTCTTGGGTTTGCACATTGGAGACCTCGACCCCGTCGAGCATGAGCTGCACCGACTGGCCCGGCTCCGCCCGCCCTGCGATCAGGGCGCCGCCTTGGGGGTCCACCCGCACGACATCGAAGCTGGGCGCGGTTGGGCTGGCCTCTGGCTCCGGCGGGGCCTCGGGCGTGGTTTCGGCGATTTCGGGGGCTGTGGTTAGGTCAGTGGTTGGGGCTGTGGTTGGGTCAGTGGCTATTGGGGCCAAAGCGCCCTGCCCCTCGGGCGTTTTGCCCTGCTGGGCGAAAAACACCGCGCCGCCGAAGCCGAGGCCAAACACCAGCAGCCCCGCGATAAGCGGGGTTCTGGATCGGGCTGTGGTGCTCGGTTCTGGCATCAATCGGGCCTTTTTCTGGTTTGGCTTCGGGTTTCGGCCATCCTTGGGCGCGCCGCGCGTTATCTGGCCGTGGGGGGACAGGCGCCTGCCCTTGCCCCAGCGTAACAGGGGGATTATCACGGGTCAAAACACTTCGCCTTTTGGCGCGGTTTCCCCAATACAAGGCTGCTCTCCCATGACCTATGCTCCCCTGTCTGTTGCTGTTTACTGTGGCTCGCGCGACGGGGCCGATCCGGCCTATGCCAATGGGGCCGAGGCCCTTGGCACCGCGATGGCCGAGGACGGGATGAAGCTGGTCTACGGGGCCGGTGATGTGGGGCTTATGGGCCGCGTGGCGCGGGCGCATCAGGCAGCGGGGGGCGCGGCCCTTGGGGTCATCCCCGAGCATCTGCTGCGGCGCGAGGTCGGCAAGAGCGATCTGAGCCAGTTCATCGTCACCGAGACCATGCATGAGCGTAAGAAGGTCATGTTCATGAATGCCGATGCCGTGGTGGTCATGCCCGGCGGGGCCGGATCATTGGACGAGTTTTTCGAGGTGCTGACATGGCGCCAGCTGGACCTGCACCACAAGCCGATTATCTTGATGAATATCAAGGGTTACTGGGACAAACTTAATGACCTGATCGACCATGTGATCACCGAAGGGTTTGCCGAGGTGAGCCTGCGTAACGGGCTTCAGGTGGCGCGCAGCACCGAGGATGTTTTGGCCGCCCTGCGCGATCTGCGTTCGGACAGCAGCGCCGAGACCGAATAGACCGCCACCCCTAACCAGATCAGCGTGAAGGCCGCCGCGTGCCAGAGCGAGAACGGCTCTGTGAACACCAGCACGGCGCAGAGGAATTGCAGCGTCGGGTTGAGGTATTGCAGCAGCCCGGTTGTCGCCATGGCGACGCGGCGCGAGCCGTAGGAAAACAGGATCAGCGGCACCGCCGTGATCGGCCCCGCGAGCATGAGCAGCCCCGTGGTCTGCGCATCGGTCATGCCGTAGGGCGCGCTGGACCAGAGCAGCCAGAGCATGGCAAGGGGGGCGAGCACCGCGACCTCTGCCGCGACGGAGAGGACGGGGCCTGCCTCCATCCGCCGTTTGAACAGGCCGTAGAGGCCGAAGGTCGCCGCCAGCAGCAAGGAGATCTGCGGCATGGCCCCGAGGCCATAGGTCAGCAGAGCCACCGCCGTGGCCACCATGGCGACGGCGATCCATTGGACGCGGGCCAGACGCTCGCCCAGAACCACGCGGCCAAGCAGGACAGAGACCAGCGGGAAGATGTAATAGCCCAGCGAGGATTCCACCGTCCGCCCCACCTGCACCGCCCAGATAAAGACGAACCAGTTGCAGGAGATCAGCAGTGCGGCGGCGGGCACGGCGACGGGGTGGAGGCGAAGCAGACCGGCGACCTGACGCAGGCGCCCCTGAAGCGCCAGCAGCGCGGCAAAGAACACAAGAGACCAGAGCGTGCGATGGGCCAGCACCGTGCCCGGATCGACCTGCGCCAGCTGTTTGTAGAACAGCGGCGAGAGGCCCCAGATGGTGAAGGTGGCCATGAGGGCCCAGATGCCTTTGGCTGTCTCGCGCATAGGGCCTTGTGAGCGCCCTGCCCGCCCGCGTCAATCACCCAAAGCCCCCGCATTGGCGCAACCGCAATTTGCGCCAGCAAATTGCCCGGCCCAAGGCCGGGGTTTGCCCCTTTGGGGCGAGCGCCGGGGGCGGGAGAGTTTGCGGGGTTGAGATTTTTCGTCGAAAAATCTGGGGCCGTGGCGGGCCGGGTTAGGTGGGGCCGGTGATGGTGACGACGGTGATTTCGGGGGGCATGCCGAGGCGGATGGGGTAGTCGGAGCAGCCTATGCCGCCCGAGACGATGAGGCTTTGGGCGCCGTGGTGGTAGTGGCCGTAGGCGAAGATTTCGCTTTCGGCGACCATGACCACGGGGGAGCGGCCGAGGATGCGGATCTGGCCGCCGTGGGTATGGCCCGAGAGGGTCAGCAGCACCTGTGCGGGGACATCGGGGAAGATGTCCGGTTCATGGGCCAGCAGGATGGCGGGGGCTGTGTCTGTGACCTGTTTCATGGCGGCGTCGAGGTCGTCGAAGCCGTCTTCTTCCGGGTCGAGCGAGAGGGGGCGTTGGTCGGCGAGGCCGAGGAGCCAGAAGGCCTCCTCCCCCCCACGCAGGCGGATGGCCTCGTTGTCCAGATGGGGGATGTCGTGGTTGGACAGGGCCAGAGCGGCCTCTGGCGCGCGTTGTTCCTTGAGCGCTGTGCTGTCTTGCCACCAGTCATGGTTGCCCAGCACGGCATAGATGCCGAGCGGCGCGGTGAAGCCCTTGAGCGCGGCGATGATGTCGTCCTTGCTCATCTTGCCCAGCGTATAGGGATGGGCGGCGGCGTAATCGCCCAGAAGCACCGCCAGATCGCCGCCCTCGGCATTGGCGCGGGCCACGATGCGGCGCAGGCGGCGCAGCGAGACATGGGGCGCGCCAGCGTGGATATCCGACAGGATCACGATCTTGAGCGGCGCACGCGCCCCCCAGCCCGCCATAGGCAGGGTGTAGCGCACCACGCGCAGACGCCATGCGGGCTCTATCCAAGCCGCATAAATGAAAAGGGCCAGGAGCAAAGCCCCCAGCCCGATAAGTATGGTTGCGGTCAAGCGCCCTGCCCTTACATGCGGGAGGCGACGTTTTCCCAGTTGACCAGATTGTCGAGGAAGTTGGTCAGATACTTGGGACGCGCGTTGCGGAAGTCGATGTAGTAGGAATGCTCCCAGACGTCGCAGCCCAGAAGGGCTGTTTGGCCGAAGCAGAGCGGGTTGACGCCGTTTTCGGTTTTGGTGACCGCAAGGCCGCCGTCGGCGTTTTTCACCAGCCAGCACCAGCCGGAGCCAAACTGGCCCGCGCCTGCGGCGGAGAACTGGGATTTGAATTCGTCAACGGAGCCAAAGCTGTCTTTCAGCGCCGCTTCCAGCTCGGAAGGCATGGCGGATTTGCCGGGGCCCATCATTTCCCAGAACTGGTTGTGGTTCCACAGCTGCGAGATGTTGTTGAAGATACCGTTCTGGGCCACGGCGGATTTGTCGTAGGTGCCTACGATAATCTCTTCGAGGGATTTGCCCTCCCACTCTGTGCCTTCGATCGCCTTGTTGCCATTGGTGACATAGGCGTTGTGGTGCAGGTCGTGGTGGTATTCCAGTGTTTCCTTGGACATGCCAGCGTCGGCCAGTGCGTCGTGGGCATAGGGAAGTGCGGGAAGTTCGAAAGCCATGGAGTTTACCCCTTTGTTGGATAGATGAATGGTTCCCCTGTTATCTGTGCCGTGCGTGCCGCGCGGTCAAGGAGAAACCCTGCACTCGGGGAAGGCTCGGCGGCTATGCCCCCTGTTTGGCGCAGGTGCCGCGGCCCAGAAAGGTATTGGAGAAGCCCAGCGGTTTGGCCGTGACCACCGCCTTGCCGGTGCCGCGATAGAGGGTCAGCCGGTAGGCAAAGCGGGCAACGCGTTGGGAGCCGACCTCTACATCGCGCAGGTCCCAGCCCAGTGTCAGGCGCCGGTTGGTGTTTTGCCGCACCTCGCCGTCTACGGCGCGGCCGTTGATGCTCTGGATCAGGGGGTCATTGATGCGCACGCGGCCTGCGGCGGCGTCATGCGAGATCACGATGTTTTCCGCCACCCAAGCGTTGTCCTTGGCCTGCAGGGTGCAGACATAGACATCGGGCGCGGCCAGAGCCGGAGCGGCGTGAAGGATAGTTGAGAGCGCCGCGATGGCGCAGGCGGTGAAAATACCTTTGGTCATAATATCCCCCCAAGGGATCAAAGCAGCGGTTATGCGGGTGCCTTTAAATCTGCGGATGCTTTGGCACTGGCGCCATTAACCATAAAATTTCCCCAGTGGTAATCCTTTGCAAGCCTATCTGCGACTTGTCCTTTTGGGCAGGGGGAATTGGGGAAAGATTTACTTTTGGCCTCTATATCAGGGGCTTGGTGCCGGGGCGGGTTGCGAAATTGTTTCGCTTTTTGCGACAGTCATCAGGGTTTGGGTGACATTAACGTCATATTGTCTATTGTTGCGACACAAAGGGCGCAGTGCATTCTACGGGGAGAAAGAAGCTGCACCCTCCCCTTGCGGGCGCGGCATCAGTTGCGCAACAAAGGGTTAACAGAGCAGAAAACAAGACCCGCCCCGGTATGGCCGGGCGCAGGCGGCGGAGCATTCAGGCGCGATGAGCGAAAAAGCCAAATACACGATTCTGTCGATGATGAAGGATGAGGGGCACTGCCTGATCGAGTGGGTCGCCTATCACAATCACATCGGTTTCGATAATATCTGTGTCTATACCAACAACTGCACCGATGGCACCGACAGGATGCTGATGCGTCTGCAGGAACTGGGGTATTGCCATCATTTCGAGAACGAGGTGCCCGAGGGCAAGAAGCCGCAGCCCAATGCGCTGGCGCTGGCGGGCAAGAATGATCAGGTGCTGAACACCGAGTGGGTCCTGACCATGGACGCCGATGAATTTGTGTCCATCAAATGCGGCGAGGGCAAGATTTCCGATCTGGTGGCGGCGGTGCCCGAGGACACCAATGCGGTGGCGATCACATGGCGGTTCTTTGGCTCTAACGAGGTGACGACATGGAACCCGGGCATGGTGATCGAAAGCTATACCCGCGGCGCGCCGGATGCCTTTCGCAAGGGTTGGGGGGTGAAGACCCTGTTCAAACCCTATGAGAATATGAAATTCGGCATCCACCGCCCCCATATCCGCAAGGCCAAGCAGGACCCTGCCATGGCCAAGCAGATGCTCGCGCAGAAATGGATCAACGGCTCGGGCAAGCCGATGCCGACGGATTTCAACCTGTCGGGCTGGCGCTCGACCAAGCCGACGCTGGGCTATGATCTGGTGGAGCTGAACCACTATGGCGTCAAATCATACGAGGCCTATCTGCTGCGCCGTGTGCGGGGCAATGTGAACAACAAGGCGGGCAAATATGACGCCGCCTATTTCGCCCTGTTTGACCGCAACGAAACCGAGCAGGACAATGTGCTGCGCCATGCGGCGGGCACCCGTGCCCTCATGGACCGGATGCTTGAGGATGATGTGCTGCGCGGGCTTTATGAGGAGGCCCTCGCCTTTCATGCCAAGCGTGTGGAGATTTTGCATTCTACCGGTGAATACGAGCATTGGGTGGCCGAGCTGAAGAAAGCGGGCGAGACGCCGATTGACCGGCTGGACGAGATCCTGTTCACCCAGCATTTGCCGAAGATCTGGCAGGAGAAGGTGGCAGAAATGCTGGCCTCTGGCGTGCCGCCCAAGGTGATTGCAAAGATGATCGCCAACAGCCAGACGGCCCGCAAGTCGGAGACCCGCGAGGCCCTGCGTGCGGCGGCCGAAGGACGCGAGGTGGCGCAGGACAGGCCGACCTCGGCCGAGGCGGCCGAGGATGTGGATGCCGCGGCCTTGGCCGAGGCCGACCGCGCGATGGAGGCCGCCCGCGCGGCGGTTGCGCCGAAGGCGGAGGCGCCGCCCGTGGCGACGCCGGTGACGGCGACGCAGGCGATTGTGCATATGGCGCAGGTCAAGGCGCGCAAGGAAGCGGCGGAGGCGCCGGTTGCACCCGCCCCTGTGGCGCCCGAACCTATGGCCCCTGCCCCCGCCGCCAAGCCGCGGCGCAGCGTGCGCATTCTGGCCGCGCCGAACCCCGCAAAGAAAACCACATCGGCCCCGCAACCCGCGCCGATAAAAAAAAAGACCAGCCCCCGACAGGGCGCACCTGAAGGGAAGATGATGGCCCAGACCCGCCGCAAGATCATCGTATCGACGATGAAGAACGAAGGCCCCTATATTCTGGAATGGGTGGCCTATCACCGCGCCATCGGGTTTGATGATTTCATTATCTTTTCAAACGATTGCAGCGACGGGTCGAACCTTATCCTCAACCGGTTGGACCAGATGGGTGTGATCCGGCATTTCGACAACCCGCTGGGGCCGCGGATGGACCCGCAGCGCGCCGCCTATAGCCGCGCCAATGCGATGGACTATGTGCGCGAGCAGGACTGGGTGATGATTTTGGACGCGGACGAGTTCCTGAATGTTCATGTCGGGGACCGGACGGTGGATGCGCTGATCGAGGCTTGCCCCGAAAAATCCGATGCGATTTCTGTCTGCTGGCGGCTTATGGGCTCCTGCGGTCAGGCGCATATGGGGAGCGAGCCGGTGACGGAGCGCTTTACCAAGGGTTCCACCTTTGACGAGCCGGAAAACGGCATGGTCTGGGGGTTCAAAACCCTGTTCCGGCCGCAGAAGTTCGGTTTCTTTGGCGTGCACCGGCCCAAGTTCATGAAAAACGTCGAGATCACGCCCGATATGGCCCATTGGGTCAATGGCTCGGGCGAGGATATGGGCGAGCGGGTGCTGCATAAGGGCTGGCGCTTTGGCAAGGGTACGCTGGGCTATAAGTTCGCTCAGGTGAACCACTATGCGATCAAGAGCCGCGAGGAGTTTCTGCTCAAGCGCCTGCGCGGGACGGCCAATTCAAAGAACAAGGGCCGGATCGACATGGGCTATTGGGACAAATACGACATCAATGCCAATGAGGATGCGAGCATCCGGTCGGAGCTTGTTCGGCCGGGGGTTGAGGAATTGCTGCGCGACGGCGATCTTGCGGCGCTCTATCGGGCCTCGTTGGAAACCTGCCGGCGCGCGATAGACTATCAAATGCAGGACGAAAAGCTTAGGGTTTTCGTGGAAACCGGCGTTTACGAAGAGGCCAAGGAATGACGACTGCGCGATTTATCTGCATCGGCACCCACCACAAGACCGGCACCATCTGGATGCGCAAGGTCTGGCGGGCGATTTCGAATGATCAGGAAATTCCCTTTATGCAGGTCTATCGGCCCAAACGGCTGGCCGACCTGCCAGAGAGCGGGCCGCAGATCTGCGTCAACTGGTCGTCGAGCTTTCCGCGGCGGTTGATGAATATGCCCGAGGCGCGGTTTATCCATATCATCCGTGATCCGCGCGATGTGCTGCTGTCGGGCATGCGCTATCACCGGGTGGCGCCGCTGGCGAACGAGAAATTCCTGCGGATCCCGAACCCCGAATGGGGCGGGATGACCTATCAGAAATATATCAACGCGCTGGAGACGGATCACGAGCGGCTGATCTTCGAGATGGAGAACAAGCATCACGAGACCCTCGAGCAGATGTTGAAATGGCCCTACGGCCATGAGGGCGCCGCCGATATCAAATATGAGGACCTGATCGAGGACACCGATTGCGCGATGTTTCGCGGTATTCTGGAAGGCTTTGCGATCGAGGGGCTGGATATTGACCGCGCGGTGCAGAGCTATTGGGACCTTAGCCTCTTCGGCGGCCTCAAGAAGGACGATGACCGCTCGGACCGTGTGAACCTACATGTGAATTCGGGCGCCAAGGCGCAGTGGGTGCGCAAGATGCCGCGGGAAATCGCAGAAATCTATGCGGAGCGCTATGCCGACGCGCTCAAGACGCTGGGCTATGCCGAGGACAGCTCCTGGGTGGAGACCTGCCGCCCCGCGGCAGAGATCGAGGCCGCAGCGGCATAAGAGGGTGCCACGGGCGGTGGGCAGACTTTTCCAAAAGTCTGTTCCAAATCCTTGGAAGGATTTGGCGCTAGACCGCGGCGGCCGGGTGTGCGGCTGACTTTAGGATATCGAAGGCGTATTGCGCGACGGAGCGGAAGGCGATGAGGCGGAAGTGGTCCTCTCCTGCCAGCCAGAAGGCCGCAGGCACCTGCGCGATGCGAGAGCGGCGCATTTCCATGGGGGCGAGGCTTTCGGGTCGTAGGTCTGCGGGGGTGAGTTTGCCCAGAACGCTGCGCGCCCCCTGCCCTTTGATGTCGATCAGCACCCTTGCGTTGGAGACATTGGCCGCGGTGCAGAACTGCCCTGCGGTGGCTGTGTTCAGGCCTTTTGTGATCCCCTCGGCGGCTTTGTAATCCACAAGGAGCAGCAATTCGTCGGGCGACATCCAGGCGGCGCTGGCGCCGGTGCCGGAGGTGATCATGCGTTGCTGCGGGATTAGGGCGCCTGTGGCCTGTTTGACCGCATCCGCCATCCAGCCTGCCGAAAGGTCGCCGCGCAGGGTGATCATGCCGGTGAGCGGGGCCTCGGTGATCTGGGCGAGGCCTTTGAAGCTTTGCCCGCCGAGGGGGCTGTTGGTCATTGTCATCGGGTTAGACATTCTGCTTTGCCCCCTCTTTGTCATAAAACACCGGATCGACGATCCGGGCGCGGTAGATCTGGCCATTGGTGCCGGGGAAGTTGAGGACCTCGCCCATTCTGTCCGGCCCGTTCAGGACAAGGCCCATGGCGATGCCGCGTTCAAGCGTCGGGGAGTAATAGGTTGAGGTGACGCGCCCTTGGGTGTTGCGTTGGTCATTGGCGTTATAGCCCGGCGCCGTGGCATAGGCTCCGTCCGGCAGCACCGCGCCGGAGATGGTTTCCAGCCCGACGAGTTTCCAGCGGGCGGGATCGGTCATATGGGGCCGTTCCTGTGCGCGTTTGCCAAGGTAGTCGGTTTTCTTTTTCGAGATCGCCCAGTGCAGCCCGAGGTCCTGCGGGATCACGGTGCCGTCGGTTTCATCCCCGATCATGATAAAACCCTTTTCGGCCCGCAGGATATGCAGGGCCTCTGTGCCGTAGGGCATGAGGCCGAGGTCTGCGCCCTCTTTCACCAGCCGGTCCCAGAAGGCCGCGCCTTGGGCCGCGGGAACGGCGACTTCAAAGCTGAGCTCGCCCGAGAAGCTGATGCGGAAGACGCGGGTGTCAAAGCCGCCGATCTGCCCCTCTGCCCAGCCCATGAAGGGCAGGTTTTCGGCGCTGAAATCCATGCCGCCGAGTTTCTCCAGCAGTTTGCGGGCATGGGGGCCGACCACGGCGATCTGGGCGTATTCTTCGGTGAGGTTGACTGTGTGGACCTGCCAGTCCCACCATTCGCATTGCAGCCAGTCCTCCATATGGGCGTGGATGTGCTCCGCGCCGCCCGATGTCGTGTGGACGAGGAAGCTGTTCTCATCCAGACGGGCCACGACGCCGTCATCCATCAAGAAGCCGTTTTCGTTGCACATCAGCCCGTAGCGGCAGCGCCCAGGTTTCAGGGAGCTCATCATATTGGTGTAGAGCATGTCGAGGAACTTGCCCGCGTCCGGCCCGGTGACAAGGATTTTGCCAAGGGTGGAAGCGTCAAGCAAACCGAGGGCTTCGCGAGTGTTCTTCACTTCACGGTGGACCGCCTGTTCGACGGTTTCGCCGCTGCGCGGATAGGCGTATGGGCGGCGCCAGTGGCCGACCGGTTCCCAGTGGACGCCATTGGCCTCGTGCCAGTCATGCATCGGGGTGCGGCGCAGGGGCTGGAAGGTATCGCCGCGCGCCTCGCCTGCGATGGAGCCCAAGGAGATCGGCGTATAGGGCGGGCGGAAGGTGGTGGTGCCGACCTGCGGGATGCTTGCATCCAGTGCATCAGAAAGCACGGCGAGCCCGTTGATATTGCTAAGCTTTCCTTGATCCGTCGCCATGCCGAGAGTGGTGTAGCGTTTGGTGTGTTCGACGCTTTCATAGCCCTCGCGGGCGGCGAGTTGCACGTCGGAGAGTTTCACATCGTTCTGGAAGTCGAGCCATGTGTGCGAGCGGCGGTGGTAATCGGCGTTGAGGGGCATGACCCAGACCGGCATGAGGGGGGCCTCTGCCTGCGGTTCGGGCGCGGGGCCGCTGGGAACGGGCGCGGTGAGGCCGAGGGCGCGGGCGGCTTCGGCCCCCGCCTGCCCGCCGCATTGCGCCGCCTCTGCGCCCTGCAGGGCGCCATTGGCCGCGCCGCCGCAGCGCACGAAGCCTGCGCCGCTTTGGTTCAGGGGCGGCTTCGCGGCGTCGGGGTAGAAGAAGGCCCCTGCCTCATCCCAGAGCAGTTTGCCGCCGCAGTGGGAGTAGAAATGCACCACGGGGGACCAGCCGCCGGACATGGCCACGGCGTCGCATTCCACCGTATCCACCGCGCCGCCGGAGCCCTCGATCGGGCAGATTTCGATGCCGGTGACCCGTTTGGTGCCGCGCACACCGGCGGCGGCATAGCCGTCGCGGATGGTGACGCCGCGGGCGCGGGCCTTGGCCGCGAGGGTGCCCTCGGGGTTGCGGCGGGCGTCGATCACGAGGGGGACCTCGAGCCCGTGGTCCAGCAGGCAGAGCACGGTGCGGTAGCCATCGTCGTTGTTGGTGACAAGCACCGTGCGCTGGCCCGGGGCGACGGCGTGGTTCACCACATAGTCGCGCATGGCAGAGGCGAGCATGACGCCGGGGCGGTCATTGCCGGCAAAGCTGAGCGGGCGTTCGATTGCGCCGGTGCAGGAGACGACCTGCTGCGCGCGGATTTTCCACAACCGGTGCCGCGGCGCGCCGGGTTTGGGGGCATGATCGCGCAGTCGCTCATACCCCGTGACGAAGCCGTGGTCATAGACGCCGGCCCCCATCAGACGCAGGCGCATTTGCACGTCATCCATCGCGGCAAGTTCCGCAACTAGCGCATTGATTTCGCTTGCGAAATCATCGTCGACCGGCGCGCGGCCACCCCAGGTTGCAGATTGCTCTATGACCAGAACGCGCGCTCCGGCACTGGCGGCGGCATGGGCGGCCCGCAGGCCTGCGATACCGCCGCCGATGACCAGCACGTCCACATGGGCGTAGTAATGTTCGTAGATGTCGCCGTCCGCGCCCTTGGGGGCCTGACCGAGGCCAGCGGATTTGCGGATGAAGGGCTCGAACAGGTGTTTCCATGCCGCACGTGGGTGGATGAAGGTTTTGTAGTAGAAGCCCGCCGAGAAGAACGGCGCGGCGAGTTGGTTCAGGGCGCCGATGTCATAGTCGAGGCTGGGCCAGTGGTTCTGGCTGCGGGCGATGAGCCCCTCGAAGAGTTCGGTTGTGGTGGCGCGTTGGTTGGGCTCAAACAACTCGCCCTCGCCCATGTTCATCAGGGCGTTGGGTTCCTCGGCCCCCGAGGCGACCACGCCGCGGGGGCGGTGGTATTTGAAGCTGCGCCCGACGAGCATCTGGTCTGCGCCCAGAAGCGCGGAGGCGAGGGTATCGCCGGCGTAGCCCTGTAGGGTTTTGCCATTGAAGGTGAAGCTGCGGGGCTGGCTGCGGTCGATCAGGCGGCCGCCTGTGGCGAGGCGTTGGCTCATGGTCTGGCCTCCTTCAGGCCCTCGGGCAATGTGTAATCGGGGTATTTGGCGCGGATCGCGGTAAGAACCTCTGCCGTGGGGCCGGTGACCTGTGCGCTATAGGTGGCGAAGACCTGCATTGTGGCGGTGTCGCGGGCGGCGTGGAACCATTTTCCGCAGCCAGAGCTGTGGCGCCAGCGTTCGAAGTGGACGCCTTTGGGGTTGCTGCGCATGAAGAGGTAGTCTTCGAACTCTGCGTCCGAGGCGCCGGGGCCGGAGCGTTCGAGGTGAGCGACGCCGCCGGGGGTCAGCTCTGTTTCATCGCAGGCGATGCCGCAGTTGGGACAGGTCAGAATAAGCATAGGGGGCCCTTTGAGATACGCACGCAAGCCATCCTTAAAGGAAGGTGGTTCGAGGGCCAGTGTATAAGCGTCATTTTGCGGCGAAAAGCGGCTTTGGGTCGCAGGAATGGTTTTGGCTGGCGGGAATGGACCATGGGGTTGGCGGGGTTTTGGGGTGCGGCGTTTCTTGGGGGCGCTGCCCCCCGGCCTGCGACCTTCCCCCCGGGATATTTGGGCCAATAAGAAGCGCGGGGTGTGTTTTGGGTTAGCCGCGTTCGGGGAGGCTTTGGACGTTTTCGAAGCAGAGCATGGTGAGGGCTTGGCGGATCTCGTCATCGGCGAAGTCATCGGCGGGCAGTTCGACGAAGCCGCCCATGAGGCGGCCGGTGAAGGCCATGGGGCGGGTGCCCGGCAGGGCGAGGGCCTTGGCGTGGCGGTCCTTGCCGATGCGATACATGGCGCCGGTTTTGAGCACCCCGCAGAGCATGTGGCCGCGCAGCATAAAGCAGAGCCCGCCGAACATTTTGCGGGTGCTGAGGCCGATTTGCTCGCCGATATCCTCGCGCATGGTTTCGGCCATGCCTGCGTCATATGCCATTGTTTCGCTTCCTTGGTGGTGGTTGGGTCAGGGTAGCGGGGAATGGCGGCTTTGGGGAGGGCGGGGCCGGATTTTGCCGTTTGGCGGTTTGGTGGCCCCGCCCTTTGCGGCGTTAGTTGGTGGCGGGGGTGATGGCCGGGGTGACTTCGAGGGGCGGTGTTGCGTCATCCTCTGGTGCGTCATCGGCGATGGAGAGGAACCAGATCAGCGCGGCGATGATCACGGCCAGCAGGCCGACGAGCAGTGCGGTGCCTGAGTTTCGGCGGCGGCGGACTGTGGGGGAGATGCCTGCGAGGTTCGGGTCGTCCGGGTGGGCGGGGTGTTCGTCATGGGCGTCGATATGGGCCATGGGCTGTCCTTTCTGCGAATTGCGATCACAGGGACAACGTTCGGGCGGGCAAATGGTTCCGGTGGTGCCGCGCCGCCCGTCTGTGTGGGACGGCGCGGGGGCCGGGTTATTCGGAGGGGGCGATGGGGGGCTCGCCTGCTGTGCCCTCGGTGATGGCCGGGGCCTCTGGTGTGATTGTTGCGCCGGTTGGGGCCTCTGCCGGGCCCCTGCCGAAGGCCATGAAGGCGATAGTGAGGACGATGATGGCCGCGATGGCGATCAGCAGCCAGCCGCCTGCGGATTTGGAGCCGCGGTCAGGCGCGGACTTGGAAAAGTCTGACATCTCTTGCTCTCCTGTCGTGGGTTGCGTGAGGGGGCAAGAGATCATGGATATGGGGGAGTTGGGAGGAATGCGCCCTGCCCGCCTGTTTTGGGCGGGCTCTGGCCGGAGTGCGGGGGGTGTTTGCGCCTTTTGTTGCCGGTCAAGGGTCACTTTTTGTGACCGGCGGGATGGGGCCTAGGTGGCTGGGAATTTCCGAAACCGCCACCACGTCCAAAAGAACCTAAGAATGGCTTACCTTCCCTTTAGCCCCAAGCCTGCCCACAGGCTTATACATTTTGCCACATACCGTCAAAATCCGTAAATTACCTCGGCATTTAAAGAGCGGAAGAGAGGCAAAGACATGAACAACTACCATTTCTCGCTGCACTACGAGTTGGCGCAACTGTTGGAACAGAGGGATCAACAGAAAGCCGAGGTCGATTTTATGGAGCAGACGTATCAAGCCACCTTGAAGACCGAGGCATGGGCTGGTCGCCTGCTCAAAGAGGCAACGGAGAATAGACAGGCCGCACAGGAACGCTTTCGCGAGGGTAGCATTCGGTTGCAAACGACCAAGCAACAGATGGGCGAGATTGAGGAGGAACTCTTTTCAAGTGGCGAGGAAAGTGAAGACTATTTCCATTAGTGCGCCACGCCGGCGGCGACGCTTTCGTCGATGAAGCGGCCTTCGCGGAAGCGGTTCAGGCCGAATTCGGCGGTGAGCGGGCCGGGTTCCCCCTTTGCAACCAGTTCGGCCATGGCCCAGCCGGAGCCGGGGATCGCCTTGAAGCCGCCGGTGCCCCAGCCGCAGTTGATAAAGCAGTTGCCGAGCGGGGTTTTGGACAGGATCGGGGAGCGGTCGCCCGTGACATCCACATTGCCGCCCCATTGGCGCAGCATTTTGAGCCGCGAAATCATCGGGAAGGTTTCGACCAGCGCGCGCACGGTTTCCTCGACGTGGTGGAAGGAGCCGCGCTGGGTGTAGCCGTTGTGCCCGTCTGTGCCGCCGCCGATGACCATTTCGCCCTTGTCGGACTGGCTCATGTAGCCGTGGACCGTATTGGCCATGACGACCACATCCATGCAGGGTTTGATCGGCTCTGACACCAGCGCCTGCAGGGGCACGGTTTCGAGCGGCAGGCGGAAGCCGGCCATTTCGGCCAGCAGGCCGGAGTTCCCGGCGACGACCATGGCGAGCTTGTCGCAGGCGATCTGGCCCTTGGTGGTTTGCACGCCGGTGACCTTGCCCTCTGCGCTGTCGATGCCGGTGACTTCGCATTGCTGGATGATGTCCATGCCCATGGCCGAGCAGGCGCGGGCATAGCCCCAGGCCACGGCGTCATGGCGGGCGGTGCCGCCGCGGGCCTGCCAGAGGCCGCCGAGGACGGGGTAGCGCGGGCCATCGAGGTTGATGATGGGCACCAGTTTCTTGACCTCTGCCGGGGAGATCCAGCGGGTGTCCACCCCTTGGAGGGCATTGGCATGGGCGGTGCGTTGGTAGCCGCGGACCTCGTGGTGGGTCTGGGCCAGCATGATGACGCCGCGGGGCGAGAACATGACGTTGTAGTTGAGGTCCTGGCTCATGGTCTCGTAGAGGCTGCGGGCCTTTTCGTAGATCGCGGCGGAGGGGTCCTGCAGGTAGTTGGAGCGGATGATGGTGGTGTTGCGGCCGGTGTTGCCGCCGCCGAGCCAGCCCTTTTCCACCACCGCGACATTGGTGATGCCGTGGTTCTTGCCAAGGTGGTAGGCCGTGGCGAGGCCGTGGCCCCCTGCCCCGACGATCACCACGTCGTATTTCTTGCGCGGCGCGGGGGAGCGCCATGCCTTTTGCCAACCGGTGTTGTGACGGAGGGCCTCTTTGGCGATGGCAAAGGCAGAGTAGCGGCGCATGGGCGGTGTTCCTGTGGCGGTATTGGGTGGTGTTTCCGGTCGATATAAAACCCGTATGGCGGCAAATGCAAAGCCGCCCACGCGGCCCTGCGACGTTAAGACCGCCGGAAACGACGCAGGCGTGATCCAATGGGGGCTGGCCCATGGGTCTGTGCGGGCTTATGTCGGGGGGATGGATCAGAAACGGGGCGCAGTGGAATGATTTTTTGGGTGATCGCTGGATTGATTTGCCTTGCGGTGTGTTCGGCCGTTCTGGCGCCCCTGTGGCGCGGGGCGGAAAGCACGCAGGCCGGGGCGGCGGATATCGCGGTCTACCGCGATCAGCTCGACGCCGTTGCGCGGGATCTGGAGCGCGGGATCGTCACCGAGGAGGAGGCCGCGCGGCTGCGTCTTGAGATCGAAAGGCGGCTGCTGGAAGCAGACCGCCGGGCCACGGAGGCAAGCGCGGGCGCGCCGCAGGGCGGCGCGCCCGCGCGGGGCCGCCAGAGCCGCGGGGCGGCTCTGGCGGCTTTTGCCCTCGTGCTGTGCAGTTCGTTTGCGCTGTATTGGGGCCTTGGGGCCCCGGGTTACCCCGATTTGCCGCTGAAGCTGCGCCATGCGGCGAGCGAGCAGGCCCGCACCGAGCGGCCCGGGCAGGCCGCGGCGGAGGCGGGCATGCCCCCTGCCCCTGTGCCCGAGGGGATTGACCCCGAGGTTCTGGACCTGATTGCCCAGTTGCGGCAGGCGGTTGTCGAGAACCCCGAGAACCCTCGCGGCCTTGAGTTGCTGGCGCAGTATGAGGCGCAGCTTGGGGATTTTGCGGCCTCTGCCGCCGCGCAGGCGCAGTTGGTGCAGCTGCGCGGGGAGGATGTGAGCACGGTTGAGCTGGCCGGTTTGGCGGACCTGATGGTTCTGGCGGCGGGGGGCTATGTCTCGCCCGAGGCCGAGGCCGTGGTGAATGCCATTCTGGCCAAGGAGCCCGCCCACCCCACGGCGCGCTATTACATCGGGTTGATGAATGCGCAGATCGGGCGGCATGATCTGGCGTTCAACATCTGGGCGCGCTTGCTGGCGGAGAGCGACCCCGAGGCCGCTTGGGTGCCGCCGATCCGGGGACAGATCATGGAGCAGGCCATTCGCGCCGGTGTGGATTACGAATTGCCGCCGCTTGGCAGCGCCCCCGGCCCCAGCGCCGCCGATGTGGAGGCCGCGGGCGAGATGAGCGCGGGCGAGCGGATGGAGATGATCGAGGGTATGGTCAGCAGCCTGTCGGAGCGTCTGGCCGATGAGGGCGGCCCGCCCGCCGATTGGGCGCGGCTGATCCGCAGCCTTGCGGTTCTGGGGCGCCATGATCAGGCGCGTGTGGTTTATGAGGAGGCATTGGTCGTTTTTGAGGGCGACAGCGCCGCCGGGGTTATGCTTTTGTCGGCGGCGCAGGCGGCGAGGATTGCGGAATGATTGTGGATGATATTTGCGGTGAGGGCTTTCCGGTGCGCGGGCCGCTTATGGGCCTTGATTTCGGGACCAAGACCATCGGGGTTGCGGTGTCGGACGGGCTGCGCAGTGTGGCGACGCCTTTGGAGACCGTGCGGCGCAAGAAATTCGGTGTGGATGCCGCCGCCCTGTTGGAGATTGCCGAGAAGCGCGGGATCAGCGGGATGATCCTTGGCCTGCCGTTGAATATGGACGGGAGCAAGGGGCCGCGGGTGCAATCGACGCGGGCCTTTGCGCGCAACTTGGAGAAGCTGACCGAGATACCGATTGGTTTCTGGGACGAGCGCCTGTCGACCGTGGCCGCCGAGCGGGCGCTGTTGGAGGCCGACACCTCGCGCAAGAGGCGGGCCGAGGTGATTGATCATGTGGCGGCGGGGTATATCCTGCAGGGCGCTTTGGACAGGCTGGCCTTTGTGAGGGCCTCCCAATGAGCGATGACGTCTGGAAGCGCGACGAGGTGGAGAGCCCCTGTGTGAATATCTGCGTGGTGCATCCGGCGGAGCGGATTTGCACCGGCTGTTTGCGCTCGATCGAGGAGATCGGCGCTTGGGGGCGGATGAGCCCCGAGGAGCGGCGGGCTGTGATGGCGGAGCTGCCCTCGCGGGCGGGCCGGTTGAAGAAGCGGCGCGGCGGCCGGGCGGCGCGCTTGGGCGGAGCGGAGTAGCGTTCTTTCCGGCGCCTGCGCGGGGGGCTGGTTCGGGAGCCTCCGGCGGGGATATTTTGATCCAATAAGAAGCGGTTAGGGCGTGAACCTCAGGTGGATTTCGGGCTGCTTTAGGCGGCGCGGAGGGGTGCGAGGGCGGCATCCAGAGCCTCTAGCCCCGCGTTGGGGCCGGTGCCTTCGGTGCTGAGGATGCGGCGCCATGCGCGGGCGCCGGGCTGGCCGGTGAAGAGGCCGAGCATATGGCGTGTGATCTGGTGCAGGCGGCCTCCTGCGGCGAGGTGATTGGCGATATAGGGTTTCATCGCCTCGACGACCTCGGCCGGGGTTGTCATGGGGTCTTCGGCGCCGAAGATGCGGCTGTCGGCCCGCATCAGCACGCTGGCGGGATCGTGGTAGGCGGCGCGGCCGATCATCACGCCGTCGAGGCCTTGGGTCAGGTGGCCTTCGGCCTCCTCCAGCGTTGTGACGCCGCCGTTGATGGAGATGTGCATCTTGGGGAAGGCCGATTTCATCGCGTGGACCAGCGGGTAGTCGAGCGGCGGGATGTCGCGGTTTTCCTTGGGGCTGAGCCCTTGAAGCCATGCTTTGCGGGCGTGGATCGTCACGCGTTGGACGCCGGCCTCTGCGATCTGGATGAGGAAATTCGGCAGGATTTCCTCTGGCACCTGATCATCGACGCCGATGCGGCATTTGACGGTGACGGGCAGTTTCGTGGCCGCGATCATTTCGGCGCAGGCCTCGGCCACCAGCGCGGGGGATTCCATCAGGACCGCGCCGAAGCTACCCGATTGGACACGGTCGGAGGGGCAGCCGCAGTTGAGATTGATCTCGTCGTAGCCTTCCCCCTCGCCCAGTTTGGCGGCCTGCGCCAGTTCGGCGGGATCGGAGCCGCCCAGTTGCAGGGCCACGGGGTGTTCGGCGGCGTTGAATTCCAGCAGGTGGCGTGCATCGCCGCGGATCAGGGCAGCAGAGGTGACCATTTCCGTATAGAGCAGCGCGCGCCGCGACATCAGCCGGTGGAAGCTCCGGCAGTGGCGGTCTGTCCAGTCCATCATCGGGGCGACGGAGAGGCGGGCGGCTTGGCAGGCCTCGGTTTGGGCGGGGCTGGTCATGGGGGTCTGGGTACTCTTGCTGCGGGGCGGCGGGATTGTGGGCGTGATATAGGGCCTCTTTGGCGGCGGGTAAATGTGGGGGGCTTTTGTAGAGTGCTGCGGATTGTGGCAATTTTGGATAAATGTATACCAAAATCGGGGTGAGGTGGATTTTTGCGGGGAAGGCTCTGGACAGGGGGATTTAGATAAAATAAATCTGAATCAGCATGAAGGGACACTCGCACAGCCCTGACATGCCACCACTCACGGTCGGCCGACCACCATATTTTGGAGCACAATTGTATCCTAATGTCGAGATAGGGAGATAATCATGGGTCAATCCAGCCTGCGGGGCGCCATTGAGAGCGGCTCGTTTTTGGTCGTGCCGGGGGTATTTGACCTGATCTCGGCACTTATGGCGGACCGGCTCGGGTTTCCTGCGATTTTCATGACCGGCTACGGGATTGCGGCCTCTCATATGGGGCTGCCGGATGCGGGGCTGACGACCTATTCGGATATGCTGGGGCGGGCGGCGCAGATTTCGGCGCGCACGCGCACGCCCCTGATTGCCGATGCGGATACGGGGTTTGGTGGGCTTTTGAATGTGCGCCATACGGTGCGCGGGTATGAGGATGCCGGGGTGGCCGCGATCCAGATCGAGGATCAGGAGTTTCCCAAGAAATGCGGCCATACGCCGGGGCGGCGGGTTATTCCCACCAAGGATATGCTGCGCAAGATCGAGGTGGCTGTGGACAGTCGCCGGTCTGATGATTTTCTGGTTATTGCGCGCACCGATGCGCGGGGCTGCAACGGGCTGGACGATGCCATTGCGCGGGGCCGTGCCTTTGCCAAGGCGGGGGCGGATGTTGTCTTTGTCGAGAGCCCTGAGGATGACGCCGAGATGGCGCGGATTGCCGCCGAGATCGAGGCGCCTGTGATGGTGAATATGATGCCGGGGGGCAGCACGCCCATTCGGCCCAAGGCGCGGTTGGAAGAGCTGGGCTTTCGGATTGCGATCCATCCCGGGGTTGGTTTCTTGTCCGCCGGGGCGGCGATGGATGCGGCCTTTCGCGACCTTGCCGAGCATGGCGAGACCACGGGGGCCGTTGCCCTGCATCCCTTTGCCGATTTCAACGCCCTGATGGGGTTTGACGAAATCCACGCCTTTGAGAAACGTTTTGCCGAAACCGAGTGAACGGGGGTTTTATGACCGATACGCGCGATGACAATTACGCCGGAGTTTATGACCGCAAGGCGGGCTTTGGCCGGCGCCCTGCCCTTGTGATGGTGGATTTTGCCGAGGCCTATTTTGACCCCGCCTGCGCGCTGTTTGGCGGCGCGGGATGCGAGAGCGCCCTGGCCTCGGCCCTGCGGGTGCGGGCGGCGGCGCGGGCGGCGGGGGTGCCTGTGATCCTGACCGAGGTGAGCTATCCCGATGGGCGGGGCCTGACGGGGGGGCGGTTTTGGGAGAAGGCCGCGCCGCTGGAGGCCTTTGTCAAAGGGCGCAGCACGGCGCGCTTTGCCGATGGTCTGACGCCGGAGCCGGATGAGAGCGTGATTACCAAACAGTATCCTTCGGCGTTTTTCGGCACCTCTCTTGCGCCGATGTTGACGGCCATGGGGGTGGACAATGTGATCCTGACCGGGCTAACGACCTCTGGCTGTGTGCGGGCGAGCTGTGTTGATGCGATGTCGCACGGGTTTATCACCACGGTTGTGGCCGATGCCTGCGGTGATCGCCATCAGGCGCCCCATGAGGCCAATCTGTTTGATATGAACGCCAAATACGCCGATGTGGTGAGCGAGGCGGAGATTTGCGCCCATATCGCCGCCCTGCCCCGCGCGGCGGGGTAAAGCAACCTCCTCCCCGCGCGGCGGGGGAACGGCCCCCGCCCCTTGAATGCCACTGCCTGCGGTATTAAGCCCGTTGCCTAGTGACGGGTTTGTTCTATTGGGCAGGAGATATTCAATGACGGGAGCCCCCAAAGCGGCCGGAACGGCCAGTGCCCGCAAGATATTCAACATCCTTCTCAGCTATTCCGAGAAAGCGCCGCTGTGGACGGCGCAGGAACTGGCGGCCAAGCATCAGATTTCCATGCCGACGCTGTATCGGTATCTCGCGTTTCTGCGGGATATGGGTCTGATCGAGGGGGCCGGTGACAGCAGCTATCGGTTGACCGAGGAGGTTGTGCATCTGGCGCGGGCGGCGCGGGCGGGGCGTTCTGTTCTGATCGAGGCGGCGATGCCGGAGATGCGGCGTATCCGAGACGAGGTGAACGAGACGGTTCTGATTGCCGGGCGCACGCGCGATCATGTCTATTGCATCGAGCGGATCGAGAGCCTGCAGCCGGTGCGATTGCAGTTCGAGCGTGGGCAGCCGATGTCCCTGCATCGTGGTTCGTTGGCGCGGGTTTTACTCTCGGGGATGCCGATCAAGGAGCGGACCTCTTACCTCGCGCGGGTCTTGCCCGAGGTGAGCGAGGAGAACCGTGCGCTTTTGACGCCGGAGAACCTCGAGAAGGTGCGGAGCGCCGGATATACCCAGAGCTTTGACGAGGTGGATGAGGGGATCTGGGGCACCGCGGCGGCGATCCAGCGGGGCGGCGAGATCACCGCCGCCATCGGGGTGGCGGCGCCGACCTACCGGATTGATGCGCGGATGCGCGGCACGATTATCGAGCTGGTGCGCGAGGCCTCGCAGCGGATCACGGCGGCCGTCGCTCAGGAATTCTGAGCGCGGCCGCCCTGCCCTGTTTGGTCTGCACCTAGGCGCGCGTTAGTCGAACATTACGACCGATCGGGTGATGCCGTCGGAATGGTCCAGTGCGACGAGGGCCTCGTCGGCTTGGTCCAATGTGATGCGGGCGGTGACCATTTCGTCGAGCTTCAGCTGCCCGGCCTCATACATTTTCATGTAGCGCGGGATGTCGATGCGGAAGCGGTTGGAGCCCATGTTGGAGCCCTGCAGTTTGCGATCGAAGGTCAGCATCGTGGAGTCGACGGAGATTTTGTCGCCCTGCGGCAGAAGGCCGACGATTGTGGCCGTGCCCCCCGCCTTGAGGGTTGCGAAGGCAGCCTCGGCGGTGGCTTTGATACCGACGGCCTCGAAGGCGTGATCGACGCCGCCGCTGGTCATCTCCATGACTTTATCCACCTCTGTCCCGTCGGCGATGACCACATCGGTGGCGCCGTAGGCCAATGCGGCCTCGGCCTTGGTCGCGGAGCGGTCGACGGCGATGACCTGCCCTGCGCCGGTGATGCGGGCCGCTTGAATGATGTTGAGGCCTATGCCGCCGCAGCCGAAGACCACCACGGTTTCGCCGGGGCGGACCTCTGCCGTGTTGAAGACGGCCCCCATGCCCGTTGTCACGGCGCAGCCCATGACGGCGGCGATATCCATCGGGAAGTCAGGGTCGATGCGGACAAGGGCGCGTTCATGCACCAGCATCTGTTCGGAAAAGCCCGAGAGGTTGACGAATTGCGAGACAGGTTTGCCCTGTCGCATCAGGCGGGGGCGGCTGCTGTGTTTGCGCTGTAGCCCCTCGCCCGAGCAGATATACATTTTGCCCTTCAGGCAGTTGTCGCATTCGCCGCAAAAGGGCGTCAGGCAACCGACGACATGGTCGCCGGGTTTGAGGTATGTCACCTGCGAGCCGACCTTTTCGACCACGCCGGAGACCTCGTGCCCCAGCACAAGCGGCAGGGGGAAATTGGTCCATTTCCCCTGCCGGAAGTGCAGATCGCTGTGACACAGCCCGCAGGCGACAGTGCGCACCAGCACCTCGTGATCCTCGGGCAGGTCAAGATCAAGATCGGTGATGATTTCCTGCGGTTGCCCGATTTCCGTTAAGAGAAGTGCTTTCATGGCGTGGCCCTGTTTTGCGTTGCTGTGTCAGTGATCGTTCGAGGTGGGTTACTGGATGCCCGGATAGTCGATGCGGTCGTCGTAGGCCTTCCAGTCGGCGATGGTTTCGGCGGACCAGATCGGCAGGTCGGTGACGGTGAAGACCTCGGTCTCGCTCGGGGCCTCGGCCTCGCCTTTGAGGATGGCGGCGATTTTTTGCGAGAGCTGGTAGCCGATCTGGACCGGGAGCATATCCCATGTGGCGTCGACCACGCCTTGCTGCACGCCCTGCGCGCCCTGTTCCTCGCCATTCAGGCCGGTGACGATGACGTCGCGCCCTGCCGATTTCACCGCCAGCGCCGCGCCAAGGGCCGGGCCGTCGCCCATGGTCCAGATCGCTTTGATCTCGGGGAAGCGGGTGAGCAGATTTTCGGCGATGGGGCGGGCTGTGGCGGCGTCATCGGGGATGGCGCGTTCGCGGGCGACGATGTCGAGCGCGGGGCAGTTGGCCTCGATCGCGGTGGTGAAACTGTCCCAGCGGGCGGCGAGGACGGGGATGTCGATGGCCTCGATCATGGCGATCTGGCCGGTGCCGCCGGTTTCGGCGCAGATATATTCGCCCGAGAGGCGGCCGAGTTCCTCGGAGGGCAGATCGGCCTGCACCAGTGTGGCCTCGAAGCCCGGAGTCGCGCCGATGGAGAAGACCATGACGCCGGCCTCCTCGGCGCGGTTGAGCGGGCCGAGCACCGCATTGGGGTCGCCCGCGACATTGACGACGATCGCATCGACACCCTCGTTCACGAACTGGTCGATCTGCGAGACCTGACGGTTGATGTCCAGCTGCGCGTCGAGAAAGCGGAATTCGATGCCCTGTTCCTTGAGGCCAGCGGCGAGGGCCTCGTACTGAGCGCGGGCGGATTCGATGGCGTAGTTGGCGCCCAGAATGCCGACAACGGGCGCATCCTGTGCCTGTGCATTGGCAGAGAGGGACAGGGCGGCGGCGGTGCCGAGCATGAGGGTTTTCAGGGTGGTGTTCATCGGTGGTCTCCTGTTGGACATGGGGCGGCGCAGGGGGTTCTGCGGCCCTTGGGTTGGTTAGGTCTTTCTGAGGCGGTCGAGGGCGATGGCGGCGATCAGCACCAGACCGGTTGCGATCCCCTGCCAGTAGCTGGGCACCCCGGCCAATGTGATCCCGTTGGCGAGGACGGCCAGAAACAGAACGCCGATGGCGGTGCCTGCCACTGTCCCTGCCCCGCCTGCAAAGCTGGCGCCGCCAAGGAGCACCGCCGCAGCGGCGGAGAGTTCGAGCCCTGCCGCGCCGCTGACCGGTTGCGAGGAGGTCAGGCGGCCGGTGAGCATCACCGCGGCAATTCCGGCGCAGAGGGCGGCGATGGCATAGACGGCAAAGCGCACGCGGCGCACGTCGATGCCCGCCAGACCCGCCGCCGTTTCATTGCCGCCGACGGCATAGACGCTGCGGCCGAATTTGGTCCAGCGCATGACGGCATAACCGATCAGGCCGGTGAGGATGGCGATCAGGACCGGCACGGGGAAGCCCGCGATCTGGCCGTCGCCGATCCATTGCACCGCGGGCCAGCCGAAGGTGGATTCGGGGATGCCGTTGGACATCACCAGCGCCGCCCCGCGCAGCAGTTGCAGCATGGCCAGCGTGACGACGAAGAAGTTGAAGCCGCCATAGGCGATCAGCCCGCCATTGATCAGACCGCCCAGAAGGGTGCAGAGCATCACCGTGAGGCCGATGGCGGGCCATGCGGGGATGCCCGCATTCAGCAGCGCCGCCAGAAGCACCCCGCCGAGGGCGGTCATGGAACCGACGGAGAGGTCGAGCCCCCTGCTGACGATGACGAATGTCAGCCCGGTGGAGACCACAAAGAGCACCGAATTGGTGCGCAGGATATTCATGATGTTGGAGTAGCGCAGGAAGTTGTCTTGCGTGAGCGAGAGGTAGGCGATGAGGATCACCAGCGCGGCGCCGACGCCGATGTGGCGGCGCAAGCGCTCTGCGAGGCGCGGGCCGGTGGGTGTGGCTGGAAGGGACGTGTCGGTCATTAGATTTGCTCCGGCTGGGGCGCGGTATCCGCGATTTCATGTGCGCCCGAGGCCCAATAGGCGAGGCTTTGTTCGGTGGCCTCGGCGGCGGGGATCTCGGCCACGATGCGGCCTTGGAAAAGCACGAGGATGCGGTCGCAAACGCCCATCAGTTCCTGAAGCTCGGACGAGGCGATGATCAGGCCCATGCCGCCCTGAACCAGCGTGGAAATCTGGGCGTAGATGTCCTCTTTCGCGCCTACATCGACGCCGCGGGTGGGCTCGTCGAGCAGCAGCAGGCGCGGGCCGGTGGCCAGTTCGCGGGCGATGACCACCTTTTGCTGGTTGCCGCCCGACAGCTCGCTGACCGCCTGTTCGGGAGTGTGGGTTTTGATCCCCAGCCCCTCGGCGCCATGGGTATAGGCGGCGCGGTCGAAGGCGCGGGTGATCATGGCGAAGGGGCCGCTTTGGCCGAGTTTGGAGAGCGAGGCGTTTTGCAGCAGCGACCAGCCCATGACCAACCCCTCTGCTTTGCGGTCCTCTGGCACATATCCGATGCCGAGGCGGCGGGCCTGCCCGGGGGATGTGATCTGCACCGGGGTACCATTGAGGCGGACCTCGCCGGTGCTGGCGGGGCGGACGCCCGCGATGGTGCGCAACAGGGCGCTGCGGCCGCTGCCAACGAGGCCCGCGAGGCCGATGATTTCGCCGCTGCGCAGCCGCATGTTCAGGTCTGAAAGGGTGTTGCGGGAGACGCCCGTGAGGGTGAGGAGGTCCTCGCCCGGTTCGACCGGCACCTTGTGCCAATAGGATTTCAGGTCGCGCCCCACCATCATGGCGACGAGGCTGTGTTCGTCGGTTTCGTCGATGCGGGTGGTGCCGATGTAATGGCCGTCGCGCAGGACGGTGGCGCGGTCGGCCCGTTCGGTGACCTCGCTCATCCTATGGGAGACAAAGGCGATGGCGGTGCCGCGCGCCTTGAGGCGGTCCACAAGGGCAAAGAGGCGGTTGGTGTCGGCCTCGTCCAGCGAGCTTGTGGCCTCGTCCAGCAGCAGGACATTGGGGGCATCGGCGATGCCCTTGGCGATTTCGACCATCTGGCGGCGGCCGATGGAGAGGGTGGAAACTTTGCTGAGGGGGTCGAGGTCGAGGTCAAGCTCGGCGAGGACCTCGCCCGCGCGGGCATAGACGCGGGGCCAGTCGATGCGGCCAAGGCGGGTGGGCAGACGCCCGAGCAGGATGTTTTCCGCCACGGTGAGATCGGGGGAGAGTTGGGGTTCCTGCTGGACCACGGCGATGCCCTGATCGCGGGCGCTGGCGGAGGTCAGGCGGGAAAGCCCCTGCCCCTTGTAGGTCAGCTGCCCCTCGTCCGGTTCGAGGGCGCCGCTGAGGATAGACAGAAGCGTGGATTTGCCGGAGCCGTTCTCGCCCATGATCGCATGGACCTCTCCGGGGTAGAGGGTGATCTCGGCATCGGCGAGGGCCACGGTGGGGCCAAAGGTGCGGCGGATGCCGCGTGCTGTGAAAAGCGCGGCTGTCATGATTTCTGGATGCCGCCGTCGAGGCTCAGGATCTGGCCGGTCATGAAATCGGAGCCCGGACCGGCGAGGAAGGCCGTGAGGGGGCCGATTTCCTCGGCGCGGCCAACGCGGGCCAAGGGGGTGTCTGCGCAGATCGCCTGCATCACCGCATCCTGCGAGAGCAGGTGGGAATTGATGTCGGTGGCGAAGGCCCCCGGCGCGATGGCGTTGACCGTCAGTTTCGGGGCCCATTCCCATGCCAGTGTTTTGACCATGGCGTTGATCGCCCCCTTGGAGGCCGCATAGGCGACCCAGCCAGCCGAGCCGCGGATGCCGATATCGCTGGAGGTGGCGAGGAGTTTGCCCTGCCCGCGGGCGTGCATGCGTTCGCCAAAGGCGCGCAGGGTGACGAATGTTCCCAGCACATTCGCGTTGATCACCTGCATGAAGTCTTCGTCGCTGGTTTCGATCGCGGGTTTCACAAGGCTGATGCCTGCGTTGGCGATGACCACATCGACCGGCCCCTCCTGCCAGAGTTTTGCGGCCAGGGCCTCTGGCGCGTCTGGTTCTGTCACGTCGAGGCTGTGGGCTGTGCCGGTGCCGCCGACGGATTGGATCGCTGTCAGGGTGTCCTGCATCGCGGCCTCGTCGCGGCCTGTGACGGCGACGCTCATGCCCTGCGCCGCGAGGGCGACGGCCATGGCGCGGCCCAGACCGCGGCTGGCGCCGGTGATGACGGCCCTTTGGCCTGCGAGGGGGGTGGTCTGATCTGCTGGCATCTGGCGTCCCTTGTGGTTTCGGTTTCGCTCCACTCATTATCATATGTTGATAGTGAGCAATTACTTATTGATAATCACTCAATAGTTGAGCCATTAATTTGTCAAGTCCAGAGAATGTCGGACAAGCGAAACGGAGGTCTTTCGGGATGACAGCGATGAAGCGCGAATGCTTTTACATTAACGGCCAGTGGCAAAAGCCGATCAAAGGTGGCGCGGCCCTGCCTGTGTATAGTTCGATCACAGGGGAGGTCTTTGAGAGCGTGCCTGCGGGCACTGCGGAGGACGCCGATGCGGCTGTGCGCGCGGCCTCCAAAGCCCTGCCTGCATGGGCTGCGATGGGGGCGGCGGAGCGTGCGAAGATCATCGGGCGCATCGCGCAGGGGCTGCGGGATCGCGCCGATGTGATCGCGCCTTTGATCGCCGAAGAGGTCGGGATGCCCCTTGAGGGGGCGCGCGGATATCAGACCCTGCGGGCGGCGGATGCGCTTGAGGATATCGCGGTTCTGGCGACCAAGATTGCCTATGAGGAACCTTTAGGCGAGTCGCTTGTGATTCGGGAGCCTGTCGGGGTTGTGGCCGGGATCAGCCCCTCGAATTTTCCGCTTTTGCTGTCTTTGAACAAGGTTGGGGCGGCTTTGGCCGTGGGGTGCACCATGGTTTTGAAGGCGCCGGAAACCGCGCCGGGGTCGCTGTTCTACCTTGCCGATGCCGCCGAGGAGGCCGGTTTGCCGCCGGGGGTTTTAAACATCATCACCGGCTTTGGCCCCGAAATCGGCGAGCCGCTGGCCAGTCATCCCCTTGTCGATATGATCAGTTTCACCGGCTCTACCGGCGTCGGGAAGCTGTTGTTGGGGATCGGCGCGCAGACGATCAAGCGGGCGCATATGGAGCTGGGCGGGAAGTCGGCGGCGATTGTTCTGGAGGACGCCGATCTGGACAGCGCCCTGCCCGCCGCCATCGAGCAGGCCTTTATCAATGCCGGTCAGGTCTGCTTCGCATGGTCGCGCCTCTTGGTGCCGCGTGCAAAGCTGGCGCGGTGCGAGGAGATCCTGCGCGATGTGGTCTCGCGTTATGTTGTGGGTGATCCGCTGGACCCTGCGACGACCCTTGGCCCCGTGGTGACGCGGGCGGCGACGGATCGGGTGCGCAAGTTTGTCAGCCAAGCGGTTTCGCAAAATGCGCGGATCGTGACCGGCGGGATCGAAGCGCCCAAGGGGCTGAGCCGTGGTTATTTCCTGCAGCCCACTGTGCTGTCGGATGTGGATAACCGGATGCCGATTGCGCAGGAGGAGATCTTTGGCCCTGTGGTGAGCGTGATTGCCCATGACGGCGAGGATGACGCGGTGCGGATCGCCAATGACTCTGTCTTTGGCCTGCATGGGGCTGTGTTTTCCGGCGATCATGCCCGCGCCCTTGGCGTGGCGCGGCGTATTCGCACCGGTCAGGTGGACCTGAACGGGTTCAAGCTGGGCATGACTGCGCCCTTTGGCGGGTTCAAGCAATCGGGCCTCGGGCGCGAATTGGGCAAGTTTGGTCTGGAGGAATATCTGGAAGTGAAGTCGATCCAGTTGTAACCCCCCCCTCCTTCCCCCGCCAATCTGCCATGGCGGGGGGAGGAAATTTTCCCCGTCTTTTCCCCGTCTTTTTTTACTGTCTTTTCAATGGGTTTTTAACGCCTGTGTGCAGGCTAGATGCCGACCACGGCCCAGCCTCCGTTGGGGCTTATGGTTTGGCCTGTCATCATGGCGGCCTCGTCGCTGGCGAGCCATGCCACCGCATGGGCGATGTCATCAACCCCCGCCAGACGGCCCAAGGGGACGGTGGCGGCGCGGCGGTCGATCTCGGCGTGGCCGAGGCTGGCGCGGGTCATGGGGGTGTCGAGCAGCGCGGGCGCCACGGCATTGACGCAGATTTTCCGCGCCGCAAGTTCCAGCGCCCAAGCTTTGGTCAGGCCGAGCATGGCACTTTTGGCGGCGACGTAGTGGCTCATGGCGCCATAGCCGACCATGGCGAAATGGGAGGAGATATTGATAATCCGGCCGCAGGATTGATGGTCCAGCGCGGGCAGGACGGCCTGTGCGTAGTGGATGGCGCCCTGCACATGGACGGCGAGCATGGTGGCAGCGTCCTCTGCGGTGATCTGCTCCAGAGGCAGGCTGTTGCCCGAAAGGCCCGCGTTGTTGACGAGGATATCGACGGGGCCATGGGCCTGCAGGGCCTTGGAGGTTTCGGCCTGAATGGCGGCGGGGTCTGTGCTGTCGGCGAGTATGGGGACCGCACCGAGGCTTTCGCAGAGCTGTGCGAGGCCTGCCCTGTCGCGATCGGCGAGCATGAGGCTGGCGCCGTCCTCGGCCAGCCGCGCGGCCATGGCGCGGCCAAGGCCGCCTGCGGCGCCGGTGACGAGAGCGCGGCGGCCCTTGAGGCGCGGCGCCATTAGAGCATGACCTTGCCGCCGCCGACAAAGAGGGTTTGGCCGGTCATATAGGCGGAGTTCGGGCCGGAGAGGAAGAGCATCGGGCCGGCGATATCCACCGGATCGGCCAGCCGTCCCATGGGGATGGCGGCGATGAGGCGGGCGCCAAGTTCGCCCAGATCGTCGATATAGCCGAGTGAACCGGCCTGCCCCCCTGCCCCTGTGCCGCCGGTCAGGAAGGCGGTGGCCGCAAGGCCGGGGGCGACGGCATTGACGCGCACCTTTGGCGCGGCCTCTTTCGCGAGGGTTTTGACCAGCGAGTTCAGCGCCGCCTTGGACATGGCGTAGCTGCCGAAGGTGGGCTCTGGCTGGGCGCCGAGGCCGGAGGAGACAAAGAGGATCGCGCCGCCCTCTGCCATATGGGGCAGCCCCTCTTTTGCGGTGACGATGGCGGAGCGCAGGTTGACCTGCATGACCCGTTCGTATTCCTCGAGGTCAAGCTCGGCGATGCGGGTTTGAGAGGGGTTGATGCCGGCCACATGGGCGAGCACGTCGAAGGCGCCGAATTTGGCGGCCTGCTGGGCAATGGCGCGGGTGAAGGCGGCCTCGTCGGTGACGTCGCAGGCGATGACTGTCACGCCGGGGGGCAGCGGCGCGGCTTGATGGGCGGAGGGGCGGTCGATCACGGCGACCTCGCAGCCCGCCAGCAGGAGGCCATCGACATAGGCGCGGCCGATGCCGCCGCAGCCGCCGATCACCAGCGCCTTTGCGCCTTTTGCGGGGCCCAGAGTGGTCGTATCCATGCGGGGGGGTTCCTTGTGTTGAAAAAGGCCCCGACCGAAAATTGGCCGGGGCTGAGGTAAACGCGAGGGAGAAATCGCGTTGAGCGTTGGGGTCCCTGCCGGGGTTACTCTGTGATCGTGTCCAGCAGGTGGAAGTCATGGTCGCGAATTTCGACCACATGGGTTGGCAGGGCGGCGTCGCCAACTTCGCTGAAGTGGGACTCGCCGAGGATGCCGGAGTAGTTCCATGCCTCCATGGATTTCAGCTGATCGCGGATGGCGTCGCGTTCCTCTTCCAGTTTGGCAGGATCGCCTGTGACCTCGGCGCGGCGCAGGGCCTCTGCGAGGATATGGACCACGTCATAGGCGGAGGCATCGGCGTGCTGCGGGATGGTTTTCGAATGGCCCGCTGCGGTGGTTGCCGCGGCGAATTTTTCCTGAAAGCTCAGCACTTCGTCGTTGAGCTTGTGGTAGTAGTAGGTGGGATAGAGCAGGCCATCGCCATCTGCGCCGAGCTTTTCGGCCAGATGCGGGTCAGCGGCCACGCCGGAGGCGAGAACGCGGGAGGTGACGCCCTGACGGCGCATTTCGCGCACGACCTTTTGCACCGCCTCAACCGTGCCGCCGATGGCGACGGCCTCGGGGTTGGCCTGTTTGAGTTCGGTCACCTGCGGGGCAAGATCGAAGGCCTGCAGCTGGAAGCCGATGGTGGCGACCACGGGGATGCCGGCCTCTTCAAAGGCGGTCGGGAAGGCCTGTTCGCCAAGGGATTTCGAGATGAAGTCATCGGTGGCATAGATGATGGCCACATTGGCGGGCAGGATTTCGTGGCTTTCCATGGCCGTGATCAGGCGGCGGAACTGGGTCAGCTCGTCCGAGGTGTTGCGGAAGGCATAGTCGAAGCCCTCTGTCAGGCCGGGGGCGGAGGAAGCGTTGGAGATTTGCACGATGCCTTCGCGTTCGCCCACGGGGAAGGCCACGCGGCATTCACCCGAGGAGAAGGGGCCGATAATGGCCAGCGCGCCGTCATCCTTGGCGAATTGGCGTGTCGCCGTCACCGCCTGTTTGGGATCGCCTGCGGTGTCGAAGATATTGACCTTGAGCATATTGCCGTTGATGCCGCCTGCGGCGTTGATTTCCTCGACCGCGAGGTTCACCGCCACGTCATTGGTGGTGCCATTGGCCGCGAGGGGGCCGGTTTTGTTCATGGACAGGCCGATCACCAGATCCTCTGCCAAGGCCGGTGCGGCGGCCAGGCATAGGCCCGTCGCGGCGGCCATCAGGTATTTGCGATACATCATTTTAATTCCCTTCCTGAAGTCGTGTTTCGTGAGTGGTGGTTTGCGTAATGGGTTAGCCGCCCAGATAGGCCTGCCGCAGGACATCGTCCTTTGTCAGTTCCTCGGCTGTGCCCGCCATCACCGTGCGGCCCAGTTCGAAGAGCAGCGCGTGGTTGGCGACCGAGAGGGCCATGGAGGTGTTCTGTTCGATCAGCAGGATCGAAAGCCCGCCTGTGTTGAGTTCGGAGATGAGCGAGAAGACCTGTTGCACCAGAAGCGGGCTGAGGCCGAGGGAGGGTTCGTCCAGCATCATCAGGCGCGGTTTGGCCAGCATGGCGCGGCCGATGGCGAGCATTTGCTGCTCGCCGCCCGAGAGGCAGGAGGCCTCCATATGGCGGCGCTCCTTGAGGTTAGAGAACTGGTCGTAGATCGCGGCGATCTCGTCATTCAGGCCGGAGCGGTCGGCGCGTTGGTGGGCGCCGAGTTGCAGGTTTTCCTCGACTGTGAGGCTGATCAAGATCCGCCGCCCCTCGGGCACCAGAACGATGCCGCGGTCAATGCGCTGGTCGACGCGGAGCTTTGTGATGTCCTCCCCGTCGTAGCGGATGGTGCCGCTGGCGGGGGTGACGATGCCTGCGAGGGCCTTGAGGAGCGAGGATTTGCCCGCGCCATTGGCGCCAAGGACGGCGACGATCTCGCCCTCTTTTTGTTTGAGGGAGACGCCGTTTACGGCCTCTGTCCGTCCGTAGCGGACGTGCAAATTGTCTAGTTCAAGTAGCAACTTCTTCCTCCAATTTGCGGTCGGAGCCAAGGTAGGCTTCGAGGACGTGTTGGTCGTTCTGGACCTCTGCGGCGGTGCCCTCGGCGATCAGCGAGCCGAAGTTGAGGACGATGACGCGCTGGGACAGGCGGCGCACGAAGTGCATGTCGTGTTCCACGGTCAGCAGGGTCACGCCGCTGGCGGAGATGTCCAAAAGCTGTTGGGCGAGGTCATCGGTTTCGCTTGGGTTGAGGCCCGCGGCGGGCTCGTCCAGCAGGATGAGTTTGGGCTTGGCCGAGAGGGCGCGGGCCAGTTCGATGCGCTTTTGCACGCCGTAGGGCAGATCATAGGTGAGCATATCGCGGTATTCGAGCAGGCCGGAGACCTCCAGCGCGTGGTCGGCTTCCTTGCGCGAGCGGCTGCTTTGCAGGCCCACGGGGGCGAGCCATGACCAGATGCCGTGGCTGTGGCAGGTCTGGCCCAGCATCACGTTCTCGGCCGCCGTAAGGTGCGGCATGAGGCGGATGTTCTGGAAGGTGCGGATGATGCCCCGCTGTGCGCGGCTGCGATCGCTGGCGGTTGTGATGTCCTCTCCGGCCATGCGGATGCTGCCCTGGCTGACCGGATAGACGCCGGTGATCAGGTTGAACATGGTGGTCTTGCCCGCCCCGTTGGGGCCGATCAGGGCCATGCGTTCGCCTTCGTTGACGTGAAAGGTCACGTCGCGGATGACATCAAGGCCGGAGAAGTTCTTGGACAGGTTCTGGATTTCAAGCAGTGGCTTGGTCATTGGGCCGCCTCCTTGGTTGGGGCGGCAATGGTGCCGCGCCGTTTGAGGCGCAGGAGCAAGGCGCGGGTGATGATCCCCTCTGGCCGCACGGCCATGATCAAGATGATGACAGCGGCAAAGAAGACGTAGCGCCATTCGGTGGCCCCGCGGAAGAGTTCCGGCAGGAGTGAGAAGACAGCCGCCCCGACGATGGGGCCCCATGGGGTTTGCACGCCGCCGATCAGCACATAAAGCAGGGTGTAGATGCTGACCAAAGTGGTGAAGTAGATCACATCGACATAGGCGTAGTGGTGCCCGTAGAGCGCCCCGCCAAGGCCCGCAATCGCCGCCCCGATGGTAAAAGCCGCAACCCGCACGCCGCGCACCGAGACCCCGAAGAGCGCCGCGACGGGTTCGTCGTCATGGATGGCGCGCAGGGCAAGGCCGAAGCGGGTGGACATGAGCCAGACCACGAAGAGGACAACCGCGAGGGTGCAAAGGGCGATCACCGGCAGGTCGATGAATTCGAAGACAGGGTAGCCCGCTGCGCCGCCGATGGCCTCTACGTTGATGAGCAAGCCCACCACAACCTCGCCGAAGGCGATGGTGGCCAGCACCATATAGACGCCGCGGGTGCGCAGGATCGGGAAGGAGATCGCCAGACCGATCAGGGCAGAGACCCCCATGGAGAGCAGGATCGTCACCGCCAGCGGCCATTCCATTTCATTGGAGAGCCATGCCGAGGCATAGGCGCCGATGGCGACAAAGCCCGCCACGCCGAGGTTGAGGATGCCCCCTGCCCCTGGAAGGAAGACGGCATAGGCAATAATCAGGTTCAGAAGATAGGCGACCAGAACGCCGCTGAGATAGCCGCTCATCAGAATTTCCCCTTGCTGATCTTGGAGCCACCAAAGACCCCCTGTGGACGCACTACGATGATGACCAGAAGCAGGCCCCAAAGGATCGCACGCAGGAATTCGGCCCCAAAGAACTGGATCACCATGACCTGCACCAGCCCCAGAAAGAGACCGCCGATCACCGCGCCCCAGACGCTGCCCAAGCCGCCAAGGACCATGGCAGAGATCGCGAGGGTGGCGATTTCATCGCCCATGCGCGGGCTGGCCTGCAGGTAGTTGAGCGAGAACAGAACCCCCGCCAGCCCCGCCAGAAGGCCCGAGATGATAAAGACCGCAGGCACGATCCGGTTGACGCGGATGCCGAGCATGGCGGCTGTATCCGGGCTTTCGGCGATGGCGCGGATGGCGCGGCCAAGGCCGGTGCGGGCGAGCAGAAGCGAGAGCCCCCCCACAAGCACCAGCGCGAGGATCAGGCTGGCCAGTTGCGGCAGGCCGATGACAAGCTCGCCGATGCGCAGGTTCGGGTCCTGCCATGGGGAGGGGAAATACTGCATTTCCGGGCCCCATTTGATCAGGACAAGGCCCTGAAACAGGATGAGGAAGCCCAGCGAGCTGACCAGTGGTGTGGCGTGTTCGGTGGCGTCACCAAAGCGCATTTTCATGAACCGGTAGGTGAAGCGTTCGACAAGAAGCGAGGCGACGACGCAGGCCGCCAGCGCAATGGCCATGGCAAGCCACCACACCATATTTGTCTGGGACATCAGGCCCCAACTGATCATCCCGCCCATCATGAAGATGCCCGGAATGGAGAAGTTGAGGAAGTTGAGAACCCCGATCACCAAGGTGAAGGCCACAGCGAGCAGTGCATAGAGACTGCCGAGCATGAGGCCGCTGATCAGCTGCTGCAGGACATCCATCAGATATGATCCTGATGGTTTTCCAGATACCACGCGGCGATTTCCTCGCGGGTGGCGAACCAGATGTCGTCGAACTGTTGCGCGTATTCGATGAAGTCCTTGAGCGCGCGAATGCGGAAGGGTTGGCCGATGACATGGGGGTGGAGCCCGATGTTCATAAAGCGGCCGCTGTCTTGTTCGATCGCCTCGTTGCGCAGCCAGTCGAATTGCTCGCGGAAGACGCGGGCGCCGCCGTCGGCATCCATCCCCTGCCGCATGAAGACCGTGAAGTCGTTCACCTCGGAGGTATAGGGCACAGAGACGATGGGGGTGCCGCTTTGGGTTTGCACGAGGTAGGGCTGATCATCATTGAGCAGGTCGGTGGTGAAGATCAGCCCCTCCTCCGCGAGGATATCGACAGTGTTGAGCGTGCAGCGCAGCGAGGAGGACAGCCAGCCCTTGGCGTCGCGCCCTGTGGTTTCTTTGTAAACGCGCAGGGTTTCGCGGATGACCTCGCGTTCCTTTTCCTTATCGAAGAAGAAATCGGTCAGCAGGTCGGACTGGACATAGTTATGGGGGACGATTTCCCAGCCGCGCTGCACCGCTGCGTCAACAACGGCGCGGCGTTCCAGCCCCATTTTTGCGTTCATCGTGCAGGAGGACGGCACGCCGGCCTTGTCGAAGACGTCGAACATGCGCCAGACGCCGACGCGCTGGCCGTATTCGCGCCATGTCCAGTTCGGGTTGTCATAGACATTGCCCGCAAGGGTGCCGCCAACGATGCCCGGACCGCCCGGATAATAGGGGGCGTCATCCTCGCGGACCTGATCCCAGTATTCGAGGTTGGTGGTCAGCATGACCGCCAGCTTCTTGCCATTTGGCCATTTAAGCGGCTTACGGTCTGGGAGTGGGACAAAGTCGTAGTGCATTTGTTGTTTTCCTTTTTGCTGTCTGGCCGGTGTGGTCCCGCAGCCAAACGGTATACTGTTTATGGCGCATTTAGCGCATTATTGGAAATTTTTCGCCTGAAATACAGTTTATGTATACACTTATTGTGTCTTCGGGCATAGATATGCGCAGAAAATAGGCGCTCTGCGCATTGCATGAAGGAGGTTTCGCATGAAACCCGATCCCGCGAATAAAGCCTGCCCGCCAAAGGGGCAACTGCCCCTTTTGGTGCAGTCATGGCCACGAGTCGCGCATCCTGCCCTGCCCCGCCATTCGGATGCTGGCATTTGCCCGGCGCGCGGGTATGGTCAGTGGATTGGATGACTGTGTTTGCGCCCCGGAGCCGGTTTACAAAGGAAGACATTTGACCATGAGCAATACCCCACGCCCCTCGGATCGCGTTTACGAAATGATCCGCACCAAGATCCTTGACGGAACCTTCAAACCCGGCGACGCGATGGTTGAGGCCACGCTGGCGGATATGGCGCAGACCTCTCGCACGCCGGTGCGCGAGGCGCTGCGGCGGCTGTCGGCGGACGGGTTGGTTTACACCGGAGAGAACCGGCGCAGCAGCGTGTCCGAGTTCGACGCAGAGGAGCTGGGCGCGACCTACGAGATCCGCGTGCGGCTGGAGAGCCTTGCCGCGGGGCTGGCCTGTCAGCGCGCCGACGAGGCGGGCATTGCCAAGCTGACCGAGATCAACGCGCGGATCGAGGACTTGGGGCCGGAGGTGTCGAATTATTCCCTTGCCAAGTTCCTTGAGCTGAACGCCGAGTTCCACCTTGCCATTGTGCGCATGGCGGGGTCGCGCCAGTTGGAGACCGCCCTGACCAGTGCCATCACCGTGCCGATTGTTCTGCTGAAACACTACGTCTGGGGCGACAAGGTGCAGCTTGCGCTGTCCTTGCAGCAGCACCGCGAGATCATCCTTGCCCTGCAAAGCGGCAACGAGCAGTGGGCCGCCTCCTGCATGGCCTCGCATATCCAGACCACGCGTCCCGCAGCAGCGCGGTGATATGGCGCGGTGATCAGTCAATGGTTGCCGCCCTTTCCAGAGCATCGATCATGTTGGATTTGCGCAGATAGGCCAGAGCGCCAGCCGGATCGGCGGCGATTTCCTGCAGCTCGACAATGCGGCCCACGCGGGCCTCGTCGTCCTGCTCCTCGATCCGCTTTTTATTCGCAATCGTCTGGGCCTGAATGAACTCATTCGTCACTGTGCGGCGCTGCCTGTCGTATTGATCCAGAACGGCGGGATCGGTGGTGTCGTTCAATACGCCGCCGAGCTTTTCCATAAGGTTAAAGATATCGTGCAACCCGCCATTCATGCCCATGCCGCCGAGGGGGTTGTTCAGATGGGCGGCGTCGCCGGCCAGAAGAACGCGCCCGTCGCGCCACCCGGCCGCCACCCGTTGTTGCACACGGTAGAGAGATTTGTGCAGCACCGGATAGGGCGCATCGCGCGGGGCGAGGGCCTGAAGCCGGGCCTCGATATCGGCGTCGTTCTTGAGCAGTTCGGGATCGCCGTCGGGGTCAGTCGGGAAGAGTATGCGCCAGTTGCCGCGCACCCGCAGGATCACGCACCAGTCCTCAGCGGCGGAAACATAGTTGACCTGCGCCAATCCGGGGAGAGACTCCTCGATATCAACTTCTGTGGCGACGACGAGGAATTGTTCGGGATAGGTGAAGCCCTTGAAATCGACGCCCATGACCTCGCGCACTTTGGAGCCCGCGCCGTCACAGCCGATCAGATATTCGACCTCGACCTCCTCGGTTTTACCGCCGCTTTCCAGTGTGGCCGTGACGGCGGCGCCGTCTTGTGCGTAGCCGGTGAATTTGGTGCCAAGGCGGACCTCTGCGTTCGGGATTTCCCGCAGCAAATCAACGATATGGCGGGTGAGTTTGAACTGTTCGCATTGCACGCGGTAGGGGTGTTTTACCTCGCCCTCCAGCGTGGAGAGGTTGAATTCGGCAAAGATATTCGCCGTGCGGTCGCGGTATTGGTAGCGATCCGCGATCAGGCCGTTTTCGATCAGATAGGGGGTGATGCCCAGATCGGCGAGCATGTCGAGGGTGGGCGGATGGAAGGTGGAGGCGCGCAGGTCCTCTGGCAGCACTTCGTTCCGCTCGACCAGCATGACGGGCACGCCCGCGCGGGCAAGGATCAGGGCGCCGACGCAGCCCACGGGCCCTGCCCCGACGATCATCACACGGGGGGCAGTCGCGGCGGATGGGTTCATTTCAGCAGACATCAGAATTCCTCTACGAGGCGGCCAAGGCCGGGCATGCGGTCTTGCACTCCGATGGCGCGCAGGGCGCTCCATGCGGTGGCGATATTGATCGGGATACAGGGTTTGCCGAGCATCAGTTCGAGCGTCGGGAAGAAGTCGGCGGTGGTCAGGTTGGTGCCGACCTGAACGATGGCGTCAATATCGTCGCCGTCGAGCTGTTTGGCCACGACATCCAGAACGCGCTGGCGCGGGGTATGGGCGATGGAGGTGGCAGAGCCGCAGCGCAGGCCGACTTGGCGCACGACCTCGAAACCGGAGCCTTCGAAGAAGTCCTGCACCTGACCATCCCCGACGGGCTGGTAGGGGGAGAGCACGGCGATCTTTTTGGCTTTTAAGGCGCTGAGCGCCTCGACCATGGCGGTGGCGCCTGTGGTCAGGCCGATATCGCCGATCTGCTCTTGCACGCGGCTCATGAATTCCTCGTTGCCCTCAACGCCGCCCCAGAAGGTTTCGGCGGACATGCCCATCATCAGGTGGCTGATCTCGGCGCTCATCAGAGCCTCGACGGATTGTGGAATTGTATTCCGAATGCCCTCGAGGAAGCTGAGGAAGCTGTTGTCGCTGGAGAGGTCCGTGGAGGGGGTGAAGAACCGGCCGAAGTGCCAGGTCACCCCGGGGGTGATCAGCCTTTGGCAATCATATTCCACGGCAATGTTGGTTGACGGGATAACAACGCCGATCCGGCCACGGGGGCCGATCCAGGGTTCTTGCGGCTCTTCACTTACTGTCATTGCAGCGATTCCTCTGTTGATCACCTCACTTTGTATACAGTTTTGATCCAGATCAAGCCTTTTTTCTGAAATGCGGGTTTGGAGATTGATTTCAGTATACAATTAGAGGGTGCAACTCTGGCGCGCTGTGAAAAGAGGCGGAAGGCCCAGAGGAAAGGCGTTTTGCAGAGGAATCGCGGGGTTGCGGCGGGGTGCCTGTGCTGCGCAGGCAGCAAAAAGCCGCCCCGAGGGGCGGCTTTCGTGGCCGTGAGTGGCTTTGCGTGGGCTTTGGAGGGCCTAGAGGCTTTGGTATACCGAATGCGGGGCGCGGGGTTTCCGCCCCCTGCCCGCTTTGGCCTAGCCTTCGAAGGTGCCGCGTGCGGGGTAGTCGTTTTCGAGGGCGTAGTTCACCTTGGACAGCAGGTTGCCCAGATCGGGGCGTGCCCATGGCATGTTGGAGATATCCACCAGATAGAGGCGGCCATCGGGGCGGACCCAGAACAGGCCCGGCTCTGTGAAGAAGTCGGCCTCTACGTCCTTGAAGGCCTTGGAGACCCAGAGGCCCCAGTTCTTCGCGTCCTCGATCGTCACGTCATAGGCAACGCGAAGCTTGCCGAGGTTCCACTCCTCGGCGGCTTTGGCGGCCAGTTCCTCTGTGTTCATAGAGGCGACGACAACGGAGAATCCCTGTGCTTCGAAGTCCTCCAGCATTTTGGCGAGGCCGCCGATGTAGTTCGCGCAGACGGGGCAATGCAGCCCGCGGTAGAACAGGATCATGGTGAAGTTCTTGGGGTTTTCTTCGGAGATGTCGAAGGTGCCGCCGCCGACGAGGGGCAGTTTGAGGGCGGGCACTTGGGCATCGGGGGAGAGTTTATGGCTCATGTCATTTCCTTATTGGATCTGTGGGTGTCTGGTGTGTCTGGCAGGGCTTTGAGCGTTCCCTCAATCCTAGGGTGCAGGGACTGGGTCCGGGAGTCAAAAGTCCTGATGGGTGGTAACAAGTTTGTTTGTGGGCGGGGCTGGCCCGCCCGCTGTGCCGGGTCAGTCGACGCACATGCCGAGGAAGTTGCAGATCGCGAGGTTGAAGGCCTTGACCTCGTTTACGTTGATGATGTGGCCCGCGCCCTCGATCACGGCGAAGTCGCTGTCTGGTGTGGCATCGGCCATGGCCTGCATCACGGCGGGCGGGGCGCCTTTATCCTCGGAGCCGGAAACATATAGGACCGGAACGCTCATCTTGGGCAGGTCCTTGAGGTAATCGAGGCCCTTGAGCGCGATGGCGCAGCCGGAGTAACCGCCGGGGGTGGTTTTGAGGAACTCGGATTTGAGCATCTCGACCGTATCGGGGTTGGCCTCTTTGAAGGCGGGGGTGAGCCAGTTACCGATGGCCCCATCCCACAGGGCGGGGATGCCATTTGCCTTGATGGCGGCGATGCGGTCATCCCAGCTTTGGACGAAGGGCTGTGGGCCGTCGGCGCGGGCGGCGGAGCAGACGATGCGCTCCACCCTGGCGGGGTTCGACAGGCCCATGCCCAGCGCCGTCATGGAACCGAGCGAGCAGCCCATAACCGAGGCTGTCTCCAGCCCGTGGGCATCCATCACCGCGAAGGCATCAGCGACCAGCATATCAAAGGAGTAATCCCCATCGGGCGTGGCGCTGTCCCCGTGGCCGCGGGTGTCATAGCGCACGACCTTGAAGTGTTTTTCCAGCAGCGGCAGCTGCGGCTCCCATGCGCGGGTGGTCGAGCCGATGCTGTTGGAGAGCAGGAGGCCGGGACCCTCGCTTAGACCGGAGGCGATGGAGTTGGGGATGAAGTCAGTCATATGGGGACCCTTTTGTGATCTTTGCGCTGGGGGGCGGATGTTGTCTTTGGGGGCGGTTTTTTGGGGGTGCCGCCGCCCCTATGGGTTTAGGGGCGGCGGGCCAGACATAAAAAGCATATTACCTTTCATGCCCCATCAGGTTTCGTGATGGGCAGCTTATTGCAGCTGGTATTCCACCGGCCAGTCATGACCGACGGCTTTGGCTGCCTCGATATAGCCCTGCATCACGGCGAGGCCGGGAAGGCCCCTGCCCTCTGCTTCGGCGGCCTGCGCCTTGGGGAAGGCCTCAAGGCTTTGGGCCCATTCGGCGCGCACGCTTTCGGGCAGGGTTTTGATGGTGGCCCCGTTTTCCTCGAGCTTGCCAAGGCCGAAGTCCTGCACGTTGTCCATAGCGGTGCCGTTCTGGGCCTCCCACTCTGCGCCGACCTCAAGGATGATGTTGCGCACCTCCTCTGGCAAGGATTCCATTTTCTTCTGGTTCGCTGTCAGCATGATCACCGGCATCGCGCCAAAGCCGATGAGGGTGTAGTAAGGCGCGGGTTCGTAGAATTTGAACCCGTTATAGGCCGAGGGCACCATGAGCCAGCCGTCGTAGACGCCGGTTTTCAGGGCCAGATACCCCTCTGGCAAAGTGGACTGCACTGGCAGGGCGTTGACATATTCGAGCCATGCAAGGTTTGGCCCCGCGCCGCCGATCTTGACCCCGCTGAGGTCAGAGATGGTTTCCCATTCGAAGGTGGTGCCGAGGTGGTAGTTGTCCCAGACGCCGAGGCCGAGGAAGACCTGATCGTATTCCTCCTCCATCACGGTTTTGAGCCATGGGTTCTCGTCATAGACCTGACGTGCGGCGGCAATGGCATCGGATGACTTTTGCGGGCCGAAGCCGAGGTAATAGGGGAAGTTGTGCAAGAACATCTTGGAGGGTTCGAAGCAGACGCAGAAGCCGCCGAAGTCGAGAATGCCGCTTTGGACGGATTCAAGTGTTTCGGCCACACCGGCGATGGAGCCGCCGTAGGCCTCTACGAAGTTGACGGTATGCTCTGTCTCCTCCCCTACGCGGCGCTTTACCTCGGCGGCGAAGAAGTCCGACATGGTGGTGACATAGGGGGCTGGCCCCTTGGGGTGGCCCGAGCCGATCCGGAATGTAAAGTTATCCGCGAGCGCCGGAGCCGCCGCCATAAGCGTGAGCGCCGTAGATGCGGCGGCAGCGGCGAGTGCCTTTGTAATGCGTGTTTTCATGTTTCCTCCCATGCGGCCCAAGTCGGGGCCAAGTTGCCCCCGCAGCATAGGCGCATGCAGGGAATCGTTTCCTCTGCCATCATTTAAGCAGATATTTATCAAACGATAAATAGATTTGTTTTTTGAAGCGACCTCCCCTACAGTCAATTCAGACATGCAGCCCCAAAACAGGAAATAATTCATGAAATTCAGTATACTTATACAAACCTCACGACTGATTCATGTGCTCTCCTCCCTGTGGATACTGATCCTTGCACTGGTGATCCTTGTGGATGTTTTCGGGCGGATTTTGTTCCTGAGCCCCCTGCCGGGGACCAAGGAGATCCTGCAAAGTTCGGTGATCGCGGTGGCGTTTTTGCAGATCCCGCTGGCGGTGTTTTCCAACTCTATGTTGCGCACGACGCTTTTGACCGATGCCCTGCCTGCGACGGCGCAGCGGGTGCTGCGGTCTGCCGGGGCGCTTCTGGGGCTGCTTTTGTTCGGGGCGATTGCCTATGCCGCCTACCCCGAGGCCGTAGAGGCCTTTCAGATCGGGGAATACGAGGGGGAAGGATCGCTGCGGATCTATACCTGGCCGGTCCGTTTTTTGATTGTGGTGACGGCTGCCTTCTCGGCCGTTGCCTATGTGGTCATGATGATCGCCGACTGGCGCGGTGACCTTGACGACGCAAACGCTCTGACAACGCACTGATAGGTAGGAACCACAGATTATGGCCAGTTTGATTTTCGGCATACTCGCTTTGCTTTTGGTGATGGTGTTCCTTGGGGTGCATATTGCCGTTGCCCTTGGCACCGCGAGCGCCATCGGGGTTTACCTGCTGCTGGGCAGCAGTGACATCGCCCTCTCTGTTCTGAGCGGCACCGCCTATGAGGCGCTGCGCAAGGACATCTTTATTGTTATCCCCCTTTTCGTCTTAATGGGGGAATTCATCAGCCGCTCTGGCGCGGCGCAGGATATTTATTCCATCGGCAACCGGGGGCTGCGCAAGCTGCCGGGCTGTTTGGCGGTGGCGACTGTGTCCGGCAATGCGGTGTTTGCGGCCATCACTGGGGTTTCCATTGCCTCGGCTGCGACATTCTCGAGGATCGCCTATCCGGAGATGGTCGCTCTTGGGTATTCGCGCAGCTACGCCTTGGGGGTCGTCGCGGGGAGCGCCTGTTTGGGGATGTTGATCCCCCCGAGCATCTTGATGATCATCTGGGCGGTTCTGACAGAGATTTCGATTGGCGCGCTGTTTGTGGCCGGGCTGTTGCCGGGGTTGATCCTTGCCTCGCTGTTCTGTGCCTATTGCATCATCACCGCCATCATGAGCCCCGAGACAGCGCCAAGCTGCCCCCCGCCCAGCGCGGAGACTGTGGACCATGCGCGCAACCGCAGCGAGCTGATCAGCGGGTTGTCTGTTGTGGCCCTAATCCTGATTGTGATCGGCGGCATCTGGGGCGGCTTCCTGACGCCCACCGAGGCCGCGGGTTTTGGCGCAATCGGTGCGCTGGTTGTCGGCATCGTCAAGGGGATGCGCCGCAAGGAGATTTCGACTTCGATCTTTCATGCGGGCAAGATCACCGCGCCGATCATGATCCTGCTGATCACCGCCTCGATGTATTCGCGCTTTCTTGCCATGAGCGGCGCGGTGGATGTTATTCAGGGCACCCTGTTTTCGTTCAGCGAGAGCCCGATTGTGATCATGTTCATGATCTTTGTGATCTGGCTTGTGCTTGGCATGTTCATTGACGCGACCTCGATCATTTTGCTGACCGTGCCGATCTTTGCGCCGATGTCCGCGATTATCGGGATCGAGCCTTTGGCCTTTGCGATATTTGGCATCCTTGTGATCGAGGCCGGGTTGCTGACGCCGCCCTTTGGTTTGCTGATCTTTACGGTGAAGGCATCGGTGCCGGACAAGAGCGTGACTCTGGGCGAGATTTTCCGCGGCTCTGTCCCCTATTGGATCATGATCCTGTTGGTCGCCGTCTTGGTGGTTGTCTTCCCTGTGCTGGCGACCTTCCTGCCCAAGAGCCTGATCTAGAGGCGGGGCGCCCCTACGGGGGCGTCCGATGCCGGGCCGCGCCAGCGCAAGGCCATCAGGAAAACAGATACCAAACACAATAAACTTTCGTTTTATCTAATACATCTACTGCACCAAACTAGCCATGAAGATGAGGAGAGATTCATGAAGCTGTCGTTTTTCACAATGCCCATCCACCCCTTGGGCAAGCCGCCATCACAAAGCCTGCGCGAGGACCGCGAGGCCTTTATTCTGGCCGATCAGCTTGGCTATGCCGAGGCTTACTGCGGCGAGCACACCACCGATCAGGCGGAGATCATCACCTCCTGCGTCGCCTTCCTTGCCAGCCTTGCCTATGAGACCAAGAACATCCGTTTGGGCACCGGCACGGTGAATATGCCCAACTCCCACCCCGCGCGCATCGCGGCAGAGGTGGCGATGCTGGACCATATGCTGGAGGGGCGTTTGAACTTTGGCATCTCCCCCGGAGGCCTGATGTCGGATGCGGAGGTCTTCGGCTCCATCGACAAGGACCGCAATGCGATGTTCGTGGAAAGCATCAATATGGTTCTGGAAATCTGGGCCAGTGAGGCCCCCTATGACATCAAGGGCGAGTTCTGGGATGTCTCTACCATGCGGACCAGCAATGTGGACATTGGTCAGGGCGAGATCATGAAGCCCTATCAGCCGCCGCATCCGCCCATCGTGGGCACCGCTGTTGCGCCGTTCTCCAAGGGGGTGAGCGCCATGGCGGAGCGCGGCTGGCAGCCGATCTCTGGCAACTTCCTGTTGCCGAAATGGGCCGCGACCCATTGGCCGAAATATGTCGAGGGCTGCAAGGCCGGTGGCTTCACCCCCGACTATGCCGATTGGCGCGTGGCCAAGAACATCTGCGTGGCCGATGACATGGAAACCGCGCGGGCCTATGCCCGGGATCCGGGCAGCCCCTACGTTCTGTATTACTCGCAGCTTTTGACCAAGATGCGGGCGGGCAACCGGCTGAACCTGTTCAAGGAAGATCAGGACATGCCCGATGAGGATGTGACCCTTGATTATGTTCTAGACAAGCTGGTGATCCATGGGGATCCGAGCTCTGTCGCCGATCAGATTTTGGAGCTACGCGAGGTGACGGGGCCCTTCAAGCACCTTGTCTATGCGGGCCATGACTGGACCGATTATGACCTTGGCCGCAAGGGGATGATCCTCATGGCCGAGAAGGTCATGCCGATCCTGACCGAGGCCACCAAGGCCGAGCCTGCGGCAGAGGCCGCCTGAATAAGGCGCGGGAGGCCGATGTGCCCCCTGCCCCCAACACTTTTGATGACATCACGATTTCCCGGAGGCCCGAATGACCGAAGCACCAAGCGATACAGACTTTAGCCCACATGCGTTTCGCCGCGCCCTTGGCAACTTTGCCACCGGTGTGACGATTGTGACGGCCGTGACGCCCGAGGGCGAAAAGGTCGGGGTGACGGCGAGCAGTTTCAATTCCCTATCAATGGACCCGCCGCTGATCCTGTGGAGCAGCATGAAGGACACGCTGAGCTGCGCTGTTTTCGAGAAGGCAGAGCATTTCGCGGTGAATATCCTTGCCTCGGACCAGATGGAAATGTCGAACCATTTTGCCCGTCAGAACGAGGACAAATTTGCCGGCGTGGATTGGGAGCCCGGCATTGGCGGCTCGCCCCTGTTCCCGAACACCGCCGGACGGTTTCAATGCGAGAGCTACGCCAAGCTGGACGGCGGGGATCACTGGATTTTCGTCGGCAAGGTTCTGGCCTTTGACGATTATGGCCGCGCGCCCCTGTGTTTCCATCAGGGCTCCTATTCCATGGTTTTCAGCCATCCGGCCACGGCGACGCAGCCGGAGGGTCAGGTGGAGCAATCGGCGCTGGAGGCCAGCGGGCGGTATAAGAACCACACCTTCTTTCAGATGCTACAAGCCGTGCGCGCCTATCAGGATCACTACCGACCCAAGCTGGAAACGCAGGGCCTATCTGTGATCGAGGCGCGGGTTTTGCTGGTTCTGAGCGAGGTGCCCGGACTGACGGCGGAGAGCCTAGTGCCCTATCTGAATGCGCCGCTGGTGGAGGCACAGGAGGCGCTGTCGAATCTGACCGATCGCGGCATGATCAGCGACCACGGCAGCGGCTTTGCCACAACGGAATCCGGACGCGCCAAGGCAACCGATTGCTGGAACGTGGCGCAGTCCCATGCGGAAGAGGCCTTTGCCAAATTCAGCGAGGCGCAGATGGAAACCTTTACGGAGGTTTTGCAGGGGCTGATTGAGCACTAGCCCCCCTGCCGGGGCGCCGCCTGTCTTTCCTCTCCCGGAGGTGGACGGCGCCCCGGCTTTTTGCGGGCCTAAGCGCCCGGAATCTCGCCCGTGTGTTTGGGAACGTGGTAGCCGCGTTGCAGGGCGGGACGCTCTAGCAGACGTTCATACCAGGCCTTCACATTGGGGAAATCGGCCAGATCGATTTTCTGGAAATCATGGCGCGAAATCCAAGGCCACATGGCCATATCGGCGATGGTATAGATGCCCTTGCCCTCGCCTGCGACGTAGTCGCGCCCCTCCAGCCTTGTATTCAGCACCTTATAGAGGCGGCGGCCTTCCTTGGTGTAGCGCTCCTCGGAATACTCGGATTTCCCGGGGTTGTATTTGACGAAATGGTGCATCTGGCCCAGCATCGGCCCCAGCCCGCCCATCTGCCACATCAGCCATTCGACCATGCGCCAGTATTCATCGCCCTCGGCCTGAAATTTGTTATATTTATTCGCAAGGTAGAGCATGATCGCGCCGGTCTCCATCAGGTGGATTCCGGTCTCTTGGTCGACGATGGCGGGGATGCGGTTGTTGGGGGCGATCTTGAGGAAATCGGGGGCGAATTGTTCGTCTTTTCCGATGTCGATCGCATGGGCGGTATAGGGCACGCCGAGTTCCTCGAGTAGGATCGAGACCTTGCGTCCGTTGGGCGTTGTCCAGGTGTAGAGATCAATCATGTCGCATCCTTCAGATTTATACGGAATGGGTTAGGCTTTGTTCTGAGCCTCGGTCAGCAGCAGATACATATCGAGCGCCTGCGAGATAGTCGCAGCGGTGTCGGCTGAAACATCGGTGCCGAGGATAAAGCGGCGGGAGCCGTAATCGAGGAGCGCGCCGTGCATCAGCCAAGGGGCCTCCAGCTCCTGCGGGGTGACGAGGAAACTGTCGGCTCCGCCCAGTTCCAGCCGACGTTCGCGCACCAGAGGTTTGAGAATCATTTCCTGAATGACGTGGTTATACCAGTCGTGGAAACGGGCATCGCGCAGGGCGGCAAAGCTGGAGATCCGCAGGCGGACCGGATCGAACAGGGTTTCGGCATAGGCCTCGTAGAAGGTTTGAAACCTGTCCTTGACCGAGCGGGTTCGATCGCTGAGGTCCCCTTCCCATTCCGGGTTCCATGTGTCGAGGAAGACCTTGGCATAGACTGCCTCTATCAGGCTGTCTTTGTTGGGAAAATAGCGATAAAGGAGCGGCTGTGTGATCCCTGCCCTTTGGGCGACATCGCGGGTGCTGCCGTCAAATCCGGTTTCGGAAAAAAGCTCAACCGCGGCGCAGGTGATCTGGTCCTTGCGCTCGTCCGGCGAGAGCCTGCGGCGAGGCGCGGGGCTGGTGCCTTGGTCGTCTGTTGACTGGCTTTTGGCCACGGGGGGATCACTCTTTTTACCGGCGTACTTTGATCCAAAAGACAATATTCTGCGCTTGTCGTCCAGTCATTTATCATGCGATAAATAACGTAACGGAAAGGGAGGATTGAGAGTGCAGTTACTTGGACGCGCGACCTCGGTGAATGTGCAGAAAGTATTGTGGGCCTTGGCCGAGCTTGGCATTGCCTATGACCGCGAGGATATGGGCGGGGCTTTTGGCGGGCTGGAAACAGAGGCCTACGGCGCCATGAACCCGAACCGGCGGGTGCCGACCCTGATCGACGGGGACCTGGTGATTTGGGAATCCAATGCGGTGGTGCGCTATCTGGCGCAGAACTACGGCAATGGTGCCTTGGCCGGGGCGAATGCTGCGGATCGGGTACGCGCGGATATGTGGATGGAGTGGTTTCAAAACAACTGCTACGCCGATGTTATTGCGCTGTTTTATCAAACCGTGCGCCTGCCCGCCTCGCAACGGGATCCTGCCAAGCGGGATGCGGCGGCGCAGAGCTTGACGAAGACGCTTGGGATGCTCGAGGACCACTTGGCGGGCAATTCCTTTGTCGCCGGAGAGGCCCTGTCGATGGGGGATATCATCATCGGATCGTTTCTTTATCGCTACTACACGATGGATTTTACCCGCGCCGATCTGCCCAATCTTGCCGCCTATTACGCAAGGCTGACCGAGCGCGCGGCCTATCGGAGCACGGTTATGACCTCCTACGAAAGTCTGCGCGCGAAGGAGAGTTAAGCCGGATGGCACCAGTAGAAAGGGCCCCGTTGCGGAGTGCAGCGGGGCCCTTTTTGCTTGGTGAGTGGTGGTTTAGCTGGCGATGCTGCCGCGGCGGAACAGCGGATAGGCCGCGTTTGCCAATGACATAAGGGAGTTCCGCCCCAAGGCCGCGTCTGCCCAGTTGTGATCCAGCACCGTCAGGGTGCCGAAGGGCGCGGAGGTGGAGGCGAGGTTTTTCAGGGCCTCAAGAACGCGCGGCAAAGTGCCGTAGATCGCGCTTGCGTCGATCAGCCTGTCGATGGCGGCGTCATCCGCCCCTGCCCCGAGGATGCGTTTGTAGTAGGCGCGGCAGGGGCTGCTGCCCGATTTGATGGCGGCCTCGGCGCGGGCGGGGTCCTCGCAGATGAGCACCGTGCGGGCGACGCGCCAGTCTTCGGGGCGGGCGCGTAGGCCGGCGTTTGTGCTGCCCGCGACATGGGCGGCCCAGTGTTCGGCCAGCTCGGACCGGGTGAGCCAGCTGGGCGAGAATTGCGGCAGGCCGCGCCCGGCGTTGCGGCGTATCTCGGCGGCGGTCTGGCTGGGCGCGGCCTGAGCGATCGGCTCTGTCACCGGGGCGCCGGGGCGTTCAACGCCCTGATCACAAACGATGCGCGGGCTTGGCGGCTCTGGGAAATCGGGAAGGACGCTGAGCAATTCTGCCTGCTCGGGGCTTTGAGACCATGCGGCCTGTGTGCCGGGCTGCGTGGTGGGGGCCGGGGCGTAGAATTCGCAAAACCCCAGTCTTTTCGCCAATGCGGCGCGGTGTGGCTCTGCCCTTGGGCCGGAATGTGATCGTTTTAACGGTATCCATAGGTAACCGAGTTTCATTATGCCTCCTCCTCCGCCAGGGATATGCGCCCCAGTGAGGATCAGGCTAAGGCCAAGGCCAGTGACATTTGAAACGATAAATTTCGGCGGGCGCTATCAGGAAAACTGATAGATGCGGCAGGGACTAGCCCGATGCGGCCATGGGACGGGCCAAAGCGGCGGTCAGTTCCTGTTGCAACGCATCGGCAAAGGCCTGCGAGGCGGGGCTAAGCGGGCGAGAGGCGGATTCGACGCGCATGTAGCCAACGCTCATCGGTGGATCGGCAAGCGGCAGCACGCGGCGGCGGGCGCCGTCAAAGTCGGGCTGATAGAGCAGCCGCGGCAGGATCGAGACCCAATCGGAGCGCGCAACGAGATCGAGCGTGCCGTGCATCGTGTCCAGCTCCAGCACCTTGGCGACCTTGATCCCGTTCATCGACAGATAGTCATCAATCCGGTGGCGCCGCGCGTTGGTTTTGCCCGGCATGATCAGCTTGAGCGGCGGCAGGTCCTTGAGCACCACCTGCCCTTTGCGGGTGGGGAAGCTTTGATCCAGCGCGCAGACCAGACATTCGAGGTCCTCGCCCATCGGGGTGGCGACCAGCGTATCGCCCAGGTCGAAGGCGGCCGGAACCACGGCAAAGTCGAGGTTGCCTGCGGCGACATCATCGGCGAGCGCGCCGGAGTAGGCCTCTGATATAGACACGCGGACCTCTGGGAAGTCCTCGGAGAAGCGCAGCAGAACCGAGGCCAGCAGCGTGCGCGTGAAGGTGGGCATCAGGCCGATGTGGATATGACCCACCACGGAGGAAGACAGGGTGCGGATGCGTTCCTCGGCGTGGCTGGCGGCGGCGAGGACCTTAACCACCTCTGTGTAAAAGGATTTTCCCGCCTCGGTCGGGGTGACGCCAGAGGAGCTTCGCAAGAAGAGCGGCACGTCGTAGCGCTTTTCGATCTGGCTGACATGCATGGACAGGCCCGATTGGGTGGCATTGACCTTATCCGCCGCGGCAGAGAAGGAGCCCTGCTCATAGACGGCAGCGAAGTAGCGCAGCTGTTGAAGTTTCATCACGAGGGGTATCCGCTTTTCGAATGGGGAGTATTCAATACTATTAATTGTTGTGACGGGTCAATTCACAATACCCTTGGGTCAATGCGCGGGATAAAACGCCGGTGCGTGAGAGTTTGAACAGATGGATCGGAGCCCGCAAATGACGCCACTTCCCCGCCTTATGGTTGCCCCCAACGGGGCGCGGCGCGGCCATGCGGATCACGCCGCCCTGCCCGTAACGGACGAAGAGGTAGTGCAGACCGCCCGCGCCTGCCAAGAGGCCGGGGCGGACGGGATCCACCTGCATATCCGCGATGAGGCGGGGCTGCATCTGCTGGATGCGGGGCGTTATCAAGCGCTTCTCGACCGTTTGTGCGGCGAGGTTCCGGGGATGTATTTGCAGGTCACATCGGAGGCAGCGGGGCGCTATAGCGCCGAAGAGCAGCGCGAGATGATGCGCGCTCTGCGCCCCGCCCATGTTTCGGTGGCCCTGCGGGAAATGGTGCGGGCCAAGGAGGATTGGGCCGAGGCCTATGCGTTTTACCACTGGGCCGCTGACAACGCGGTGGAGGTGCAGCATATCCTTTATTCGCCCGAGGAGGTCGCCGGTTTTGTGCGGGCCTTGGAGGATGGGAAAATTCCGGGCGATCACCACCTTATCCAGCTGGTGCGGGGCAGCTATGCCGAGGGGGAGGCCGGGGCGACGCCTTTGGCCGCCTATCTGGCGGAAATGGACCGTGCGGACAGTCATAGCTTTGACTGGATGCTCTGTGCCTTTGGGCGCGGCGAGACGGCGAGCCTTGTCGAGGCGGCGCAGAATGGCGGCAAGGCGCGGTCCGGTTTCGAGAATTCCCTGTGGAACAGTGATGGCAGCCTTGCCGCCGACAACGCCGCGCGTATCCGCGAGGTGGATGCGGCGTTGCGTGCGGTTTCCGGGCCGCTTTAGGGCGCGGCGGGGTTGACCCGCGCCCTGCCCCGTGGCACCGCAAGGGCATGATATATCCAGTTATTTTCGACCTCGACGGGACGCTGATCGACAGCCTGCCCAATATCGCCGAGGCAGGAAACCGTCTGCTCAAGGCCCATGGGTTGACGCCGCGCGAGACTGCGCGGTTTGCCCCCTATGTTGGTCATGGCGAGGGGGTGTTCATCGAACGCCTGATTGCCGATAGCGATCTGGACGGGAGCGCCGCGGAGCTGTTGCCCGAGTTTATCGAGCATTACATCTCTGTTGGTGCAAAGACCCGCATGATGCCTGGTGCCCGCACCGCACTGGAGGCCCTGCAGCAGCGCGGCGTGCCCTTGGGCCTTGTGACGAACAAGCCCGCCGCGCCCTTGGGCGCTGTGATTGAAAAGCTGGGCCTTGGGCCGGTGTTTGATTGCATCGTGGCGGGGGATGATCTGGCGCAGCGTAAACCGCACCCAGCCCCCTTGCTGCATTGCATGGGCGAGCTGGGTGCGGATCGCTGTTTGTTTGTGGGCGACAGTATGGTGGATGCACGCACGGCGCGGGCCGCCGAGCAGCCCTTTGCCCTTTATACCAAGGGGATCAGGACAGAGCCTATCTCGGCCCTGTCCCATACCTGGGCCTTTGATGACTTTGGCGCGGGGTTTGACGCGGTTTACGGCGCCTTTGCCGGTTAGAGCCGTTCGACCACCGCCCGCGCCATGACGAGTTCCTCGTTCGTCGGGATCACCAAGGCCTGCACTGCGCCGCTGCCGATCACGGGGCCGCCGGCCTCGTTCGCGGCCTCGTTAAGCTCCAGCCCGATCCAGCCCATGCCATTGGCGATGCCCGCGCGGATTTCGGCGGAATTCTCGCCGATGCCGCCGGTGAACACGATGCCGTCCAACCCGCCAAGAGCGGCGGTGAGGGAGCCGATTTCGCGTTGGATCCTGGCGGTGAAATAGGCGACTGCCTCTTTATCCTTTACGTCAGAAGACTCGAGCAAGACCCTCATATCATTTGTATTTTCGGAAAGCCCCTTCAGGCCGCTTTCCTTGTAGAGCATCTTGGAAACCTCGGCCGAGGTCATCCCCTCGTTATCCAGAAGGTAAAGCAGGACGCCGGGATCAAGCTGCCCCGGGCGGGTGCCCATGCACAGGCCATCAAGGGCGGAGAAGCCCATGGTTGTGGCGATGCTCTGCCCGCCCTTCATGGCGCACATGGAGGCGCCGTTGCCAAGGTGAGCGACGATCACGCGGCCCGAATAGAGGGCGGGATAACGGGCCTCCAGCCGCTCTGCGATATAGGTGTAGCTGAGCCCGTGGAAGCCGTAGCGGCGCACGCCTGCCTCGTAGTAGCGGCGCGGGATGCCGTAGGCGTCCTGGGTGAAGGGTTTGCCCGCGTGGAAGGCGGTGCCGAAGATGCCGACCTGCATCGCCTTGGGAAATTCGGCCAAGGCGGCCTCGATCGCGGAGACATTGTGCGGCTGGTGCAGGGGGGCAAGGGGGCTGAGGGCGCGGATCGCCTCTAGGTTGGCCTCGGAGATCCGGACCGGGGCGGAAAAATCAGGGCCGCCATGGACGATACGGTGGCCGACACCGGCCACGGTGCGGCCCTTCGTGTCGTCCTTCAGCTCCTCCAGAATGGCGTTGAGCGCCTCGCGGTGATTGCTGGCTGATATGTCGATCATGCGTTTGCCGTCGCTGTCGTTGACGACAAGCCTTGCGGCGGTGCCGATACGCTCGACCTTGCCGCGCACGATCAACGGAGGGTCGCCCTTGAGCGTTTTCTCGTAGAGGGCGAATTTGATCGAGGAGGAGCCCGCGTTTAGGGTTAGGATCAAGCTCATGATGGTTTGTGCCTGTTTTGATAGTGAACGGCCAATGCGCAGGAGGCCAGACGGGCGGCGTCGTCATCGGCGCGCGATGTCAGGATCACGGGCACCTTCGCGCCCAGAACCAGCCCGCCGATCTGTGCCCCGCCCAGAAAGCCGAGGGCCTTATACACAAGGTTCCCCGCCTGAATCTCCGGCATGACCAGCACATCGGCGACGCCCGCGACGGGGCTGTCGATTTTCTTGATCTTGGCGGCGGCTGTGTTCACGGCATTGTCCATCGCAAAGGGGCCATCGACCACGCCGCCTTTGATCTGGCCGCGCCGCCACATCTGCGCGAGGGCGGCGGCGTCGAGGGTGTCCTGCATGGCGGGATTGACGGTTTCCACCGCCGCCATGATGGCGACCTTGGGTTTCTCTATGCCCAAAGCGGTGACAAGCTCGATCGCGTTCTGGACGATGTCGGCCTTGGTTTCCAGATCGGGGGCGACGTTGATGGCCGCATCCGTGATGGTGATCAGACGGTCCTGCCCCGGAATGTCTGTGACAAAGCAATGGGTCAGCTTGCGCCCCGTGCGCAGGCCGATATCGCGTTTGACGATGGCGCCGAGGAATTCGGATGTGTGAAGCTGTCCCTTCATCACGCAGGAGGCGCGCCCCTCGTGGACCAGCGCAACAGAGGCGGCAGCGGCGGCTTTGTGATCGTCAATGTCGATCAGCTCGAATGTCGAGATGTCTTTGCCAAGGGTTTTGGCGGCGGCTTTGATCTTGGCCGCATCGCCCACAAGGATGGGTTCGATCAGGGTTGCCTCTGCCCCGAGGAGGGCGCCGCCGAGGGAGTTCGGCTCCTCCGGTGCGACAACGGCGGTGCGAATAGGGGGCAGCGGGGCCGCCCTGTCTATTAGGTCGGCAAAATGCTTATGCTCTGACATGGGGTCAAATCCTCGTGAAATGCGGCGTTGCAGCGAAGATGCCGCAAGATCGTGCCTTTGGCTAGAGCCGGTTACAGAACGCGGATCAGGCCGGTGACCAATTTACGGTATTCCGGCAGGCCCTTTGGCTCGCGGATAACGACCGGAGCCGTGGGGGCGTTGGTGATGGTGACGGCCCCGCCCCCGCGCATTTTACGCTCGGCCCAGTTTTTGATGTAGGCAACGTCGCGCCCCTTCAGGAAGGGGTTGGCGTTGATGACCCCTGCCCCCAGCACCACGAGCAGGTCGGCATCGTCGGGATTGGACAGCACCTTATGTGCCCCCGCCGCCCCGAGGAAGTGACACAGATAGAGCCGCCCCGCCGTGATGCCATGGCCGCGTGCGCGCAGGTAGCTTTCCCCCTCGCGGGCGAGGTTGGTGACCATCTGGCGCGAAATGGTGGGATCAAAGCGCAGGTCGAGCAATTCGGCGCGCGAGAGTGACCCGGCAAGGTCGGGGCGATAATCGCGCATCATCCGCAGCCATGTGCTTTCGATGAATTGCCCGAGGCCGGTGGCGGTGGAGAGCGGGTTCTTGGCCCGCGCGTTGCCTGCGCTTTCAACCCGGATGATCTGGTTCACGAGGGTCTCAACGGCGGCGGAGGCCTTGCCCGTCGGGATGGCGGCGATGGCAGAGCCGCCTGCGGGTTGGTTCATCGGGTCAATGGCGACGCCGTTGAGGTAGAGTTCGAAATGCAGGTGCGGGCCAGTGGAGAGGCCCGTGGTGCCGACAAAGCCGATCACATCGCCCGCGCGCACTGTGGCGCCCTGTTTGACGTTGAACTTGTGCATGTGGGCATAGCGGGTTTCGCGCCCGCCGGGGTGGCGCAGTTTGATCAGGTTGCCATAGCCGCGCCCGTCGCCCGCATAGGCCACGGTTCCGTCAAAGGCGGCGACGATGGGCGTGCCGGTGGGCGCGGCCCAGTCGACGCCCTTGTGCTGGCGCACGGTTTTCAGAACGGGGTGTTTGCGTGGACCAAAGCGCGAGGTCATCACCCCCTTCACCGGTGTGACCATGCCGTTCTGCCCGCCCGCGCCGCCGACGCCCGCCTTTGGCTCCAGCTCGTAGCAGGCATATTCCTTGCCCGGTGCGGTGCGATAGACGAAACATTCGGCCTTGGCGTCTTTGCCATTGATGGCGATGTAGAGGATCTGCCCCGTGCCGGTGTCTTCTGCGCCGCGCTCTTTGGCGTAGAGGAGCGTCATGCGGTCACCGGGGGCGGCGAAGGCGTCGAGGTCGTTGGATTTAGACAGCAGGGCGATGCTTTCGCCGACGATCTGCGCGGGCACCTTGTTGCGGATGGCGGCGGAATAGAAAGCGTCGAGCAGACGGTATTTTTGCTCTACGGCTTCCTCCTCCTGCCCCTCGACATAGTTGAACAGGTCATCCTCGAACCATGGATCGGAGCCCTCGCCGAAGAGGCCATCGTCGCCTTTTGCCAGCGTGCCGTAGTACACCTCGGAGTCGTAGACGGACATTTGCAGCAGGGAAAGCTTGTCGCCTAGCTGTGGCTGGCCGCGCATGGCGACGACGGTGCCGACCTTGACCTCGTCAAAGCCCCAAAGCTCTTTGGCCGCCTTGCCTGCGGCCTCGGCATCGACGGGGAAAAAGCCATTGTCGATCATCAGATCGGAGATTTTGCGCGTGGTCTTTGGCCGGACAAAGATGTCTCTGGCCAATTTATCGCGCAACTCCTGCGGGCGGACATAGCCGATGGAGGTGGTGTTCTCGATCCGGGTTTCTTCGAAATCGCTGACCTCTTGGGTGGTTTCCTCCAGGGCCTCGCCCCAGCCGCCGTCGGCGTCGGTCAGGGAGGCATCGGTGACGGTGGAGGCCTCGGCCTCCTGCGCTGCGATCTCTTCGGCGGCTTCTTCTTCCTCCTCGGTGGCGCGGTTGTTGCGCTGGGTCTGGAAGAAGGCGAAATCCTCGGCGCTGGAGGGAAGCGTGGTGACAAAGCGCGCCTCGCCGGAGACCATGATGTCATTCACGAGGATCAGCTGGCTTGGCACCCGTTCGCGCGGCACGCCCAAGGGGGGCGGCAGTTCGCGGGTGGTTTTGGCGGTGTCGGCCTCGGAAAAGCGGATGATCATAGGATCGCCCGCCAGATCAACGAAGGCCGCGGCAAAGGCGGAGGTTTGGGCGGCGAAATCCTCTGTCGCGGCGATGACGAAGTCTTCGCTCAGCCCCTCCCCGCCGCCGGTGTCGGTGTAATCATCCGGATCTGTCGGGCCGAAGGACCACATGTCCCATGTAACGTAGATGCCAATACCGATGGAGAAGATAAAAATGAAAGAGACAAGCGTGACGAGCACCCATGTCAGAGCATTTGACTCTGGCTCTGCCGCAGGGGGGCTGGTTTTCTTGGACTCTTCGCTCATTGGGCGCGTTCTGCGGGCCTAATCTGCTGAATGTAGCGCGAGGCGCGCATTCTCATGCCCGCCCCGCAATCCTGTGTGCCCCGCTGCGATCAGCGGAAAACGCCGGAGTTGATCCGCTTGATTGTTTTCTTTTTCGCGGGCTGGCCAGAAGCCGTTTTCTTAGTGGTTGTCCGCGTGATGATCTTTTTCTTTGTGGAGGTCTTGGCGGTGGTTTTAGCCGCCGCCTTTGTGGTTGTTTTCTTGGCGGTGCCGCGGGTGGATTTATAGGTGCCTTTGACGGCCTTTGCTGCGACCTTTTTCTTTTCGACAACGCGGGCGCAGACGACTTTTTCCTCTGTCTTCAACACGCGCAGCAGGGCGTTTGTCGGATCAAGGTTGTCGGGCGCGGTTTTGCGGCTGGCGTAGTAGCGGACCAGAGCGAGTTTGGAGCCCTTGCCCCAGTCGCCGTCGATGGCCATGCGGTAGCAGCCAAGGCGGCGCAGCTCGCGCTGAGCCTCTTTGGCCAGTTCCTTGCCATCAAGCTGATCCAATGTGGTGTCGATGCCAGCGGCGGCGGCGGTTTCTTCGTCAACCTCCTGGCCGATCACGCGGCTGCGGGGCTCGGTGATCGGGCCGAGGCTGCGGGTCGGGGACAGAGCCGCGAGCACCAGAGCGTCGCCTTGGCGAATGGTGCTGGTGGTTGCGGTTGGATCGGCGGGCAGCACGCTGGCGAGTTGCTCGTTCGCGGCGGCGGCTTGTTCAGCCTGCTCCGCGGTGAGGGCCTGCTCTGCCTGACCGGGGGTCAGGGTTGTGCCGGTTTGCGGGTTCATCCGCGCGACCTGTGTTTCAACGGCTGCGCCGGCCTCACTTGTGGCGGCGACGGAGGCGCGGGAGGCCTCGTTGTTGATCTGGGCGGCCTGATTGGCGTTGACCGTGCTGGGCGTTTCAACGCGCAGCTCGACCGGCTCTGACGGGCTTACATCGTCGATGATCAGAAGCGGCGAAGCCTCGATGCCGGAGGTGTCGAGGGAGACGACCTCTACCACGGGCTCTTCCGGAGCGTCGTCGATGGTGATCTCGATCTCGACGCCGGAGTTGCCCAAAGCGGCCAAGAGGCGCTGGCGGGTGTCGGGGTCGAGGGCGGCGATCATTTCATAATCGGCCTCGGTCAGGGCCGCGGAACGCTCAACCTCGGGCTCGAAATAGAACTGCGCAAAGAGGGAGTTCTGCTCAAACGGGACCTGCTTTTCGAAGGTATCGGCGCGCACATCGTTACGCACGCGGATCATCATGTCAGAGATCGAAATCCCCGGTGTTTCCATGTGATCGAGAAGCGCGAGGGTGAAGGGGGAGTTCTCCCCTGCCCCGTCGGAGGTGACATTGCCCGGCTGGGTGGCGAAGGCGACGTAGGTGCCGGTGCCGGTTTCAAGCTTGGCCAGACCGGGCCCGGCCTGATCGCGAGTGCTTTCAGGCAGCGGGTTGTTGCGGCAGGCATCAAGGAAGATCAGGGTTTGGCGGTTACGGTCCTGCAGCTTTTTGACGATGTCGTCCAGGCGCCAGGTCTGGCTTTTGATCGCATCGACGGAGGACAGGTTCGCATCCTTGGGCACGAGGTAATTCGCGCCGCCGAACTGAAACGCATGGCCAGAGAAGAAGAAGACGGTGCTTTCGGCGTCTTCGGCATTGGCGGCGAATTCATCCAGCTTGGTCCAGAAGTCGGCCTCGGAGGCATCCGTCAACAGGGTGACTTCGAAATCCATCCGCTCGAGCGCATCGGCGACATCCTCTGCGTCATTGGTGGCGTTCTTCAGGGGATATACGTTTTCATAGGCGGAGTTACCAACCACAAGGGCAAGGCGCTTTGCCTCGGCCGAGAGGGTCATGGCGGTGCAGAAGATCACAGCCAGAGGGCCGGATTTCGCCAAGGCGCCAAGCGCACGGCGGGGGGCTGAAAGACGGCTTAGATAGGTGCCGCCCTTGAGGGCCGTTTGTGTCGTTTTGAAATGTGCGCGGCGTGTTCCAGACATGGTCCGTTTCCCAGCGAAAGTTTTAATGATCGGTTTCAATTCCCTTTAGCATAGCCATTCAAACCGCAGTAGGCGAGTCTTTGCCAGATCAAATCCTTATCAGGAGACGGTTTTACGCCAGATTAACGTCAGTTTGCACCGCGCGGCTGTAGGAAAAAGGTCCAGCGCGAGACCTCCTGCGTGTTGACCTCGTAAAACTGCGCCGCCGCGTGGCCGCGCTTTAGGCATTCGTCGATTCCGAAGATTTCGAACCTTTTGGCGCCGATGCACATTGAGACTGTCCCCTCAAGAATCGGCTGCCCGAATACATCCGTCGCGTAGACATAGACGTATTGGTTGTACAAATCCTCCTGGATCACATTGGCACATTGGTTGGTCCCGATTGTCCACCACCCTTCGGTGACGAACTCATCGCCATTGGCCTGCCCGATGGCCACGTTCACAACATCAAAGGATTGATTGCAAACGGCGAATTCGGCCCGCGCGGGGGCCGCAAAGACCCAGCCGAGGCAGAGCAGAGTTAGGAGCAATTTAATGTTCATACGCGATGCTTTATCAAGTAAATTACCCCTGCGGCAAGAAATGGCCTTATTTCGGCCCTAGATTGAATTCGTCAACGTGATTTGTTATGCTGACAGCCATATTGGAGACAGTCATGTCAAAGAAAATTATCAAAGGTGTTTTTGCCGCCAGTGCGATGGTGATCGCTGGTGCTGCTGTTGGGTATACTCAGATCGCTACATTCAAGGCCCCTGCTGCCCAGACAGCAGCGGCGGTTCAGGCCGAAAGCGCCGCGCCCAAGGCGCAGGCGGTTGAGGTTGCAGCCTTTGTCACATCCACCCGCCAGATGGCGCGTCCGGCCTTTGCCACATTGGCCGACATGCAGGAGGCTCCGACCCTTCTGGTTGCTGCGGGCGAGGATGATCTTGTGAACGGGCCCTCCACCGGTGATGTGATGGATGACATCGACATCAGCGACCTTCTGGATGGCCTCAACTCCGACGGGCAAGTGCCCGGCCTTGCAGCCATGCCACAATCGCGCCCCGAAGGGCCACGTGTTGCGGCAACAACGCCGCGCGTAACCACATCGCCGGTGCTGAAACCACAGGCGATCACACGGACCAAGAGCAAATCGCGCCGCGTGAAACGCAGCGTTTGGTCCACCGGCCAATACCGCTAGGGCAAATTGCGACTGCTGCGCCCATGGGCGCGGTGCGGATTGTCTTTCACGGCTGAAGAGGCTGTGGGTTGGCCCGGCAGAGGCATGCCTTGCCTTTCCCCTCTTCTAAAGGCCCGTTCAGCATAGGCTGGACGGGCTTTTCGCTATTTATGGGCTGCGCCGGGTTTCCGCCGCCAATTGGCAAACTTCGGGTTCGATCCAAAAACCCACGCAATTATCAGCCATTAGGCTTTGACAGCGCCCCCACGCGTGCTAGCAATTTGGGCAACCAACTTTAAAAAAATCGGGGGGTCCTTCTGATGATCAAAACCATTTCCACCGCCATTCTTGGCGCTGCAACGGCTGTGAGCCTTTGCACGGCACCTGCCTTTGCCCAGACAGGCAACTTTGGCCTTGAGCTCAACAGTGCCCGCGCCGTTGGCGATGGCTGCCGCCTGACATATGTGGCCACCAACAACACCGGTTCGGCGCTGGAGAAAACCTCCTATGAGGTTGCGGTCTTCGACAAGGAAGGTGTGGTCAGCCGCTTGCTGATCCTCGAGTTTGGCCAGCTTCAGCCCGGCAAAACCAAGGTTGTACAGTTTGATCTTGCGGATTCCCCTTGCGAGGATGTCTCGCGCCTTTTGGTGAATTCGAACTCGGAATGTGTCGCCTCGGACGGGTCAACCCCCAACTGCCTTGAGGGGCTTGTGACCTCCTCTCGCGCCGAGATCCAGTTCGGGATCTAATCCCTTCGCCCGTTTCGCCGGCCTGTGGTGATCGCCCGGGCCGGCGCATTTTATCGCCCCTTAAGGGGGCGTCGCAGTTATTGGAGCATAGATGGCGAAGCTTTTGCCAGAAGGATTGGACGGATTTGCATGGGCCATTTTGGCGGTTTTGGCCCTAGTCTCTGTCATGGCCCTGACCGTCGCTATTTTCAAAGCCCTGCAGTTCATGCGCCTTGGCGTGGGGCGGCGCAAGCTGGCCGGGGAGGTCGTTGAAAAATGGCTCGGCGGTGATGGCGATGGTGCGCTGTCTTTGGCCGAAAAACGCTCCACCCCCACAGTGCGCGTGCTTTATGCCGCGCTGACGGGCCTGCGGGCCGCGCCGCAGGATCGAGGATACGCCCGCGAATTGGCAACGCAGACGGCCCTGAGCGAGCTTGCCCGCCTGACCGGACGGATGCGTGCGCTAGAGGCCGTTGTTCAGGCCGCGCCGATGCTGGGCCTGCTTGGCACCGTCGTCGGGATGATCGAGGCCTTTGGCAAGCTGGCGCAGGCCGAGGGGGCGGTTGACCCCTCGATCCTTGCGGGCGGGATCTGGACCGCTTTGATCACCACGGCTGTGGGCCTCGGGATTGCGATCTTCTTCTATTTTATCTCCATGTGGCTTGAGGGGCGCATTTCGGCCGAGCGGGAAACGATCGAGCGGTTGATCTCTACTGTCCTGCATGGCCGCGTCGATACCGCGGCGCCGCGCGGACGGTGAGGGCGTTTTGAGCGGGGATTTAACCCTTCCCCCCTCCGGGGACCAAGGCACCATCGTCGGCGCCCCCCTTCCCGAGGCGCCGCCCCCCCTTGCTCGCAGCATCGAGCCTGTGCGCATTCCCGATCCGCGCGGCCCACGCCGCGCCGCCTTTGCCCTGACGCCCCTTGCCGATGTGATGTTCCAGCTGTTGATTTTCTTCATGCTGTCTTCCTCCCTCGCGCCCTATGCCCTGATCCCCCTTGGCGCGCCGAGTGCGCCGCAAAGCACCAATGCCCCAGCCGAGGCATCGCAGGGCGGCGGCAGTGCCTCGCGGGTGATCTGGCATGTGAGCGCGGGCGAGGTGCGCTCCGGCGAGGCGACCTTGCCGCTCGCCTCCCTGCGCGATGTGGTGGATGCGCTCAAGGCCGAGGGGTTGGAGGAGATCCTGCTGTTCACCACGCCTATGGCCACGACGCAGGATGTCGCCACGGTTCTTGAAGTCGTGCAGGTGGCCAATGTCGCCCGCGTGCGCCTGATCGGGCGGCCAAAGGGATGAGGGATTGATGTCTATCACCACCTCGCCCCTCAGCGATCAGCGCCCGCCGCGGCGGCCAGACTTTGGCTTGGCGCAGGTCAATATCGTCTTGCTGCTTGTGCTGTTCTTTCTGGTGGTCGGCACGATTGTTGAAACCGATGAGCTGAGCGTTGATCTCTCAAAGACAGAGGACCTGCCGCTTGAGCGATTGCCACGGCCCCTGCTGTTGATTGCGCCGGATGGCACTTGGGCGCTGGACGGACAGGCCATGAGCGCCGCAGAGGTTGCCGAGGCCCTGTCCGCCCCGGCGGCGGAGGGGCAGCCCAATGCTGTTTACATCCTTGCGCCGCAGGACCTGCCCGCCGACAGCCTGATTGCCGCGATGGAGGCTTTGGTTCCCACGGGGCGGGCCGTGTCTCTTGTTACCTTGAAGGACAAGGGAGCCGCGCCATGAGCAATGCGGCGGTGAAGGAGGAAAGCTCCGGCGATTGGCTGCTTTGGCTTGGGGCCGGTTGTTTGGCGATCGCGGCTCATGCCATGGGTGCGAATTACGCGCGGCTGCAACTGCCGGAGCCCGAGGCGGAGCCGGAACCGACGCAGATCATTGTCGAGACGATCGAGATTGCGGGTGCGGCCGAGCCGGTGCCGGAACTTGTGCCGGAAACGCCGGATATTCCGATAGGCGCCCAGCCTGCGCCCCTTGTCCAGACGGCGCAGCCCCTCAGCCAGCCCGAAACGCCCGAGAGGTTGGAGACAGCCGGAGCAGCGGAGCGGATCACGGGGCAAGCCACCCCTACCCCCCCTGTGCAGACCGTCACAGCGCCAGAGGCCCTGCCGCAGCAGAGCCCGGCTCAGCCAAGCCCCCTTGCCGCCCCCGCCCGTGTGGCCGCCGCGCCTTTGGTTACAGAGCGGGTGATCACGGGGCAGCCCGTAACAGCCGCCCGTCCGGCGACCACAGCGGTGACGCCGCAAACCGGAGTGACCGAAGCGCCGCGCAGCATCACCGGCCAATCCGTTGGCGCGGCGCAGGCAGATCGCCCGGTGCCGCGCCTTGGCGCTTCTTCCGTGCCCTCCGCCGTTGTGACCGCACTGCCGGAGGACTCTCCGGAGCCTAAGCGCCCCAGCGCGGTGGAGATACCGGAGGGTATGGTGGCGGAGCGTTTGACCCCGTCAAACCCCGCGCCCGATGCGCCCGAACCCGTGGTCGAACCGGCCGAAGAGGAAGAGCCGCCGGAGCAGATCGCCATGGCCGAACCGGAGGCTATCGCACCGCAGAAATTTGTCATCCCCGAGGGGATGGTGGCAGAGCGGATCGCGCCGAGCAATCCATCGGTGCAGCCCGCCCCGAGCGCCAGCCAGACCGCCAGCGTTCCCGCCCCCGCGGGCGACATCAGCACGGCGGACCGGCAAAGATACGCCGCCATTCTGGAATACCTGCGCAGCCATGACGGTGGGCCCTGTTTTGCCGCGATGCCTGCCCTTGGCGAGGAAACCGCGACCCTCACTTTGGATGCCTTTGGCGAGACCTCCGCGCGGCTCGACAGTTTTAAAGCCGGGATTGAGGAGCAGACAGGCGCGGTGCCGGGAACTTACCTGAAGCCCGTCAGCGCCGCCCAGTGCCGCACATTGGAATTCATCCGGACCGTGCCGGGCTATCCCGAATTTTCCGTTTACTTCCAGATGCCTGCGCGCGAAATCGAGAGCGGATCGCTTTTGACAGGGCAGATTTTCAACACCAGCGGCAAGGTGCTGCACCTGCTGTTGATTGATGATGAAGGCACGGTGCAGGCGCTGGACGGGTTTTTGAAGTTCACCGCGACATCCGCCCTGTTTGAAATACCGATGAGCTTTGACGGCGATGCGCCGATTGATACGCAACAATTGCTTCTGGCCGTGGCGGCTCCGGTGAAGCTGGAGACCGTGACGGGACAGAACGGGCAGTCAGCCGCGGAGTTTTTTGAGGCCTTGCAATTCGAGCTCGTCCTTAAAGGGTTGGAGCTTGACCTGTCGATGGTCGCTTTCTCCGTCAGCCTGCCACAATAGGCAAAGGCCCGTGATTATTCCGTATCGAAACGGAAATAGGCCGCGCCTGATGCGGCCGTAACCCCGTTGCGGCGAATATCGGCCTGCACAATCGGCATCAGAACTGTTGATGTGGTCCCATCCGGAACATCGATTGTTTTGAGCGGCACATCCGTGGCGACAGCAACGATCAGTTGCGGCACAAAAGCGCCAGCCTGCAGGGTGGGCAAGGACAGTTTGAGAGAGAATGTATAGGTGCCGTCCTCTTTTGGCGAAAGCCTTTTGGAGATATTGTAGACACCGCCGTTGTAGTCCACGAGGAACAGCCAGATTTCGCGGTCCTCAAGATTGCTCACCTTACCAACGATGTGCTCGCCCTGTTTCAACACGTCCTTGTCGAGGGTAAGGCGGGGCGTGGCGGCGGGGCTGTCGGCCATGTTGCGCAGGAAATTAATCACCTGACACTGGCTTTCGTTCACCGTGCGCATTTCGATGTCGGGCTCGACCCCATGGGCCCGCTGGAAGTCTGCCAAAAGCTGCCAGAAGGGATCGATCGTGGTGGCATAACCCTCGAGCGCGATGGAGGTATCGGAGGCATTCATCACCGAGGTATAGACGCAGGGCGGCTGGGAGTAGTTGCGCACCCATTCGACCATTTTGATCACGCGATCAAAGTCGGGATCCGTTGGGGTTTGCGCGTCGACGACCTCTCCGGTGTCAGTTTGCAGGCCTGTGTCGGGCTCTGTGATGGCAGCATCGCCGCCGTCGGTCTCTGTCGTCTCGGGTTTGACCTTGCGGGTCATTGCAGCCGTCAGGCCCACAATCGAAAGTTGTCCCTCGCCCAGATCAATGCTTTCGAGCAGAAGCGCGCGGGCCTCGTCAGACAGGGCACGAACGGCGTTCAGGTCGATGGCCGAAAGCTCGCCTGTGGCGAGGAGTTTTTCTGTCAGGGCGGCCTCTGTGCTGGTGGCGGCCTCCTTTGCCTTGGCGGCGCGTTCAGCGGCACGTCGGATACCGTCCTCAACGACACGTTGTTGGAGCGCTTGCTCCAATGCGGCCATGGTGGTCTCGCCCTCTGGCAGTTCGAACAGATCGAACAACTTGCTTTGGGTTGCTGGCTCCATGCCGCGAGCGGTCGCAATATCGGCTTCGGAATATGTGCCGTCGGCCTCGAAGGTGGAGGACATGCGGTCGAACAGGGATTGGGCCTCGCGGCTTGCGCGGGCCTCGATCTCGGCGGCGCGTCCACTGACGGCGCCCTCAAGGGCGGCCAGATCGGCGCTCGCCCCCGGAAGGCCGAGCGAAGCGAAAAGACGCGTGCGAACGTCAGTGTGCAGGCCTTCGACCTCAAGCAGGTCGGTTTCGCTGAGCGATCCGGAGCGGGCAAACTGGGCCATCAAACGATCCTCGGCGAGGACCGCATCTGCGGCGGCAATGACCGGATCGAGCGCGACTTCGCCGCCATTGAGGATGGAATCCAGCGCGCCAGTGAAATAGGCCCCTGCCCCGCCGCCAGCGGCGAGCAATGCGACAAGCGCCACGACCATCGGGGCCTTGCCCTTTTTCTTTGCCTCGGGCTGCGTCGGCGCAGTGGTATGCGGCGGCGGCAAAGTGGAGCCAAGCCCCGTGATCTGCGAGGGCGGCGCGGAGGCCTGCATATTGCCGAAGGGGCTTTCGTTATCGCCGGTCGGAGGCGGCGGCACAGAGCCAGGGTAGCTGCCCTGCGGCGGCGTGGTGAAACCGTATTGCGGGGGCTGCGAGATACCTGCAGGCGGCTGCGTGCCCGGAGCGCCCACGGGCGGGATCGAGCCCGCCGGAGCGGCGGCGCCCCCTGCCATCGGGATCAGCGCCGGATTGTTCACAAATTCCAGCACCTGCGCCATGTCTGTGGGCCGGTCTGCCGGATTGGGTTGCAGCATCATTTCCAGAAGCGGGCGGATTTCGTCGTAAACGCCGGACAGGTCAGGCACCTCAAGGCGGCGTTCCACGGCCTCTGCGGGGTTGTCGCCCATATCCAGAGGTTCGCCCTTACAGGCGGCGGCGGCCACGAGGGCGAGCGAGTAGATATCCGATTGCCCGGTGATCACGCCCTTGAAGCGGCCAAGCTGCTCTGGCGAGACGTAGTTATACTTGCCCGCGAACTGGCCGCCCAGAAGGGTGCCGCCCCCAAAGTTAGCGGATTTGGCGATGCCGAAGTCGATGATCTTGGTGCGCGAGACCTGACCGTCCTGAATGATCACATTGTCGGGCGACAGGTCGCGGTGCACAACGCCAAGGTCATGGGCCTTGGTCAGGCCGCTGGCGACGCGGCTGATCATGGTGCGCACATCCTCGATCGGCATGGCGCCGTCTTCGATGTAATCGGCCATGGCGCGGCCTTCGACGAATTCCATCACCAGACAGGCGCGCTGAATACCCGGATCAATGGTGAAAAGTTGATAGCGGACGATCGCGTCGTGGTGCAGCCGGCCCAGAACGGTCGCCTCTTTCTGGAAGAGCGAGATGATCTTCTCGTCATGGGCCAAAGCGGCCAGCACGATCTTGATCGCGACGCTCTCACCGGTGTGGATATTGATGCCGCGATAAACCTCGCCCATACCGCCGGTGGCGATATGTTCCTTGATCTCGAAGGTGCCCATAATCTGGGTGCCAATGGCCACACCAGTGGGGGCCACAGAGCCGATTACGGTTTTTTCATTGTCGCCTTCGGCCATATTGGCTTAAGCCCCTTCTTCCGGCAGATCGAATATGGCGTTCATCGGGGTCAGCTCTGTTTTATCAAAGGCCCGAACGACCATCACGGTTGTGTTGTCAGTAGCGCCGCGTTCCAGCGTGAGATCAAGCAGGGTGTCGCAGGCTTTTTGCGGTTGCACCTTGCGCGCCACGTCGAGGATCTCATGATCCAGAACATGCGCTGTCAATCCGTCTGAGCACAGTACAAATGTATCCCGATTGCGCAAAGTCCCGTATTTGTGATCCAGATGCACATCCGGATGCACACCGATTGCGCGGGTAATGACATTCTTGCGCGGCCAATTCTCGGCCTCTTCTGCTGTGATCGCGCCGCGGTCGAACAATTCATTCGCCTCAGTATGATCGCGGCTGAGCTGGGTCAGCTGCCCGTCGCGGATCAGGTAGATACGGCTGTCACCGGACCAGACACATGCGAAATGCTGTTCGAAGGCCAGAAGGCCCACAACCGTGGAGCCGATGGTCGCCCCCGCCGATTGGGCATGGATCTGGATCTGGCTATTGGCGCGGTTGATCCGCTCGACAAAGCGGGCCTGAAGGTCGGGGGCGGAGGTCGGGTTCCCGAGGGTCGCGAGATGTTCAACGATGGAGCCGGAGGCGAACTCGCCGCCGTGATGCCCGCCCATGCCATCGGCAACAACCCAAAGGCCGCTGTCGGGCTCGGCATACATTTTGTCCTCGTTGTGATCCCGTGCATAGCCGGTGTGGCTGATAGCGCCAGTTTCAAACCTGAATTGCTTTACGCTCATAACCTTGGCGATCTAACCTTTTTCCTAAGCCGCTAGGAATTGCATGTTGGGCGAGTGTTGACCAGCGTCAAGCGGTGGTCAACACAGAACGCGGCCTTGATTTATCTTGGCTTACGGGAAAACAGCCCGCGGAACCCTTTGCTTTTCTTTGTTTCATTTTTGTCAGCCTCTTGTGTGGCAAAGGGGCTGTCTTCGTCTTCGGCCAAATCGGCAGGCAGTTGGCCCAGGGCCTCTTCGCGCGAGGCGCCGCCAAGGCGGAGGCCTGCGGGCTCCTGTTCAGCGGTCTCTTCGCTGGTCTCTTCGGTTTCTGCGGTCTCTTCTTCGAGGTCCGCTTCCTCGTCACTGGAAACCGGCTCGACTTCGGCATCCTCTTCGGGCTCTGATGGGCTCGCGGCTTCTGTCCCCTCCTCTGCCTCGTCTTCGGGGGCATCAAGGGTTTCGTCTTCCTCGGCAGCCGTGTCACCCTCTGTTTCGACCTCAGCCTCCGCATCATCGAGAGTGTCTTCTTCTGCGGCCTCGGGCTCTTGAGGCTCCTCCTCCGCATCAACGCCCGCTTCGGCCTTGACTTCGACTTCCCCCTCAGACGTAGGTTCCGCAACCTCGTCTTCTACAGGATCGCCCTCTTCCTCTGCCTCGCTCAGAGCCTCGGCAAGGGCCTCCGCAGCCTCTTCGGCGGCGTCCTCCACAGCTTCATCCTGAGCCTGCTCTTCGGGATCGATGGCTGAAAGATCAGCGCCCCCTTCCATGGGTTCAGAGGGCACTTCAACCTCGAACGCCTCGTCCTCGGCGGCCATATCCAAGGCCTCATCCTTGGCATCCGGTTCAGGCTCGGGAACCTCCAGACGCCCCCCGTCGTCGAAGGGGCTTTCGCTTTCTTCGCCAGCCTCAAGGTCAAGCACGCCGTCATCGCCAAAGGGGCTGGCGGCGTCTTCACCGGTCATGTCGACGGCCCATGCGGCATTGTCGGGTTCGTCGCGCGGATCAACCGGCTCTGCAACGTCATCCAGCGCGGCCCAGGAAAGGTCCTCGGCAACCTCCTCCTTGGCGGCCCCATCGCCCGTCACGGCGGCAATCGCAGGGGCGGCGGCGCCCCATGCGGCGGCGGCAGGCGTGCCCGGGCCGCCGATCAGGTGGGAAATATCCTGCGGCGGCAGGGTGGTTTCGCGCGGCCTTGCGGGCGGAACGGTGGTTTCCTGTTTCTTGGCCGAAACTGGCGGCAGGGTCGTTTGCCGCACCGGTTCCGGCTCGGGCTTTTTGGCGGGGGGGCCAAAGCCGCGCAGCATGGCGGCAAAGCTGGCCGCGTCGGGCATGCCATCCTGTGCGATCATCGCGGGACCGACATAGGCATTGCCCTTCGTCCACCAATAGCTGCGGCCAAGGGCAGCCAGCTGATGGTCATGATCGCGCACGTCTGTCAGCATTTGATCCAGCCCGTATTCCCCATAGGCGAAAAAGGCGTTGCGGCGGTCCTCTCCCATGGCGCAGGCCTCGGCGCGGGGCAGCGGCAGGCGCGCGATCCAGCGGTCAACATCCCCGTCAAAGGCCTCTGACTGGGCATGCAGCAGGCCGGATTCAAGCGCGCCGTACCACTCCTCCATAGGGTCCGTCAGGGGGGGAACAGGATGGTCGACGCCCGCGCCGGACAGAACCAGCGTCAACGGAAACTGCCGCCCCACCCTGTCCACAGAGGCCGCCCAGACACCGGCGATGGGTTGGCCGAACACCTCTGGCCCAATCCAGAACCGCCAGACAGGCGCCATCTGATAAATCTGGCCCCAGTTGTTTTCCAAATGCTGCTTTGCACCGCCAACAGCCTTTTCCAGCCAGCTTTCCCAATAGCTTAGCACATCGGGCGGGATCGCCCGTGTCAGGAAGTCGCCCTTTGCGGGCAGTTTGCCAAACATCCCCAGTTGCATGGTTCAGAAATCCATTTGTCAAAGTGGCAGCGGGCCGGAATAATTGACCCCTTGAATGCCCCTAAGGCCCGTTACAGGCCGTTGGGACAGCGAAAATCGCGAAGCTCCTTCATGAAGAACGGGTTCGTTTCCGTGCCCAGTTCGATCTTATAGGCCACATGCCGGCCCGAGATTGTGTAGCGCACCTGCATGACATTGCCCGAAACCTGCGGGCTGCCCTTGTTCAGGAACCGCAAGAAGGCCCAGCTCCCGCCCTCTGACATGGTGCTCTTGCGACCCTTCATTTCAGGCGTGAAGGTCAGGGTGACGCTGCCCCCCGCCGTGGTGCCGGGCCAGTCGAGGTTGGCGGGGTTGTTCCCCTTGGCCCTGGTCTGGACCAGCTGCCCATTTACGGCGAGCACTGCGGTATCGATGGCCGCGTGGAAGGACGCGGGGCGAACCTGCATCTGCACCGAAGGAATTCCGCCGCCGGTTGAGAAATAGGCATCACGAATGGCCGCGGCGCGTTGAAACTGCTTCAGGGTCTGGTTCGAGAGTTTCCCCGCGAGCGGCCCGGTATCCTTCCATGTCCAGTTCAGGCCGGAGACATTTGCATGCGGGCTAAGCTCAGCCAGAAAAAACCTGTCCATCACGCCATTGGGCGCGAAAATCTTGGAAAAATCCGTCATGGCCACATCGCGGCTGCTGTCCTTGACGAAGGGGAACTTGTTGGTGATCGCTGCTTCGCAAACCTGACTGACCTGCGTGTTCAGCATCTCGTTCAGGCGGGCGAGGTTGGTGTTCGCCGCGTCGCCTTCAAAGTCGTCCACCGCCTCCTGAACCATACGGCCCAGATCACGCGGCAGGCGCGAGGCCGCCTGTTTCAGGGCGCCAAGTTTGATCGGCATTTCCTGATCGGCCAGTTCGGGACTGGAGGTTGAGATGATCAGAACGCGTTGCATGTCGCCCATGGTGCCCAAGAGCTGGTCGATAATGCGGGTGTTGATCTCTCCCTCAAGCAGCTCATGCCAATCGCGGAAGTGATTTTCGATCTCCTGCCCCGGCAGGATGGTGCGCGAAGAGCCGGAACTGCTGTTGCCTGTGGCGCCAGCCTGTGCGCGACCCTTTTTAAAGGCCGCATCAAGGCCGATCCGAGTCAGGCCCCTTGTGCGGGAAATCAACAGTTGAGCCCCCTGCGCTCCGACAACACCGGCCACTTCGGAGCCAAGCTCCGCAGCCGCGCCGCCATTGCCGCCCAGAAGGTCGCCTTCGTTGCCCTCCTCATAAGCAGCGGTCAGGCGGGTTTCCTCGCGGATGCTCTCGATCAGCAGCAAAACCGGCGAGGAGCGCGGCGCAGAAAGGGCCGCGAGCGCCTGATAAGACGGGCGGTCGGCGGACATCGGGCGCAGTTTGAGGTTGCCCAAAACACTGTCCCACTCGTTGATCCAGTCATCGGTATAGCGGCTCAGCAGGACAGGGCCGACGTTCTTCACCTGATCCTCGATCTGGGCCTCGGCGGCGTAATCCCCAAGCACCCATTGATCGTCGATCAATGTTTGGGCGATCTCGGCCAGTTGCGGCAAGAAGAAATCGTGGAAGCCGCGATAGGTGTAGAGCGGCGAAATGATCATGTCGTCCAAAGGACGGCCATCGATGGTCTCCAACACCAGCTCGGCATCGCGCCCGGCGCGGTTGGCTACGCTGAACTGCTCGATCCCGGCGAATTCGGCGGTGGAGAGCAGAAGGCTATAGGCCTGTTCGTCCACCTTCATACGGGCCAGCGTGCGCTCTGCCTGATCGATCAAGGCGCCGTTAAGCTCAAAGCTCGGCTCCTGCGCGCTATCGAGCTCAAGCATAGCAACGAGGTGCTGCTCCAAGACCTCACGAGTTTCGACATTCGTGCCCTGATAGGTGTTTGAGCGCCAATCCTCGCGGAAATAGGCGCGGATCAATTCGTCATCGGATTTGGGGGCCAGGTCGCCCAGAAGCTTATAGACCTTGAGCGTGCGATAGACGGCCAGAACCTCCCCCGCGCGGATGAAGGATTCAAGCTGAAGCTCAAGCTGCAGGATCAGGCGCGAGCGGAACATCCGCTCAAGGGCCTGCCGGTAGGTGACTGTTGCGGCAGAGCGGAGCGAGCCGCGCTGCGACAGACCGAACCGCTCGGAAAGCGGCGTGTCTGTTTGCTCGTCCGCATAGCCCATGGGCATGTTACGCAGCATTTCGAGGTGCGGCAGGATTTGCAGCAGATCGATATCCTCGACCTTGCCGCTGGTCAGCTCCTCTTGGGCAGAAAGCTCATAATCGCTGACCGCCGCATCGGCGGTGTTGATCAACTGCTTGTTCTGGAAATAGGACATGCCCCAAAGGCCGATCATCCCCATGGTGGCAAGGGTGATTGCGGTCATGGTGCCATAGCGGAAAATTGCCTGACGGCGCACCGCGCGCCTGTCGGTAGAGACCCAGCCCGCCTCGGCAAAGATCACCTTACGCAGCAGATCGGTCAGGAAGAAGCTCTTGCCCTTGCCCGACATCGCCCCCTGCCCCATGGCAAAGTTGCGCTGCATCGCGCCAAGCACCTGATCGATCGGTGTGCCTTCTTGCGTGCCGGAGCTAAAGTAGAATCCGCGCAGATTAGCCGCGACCTTGTAGCGGGTGTGGCCAAAGACGCCCTTCATAAAGCCGCCCAAACGCTCCTTGAGCATCGCCACCTGACCGGGGAAGCCGAAGATGGCGATCCGGTTGATGCCGTCGTGCTCTTCCTGCAGGCGGTCTGTGACCTCTTCGGACAGACGGTTCACCAGCGCGTCGTATTCGACATCGAACTGCTCGACCGTTTGTTCCTTTTTGGAGGCCGTCTGGAAGGTATGCCCCCAGACCTTCTGACGGCGGCTGGCGCTGAAGCTGCCAAAGAATTCCATGAAGCCGGAAATCAGATCGGCCTTGGTGAACAGAACGTAGACAGGAAAATCCACACGCAACTCGTCGTTGATCTCCATCAGACGGTTTCGGATGATCTCTGCATGACCCTCGATCTCGGCGGGGCTGGCCGTCATGATTTCCTGAAGGGAAATGGCAAGGATCACGCCGTTGATCGGCTGGTTGGCGCGGTGGGTTTTAAGCAGCTTGAGGAAGCTGTTCCAGCTTTTGCCATCGGCCTCTGCATCGGAATCCTGCGTGGTATAGCGGCCAGCGGTGTCGATCATCACCGCCTCTTCCGAGAACCACCAATCGCAATAACGCGTGCCGCCCACACCGGCCACGGCCCCCTCGCCCTTTTCGGCCAGCGGGAATTTGATGCCGGAATTGAGCAATGCCGTGGTTTTGCCAGAGCCCGGCGGGCCGATGATCACATACCAAGGCAGATCATAGAGGAAGGCCTTGGAGCCGGAAGACTCCCGCAGAACGGCCAGAGCCTCGCCCATTTTGTCGTTCAGAACCTCGCCATCGCCGGTGACTTCAGGCTCCATCAAAGCCTCTTCCAAAGCCTTGGAAGAGCGGCGGCGGCGGATGAATTTGATCAAGTAGATCAGGCCCACGGTCAACCAGACGACCGAGATCATCAGGATCCGCACCCAGACCTTTTCAAACGGATGGCTTTCCCCGAAGCCGACGAGAGGAAGCGCGAACCAGACCACGCCGAACCACATCAAGAGGGACAGCACAACGAGGATGCCCATGATCCATTTTCTCATCTCAAATCCTCCTGTGCTACAACGTGTCTTCGCGCTGGATCATAATCTCGACCCGGCGGTTTTGAGCGCGTCCTTCGGCGGTTGCGTTGTCGCTCTTGGGTTCATCTTCGCCGCGCCCGTCGACTTCCACGCGCTCGGGCGCCTGGAACAGCGGGCTTAGAACGCCAGCAACCGATTTGGCGCGGGCGAAGGAAAGTTCGAAGTTGTTTTTGTATTTGCCCTTGCCGGACATCGGGATGTTGTCCGTATGGCCGATGATCCGCACGGGGCCCGGCTCTGCGTTCAGAACCGACACGATTTTGCCCGCGAGGTTGACGAATTCTTCTTTCACATCGGCCTTGCCGCTGTCGAACAACACGGCGTTGTTCACATCAATGATAATGAAATCGCCTTTTTTGGAGACCGTAAGCGCCTCGCCTGACAGCGCTTCGGAGATGCGGTCAAGTTGCGCCTTGGTGGTTTCCAACACGACGGGTGGCTTTGGCGGCTCTGGCGGCGGGCCGGCGGAGCGGATCAGTTCGATCTGGCCGCTGGGGTGGATGGAGCGCATTTCGGAAGCCAGCGCATTGCCCTCGCCCAAAAGCATAAAGCGCATAAGCAGATAGGCCCCGGCCAGAACCGAGGAGGCCAGCAGCGCATAGGCCCAGACCGGAAAGCGCGAAAAGCTGCGACGCGCGGCGATCTCGATCCCTTTCCAGCGCGGGGAGATGTCATCATCGCCGCGGGGTTTGACGCGGCGCAGGGCCTCGTAGATGCCCTTTTTCACGTTCGACAGTTGGATATCACCGCCGCTCATGGCGCGATATTGCCCCTCAAAGCCGAGCTGGAGACAGATCAGCATCAGCTCCAGAAGATAGTATTTCTGGCTCGGGTTCTGCAGCGCGCGGTCGACCTCTTGGAAAAAACCGACACCCGCCGTCCGTTTGTTAAAGAACCGTGCCGACATGGAGTATTGCAGCCAAACCGCCCGGTCCGTACCCGGCAGGTTTTGCACGATATCATCGGCGGTGCCGCAAAGGCAGTATTTGGCAACCATGGCGTCTTGTTGATCAACGCCCGCCTCCAGCACCTTTTTCTCGAACTCTTCGATCTCTTCGGTGACATGCTGCATCAGCGGCACGGCGTGCATATCCACGACCTGACTGCGCAGCCGCCCGAACAGCACAAGCAGCGAGGCCGCAGCCGCCACAATCGGGTTCGTATCGGCGGAGATACCGCTGGTCTTGGCCGAAAGGGCCGCGTCGAGAGAGATTTTCTTAACAGGCGCGCGCTGCACCGGCTCGGGTTTGCGCACCTCGGGGAAGAACCCGTCGGACTGGGGCTTTGCCCCCATCCATTCCTGACTTGCGCTGTGATCCTGCGGGGCGCCAAAGCCCCCTGCCCCTTGGTTGGAGGGGGGCTGCCCCCAGCCGCCAGAAGGCGCCGCACTGCCGCCGCCCCCCTGCCCGGGCCATCCGCCACTGCCGCCTTGGGGGGGCTGCTGCGGGGGCTGTCCGCCGCCTGCGCCGCCCCATCCGCCGGTGGGAAGGTTACCGCCGATCACGGTCTTGGCGCCGCCGCCCCCGGGGGCCGGACTGCCAGCACTACCGCCCCCGCCAAAGGGTCCCCCCGGCATAGGCCGGATTACGGTTTTGCCGCCGTCCTTCTTATCGCTCATGAGCGATTCTCCATGATGCCCCAAAGCTCAAGCTTCAGGTCGGGCCAAGTCCCTGCAAAGTGCATCCCGATGGCTGGCGCGGTCGAGAACTCGCGCCACATCGGGTTGTTCTTGTCGATGTAGAAATACACGTGGCTGGTCACCGCCCTGATCTGCCGTGGCGGCGTGGGCGTATGGACCAGCTCCAACCCCGGAAGGTTGTTGTTCACGATGGCATTCATCTGGGTGTTGGGGCCAACCTTACACAGCGCAGGGAACTGCTGTTGGATCTGAGTAAGGGGTTTGTCGGCGGCCACCTCCAGCACGAAGGAGGCATCGCGGAACAGGTTCCGGTCCGTGACCTTGGCGATGTAGGAGCCGGGGTGCAGCTCTTGCAAGTCAAGGCGCACAGCACGGCCCACATCCCGGGACAGCAGACGCTGGATATCGCGCACGACAGGCTCGAAGGTCTGCTCCAGATCGTCCTGATCGTAGGGTTTATATTCCGGCGCAAGGCGGTCCTTGTCAAAGGTCCACAGCTCCCCCGCCAAACGCAGGAACAGCTGATAGAGCTCCTCCGGATGGATGTATTTGCTGCCGCGATAATGGCGCAGCAGGTTGATCTCTCGGTTCAGGACCAAAAGCATAAAGTAATCGGTCGCCTGCAAACCGCCGCCAGAGGACGGATCAGAGGCGTAGCGCGCGAGGCTTTCCAGCTTGGTCTCGACCCAGCCGACCACACGCTCGATCCAGCCCGCGACAACGGGGTGGGCCTGAATGCTCAGAACCGGCGGGGCGAATTTCTCGTCAAAAATGACGTTCTTGTCGCGAACCTCTACGATCTTGGCAAGCTTGATACAGTGATAGCCCGGCTTTTCGGTTTTGCGCACGTCGAACTCGACACGCGGATGGGCAACCTCGATCGCCTGTTCCAACCGCATGGAGGCCGTGCTGTCGGCAATGGTTTCCGCGCCTAGCTTGTAACGGGCGGAGCGGCTGGCCTCATCGTCGGTGCCAACCTCGCGGCCGTTCATCTGCGCCATGGGCAGGGTCAGCCAGACCATCATCCCCTCGGAGCCCTCGGGGATATCAATGGGGTCAGGCAGCTGGCTGGTGCCGGGCATGTCAAAGGGCGTGCCATCGGGGAAGATACCCGTGGCAGAGCGCAACCCGAACTTCATCTGCTGCGCCACATCCCTGTCGATCTCTATTTGAGAGAATCCCCAAGGGTAAGGCGACACCAGACGTGTCCGGGATTCGAGAAGCTTCTCGAAGTATCGATCACCCTGCTGAAAGTGGTGAGGCTGAAGAAAAAGCCCCTCTTTCCATGCGACTTTAGAAAACCAAGACATCTATTGGAGCACCGCCGTTTGAAACGTCATCCGTAATTATAGTGATAGCATAACAAGTTTACGCAAAGGCACAAATTCCTAACGCACCCTGCCAGAAACAAACAGGGCGCCGCAAGGGCGCCCTGAGATTTTTCATGATAGGTCTTGGACTTAGAACTGTAGGCGGATCTGGCCGGTGACGCTCAGCGCGTCGATACGGTCGGAGAAGCGCGCATCGGCCCGCACAGAGGCGTTCAGCTGTTTGCCCTTGCCAATCTGGCCGTCCAGAATTTTCACGTAAGATACACCGATCGACAGTTCCCCGAAGGTGCCGAGGTTCTCTGTCGCCAGTTGGGCAGAGCTGCCGCCACCTGCGATGTCCGTGTAGATCGACGGACGCGCATCAGAGAAGTCGTTGTAGATCGTTGCGGTAGCAAAGGTGTTGGTCGCGCTGTCCCCTGCCTCTGCGATCTTGGTGTAGGCGGCTGTCGCACCGGCGAAGAGGATCTTCGTGGTGTGATCTTCCAGTTCCAGTGTCCCGATGACGTTCCCGGAAGTGTCGCGGAAGCTCAGAGTATCCGTCTGAACCCGTGTCAGGCCAAAGCCGCCGGTTGGAACGATTGTCCAGTTATCATCAATCGGAAAGCTATAGGCCACCGATGCGGAGACTGTAGTGGAGTTCGATTCCACAGTCTCGTTCACCAGACCAAGAGAGTTGCCGCCACCTACATCAGTGTTGGTGAAGGTGAACTCGGTTTGGTCAAAGCGAAGCTGCAGGTCACCCGTCAGGGAGCCTTTCGCCGCAGCGATATAGGCGCCAAAGAACTGCTGGGAGAAGTCTGCTTCGGTTGTCGAAGTCTTGTTGCTTGTGTCCAACTGGGTCGGGTCAGCGGCGCTTACGCCAAAGACGTCCTGCTCGATCGAGCCTTGGTTAAAGCCAAGAACCGCGCCCCCTGCGATATCGAAAGTATCGGAGGAGTTGTTAAAGCAACCATAGTCAACGCCGACCTGCAGGCCGCTGAAGTTCGCGGTCACAGTCGCTGGCAGGTTGGACACACCATTGGATGTGCGCCCTGTTGCCTCGGCACGGCCCGCTTGGGCACGGGACCAAACACCATGGCCACAGTTGTCATCATCGTCATAAGCCAGACCCGAAACGAAGGGGCTGGATGGGCGGTTGATAACGGTCCCGATCAGGGACTGAACAAGGCTGATGTTGCCGGACAGGGCGCCAACCGCCTGGTTGGTTTGCGCCACGATCGAAGCACCGTTTCCGGACTGATCCAGTGTATAGATGATCGGTGCCGCGCCGTTATCCGGCAGACCGAAGTTCTCGACACCGTCGGCGGAGACGAATGTCAAAGTATCGGTGCCGTCCACTGTGATAACCGAGATCGGCTCGTTGGTGTTCCCAAGGAGGCCGTCAGGCAGATCGAAAGCAAGTTCGATGGTGCCATCCGCATCGCCAAGAACGATCAACTGGTCAGAGCCGAGGAAGTCGCTATCATCCGCCGGATCGTCAAACAGATCGGCATCAAAGAGCAAAGTGCCGCCGCCCGAGAGGCTTCCCACAGTCAGAACATCGGAGGCATCGCCATTCTGGGCGCTGATTGTCCCGCCGGAGTTCTCGAGGTTGCCAGTCACCGTCAGGTCACCGTTCAGGTCGATGGTGCCGTTGGTGTTGTTGAAGTTACCGGTGACATTGGCGTTGTTCACATCGAAGGTGGCGTTGGTGTTGTTCAACACGCTCGCCGTAATGTTCAAAGTGCCCAGAGCAGAGACAAGAGAGTTCTGGTTCTGGAAGGCGCCAGTGGTCGAGATCGTGGTATTCCCGGTGGTGGTAAAGCTACCGTCGCGGTTGTCGAAGTTGCCGGTCATGCCGGTCAGGTCCGCGCCAGAGCTGTAGAAAGCACCGTTGTTGTCAAAGCTGCCGGTGAGGGTGCTGCTGATCGCGCCCCCTGCCCCGTTCAGCAAGGTGACATCGTCGAGGGTGAACTCGCCGTTGTTGACAAAGTCGGCGTCCATGGAACCCGCAGAGACGAAGGTGTCGTTGTTGACGATGGTCGTCGCTGTAATCGCACCGGTGTTGGTTGTGGTGCCATTGTCGAGGTTCAGATCGCCAGCCGCCACCAGAGTGCCGGAGTTATCCAGATCCGCGTCCACATCGAAATCACCGGAAGTGGTGCCAATCGTGCCGGAGTTGGAAATCTCGCTCGTGGCTGTGATGTCCCCGCTCATCAGGCTGCTGCCTGCCGCGATCTCGAGAGCTTCGCTCGAGGAATGCGTGAAGGTGCCGGCAACGGTTGTTGAGCCGATCACGTCCATCTCGGCAGAGCCCAGGTTGAAAAGATTGTTGCCGATGGCCAGATCGCCGGTGATGTTCAGGTCACCAGAGCCGCTGTTGCGGACAGTCCCGCCTGCGATCCCTTCCAGATTGACCGTGCCGCTGTTGCGAACATTGCCGGAAACCTGTGTGGTCGAGGTCAGTGTGCCGGTGTTATCAACACCGCCCACGGTGGAGATTGTCCCACCGGAGGTGCTTGTCAGCGTGCCGGAGTTATCAATCGTCCCGTTCGCTGCCAGAGCGCCGGTGCTGTCCAAGCTGCCGGAGTTGGTGATCATGCCATCAACGCTTGCGTCCCCGCCGATGCTCAGATCGCCAGTGTTGGTCAGATCGCCACCAGAGGTCAGCATATCAGCCAGATCCATGGTGCCATCATTGGTGACAGCGCCGCTTGCGGCGACATCATCCGCAGTCACGGACCCGCCTGCGCCATTGGTCACCGCGCCGGAGGCCGTCAGGCCAAGCGAGGTGATAGAGCCCGTGTTGGACACAGCGCCGCCTGAGGTGACGTCATTGCCAGCCACGATATCGCCCGCATTGGTGATCGCCTGCGTGACAGCCAGATCATTGCTTGCGGTCACCGCGCTGCCCGCGCTCGCATCAAGCGCGCCGTTCACTGTGATTTCAGTGGCGGTCAGGTCGCCAGAGGTCGTTGCGCTGCCTGTGGTGATGGCACCCGTTGCGGTGATATCACCAGTGTTGGTCAGCGCGCCGCCCGCGGTCACATCCGCCGCTGCAATATCGCCGGTATTATCAAGGGCGGTCGCAACCACGACCTGGCCGTCGCCGCTGATCTCGCCCTCGTTGGTCAGACCATCGGTCTTGGCCTCCAATGTGCCGTCATTCACGATGCCGGTTTGGTTGACCACGCTTCCCGCAACAATGCTTTCGCCCGCATCAACCGCGATATCAACGCTGGAAGACTGGGTGAAAGTTCCGTTTGCCATCAACATGCCGGTGGTGATGTCGAGGGCGGAGTCGCCGGAATTGGTGACATCGCCGGTCGCTGTCAGGCTGTCCGTGACGGTAAAGGTCCCGTCGGAGGAGCTTACATCGCCATTCACATTCCCCTCGAGGTTCAAGGTTCCGGTGTTGGTGATATCGCCATTCACAAGATTGGTCGAGGTGAAGGTGCCAGAGTTGTCAACTTCGGTCGCAGTCACTGTCGCGCCGGTGTTGGCGTTCAATGTACCGGAGTTAACGATCTCGTTGGTGGCTGTCACATCGCCCACGGCGTTCAAGGTGCCGGAGTTGGTGATGGTATCGCCAGAGGTCACCTCGCCCGCCGCATTGATCGTGCCGTTGTTGTAGATGTCGCCCCCAGCGGTCACGTTATTCGCTGTCAGAATACCGCCTGAACTGTTGTCGATACGGTCATCGTCCGCGGTTACATCGCCTGTAGCTGTTAGCGTTCCGTTATTATCGATAGTATCCCCGGCGAACACATTAACCGCCATCAAGGTCGCGCCTGCATTGTTTGTTACATAGAAACCGGCCGTCACATCCCCAGAGCTTGCGTCAAGGGTACCATTATTGACCACACCGGCGCCGGTTGCAGTCACATCGCCGGTCGCCGACAAAACCCCGTCATTTTCGACAGAAATAAGGGCGGTGACATCTATAGCTGTTAGGGTGGCGCCCACATCGTTAATGACATCCCAGCCCGCGACCACATTCCCCGTGCTTACATCCAGCGTGCCGGTGTTGGTCACTGAACCTCCTCCGGTTGAACCTACGTCGCCAGTAGCCGTAAGGGTGCCGTTATTGGTCACATCACCGAAAGCCGTGACATTGATCGCGTTCAGCGTATCCCCAGCCCCGTTCACCACATTTGTGCCAGCGACAACATCGCCCGTGCTCGCGTCCAGCGTACCGTTGTTTGTCACAGCACCGGCCGTTGCGATCACATCGCCGCTAGCGGTCAGATTGCCCTGGTTCGTGACATCCGTGCCTGCCGTGACATTGGCCGCCGTCAGGGTGTCGCCCGCGCCGTTGGTTACATCAGTTCCGGCCACGACATTGCCGGTTGTCACCAAGCTGTTAGTGTTGGTTACATTGCCCGCTGTCGCCGTCACATCAGCCGTGGAAGTGAGGGTGCCAGAGTTGATCACATCGTTGCCCGCAACTATCGTGTTGGTGACATCGATTGTGCCGGAGTTGTCCAGATCCGCAGCGGCGTTGATGGTGCCAGAGCCGGTCAGCGAAGAGGTGTTGTTGATATTACCCGTGGTAGAGGCAAGCGCGCCGTTGTTGATGATGGAGCCGTTGTTCACAACACTCCCACCCGTCAGGCTCTCGCCGCCATCAATGGTGATCGCAACGCTGCTGTCTTGTGTGACGACGCCGGTGGCCGTTACCGAGCCGGCGGTGATGTCAAATGTCGCATCATCCTGAATGGACAGGTTGCCATCAATATCCAGCGTGTTTGTCGCCGTCAGGAAAGAACTGCCAGAGGAGGTCACATTCCCAGCAACCACGTCGCCCTCGAGGTTGGCTGTCCCGGTGTTCAGCACGTTGCCTGTCAGGCTGTTGGTCGAGGTCAAAGTGCCGGAGTTGATCACGTTTGTCGCAGAAATCGTGCCAGCGCCCGTGCTGCTCAGAATGCCACCATTGCTGATATTAGCAGAGGCGATCGTCGCCCCCGTTCCGGTAACAGAGCCCGAGCCTGCGATGCTGAGCTGACCGTTATCTGCCTCAAGCGTGCCGTTGTTCACGACTGTGGAGGTGACGTTCACTACATCGCTAGTGACGGATTCGTTGGCGTCAATGGTCAAGGCAACAGAGGAGCTTTGGGTAAATGTCCCGCCAACATCCAGATCAGCGTTAGCCGCCAGATCCATGGCCGATGTGCCGGAGTTTGTGACATTTCCAGTCACATCCAGATCACCGGTCACATCAAATGTCCCTGCACTGGAGTTCACCGTGCCGTCAACGCCAGCGGTGGGGCCCTGCCCCTCCAGATCCAGATCAGCAGTGTTGGTCACCGTGCCAGTGATCAAACCTGTGGACGTCAACGTCAGAGAGTTATCAACGTCGGCCGTAATCGTGCCCGCGTTGTTGATGTCGCCATCGTTGTCGATCTCGTTGGCAGAGGCCAGCGTGCCGCCCGACAGAACGTCGATGTCGCCGGTTGCATTGTTGGTGATGCTAGGCGAGGTCAGCGTGCCGCCGTCCTCTACATCAATCTGACCATCGTTGACGATGGATACGGTCACAGTGGCCGTCCCCTCCTCTACATTGATCAGACCATCGGTTATGCCATCGCCATCGTTGGTCAGCGCGCCGGTGATGGTCAGGGTATCCGTGATATCCAGATCGCCGGTGTTGTTGTTGTTAACGTTGCCATTCACAGCACCGGCGAGGTTCGAAACACCGTCGTTGTCCAACTGTGCGTTGATCGTGCCGGTGGAGTTGACCTGCGCATCAACCGCATTGGTCAGGATCTCGCCCGCGTCAAGCGTCACGGTGCCCGCGTTGGTCAACACGCTAAAGGCGTTGTTCTCGATGTCATGCAATGCAAGCAAACCGCCCGCGCCCACATCGATTGTCGCGTCACCGGTTGCGCCAGCGTTCACACCTTGGCTCACAATAGTAAGCTCGTCGCCCGCGGCGTCCTGAAGGGTCGCTCCATCGGCAACGGCAATCGCACCGCCCGCATTGTTGTTCAGCGTCAAAGCGTTTGTGAAGGCATCAGTGTTCAATGTCAGGACACTGTTCGCATCGTTTACGTTCAAAGTGCCTGCGTTTTCGAATGTGCTTGCGCCGGCGCTGTCACTTTCAATGGTGATGGAGGTCCCGCCGGTCGCGTTTATCGTCGCGCCGGTTTGGTTGTCCACACCATCGGCCACGATCAAGTTGGAACCATCGGCAATGTTGATGATGCCGCCATCTTCATTGGTAACAGACGCAACAAGCGCGATCTCACCGTCTCCGTCGCCAAGATCGATCGTCCCCGCGTTGGTCAAAGCGCCAGATGCAACCAAGTTGCCGCCCGTGATGTTCAGGTCTGCATTGGCATTGTTGTCAACGGTAGTCACGCTGCCAAGACCGCCAGTCACGTTAACAGTCGCCGCGCCGCCAGCGGACCCGTTGGTCAGGGAACCGGCCAATGTGCCTTCCAAGTTCGCGATACCATCGGCTGTGTTATTCAGATCGCCATTGATAGTGTTCGTCGATGTCAGGGTGCCCGCATTGACGACATCCGCATTGATGATGCCGTTCGCAGTGTTGTTCACGAAAGAGCCCGCACCGTTGTTCAGCGCCTGAGTGGCATCGAGGTTAACGGTGCCGTCGTTGTCCAGCGTCGCGCCGGACGAGTTGTTCACATCGAAGGCGGTCAGGGTGGACCCCGTGCCCACATTGATATCCGCCAGAGCGCCGGAGTTCGTCACAGTCAGCTGATCGGTGCTGGTCAGGGTCGCTGTGGTGACGCCACTTTGGCCAACGTTGATCACGCCGCCCGCGTTGTTTTGCAGCGTCACGGTGCCGTCGGTGGCCCCTGTGTCGATGTTAACGGTGGCCCCTGCCCCGTTCAGGTTGATGGTGCCGGCGTTGATAAAGTTCTCGTCGCCCGCATCATCATTGTCGACGGTCAGCGTGCTGCTGCCCTCGATTGTCAGGGTCGAGCCACCTTGGTTGTCGATGCTCCCGTTCGAGGTCAGGTCGGAGCCGTCCGCCACAGTGATCAAACCGCCGCTTTCGTTGGTGATCGAAAGCGCGGCCAAATCCTCGCCGCCCCCGTCGCCCACATTCACGATACCTTCGTTGGTCACAGCACCAGAGGCCGTCAGGCTCGCGCCTGTAATATCCAGAACACCAAAAGCGTTGTTGTCGACTGTGGTCACACCGGTCAAGGCACCGGTGACAACGATATTGCCGGTGTTCACCGCATCGGTGCCAGAGTTTGTGATAGAGCCTGTCAAGGTTCCCTGAAGGGCGGCTTGGCCCACGCCTTGGTTGGTAAAGTCGCCGGTGATGGTCCCGGTGGATGTAAGCGCGCCATCGTTCACAATCGCCGCAGTAATCGTGCCAGAGCCGTTGTTGGTGACAGTGCCGTTTGCCGCGTTGTCCAAAGTCTGTGCGCCATCGATGCTGATGGTGCCGCTGTTGGTCACAACGCCAAAGGCGTTGTTATTCAGATCCAGAACATTGAACTCAGAGCCGACATTTACGGTAATCGTCGCATCGTCGGCGATCGCCACGCCGGTGCCGGTGTTGTTCACGGTTGTCCCAACACCATTCCACTGGTCATCCGCGCCGACGTTGATCGTACCGCCCTGCCCGTTGTTCAAGGTCGCACCTGTAATGGTGATCACGTCTGTGCCCGCCGCGCCGCCGTCACCGTTGTTCGAGAAGATATTGCCGGTGTTGGTGATAACCGGCGCGCTCAATGTGCCGTCGCCGGTAAACTGGATCACGCCTGCACCGGCGGCCGCTGCCCCGTTATTGTTGATATCAGTCGCGTCAACAACACTACCGCCGTCGGCGACAACGGTCAGCGCATTGTTGTTGATCGACGCACCAGTGCCCTCAAGAGTTGCGCCCTCGCGTACGGTGATCTGGCCCGCGTTGTGGGTGATCGTTTCCGCCTGAAGGGTTGTGCCAGCCGCCACATCAACCGTGCCGCTGTTCACAAGATCGCCCAGATTGGTCAGGTTTTCGTTCACGTCCAGATTGGCGCTGGCGCCCACGACATTCACATCGAAACCACCACCATCGACGGCCGCACCATCAACAGAGAATTCGCCGCTGTTTACAACTTCCACGTTACCCGACAGATCCGTATCGCCGTCCGTACTATACAATATTTCGGTCTGCAAAGAGCCAAAGGTGAGGTCGACCTCACCCGTTGTGTTGTATCCCGTCAGAAGCTGCATCGCCCCGGTTGTCGTCAGGGACAGCGGATTGCCCGAGCTGCCGCCATTGACTGTGCCCCGCAACAAAAACCCACTCGCATCGATAGTCACGTTGTCCGCGCCATTTATCACAGTACCGGTATCGGCGAGAAAGGCGCCTTCAACGGTTATGTCGTGGTCTGCGTTCAAAATTGAATCGCCGTTGACAACAACGGTGTCGACGCCCGTCACCGCACCATTGGTGGTCACAGTTGCAAAGCCATTCGCCGCCAAGTCGCCATCAACAGTCCCGCCGATGGTCGCAAGGCCATCAACACCGAGTGTCGTGCCCGTCACTGTCAGGTCGCCATTTAGGGTTGCACCGCCACCCATCAATAGAACGCCGTTGACGGAAACGCCGCCGCCTGCTGTGACAGAAGCGTTATCCTGAATGGTCAGATCGCCATGGCCTGCGCCCGTCGACAAGGCATCAACGGTAATGGAACCCAGCGTCGTGAGACCAGCTCCGGGGACCACCCCGTCGCCAACGACAATTTGCGCATCCTGCTGAATCGTCACATTGTCATTCGTCAGGTTTAGAATACCGGCGTCAACTTGCACCAAGGTCGTTCCGCCGCCACTGTCAGCCTCAACGATGAACTCACCTCCGGTGCCGGAGGTATCCGCGTCAACAACCCCGCCCCCGAGGACCAGCAAGGAGCCGCCACTTGCCACCGTGTTATCGGGGTCATTGTTCACCAAAGCGTGCCCGCCGGGAGCGGTTACACTTCCACCACCGTTCAGTGTCTCAATAGTAGAAATCGTCTCTGCCCGGCTTGGCCCGGCGGCCAACATCACCGCGATCGCGGTGGCGGCTGTAGTGGCAAGGAAGGCAGCGCGACGGGTGGTGCTGTATCCCGCGACCAAGGCGCGTGGGCTGAAAACTGAAATGGACGACTGAAAATGGGTCATTGGTATCTAAATCCTCTGAACGGGGAATTTTATCAAAAATTCTCACTTACGTGTTTGTATCGCTCAGCAGAAACCCGCTCAACTTAAATTTAACCCTGCCTTCGTATCACCGCATTTATGGCAGCAATCGCGTTAATCTTTGTTGCCAGCCCGCAACAAATCTATGGGAACGCTGCGGATTTTACACAAAATATGGGAATTGATTCGGATTTTTCGCCCCGAATCCGCGGCCGGCCCAGCGTGAAAATGCAGTCAATCCGCCCCCGCCCCTTGCGCCAAAGCCCAAGCAGTGCCTATGTTGGGGTTACGTATTTTAAAAAAGTTCCTTCCAGGCCTGCAGCGATATTTCCGCCAGGCTACAACATATCAAGAGAGATCGCGTTATGGCCCTTAGTCAAGACCAGCGCCTAGGGAAGCTCCACTCCCCAATGGATTCAAGTGAGCTCGTGCTCATGCGTTTCAACGGTATGGACGGCGTCAATCAGAACTTTGAATATCAGGTTGAGGCCCTCAGCGACGACACCGATATCAACCTCGATGCCCTCATAGGCCACCACATGACTGTGGAGCTGACAGGCCGCCACCAGGAGCCCATCTATTACGATGGGATCGTGGTAGAGGCCGCTTGGGCGGACGATGGCGACAGCGGTCATTACTACCGTTTTACCCTGCGCCCGTGGTTCTGGCTGATGTCGCGCCGACGGAACAACAAAATCTGGCAGAACAAGTCCTTTGAACAGATCGCACAGGATGTCTGCGGCTCCTTCAATGGTGACAGCGCCTCGAGCCTGAATGTCAGCGGGCTCAGCGGCCAACTGGCCACGGAACCCCATGAATACATTGTGCAATATGGCGAAAGCGACATGCACTTTCTGTGCCGCCTGGCCGAGCGTTTCGGGGTAAATTACTACTTCAAACACAGCCAAGGCCAGCATGAGTTGTGCCTTGTCGACATGAACGACAACTTCCCCAAAATCCCCGGCGGATCGCGGGAATACATCGCCAATGGCGGCGATTTCAACGCCGAGGAAGAGCATTTTTCCGATTGGAGCCCGGGCCGCCGCCTGACAACAGGCGTGATTGCGACCACGGATTACAACTTCAAGACCCCCTCCGCCGGCATGAACGCCACGAGCATCGGGGACGCCGAATACGGCAATGCACAGATCGAAAGCTACGATTATCCCGGCGGCCACCTTGACCAGAACGGCGGCACGCGGATCTCTCAACTGCGCATCGAGCAAGAGCGCGCCCGCGACAAGTATCACACCGCCACCGGCACCACGATCACCCTCTCCTCCGGTATGGTGGTCGAGCTGACGGGGGACGACCACGAGGGCGATGTCGAGGGCAAAGACTACATTTGTATCAAGGCCTTGCACTCCTATTCCGACGGTGGCTACCGCTCTGGCGGCAATACCGAGGGCAACTTTCGCGGGTCCTATGAGTTCGCGCCGATGGATGTCCCCTTTGCCCCCGAGCGCAAAACCTACGAGACCCGCATGTCCGGCCCGCAAACGGCCCTTGTCGTCGGCCCTGCAGGCGAGGAAATTCACGTCGATCAATACGGCCGCATCAAGGTGCAGTTCTACTGGGACCGTCTGGGTAGCCGCGACGAAAACTCCTCCATGTGGGTGCGCTGCGCCCAGATGTGGGCGGGGGCCCAGTGGGGCGCCCTCTTCACCCCGCGCATCGGGATGGAGGTTGTCGTCGAATTCCTTGAGGGCGACCCAAACCAGCCCCTTATCGTCGGCTGTGTCTACAACGCCGAAAACATGCCCCCTTACCCGCAACCCGGTGACAAGAACTGGAACGGCATCAAATCTAACACCACCAAGGGCGGTGGCGGGTATAACGAGCTGGTGTTCAACGACACCAAGGGCGAAGAGCTGTTCCGCCAGCACGCCCAGTTCGACATGGAAACCAAGGTGCTCAACGACGAGCGCCGCCATGTACTCAAGAACCGCAACACCAATATCGACGTGAACGAAACCCGCATTGTCGGCCAGGACGAGGCTCATACAATCAAGCGCGACAGCACCTATACGGTCGAGCGGGACGAAACCACCGTCACCAAACGCGACCACAGCGGCGAAGTGGGCCGCAACCAGACCCTTGATGTCGCGGAGAACCAGACCGAAACGGTTGGCAGCAACCGCGAGGTTTCCATCGGCTCCAACGATACGCTCGATGTGGGCAATACGCTGGAGATCGAAGCGGGGTCAAAGATCAAGCTGAAGGTGGGCGGCAGTTCCATCGAAATGGACAGCACCTCAATCACCATCAAATCCCTCAACATCAAGATCGACGCCGGTGCCAAACTCGACACCAACGGCGGCGGGCTTGTCTCGCACAAGGCGGGCGGGGTGATGACGGTGAAGGGTGCTCTCGTGAAAATAAACTAAAATCCGATGCACGCTTTTGCGTGAAATCGGTTGTTATAGTAACGTTGCGTAAGGGCTCTATTCAAAAAACGGGCCACACCGGGAAAACCGGACAACAAACAGGGACACGGGACAGCGCCGGATAACCGGCGTATCCTGTAACAGAAGACAAAGGGGCACGCCCGTGGGGGACGTAGCTGAAACATCAAAAAAAGTGACTGAACGCAAGAACTTGCGCTTCGAAGTTGCGGCAGAACTTTACAAAGCCATTCCGGAGGTCGAGGAGGATATCACCGCAAGGCCGGTGAACCACACCTCCATCGAATTCATCGAGGCACTGGCCGAGGGGCAAACCCCCGAGGAGGCGATCACCTTTTGCGCCTATATCCTGCCGCGCCGCTTCTCTGTGTGGTGGGGGCATGAATGTCTTAAACGGATCAGCGACGTGCTGGAGGAGACCGACCTCGAGATGCTCGCCCTCGCGGCGAAATGGGTTTCCGACCCCGAGGAACACTCCCGCTACGAGGCGCTTGATCGCGGCATGGAGGCCAAGGTGCATACCCCCGGCGTCTGGATCGCGCTTGGTGCGGGCTGGTCCAGCGGCTCGATGGTGGGCCCCGATATGCCCTCGGTCCCTCCCCCGCCCTTCCTGACGGCGCGCGCAGTCAATGCCGGTATTCTTGGCGCTTTGGCGCGGATCACACTGGCCGAGCGCCCCGAACACCTCCAACGCTTTGTTCGCATGGCGAAAATGCTGACAGAGACAGAGTAGCATCACGCCGCCGCTCCCATATAGGCAGGGGTTGCATCACCGCCCCCAACAGTCATATTTGACACTCGTATTTGAATCCCCCTGTCCGGCCGGTTTTCGCGGGCCATATAGGGCGCCTTAGAAAGCGTTTTGTTGCCATGACACTCACCCTTCGGATCGACAATTTCAATCACCTGCCCGATGGTGGCCCGGTTGAATATAGTGTGACCAATCAAGGGTTTGAGTTCGGACGCGACCCCGGCATGGATTGGACCCTGCCCGACCCGAACCGCTTTGTGTCCTCCTGCCATGGTGAAATTCGCTTTGAGAACGGCGGTTATGTTCTGGTCGATGTCTCGACCAACGGCACCTTTGTGAATGGCTCCTCGAGCCGGGTCAAAAGCCCCTATCAGCTGCAGGACGGCGACCGTTTGCAGGTGGGTCACTATCTGGTTCTGGTTTCCACCTCCGATGGTGCGGCGGCGGCGCCCGGCGGGTTCTCCTCCGCGCCAGCAGATCCACCCCCTTCGGGCGGCGGCGGGGATATCTGGTCCCTCGGCGGCGCCGCTCCGGCCTCTTCGGCCTCGGACTTTGACCCGACCCCGCGCGGCGAACGGCTGAGCGATTTTGGCGATCAACACATTGGTCTGCCCGAATTTGGCGGTGGTACACCGCCCCCTCCCGGCGCGGGCGCACCGCCCCCGGCAAGCTCCGCGGCGGACAGCGGCTCGCCCTTTGACGCACCGGCGGAACCACCCGCCGCGACACCGCCCGCCGCAAGCGTGGAGGAATCCGCCTCTCCATTTGATCCCCCCGCACCGGTGGAGCCGCCGCAGGCACCGCCAGTGGCCCAAGCGCCCGCTGCACCAGAGGAATCCGCCTCTCCCTTTGATCCGCCTTCGGCCGCCCCGACACCGCCGCCCCAGCAGGCGGCCCCGCCTGCTGCTCCCCCTCCGGCCGCCCCCACAGCCCCGCAGAGCGAGGCTTTCCCTCCCCCGCCCCCGCTGGAGCAAACACCACGCCTGCCCGACACACCGCCGCCCAAGACCGGCGCGACAACCGACGCCTCCGCCTTCCTGCGCGCGATCTGCGCCGGTGCCGGCATGCCGGAAACCGCCCTTGATGGGGCGGACGCCGGCGTGGTTGCCAATGAAATCGGCAAGGCCCTGCGCGTCACGGTAACGGAACTGGCCGGCCTTCTGCGCGCCCGCGCTGCGGCCAAACAGATGGTCAAATCCGGCTCGCGCACCATGCTGGGCCGCGAAATGAACAACCCGCTGAAATTCATCCCGACGATGGAGGAAGCCCTGGAGGTCATGTTCTCCGAGGGGCGCCCCGGCTACATGCGCGGCGCCGAGGCGGTGCAAAGCTCTTTCGACGATATCAAGCGGCACCAATATGCCATGCACGCCGCCCTGCAGCCCGCCATTGGCAAATTACTGCAAGACCTCTCCCCTCAAGCCATCGAGGAAAAGGTCGAGGGCGGGCGTTTCTCCTCCAAAAGCTCAAAGGCTTGGGAGATTTTCGTCGAACGCTGGGATGCCAAGACTCACCCCTATGACAACGGCATGCTTGACGTCTTCCTCGCCTACTTTGCCGAGGCCTATGACGATGTGATCGAGCAAAGCTGAACAATTTCGCTTGCGGGCACGGATTGTGCCCGCAGATGCGGCAAATAAGGGGAATTCGCACCGTAAGAGCTGCGTAAAACTTTGTCCAAATCTTGACACTCGGCAGCTTGACGCCTATCTTGAGTGTAGATTTTTAAAACACACGGTGATTGAAAATGCGCACTCTTATCCTCTCTTCCGCTCTTGTCGTCGCCACCGCATTTGGTGCTCAGGCGGATCAGCCTTACTCCTCCAGCGATGTTGCCAATTTCCTCGTCGACTCTGTTGATTTGGGCCTGAACCGCGGCATCTGCATCGGCACCGCCGAAGAATGCGCCCCCAAGAAACCCAAAGGCATGGACATGCGCATCAGCTTCGAGCTCGACAGCGCGGACCTGACCGAAGAGGCCAAAGAATCCCTTGCCGTTGTTGCACAGGCCTTTGAAGACGAGCGTCTGAAGAAAGCCAAATTCGTGGTTGAGGGTCACACCGATGCCCGCGGCACCGAAACCTACAATGGCAACCTCTCCGAGGCGCGCGCCGCTTCCGTTAAATCCTACCTGATGGATCTTGGCGTGACAGAGGATCGTCTGACGGCCCTTGGCCTTGGCGAGTCCCAGCCGCGCACTGACGACGCAATGGACCCTGAAAATCGCCGCGTCGAACTTCGGATCGACATGCAGTAATCCGGGTTTTGCACCCCAAGCTTTTCAATGCCGTCCCTTGCATTCGGGGCGGCATTTCTTTTTTGTGATCCCCACACAAGATGATTTGGAAACACTATGCGTTACGATGCCCTGCTAGAGCCCATTTCCGAGGACGATCCCTGCGGGCCCGACCTGAGCGCCACCTATGACGAGGACTTTGAACTTTACTATTTCGAAGCCATCGAAAAGGTCCCGACCCGCTTTGTCGTGAACTCAGACACGGGCGAGGTGTTTGACCGCAAAAGCATCGACATCAAGGCCGAGGTCAAAACCATCGGCAAGCTTTTGGAACGCAGTCGCGATTTGCGCCTGCTCTCCCTTGAGGCACAGTTTCAGGCCCTCAGCGGCACCATGGGCGGCTTCTCCGAATGCCTGCAAATCATGGCCGCCTTGATGGAGAAATACTGGATCGAGGTGAACCCAAAGATCGAGGGCGGCGATGCCTCCGAACGGCGCACACAGCTTGAGCTTCTGGACGAACTGTCCTCCGTCATCATGCCGATCGAACATATGCCCCTGTTCCGTGACCGGCGCATCGACACCGTCACCTACCGCGACTACCAAATCGCAACCGGCGCCAAAGATCCCCGCGCCAACGAGACTCCCGGCGATGCCGGCGCGATCAGCGTCGCCCTGCAAAGCGCCGATAATGCAGAGGCTGTCGACAAGCTTTATGCCGATCTGACCGGCGCGACCACGGCGATTGAAAGCATCATCAACGCCTGCCGCCTTGCGGATTCCGCCGCCTTTTCCCCCGGCATGGACAACCTCAAGTCCCTGCTGACGGAGATGACCAAATTCGTGGCCGATGCCCGCCCCGATCTCGCCGGTGACGGCGCAGCGGAAGAGGGCGAAGGCACGGCCGAAGAAGGCGCAGACGGCGCACCCTCGGGCGCCGCCCCCTCCACCCCTGCCCTGACCGGCGCGATCAAATCCCACACAGAGGCGCGCGCGGCTCTTTTGGCCGTTGAGCATTATTTCCTGCGCTTTGAACCCTCCGCCCCCGCCCTCATTCTGGTGCGTCAGGCGCAGGAGCTGATCGGCAAACCCCTGACGGAAGCCCTCGATGTTCTGCTCCCCGGCATGAGCGAAAACGCCCGGATCGACTTCGGTTCCGAATCCGGCTTCCTGATGGACGTGAATCGCATGCGGATTCTGGCAGGCGCCCAGAGCGAAGAATCATCCGATGCCCCCTACGGCCCTATCGAACCGATGGAGGCAGAAACCCGCGATCAGGCCTCCGGCCTCATTTCTGCAGTCGAAAGTTTCTTTCGCCAAACCGAGCCATCCAGCCCGGTGCCCATCCTTCTTTTCAAGGCTAAGACCTACATGAATAGGGATTTTTCCGCGATCATCAGCGACCTGTTTCAACATATTGAAAACCCATAGGAAAAAAAATTTTCACGAAGGGGTTACGCTGGGGCAAACAGTCCCTATGTAGAGAGTATAAAGATTTGACAAAGCGCTCGTATTAGGGCTTGATTACCAAGGTATTAGGGAGAATTTCAGATGTCCGATTCAGCGACACGCTTTATCAAACGCAACCGACCACCGCGCGTGAACATTTCTTACGCCGACCCGTATGACGCCGAGAAAAACGTTGAGCTGCCCTTCGTAATGGGTGTCATGGCCGACCTTTCCGGTAACGCTTCCGAAGTTGAAAAAGACCCGATGAACGAGCGTAAGTTCACCCAGGTCGACACCGAAAACTTCGACGATTACATGTCGTCTGTTGAGCCGACTGTCGCCATGAGCGTCGACAACAAGCTCTCCGATAACGAGGGTGAAAAGCTCGGCGTTAAACTGACATTCAAAGAGATGGCCGATCTGGATCCGGGCGAAATCGCCAAGCAGGTCCCTGCCCTCAAAACCCTTCTGGATGCCCGCGACGAGCTGGCGAACCTCAAGCGGTACATGAACGGCAAGAGCAAGGCTCAGGACCAGCTGAAAGAGCTGCTTGAAGACCCCAAACTGATGGAACTTCTGGCCAGCAAAGCCGGTGACGACGATGGTGAAGGCTCCGACGAGGGCTAAGCCACAATAATTACACACGGCGGGGACACAGACGCCCCGCTGGACAGTGAACCAACGACAGGGACCGTATTAATGGCCACCGAAGCACAAACCGAAAGCCAAGCCGGCGGTGAAGTCACCGAACTCGATGACTTCTCCAACCTTCTGAAGCAAAACTTCAAACCACGCTCTGATACCGCAGCGACCGAAGTTGAAAACGCCGTTTCCACCCTTGTTAAAACGGCCCTGCAGGATAGCAACGTCATCAAGGAAGACATCCTTGATACAGTGGACGAGATGATCGCCGCTCTGGACGCTAAACTGACGACACAGACCAACGAAATCATCCACTCGAAAGAGTATCAGGACCTCGAAAGCGCCTGGCGCGGCCTGCATTACTGCGTCATGAACTCCGAGCCTGACGCCCAGATGAAGATCAAGGTTCTGAACGTTTCCAAGAAAGAGCTTGAGCGCGAGCTTCGCAGCTACCCCGGCGCCAAGTGGGACCAGTCCCCCCTCTTCAAACAGATTTACGAAGCCGAATTCGGCCAGCTGGGCGGCACACCCTTCGGTGCGCTCATCGGTGACTTCTACTTTGACCACTCCCCTGCAGACATCCGTTTGCTGCGTGACCTGGGCAAAATCGCCGCTGCGGCCCATGCGCCCTTCATCTCGGCCGCTGATGCTGGCCTGTTGAACATGGACAGTTGGAACGAGCTTCCCAACCCTGCCGACCTGATGTCCATCTTCGAGACACCCGACTACGCCGCATGGAAGAGCCTACGCGAGAGCGAGAACAGCCGCTACGTTGCGCTGACCGCTCCCCGTATGCTCGGCCGCGAGCCCTACGGTCAGGACAGCCTCGCAGTTGAGGCCTTCAACTTCGAAGAAGAAACCGATGGCCATGAAGGCACCATGTATTCCTGGATCAACTCCAGCTACGCCATGGCCGCTAATATCGCCCGCGCCCACAAGGAACATGGCTGGACCGTGCAAATCCGCGGCGTGAACTCCGGCGGCGAGGTTATCAACCTGCCAACCCATACTTTCGCGACAGACGATGGCTCCATCGATCAGAAATGCCCAACCGAGGTTGCCATTTCCGACCGCCGCGAGGGCGAGCTGTCCAAGGCTGGTATCATCAGCCTCGTTCACCGCAAAAACTCGGACAAGGCTGCCTTTATCGGCGCGCAATCGCTGTATAAGCCAAAGTCCTACCAAGACGCTGATGCAACCGCTGCGGATAACCTCAGCTCGCGCATCCCCTATATCTTCGCTGTCTCGCGCTTCAGCCACTATCTGAAGTGTATGGTTCGTGACCAGATCGGTTCGACCAAAGAGAAAGAGGAACTAACACGCTATCTGAAGAACTGGATCGCTCAGTATATCGATGCTGATCCGGCGAACTCGTCAGAGGCCGCAAAGGCCAAGCGCCCGCTTGCCGGCGCCGACGTTCAGATCGTAGAGGACGAGGAGAACCCCGGATATTACATGGGTAAGTTCTTCCTCCGGCCGCACTTCCAATTGGAAGGTATGGATATCGGCATGTCGCTGGTATCTCGGCTTCCCGGTGGCTAACGCCACTGGGTAAATCGGGCAAAATGGGTCAATTCCGGCTCTGGCGTCCACAACGGTTCCCGTTCCGGGGATCGATTTTAAAACTTAGCAATTTTGCTATCTAACAGTCCTAAGGAGATCAACTAATGGCTGGTTCTACAAACATCATGATGAAACTCGCTGGCGTCGAAGGCGAATCCGTTCAAACTGGTTACGAAGGCTGGATGTACCTGTCTTCCTGCTCCATCGGCGGTCACCAGTCCGCAACAATGCACACCGGTCGCGGTGGCGGCGGTGGTAAAGTTGCCATGGGCGACCTGATGTGCACCAAGCTGGTGGACAAATGTACACCTGACCTGATCAAAAAGCTTTGCGCTGGTCAGCACTACGCAACTGTTGACGTGCACTTCCTGAAGTCCACAGGCGACACACCTCTGCCCTACTACCAGATCGCTCTGAAAGACGCGATTGTGTCCTCTCACAACACTGGCGCTGCCGGTGAAGAGTCCCAGATCAACGAGAGCTTCTCGCTGAACTTCCGCACAATCAAAGTCACATACAAAATTCAGAACGAAGACGGCACCGACGGTGGCGCAACCGAGACTGAATTCGACATCGCGATCAACAAGATCACTATCTAAGCGGTCCTTCCGCCTTTCCCGGGACATGCCTCGGGAGGTACAAGACCTTGGGGCGGGGCGCAGCAATGCGGCCCGCCTTTCCCATTCTACGGCCCCTTCAGGCCGAGGCATAAGGACCTTCGGAATATGGCCCGGCAACCCAAAGAACAGCTGCAGATTCCGATTATGTATGCCTTTCGCGAGGCCCATAAGGCCAAGGACGCAAAGGTTGACGCCAAAACCTATGTCGACGGCGAAAGGGTCCTGTCCGAACGCGCCGCCATGCGCCGCCGCGGCGCGAACGAGGCGCAGCTGAAAGCCAACTTCGAAATCGACCTGACGAACCTGACCAATACGATCAACCTCGCCTCCTGCGTTGATCTGGACGAACACCCCAATGTGGCCAAGTCCGTCCTCAACTACGGCATCGTCGACACCACCCAATTCTCCACCGAGGATATCAAGCTGCTCAACCTGCCCCGGCAGTTGAAAGAGGCCCTTTTGGCCCATGAGCCGCGCTTTGTCCCCGAAACCATGGAAATCACCCTGCGCGAAGAAGCCGATGCCAACACCCAGAGTATTTCCTTTGACGTAAACGCCGAGATGGCTTGCAAACCTGTTGATATTCCTATGGAATTCGTCGCAGAAATTGATGTGGGTGCGGGTAAGATGATCCTTTCTAACAGCGGGAAATCCTGATGAAACGGGAATTCCTCAACGCCTATAATCAGGAACTCGGTATCCTGTATGAACGCGCCCGTGAATTTGCCGAGGAATACCCCGGCATTGCGGAGCGCTTGGGCGGCCTCACCCAAGACAAGCTCGACCCCGGCCTCGCCGGCCTGCTCGAAGGCTCCGCCTTCATGGCCGCGCGGGTCCAGCTTAAGCTGCAATCAGAGTTCTCCAATTTTACCGTCGCCCTGCTCGACCAGCTTTTGCCCGATTACCTCGCGCCGACACCGGCCGCGATGATGGTGCAGGCAAAGCCTGACTTCTCCGAAAAGGATCTGGTCAAAGGCGCCGTGTTCGCGCCCGGCTCCTACCTTGATGCCGCCTATGTGGAACGCGAACAGCGCGTCAGCTGCCGCTTCCGCCTCTCCTCCAAGCTGGAGCTTTGGCCGCTGGAAATCGACGTGGCCGATTACCTGCCAAGCCCCGGCCCGATACAGGCCCTTGGCCTTGATGTGCTGTCCGAAACTTCCGCGGGCCTGCGCCTGCGCTGTGTGCGCCGCACCTCGAACGAGAAACGCGACCCCGACCTGCCGCCCAAGAAGGGCGAGAAACCCGCCTTGGTGAACGAGATCGAGGCACAGGTGCTGCCCGTGTTCCTCGATGGTCCCCGCGCCGATATGGTGATGATGTATGAGCAGCTCTTCGCGAATACCTGCCGCATCACCCTGCGCTACCTCGACAAACGCGGCGATCCCGTCTTTGTCCCCTGCCCGCCTGATTTCCTGACGCAGGTCGGCTTTACAGAGGAGGAACGCCTCTTCCCCGAAGACGACAAGATGTTCCGCGGTTTCGGCCTCTTGCGCGAATTCTTCATCCTGCCGCAAAAGTTCCTCGGCTTTAAGATGCAGGGCCTGCGCCGGATGCTGGCCCATATTCCGGCCCCCGCCTTTGACATCCTGTTCGAATTCACCACCGCGCAGCCCAAGCTCGCCGCCGTGATCAAGCCGGACAACTTCCGCCTCTATGCCACCCCTGCGGTGAACCTCTTCGAGGAACGCTGCAGCCGCGTGCGCCCCGATCCCAAGCACAACGAATACCTCGTGGTGCCCGACAGCTCGCCTTCGGTGAACTACGAGGTTCACCGCGTCACCGATGTCTTTGCCCATTACCCCGGCATGCGCAAAAAGGTCCGCACGCACCGGCTCTACTCCCTGCCCGATACGGATACGCGGCCGCAGGATGCGCTATATTACAGCTTCCGCCGCCGCCCCCGTCGCCTGACGGAAAAGGAACGGCGCTTCGGCTTTGGCGGCGATTACGTCGGCACCGAAACCTTCCTGTCGCTCTATGAGCCCGAGGGTCTGGACAGCGAGGAGCGCGCGCAGCGCCTGCAGGTCAACGCCCTGTGCTCCAACCGCCATTTGGTGCAACAGCTGCCCACCGGACAGGCCGCAATCGATTTCCGCCTGACCGACGATGTGACCATCGCCCTCTCCTGCTTTGCCGGCCCCACCGCGCCGCGCGAAAGCATCGCAGAGCTGGAGCGGTCAGACCCCCGCACCGGCCACCACGGCGAGGTTTTGTGGCGTCTTATCAACCTGTTAACCTTCAACCACCTCGGCCTCAAGAACCGCAGCTCAGAGGACCCCGCAGGCGGGCTTCGCGAAATGCTCGCGCTCTTCTCCGATGTGGGCGACAGCGTCACCGACAGACAGCTGCGCGGCATCCAGTCCATCGAAAGCCGCCCCATCACCCGCTCCTTGAAACGCGCCGATGGCTACCACGCCGCCCGCGGGATCGAGGTGAAGCTCACCTTTGATGAGCGCGCCTATGAGGGCACGGGGATCATCCTGATCGGCGCGGTGCTTGACCGTTTCTTTGCCGATTACGCCCACCTCAACAGCTTCACCGAAACCGTCCTCGTCAGCCAACAACGCGGAGAGGTCATGCGCTTTGCCCCCCGCTCCGGCACAGGGCCGCTTCTATGAGCGCGGCGGTGAAAACCCACCGCCAACTGCTGGAGGAGAACCCTTACCGGTTCGATTTCCTCAACCTCATGCGCGAGCTTGAGCGTTCTAACATCGACAAACCCCGCATCGGCAAATCCTCTGTGCTGGCACAGGAGATCGTCACCTTGGGGCAAGATCCCTTCATGGCCTTCCCCGCCTCCAATATCACTGCCGTCAATGTCGACCCCGACAAACCGCTTGAGGTCCGCACCCAGTTTCTGGGCTTCTTCGGCCCGCAGGGCGCCCTGCCCCTGCTGACCACGATCGAGGCCTATCGCTGGAACCAGTCGAACGACGACAGTTTCATCAAATTCGCCGATATCTTTGCCACCCGTTATCTACAGCTGTTCTACCGCGCTTGGGCCGATGCCCGCCCGATTGCCCAGTTTGACCGCCCCAAGGAAGACCGCTTTGCCGATTACGTCGGCTCCTTCGTTGGCATCGGCTCCCCCGCCTACAAAGACCGCGACCGCATCCCCGATATCGCCAAACTGCCCTTTGCGGGTGTCATGGCGGGCCGGATCAAATCCGCCGCCCGCCTCGAACAGGTGCTGCAGGGCGTTCTTGATGTGTCGGTCAAGGTGCGCGAGCGCGAGGGCATCTGGCTGGAATTCGAAGACAGTGACCTGACCCGCATCGGCCGCAAGGGCGCCCTTGGCCAAGACACCTACGCCGGGCGCCGCGTCTACTCGATCAACGACAAAGCCGTGATCGAAATCCGCACCGAAAGCCTCGAGGAATACCGCAGCTTCCTGCCCGGCGGCGGGATGTTCACCCGCCTTGCCGATATGGTGGAATTCTACCTCGGCGACATGGTGGATTTCGATGTCGAACTGGCCCTGCCGCGCGCCCATGTGCCCTCCACCCAATTGGGCAAAAGCGGCAAGTTAGGCTGGACATCATGGTCCGCAGTCAAAAAAGATGACCCCAATAGTGCCAATGACGATTATGTTTCAGATGCCGTCTTCAGCCTCAAACAGGCCGACAGCGGCGATATTCAACACACGACATAAAACCAAAAGAAGATAGGGACGGAACCAATGTCAGACGTAAGCCTAGAAACAGTTGCCGGTAAGCTGAACCGCTCCGGCTATGACACCTTCATGAAGGCCCACCGCCACGCGCGATCCGAAGGCAACCGCAATGTGGAACTCAGCCATTGGTTCTTCCACATGGTCTATAACGAGAAATCTGACATCTCGATGACCTGCATGAACTACGGCATCGACCGTTCCAAGGTTCTGGGCGAGCTGCAAAAAGCGATCGAGAATTTCCGCAAGAACGTGACGGAGATGCCCGGCTTCTCCTCCAATGTGATCGACCTGCTGGATCGCGGCTGGCACTACGCCACCCTGCTCTTTGCAGAACCGCAAATCCGCACCGGTCACCTGCTGGTTGCGGCGCTGAAATCCAAGGAGCTCGCCCGCGCCCTCAAAGACATCTCCCCCACCCTTGGCGGCATTGATGTCACCACGCTGGCCAACGACGCCCGCTCCGTCTGGGCCAACTCCGAGGAAGAGGATCAGGCGCCCATGGACGGCACCGGCCTTGGCGGCGGCTCCGGCGACGGCATGTCCGCCGATGGCGCGCCCACAGGCACCACGGCTCTGGACCGCTACTGCGTAGACATGACCGCCCTAGCCAAGAGCGGCACCATGGACCCCATCGTTGGCCGCGACGAAGAAATCCGCCAGATCATCGACGTGCTGATGCGCCGCCGCCAGAACAACCCGATCCTGACCGGTGAGGCCGGCGTCGGCAAAACCGCAGTGGTCGAGGGCTTTGCCCAGCGTCTGGCAGAGGGCGACGTGCCCCCGCAGCTCAAGAACAACCGCCTGCTGTCGCTCGATATCGGCCTCATGCAGGCCGGTGCCTCCATGAAGGGCGAGTTCGAACAGCGCCTGCGTCAAGTCATCGACGAGGTTCAAGGCTCCCCCACCCCAATCATCCTGTTCGTGGATGAGGCGCATACCCTCATCGGTGCAGGCGGCGCCGCAGGCACCGGCGATGCGGCCAACCTGATGAAACCCGCCCTCGCGCGCGGCACCCTGCGCACCGTGGGCGCGACCACATGGATGGAATACCAGAAGTATTTCGAGAAAGACCCCGCCCTCACCCGCCGCTTCCAGCCCATCACCGTGGACGAGCCCGATATCGATCAGGCCTGCTACATGCTGCGCGGCATCATGGGCCCCATGGAAAAGCACCACAAAGTCCGCATCTCGGACGAGGCCATCGTCGCCGCCGTGCAACTCTCCAGCCGCTATATCCCCTCGCGCCAACTGCCGGATAAGGCCGTGTCACTTCTGGACACCGCCGCCGCCCGCGTGGCGATCTCCCAATCCACCACGCCCGCGATGATCGCCGACATCAAGGTCGAGATTGAAGCGCTTGAGGCCGAGCTTCTGGGCAAGGAGCGTCAGGCCGATCTGGGCGAGGTCAACGAAGAGCGCGTCAAAGAGATCAAGGACGGCATCGCCAAGGCCCAAACCCGTCTGGAGGCCGCGCAAGCCATGTATGACGAGGAAAAAGGCATCGTCGCCGAGGTCCTCGAACTCAGGGCGCAACTCTCCCCCGGTGAAGGCTCCGGCAAGCTGCCGATTGACGAGGATCCACCGCAAACCGCCGTTACCCCCGCGACAGAGGCAGAGGCCGTCGAGGCCGCCGCCGAGGCAGGCGAAGAGGTGATCGAAGAGACCGTAGAAGAGGCCCCAGAGGTCGCCGAAGAAATCGTCGCCGCCCCCACCGACGCCGACGCAGAGGCCCTGCGCAAATCCCTCTCCGCCAAAGTGGCAGAGCTGGAGGCCCGCGACGCCGATGACCGGATGATCTACTCCCACGTCGACGCACAGGCTGTGGCCTCTGTTGTGGGCGACTGGACGGGCATCCCCGTGGGCCGCATGGTCGCGGATGAGGTGCAGGCCATCCTGACCCTCGCAGACCGCCTGAAAGAGCGCGTCGTCGGTCAGGACCACGGCCTCGAAATGATCGCCAAACGGATCGAAACAAACTCCGCCAAACTCGACAACCCCGAGAAACCCATCGGTGTCTTCATGCTGGCCGGCCCCTCGGGCGTTGGTAAAACCGAAACCGCCCTCGCCTTGGCCGAGGCTATCTACGGCGGTGAACAGAACGTCATCACCATCGCAATGTCCGAATTCCAAGAGGCCCACACCGTGTCCCTCCTCAAAGGGGCGCCTCCCGGCTATGTCGGCTACGGCGAAGGCGGGCGTCTGACAGAGGCCGTGCGCCGCAAACCCTACTCCGTCGTCCTGCTGGACGAGGTGGAAAAGGCCCACAGCGATGTGCACGAACTCTTCTTCCAGGTCTTCGACAAGGGCCGGATGGAGGATGGCTCCGGCCGCCTGATCGACTTCAAGAACTGCCTCATCCTGCTCACCTCCAACGCGGGCACCGATGTGATCATGGATATGTGCGCCCAAGGCGCCGCAAACCCCGATCCAGAGGCCCTGTCAGAGGCGCTCAAACCCTCCCTGCTGGAGGTCTTCCCACCTGCCCTGCTGGGCCGGATCGTGACGATCCCCTACTTCCCACTGGGCAGCGAAGTTCTGGCCATGATCACCAAACTCAAGCTGAAGTCGATCGTGAAGCGGGTCAAACTGAACCACAACGCCACGATGGAATACTCCGACGCCGTGATCGACCACATCGTGTCGCAGTGCCAAGACCCCGACAGCGGCGGCCGGATGATCGACAACATCATCACCAACTCCATCCTGCCGGACCTCTCCCGCGCCATTCTGGAAAAGGCGGTCGAGGGCAAGGAATTGCAAGCGGTCAAAGTCGAGGTCGCCGACGAGGCATTTGTCTACGACCTGAGCTGATCACAGCACCAAAACAGAACCGGGGCCCTCGCTGGCCCCGGTTTCGGGCCCGTTCGCCCCTCGCAACCGCCCCCCGATGACGCCGCGTCACACAAAATTCACCCCAATTGCCCCCCTCACGGCAGAGCAAAGCCGCAATCGCGCCCCATTTCACCGTCATCCCTTGCCTTAACGCAAAGTTTGAGGGAGCCGCGCGATGCTAGAATTCTTTAACACGGTCACGGTGGGTGACATCATTTCCGCAATGCTGGTCTGTGCCTTGGCCTATGAGGGCCTGATGGCCTATGCGCCAGAGAGCCTCGTCGGCCCTGGCGGCTGGCTGATTGACACGGGCGAAGAGGTCTAAAGACCGCCCCGCCCTGCCGCGCGCCTTACAGGGTCACACTTGTCCCTGTCAGGGCCGCTTCCTGCGCCGCTTGGCCCATCTGCACCGCCCGCAGACCATCGCGCAGTGTCACCTCTACCTCACCTTCGCCCCGCACCACCGCATTGAACTTCGCGTGTTGATAGAAGGTCGACCCATTGTGGTCTCCCGCCGCCAGGATGGTCGGATCAACGGGAATGTCCAAAACCTGCGGCCCCTTGGGGTCGCGCGGGCTGACCACAACCTGCGGCACAGGCGCCTCGCCCAGATGCGCAGGCCAGAACCGCCCCGGCCCGGGCACAAAGGCCTCCACCTTGCCCACAGGGCCCACGGCGCTGATCTCTTCCTGATATCGGCTGCCCTCGGCGAACATGCACAATTCCAACATTGCCCGCGCGCCGCTGTCGAAATCAACAATGACATAGGCCGCGTCCCAAATGTCCGATGGCACCCCGTCGTAAACCTCATCCAGATGGTTCACCACCTGCCCGCCAGAGGCCGTAATCCGCACCGGTTCGGCCTGCAAAATCAACCGCATCAGATCAAAGAAATGGCAGCATTTCTCCACCAGAGTCCCGCCGGTTTTTGCGTTAAACCGGTTCCAGTCTCCCACCTTGGGAAGGAAGGGAAAGCGATGTTCACGGATAGTCAACATCTTGATATCGCCGGCGGAATCCAAAGCCTCGATCATCGTGGTGACAGGCGGCATATAGCGATACTCCATCGCCACCCAGATCGGCGCAGGATAGCTCGCCTCCAAGGCCTCAAGCCGCGCGGCATCGCCCGGATCAGTGAACAGAGGCTTCTCCACAAGGATCGGCAGGGGCCGACGCGCGGCGATCATTTCCAACTGCTCCACATGACAATGGTTCGGCGAGACAATGACCAGCGCATCGATAGGTTCAAAATCCAACAATTCCTCAATCGACGGCGCCAGCCATGCATCGGGCGCCAAGGCCAGCGCGATCCGCGCCATTTCGGCATCCGGCTCGTAAATCGCGGTCACACTCGCCCCCGGCAAAAGCGCAATATTGCGCAGATGCTCCTGCCCCATCATGCCGCACCCGATGATGCCGTAGCGAACCTGCTGTGTCATACTGTTGTCTTTCCTGCTCTCATTTGAAGTTCTGCACATAATGGGCGACCTCGGGGTCGAACCATGTGCGTGATGTCTCTGCTGGCGCGCCTGTCTGCGCGTAACTCACCCGCTCAATAAATCCGCAGGTATCGCCCGCATTCAGGCGCAACCCTTCCGTCCATTGGGGCATTTTCGACAGACTCACCCTGTCTTCAGCCCGCGTAATCCACAGGTTCAAACGGGTTTTATAAAATTGATACAGGCTGTCCGACAGGTCCCCGGCCGTGACGGTTTCCGCGTGGTTCCGGCTCAGCCAGATTTCCTCCATGGCAATCGGAACCATGTCGAGCATCCGCATCCGGCGGATACGATGGGCCCAGTTTCCCCCCGGCAAATCGGGCAAATCCGCAGGCATCTGCGCCGCCTCAACGGAAAGAACTCGCGCCGTCGGCAACCCGCCCCCCTTGGCCAGCTCAAGCCGGAAAAACGCATATATTCCAGAAACTTCCTCATTCGTCCTGATGTAGTTTCCAGAGCCCTGAACACGCTCCAACAGCCCGCGCTTCTCCAGACTGCGCAGCCCCTTGCGCAGGGTGCCAACCGCAACCCCAAGCTTGGCCGCCATGTCGCGCTCCGGCGGCAAGCGTTCACCATCCAAAAGATGCCCTGACAGGATCTCGCGGATCAGCAAATCGCGCACCTGCGCGTATTTCGGAAGGGTTTCGATGTCCATCACGGGGCCAGATTGTTTCATCATTGATTTACACTCGGACAGAATGTTACGCAAGAGCGACAAAATTAGGCACTGGAGATTCGATGACCGTTGTTCCCGTCACATCAGCAGACCTTGACGCTGCCGAAGTCTCTTGGTTTTCGGCCCTATGTTCCGATGACTACCAATTCCTTGGCGTCCCTGACGGTGCCCTGCGCTCCAGCTGGGACCACTGCTCCGAGATCGTGAAAACAGCCGAGGCACAGGGCTTTCGCAACATCCTGTGCCCCTCTTCCTATCAGGTCGGGCAAGATACGCTCTCCTTCGTGGCAGGCTGCGCCCCCATCACCGAGAGCATCAACATGCTGGCTGCTGTACGCTGCGGCGAGATGCAGCCCATCATGCTCGCCCGCACCATTGCCACGCTGGACCACATGCTCAAAGGCCGCCTGACGGTCAATATCATCTCCTCCGACTTCCCCGGAGAGGTCGCCGAAAGCGCATTCCGTTACCAGCGCAGCCGCGAGGTCGTTGAAATCCTCAAGCAGGCCTGGACCCAAGAGGAAATCAACTACTCCGGCGAAGTCTATGATTTCAAAGGCATTACCACCGATCCCGCGACCCCCTATCAAACCGGCGGGCCGCTGCTCTACTTCGGCGGCTACTCCCCCTCCGCTCTGGAACTCTGCGGCCAACATTGCGACGTCTACCTGATGTGGCCAGAGCCACAGGACCAGCTCGCCGAACGCATGAAGGCCGTGCACCAAGTGGCTGAAAAATATGACAGAACACTGGACTACGGGTTGCGCGTCCACATGATCGTCCGCGATACAGAGGCCGAGGCCCGCGAATACGCCGATTACATCGTGTCAAAGCTCGACGACGAATACGGGCAGCTCATCCGCGACCGCGCCCATGACAGCACCTCCCTCGGTGTCGCCCATCAGGCCAAGGCCCGCGAACTGGCTGATAAATTCGGTTACGTCGAACCCAACCTCTGGACAGGCGTCGGCCGGGCACGCTCGGGCTGCGGCGCGGCCCTCGTCGGCTCCACCGATCAGGTCCTGAGCAAAATTGAGGCCTACCAAAAGATGGGCATCCGTGCCTTTATCTTCTCGGGCTATCCACATCTGGAAGAATGCCGCCACTTCGGGGAAAAGGTCATGCCACAGCTCAAAACCTGCTCCCTGCCAGAGGCTTACGGCCGCGTGCCGACCCAAACACCCAACACACCGCTTGGAACAGGAGAGCGCCGCTAATGGAACGTGTAACCCTTGGCAACGACATGGCCCTAAGCCGCATTGTATACGGCATGTGGCGGCTCGGCGACGACGCCGACACCTCCCCTGCCCATGTGCAGGCAAAGATCGAGGCCTGCCTCGAACAGGGCATCACCAGCTTTGATCAGGCGGATATCTACGGCGATTACGGCGCCGAGGAAATCCTCGGCAACTGCCTGCGCGGCAATACGGCGCTGCGCAACCAGATGGAAATCGTCACCAAATGCGACATCGTTGCCCCCTGCGGGCGCTATGCCGATGCGCGGGTGAAATACTATGACACCAGCCGCGCCCATATCGCCGCCTCGGTCGAGCATTCCCTGCGCCTTATGGCGATCGAACAGATCGACTTGCTGCTCATCCACCGCCCCGACCCCTTCATGGACCACCATGAAACCGGCGCCGCGCTGGACGAGATGGTCGCCTCGGGCAAGGTTCGCCATGTGGGCGTGTCGAACTTCAAACTGCACGACTGGACGCTGCTACAATCGGGGATGAAATCCCCCCTTGTCACCAACCAGATCGAACTCTCCCTGACCGCCCATGAGGGCTTCACCAATGGCGATGTGGCCTACCTGCAGGAACGCGGGATTAAGCCCATGGCATGGTCGCCCCTTGGCGGCGGCGGGCTGATGACCGGCGATGCCGGCTCCCCCGCGCTGCACGCGGCCATGGACGCCCTCGCCAGCGCCTCCGGCACCGACCGCGCCGCCGTGGCCGTGGCCTGGCTGCTTGCACATCCCGCCGGGTTGATCCCGGTGATGGGAACCAATAACCTGAGCCGTATCAAAGGCTTCTCTGACGCGCTTAAGGTCCCGATGGACCGCCAGACATGGTATGAGCTTTACACCCACGCCCTCGGAAACGAAGTGCCCTAATGCCGGACGGAGGCCAAGACATGACACAGCCCGGCGCATTTGTTCCCAGCCCGGAAACCCAACGTGACTTTCGCGATTGTCTGGGCTGCTTTGGCACCGGCGTCTGTGTCGTGACCACCCAAACCCCCGAGGGCCCCTTGGCAATGACAGCAAACAGCTTTGCCGCTGTCTCGCTTGACCCGCCATTGGTGCTCTGGTCCCCCGCCGTCACATCGGCGCGTCATGATCCCTTTGCAAAAGCCGCGTTTTCTGCTGTTCATATCATGGACGCATCGCAGGGCGATTTGGCGACAAGGTTCGCCCGTGACGGGCGCGACTTTGACCACGCGGACTGGGACCCGGACGAGAATGGAACACCGCAACTTCACGGCACGCTGGCGCGGTTCGACTGCGCCGCCCATGCGGCCCACCCCGCCGGGGACCATACAATACTGGTGCTGCGCGTTCTTGCGGCCCAGCATCGGGCCGGAAGCCCGCTGTTGTTTGTGCAGGGCCAGTACGGCCATTTCGTCAGCGCTTGATCGCGCTGCCTGCGCCGTAGGAGGCGGCGCAGAACAGGGAGGAGGATCGCCATGTTGGGCGTGTTGCTAGGGCTCTTGGCCCCGATTCGCGTATTCAATGACGCCGTGCTTGCCATGGGCCGCGGGCTTGCCATTCTTGCTTTGGCCCTGATGGTTCTGGTGGTCTTGGCACAGGTTTTCTTCCGCTATGTCGTCGGCAATGCCCTGCCATGGCCCGATGAACTGGCGCGTTTCATGATGCTCTGGATGACAGGCCTGATTGCGCCCTCCGCCTATCGCACAGGCGGCTTCGTGGCGATTGATATGCTCGGGCAGGCCCTTGGCCGCCGCGCCGCCGCAGCGCTCTCCATGGTTCTGCTGGTGATTGCCCTGCTGGTTTTGGTCTATGTGCTCCCCTTCGGGCTCAAGCACATCTCCTCGGGCTGTCTGTTCAAATCCTCTACGCTCTGGCTGCCCTTCACCTTCGAATTCTCCGTTCCCCTGCCCGGGGATGCACAGCTCACGCTCTGCACCAAGGCCGCTTGGGCCTTCAACCTCTCCTTCGGCTGGACGAAAATGCCGCTGGCCATTTCCTACGCCGCCATCGCCGTGGGCGTTATCCTTCTGATCATCGTCAACGTCGAACTTATTTTGCGCAACACAATCGCGATCCTTGGGGGGGGCGACCGTTTGCCCGCCATCAAGGGCGGCGAAGTCGTAGGAGCCGATTGATGCCCTTAGCCTGGTTTCTTCCCCTCTTCATCATCCTGATCATGGTCGGCCTGCCGGTCTTCTTCGCCCTGCTCGCGGCGCCCGGTGCCCTGCTGCTGATCAATGGACAGGAACGCGACGTCGCCCTGCTTTATCGCAACCTTTACAACGGCATGGACAGCTTTCCTCTCATGGCGCTGCCCTTCTTTATGCTGGCGGGAGAGGTCATGAACCGCGGCGGCATCACCAACCGCCTTGTGGAATTCTCGCAGGCCTTCATGGGCCACCTGCGCGGCGGTCTGGCGCATGTGAACATCCTCTCCTCGATGCTCTTTGCGGGCCTGTCGGGCTCTGCCGTGGCCGATACATCGGCGCTCGGCTCCACCCTCATTCCGGCTATGGAGCGGAACGGCTATACCCGCAAATTCGCCGCCGCCATCACCGCCGCCTCCTCCGTCATCGGCCCGATCATTCCGCCCTCCGGCATCATGATCATCTACGCCTATGTGATGGAGCAATCGGTCGCCGCCCTTTTCCTTGCCGGTATCGTGCCGGGGATCATGGTCGGCGCGGGCCTGATGATCATGGTCCGGCTTATGGCCGACAAATACGACCTGCCCAAAGCCGAACGCATCGTGGAGCGCAATCAGAGCATCTCGCCCGTGGAATACTGGGTCAGCTTCGCCCTGCTGCGCATCAACATCGCGGGGCTGCTCTTTGGCGTCTACGCCATGCTGCGCGGGCCGCTCGGCCTCGCCGAAACGGCGGCAGACGGCACCTTCACCCAAACCCTGAACCCATGGATTGTCTACGGGGTGCTCCTGCTTCTGACGCACCTGCTCTTGATGCAATACCGCAAGGTCTGCGATCCGGACTTCCGCATGATCTGCAAAAAGGCCGTCGCCCCACTGCAAACCCCGGTCATCATCCTCGGCGGCATCCTCGTCGGCGTCTTCACCCCGACAGAGGCATCGGCCATCGCGGTCTTCTACGCCCTGATCGTCAGCTTCCTCGTGCTGCGCTCAATGAAGGTCCGTGATCTGGTGCCCGTGCTGCGCCGCTCGGCCCTCGGCTCCGCCACGGTCCTGCTGCTCGTCGGCGCGGCGGTCAGCTTCAAATCGGTCGTCGCCCTCTCCCACGCGCCAGAGGCGCTGGCAGAGTTCGTGCTGTCCCTCTCCGAAAACCCGCTCATCCTGCTCTTCCTGATCAACATCCTGCTCTTCGTGGTCGGCATGTTCCTCGACGCGGGCCCCGCGATCATCATCCTCGGCCCGATCCTTGGGCCGATCTTTGTGGAAATGGGCGTGCACCCCGTGCACTTCGCCATCATCATGTCCGTCAACCTGACCGTGGGCCTCGCAACGCCGCCGATGGGACTGGTGCTCTTCGTCGCCAGCTCGGTCTCGGGCGAGCGGGTCGAAACCATCGCCCGCGCCATTCTACCCTTTCTCGCCGTGGAGGTTCTCGTGATCTTCCTGATCACATACATTCCGGCTATTTCCATGACGATTCCACGCCTTACAGGCTTCGTCACACCCTAAGCGAACAAAACCAATGGGAGGTATAATATGCTTAACGGGATCACCAAGGCACTGATGGGTGCCGCACTTCTGGCCAGCTCCGCGCTGACCACCGTGGCCGAAAGCCACGCAGCAGAGATCACTCTGCGCGCCACGGCGAACTCGAACGAAAACGACGAGGACTACGACGGTCTGGTCGTGTTCAAAAACTACGTCGAGGCCGCCTCCAACGGCAAAGTCGAGGTCGAACTCTTCATCGGCACACAGCTGTGCTCCAAGGGCGCCGAATGTCTGCAGGGCGTCGCTGACGGCTCCATCGACATCTATATCTCCACCTCCGGCGGCGCCGCGGGCATCTTCCCTTACGTGCAGGTCCTCGACCTGCCCTACCTGATGGCCGATGACCGGATCGCAGAGGCCGTCATGCAGGGCGACTTTGTCCGCACCCTGCGCAAGATGGCACTGGCCGATTCCGGCGATGCAATCCGCCTGATGACCGTGGGCAACACCGGCGGCTGGCGCAACTTTGCCAACACCAAACGCCGCGTGCAGATGCCCTCCGACATGGAAGGCCTGAAAATCCGCACCGTGGTTGCCGACCTGCCGCAAGAGCTGGTCAAAGCGCTTGGCGCCTCCCCCACGCCGATCCCATGGCCCGAACTCTTCACCAGCTTCCAGACCGGCGTTGTTGAAGGCTCCAAAAACGGCATCACCGACATCATGGGCATGAAATTCCCCGATGCGGGCCTGAACTATGTCACCCTCGACGGTCACGCCTACATGGGCGCCCTGTGGTGGATGAACAACGAAAAGTTCATGGGCATGGATGACGAAACCAAACGCGTGATCGTTGACGGTTTCTACGCGCTGCAGCAGGCCACATTCGCCTCGCCCAAGCGTAAATCCATCGCCGCCTATGAGGCCTTCGTCGAAGGTGGCGGCGATCTCTACGTGCCAACACCGGCCGAGAAAGCCGCATTCAAAGAGGCCGCTACACCGGTCTACGATTGGTTCAAATCCAACATCGACCAAGGCGACGTGATCTTTGACGCCCTGACAGCCGCCGTTGCCGAGGCCGAAGCCAGCATCGACGGTGGCCGCGCGATGGACATGGAATAATCCATCCGAAACCACCGTAAAGAAAGGGCGCGGGGATCACTCCCCGCGCCCTTTTCTTTTGCCGCAAGACGGGTTTACTTGAGCTCTGGCCGCTCCGGCGCGGCGATCTGCTCAAGGCAGATATTGGCCAGCGGTTCGGCCAGAGCCGCCGTGATCAGTGGCCCCGACAGGGCCAAAAACGCCTCACGCCCCGCTCCGCCGCGCCCCTCGAAGTCAAATCCAGCACCCAGGAAATAACAGGTTGTCGGCACCAACCAAGGCGCGCGGTCCAAGGCCCCCAACAGCAGCGCCGGATCATCCCCGTAAACCGCTTCCATATCGCTGATAAAGGCCCCCGAAAGCGCCCCGTTGGCCTGCAGAACAGCGCCCTGCCCATAGAGCAGCCACAGGCCCATGCCATGGTCATTCACCGCCCCGTTCTTCAAGCGGTCATACAAATCACCCTCGCCCTGCATCGCGGCCAAGGGGCTGTCATAGCGGGCAGGTTGCTGGCCGATCATCATCTCGACCATCTCTTGCGCGTCCTGCGCCGCCACCTCTGCCGCGGCGGGCAGCACGCTGCAAACCGCCACGATCGCGGCGGAGATCACCTGCTTCACAGCGCGTAACTCATGCCGATGCCCCAGCACTGACCCGCGCCGTATTGCGGCACATCGGGCACCTTGACCACCTCGTCGCGGATGGTCACCTCGATATTCGCGGTCTCCTTGGGCTGGATCGCATTCCAGATCGCCAGCAGTTCGGATTCCACCACAATGATGCAGCCATCCGACCACGACGGGCCCGTTCCCTTGTGAATGAAGGCGCCGTTCCCGCTGTTCGCGCCCTTGTTGTATTTCACACCACGGCCCAGCCAGATCCCTTCGCGCTTGGCCCCATTCACACCATCGTCCTTGTTGGACATGCGCGTGGCATAGGCGGCGTATTTTCCGGCGTTGATCACCATGTTCGGATCCCACCAACAGGTGGTCGAGACATTCACGCCCCCGCCGGTGAAAGTTAAAATTCCGTCATTCTCCTTGCGAAGCACGTCAATAAGATAACTGGCGGCCATAACAGGCTCCTCTCTAACTTTTGCAAAATTATCCATGCCGCTTAAAAAATTGGGCATCGGGTCAGGAAATGTGCCCACACCCTAGGGCGAGATGCCCTTCAGTCAAAGGAAAAATTGCAAAAATGACGTGAGTTTCACGCGCTTCCCATGCAGGCCTAATGGCCTGTAACAGCCCCGATATTTGGCGCGGCGCCAAGGTAGACCGGAAGCAAAAGGGAGCTTTGGCTCCAAGGCACTTGGAGCCCCCCGCTTTGCCGAATGACACTGATCCGCACCCGACGCATCAGATCCTCAATCTCCAACTCGCCCTGCCCCAGCATCTGGGCAAGAGCCGCCGCAAAGGGCCCATTCCCGCCAACCGGCCCATCCATCGCCGCGGCTCCCGCCTGCGCCGCATATCCAATATAGGTCCCCGCAGGCAGCGGGCCTGAGGATTGCAAACCACTCTGGCTCTCACCCGCGCGCGCCCTGTCAAAGTCAGGGGTATCGCGGCAAGCATCAATGAACAGCAATTTTTGCCTGGGTATATTAGAGGCCGCCCAAACCAACAGGTCCAGCGGCACCCCCGTATCCGCAGCGGTATTGCTCTGCCCACCCAAATCCGCATCACGCCCGAACAAAAGCCCCTGCCCGTCGCGCGTAATTCCATGTCCGGCAAAGTAGATCACCGCAATTTCCGCCTGCCCCGATGTCTGCCGGAACTCCTGAAGCGCAGCCAAAACCCCGTCATGACTCAGGTCCATATGAAGGGTGGTCCGAAACCCCAACTGCGAGAACGCTTGCGCCACCAAATGCGCATCGGCCTGCGCATTGGGCAACAGCGGCGCCTTGGCATAGCCGCCGATCCCGATCACAAGGGCTACCCCCTGCCCGCTTTGTGCCACCGCCGCCGCAGCAAACCCACAAATGACCAACACTGCCCCAAGCAATCGCCAGACTGCGCGTCCTAACACCCCGTCGGTCCCGGTGCCCGGACCAGAATTTCAACGCGCCGGTTCAACGGATCGGCCCCATCAAGCCCCGCAAGCGCCGCCCGCTCGCCGCGCCCTTCGGTGCGCAGGCGCGCGCTCTGGATTTGCCCGGTTTGCAACAGCGCCTCGGCCACCTGCTTCGCCCGGGATCGCGATAGAACATCGTTAAAATTGGCCGAGCCAACCGTATCCGTATGCCCCACCAACATGATGCAGGCTGTGGACAGTTCCGGCGCCACAAAGGCCCCGGCCAATCGCTTCACATGAGCGGCATATTCCGGCGTTAACCGGCTGGAGTTAAACGCAAACCGAATAAAGTATCCCTTGGGTCCCCCTGCCGCCTCCAAGGGCGCCGCATCGCGCGAGAACCCCGGCTCGATCCGCCGTGTCACACCGGCAATCACGGGCACGGCGCATCCCGGATAAGGACCGCCCATTAATGCATGCAGGATCGCACAGCGATCCGCCGAAATCGGCAGTTCCCGCACGCCGGTTTGTGCAGCCCCGGGAACAGCCAGTCCCAGGCTCAATAAAAAGGTGCCCAAAAGGCATATCAAAGTGCTCTGGCGCATCGCGGCCTCCTGTTCCCCAAGGAAAACCATCCGGACGTTAACCACAGGTGAACAAACCAAGAAAAGGTAGATAAAAATTTAGGAAAACACCCTTTGCAGAACCACCAACCTTCACCTGTTATTAAACAACATGCTTCTAAAAATCGCCCTATGATGGTGATTTACAAACGTTCCACAGCCCGGCTGTTAACCCTCCTTCTCGGCCTCCTCGGGCCTTTGATTCTGGCGTCTTGCGGCGACCGCGTCCCGCGCTTTACCCCCGCGATAGCGGAGCCTGCAACGCGCCCCGCCCGCAACTTCACCTCCTTCGCCAAGTCCCTGAGATGTATGGATGATTTGCTACTGGCGAAGGGGCGCAGGGGTACGTTGATCTCCTCCACCTACATTCCGGACGAGACAAACTTGGTAAACGTCGGCGCCGATGACATGTTGATCAACGCCTTTAACCAACTCAATCGAAAAAGCCGCAGCTACATCTTCGTCGATCAGGCTCTAGTGCGCAAAGACGGCATTCCCGAAATTCAGCTCGGCTCGAAAAAGGACGTCACGCCAAGCCTTTATATCCGCGGCTCGATCAGCCAGCTGGACGCGAACACAGCAAGCGGCGATCTCGGCGCGGACTTTACCCAACTTGACAGCCTGACCCCCGGTTTCAGTTATAAGACAGCCGGTTATGGCCGCGATATGTCCGTCGTCACGGTGGACATGCACCTTGTCGCCTACCCCAGCCGCCGGGTCCTAACGGGCGGCTCCGTTGCCAATTCCATGGTCGTCGTCAGCCGCGGTTGGGGCACCGGCGCAAAGGGCCTGATCGAGAATGCGCGCCTCGGCGTGACCCTTGAAATCGACCGGATCGAAAGCCGCGGACAAGCGGTGCGCAACCTCGTCGAACTCAACCTGATCGAATTGATCGGGCGCCACGCGGGCGTGCCCTACTGGACCTGCCTCGAACTGCCCGCCACCGATGCGCGGAACAACCGGCGCGATGAACGGCGCTTTACCTTCGCCACCCGCCGCGACATGACCCGCGAGGCTCAGGAAATGCTCCAGGAACTGGGGCTCTACTATGGCCAAACCGATGGCAAACTCGATGACGCCACCCGCCGGGCAATTTCCACCTTCCAAGCCAAGGAGAACATCCTGCCAAACGGCATCGTCGACTACGATCTGATCACGCGCCTGCGGGAACGCACCGGTTGGCTAGAACCGATGAAGGACACCTCCCCGCCGGCCACCACCAGAACCGCCTCAACCAAACGGCGCAGCGCAGAAACCGCGCCCCTCTCCGCTCTGGCGGCGCCGACAGCCGTCCAGCGCAAACCAGCCCCTACAGTGGCAACAGCCGCCCCCAAACCGATTGTCCAAACGAGGGTAGAAACCCGCACCCTGCCCCCCGCGGCATCAACGCCTCAACCCGCGAGCAGCGCACAGGCCTGCCCACCGCAGCAAACCTGCACCGAAGGCTACGTGAACCTCTACGAGTTTCTTCAAAGGAAACAGACTGTGCAGGAGGCCATTCCCCCGCAACAATAGAAAAAAGTTGATCAAACTACCGCATAATGTTTCAGTTTTTAACGAAACGGATACATCCAAACACGGTAGTCATCGATCAACACATGCGCGCGCGAAATTTCATCCCCGGTCATCTTTTTGGCGACCTCCTCAATGCTGATCGCCGCATCGGGATCACCCCCGATCGCGCTCAGCCCGTACCAAAGGTAGGCCCGCACAAGATCGGGCGCAGGCAGGCCGAGGCCCAATTCGTAATACCAGCCAACCCCGGATTGCGCCCCGGGATGCCCCTTCATCGAGGCGCGCAGATACCACTCAAAGGCACGCTCAACGTCCTTTTCCACCCCAAGACCAAGGGCATACATCACACCGATCAGCTCCTCGGCCTCCGCATTGCCGGAACGCGCCGCGGGCCAAAGCGCCTCGCGCGCCTCCTCGAACTGGCCCGCTTCCATCATGTCGCGCGCCTCTTCCATCCCGGCGCTGGCCGATCCGGCCAAAAGGGTCAGGCACAATCCGCCAGCTATAAACACATTGCGCATCGCGCGATCCTTTCCGTCGGTCTGGCCATCACGGCGCAGACGGGCCTTGCGTATGACCTGCCCGAACCACTGGCCGAGCAGGACTTCCTCACCTTTGATGCCAAGCAGACCGCCCTTGGGCAACTGTTGTTTTACGACAAGATCCTCTCGGGCAACCAGAATATCGCCTGCGCCACCTGCCACCACCATGACCTCGGCGGCACGGATGCGCTCAGCCTCGGCATCGGCGAGGGCGGCAAGGGCCTTGGCGCAAAACGCACCCCCGGCGAGGGCGCGGACCGGATCGCAAAACGCATCCCCCGCAACGCCCCCGCCCTGTGGAACCTCGCCCATAAGGACATCCGCGTGCTGTTCCATGACGGACGGCTCGAAATCTCCGACATCTACGACAACGGCTTTGACAGCCCGGCGCAGGAATGGCTGCCCAAAGGCCTGCCCAATATCATCGCCGCCCAAGCCGTTTTCCCCATCACTGCCCAGTTCGAAATGGCCGGAAACCCCAAGGAAAACGAGGTCGCAGGCGCCGTCCATGACCGCATCGACGCCGCTTGGCCGATCCTCGCCAAACGCGTGCGTATCATCCCCGAATACGGCGAGGCCTTTGTGGAGGCTTTCCCGAATATCGACCGCCCCGAAGAGGTCACCATCGTCGAAATCGCCTCCGCCCTCGCCGCCTTTATCGGAACCGAATGGAAGAACCACGACAGCCCCTTCGACGCCTATCTCGCTGGCGACAAAGAGGCCCTCTCCCCCGCGCAAGTCCGCGGGATGGACCTGTTTTTCACCAAGGCCAATTGCGCCGCCTGCCACAACGGCCCCCTACTCACGGATCAGGCCTTCCATGCCATCGGCCTGCCCGCCTTTGGCCCCGGCCGCACCCGCGCCTTTGATCCCCTGCCCCGCGACGTGGGCCGCATGGGCCACAGCGACCGACTAGAGGACGCCTACCGCTTCCGCACCCCGCCCCTGCGCAATGTCACGCTCACCGGCCCCTATGGCCACAACGGCGCCTATAAATCCCTGCGCGCCATGGTCCGGCACCACCTGAACCCCGCCCTCGCCCGCCAACTCTGGAGCACCCATGACGCTCACCTGCCCGAGGTCCCATGGCTGGCCAAGGCCGACCTGCTTATTCAGTCCGACGCCCGCGAAATGGCGCGGCAGAATGCCAAGCTCGACATCGAACCAAAGCGTCTGTCAGAGGATGAATTCAACGACCTGATGGCCTTTCTCGAGGGGCTGACCGGAGAGACCGCCCGCACCCGCCCCATGGGCCCGCCCAAAGCGGTGCCAAGCGGCCTGCCCGTCGACGATTAGACCCGGATCAAAACCTGCAAATCGGCCACATTCGTGCCCGTGCCGCCGGTCATCAACAGATCGCCCGTCGCCGCCAGTCCGGCGTAGCTGTCGTTGTTCTCCAGCAAGGCCGCCACATCCGCACCCGCGGCCTGCGCCCGTGCCATGGTCCCGCCATCGACCAAACCGCCCGCCGCATCGGTCGGCCCGTCGCGCCCGTCTGTGCCGCCCGACAGGAAACACCAATCGCCGCTCCAGCCTGCCTCCTGCGCCAGTTGCGCAAGGCGCAGGGCCATATGCTGATTGCGCCCGCCGCGGCCCGTGCCGCGCAGGGTGACGGTTGTTTCCCCGCCAAAGAGGTAAACCCCCGGCCCCGCCGCGCCAACAGCCAGAACATGGCGCGCGGCATCCTCCACGTCGCCCTCAAGGGGCACATCGGCCACCACGGCCTCCTCCCCCGCAACCGAGGCCATGGCCGCAACGCTCACCGCGTTTGAGCCGGTCAAATGGTTCTGCGCCGCCGGTCCCGCCTCCGCGCCGCTGCCGCCCCTGCGCAAAACCTCCAGCGCCGCCTCGGGGCAGTGCTCCGCGATCCCGCGCGCTTCCAAGGCCGCCAGCGCCTGCGCCGACGTGCCGATGGGCGTCGCCGTCGGGCCAGAGGCAATCACCCGCAGGTCATCGCCCACCACATCCGACAGGATCAGCGAGGTCACCAAAGCCGGCGCTGCCCGCCGCGACAGCCCCCCGCCCTTCAGGCGCGAAAGCTGTTGCCGCACAAGGTTCATCTCTGTGATATCCGCGCCAGAGGCCAGAAGCGCGGCATTCACCGTCATCTTGTCCTCAAGGCTCATCCCCTCGGCCGGGAGCGGCATCAAGGCCGATCCCCCGCCCGAAACAAGCACGATCAAATGATCCCCCGCCTCCAAGGCTCCCGCCTCCTGCCAAACCCGCTCTGCCGCCCCGTGGCCGATGGCATCGGGCACCGGATGGGCGGCGGCAAAAACCTCCGCTCCGGGCAGGTCCACGGCATTCTCGGGGTTGGTGATGACAAGACACAGGTCCGGCGCAGGCAAAGCCGCAAGGGCCGCCCGCGCCATGGGCACAGCGGCCTTACCAACGGCAAGCACAACGCGCCTGCGCGCCTGCGGCAAGGGATGGCTTTGGAAATAGGCCTCCACCCCGGTCTCGGGGTTGGCGGCGGCAACGCCCGCATCAAAAATGGCGCGGGCCCGGTCTCTGATCGCTTGATTTTGGCTCATGGCCTAAGATGTGCCTTACGCAGCGGCAAATTGCCAGAGGCACAGCGAAACCCGCAGGGATTACCCCTGATATGCGGCGGTAGAGGCCCGCTCGATCAGCTCCAGCGGCACAACCACATCCTGCGCCGCGCCCATGGGCACCTTCTTTTCCAGCAGATCAAGCAGCATCTTCGCAGAGCCCGCCCCGATCATCTGCCGATCCTGCCGGATCGTCGTCAGCGCAGGCACGAAATACTGCGAGACCGTCAGATCGTCATAGCCGATCACCGACATATCCTCCGGCACCCGCAGGCCAGCCCGCAAAGCGCCCGACAAAACCGCCAGCGCCATCATATCGCTGCAACAGAACACACCGGTCGGCCGCGGCGACATGGCCAGCAGCTCCGGCACCATCTTCTCCGCCGATTGGGTGGTGAAATCCCCGTGCATGACCTCAACACGCGTCGCCCCAAGGCTCTTGGCCTTGGCACAAAAGCCCGCCTCGCGCTGCTCGGAAACAGGGTTGCCCTTCTCGCCGGTGAAAATCACCAGCCGCTCATGGCCCAAACCACACAGATGCTCCGCGGCCATCTCGCCGCCGCGCACATCATCACAGCCCACCCCGGGAAACTTGCCGCGCAGGTCCAGCTCATTGCCAAAGACAACCGGCGCCTCGGGCGGCGCATTGGCAAGGATCGCTTGGCTGGCATTGGTCTGGCCACTGTCCAGAACCAAAAGCCCGTCGACCCGCCCGTCCAGCAGCATCCACTCCCCCGGATGACGCTCACCCGCGTCCATCAAAGTGTCGGTGATCAAGACGCTATAATCGGTTTTGCCGAAAACCGACTGAATCCCCGCCAAAATCCCCGAGAAAAACGGGTTAGACAAATTCGGAACCAGAACCCCCACGGCCCCGGCCTTCTGCGTGCGCAGATTGCGGGCCGCGCGGTTGGCGCGATACCCCGTGGCACGCACCGCTTCCATCACAAGGTTGCGTGTGTCCTCGGTGACGATCTCGGGGTTGGAAAGGGTGCGGGAAACGGTCGCGGTGGAGACACCTGCATGCTTTGCAACGTCCTGAATAGTGGCCGTTTTCTTTATACTCAGCTGCACAAAAACCCCCTGAAGGCTGCGGGATGCCCGCCCCTCGTCACTCGTCCGCTTCATCCGAAGAAGGGTCCAAGCCGAGGGGCCCGAACCAACCCGTGTATCTAAATTTGATACAACCCTCTTACAAATCGGCCAAAGGGCCAACTTGTCTATTTGTCAGCTTTGGGGGTGACTTCGCATCAGGGGTTTACGGCTCGCGGAAGGCCTCGCGCGACTTATACAGCGGCTTGGTCAGATACTGCAAAATCGTCTTGGCACCGGTGTGCAATTCCACCTCGGCCAACATACCCGGGCGGATTTCGATATTCGCCTGACGGTCGGTCAGGTTCTTTGTATCGACCCGCAGGGTGACACGGTAATGGGGCGTGGCATCGCGCTGGGTCTCGTCCTGAAACGTATCGGCAGAGACCAGATGCACAACGCCCTGCAGCGATCCGAAGATGGTGTAGTCATAGGCAGAGAGCTTCACTGTCGCCTTCTGACCGGCCCGCACACCGGCGATATCCTTGGGCTGCACCCGGGCCTCGACGAACAGCTCGTCATCAAGGGGGATGATCTCCAAAATCTGCTCACCGGGGCGCACAACGCCGCCAATGGTGGTCACGTTCAGGTTGTTCACGATCCCCCGCATGGGGGAAACCAGAACCGTCCGGTTCAACTGGTCAGAGCTGTATTTCAACGTCTGCTTGAGGGAGGTCAGCTCCTTCAAAGTATCGGAATACTCGGCGGCGCGTTCCAGCTCGATCTTGCTGACAACCTCGTCGTAGCGCGCCTTGGCGTCGCTATAGGCCTTGCGCGTGCGGGTCACCTCGATCAGGGCGACGATCTTGCGCTCCAGCATCCGCTCCATCAACTGGTTCTCTTTGTTGGCCTGATCCATCACCGCGCGGGCACCATCAGTGCGGCCCATGTAATCGGTCTGGCGCGCATTAAGCAGCGCCCGCTCCGAGGCCACAATGCCCGGGCTGCGCTGCGACAGGGCCGCAGGCACGGCAAAATCGAACTGCCCCGCCATCTCGGCCTCAAGGCGCAAACGCCGGATCTCAAGGGATGTGATCTGGTCCTGCAGATCATCCACAGATGTCTGGAACTGGGTTGATTGCAAGCGGGCCAGAACCTCGCCCTGTTCCACGACAGCACCCTCTTTCACCGTCAGCTCGGCCAAAATCCCGCCCTCAAGGTTGGAAATAATCTGCGGCCGCGAGGCCGAGATCAATTCCCCAGGGGAGCGCACAATCTGGTCCACCCGCGCAAAGGCGGCCCAGATGACAAAGATCATCAAAGTCGCCCAAACGATCCAGATCAACATCGATGGACCGCGCAGGTTGTCCTGCATCTGGCTGTCAAAAGTGGTGCTACTCATTACACAAAGCTCCCGTTACTTCGCCCCGGCGGCAAGCGCCTCAAGGCTGGGGGTTGTGGCAGCAGATTTACCTTGGCGCAGATGCTCAAGAACTTTCTCGCGGGGGCCATCCACAGCAAGACGGCCGTTTTGCAAAATCATCACCCGGCTGGTCAGGGCGAGGATCGGCAAGCGGTGCGTCGCAATAATCGCGGTCCGCTTCTTCAGCCAGCCCTCAAGGCGGCTGACAATCGCGCTCTCCAGCGCCTGGTCAAGCGCGGCAGTCGGCTCGTCCAGCAGAACAACGCGCGGGTCTTGCAGCCACAGACGCGCCCAACCGATCGACTGGCGCTGCCCCACAGAAAGGCCCTCGCCGCCGTCACGGATATCCAGATCAAGCCCCTTGTGGTGCTCTTTGACAAAGGGCCCAAGGCCCGCAAAATCCAGCGCCTGCATCATCCGGCTGTCATCGCCTTCCAACATATGCAGGTTCAGGTTGTCGCGCAGGGTGCCCGCAAACAGGCGCACATCTTGGCTCAGGTAGCCCACGTTCTGGCGCAGGTCGCGCGGCTCGATCTGCGAGATATCCACCCCGTCGACCAGAACCTTGCCCTGCGTCGGGGAATAAAGGCCAGACAGCATCTTGAGCAGGGTCGATTTGCCCGACCCGTTCGCGCCCAAAATCGCAACGCTCTGCCCTGCGCCAATCTTCGCGCCCTTCACCTGCAGGTTCGGGCGGCCATCCTCGTCATAGCGGAAGACAACGTCCTGCAACTCGAACTCGCCATTCAGGGTATCGCGGCGCAGATAGGTCCGCCCTTCCATGATCTCCTGCTCGGAATTCACCACCTGATCCAGCCCGTCCAAGGCGTTCTTCACATTCGACCAACGGGCCAAAGTGCCGGCAAGCTGGCTCAGCGGCGCCAATGTCCGGCCTGTCAGAATACCCGTGGCAATGATCGTGCCGACGGTGAACTCGCCCGCAAAAACCAAAAACGTCCCCAAAACAACCGCCGCCACATAGGTCGCCTGCTGCACCCCTTGGGACCAGAAGGTCAGGATAGAGGCCAGCTTGCGCTGCTCGGAGGATTTCACCGAACTCACGGTGTTCAGTTCGTCCCACATCCGCATCACGCGGTCTTCGCCCCGTGTCGTCTTGACCGTATCCAGCTCATAGATCGCCTCGTGCAACAGACGCGAAGATTTGACCGAGGCGCCCTGCGTCTCGCGGCTGAGTTCCATCATCCGCTTTTGCATCAGGAACCCGGGCAGAACCATCAGGACCCCGCCAATCACCAGAACCCAAACCACATTGCCCGCAATGGTCGCAACCAGCGCAAGGAACAGCAGGATAAAGGGCAAGTCGGTCAGCGTGCCGATGGTCGAGGCGGTGAAAAACTCGCGCACGGCGCTGAACTCGCGCATGGTGCTGAACAGTTCAGAGGGGCTCTGCGCCCGCTTGTCGCTGCGCATGCCGACGATCTTAAGCATCAACAACCGCTGCACAGACAATTCAATCGCCCGCCCGCCGCCGTCCATCAGGCGCGAGCGCGCCAACTTCAAAGCGCCTTCCAACATAATCGCCAAAGCCGCCCCAAGGGCCAGAACCCAAAGCGTGGCATAGCTTTGATGCGGGATCACGCGGTCATAAACCTGCAAGGAAAACAGCGCCACAGCCACGGCCAGAAGGTTGGCCACAAAAGAGCCCACAGCGATCTCGGAGATAAACCGGCGATAGCGGGGAAACTCGCCCCAGAACCAATGGGCGGGCTTGGGCGCCGCACCATGGGTCTTGGCGATCTGCTCGATGCTGGCCTCGGCTTTCAGGGTCCGGCCGGTAAACACCTCGCAAAACTCCGCAACATCCACCTTGGCGCGGTTGTCGGGGCATGTGCGGTCATAAATCTCGACGCGCCCGCCGCTCTGGCTCAAGACCAGAACCAACTGCCCGCCGGACATCTCTGCCAGCGCTGGCCATTCCTTGCGGCGCGGACGCCCCTCAACCGTCTGGATGGTCGCCAGCATCCCGCGCGCCTTAAAGGCCCGCGCCAGAACCGAAAGCGTCACATCCTCAAGGCCCTGCCCCACGCGCTCATCGGCGCGGGCGATCTCCTCGGTCATGTCGCGGCCCAGAACCTTCTGGCCCAGCAAACCGGCATAGGTCGCGGCCAGATGGGCCCGCGCTCCGAGGGACACCATACGCCCTTCCATCACCGATGGATCGGGCTGCGGCTCCGCAGGGGCGGTTTCCACCTTGCGGCGCATGATCTTTGCCTTGGGCTTCTCGCCCTCCCCTTCCGGCGCGCCATTGGCGGCCTTCGGAGCGTCATTGGTGACAACGCCCAGAATACCGGCACGGCTCATTTTCATCTTCAGGGAAGTGGGGCGAGAACTCATATATCTGATCCATCAACAAGCACGCCCAGAATATTCCCGATTTCCAACCGGGCGAGGGCGATTTGGTATTTCACGGTGACGCGGGTCTGCTCCGCCGCCGTGTAGTTTTCGAACACATTGACCACATCCATGACCTGCCGGTGACCGGCCTCATACTGCTCGGCGAAGAGGTCATAGTTGGCCCGCGCCTGCGCGGCCAATTGCGTGGTCTGGTGGCCTTGGCTGACAAGGCTGGCGAGCCGCTGGTTCAGGCTGGCCACACGGCGCGCGGCATCCTCGCGGGCCTGCACAACGCGGCGCTCGGCGCCCTCGCGCACGGCCTCAATGGCCTGCAACTGGTTGCCGGTGCCAAAGCCAAAGCCGTTGTCGCTCTCGATCGTCAGGCCCGGCTTGCTCGCCCCGCCCTCCGACAACACGCTAGAGGCCGACACCTTCGGCAGGAACGCCGCGCGGTCCACAGTCGCCTGCGCCACATCGCGCTCTTTCTCCGCCTGCGCCCGCAACACACCCAAAGGCTCGCGGCCCGGCCCGGGGGCAGACACCTCGGAAATCCCCGACAGACCGGAAAGGGAGCTGGCAGACATCGCGTTCAACTCGGCCATGGCCGTGGCAATCGCCTCGTTCTGCCGCAACAGATCGGCCTCGATCTCGCTGCGCTTGTGTTGGATGACGTTCAACTCGGACATATCCGAAACGCCGCCATTGACGCGCTCGTTCATGATCCATTCGAAATGCTTCACGCGCTCAAGGGCCTGCTGCGAAACGCCGGCCTCCTCGCGCGCCTGCTGCGCCGCCACGAACAGGGACAGCGCGGTATAAACCCGCTCGTTGGTCTCCTCGGCAAGGGCAACGGCGGCCACCTCGACATCGGCCTTGGCAAAGAGGCGCTCGGCCTTCTTACGGCCATTGTCGAAGATAACCTGCTCGATCAAAATCTGGGTCACAACATCGCCAAGGGATGTCAGGGAAATCGTCGGGCCAAGGGTGGGCAACCAGTTCTTGGATGCCGCAACCGCCCGCAGCTTCGCCGCCCGAAGGCTGGCCTCTGCGGGGCGCGAATTGGCGGCCAGAACCGCCTCCGCGACCTTGTCGAAATTCGTGCCGGAGCGCAGCATGGAAGAGCGCGACAAAAGCGACTGGATCAACACGCTCTCGTTGGCTTCTTCGGCTGTCAGGGTTTCGGCTGGGCTGGCATCGGCGCGGCTGGCATCGGCATCAGCTTCGGATGTGCCCGCAAACATCGCCTTTGCGCTAAATCCCGTGCCGTCTCCGCTGTCCAGGCACCCTGTCAAAACTGCCGTAGCGGCAATCGCAATCAGTGACGCCCGAAGGGATGTGTGCCCCGTCATTGTCTTACCCGTCCCGCCTCTTGTGGTGATTTGCTCACCTTAGTTTTTGTAGTTTTGTCGTCTTATCATCCGGGCGGGGCCGAGGCCCCGCCCGAACTTTGAGGGAACTTGTAGTTAGGCAACGCCGGTCGAACCGACCACCGTAATGTCGTCGTCGATGATCAGCGACCGGTCCCCACCGTAGCTGTAGACGTTGTAGTTCTGACCTTCGATCTCGCGAACCTCGCCAGTGGCCTGCGCACCCGACACATCGACGACATCGTCGTCCGCGCCATGGATCGTAAGCTCGTTGGTAAAGCTCGAAAGGTTCTCCAGCTGGCTTTCCGTAATGGTCAGCTGACTGTCGTTTGCGAACTGCAGGTCAATCGCCTGGATGTCAAAGTTGGCAAGGCCAGGGTTCGACAGGTCCACTTCCGATGTGACGGTTTCCTCAAGAACAAAGTATGTCCCCGCCTGGTTGCCCGCCGCGTCGGTCGATGTGACCACAAGGTGGGAGCCGTCAGGGATCGCCTCGTTAAAGCGGAAGTCCAGCTCACCGTAGAAGGTGTCTTCCTGAACCGTGTAATCCACCGCAGAGACTGTCCCGTTGCCGGAAATCTGCTGAACCTCGGTGATATCCTCGACGATCTCGGTGCCGATGGCGCGCACACCAGCGGTGCCCTCGCTAAAGGACAGGATCGCAGGGGCATCGGGGTTCTCGGTGTCCACAGTCAGGTCCATGGTCTCGGTGCGGGTGTTGCCCGCCGCATCCACCGCAGAAACCGAAACCTCGGTCTCATAGGTGCCGCCCTCGATCTGGCTGGCCGCGAAATCAACCGTCCAGTTGCCATTGGCATCCACAGTCGCAGGCAGCGTCACCGCCCCCAACGTCACCATCACAACCGAACCCACCTCAACCGTGCCGGTCAGGGTAATCCCGTCAGAGGCCTCGGCCGCGTTCACCACATTGTCGCCCTCTACTGGAGTAGAAGAGAAGGCCAGAGGCTCAACATAGGTATCAACCTCAACCGTGTCGTTCAGGACCAGAACGTTACCCGCCGCATCCGTGGCCGTGGCCTTGATCTGCGACATGTATTCGCCCGCAGGGATCTCGCTTGCGGCGAAATCCACGGTCCAGTTGCCGTTCACATCCACAGTGGCCGCATGGCTCACATCGCCAAGCTGAACGATAACAGAGGAGCCAGGCTCAACCGTCCCCGTCAGGGTCACCCCGTCAGAGGCCTCGACAAAGTTGATGATGTCATCGGTCTCGATCGGGTGGCTCAGGGTCAGCGCGTTGACAAGCGTATCAACCGGAATGGTGCCGCTGTCTGTGGCGGTGTTGCCCGCCGCATCCGTGGCCGTCACCGAAACGCTGGCCGTGGTCTCGCCGCTGGGGATATCGCCCGCAGGGAAGTTCACAGTCCATGTGCCGTTCGCCGAGACCGTCGCAGGGCGCACCACACCTTCAAAGTTGACCATAACAGTCGCACCGGGATCGGTGGTGCCTGTCAGGATCACACCATCGCTGGCCTCGACATGGTTGATCGTGCCATCGCCCTCGATGCCGGCGGTGTTCACAGCCACATCCAGCTCGGTGTCGATGTTCAGCGTGCCGGTGGCGCTGGAAGAGTTCCCTGCCCCATCGGTCGCAACCACGTTCACGGTTGTCTGATACTCGCCGCGTGGCAAGTCAGAGGAGGCAAACTCGACAGTCCAGCTGCCATCCGCCGCAACAGTGGCCGGATAGGTCACTGTGCCAACGGTCACCATCACGGTGGAGCCCGGCTCGGATGTGCCGTTCAGGGTCACACCCTGCGTCCACTCGGCCTCGTTGATGAAATCGCTGCCCGTGCCCGCACCGGCGGTCAGGGTCACGAAGCCAACGGTGTCAACCGTGACACTCATGGAGGTAGAAGACACGTTGCCCACGCTGCTTGTCGCAACAGCAGAGACAGGAATGTCATACTCACCGCCCGGGAAGGACCCGCCGGGGAATGTCACCGTCCAGTTGCCATTGGCATCCACAGTGGTGGCATAGTCATTGCCGTTCATCGTCACCACAACGGTAGAGCCAGCAAGGGTTGTCCCCGTCAGGGTCACTTCCCCGCCCGCCTCTGTGGCGTTGACGATATTGTCGATGGTCACGTCTTGGTTGTCGAAGGCCACTTCGGAAAGCGTATCGATAACAAGGGTTTCGGTGTAGGTCGCCGTGTTGCCGATGGCGTCGCTGGCAAGGATCGTGATCTCGGAGTTATAGGCCCCCTCGGGTGCCATCTCGTCGGTCACGTTCAATGTCCACAACCCGCTCTCGCCCACCACGATGGTCTCGGAGATACCGGCAATGGTCACAACAAGCGTCGCGCCCGGCTCCGACGTGCCCTCGATATGCACACCGCCGTCATAGGCAACTGCGTTAAAGCTGTCGCCAGCACTCTCGGTGCCATAGGTCGTTGTCACCGCAGGCGGCGTCGTGTCGATAAGAACAGTCGGGCCGGTCACGGTGACGTCCTCATCGCCGATGCAACCCACAACTTCGGCCACATAATCGCCATCCGCAGGCAATGTGTCGCCCTCGAATGTCACGGTCCATGTGCCATCATCGGCCACCACGGTGCTGATCACCTGATCGCCAACCGTAACAGTCACATCCTTGCCCGGCTCACCGCCACCGCTCACAACAAAGCTCGGCTCTGGGTTATCGTCGCCGCCAAGAACATACTCGGTTTCGTTAACGGTCAGCTCGAAAACTTCGGGCTCAGGTTCCGGCTCGGGCTCGGGCTCGGGCTCTGGTTCCGGCTCAGGCTCAGGCTCAGGCTCGGGTTCCGGCTCGGGCTCAGGTTCCGGCTCTGGCTCTGGCTCTGGCTCTGGCTCTGGCTCTGGCTCCGGCTCTGGCTCGGGTTCAGGCTCTGGCTCGGGTTCAGGCTCTGGCTCGGGCTCCTCAACATCAGGATCCACAATATCTACCGGCTCTTCTTCTTCCTCTTCGCTGCCATCGCCGCCGCCGCTTCCGGCAAAGGCCAGACCAGCAGCCGCCGCAGCACCCGCCGCGCCCAGGCCACCAATCGGCAGACCAAAGTTAGGCAGCCCCATGGCCACCTCAGCACCCAGAACCTCCGGGCGATCAAAGAAGATCAGATCATCGGAAGGGCTCCATTTGCCCCATGCCGCACTGTCTTGATACAGCGCATAAAGCGTCGAATCCTCGCCCTGCGTCAGCAGAACCTCGGCCAGAACACCGTCTTCCGACAGGTACAGCTTGTTGTCTGCACTGTTGAAAAAGCCGTTCACGACCATTTTCGACCCGTCATTCAGCTGAATAACAAGGTCGGCGCCATCGCGCGTGTATGATTGAATTTCATTCTTGGAAAGGTTCAGGGAAATATCCTGATCGATACCGACGGGAAGGCTTTGGCCTACACCCTCGTCACCAAATGAACCTTTAGAAACATTGCCCGAACTGTCACGGACGACAAAGCCAATAGCCTGCATCGTGTTACCACTCTACCTCTGACGCAGCCTTACATAAAAACGACTGCTTGTTTTAGTTACCCACCCCAAATCTTGTTGCTTGGGTGCGGAACCGCTCAACTACAGGTATACAGGACCGTTCGTTTTTTGAAAGCGATATTTTTCGTATCGCCTTGTGTGTAAGGCCCAGAACCGGATTCGGGTATGAATCTCAAACGATTATCTGGCAACCCTAAACTAAGGGGAAAACCAGCCCGTTTTCCCCCTAATAACCAAATGTTGAATAAGTGCAGGTCCGCGAATCTGTAAAATTGGCGGTTTCCTCAGGAAATCAGGGCCGGATCGCCTCCGGCCCCCGCCCAAGGTTACGATGCGTCAACCTTTTGCAGCGCCGAGACCCGGCAGGCCGAAAACTTGAATTCCGGTATCTTGCCGTAAGGGTCAAGCGCGGGATTGGTCAGCACATTGGCCGCCGCCTCCACATAGGCAAAGGGGATAAACACCATATCCTCCGACACGGCCCGATCCGCCCGCGCCATGATGCTGATCGCCCCGCGCCGCGTCTCGACCCGCATCATATCCCCCGGCGCGATTCCCAGCCGCCGCAATGTCTTGGGATGGAGCGAGCCATTCGCCTCCGGCTCCAGCCCGTCCAACACGCTCGCCCGCCGCGTCATCGACCCGGTGTGCCAATGCTCCAACTGCCGCCCCGTGGTCAGCACAAAGGGGAACTCCGTATCCGGCACCTCGGCGGGGGCAATCACATTGGCCGGCGTAAACCGCGCCCGCCCGCCTGCCCGCGGGAAGCCATCGCCAAAGACAATCGCCTGCCCCGGATCGCTCTCCGACAGAGAGGGATATGTCACCACATCCTCGCGCTCCAGCCGTTCCCAGCTGATATTGTCCATCGAGGCCATAGAGCGCTGCATCTCCGCAAAGACCTCCCGCGGATGGGCATAGCTCCACTCCAAACCGCAGCGTTTCGCAAGCTCGGTGGTGATCCACCAATCCTCCCGCGCATCGCCGGGGGGCGAGACCACAGGCCGCCCCATCTGCACCTGCCGGTTGGTATTGGTCACCGTGCCGGTCTTCTCGGCAAAGGCACTGGCGGGCAGGATCACATCGGCATAATTCGCCGTCTCGGTAAGGAAAATATCCTGCACCACCAGATGATCCAGCTTGGCCAAGGCATCGCGCGCATGTTCCACGTCCGGGTCCGACATGGCCGGGTTCTCGCCCAGAATATACATGCCCTTGATCACATCATCATGGATCGCATCCATGATCTCCACCACCGTCAACCCCTTGACCGGATTGACAATATCGCCCTCCCAAATCTCGTTGAAGGCGCTGCGCACCCCCTCGTCCTCGACCGGCTGGTAATCAGGCAGGAACATCGGGATCATCCCCGCATCAGAGGCCCCCTGAACATTGTTCTGCCCCCGCAGCGGATGCAACCCCGCCCCGGGCCGCCCCACATGGCCGCACATCAGGGCCAGCGAAATCAGACAGCGCGAATTATCCGTCCCGTGGATATGCTGGCTCACGCCCATCCCCCAGAAAATCATCCCCGCCTTGGCCCCGGCAAAAACCCGCGCCACATCGCGCAGCACATCCGCCTCAATGCCGCAGACCTTCTCCATCGCCTCGGGGGTGAAATCCGCCAGATGCGCCTTCATCGCCTCGAAATTCTCGGTGTAGCCCTCGATATACTGCTGATCGTAAAGGCCCTCCTCCACGATCACATGCATGATCGCATTGAGCATGCTCACATCGGCCCCGGGCCGGAACTGCAACATATGGCTCGCGTGCCGTTTCAGGCCCTGCCCGCGCGGATCCATCACGATAAGCTTCCCGCCGCGCTTGGCGAATTGCTTGAAATAGGTCGCCGCAACGGGATGGTTCTCGGTCGGGTTGGCCCCGATCACGATGGCCACATCGGCATTCTCGATCTCGTTAAAGGTCGCCGTAACGGCCCCGCTCCCGACATTCTCCATCAGCGCCGCCACCGACGACGCATGGCACAGCCGCGTGCAGTGATCGACATTGTTATGGCCAAACCCCTCGCGGATGAACTTCTGGAACAGATAGGCCTCCTCGTTGGAGCATTTGGCAGAGCCGAACCCGGCAATCTCGCCCCCCCGCCCCTTCAGCCCCCGCGCGGCGGCATCAAGGGCCTCCTCCCATGTGGCCTCGCGGAAATGGGTCGACAGATCGCCGGGGTCCACATTCAACCCCTTCGCGGGCGCATCCTCGCGCCGGATCAGCGGCACCTTCAAACGATGCGGGTGATCCACGTAATCAAAGCCGAACCGCCCCTTGACGCACAAACGGTTCTCATTCGCCGGCCCACCCGCGCCCTCGACATATTTAATCTTGTCGTCCTTGATCTTGAAGGACAGCTGACAGCCCACACCGCAATAGGGACAAACGCTCTGCACCTCGCGGTCATAATCCTTGCTATCGCCGCGCTCCTCTTCGTCCAGCACACTGGCGGGCATCAAGGCACCGGTGGGACAGGCCTGCACACATTCCCCGCAGGCCACACAGGAGGAGGCCCCCATAGGATCATTCAGGTCAAAAACGATCTCCTCGGACAATCCCCGCCCCGCCATGCCGATCACATCATTCACCTGCACCTCGCGGCAGGCCCGCACACAGAGGTTGCAATGAATACAGGCATCAAGGTTCACCCGCATCGCCACATGGCTGTCATCCAACAGCGGCACCATATCCACGGGCTTGGCCTCAAAGCGGCTGCTTTCCACACCATTCGCCGCCGCCATATCCCAAAAATGGCTGGACCGGTCATGGGCCTCCTCCGGCTGATCCGCGACCAGCAATTCCATCACCATGGCGCGGCTCTTTTCCGCCCGCTCCGAGGCAGACTTCACCACCATCCCATCCGCCACAGGGCGAATGCAGGAGGCAATCAGCGTCCGCTCCCCCTCCACCTCAACCATACAGGCGCGGCAATTCCCGTCAGGGCGATAGCCCGGCGCGGGCTTGTGGCACAGATGCGGGATCGTGATCCCCTGCCCCTTGGCCGCCTCCCAGATCGTCCAGCCCTCGGGCACGGTCACATCCGCCCCGTCCAGCTCGAATGTCACCATCTTAACGTCGGACCCATCAGCCATCGCTCAAATCTCCTCGCCAAAATGCTGCATCACCAATCGGATCGGGTTCGGCGCCGCCTGCCCGAGGCCGCAAATACTGGCATCCCCCATGACCTCGCAAAGCTCCTCCAGCAGGGGCTGATCCCATGTGTCTTTCTCCATCAGGGCCACGGCCTTCTGACAGCCCACGCGGCAGGGGGTGCACTGCCCACAGCTTTCATCCTCAAAGAACCGCAGCATATTCAGCGCCGCATCCCGCGCCCGATCCTGATCCGACAGAACCACCACCGCAGCAGAGCCAATAAACGTCCCTAAAGGCTGCAATGTATCAAAGTCCAAAGGCACATCGGCCATGGAGGCAGGCAACAAGCCAGAGGACGGCCCCCCCGGCTGAAACGCCTTGAACACATGGCCCTCCGCCATGCCCCCTGCCGCCGCGATCACATCGGTGATCGTCGATCCGGCAGGCAACAAATACACCCCCGGCGCGGCCACACGGCCGGACACGGAATAGCTCCGCAGCCCCTTGCGCCCGTTATGCTCCGTATCGCCCAGACACTCCGGCCCCTCGCGGCAAATCCGCGCCACCCAATGCAGGGTCTCCACGTTATGAACAAGCGTCGGCCGCCCAAAGAGGCCCACCTGCGCCACAAAGGGCGGGCGATGGCGCGGCAAGCCGCGCTTGCCCTCGATACTCTCGATCATCGCGCTCTCTTCGCCGCAGATATAGGCGCCCGCGCCGCGCCGCAGGTCAATATACCCCGGCGCGACCAATCCAGCCGCCTCCAGCGCCGCAATCTCGCGCCGCAAAATCTCCAGCACCGCCGGATACTCGTCACGCATATAGATATAACACCGCTCCGCCTCCACGGCCCAAGCGGCAATCAGCATCCCCTCAAGGAACAGATGCGGCACGCGCTCAAGGTAATAGCGATCCTTGAATGTCCCCGGCTCGCCCTCATCCCCGTTCACGGCCAGATATCGCGGCCCCGCATTGGCCCGCACAAAGCCCCACTTCTTGCCCGACGGAAACCCCGCCCCGCCAAGCCCGCGCAGGCCCGCGTCAGACAGGCTTTGCTGCACCGCCTCCCAATCGCCGCCGCGTCGCAGCTCCGCCAAAGCCTGATAGCCTCCGCTCTCCCGATACACCGCCAATGTTTCGTAATCGGGCAAATGGGCGTGGGTCTGCCCGGCGGCAATCGCCGCCTCCACCTTCTCCGGGCTGGCATGATCGATATGATGATGGCCCAGCTCCAAAACCGGAGCCGTATCACAGCGCCCCATACAGGGCGCGCGCAAAACCCGCACCTCGCGGCCGCCATTGTATTGCGCGGTCAGCTTGGCCAGCAACTCCTGTGCCCCGGCCAACTCGCAGGACAGCGAGTCACAAACCCGAATGGTCAAATCCGGCGGCGCATCCGCCCCCTCCTTGACCACATCGAAATGGGCGTAAAACGTCGCAACCTCGTAAACCTCGGCCTGCGACAGGCGCATCTCCTCGGCCAAGGCCCGCAGATGATCGGCGCTCAAATGGCCATAGCGATCCTGCACAAGATGCAAAAACTCGATCAGCAAATCGCGGCGACGCGGCGCATCGCCCAGCAATTCCCGCACCTCGGAAAGCGCCAGATCATCCACCTGACGGCCCTTGGGCGTGCGCCGCCCCTTCCCCTTGCCAGATTTCCAAACGCCCGCGCGATTATCCAATGGTGCCATGGCTGCCTCCTCAGGTTGCCCCACCCGCGTGCCATTTGCAGAACGAATATTCAAATTCGTTTTTATCGCAACTCAATAAGCAATGCTTATTGCGCCTCCACAGCCCCCAAAACCCGCTTCAGGGCCGCAACCGTCGCCAAACTGCCAGAGCGCGTCACAAGGCAAATCGCCTTGCTCTCCTCGGGCTTGGTCAGGGGCAAGGCCCGCGTCTCCTCGCCCAGCCACAATGCCTCGACCAAAGCCTCCGGCACAATCGTCGCCGCCACACCCTCAACCACAGGCGCAAGACAGGCGGTAAAGGTATTGCTCTCCATCACCACCTGCGGCTCCGCCCCGATGCCCGCAAAGACCCCGTTCAAAATCCGCCGGTTCTGCATCCCCGGCTCCAGCAGGGTCAAAGGCACGGCCGCCGCCTCGGCCCATGTCGCCGCCCCCTCGGCCCGCGGTGCCAAAGCGGCAGGCACCAACAAAACATAGCGCTCCTGATACAGCGGCAAAGGCGCCTCCATATCCGGTGGCACCCCCTCACCGTAGGTCACACCCGCATCCAGCGTCCCGTCTTCCATCCCCTGAAAGATCTGCAGGCTCGTGGCCGACAGGATACGCGGCACCACATCAGGATACTCCGCCCGCAACAGGGCCGGGATCTGCGCCGCATAGGCAAGGGCCGTCGGCACCACCCCGATGGTCAGCGTGCCAGACACCGCCCCGCGCACAGAGCCAACCTCCTGCCCCATGGCCTTGGCATCCTCCAGCATCTTGCGCCCCCAACGCAGGATCACCTCTCCCTCCTCGGTAAACCCCTCAAACCGGTTGCCCCGGCGCACAATGGCCGTGTCCATCTCGGTCTCGAGGTTGCGAATACGCATAGAAAAGGCAGGCTGCGAAATACCGCAATCGGCGGCGGCGCGGGCGAAATGCTTGTGGCGGGCGAGGGCAACAAGAAGCTGCATATCACGAAGTTCAATCATATTCATAACCTAACCGGATCAAACAGCCCAAGTCCAGCGCCCCAAGTAAACCCGCCCCCCGTTTCTTATTGGTAAAAATATCCCCGCCGGAGGCACAAATCGCCGCAAAGCGGCTCCCCCCTACTCCGCAGGGGGATAGCGCAGCTTCTCAACCGCATCGTTCCAGTCTTGATGATTGCGCACGAACTCATTGGCAAAATCGCGCTGCGGCGCGTAATCCCAACTGGTCAGCGCCCCCTGCTCCATCGCCGCATGCACCAAGCGCCGCCGCTTTTGCGAGGCGATCACCCCCGCATGCAGCGCCTCGCAATCCCATCGCCGCGCCGCCTCCTCGGCAAACTGCTGCGCCACCTCGGCATATTCGGGAACAGCCGCCAAATTGCACCGCTCCAACGGGTCCGCCTCAAGATCATAAAGCTGCGGCGGATCAATCTTGCAGGCGATATACTTAAACCGCCCGCGCCGGATCATATACATCGGCCAAGCGGCACATTCGGCGAAATACTCGGCAATCGCCTCCCCCTCGCCGCCATCCGCGCCCCCGGCCTCGGCCAACAAAGACCGCCCCGGCGCCTCAACCTCGTCCCCCGCCAGCTCGACAAAACTCGGCAACAGATCAATCAGCGAACAGGGCGCCGCCGCCCGGTGTCCCGCCTTCACCCCCGGCCCCGCCATCACCAAAGGCACCCGCACCGAATGTTCGAAATAGGACATCTTGTACCAAAGCCCCCGCTCGCCCAGCATATCCCCGTGATCCGAGGTCACCACCACCAGCGTATTCTCCAACTGCCCGCTTTCCTCAAGCGCCCGCACCAACACACCGACGTTGTGATCGAAATAGCTGACATTGGCAAAATAGGCCCGCCGCGCATGGCGCAGGGCCGCGTCACTCACCTCCACCTGATCCGCCATATAGCCACTGCGCAAACGCTTCGAATGGGGGTCCTCGGCCACTTCGCCAACCTCGGGCAGGTCAATCTCCACCCCGTCATACAGCTCCCAAAACTCCGGCCGCGCCACATAGGGGTCATGGGGGTGAATGAAACTCGCCACCATGCAAAAAGGCGCGACCCCCTGCATGGCATATTCAAATATCCGCCGCCGCGCGAGGAAAGCCGTCTCCTCGTCATATTCAATCTGGAAGGTCGTCGCCGCATGGCCCGCCTCGGCCACGGACTCCATGTTGTGATACCACTTGTGGATACGGGTCAAAGGGTCCTCCCAATCGGGGGTCCATGCATGATCGGCAGGGTAGATATCCGTGGTCAGCCGCTCCTCAAACCCGTGCAACTGGTCCGGCCCGACGAAATGCATCTTCCCCGACAGGCAGGTGCGATAGCCCTGCGCCCGCAGGTGATGGGCAAAGGTGGGAATGCTGGCCGGAAACTCCGCCGCATTGTCATAGGTCTCTATCGCGCTGACATGCTGCCCCGCCATAAAGGACGCCCGCGACGGCGCACAGAGCGGAGAGTTGCAATAAGCCGCATCAAACCGCGCCCCCCGCGCCGCCAGCGCATCAATATTGGGGGTCTGCACCACCCCGTGCCCATAGGTCCCCATAAACTGCGGGGCCAGCTGATCGGCCATAATTACAAGGATATTGGGTGTGTTCTGCGCCATGGTTCGTCCCTCCGGCCCTCTGTGTCTCCCCTAGGGGGCTATCACAGAATTCCCGAAAGGGGGCCGGATTTAACGCCGCCCAAAGGCGCGGAAACGACGAGGCGCGCCCTAGCCGCCGATCCAACCGGACAGGGCCACCAAGCCCGCCCCAAAACACAGGGCGATCAGGCCGATCAAACGGCGCGCTTCCAAAGGGGTGGAGGAAAACCATTCCAGCAGCTCTTCGAGCCGCCCGGGCATCAGGGCCAGAACCAGCCCCTCAAGCACACATACAAGGCCAAGGGCCAGGAGAAGCACCGCCATCACAGCGCCGCCAAAACGGCTGGCCGGGCATCCCCGGCCAGCCAGTTGTCAAACTCAGTTGCCATCAGAGGCCGCATCGGCCCGCGCGCCGGTGTCGCTTTTCAAATAGTTGAAAAAGTCGCTGTCCGGCGACATCACCATGGTGGAATTGGTCCCCTTCAGCGCCTCTTCATAGGCCGCCAGCGAGCGATAGAATTCAAAGAATTCCTGATCGCGGGAATAGGCCTCGGCAAAGATCCGGTTGCGCTCCGCATCGGCTTCACCTTCGATGATCGCCGCATCACGGCGCGCTTCGGACAGGATCGTCTCATAGTTCCGATCCGCAAGCGCCGTCACCCGCAGGGCCGCCTCGGACCCGCGCGCACGCTCGTCCGTCGCCTCCCGCTCCCGCTCCGCAATCATCCGGCGCAGGGTGGCGTCAAAGTTCTGCTCGGGCAGGTTGGTCTGGCGCAGGCGCACATCCACAACATCAAGGCCAAGGGCCGTGGCACGGGCATCGGCAAGCAGACGGATCCGCTCCATCAGGCCCGCCCGCTCGGGCGACAGAATGGTGTTCGATGTGACGCCTTCAGAGCCAAGAACAGCACGGATCTGACCATCCAGAATATCCGAAAGCTGGATCTCCGCCTCGCGCTCGCCGCCGGCACCAAGGGCCTGACGATACTGCACAATGTTGGAAATCCGATACAGAACAAAGGCGTCCACTTCCAAACGGCGGTCATCGGCAGGCGTGACCTCGATCACAGGCGTTTCCAGCGACAGGATGCGATCCTCAAAGGAATACACCTCATCCAGAAGCGGCACCTTGAACCCCAAACCGGGCTCCGTCACCGACTGTTTGATCTGGCCAAACCGCAGCACCAGAACCTTCTCGCGCTCATCCACAATAAAGATCGAGGACAAAAGCGCCGCAACACCGATCACAATGACCGGCAGAATATAATTCGTGGCCCGCATCAGTTCGACCCTCCGGATTTACGCAGCTCGTTCAGGGGCAGATAGGGCACAACGCCCTGCCCCTCACCCGAAGTGCTGTTTTCAAGAATAATCTTGTCCACATCGCCAAGAACCTTTTCCATGGTCTCCAGATACAGACGTTTGCGCGTGACTTCAGGCGCGGCGGCATATTCGGTCAGAACGGCCTCGAACCGGCTCGCCTCACCCACCGCATCGTTGATCACACGGGCACGGTAACCCTCCGCCCGCTCCAGCAGCTGCGCTGCCTGACCACGTGCATCGGCCTGCCGCTCGTTGGCATAGGCATCGGCCTGACGCTCGGCCCGGTCGCGTTCCTGCTCGGCGGCCTGAACATCGCGGAAGGCATCAATAACAGAGACCTGACTCTGACGCCCCTCGGCATCGGTCATCAGAACCTGCTGGCTCGGCGGGTCCACCTTGTTAAAGTTGACGCGCACAATGTTGATACCCGTGGCACGGTCATCCAAAGTCGTCTGGATCAACTCGCGCACCGTGGCTTCAATCGTCGCACGGTCCCGGTTCAAGATCGGCGCCAATTCGGACTGGGCGATGATCTCGCGCATCGCCGCCTCGGAAATCGCGCGCACAGAGGCCTCGGGGTTCTTCAGCGAGAATTTGAAATCCCGCGCGTTCTTGACGTTCCAGACCACCTGAAAATCAATGTCGACGATGTTCTCGTCCGTGGTCAGCATCAAGCCATCATTGTCGCCGCCGCGGCTGCGCACACCGATATCCTCGATGCGGTTGGTGGTCACGTTGAACACCTCTGCGGTCACAACGGGCCATGGGGCAAAGTTCAAACCCTCGGTCCCGATGCCGGAAAACTCACCCAGAAACAGCTCGATCGACTGCTCCTCAGGACGCACGGTATAAAGCGAGGAAAACAGCCAGAGCGCACCAGCCGCCAGAACACCAATGCCCAGCGTGCCGCGCGTCAGCCAAGGCGCACCGCCCCCGCCGCCATTCGGGCCGCCATTGTTGCCGCGCCCACCGCGGCCGCCCATCAGAACGCGCAGCTGCTCGGAGCCCTTGCGCATGATCTCGTCAATCTCGGGGATCTGCGGCCCCTCATTGCCGGGCCGCTGCCCACCGGGCCGACGTCCCCCGCCATTCGGGCCCGAACCGTTGGAGCCATTGCCCCCCCCGTTCGATCCCCCGTTGGAACCATTGTCAGAGCCGCCGCCGCCCCAAGGGCCGCCATTGTTGCCTGCCATGCCTGTCTTTTCCTCCGTAAACGTCCTGCGCATATCGCACAGGCTTGGAATTCTAATTGGTTGCCTTGCCCGAAGTTTCAAGCGCCTTCAAGCGAAGCCTTAGGTTGTTCGCACCGGCGACTTCATCGTCACCAGCTCCTCCGACATGGTCGGATGCACCGCGCAAGTGCGGTCAAAGTCTTCCTTCGTGGCCCCCATCTTCACCGCAATCCCGGCCAGCTGGATCATCTCGCCCGCATCGGGCGCGACGATATGACAGCCCAGAACCTTGCGGGTCTTGGCGCAGACCACCAGCTTCATCATCACCTTGGCCTCTTGTCCGGCAAAGCTTTGACGCATGGGTTTGAAGGATGTGGAGTAAACCTCGATCGGCCCCTGCTTGGCGGCCTCTTCCTCGGACAGGCCGGTGGTGCCAAGCTCGGGCTGGGTGAAGACAGCGGCAGGGATCAGATCATGATCCACAGGCGTCGGCTTGCCCTCATAGACCGTGGCGACAAAGGCCATCCCCTCGCGGATCGCAACAGGGGTCAGGTTCACACGGTTGGTCACATCGCCAATGGCATAGATCGAGGGCACAGCCGTCTGGCTGTATTCATCCACAACCACAGCGCCCGCGCGGTCCAGCTCAACGCCCAGCGCCTCAAGCCCGAGCCCATCGGTGTTGGGCTTACGGCCGGTGGCGATCATCACCTGATCATAGGTGCCGTCGCCCGCGCCGTTCTGCGTCTTGACGACGCGCGCGCCCTCCTCGTCCAAGGTGATATGGGTCACCTCTGTGCCGGTCAGAACCCGCACACCATTCGCCGCCATCTGCGCCGCCACAAGGCCGCGGGCCTCGTCGTCAAACCCGCGCAGCACCTGATCGCCGCGATAGGCCAGCGTCACATCAACACCCAAACCATTCATGATGCAGGCGAATTCACAGGCAATAAAGCCGCCGCCCTTGATCAGGATCGACTTGGGCAGCTTATCCAGATGGAAAATCTCGTTGCTGGTGATCGCATGTTCGCTGCCCGGAATATGGGGCATGGTGGGCCAGCCGCCGGTGGCAATCAGAATATGCTTGGCGGTGATCTCCTCGCCGCTATCGAGCATGACCGTATGGGCATCCTTCACCGCAGCGCGGGTGTCATAGGCGGTCACGCCGGCATTGTTCAGCAACCGGCGGTAAATCCCCTCAAGCCGGTCCAGCTCCCCCTCCAGCTTGCCGCGAAAGGCAGGCCAGTCAAAATCGCCCAGCTTCATATCCCAGCCATAGGCGCGCCCCTCTTCGGCAAGCGCGGTGAAAGAGCTGGCAAAAACCATAAGCTTCTTGGGCACACAGCCCCGGATCACACAGGTGCCGCCCATGCGGCTTTCCTCGGCGAGGCCAACCTTGATCCCATGTTCAGAGGCCGCAACCCGCGCCGCCCGCACACCGCCAGAGCCGCCGCCGATTACAAAAAGATCATAGTCAAAAGTCATAAGGTCTCCGCCCTGCTCGTCGCTGTCTGGCCCGATCAAAGATCGGCAAAAAGGTTATCGGATTCCGTGAAATCCATCTTGTCCTGCTCAACCGTGCCCTCGTTAATATCACGCACTTCCACGGTGCCATCACCGCCACCAATCACAACCACATCACAGATATCGAGGAACAAACCGTTTTCAACAACACCCGGCACCTGGTTCATCACAAGGCTCAGCTGCCGCGCGTTGGAAATCCGGCGCAGATGCAGATCAAGGATATAGTTCCCCTCATCGGTCACAAAGGGCGTATCCCCGTTCATCCGCAATGTCGTGTTCTGCCCCAAAACATCCATATTCACGAGGGTTTCCTCGATCAGCGCCTTGGAGGTCTGCCAACCAAAGGGGATCACCTCGACGGGCAAGGGAAAGGCGCCCAGCGCCGCCACTTCCTTGGCCACATCGGCAATCACGATCATGCGATCACTGGCGGTGGCCACGATCTTTTCTTGCAACAGCGCCCCGCCGCCGCCCTTGATCAGGTTCAGATCGGCGTCGAATTCATCCGCCCCGTCAATGGTCAGGTCCAGCCATTTGGCCTCATCCAGAGAGATCACATTGATCCCCACATTGCGCGCCAGATCGGCCGTGCGCGAGGATGTCGGAACCCCGGTGATGTTCAGCCCCTCCTCGCGGATAATCTCGCCCAGACAGCGCACCATCCATGCGGCGGTGGATCCGGTGCCAAGGCCGACACGCATCCCGTCCTCAACATAATCAACGGCGCGTTTCGCGGCGACAAATTTGGCTTTATCGATCGGTGACAGATCCATCGGCATAGCGGGCTCCCCAAAGTTCCGGCTAAAGTTCGGGGTCGTTATAGTGCGAACCGCCCCCGCGTGCGAGGGCGAATTGCCCCCAAGGCAAACGCGCCTCGCGGGGCCAGATGCCCAGCGCCTCTTTTGCGCCCCCTTGGGTCGTTTTTCTGGGTTCCGCTGCGACGGATCCGGCCTATATCTGGGCGCATGTTTCTTTCCGTCTTCGATATGTTCAAGGTCGGCATCGGCCCGTCTTCTTCGCATACCATGGGGCCCATGGTGGCGGCGGCGCGCTTTATCGACCGCATCCGCAAATCACAGTTCTCCCCCGCCGGGGTGCGCGCGCGGCTCTATGGCTCGCTGGCCTTTACCGGCGTCGGCCACGCCACCGACCGCGCCGTGATCCTCGGCCTGGGCGGCTTCACCCCCGAAGGCTACGACGCCGCACTGGCAGAAGAGGCCCTCTCCCGCATCGCGGCCACCAAACAGGTCACCCCCGGCGATCTCACCCTCGCCTTCGATCCGGCGCAGGACGTGGTCTTCGACTATGACGCCCCCCTGCCCGGCCACGCCAATGGCATGGTGCTTCAGGCCCTCGACAGCCAAGGCGATGTGATCGATCAGGAAACCTATTACTCCGTCGGCGGCGGCTTTGTCCTGACAGCGGCGGAGCTTGACGCCGGCAAGGATACCGACACCGGCAAACCCGTCCCCTACCCCTTCGGAACCGCGCAGCAAATGCTCGAGATGGCCCGCGCCTCCGGCAAATCCATCGCCGAGATGAAACGCGCCAATGAAATCTCCCGCTACGGCACAAACCACCTCGACAAGGGCCTCACCCGCATCTGGGAGGTGATGAACAACTGCATCGACCGCGGCCTCACCGCCAAGGGCATCCTGCCCGGCGGGCTACAGGTCAAACGCCGCGCCGCCGATATCTATGAGGCACTGCAGGCCGAAAAGGGCCTCAACCTCACCGCCCCCCATACCATCAACGACTGGATGAGCACCTACGCCATGGCGGTGAACGAGGAGAACGCCGCAGGCGGTCAGGTCGTCACCGCCCCCACCAATGGCGCGGCGGGCGTGGTCCCCGCCACCATCCGCTACTGGCTGGACCACGTGCCCGGCGCCGCCCCCTCGCGCATCCCCGACTTCCTGCTCACCGCCTCCGCCGTGGGCGGGCTGATCAAATACAACGCCAGCATCTCGGGCGCAGAGGCCGGCTGTCAGGCCGAGGTCGGCAGCGCCGCCGCCATGGCCGCCGCAGGCCTCGCCGCCGTCATGGGCGCAACCCCGGACCAAATCGAAAACGCCGCCGAAATCGCGCTGGAGCATCACCTCGGCATGACCTGCGATCCGGTCAAAGGGCTGGTGCAGGTCCCCTGCATCGAACGCAATGGCCTCGGCGCAATCAAAGCCGTCTCCGCCGCCTCCCTCGCCCTGCGCGGCAACGGCACCCACCTCGTGCCGCTGGACGCCTGCATCGAAACCCTACGCCAGACCGGCGCGGATATGTCCGAGAAATACAAAGAAACCTCCCTAGGCGGCCTCGCCGTCAATGTCCCCAACTGCTAGGGACAGGGCACAGGGTTGCCAAAGGCCCGCCAAATGCCCAGTCTCCACCCGACTTGGCAATGGCAGCATCCGGCCCATACCCGTCATTTGCTTTTCCGCTAAGCGCCGCAGCTTATTAACGTCAAACCCGCCATGCGCCGCGACTGCGCAACCAGATGCCTGAACTCTAATTCGGGATCAAGCAAGGTCACAACGCCGCCCTTTCACATCGTCATGGGATGTGAACAGCTCGGAGAAATTTGAATATGGCACAAAAAACGCCGGAGGAAATCGAAGCAATGGCTCTGGACGCCCCTTCTACGGCTCCGGCGGTTTCAAAGACCGGGCTGTTTGGGGTCGATGACAGGGACCGTTACTATTTGGACATCCAGCGTGTCAGGCCATCTGACAGGCGTAAATACTGCCTCGTGACCCACCACGACCGCATAAACGAAATGACCCTGACCATGAGGTTTCCGCACAAGCGGAACGAGGCTGCGGTCATCAGCTTTCAGATTTCGTTTGAAGGGGCAAAGGGTTATCAGGGCGACACGATTTCCGTCACGTTTTCAGACCTATATAGGCAGCCCCACCCCAATCGCGCATTCGACCGGTGGGTTTTCAAGGCAGGCAGACATGATGTCTCTTTCGAACGCTACTCAACGGGGCGGATTTACACGATACTGCTTCCCGTCGCCGAGCTTTGGAAATTTGCGAGAGATTGGGGGATTTCCTCAAATATGACTTTGCAGGGTGAGGCGGATGAGGATTTGGGAAATATGGTGCTCGCGGACTCCGAATTTGGCTATAAGGCCCTTGTCGATAACTGGCTCCCAAACGGGTAGCTGACCTCTTGATGCAGGACTCTATGCTATGGCGCAAAAACCCGAGACCATACAACGCCAGCATGATCTGTTCCACGGCCTCAACAAGCGCGGCAAAGCGCTATTGGAGGCGAACCGATTTGAAGAGGCCTTGCGCACCTCTTATGACGCGCGCGACTTGGCGGAAGGCCATTTAAGGCAAGACCCTGAAAACGAGCATTGGCGCGGCTTCCTCTGTGTCAGCCATGATCGCATCGGCACCATCTTGTTCAAACAAGGCCTGTATGAAGAGGCTTTGCAGGTCTTTCGCGACTGCCTTGCGCTCCAAGAGCGGCTTGAAGATAGAACTCCCAAAACCACCGTCGGGCAAGAAAACATCGCCCGCAGTCATGGTAAAATCGGAGCGACCTTAATCAAATTGGGCCGCAAGGATGAAGGGCTGAAGGCGCAAAGGGAAGCGCAAGCCATCCGCGAAGGCCTCCCCGAAATACACCGCGAAAGCCGTGAGTGGCGAGATGGGTATTTTTAGCCCGATCAAGCCCGCCAGCGCACCAACATGCCCACTATGAATGTCCGCTTCTTCACCTTTGACACGAATAGGTCGCACCCGCAGCAAAGGGCTACTCTCCGCCCTGACCCCAGGTTTTACGCTGGCTTCACGCCCCGCGCCCCGCCCTTGCCTCAGGGCCAGCACCGCCCCTACAATGATCGCATTACAGCCAATACATTCGATCATTTTCAAAGGTGACAGCCATGACAAGCCCAGCCGACCTCGAAAGCATCTCGCAAAGACTGATTTCCCTCACCGGCATGACCGCCCGCAAAGACTGGGGCAAGGTCGCGCCCAATCCCGCCAATATGGACCCCGCCGCCCCCTATACCAAAATCGCCATCCACCACACCGGCACCCGCACCTATACCCACACCGGCCTTGAGTCCTATCACATCAACGAACGCGGCTTTGCCGATATCGGCTATCACTTCCTGATCGGCCTTGACGGCACCATGTACGAGGGGCGCCACCTCAAACATAAGGGCGCCCATATCGGGGTAGAGAACGCAGGCGCCATCGGGATCATCCTTCTGGGGGACTTCCACTATCAATGGTGGGACGATGACGACGACCTGACCACCGCCCATATCGCCCGCATCACAAAACTGGTCCTCGCCATTCGCAAGTTTTTCGCTATCAAGGCGCTGGGCGGGCACCGCGAGTTTCCCAATCAGGATACGGTCTGCCCCGGCAATGCGCTCTTGCCCCATGTGCAGGCCATGCGCAGCAAAATGGGCCTCGCCGCCCCGTAACCACAGGAGTTGACCAATGAAACTGATCTTCATCGCGCTCTTTGTCCTCCTCGCCGGTCTGGCGGCGCTGGTGCGGTTCTTTGTGGTCAAAACCGTGCAGGCCGAAAGCTCCACTACCGGCCTCTACTTTGTGACCACGCCGCAATGGCAAAATCCGGTCCGCAGCCTGAATGGCCCGTTTGAGGGCGGCACGCGCCTGATCGCCGATGAAAACGCCCTACCGCTGGAGGGGGTGATCGACCTGCTCCTGCGCCATGGCCACTGGATCGCCCTCGGGTTGCTCGCCGCCCTCCTGATGATATCCGCCATGGGGGCCATGGGCCGCCCCCGCTGAACGCGGCGCGGCGGGATAAGGATTTTCTCCGAAAATCCTGCAAGGCCCCCCTTCGGGATGGGCCTTGCCGCCCCCGCGCGCCCTGCCTACAGTCTCGCCATGACACTCCCCTCCCCAAGGCCGCCCGTCGGCGCCGCGCCGGCTCAGGCCGCAGACAAGCCCATGCTCGGCATTGCCCTCGTGTTGTGCTTTTGCCTGCTCGCCCCCCTTGCCGATGCTCTGGCCAAGATCCTCTCGGGGGCGCTGCCTGTGGTGCAGCTTGCCCTGATCCGCTTTGCGGCGCAGGTGGCGCTGCTGCTGCCCCTCGTCCTTGCCTCCGGCGCGGCCCTGCGGGTCTCTCGCCGCGCCCTGATCCGGCTCTGCTGGCGCGCGGTGATGCATATCGCGGGGATCGTCATGATGTTCGAGGCCCTCAAACATCTGCCCCTCGCCGATGCTGTGGCCATCGCCTTTGTCATGCCCTTTATCCTGCTGATCCTTGGCAAGGCCTTCCTGAACGAGGATATCGGCCCCCGCCGCATCTGGGCCTGCGCTGTGGGTTTCGGCGGCACCCTTCTGGTGATCCAGCCCAGCTTTGCCTCCGTCGGCCTCTATGCGCTGCTGCCCGTGGGCGTCGCCTTTGCCTTTGCCTTCTTCATGCTGATCACCCGCACGGTGGCAAAGGAGGTTGACCCCATGGCGGTGCAGGTCATCTCCGGCGCCGTGGCCTGCGTTCTGCTGCTCCCCGCCTTTGCCCTCGGCCATGCGATGGATTGGCCCGTGCTGATGATGGCCCTGCCGCCTGCGGGCTTTGGCTGGCATATCGCCGCCTTCGCCTGCCTTGGCACCCTTGCCCACCTGACGATGTCATGGTCGCTGCGCTTTGCGCCCGCCGCCACCCTCGCCCCGATCCAGTATCTGGAAATTCCGATCGCCGCCGCCGTCGGCTTTGCGGTCTTCCGCCAGTTTCCCAATGGCCTCGCCCTAATCGGCATCGCCATCGTCATCACCGCCGGCCTCTATGTCGTCTACCGCGAGCATCACGCCAACAAATAGCGTTACCCCGTCAGCCCCGCCAAAGCCGCCCCGAAACACGCCCGCGGCAGGATCACCACCATCCCCGCCCCCTCAAAGGACAGGCGCACCGCCCCCGTGGCGCGGTTCGAGGTGCCAATCCGCCCGCCCGGCGCAAAATCGATCCCCCTGATCGGCCACTCAAGGCCCCGGCTCTCGCCCCGCACCGGCATAAAGGGAAACAGCGAGACCCGCGTGCCCACCGCCAGATCCAGATCCAGCGCCGCAGGCGCGGCAAAGGCCACATCCTCCTGCCCCAAAAGCAGACAGGGCTGCGCGCTATAGCGCACCAGAGTATTGAGCACCGAAAGCTCGTGATCCAGCCGCAGCCCCAGAAACCCGACCCCGATCACCAAGGGCGCGCGCAGCCGCTGCAGGCATTTTTCGAAATCCGTGCTGTCCTGCTCGGCCACGGGAAACAGCCGCTCCTCGGGCAAAGTTTCGCGGGTTTTAGGCGTGATTGAATCAAAATCTCCGATCACCGCCTCTGGCATGACCCCGAAACGCAGGGCATGATCGGCCCCACCATCGGCCGCAACCACCCGCGGGGCGTGCTTCATGGCCAAATCAAGGCAGGCCGCCTCCACCGCACCGCCCCCCAAAAGGGTAATGCATTCAGAAGAACTTAACACTGGATCAGGCATCCCGCCCCCCTTGGTTTCCTCAGGCTTTGCCATATTTAGAACATGAAATGATACCGTAAAAATCCCAGTTTTGTTGCTTTCTAAGAACCAATGCATGGTAGAACAGCACTTGCAGACTGAAAAAAAGCGAGCAGAGCTATGGTTGCGACGAACAAAATTCTAACCGTTTCTTATGGAACATTTTCATGCACCCTTGAGGGGTTCGAGGATTCCTTTGGAACGATGAAGGCGATTGCGGAATACTTCCGCGATCTGGCCGCTGATGACCGCTACTTTGGCGCCGAGCCGCCCACCCCGGATGCCGAAATGCTCCAGCGGATTGTCGAGAAAGAGATCCAGCGCAAAGTCGAGGCCAAGGTCAATGGCAACGGCAATGGCATCGTCCTGCGCGCCTCCAAAGAGCCCGCCAATGCCGTCACCGCCGCTCTGATGAGCGACGCCGGTGAGGACGCCGCAGAGGCCGAGGCCGCCAAGGAAGAGTCCAAGAAAGCCCGCCGCGCCAAAAAAGCCCTCGCCCGCGCCGAAGCCGAGGCGAAGGAAAAGGCTGAAGCCGAGGTTAAAGCGAAGGAAGAAGCAGAGGCGAAAGCCAAGGCGGAGGCCGAGGCCAAAGCGCAGGAAGAAGCAGAGGCGAAAGCCAAGGCTGAAGCCGAGGCCAAAGCGCAGGAAGAAGCCGAAGCGAAAGCCAAAGCTGAAGCCGAGACCAAAGCGAAGGAAGAAGCTGAGGCGAAAGCCAAAGCTGAGGCCGAAGCCAAGGCGCAGGAAGAAGCAGAGGCAAAAGCCAAAGCTGAGGCCGAGGCCAAAGCGCAGGAAGAAGCAGAGGCAAAAGCCAAAGCTGAAGCCGACGCCAAAGCGAAGGAAGAAGCAGAGGCAAAAGCCAAAGCCGAGGCCGAAGCCAAAGCGCAGGAAGAAGCAGAGGCGAAAGCCAAGGCAGAAGCCGAAGCCAAGGCGCAGGAAGAAGCCGAAGCGAAAGCCAAGGCTGAAGCCGAGGCCAAGGCGAAGGAAGAAGCTGAGGCGAAAGCCAAAGCTGAAGCCGAGGCCAAAGCGAAGGAAGAAGCAGAGGCGAAAGCCAAGGCTGAGGCCGAGGCCAAAGCGCAGGAAGAAGCTGAGGCAAAAGCCAAAGCTGAAGCCAAAGCGCAGGAAGAAGCCGAAGCTTCCCCCACTCCGCCCGCCTCCCTCGTCGAACTCCCCCGCGAGGCCTCCGACCTGACAGAGGACGAAACCGCCGAGGCCGCCACGCCCATGAACAGCGTGGCCGACAAGCTGGCCCGCATCCGCTCCGTCGTTGGCAACCCCAGCGCCGAGGAAAACGCCGATGCCGCCGACGAGGAAAACAACCCCGTCGACATGGCCGACGTGCTCTCCGCCATGGACGCCCCAGAGGAAACCGCAGCGGAAACCGCCAAGGAAGACACAGCCAAGGATGAGGCCCCAGAGGCCAAAGACACGCCCCGCAAAGGCCGCGTGATCAAGGTCGTCGCCAAAGCCGCAATCCCCGCCCTCTCCCAGAACGACGAGATCGCGGAAGAAGACAGCCCCGCCAAAAACGCCCCCTCTGTCCTGTCGGACGAGGACGAAGCCGCCCTCATGGCCGAACTCGCCGCGCTTGAGGCAGACGAGGACGACGACGATTTCGAAGCCGCCCTCACCGGCGAAATCGAAATGGACGAGGCCGAGGAAGAGGCCACAGCCCCCACCGCCTTCACCGAAGAATTCGAAGCCGACTTCGAAGACGACAGCGACATCGACGCCATCCTTGACGATATCGCCTCCGACGGCGCAGCGCCCCAGCCGCCCGCACGGGACGAAACCGTGATCGACATCAGCCCCGATGACGAGGACGACGCCCTCGAGGCCGCCATCGCCCGGGCCGAGGCCGAAGGCCGCGCCGGCCGTGCCCGCCCGCCCCAAAAGGGCGAGATCGTGATCCCCGTCGCCGCAGCCGACGCCGATGACAGCGCCCTTGACGCCGCCATCGCCGAAGCAGAGCAACGCGAGAGTGCCCGCATCGAAGCCCATGACGAGATCGAGGACGCCGAGGAAATCATCGAGGAGGCCTCCTTTGAGGAGGACAGCTTTGACGAGCCCTCCCTTGAAGAGGACGACTTCGACGAGGATACCTTCGACGAAGACGACGCCGCCTCCGGCTCCCTTGCCGCCATGGTCAATGCCGCCGCACTGGGCGGCGACGACCAAGACGCCGATGACACAGAGGAACTCGACGACTGGGCCGAACTGGACGACGCCGAAACCCACGCCGAACAAGCCGCCGAGGACATCGCCGAGCTTGAGGCTCTGGACGGTATCGAAGAGCCAGCCAAAACCGCCGAAGTCGACGAGGCCGGCATCCTTGATGCGGTCTCCCGCCTGACCGGCTCCGATGCCTCCGGCGTCACCCTGCCCAGCGCCAAGGCCGAGGACACAACCGCCCCAGCCCCCGCCGCAGAGCTGAACGATCCGGCAAGCTCCATCGACAATGCCCTCGCCGCCATGGCCGCCAAAAGCCAGGCCGACGAGCGCGCCGAACACGCCCGCGCCCGCCGCGAGCAACTGACCCGCGAGGAGCCAGAGGGCGAGCGTTTTGACCGCCTGATGGACGAAACCGCCACGAAACTGGAGGGCTCCGACCTCCAGCGTCGCCGCTCGGCCATCGAACACCTCAAAGCCGCCGTCGCCGCCACCCGCGCCGAAGGCAACGGTGCCAAAGGCAGCGACGACGCCGAGGCCCGCGCCTACCGCGACGACCTCGCCCGCGTTGTCCGCAACCCCGAGGGCAGCGAGGCAGAAGCCGAAGCGCCAGCCCCAAGCGAGGCCCAATCCGCCGCCGCCAAAATTCTGGCAGAGGCCAAAATGGCCCAAGCCAAAATTCAGGCCAGCACAGAGGACCGTATTGAGGAGACCACTGAGGACCTGATCGAAGACGGCTCCGACACACTGGACGCCCTCGCAGAAGACGCCACAGAGGAGCTCGCAGAGGCCAAGACCAAAGCCACCGATATGGCTGATGATCTGGCCGAAGAAGTCACAGCGGAACTGCCGGAGGATCTGGCAGAGGACCTCGCAGAGGACATGGCTGAGGACATCTCCGAAGCCACGGAAGAACCCGTCAAAGCCGCCAGCGCCCTGCGCCCGCGCCGCTCTCTCCTGCGCCGCATCCGCCCCGGTGCCGACGCCGAGGCCCCCGCAGAGCCGGACAGCAGCATCGAGGATCTGGCAGACAATCTGGCCGAAACCGCCCGCGAAGCGGCCTCCCCCCTGCGCCTGAGAAAATCAGACGCGGCAGAGGCCAAAGCCGAGCCCGAGGCCAAAGCGCCCGAAGCAGAGGCAGAACCCGAAACCGCCAGCGACACCGTCGCCCCGGCCCGCCCGCGCCGCCCCTCCCTGCGCCGCGACGGCGCCGCCACCGCACGCCCGCGCACAGCCTCTCCGCTGATGCTGGTCTCCGAGCAGCGGGTCGACGAGGACGAGGGCGCAGCCGAAGCCGTCACCCCCGGCCGCCCCGTCATGCCGCGCCGCGTCACCGAAGGCAGCTTTGCCGAGGCCGCAGAAGAAGAAGCCGCCCGCGAGGCCTTTAACAGCGATTCCGCCCGCCACCTCGCCGACAGCACCTCCTTCGAGGAATTCTCGGCCAAGATGGGCGCCTCCAGCCTGCAAGACATGCTGGAATGCGCCGCGGCCTATACCGCCAAGGTCGAGGGCCACGAGGTCTTTACCCACCCCGACATCATGCGCACCGTCGCAGATGCACAGGGTGAGGGCAGCTTCACCCGCGAAGACAGCCTGCGCTCCTTCGGCAAGCTGCTGCGCGAGGGCAAGATCCGCAAGGTAAAGCGCGGCATGTTCGCCATCTCGGACGACTCGCAGTATCTCAAGGCCAGCGGCACCAACGGGTAAGCCGCGCGGCCGCTGCGGAGGGCTTGGCCCCAAGCACGCGACAAGTTGGGGCCAGCCCCCACACAAGTGATCAGTGGGGGCCAGCCCCCACACCCCCGGGATATTTTTCCCAATAAGAAACGAAAAGGCCGCCCGAGGTGAGGGCGGCCTTTTTTGCGTTTGGTTTATTCGTCTTGCGGCGGGGCGTCCGGGTCCGCCTGCCCGATGCCGCGAAACACGGCCCGCAATGGAAAGGCCCAGAGCACCCCGAGGCCGATGTAGATCAACAATTCCAGCCAGATCGGCGGGCGGTCAATCATACCGACAAGGGTCGCCGCCACCACGATATAGACCGGCAATCCGATAAGGAGGATCACCAGCGACCAGCGGCGGCGGGCTTTGTAGCTGAGCGCCATTCCAGATCAATCCGCGAAGGGATCGGTGACAAGGATCGTGTCTTCACGCTCTGGCGAGGTGGAGAGCATGGCCACCGGGCATTGGATCAGCTCCTCGATCCGGCGCACGTATTTCACTGCCGCACCGGGAAGCTCGGCCCATGAGCGCGCGCCCGCGGTGCTTTCGCTCCAGCCTTCCATGACCTCATAGATCGGCTCGACCCGCGCCTGCGCCTCGGCGGCGGTGGGCAGGTAGTCGATCTCGACGCCGTCCAACATATAGCCAGTGCAGATTTTCAGCTCTTTGAGCCCATCAAGGACATCCATCTTGGTCAGGGCGATGCCGTTGACGCCCGACAGGGCGCAGGTCTGGCGCACCAGAGCGGCGTCAAACCAGCCACAGCGGCGCGAGCGCCCCGTCACGGTGCCCTTCTCGCGGCCCACGGTGCCAAGGTGTTCGCCCACCTCGTCGTCAAGCTCCGTCGGAAACGGCCCCTCGCCCACGCGGGTGGTATAGGCCTTCACGATGCCCAGCACGAAATCGATCGAGCCGGGGCCAACGCCGGTGCCGGTGGCCGCCATGCCCGACAGGGTCGTGGAGGAGGTCACGAAAGGATAGGTGCCGAAATCAACGTCCAGCAGCGAGCCCTGCGCGCCCTCGAACAGGATCCGCTGGCCTGCGCGGCGGCGCTCGTTCAGCACCTTCCACACAGGGGCGGCATATTTCAGGATCAGCGGCGTGATCTCCGCCAGCTTGCGCTCCAGCTCGGCGCGGTCCACCTCCGGCAGGCCAAGGCCGCGGCGCAGGGCATCGTGATGCACCAGCAGCCGGTCAATCCGCGCTGACAGCGTGCCCGCATCGGCCAGATCCGCCACGCGGATATTGCGCCGCCCGACCTTATCCTCATAGGCCGGGCCAATGCCCCGCCCTGTGGTGCCGATCTTGGCCACCGCATTCTGGCTCTCGCGGGCGCGGTCCAGCTCGCCGTGCACCGGCAGGATCAGGGGCGTGTTCTCCGCAATCATCAGCTTGCTCGGGTCCACGGTCACACCCTGCGCCTCGATCCGCTCGATCTCATCCACAAGGGCCCATGGGTCCAGCACAACACCATTGCCGATCACGCTCAGCTTGCCATCGCGCAAAATCCCCGAGGGCAGCAGGGACAGCTTGAACACCTCCCCGTCGATCACAAGGGTATGGCCCGCGTTATGACCGCCCTGAAAGCGCGCAATGACATCGGCCCGCTCGGAGAGCCAGTCCACAATTTTGCCCTTACCTTCATCGCCCCACTGAGCGCCGACAACAACCACGTTCGCCATAAGGTTCACCCTTTCATACGGTCGAATCCCGCGCGTCTATAGCCGCCGCCGCGCCCAAGCGAAACTGCAAAGTCACATCTGCGTCAAACCCGTGCGGCGTAATCCTCGATCAGGGCCTGTTTCATCGCCCCGATATTGGCCGGATCGGCCAGCTTCATCGCCACGCTCTGCCCCGCCCGCACCATCTCGGCGCAGGCCTCGGGATGGGCGCGGGCCCAGTCCACCCGGTCCTCCAGATCGCCGCCGCCAAGGGCCATGGGCAGATAATGCTCCATCGGGCGGAAGGCGCCGGTGTAGAACTTCTCCCAGCCGTCTTCCTCCTTGATCACCAAGGAACCGGCACAGATCGCCGCGGGGAAATTGCTCCCCGCGTCATAGCCCGACAGGGACAGGATATAGCGGCAGTTCGCCTGCGCCCGCATCGGCACAGGCTCCGCAATCACCCCCTTGAAACAGGGCAGATCGGCCAGAAACCCCTGCCGCCGGGGCAAGGTCACCCCAAGGTCATAGCCCGCCCGCCCCCGCATCCGCCGCGTCAGGCGATAGCGCACAAGGCTCTCCAGCCCCTCGCTGACATCCGCCTGTGGATCCTCGCGCAGCCTGTTGATCGCATAGAAGGCCCCCCGATGGCGCAGCACCCCGCCTTCGTCCAGATAACGCATCTGACCCGAGAGCGCCCCGCGCCAGATCACCCGATCCTCGCGGTGGGCAAAGCCGCGCCCGAAGGCCCCCTCCCCGCCCATGTCGCGAAAGCTCCCCGCCAGCCCCGGATCGTGATGTCCGGGCAGCGGCCAGAGCGTGACATTGCAGGCCGCAGGCCGCCGGTTATACATGAAATGCGGATGCTCCGGCCCCTTGACCGCGCCGCCAAACCGCCGCGCATCCCCCATATCGAACCAGACCGGCCCCGCCCCGCCATGCAGGGCATAGTCATTCAAAAACCCCTCGCCGCGCACCGCCTTATGGCCGCGGCTGTCCGCCAGAAACCTCCCGCCCTGCCGCGTCTCCACCAAGGTCAGGCCCAGGTCCTTGCCCTCGGCAGACAGCGGGGCGCCCTGACCGTCCCAATGCCCCTGCACCATTCGCCCATCGGGCTGATCGGCCAAGGCCCCCTCGCCAGAGCGCGGCAGACAATGGGCCACAAGACTTTGCACAAATGCCGGATCGCTGGGCTTGATCGCGCCGCCGCCCCGCGAAACCGCAGGGGCGGCGGGGGCATCCGGCGCCCCGCGCGGCGCAGGCGCCGAGGGCCGCCGCGACAATCTCTCCAAAACCTGCTCCAGCGGCTCCTCCGCCGTCACCTCGGTAAACCCGCCCTGCTCCCTATAACCCTGCCCATCAAAATACCCCCGCACCGCCGCGTGATGGGCCTCCCGCTCGCGCAGCCAAATCTCCGGCAGGGCCTCCTGCGCCACCCCGCGCCGCGCCGCATGATGGGCGCGGTAGCGCCCCTCGTCCCGCGCCCAAAGCCGCGCAACCCAATCCTCCTCGGCCCGGGTGTTCAACACAAACAGCGCCTCGGGATACCAATGATGCAGCCAGTCAAAGGCGCGATACCCCTCCACCCATGGGCGGCAGGGCGGCGCGATCAGCTCCAGATCCGCATACATCCGCGCCCGCGGCCATTGGTCAAAGGGCGCACGGCCGGTGAGACGGCCAAGGGCAATACGCTCGGCCAGCTTGCCACCAAAGCCCAAAATCGCATTCTCGCCCAAGGCGCTCACCGCCTGCGCAATGCGCCGCGCCCCCGAAGAGGGATATCCAAGCAAGATTAATTTCGGGAAATCGGCCACTCGGCGCGCCTCATCTTCTGTTGCCACCTTGTATCCACCCACCAAGCGTATAAATAAACCATCGACATGCCAAGGCCGCTGCGCTATGCCGCGCCAGCCCGCAAACTTTCAAAGGCCCTCCGATGCAAAACGTCCTGCTGATCGTCCACCTTATCATCGCGCTCTGCCTGATCGGTGTCGTGCTGCTTCAGCGCTCCGAAGGCGGCATGGGCCTTGGCGGCGGTGGTGGCGGCGGCGGCGTGATGTCCGGCCGCGCGGCGGCAACGGCCATGGGCAAGCTGACATGGTTCTTCGCCATCGCCTTCCTGTGCACCTCGATCGCGCTGGGCATCCTGAACATCGCAGACAGCAGCAACTCTTCCGTGATCGACCGCCTCGGCGCCGATACAGAGGACGGGACAGACGGCTCCCTACTGCCTCCGGGCGAAAGCCTGCTGCCCCCCTCGGCCACCGACGAACCTCTGGTTCCTCAGGCCGCCGACTAAGGCGCAGTCGAAACATTCAAATGCAAAAGCCCGGCCCTCGCAGCCGGGTTTTTCTTTGCCCCGCGCACTCTTTGCCGCGCGCCCTCTTTGCCCCGCGCCCTCAACGTCAAAGCGACAGGTAAACCCCCGTCCCCTTCTCCGCCCCAAGACGCAGCAAATCCTCGAACCGGCGCAGCGCATCCTGATCCGGCGCTCCCGCCAACATCTCGCCCACAATCCCAAGGGCCACCTGCAAATGCGCCCCGGTGATCTTCTCCTTTTCAAAGGCATCAATCACAAGGCCCGTGGCCGCGTTGATCTGCGGCATCACGCCGGTGTCCCACAGCTCGGTAATCTCCTCCTCGCTCGGTGCCCATTCGTGCAGATCGCCCGGGATACAGGCGTCACGGTCATGGCGCTCTGCGGCGGCGGCGGTCAAAGGAACGGTGATGTAATATGACATGGCTCGGGGCATCCATCTTGAGGGAGGGCGGGAAAAATCAACGGCGCAACACAGGCCGCACCGCCCGCTCCCACAGGTGTGACGCAGGGCGCGCCGATCATCAATCCCTCAGATCAAATGCCACGCAGGTTCCCCAAGCCCCCGGCGCAACACTACCTCTAGAAAGGGCGAAACTTTCGCCAACATCATCTTGGGTCACGGTTGCGAAACCCTTCCGAATCCCCTATTTCTCAAATCCCGTGATGCAGGGCAGATTCGACGCAGAATTTCCCCCGATATCAGGTCATTCACGGGGGTTATCCACTTGGCACGTTTCATTTTTATCACCGGCGGTGTGGTTTCCTCCCTCGGCAAGGGGCTGGCCTCTGCCGCCCTCGGCGCTTTGCTTCAGGCCCGCGGATACTCCGTCCGCCTGCGCAAACTCGACCCCTACCTCAATGTCGATCCCGGCACGATGTCGCCCTTTGAACACGGCGAAGTCTTCGTCACCGATGACGGCGCGGAAACCGACCTCGACCTCGGCCATTACGAGCGTTTCACCGGCGTCGCCGCCCGCTCCACCGACAGCGTCAGCTCGGGCCGCATCTATTCCACCGTGCTGGAAAAGGAACGCCGCGGCGACTACCTTGGCAAAACCATTCAGGTCGTGCCCCATGTCACCAACGAGATCAAAGACTTCCTCGACATCGGCGCCGACGAGGTCGACTTCATGCTCTGCGAAATCGGCGGCACCGTGGGCGATATCGAGGGGCTGCCCTTCTTCGAGGCCATCCGCCAGTTCTCCCATGACAAACCGCGCGGGCAATGTATCTTTATGCACCTAACCCTGTTGCCCTATCTGGCGGCCTCCGGGGAGCTGAAAACCAAACCGACCCAACACTCGGTCAAGGAATTGCAAAGCATCGGCATCGCGCCCGATATCCTCGTCTGCCGCTCCGAACAGCCGATCCCGGAAAAAGAACGCGAGAAAATCGCCCTCTTCTGTAACGTGCGCAAAGAGGCCGTGGTCGCCGCCTATGACCTCAAATCCATCTACGAGGCCCCACTGGCCTATCACGAACAGGGGCTCGATCAGGCCGTCCTCGACGCCTTCGACATCTCCCCCGCCCCCCGCCCCGACCTGTCGGTCTGGGAGGACGTCAAAGACCGCGTCGAACACCCCGAAGGCGATGTGAAAATCGCCATCGTCGGCAAATACGTGCAACTCGAAGACGCCTATAAATCGATCAAGGAGGCCCTGACCCACGGCGGCATGGCCAACCGGGTGAAGGTCTCCGTCGAATGGGTCGACGCCGAACTCTTCGACCGCGAAGACGCCGCCCCCCACCTCGAAGGCTACCACGCCATCCTCGTCCCCGGCGGCTTTGGCGAACGCGGCACCGAAGGCAAAATCAAAGCCGCCGAATTCGCCCGCACCCGCAAGGTCCCCTACCTCGGCATCTGCCTCGGCATGCAAATGGCCGTGGTCGAAGCCGCCCGCAACCTCGCCGACCTCGGCGATGCAGGCTCCGAGGAATTCGACCACGAGGCCGGCAAAAAACGGTTTACGCCGGTGGTCTACCACCTCAAGGAATGGGTGCAGGGCAACGCCAAGGTCAAACGCAAGGCCGATGACGACAAAGGCGGCACCATGCGCCTTGGCGCCTATGACGCCGTGCTTAGCGCAGGCTCCCGCGTGGCCGAAATCTATGGCACCACCGCCATCGACGAACGCCACCGCCACCGCTACGAGGTCGACCTCGACTACCGCGAACAACTCGAGGCCAAAGGCCTCAAATTCTCCGGCATGTCGCCCGATGGCAAACTGCCCGAAATCGTCGAAGTCTCCGACCACCCGTGGTTCATCGGGGTGCAATTCCACCCCGAACTGAAATCCAAACCCTTCGCGCCGCACCCGCTGTTCCGCGACTTCGTCCGCGCCGCCCTGGAAAACAGCCGCCTCGTCTGACCCACGCGCACCCAAGCCCGCAGGCAAAGCCACAGCCAAACCCGGCCCCGCCCGCGGGCCCTGCCCCGCCCTGCGCTTCTTATTGGCCCAAATATCCCCGCCGGAGGCTCCCGCCGCCAGCCACCAAAAACAGGCCTCGCCCCGGCTCACGCCGGGTCGATCCGCGCGGGGGGGGCGGCGCACCTGCGGTGCGCCGCCCCCCCGCGCCCCATCCCACCCACGTCTTGCCCCAAACAGCAGCGCAGGGTAACCATTGCCCAAGACCGAAGGCGGCCCCCGCCACACCGCCCGCGCCACAAGGAGCCACGCGATGATCGCAGAATTCTTCCAACGGCTGACCGGCCATACGCCCGAGGCCCCCCTGCCGGAGCTTGACGCACGCCTCGCCCTTGGCGCGCTTCTGGTCCGCCTAGCCAAATCCGATCACCTCTATTCGGTCGAGGAAATCTCCAAGATCGACGTGATCCTTGCCAACCGCTACGCCCTCAATCCGGTGGAGGCAGCCAAGATGCGCGCCACCTGCGAAAAGCTGGAGGCGCAGGCCCCCGACACCCAGAGCTTCACCGAACAGGTGCAAGCCGGGGTCTCCCACGCCGAGCGCCTCGCCGTGTTCGACACCCTCTGGCAGGTCTCCATGGCCGATGGCCGCCTGCGCGCAGAGGAGGACAAGGTCCTGCGCTTTGTAGGCACGGCCCTTGGCCTGTCGCAGGAGGACGCCGCCGGCGTCGCCGCCCTGCACCAACCCCGCAACGACGCATAGGAGCGCGCCAATGGCCAAAGGATACTGGGTCGCCAACAACCTCGTCCATGACGCGGTGGAATACGAAAGCTACAAGGCCGCCAATGCAGAGCCCTTCGCCCGCCACCGGGCGCGCTTTCTCGTGCGCGGCGGTCAGCAAATCGCCCCCGAGGGCGAAACCTTCCCCCGCACCGTGGTCATCGAATTTCCCAGCTACGCAGAGGCCCTCGCCTGCTACAACTCCGAGGACTACCAACACGCCCTCTCCATCCGCGAACCCATCGCCGAGGGGCGGCTGATTATTGTCGAAGGCTACGACGGCTGACTTGCACCTGACGCTCCCCGGATTATATCTCCCCCTATGTTCGCAGAATTTCTCAAACGTCTGACCGCGCCCCAAACCGAGCGCCTGCCAGAACCCGACGCCCGCCTCGCCCTTGTGGGCCTGCTGGTCCGGATCGCCCGCACCGATGGCAACTATGCCCCGGAGGAAATCACCCGCATTGACCGTATCTCGGCCAAACGCTTCGGCCTCACCGCCGCCGAGGCCGCATCCCTGCGCTCCGAGGCGGAGACTCTGGAGGCAGAGGCCCCCGATACCGTCCGCTTCACCCGCGCCATCAAGGACGCCGTGCCCTATGAGGACCGCGAAAGCGTGGTCGAGGCCCTGTGGGATGTGACCCTCGCCGATGGTCACCGCGATGCAGAGGAAGACGGGCTGATCCGCCTTGTCGCCAACCTGCTTGGGGTCAATGACCGCGACAGCGCCCTCGCCCGCCAGCGGGTCGAAGCCGGCAAAGCCTGACGGCAGGACCCAAAGGTGATCGCCAGCCTGCCGATGTATCAGCCGCCCCATTGCGAGGCGGCCCATGATCGGCTCTGGTCCGACATCCGCGCCCGCCTCGGCCGCGGCCCCGCCGCATTGAACCGCAGCACGGACCTCTGGCGCATCTGGACAGCGCCGGACCTGCTGCTGTCCCAGACCTGCGGCCTGCCCATTGCCATGGGCCTGCACGAACAGGTCCGCCTCGTCGGCGCACCGGACTACGCCATCCCCGGCTGCAAACCGGGCGAATACCGCAGTCACATTATGGTGCGCAAATCCGACCCGCGCCAAACCCTCGCCGCCTTCGACGGCGCGGCGCTGGCCTTCAACTCCGCCGACAGCCAGTCCGGCTGGGGCAGCGCCGTCACCACCGCCGCCGCCGCCGGCATCCGCCTGCGCCCCGCGCTGGAAACCGGCGCCCATGTGGCCTCGGCCCATGCGGTGGCCGAGGGGCGCGCCGATATCGCCTTTATCGATGTCCACACATGGCGCCTTATCGGCAAGGGCAGCGTGATGGAAACCCTCCACGCCATCGGCCAAAGCGCCCCGACGCCCGCCACCCCCTATATCACCGCCAAGGCCAATGACCCCGCCCCCATCGCCGCCGCCATGGCGGGCGCAATCGCGGCCATAAGCCCGGCTGATCGCGCGATCCTGCATCTGCAAGGCATCGCCCAAATCCCCCTAAGCGCTTACCTCGCCCTGCCAATTCCCCCCGCTCCGTAACGTCCCGTTCGCGATTAACCGGCCAATTGCGCGCCCTTTGTCATTGCAAACCCGTGCAAACTGCGTCCTAATCCATGGCCAACGGACACCAACCCAGAGGGACCATGTCACCAGCCCCCGTTATCGAAATCCGCGATCTGCACAAATCCTTCGGCACGCTCGAGGTCCTCAAAGGCGTCGACCTGCGCGCAATGAAGGGCGAGGTCGTCTCGCTCATCGGTTCCTCGGGCTCCGGCAAATCCACCCTGCTGCGCTGCGCCAATCTGCTGGAACATTGCCAGTCCGGCGATATCCTGTTTCAGGGCGAGGCGATCAGCTGGAAAGGCGATGCCCATGGCCGCCAACCCGGCGATCCGGCGCAGGTCACCCGCATCCGCACCAACCTGTCGATGGTCTTTCAACAGTTCAACCTGTGGTCCCACATGAGCATCCTGCAAAATGTGATGGAGGCCCCCGTGACCGTCCTCAGCCAACCCAAGTCAGAGGTCGAGGCCCGCGCCCGCGCCCTGCTGGACAAGGTCGGCATCGGCGACAAATGCGATGTCTATCCGGCGCAGCTTTCGGGCGGCCAGCAACAGCGCGCCGCCATCGCCCGCGCCCTCGCGATGGAACCCGAGGCCCTGCTGTTTGACGAGCCGACCTCCGCCCTCGACCCCGAGCTGGAACAGGAGGTCGTCAAGGTGATCAAGGCCCTCGCCACCGAAGGCCGCACCATGATCATCGTGACCCATGATATGAAAATGGCCGCCGATGTCTCCGACAAGGTGATCTTCCTGCACCAAGGCAAGATCGAGGAACAAGGCCCGCCAGAGGCGCTCTTCGGCAACCCGCAAAGCGCGCGCCTGCAACAGTTCCTCAAATCGACGGCCGCCTGAGCCATGCCCGCCAAGCCCCTCCGCCTCGCCGCCCTCTGCCTCGCCCTCGCCCTCCCTGCGAGCGCCCAGACCCTGCGCATCGGCACAGAGGGCGCCTTCGCGCCCTATAACTTCATCGACAACGGCGGCACCCTACAGGGCTTTGACATCGACGTCGGCAATGCCATCTGCGCCGAGGCGGGGCTGACCTGCGAATGGGTGCTGGAGCCTTGGGCCAGCATCATCCCCGGCCTGCTCAAACACCGCTATGACGCCATCATGGCAGGCATGGCGGCCACGCCGGAACGGGCCGAACTGATCGCCTTCTCCGCGGGCTACGAGGACGGCGGCGCCTCCGCCCTCTTCGTCTGCCCCGCCAATGCGCCCCTGCCCAACCCCGAAACTGCCCTGATCGCGGTGCAAACCGAAACCATCCACCTCGACTACGTCAAGGAACGGGGCCTGCGCTATGTCGCCTACCCCCATGCCGATGATCTGGCCAAGGCCGTGGCCACAGGGGCGGCAGACCTCGCCCTCGGCTCGACCACACACCTGCGCGGGCTGATCCAGAACGCCCCCGGACGCCTGCGCGAGGTCTCCTCGGTGGAAATCGACACCGGCGAAACCATCGTGGGCTTGCGCAAAGAAGATGTTGAGCTAAAAACAAAAATCGACGCGGCCATCATCACCCTGCGGGATGACGGCACCATCGCCGCCCTCAGGGACAAATGGTTCTCTGCCGGCGCGGGCACTTTTTAACCACCTTTGGCCAAAGGCAAACATGCAAGGCCAAAGTCACCACACGACCCTTAACGATTTACCCTTAACGATAGAAACGACCAACTCGGAGAAACCCAATGAAACACCTGATCCTCAGCGCCGCCGCCCTTGCGATGACAGCGGGCATGGCCCTTGCACAAGACACCGTGCGCCTCGGCACCGAAGGCGCCTACCCTCCCTATAACTTCCTCAATGACGCGGGCGAAGTGGACGGCTTTGAACGCGCCGTGGGCGACGAGCTGTGCAAACGCGCCGAGCTGACCTGCGAATGGGTCACCAACGAATGGGACAGCATCATCCCCAACCTCGTCTCGGGCAACTACGACGCCATCATCGCAGGCATGTCCATCACGGACGAGCGGCGCGAAGCGATTGATTTCACACAGAACTACACACAGCCGGACCCCTCCGCCTACCTGGCAACCTCGGCTGATGTTGACCTCGAAGGCGGCGTGATCGCGGCGCAGACCAACACCATTCAGGCCGGCTTTATCAACGAAATGTCCATGACACTGGTTGAATTCGCCACGCCCGAAGAAACCGTCGCCGCGGTCAAGAACGGCGAAGCAGACGCGGTGCTGGCCGACAAGGCCTTCCTCGCGCCCATCGCCAATGACGACCCCGATCTGGTCCTTCTGGAGAAAGAGGAACTGATCGGCGAAGGCATCGGTCTTGGCCTGCGCAAATCCGACACCGAGCTGAAAGAAAAGCTCAACGCCGCGATCACCTCGATGAAGGAAGACGGCTCCCTCAACGCGCTGATCACCAAATGGCTCCCCGAAGGGGAAACATTCTAAGCATCGCATCCCAGCCTACGGCTGGCTTCCCATCGGCTTCGCCGATGGGACCGCGGTGGCGGGGGGCGGCGGCCCGCTTT